>NZ_JAUFQI010000001.1:1972500-3172500 GCF_030409715.1 Reinekea marina
GCTGAGAAGCGTAGTCGATGGGAAACGGGTTAATATTCCCGTACTTGAGTGTAGTGCGAAGGGGGGACGGAGCAGGCTAGGTCATCCACGCGTTGGTTGTCGTGGTTCAAGCGTGTAGGCTGAGTGTTTAGGTAAATCCGGACACTCGTGAAGGCTGAGACGTGATGACGGTGTCTCTACGGAGACCGAAGTGATTGATGCCATACTTCCAGGAAAAGCCTCTAAGCTCCAGCTACACTGAAACCGTACTCTAAACCGACACAGGTGATCAGGTAGAGAATACCAAGGCGCTTGAGAGAACTCGGGTGAAGGAACTAGGCAAAATGGTGCCGTAACTTCGGGAGAAGGCACGCTGCTGGCGGTGACGAGATTTACTCTCTGAGCTACTGGCAGTCGAAGATACCAGGCCCCTGCGACTGTTTACTTAAAACACAGCACTCTGCAAACACGAAAGTGGACGTATAGGGTGTGACACCTGCCCGGTGCCGGAAGGTTAATTGATGGGGTTAGCGTAAGCGAAGCTCTTGATCGAAGCCCCGGTAAACGGCGGCCGTAACTATAACGGTCCTAAGGTAGCGAAATTCCTTGTCGGGTAAGTTCCGACCTGCACGAATGGTGTAACGATGGGGGCGCTGTCTCCACCCGAGACTCAGTGAAATTGAAATCGCTGTTAAGATGCAGTGTATCCGCGGCTAGACGGAAAGACCCCGTGAACCTTTACTATAGCTTCACACTGGACTTTGAATGTATTTGTGTAGGATAGGTGGGAGGCTTTGAAGCAGCGACGCTAGTTGTTGTGGAGCCAACCTTGAAATACCACCCTGATACATTTGAGGTTCTAACGCAGGCCTCGAAACGAGGTTGCGGACCGTGTGTGGTGGGTAGTTTGACTGGGGCGGTCTCCTCCCAAAGAGTAACGGAGGAGTACGAAGGTGCGCTAAGCATGGTCGGAAATCATGCGGTTAGTATAATGGCAAAAGCGCGCTTGACTGCGAGACGGACAGGTCGAGCAGGTACGAAAGTAGGTCATAGTGATCCGGTGGTTCTGTATGGAAGGGCCATCGCTCAACGGATAAAAGGTACTCCGGGGATAACAGGCTGATACCGCCCAAGAGTTCACATCGACGGCGGTGTTTGGCACCTCGATGTCGGCTCATCACATCCTGGGGCTGAAGCCGGTCCCAAGGGTATGGCTGTTCGCCATTTAAAGTGGTACGCGAGCTGGGTTTAGAACGTCGTGAGACAGTTCGGTCCCTATCTGCCGTGGACGTTGGAAAATTGAGAAGAGCTGCTCCTAGTACGAGAGGACCGGAGTGGACGAACCGCTGGTGTTCGGGTTGTCATGCCAATGGCATTGCCCGGTAGCTACGTTCGGACGGGATAACCGCTGAAAGCATCTAAGCGGGAAGCCCCCTTCAAGATAAGTTTTCCCTGAGACTTTAAGTCTCCTGAAGGGCCCAGTAAGACTAACTGGTTGATAGGCAGGGTGTGTAAGCGTTGTGAGGCGTTGAGCTAACCTGTACTAATTGCCCGTGCGGCTTGGCCATATAACGCCAAAAGAGTTTTGATTGTTGATAGCTAACGTTTGAAGACATCTGTATATATAAGAACTTTCTCAGCTTAGCGGCTAAGAAAGAGAGAATCCTTCTAGTACCCAATTGCGTAAAGCGTGGTAGCGCATATACCACCACGAGTTACACAACCAGTTTGCTTGACGACCATAGAGCGTTGGAACCACCTGATCCCATACCGAACTCAGCAGTGAAACGACGTATCGCCGATGGTAGTGTGGGGTTTCCCCATGTGAGAGTAGGTCATCGTCAAGCGCCAAATAAACCCAAGAACCCAGCCTAGTGCTGGGTTTTTTGGTTTATGGCTTTTGAAATAGGTTTAGGGCTGCGAGCTGCGGGTAAGGTCAAAAGATGACCATTGAGCTGCAAGTTTATAGCTGCAAGCTGCTAGCGAGACAAACACATTGCATCACCTTAAAAGGTCGCGTCTCCGCAGGCTTCGATCGCTCCTACGCAACATTGGATATGAAAGTGCCAACCTATTAAGCCTTGAGGGTGTGGGTGGGTTGAGCGGGTATCTGAGCCATGGATGGCGAAGCTAAGCGGCGCAGGATGCGCGAACAGCGACCGCTCAAGCCATCCACTCCCTCAAGGCGACCACTGACACCTGAGGCGACTACTGGCACCAAAGGAAACGCAGCAGTAATTGAAGGTGACCACCGCCTCCGAAAACACCAAGCCGCAGTATTCAAAAACCGACCATGGCCACTAAACACAGAAGGCCCTATGCAAAAGTCATGGCAATTGCCGCGGGTGAGAAGTAATTACTCGTGCTCATCCTCTTCTTGGTGGCTGCTTTCTAATCGAGCGTTTAGGAACAGCATGGTTCTAACTACGTCTTCGCACAGGTTTGCGCTTAGGCCTTCAGTGTCCATTATCCAGCGGCGTTGATCGTCTACGTCAAAAGAGTCTAGGTGCTTGTAGAGGTCGTATTCGCTGATTATGTCGAAATCGCACTCTTTGTCGTAGGCTTCGAACAATAGGTCGAAGCAATATTGGGCTAAAATAGGGTCTTGGCAGTAAATTTCGCCATCTTCGAAGTCTAAGTCCCATTCTTTTAGAATGTCGACAACGGTTTCGCCTTTATCTATGACGTCCTGCATTGAAGGCGCGTCTATCGGTAGGTTTCCGGCTTCCCAATCTATTAGCCATTCAGGTTCAGGCTTTACTAGCACGCTTTTGTATTGGCCATCGGGTAGAGACCACGCAATCGCATAAGGGTAGCCGTGTTCAACATCGGTCACTTCGAAAGATACAAAAGAAGGGAAATTCATTAAGGCAATACTCTAAAAATAAAAGCGTATGGTCGCAAAAATAGGGATTGATATCCAGCGGCAAAGTGTCGAATTTAGGGTAAAGGTACATTCTAGTAATACCTTAGGTAGCGTATAACTATGCTTTAACTATTTATATTGAACGGTGATTGCTAGTTTACTAATCTGTTTCTCGCCGAAAGGATGGCCTGCCAGGAAGGCGGCTAAAGTTAAATTTAATCAAAAGGAAAATTGATATGAAAAAGCTAGCGTTAATGTTTGTTATTGTTCTCTCTGCTATCGCACCTAGTATGGTGTTTGCAGAATCTACAACAGCATCCAGTGCTGCGGAAGAAGTTGTATTGTTTGTTGATATTAATTTAGACAGCGCCGAAAAAATCTCAGACCTTTTAAAAAGTATCGGGCTTAAAAAGGCACAGGCTATTGTTGAGTATCGAGAAGCTAATGGTCCGTTTGAAACCATTGATGATCTTTTAAACGTTAAGGGTATTGGTCCGGCCACGTTAGAAAAAAATCGAGCGGCGATCAAGGTCAGCTAATCAAGGTGAATCAGTTTTAGAATACAGAAGGACAGTAATGCCAAGGAAAGCAACCTTGAAGGATCAAGGTTAGTCAAAGGAATGACATAGGCAAGGATGCCACAAAAGCCCAGTTAACTAAGGATAGTTAACTGGGCTTTACTCGTTTATGCATGATAAAATTAGCGGTATATTTTAATTGTACTGAGAACTCGAATGTCTGATACCAGTGAACGCATCGCACGCGATTTTTTCTCTAGAGACCCTGAAGAGCAGCAAGATTTACTTCAAAACACGTGGTGCAATAAGTGCCAAGAAGTCGACCTGGGTATGGTTAATCCGGTTGAATATGAATTCATGGAACGTATATTTATTGATGGCGAGTGTGCAAAGTGTGGAGAAGTGACGACCACTGAAATCGTCTATGAAGACGAGAATGATCTAGGGAATGAATAATTTAGACATAGTCTTTGAAGACGAAGATCTTTTGGTGGTTGATAAACCGGCAGGGTTGTTAATGCATCCGTCTTGGCTCGATAAACGAGAAAAAGACACATTGGCCAGCCGAGTGAAAACTTATCTAAATGGTGCGAAAGTGCACACGATACATCGGTTAGATAGGCCTACAAGTGGCTTGGTCGTTATTGCGAAAAAAGATAATGTCGCGAAATTACTCGCCGCTCAATTTGCTGAACGAGGCGTTAAAAAAACCTATTGGGCCATCACCAGAGGCTTCACACCGGAACATTTTATTGTTAATCACGAGCTTACCGAAGAACTCGATAAAATTGCCGATAAACACGCCTCTAAAGATCGAGAAGCGCAAACGGCAATAACCCATTTTAAACGTATTGGCATTTCTAGTGTAAACATAAACGTTGGCCGGTACCCTCAAGGGCGATATTCGTTGGTGGAATGTTCACCAATTACAGGGCGAAAGCATCAAATTCGGCGACACCTCAAGCATGAACGATTCCCTATAATCGGTGATTCTAAGTATGGTTGCCGACACAATAACCAGGCTGCCTTTGAGCACCTAAATATGAATTCATTGGCATTGCGAGCCGTACGGATTGAGTTCATACACCCAAGTACCGGTCTACCTATATCACTTGAAACCGATAAAAACAGCCAGTGGGCCCAGTGGTTTGATAGATTGGGCTGGCAGTGATGTTCATTAAAGATTCCACTGATTAATAGTCTCTATTTAGCTGCACTTATTGAATCAGCAAATTGTTTCATGCACTCTTTGACGCAATTAATGGCCATTCAAAAGCACGATAGAACCTAAATTTTGTTGTGATAGGCTGTTTGCTGATTATAAAAATTCGATTGAGGCAAAAATGGATATAGCAAATAAACATATAGTGATTACCGGTGCTGCACGTGGGTTAGGCTTTACAATGGCTGAGCACATAATGGCGAAAGGCGCAGTCGTATCGATTGTCGATATTGATCCAGAAGCGGTTGAACAGGCCGTTTCAAAGTTGTCCGAAAGTGGCAAAGCTTATGGTTATGTTGCCAATGTTGCCGATGAAGCTTCAGTTGAGTCAATGTTTGAATCAATGAAACGTGATCATAAAGAAATTAACGGTCTAATTAACAATGCCGGCATTTTAAGAGACGGGTTACTCGTTAAACAACGTGATGGGCAGCTTACAAAAATGCCTCTGTCTCAGTGGCAATCGGTAATTGATGTAAACCTGACCGGTGTTTTCCTGTGTGGTCGTGAAGCCGCCGCTTGGATGCTAGAAACCGAAACTAAAGGTGTAGTCATAAATATCAGTTCAATTGCCAAAGCCGGCAATATTGGTCAAACCAATTACAGTGCTGCCAAGGCAGGTGTTACGGCAATGAGTGTCACCTGGGCAAAAGAATTAGCGCGTTATGGTATTCGCGTTGCTGATATTGCACCAGGATTTATTGCAACCGAAATGACCAACGCTATGAAACCAGAGGCCAAAGAGCGTGTTGGCAAAATGGTTCCGTTGGGCGATTGGGGTCAACCTGTGCATATTGCACAAGGCGCTGTATTTATTCTCGAAAACGACTACTACTCAGGCCGGACCTTAGAAATTGATGCCGCTTTACGCCTGTAGCCGAGAAACGAACTAAAACAAAAAAGTAAGGATAATTTATGACTGACGTGGTGATTGTTGCAGCAAAACGAACTGCAATGGGCGGTTTTCAAGGCGTTTTTAAAGATGTTGCCGCGACCGATTTAGGCGCAGCTGCCATTCAAGGTTGTTTATCTGAAGTAGAGCAAGCTAAAGGCGCCATAGAAGAAGTCTATATGGGTTGCGTGTTACCGGCGGGTCTTAAGCAGGCACCTGCGCGCCAAGCTGCCTTAGGTGCAGGCTTAGACAAGGGCGTGCCATGCTCAACAGTAAACAAAGTATGTGGCTCAGGCATGAAAACTGTCATGATGTTGGCAGACCAAATTAAAGCTGGATCGGTTCAGGCTGGTATTGCTGGCGGTATGGAGTCTATGTCGAATGCGCCTTACTTGATGGACAAAGCGCGAGCAGGCATGCGTATGGGTCATCAATCTGTTTATGACCACATGTTTTTAGATGGTCTTGAAGATGCTTACGACGGCAAAGCTATGGGCAGCCACGCACAGCGAACCGCTGATGAGCGAAGTATCAGTCGTGAGCAAATGGATAATTTTGCTGTTGAAAGTTTAAATCGTGCAAATAACGCCATCAAAGAAGGCTATTTTGAAGCAGAAATTACACCTGTCACGGTTAAAAATAGACGTGGCGATGTAGTTGTGAGCGTTGATGAGCAACCTGGGCAAGCCAAGCCAGAAAAAATCCCTAATTTGCGTCCAGCTTTTGCAAAAGAGGGCACTATTACCGCGGCAAATGCCAGTTCAATCAGTGATGGTGCTGCTGCGCTTGTGTTAATGTCAGCTGAAAAAGCAGCCGAACTTGGCTTAAAGCCACTGGCTACTATCCGGAGCTACGCAAGCCATGCTCAGGCACCGAGTGAATTTACTTGTGCACCCATAGGCGCAATGAAAAAGGCACTTGATAAAGCGAATTGGAATGCTGCAGATGTCGAGCTAGCGGAAATTAATGAAGCTTTTGCCATGGTGACGATGCTGGGAATGCAAGATGTAGGCTTAGATCACGCTATTACCAATATTAATGGTGGCGCGACGGCCTTAGGTCACCCTTTAGGGTGTTCTGGAGCGCGAATCATGGTGACATTACTGCACAATATGATCCGCCTAGGTAAAAGCAAAGGCATGGCGGCTTTATGTATTGGCGGCGGTGAAGGTACGGCTATTTGTTTAGAACGTAGCTAGAAAGCTTATGGGAATAAAAGTCTTTTAGACTCTTTTAAGCTTCAAGCTGCAAGCTGCGAGTTTAAAATCAAAAAACTAATGTGTATTGAAGCTAATTCTCCTAAAAAGCCTTGCGATTTCTTCCAAGGCTTTTATTTTACCCGCAGCCCGCAGCCCGCAGCCCGCAGCCCGCAGCCCGCAGCCCGCAGCCCGCAGCCCGCAGCCCGCAGCCCGCAGCTTGAAAAAACCTCCTCCCTCATACAATTGTCCGATAGCTCTTTTTAAGCCACGCTGTACTATTGCTAATATACAAAAATGATAACAGGAGAGCGGTGTGGCTAACCATATGATGGATTTTCCGTTAAATACAATTGATATTCTAAAAAGTGCAGCGTTGCGGTACCCTGAAAAAGAAGTGGTATCGGCCCTGCCAGACGGGAGTATGCACCGCTATACCTACGCTGATTCTTACAAACGAGCCGCTCAGGTGGCGAACTGTCTAAAATCTCTGAGCGTTAAAAAGGGTGATCATGTTGCCACTTTAGCCGTCAATCACTACCGTCATTTCGAACTTTATTATGGCATTTCGGGCATGGGCGGTGTGGTTCATACGCTAAACGCTCGTTTGTTTGTAGAGCAACTGGAATACATCATTAATCACGCCGAAGACTCTTATCTCTTTATTGATCCTGAGTTTTTACCTCAGATTGAAGCGCTGGCGGGAAAAATTCCGACGGTTCGAGGTGTAATTATCTTATGCGATGAAGATAAAATGCCTGAGTCTTCTGTCTTTAAACTTCAAAATTATGAAACCCTTATCAAAGCTCAATCTGAAACCTATGAATGGCCACGTTTAGACAGCAAACATCCATGTGGTCTTTGCTATACCAGTGGAACAACCGGCAACCCGAAAGGCGTCATGTATGAGCAGGGTTCAACTGTTTTGCACGCTATGATGGGGGGTGGCAGTCACTTTTTGAATTTCGATGAGTGGACAGTGGCCATGCCTATCGTGCCTATGTATCACGTGGTGGCCTGGGGAATTCCATTTTCTGCGCCGCTTTATGGTGCAAAACTAGTGTTACCGGGTTGTGCATTATCGGGCGAGAATATTCATCGTTTAATTGAAGAAGAGCAGGTGAATAAATCTTATGCGGTGCCTACCGTTTGGTTGACGCTGCATAATTATTTGCAAGCCACTGGTAAAACGATAGAAAGTTTAAAGCTTGTTGGCGTTGGTGGTGCTGCATCTCCAAAAGCTTTGGTTAAAACCTTTGCTGAAAAATACGATGTGTATTGGATGGGTATTTGGGGAATGACCGAAACAAGTCCACTGGCTACCGGGGCTATTCTAACGCCAGAGATGTCTGATCTATCTGCAGAGGAGTGCTATGAATTACAATCTTCAGCAGGGAAACCCATATTCGGTGTTGAAATAGAAATATTTGATGCCAATGGTAATCCTTTACCACACGACGGTGTTACTCGGGGTGATTTACGTGTTCGCGGCCCTTGGGTACTTAGCTCATATTACAAGAGTGAAGGCAGTAATAGCTTCGTAGATGGCTGGTTTGAAACAGGCGATGTTGCGGTGATCAACCCAGAAGGTTATCTACGCGTCGTCGACCGAAGTAAAGACGTTATTAAATCTGGCGGCGAATGGATTAGCTCCGTTGAACTTGAAAATGCCGCATTAAATTACCCAGCCGTAAACGAAGCGTGCGTCATTGGTGCGGCGCATGAGAAGTGGGATGAACGCCCGATCATGTTGGTCACACTGCGCGAGGGTGAAGATTATAATGAAGATGATCTTAAGCGCGTATTGACGGAAAAAGTTGCGAAATGGTGGCTGCCCGATGCAATCATTGTGGTGGATGAATTACCGCATACTGGTACTGGGAAACTTAAGAAAGTCGATATTAGAAACGAATATCGTCAATATTTGCTTGAAAACTACAACTAAAAACAACAATCTAGTAGGTTCTTTCGAGCCTACTTAGTATTTATGTTTAATTTAGCGTTTATTACGTTCATTTCCTTGCTTTACATTGCGATCCTTTTTGGGATCGCATTGCTAGGCGACAAATACCCGATTGCAGATCGTTGGCACTCTTGGGTGTACGGCCTTTCTCTAACTATTTTTTGTACCAGTTGGACTTTCTACGGTGCAACATTGCAGTTTTCAGAAGCCGGTTGGTTTTTCTCTCCATCTCATATTGGCACCATTTTACTGTTTGCGTTTGGCATGGCATTTTGGCGTAAATTAATTCGAGTGGCCAAACAAGAGAACGTAACAACAATTTCAGATTTTATCGCCAGTCGTTATGGCCATAGCCGAATGGTGTCGATGTTAGCCGCTACCATTTGTTTAATCGGAATCATTCCTTATGTATCGTTGCAGTTAAAAGCTGTATCAACGAGTTTTAATTTAGTAACCGGAATCGATTTTCAAACCGACTCTTGGTTAAGTGATTCTGCCATCATCGTTTCTATTGCCATGGGTGGTTTTGCCATTCTATTTGGTACTCGGCATTTAGATACTTCTGAACATCATCCCGGCATGATGCTCGCCATCGCATTCGAATCGATTGTTAAACTGGTTGCCTTTATCGTTGTGGCCTATTGGGCCGTTAGCCAAGTAGGTGGAGGTTTTGGTCAAGTATGGGACGATTGGCAAAACGCGCCAGAAACCGCCATCATGCGCAGCAGTTTCGATCAATCTTATGTTTACATGACTCAAGTGTTATTGGGCGTTTTTGGTATTTTTGTCTTACCTAGACAATTTCATGTAGCCGTCGTTGAATACCGAAACGATCAAGACATTAAACGCGCCCGGTGGTTGTTTCCTGTATATCTACTTGCTATCAACTTTTTGATTGCCCCTTTGACTATTGTCGGCTTAAAGCACTTTTCCTCTAATGCCATAGACTTAGAATATTTAATTTTAAAATTACCGCTTTCGCTGGGTCGCAGTGATATGGCTGTTCTGGCTTTTATTGGTGGTTTATCCGCGGCTACTTCCATGGTTATTGTTGCCACGGTAGCGTTGAGCACAATGTTATCGAATGAAATCCTGTTGCCACTTTTGATCCGTATGGGCTGGTGGAACGCCGATTCAAAAAATATTGGTTGGCGTGTTTTACAGTTGCGACGCATTGGTATCATGATCATTGTTGTTGCGGCGTTTTTTTATTACCGCCTGATTGTTGCCTTTGAAGGTTTAGTGTCAATTGGGCTTATCTCATTCGCTGCTGCTTCGCAATTTGTACCTGCACTCGTTTTGGGGCTGTTCTGGTCGGGTGTAAACCGTAATGGTGCTATCTGGGGCTTGAGCATCGGGTTTTTAACTTGGTTCTATACGATGCTGTTACCCTTGTTCGCGCGCGCAGGGATATTGTCGTTTGAATTCAGTGAGTGGTTTTTTAGTTTAAATTTATTAAACCCTCATGCCTTGTTTGGGTTAACTGGTTTAGATCCGGTTGTTCATGGATTAGCATGGAGCTTAGCGCTCAATACCATCGCATTACTTTTAGGTTCAGCCTATGGCAAGGAATCGTTAAAAGACCGAATTCAAGCGTCTCGCTTTGTTCACTCTACCCACACCAAAACCAGTAACTTTTCTGATCGGCATATCACCATTGGTGATTTGCATTTGTTGATAGGGAAGTTTGTAACCAAAGAAAAACAACACAGCTTATTCGAAAGTTATGTGAACCCTTTAAACGGTCGACTGCTATCAGATGATGTTGCAGATCCTGAATTTTTACATTCAGCGGAACGTATGCTGACTTCAGTATTAGGTGCTCCAGCTTCTCGATTACTCTTCGAAAAAATTGAGCAAAAGGAAGGGCAGAACTGGCGTGATGTCACCAGTATTGTTGATGAGGCCTCCCAGGTTTTAAAATTTAATCGAGACTTATTGAACTCAGCGCTGCAGTCAATAAACCAAGGGATTAGCATTGTAGATCGCGATCTAAATATTGTGGCGTGGAACCAAACTTACCAGCGTATGTTCACTTATCCAGATGATATTTTGGCGGTCGGTCGGCCAGTGCAAGATCTATTAAATCACAATGCTTTTATAGGGGAGTGCGGTGAAGGTGACCCAGATTTGCTGGTGCAAAAGCGACTCAACCATCTTATGTCTGGTACGCCATATAAATATGAGCGAAAAAGATTAGACGGGTCTTATCTAGAAATTGAAGGCCGGCCAATGGATGAAGGTGGCTACATCACAGTTTATACAGATGTTACCGCTCGTCGGCTTATCGAAGATCAGTTAAGGCGCAGTAATGAATACTTAGAAGAAACAGTGAATCGAAGAACTGAAGCTTTGCAGGCCTCTAATAAAGAGCTGGAAAAGGCAAACCGCAATAAAACTCGATTCTTAGCCGCAGCCGGACACGATTTGGTTCAACCTTTGAATTCGGCTGCATTATTTGCGGCCAGCTTACAATCTAAGTTGCAGCGGGTGGATACTTCGGGCCAGCTGGTGGCTTTGTCAGAACAAATAGAGCAGTCATTACATTCGGCTGAAAATCTGTTGAATGAATTGTTAGAAATTTCAAAGCTAGACTCGGATGTTATTAAACCTAGCATCACAACTATTCCGTTATCGGATCTTCAGCACTCTCTGGTGGCTGATTTTAGCTTGATCGCTAAGTCGAAGAAAGTTGAATTGACGATTGTGCCCAGCTCTTTGTTTATTAAATCAGATGTGCGATTACTCAGACGAATATTGCAAAACCTTCTCAGCAATGCAATTAACTACAGCCATGGCGGCCGAGTAGTCATGGGTGTTCGTCGCAAAAAGGGCGAATGTAGAATTGATATTATTGATACTGGACCTGGCTTGAATGAATACCAAACCCGAGCTATTTTTGATGAATTTTATAGGGTGGCCGAAATTGCCTCAGATGAAAAAGGCTTAGGGCTAGGGTTAGCTATTGTTAAGCGAATGGCTGATTTATTGGGGCATAGAATTGAATTGGAATCAGTGCCTGGCAAAGGCAGTCGCTTTAGCGTTGTTGTGCCTGTCACTCAAGCGGTATCAGTGGCCGTTTCCCAGCCTAGCGTTGAGGAGTCTACGGTCCATGAAGCTAGGATATTGTGCTTAGATAATGAACAACTCATTGTTGAGGGCATGAAAAGTTTGGTCAGCGAGTGGGGCTACGATGTAGACGCTGCGATGAATGAAGCAGAAGCAAATAAGCTGATTGCTCTGAATAAGCCAGACTTGGTGGTGATTGATTATCATCTCGACCATGGCGAAACCGGCTTAAATGTACTCGATCGCTGGAATCAAAGTTGGTTTAGGAATATTCCGGCAATTGTTATAACCGCCGACTATACAGAAGAAGTGCGTCAAGCTACCAAAGCTCGAGGATACCAGCTGCTTAAGAAGCCTGTAAGACCAATGCAGCTCAAAGCTTTAATCGCATCAGTGCTTAAAAATTAGAGAAAAGCATTAAATATCAGTGGCTTGCGTGAAATAATTTAGAAAGATTATAGACTATCAAAGCAAGCCCTATTACAATGCACCCCGTTCTAACTCAGAACATCTCTGCGCGCCCGTAGCTCAGCTGGATAGAGTAGGTGGCTTCGAACCACTTGGTCGGGAGTTCGAATCTCTCCGGGCGCGCCATTTACAGAAAATCTCCTTCCCAATGTCTGCCACTTAATATCAGATAACGAACTCAGCTTAAATCGCCCGGTGAGATTGTTTTGCAAAGCAAAACTAGCAAACGCAGTTTGCGTACGAACGATAAAAGTTCGACCCGAAGGGCCGCGAAGCGCATCTCTCCGGGCGCGCCATTTACAGTAAATCTCCTTCCCAATGTCTGCCACTTAATATCAGATAACGAACTCAGCTTAAATCGCCCGGTGAGATTGTTTTGCAAAGCAAAACTAGCAAACGCAGTTTGCCTACGAACGATAAGAGTTCGACCCGAAGGGCCGCGAAGCGCATCTCTCCTGTTGAGGCAATCTGTGAATTTTTTAACGTCAGTGCGGTGATAGTAATTTGAATGGTCGCTGTTCGCGCATCCAGGCGCCGCTAAACTTCGCCATCCATGGCTCAGATTCCCATTCAAATTTCTATCACCACCCTTACTTCTGTGGTGGCTTTGTTTATAGTGTTAAATACTAGAAGCGCATCTCTTCTGTTGAGGTAACCTGTGTATTATTGGTCAGCCTGTGTGGTGATAGTAATTTGAATGGTCGCTGTTCGCGCATCCAAGCGCCGCTAAACTTCGCCATCCATGGCTCAGATTCCCATTCAAATTACTATCACCACCCTTACTTCTGTAGTGGCTTTGTTTATAGTGTTAAATACTAGAAGCGCATCTCTCCTGTTGAGGCAATCTGTGAATTTTTTAACGTCAGTGCGGTGATAGTAATTTGAATGGTCGCTGTTCGCGCATCCAAGCGCCGCTAAACTTCGCCATCCATGGCTCAGATTCCCATTCAAATTTCTATCACCACCCTTACTTCTGTAGTGGCTTTTTATATAGTGTTAAAGACTAGAAGTACATCTCTCCTGTTGAGGTAACCTGTGTATTATTGTTCAGCCTGTGTGGTGATAGTAATTTGAATGTTCGCAATTCGTGCATTCATGCGCGGCTAACCTTCGCCATCCATAGTTCTGACTCTCGCTCAAACTACTTTCAGCACCGCTTTTTATGCAGTACCTTCTAGAATTTGAAGCCGATTTTGAAGTTTGTTGATTATATTCTTAAGTATCGCTGTTTCCGATGGATTGTTGGAATCTGCGATCCGCCTGTTAGTGGTCTTGTCTTCATCAAGTAATGGAGACGTGTGTTCTTGGGAAGATGGGATCGAAGTTGAAATTATTGGTGCAATAGCCATTTCTTTATAATGTGTTAGTAGCATTCGCAGGGCGGCGTTCTCTTTTTCGCAATCGCTGGCTTTCTTTCTGTAGAGATCGATTGAGGTTTTTAAAATGTTTATATCCCTCTGAGTCCAATGAGCATTTTCCACATGATCTTTGTTTTGAATAGAAATGAGTGGTGCGACATTCTGCATCTTAATAAACCTTAAAGTTGCCATTTCAGTATTAGCACCAGTTATAAACGGCTTTTACTTAACTTAACCTTAATTTGATTCATTAATGCTGACGCTCAGATAAATAGTAAACAATCGTAGCCGTATGGTTGTGAATGACTATAATGCCCGCCATGAAAAAACATGCTGTTCACCTTTTGTATGATCAACGTATTGCTCGATCCACTCGACCATTTAAAGCTCGCGGTGCGGGCGTGCGCCGTTGTTTATTTTGCCGGATAGACGAACAGTTTTGCATTTGTGCGTTGAAGCCTGAAGTGCCTGCAAACGCGGGGTTTTTATTGCTTTACTATGATGATGAGGTACTCAAACCTAGTAATACTGGGCGTTTGATTGCCGATATTGTGAGCGACACATTCGCCTTTATATGGCAGCGTACGCACGTAGAAGAGGGTCTGCTAGAGGTTTTGGACGACCCACAGTGGCAGCCGCTGGTGGTGTTTCCTTCGGAGTATGCACAAGAAGGGCGAGCGATTGTTGAGTCTGCGCTTCATTTAGACCCAACTAAGCGCCCTTTGTTTATATTGCTTGATGGCAGCTGGCGAGAAGCCAAAAAAATGTTTCGTAATAGCCCTTATTTACAGAATTTCCCCATGTTGTCGTTTAACTCGGCGCAGCGATCACGCTATTTGGTTCGCAAAGCCATTCAAGAACACCACTTAGCTACAGCGGAAGTCGCGGCTATGGCTCTAGATTGGGCTGGTGAACATCGCTGTTCTCACGTGCTTGATGCTTGGTTTGATGTCTTTAGCTTTCAATATCAAAAGGGTGTCAAAAACACCAATTTAGGGGATGAAACATCGTTAGCTAGACTTGCTGCATTAGTTGATGCAGGTGGTCAGGTACCTTAATTTTACAAAATTTGCCTTTTTGGTTCTAAATTACGCATGAACAGTGATTTAGAGCATTGCATTATTGAAATAAGGTAGGATAATGCGCCCCCTGTTTATTGATCCTATCTGGTTTTCCTAAGTTTTCTAACGAATTAAGAATACTTAGGAAAATAGATAATGAGAGAGAAACCCAATGAAAGCATTTTTGATGCTCATCGCAAGTGTTCTTTTGCCGTCCTTAGCCATTGCCAGTGGCTCTAGCAGTGGTGAAAGCCTAGATTTAACACACTCCTTTTATGGGTATGCAGCAATCGGCATTTTTGTCGTCGCATATATGTTCGTCATTTTTGAGGAACAGTTGCATTTACCTAAATCAAAACCCGTTATTGTGTCGGCCGGTGCTATTTGGGTCATTATTGCTATAGCGTACTCGACCAACAATATTCCCCATGTTGTAGAAGAAGGCATTCGTCATAATTTCTTAGAATATGCCGAGTTATTTTTCTTCTTATTAGTGGCTATGACCTACATTAATGCCATGATGGAGCGGGGTGTTTTTGAAGCATTAAGAAACTGGTTAATTGAGCGTGGTTTCAGTTATCGTCAATTGTTTTGGATTACGGGTATATTGGCGTTCTTTATTTCGCCAATCGCTGACAACCTCACAACAGCCTTAATCATGTGTGCCGTTGTAATGACCGTTGGCAAAAACAACGCAAAATTCGTATCTATGGCTTGCATTAATATTGTTGTGGCTTCCAACGCAGGTGGTGCTTTCAGCCCATTTGGTGATATCACCACGTTGATGGTATGGCAAAAAGGGAATGTACAATTTATTCAGTTCTTCGCGTTATTTATTCCTTCGGTTGTTAACTTTGTTATTCCTGCCGCGATTATGCATTTTGCATTGCCAACGGGCACGCCAGGAAAAGCCGCTACCTTGAAATATGCATCGGGCCGAATAATGAAACCGGGCGGTTTATTGATTATCACCTTGTTTATTGTAACGATTGCTACCGCGGTGAGTTTCCATAATTTCCTAGGTCTTCCACCTGTATACGGCATGATGCTCGGTTTAGGTTATTTGAAATTATTGGGCTATTACTTAAGCCGCCGTTCACGCTCTTGGCAGCGTCGTGCGGAAAACCCACCGGGCAATGCGGTAGATCCATATGAGTTTGATGTCTTCTCTAAAATTGCTCAGTCTGAGTGGGACACATTATTCTTCTTCTACGGCGTAATTTTATCGGTGGGCGGTTTAGGGTTTATCGGTTACTTAGCCGTTGCATCTGAGCTGGTTTATATAGATTTAGGGCCAACCTATGCGAATATATTGGTAGGATTTGCTTCGGCCATTATCGATAACATTCCGGTTATGTTTGCCGTCCTCACGATGCAGCCAGAAATGGATCTTTATCAGTGGTTGTTAGTAACATTAACCGCTGGCGTCGGTGGCAGTATGTTGTCTATTGGCTCTGCAGCTGGCGTTGCATTAATGGGTCAAGCAAGAGGGAAGTACACCTTCTTTGGGCATTTAAAATGGTCTCCTGTGATAATGCTCGGCTATTTCGCATCGATTTGGGTTCACTATTTAGTCAACGGTTAACATTGGTTTTATTAAGCCAAAATTGACTCATAACTCCCGTTCTTTGCGGGAGTTTTTGTATA
Source organism: Reinekea marina (assembly GCF_030409715.1). Classification (NCBI taxonomy): domain Bacteria; kingdom Pseudomonadati; phylum Pseudomonadota; class Gammaproteobacteria; order Oceanospirillales; family Saccharospirillaceae; genus Reinekea; species Reinekea marina. Next base: position 1,988,740 of record NZ_JAUFQI010000001.1, read on the forward strand.
AGGAAGAAAAATGCCAAGAGCACCAGAGATAAAAAGCGGGCAAGTCATAGAAGTTGATGACACGCAGTATGTTGTGAAATCGGTCACTGTCAGCAGTCCATCCGCACGTGGTGCGGCAACATTGTACAAAATGATCGTAAATGAAATTAAATCCGGTCGTAAGCGAGATATGACCTTTAAGGGCGACGATGTTATTAACCTAGCTGACTACCGTAACTGTACTGTATCTTACCTTTATGCCGATGGTGACATGCATACCTTTATGGACAGCGAAGACTATAGTCAGCATACGCTTTCAGCAGAGGAGTTGGGCGATCAACTGCCTTGGTTAAGTGAAGGGCTTGGCGGAATTATGGGGATGATGGTCAATGAAGTAATGGTTGCCATTGTCTTGCCACAATCTATCGAGTTGAAAATAGTGGAGTGTTCGCCTGGTATCAAGGGAGCCTCGGCTAGCGCGAGAACCAAGCCGGCTACTCTTGAAGGGGGAGTCGTTGTTCAAGTACCGGAATACATCGACGTAGGTGAAGTAATCAAAGTAAACACAGAGACACAAAAATTTATGTCTCGTGCTAAGTCTTAATTTCACATTATCTTAAAAGCTTTGCTTTGGGCTTTTGAGCGTAAAACTGAAACATTCCAGCAAATGTGTCGGGATGTTTCTTTTCAAATTGTTGCCAGCAGTCTAGGTCAATTAAACGTTTATCTTCGGGGTAGTCGGCCAAGTAGTTTCTTTTTACTTGCTCTGGCAGTATAAAACCAAGAAAGCTTAGGTGTGCTTTATTGATCATTTGTTTTAGTTCATGTGGCTCATACTGGTGTTCTTGTACGTGAAATAATAAGTCACGACAGCCGCTGAGCGAGTAAAAATCTTGGCTGTTTAAGATTCCTTTAAAATCATAAGGCATGTTGCCTTCTAAAATAGCTTGGCGCATGGTTCTTATGCCTGAAGCGCTGATTGGTAAATCATATCGTTGAATTAAATCTCGCATTTGACGCACAATTTCACGTGCTTCAAAGCTGTAAAGCCCAATTTTAATTAAGCCATTAGGTTTTAAAATAGTTAACAGTTTTTCTAAACCTGCTTCGGGTTTATCCATGTGATGCAGTACCCCAGAGCACTCAATGACATGGAAATCTTCATCAAGTGCGTCGAGATTGAGAATGTCTGCGCATAAAAAGCGTATGTTATTAATATCGTATTTCTCAGCCATTCGTTTAGCGTACGCTAGGCTTTGACGGCTTAGGTCAATTGCAACTACCTCAACATTTCTAAAATATCGCGCAACCCTAAGAGCATGCCTTCCTGTCCCGGCACCTGCAACCAGCACTTTAACTGTACCCATGTTAAAAAAATCGGGTGCTCTAAATCCTGCTAATTCTGATTCTAACGCTCGCCCATAATTAGTCGGCGTGTTGTAGCCTAAATGCAGCCATCTTGGGTACGGGTTTTCTTCATATTGTTGTTTAACATTTCTAGATACTTCGTCGGCAATTGGGCTAATTTGTTCAATACTCTGTGCGATTTTAGATTCGGCATGCCGATTTAATATGGCGTTTTGAATAAGCGTGCGGCTGTATTTTGGCCAACTGAGTAAAGGAACATCTACTGTTTTTTGAATGCTTTTCAAACTCGATAGCGGTTCGTACATGGCGTACAAGCTCAGCAGATGCGCGAAATCAATTCCTTTGGTTGGGGATTGCAAGGTTGCTTCTATTAAATCTTGGAGGGTTTCTAAGATTTCGGCTTCTTCTTTATCATACATAAACACATGTTCATTATGTTCAGCGTTTAGAGCAATGTGGGTTGCTAGGGTGAGTAATGCTTCATCGCTATAGTGTGAAGAAATACTCATTAGTAAGGTTTGCTTTCGTAACAAAATAATAAACAGTTCTAGCTCGTTGTTCGTAAAATAGAGCTTTTCAAGTGCAAGTAATAGAAGCTCGTCTTTCACTAAATCTTGGATGTCGACAACCGCATTCGGGTCAGAGAGATGGTATTTATGATTTAGCAAGGACATCACTAGTGTTGAAAGCGATTGGTGATCTACTTGCTTTAGTTTTAACCATTTTATGGCATCTTGCTCTAAATCTTCTTGGTAATAATCTGCACTGATCGAAGCCACTACTTCGAACAACTTTTCTTTAACATGGGCATCATTCGGGTGCAGCCGATACAAGTGCCTATAGGCCTGAAACGCCTCAACAATACGGCCGAGCTTAGTAAGAGTGAACGCCATAGAGGTCGCCGCACGGGTCATGCTTGGGTCATAATCTAACGCTTTAGAAAACGCACCTAATGCATCTGTGAATAGCTTTTGTGCTAATTTTATATGGCCATAGGTAAACCAATGCCCTGCAGAATTTGCCTGCTGCTCGAGTGCTTCAGAGATATGGTGCTCTGCAAGTTTATAAAAGCCTTCATCTAGAGCTATACGTGCCAATAAGTTATTGGCGGTATCGCAATATTTTTCCGATTCACGAAGTTGCAGTGCAATTTGTTTTGCTTTGCCACGGTGAGCCACTGTTTGTTCGCTGGCCGACTGTGCACATAAACTCTTTTCATAGTGAAAAAGCGCACGTTTTTCGAGCTCTTTCCAGCGCTTCAATAGGCTGCGATTAGTCTCTTTAGCGGAGCCTTGTTGTTTTTTGAGTGCCTGCGTCATGATCTGTGTCCTAACTCTTAGCTTATCGCCATTTACTTTCAGAGGTTGCCGCTTTTTTAGGTAATAACGGCAATGAATCTCCGAAAAGGTGTGAATTCGGGCGTTTGCTTGAGATATTGCAGGTGGTGTGCCAACTTCGGCTACCAAAAGAAACAGTAGAGTCTGAAAAAAGAGCTAATATTATTTGGTCTTTGGCCGATAACCTTTGTAAGCCAGTTAAGGCAATACGAAACCGTTCTATTCGTTATGAGGTAAGACTATGTACGCACAGGGTATTAAAGAGTATCAATCTGTAGGCACGCAGACGTCGATCGTTGATGCTGACCCACACCGACTTGTTCAACTATTATTCGAAGGAGCGTTGGCTCGCATTTCAGCCGCTAAAGGCCATATTGCTCGAAAAGAGTACGACAAAAAAAGTAATCAAATAAATTCAGCTATAAACATTATCGGCGGATTACAAGAGTCTCTTAATTTAGATGCGGGTGAACTGGCACTGAATTTAGAGCGACTCTACGACTATATGATTAGACGATTATTTGAAGCTAATGTCCGCAATAGCGTAGAAATGCTAGAAGAAGTCAATAATTTGCTCACTCAAATAAAAACAGCGTGGGATGAAATTAGAGAGCAAGCCCTGCAAGGAACTTGAGTAAAATTCGGCTAACTTATTAAATTTATTAGATTAATTAACCCAATTGATTAAAAATTAGATTGGGTTAGTTGATTATTTATGCAATTTTTTTTGACAAAAGATTACCTTCGTTTTTAGTTCTGACACTCATACAAAATATTACAGTCATAAATTTGACAAAATGTAACTTTACGTCTTAACTCCCCAGATATGGCACAAGGTGAAGTGACAATCGATTGACTGATGCTTCTAGAACCTTGGTAAAAATTCTCAATATTTAATGGATGTATAGGGTTGTTGAGATGTGGAGAGAAATAAATTTATTGATCGTCGACGATAACGAACAACGACGTCACGATATGAAAGTTATCCTAGATTTTCTAGATGAAGACAGTGTGGTTTTATCTAGTGAAGATTGGATAACTAAAGCTCAGCAGGCCTTTGAGGATCCTACTATGTTAGTGGGTGTCGTATTTGGTGAGTTGAATCAATCTTTAGAGAAAGCGATCAACAGTTTAGTTGAGTGGGATGCAGGATTACCATTGCTTCTGTTGGGCGACCACCCGGAAAGCGAACTTTTAGAAGATGAACTTCGTTCTAGAATTATAGCAAAGCTAAGAACACCGTTATCTTATAATAAGTTGCTCGATAATCTTCACCGGGCGCAAATGTATCGCGAACAATATGACCTAACTCGAGGTCGAGATCAGCGCCGAGAAATTAATTTATTTCGTAGCCTTATTGGCAGTAGTCGAGCGGTGCAGTCAGTTAGAGAGATGATGGCGCAAGTTGCCGATAAAGAGGTGACCGTGTTAATTCAAGGTGAAAGCGGCACCGGAAAGGAAGTTGTTGCGCGTAACTTACACTACAACTCACACCGCCGTCATAAGCCTTTCGTGCCGGTAAATTGTGGCGCAATCCCGCATGAATTAATTGAAAGTGAATTATTTGGCCACGAAAAAGGGGCTTTTACTGGGGCCATTACCTCTCGAGCTGGACGTTTTGAAATGGCTGAAGGTGGAACTCTATTTTTAGATGAAATTGGTGATTTGCCGCTCAATATGCAAGTAAAGCTACTGCGTGTTTTACAAGAGCGAACGTTTGAACGGGTCGGGGGAACTAAGACTTATACGTCTGATGTGCGAGTTGTTGCGGCTACTCACCGTAACTTGGAAGAAATGATTGATCAAGCCGAATTCCGCGAAGATTTGTTCTATCGATTGAATGTTTTTCCGATTGAAATGCCAGCGCTTCGAGATAGGCATGAAGATATCCCGTTGCTTTTAAATGAATTAGTCTCGCGACTCGAAAACGAAAAACGTGGCTCCATTCGATTCAACTCCAGCGCAATTATGTCTTTGGTTCAGCATGACTGGCCCGGTAACGTGCGTGAAATGGCAAATTTAATAGAGCGATTAGCCATCATGCATCCCTATGGAGTAGTAGGCGTGCAGGAACTGCCTGCGAAATATCGTCATGTGGAGGCCGAATCTGAAAATATGCTTCCAAATTCTGTCGTTAATGCAATGGAAGAATCGGTTAAGCCACAAATTAATTTAGATCAATCAGCGTTGTTGCCAATGAATGGCATTGATTTAAAAGAATATTTAACAGAGCTGGAGAAAAACCTGATTCAGCAAGCATTAGATGATGCGCAAGGCGTGGTAGCGCGTGCGGCTGAAAAATTACATATTCGGCGTACCACATTGGTTGAAAAAATGCGCAAGTATGAAATTAATCGAAGAGATACCGTGAATTAGTTCTGTTAGTTAAAATATGAAGGCCGCTTTATGCGGCCTTTTTTATTTTAGGTTGGCATTGCAATTGCAGTAAGGCTATTACAGTCAAATTATTGAACAAAATGCATATGCAAACACAGAATGCCAATAAAATAGCGAATTCGATGCCTCTGGCAAAGCCAGCTGAGCTTAATAAAGCGTCGTTAAACGAATTGCAGCAGGCATTCAGTGCATTTACATCTATGTCGGAACAACTCTCCGATAGCTATCATTTACTGGAAAATAGAGTTGTAGAGCTGAGCGGAGAGTTGGCCTCATTATCTGAGCAGCGCTTAAACGAATTAAATGAAAAGGAAGCGCTTGCTGAGCAGTTAGAAAGCCTTTTGCACCTAATGCCTGCGGGAGTCATCGTTGTCGACAACAGAGGCTTTGTGCAACGCATAAACCCTGCAGCCGAGCAATGGCTAAGTCAGGCATGCACAGGCTCAGAGGCGGCTTCTTTCGTTGGCTTACCTTGGGGCAAAATTGTTAAAGAAGCATTTAACCCGAAGCAAACCGATTACCATGAAGTTAGTTTAAATGATGGGCGTTTAGTCAGTTTAGAAACAAGTGCATTAGACAATGCTGGTCAGCTGATTGTAATGACGGACCAGACTGAAACACGCATGTTACAAGCTCAAGTATCTCGTCAAGAGCGTTTAACGGCCATGGGGCAAATGGTCGCCTCATTGGCGCATCAGGTTAGAACACCGCTATCGGCCGCCATGCTTTATGCATCGAATTTAAAAAATCCTAAGTTAGACCAACCCACGCATCATAAATTTGTAGACAAGCTTGTCGGTCGTTTACATCACCTAGAAAAACAAGTTCAAGATATGCTCTTGTTTGTGAAAGGTGATTGCCAACTGCTAAATTTAGTGACTACCGAAAAGTTGTTTGAGCTGATGTCAGACGCGGCTGTCGGAGTTTCCAATCAGAATATCAGTGCAATCAATTGGGCTAATGCCGCACCAGGTGTAAAAATTCAATGTCAGGCAGACGCGCTGGTCAGTGCGTTTATGAATATTATTAACAATGCATTTGAAGCCGGTGGCGACGGGCTTTCATTAAATATATCGGCGTTGAAAGGCGGCCGATCTTTGGTTATTTCATTCAAAGATAATGGTCCTGGCATGAGCAAAGATGAATTAGAAAAAGCGCAAGAACCCTTTGTGACCACAAAAAGTTATGGCACCGGTTTAGGTATACCGGTGGTCATAGCTACGGTTAAAGCACATAAAGGGCAACTGTCTATACAAAGTGAAGTAGGAAAAGGCACGGAATTTATCATCACGCTGCCTATTTACCAGGAGAGCAACGAGCAATGAAAATTTTAATAGTTGAAGATGACGCCACTTTACGAGAGGCCGTACAAGATACGCTTTTGCTTCAAGACTATAACGTAATTGCAGCGCAAAGTGGTGAAGATGCCATAGTGCAATTAAAGCGACATGAATTCGATTTTATTGTATCCGATGTCAGTATGCCTGGTATCAGTGGGCATGAACTATTAAATTATGTTAAAGAGCATTTTCCTCATATTCCAATGTTATTGGTAACCGCCTATGCATCGGTCGATAAAGCCGTTGATGCAATGCAAAATGGTGCTATCGATTATTTAGTTAAACCATTTGAGCCTAATCAACTTATTGAATTAATTGAAACGCATACGTGCAAAGCGCCGGTTAACCACGATGAGCCAGTCGCTGTCGATACTGGCAGTCAGCATGTATTAGCCTTGGCAAGAAAAGTGGCGAATACAGACAGTACCATTCTCATCAGTGGAGAAAGCGGCACAGGTAAGGAGGTTTTGGCGCGCTACCTACACCAGTATTCCAGCCGAGAACAAATGCCATTTGTGGCTATAAATTGCGCAGCAATTCCCGAAAATATGCTGGAAGCCACATTGTTTGGGCATGAAAAGGGCTCATTTACTGGCGCGGTTGCCAGTGCTCCGGGTAAATTTGAGCAGGCCAACGGCGGTACAATACTGCTGGATGAAATTTCAGAAATGGATTTGGGCCTTCAGGCAAAATTACTCAGAGTGTTGCAAGAAAAAGAAGTCGAAAGAATCGGTGGGCGAAACATTATAAAGCTCGATGTACGAGTCTTGGCCACAACGAACCGATCGCTTATTGATGAAGTGAAAGCAGGACGCTTCCGTGAAGACTTGTATTATCGATTGAGTGTGTTTCCATTGCAATGGCAGCCTTTGCGCCAGCGTAAAGCCGATATTATTCCGTTGGCCGAACGCTTGCTTAAGAAGCACAGTCGTAAGATGCAAAAGCAAAATATTTTACTGGATGAATCCGCCAAGCAGGTGTTATTGAGTCATGCATGGCCAGGAAATGTACGTGAGCTAGATAACGCGATTCAAAGAGCCTTGATACTTCAGTCGGGTTCAAAAATCACTCAAACCGATCTAGGTTTGAGTGGCGAGCACCTCATCGATTTCGAACCGAATCGAAATTTAGCAATAGCTGGGGCGGACAAGCAATGTTTAGACAATGAGTCGGCTTTTGAGGAAATTGAAACCGCCAATATTAGCCATGAGGCACTGGGAAATAAATCTGAAGGCATTCATGTAGATCTTAAGCAAAAAGAGTTTGAAATTATATTAGATGCGTTACGAATTCATAATGGACGTAAGAATAAGGCCGCAGATCATCTTGGCATTTCTTCTAGAACGTTGCGCTATAAACTGGCCAAAATGCGAGAAATGGGCATGGACGTTGATTCTGCCATCGCGGCCATCCGATAAATAGTCTACTGAACCAAAAAAAGAACGCCTAGCGTTCTTTTTTTGGTTCTAAAGATCTAAAAAATCTACACACCTAGTCTTTGAATGGCATGAAATTATTAAAAGCGGCTAAAGTTGGCCTGCCTATTGCAAAATCTATTACAGAAGCGGACAAATGTGAATGAATCGACAATTTGTTGGCAGTTTTGGAATGAATTCGAAGGGATCGTTCTGTATTTAGACTAAATTTTGACAATGGGCTGGTGGGTCATGGTAGATCGAGTGGATATTCAGAGTGTTTTAAATCAAATGCAAAACTTGCGCAGTCAGATGCAGGTTCCTGAGAGCGCTAATCCAACAAATACTCAATTTGCAAATACCGTTGAACAAATGCGTAAGCAAATTTCTTCTGCTGAACAACCTTCTTCATTAACAGACAATTCGGTACAAGATTCTGTAACACCAAAAGGTAATGTGCCTTCTTTTGGCGAAATGTTTAAAGATGCCGTTGATACGGTTAATGACAATCAAAAGGTAGCGGGTGATTTAGCCACGCGTTATGAAATGGGTGACCCCAAAGTTGATCTACCCGAAGTTATGATTGCCCTTCAAAAATCCAGTGTGTCATTTCAAGCCATGACCCAAGTTAGAAATAAGATGATTGAGGCCTATAAAGAAATCATCAATATGCCTTTATAAACTCGGCGTTATAAAGGAAAGGAAATATTATGACTGAAAATGTGCCCGTAGCTAATGCGAATCAAATGTCTGAAGACTCAGTGAGCCAACAGGTTCCGCAAACTTCTTCAAATGCTCAAGGCATGGCGACTGAGCGAACTGAATTAATCGATAAAGATGAGTCCAGTATTTCGGCGATGCATCCAATAGTAGTGGGTTTCAACAAGCTCACTATGATGCGGCAATTTGGCTTACTGATCGGGTTAGCAGCCAGTATTGCACTGGGTTTAGGTATTGTACTTTGGTCTCAGAAAGAGTCTTATAGGCCATTGATGAATAGCAACAACAGCTACGACGCTCGTGAGCTTATCGAAGTGTTGCAATCGAATAAAATTGATTTTGACATCGATCCAGCCAGCGGTGTTTTGCTAGTTCGGCAAGATGATTTACATCAAGCTCGCCTGCTAGTTGCAGGTGCTGGTTTGTCGGATGATCAAACGGTCGGTTACGAGTTGCTTGACCAAGACCAGCCGTTAGGCCAATCTCAGTTTATGGAAAATGCACGTTACCTAAGAAGCCTAGAAGGTGAGCTTGCTCGTACTATTACTGCCATTAATCAAGTGAAGTCGGCTCGCGTTCATTTGGCCATTCCTAAACGGTCTGTATTTGTTCGTGATCAACGTGTTCCCACTGCATCGGTTTTCGCTGAGCTATACGCCGGTGCCGAATTAGATTCAAACTCTGTCAAAGCCATTCGAAACTTAGTGGCCACTTCCATTCCTGAAATGGATGCTAACGATGTGTCGATAGTTGATCAACGGGGAAGACTGCTCAGTGATGATGAGAAAAACCTCGAAGAGGAAATGACCAATCGGCAATTTGAATATCAACGTAAGGTTGAAGAAAGCCTGTTGGCGCGAGTCAATTCGATTTTAGCGCCAATCATTGGCACCAATAAATTTCAGGCAGAAGTTTCTGCTGATATCGATTTTACTAAAGTTGAGCAAGCAGAAGAGTTTTATAACCCCGATCTCATTGCCTTGCGCAGTGAACAAACCATTGCTGAAGAGCGCGTCGGTGAAGATCCTGGTGGCATTCCAGGTGCGTTATCTAACCAGCCGCCAACCGATGCTGAAGGTCCTGAAGTTACGGGCGCAGGCGCAGGCGCAACGGCACCTCCTACTTCGACTAGAAACGAAGCCACGCGTAATTATGAGGTAGATCGAACGTTAAGCTTCACACAGTTTCAGCAAGGTCGCGTTCGTCGTTTAACGGTCGCCGTTGTGGTGGATGACATTACCGCGACAGACCCTGAAACCGGAGAAGAGGTTGCGCAATCATGGGATGAAGAGTCAATTCTTCGCTTGCGAACACTGGTTCAAGACGCCGTGGGCTATGATCCTGCCCGTGGTGACAGTATTAATGTTATCAATTCGGCCTTTTTATCTACCGATGGTGATATTGAAGAGCCAGCCTTCTATACTCAACCTTGGTTCTGGGATATTGCCAAACAGCTATTTGCAGGCATCTTCGTTTTAGCGATGGTATTTGGAGTGCTCAGACCCGCCGTGAAAAATATTCTTTCACGAGGTGAAGATGAAATTTCTGGCACGGAGGAAGACGCAGCCTTGGCCGATTTAGACGTCGATGAAGATTTAATTTCTGATGATCGTGTCAGTTTAAGTAGTGTAGATGAGTTTACACTGCCAGGGCCGTCTGAAAGTTTTGAACGTCAACTTGATGCACTTAGAGGGCTCATCGCTGAAGACCCTGCGAGAGTCGCATTAGTATTGAAAAGGTGGGTAATGTCTAATGACTGAGAATAGAAACTTACCAGCTACCCAAGATGGCGAAGACCTGTCGAAGATACTTGATGGCGTCACTATGCAAACGCGTGCGGCTATGTTGTTAATGAGTGTCGGTGAGCAAGATGCCGCCGAAGTGCTAAAACATATGGGCCCCAAAGAGGTTCAGCGCGTGGGTACGGCTATGTCGACCATGCCAGAAGTAAAGCAAGACCAAATTGAAGGCGTGGTTCGATTGTTTTTAGAAGAAGTAGGTGGCCAAACCAGTTTGGGTATGGGCGCTAATGATTATATTAAGAATATGTTGACTCAAGCACTGGGTGAAGACAAAGCGGCTGGCCTTATAGATCGCATCTTATTAGGCGGCAATACCACAGGGTTGGATACATTAAAATGGATGGAACCTAGAGCGGTTGCCGACATCATTCGAAATGAGCACCCTCAGATTCAAACCATTGTTATTGCTTATCTAGAGCCCGATCAATCTTCGGAAATTCTTGCGCAATTCCCCGAAAAAGTTCGACTAGACATTATCATGCGTGTAGCCGCCTTAGAATCAGTTCAACCTTCTGCTTTGCAAGAGCTTAACGCAATTTTAGAAAAACAGTTCTCAGCCAGTGCCGGAACACAAGCGCAAAGCTTAGGTGGCGTGAAAACCGCTGCAGAAATTATGAACTTCCTAGAATCTGGCGTAGAAGCCGAAATTATGGATGGTATTAAAGAAGTGGATGAAGACCTGGCCACTGAAATATCAGACCTAATGTTCGTGTTTGATAACCTGATCGATGTGGATGATCGAGGTATTCAAGGTTTACTTCGAGAAGTCTCAACCGATTCACTCAAAATTGCGCTTCGCGGCGCCGACTCCAGTTTGGCCGAGAAAATTTTGGGCAACATGTCGAAACGTGCGGCTGAAATTTTACGAGACGATATGGAAGCCATGGGGCCTGTTAAAGTATCTGAAGTTGAAGTGGCACAGAAAGAAATTCTTGGTATCGCTCGCCGTATGTCAGATGCAGGTGAAATTGCACTTGGCGGAGCGGGTGGCGAAGACATGTTGTAGTGAAGGGTTTAACTAAATGAGCACTACAAAAAAAAAGGTGATGCGAGATGCCTCAGGGGTCAGTGAATTAAACCTACCCAAGTGGGACAAAAATGGCAATGCGGTTCAATCACCCGAGCCCAAAAAACCAACGGCTAAGGTTATTCCCACTGTTACGCCTGATATCGAAGAAGAGTCTATCAGTGCACCAACAGTGAAGGAGCTTGAAAAAATTCGTGAAGACGCCTACAACGAAGGGTTTGAGCAGGGTTACGAGCAAGGGCTTAAACAAGGCAACACTGAAGGGCATACTCAAGGGCTAGAAAAAGGCTTAGAAGAGGGTAAAGAGAAAGGTTTAGCGGAAGGCCGTGAAACTGGGCATGCACAAGCTCTAGCCGAAGGAAAGGCTGAAACGGCAAAGGCATTGGAGGTGTTTAAAAGCATTTCGAGCGCTCTGCAAGAATATCGCACCGAGGATGAGCTTGAAATAGAGAAAGCACTCGGGGTGTTAGCCGTCAAAATTGCTCGGCAGGTAGTTCAAGATGAGCTGCGAACCAAACCTAGCCACATTAAGCAGGTCGTACATGCTGCAGTTCAAGCATTGCCAAACCCAGACGAGAAACTCACATTACGCATAAACCCAGTCGATTTAGAGTTTGTGAAATCGACCGCCGAAACAAATTGGCAGCTGCAATCAGATGAAGCCATTCGTTCAGGTGGCTGTACGGTAAAAAGCGGATTTAGCTATGTTGACTACACGTTAGAACATCGATTTGAAACGGCTGTAAAACAGCTCATTAATCATATTGAAGTCGATGTGCCTGAACAAAAAATCTCTCAACCAATATCGGACGATTATCTCCTTGATAATACCTTACCTGAAGTGGCAGCCGTTGATGAGGCTGAAACTCAAGATGTCGATATTGGCGACGAACAACTCGACTATTCGAGTGACACTAAAATGGAACCAAAAAATGAAGCCAATGCTCCAGAGTCCAGTGGCGAAAGTGGTGAAACAGAGAATGAGCAATATTCAGCATCGCCCGATATAAACACAGATTCAGAAACCACTGCGCCGGTTGAAAGCAGTACAGATAAAGAGCTTGATGACACGGCTGATGGGCCTGTTGAAACAGGTTTATCGCCTCAAGAAAGTGATGATCATGAGCCATAGGTTTTCAGATTACTTAGCGGATTGTGAGCATTTTGTGGCGCACGCAGTAGAGCCAGTTTGCCAAGGCCGCTTAACCCGAATGGTCGGTCTAACGCTCGAAGCCGTGGGGTTAAGCGTCGCGATTGGTCAGCGTTGCCAGGTTATTGATCATCATCAAACGGTAGAAGCAGAAGTTGTTGGCTTTCAAGATGACAAAACATTCTTAATGCCGGTGCAGGCTGCTCATAATTTAAGAGCGGGCTCTAAAGTTATTCCATTGGAGTCGGCAAACGATCTGGTAATCGGCGAAGAAATGCTCGGTCGGGTAGTAAATGGCTTTGGTGAGCCCATTGATGGCAAAGGCCCTTTACGATGTCGAGAAAATCAAAGTTTAAACGGATCCTATATTAACCCGCTTCATCGTCAACCCATTCGAGAGCCTCTGGATGTAGGTATACGGTCTATTAATGCCATGTTAACGGTAGGCCGAGGTCAACGCTTGGGGTTATTCGCGGGTTCAGGTGTGGGTAAATCGGTGTTATTAGGCATGATGACTCGATTTACAACGGCAGACATCACAATCGTTGGGTTGATCGGTGAGCGTGGCCGAGAAGTAAAAGAGTTTATTGAAGAAATACTTGGAGAAGAGGGTCTAGCGAGGAGCATTATTGTCGCATCGCCTGCCGACGATGCACCACTTTTAAGGTTAAGAGCCGCTCAATACACGACCGCCATTGCGGAATACTTTCGTGCCCAAGGGAAGTCGGTTCTCTTGCTAATGGATTCTCTCACTCGGTATGCCCAAGCACAACGAGAAATAGCGCTAGCGGTTGGAGAACCTCCGGCCACCAAAGGTTACCCACCTTCGGTATTTGCACGGATTCCTCAGTTAGTTGAACGGGCAGGTAATGCCGAAGAAGGCGGAGGTTCTATCACGGCCTTTTATACAGTTTTAACAGAAGGGGATGATCAACAAGACCCCGTAGCCGATGCGTCTCGTGCCATATTAGATGGACACTTTGTGCTGAATCGAAAGCTCGCCGAAGAAGGTCATTACCCTGCGATCGATATCGAACAAAGCATTTCACGTGTGATGCCGCAAGTGGTTAGCGCAGAGCACTTACAGGTGGCGCAAAAGGCGAAGCAATTGTGGGCCACCTATGCTCAAAATAAAGATTTAATTTCCATTGGTGCCTATCAAGCAGGCTCCAACCAAGAAATAGATCAAGCGGTAAAAATGCAGCCGATCATTAGAGACTTTTTACGGCAAGGATTAAAAGAGCAGGTTACTTATGAACAATCTTCAGCACTGCTGAAAGGGATGTTGCAAGGTGGTGCGCCTGCCACAGCCCAGCAAACAGGATTAAAAGGTGGTCGCCCGCTACGAGGTGCGAAACCGACCGCACGGGGTAACCCACAATGAAACGCTCAGAACGGTTAAAAGTAATAGAAACCCTTGCTAAACAAAGAGAAGACCAGGCCGCTGCCGCTCTTGGGCAAATAAGAGCACAAGTAGAAGCCGAAGAAGGGCGCTATAAAGAGCTTGAATCGTATCGAGCAGAATACCTCGGTTATTTAGATGGCCAAGGTGGCCAGGGCATCAGTATTGAGCAGTGGCGACGAACGCAGGGATTCATTGATCAGTTGGGTGATTTAATGGTACGCCAACAAAACGCCGTTGCTCAGTGGAAAGAACGAGAAGACCAAGTCTTGCAAAAGTGGCAAGCGCTTTATCAAAAACGCAAAAATATCGCGAAGTTTATTGAAGGTATCTCAATTGAAGAAGTGATAGCGGCCGATAAGCAAGAACAACAGGCAATAGATGAGTTAGTATCGATGAGATATGGTCAGGAAGGGCCCTAGATGAAAGAGACTTGTGTAAATGAAGCCTAGAAACTTGAAACACAGTTAAATGCAGGTAATATTGTGCTAGATTAGGAATTTATTAATATGTGCCAAGAATATGGCAACTTTAATGAAAGCATCTACACTAATAAAAATTAGTTGTTTATCAATAAGGAAAAGGTATGGCCGTCACAGCGACAACTACCGACAGTACAATTATAATTAAAGTATCTGGGCGATTCGATTTTAGCTCGCATCAGGAATTTCGCCAAATTTATGAAACCGTCTCTGATGACATCAAGTCATACACGGTCGATATGGCTGAAGCGACCTATTTAGATAGCTCTGCTCTAGGTATGTTGCTGCTTATGCGTGATCACGCAGGTGGGGACAACTCTCAAATTGATATCATTAATTGTAACGACGACGTTAAAAAAATTCTTACAATTAGTAATTTTGGTCAGCTGTTTAATATCAGTTAATCACCATATCCCTTCTAAAAACGGGCCGGTTTTATGTCTAACGCACTCAATATACTTATTGCGGACGATAATGAAACCGACCGTCTTATATTGCAAAAAATTGTCGAAAAAGAAGGTCATCAGGTTGTTTTAGCTCAAAATGGCCAAGAAGCTATTGATCGATTTGTCGAACATAAGCCCGACTTGATCCTGCTTGATGTCATGATGCCTGTTCTCGATGGTCTCGAAGCTGCAAGACGCATAAAATCATTACTTGTCGATGATTTAGTCCCCATAATTTTCCTTACATCGCTTCAAGATGCTTCGTCCTTGGCGGAATGTTTGGAAGCAGGTGGCGATGACTTTCTGAGCAAGCCTTACAACCGTATTATCTTGAAGGCAAAGATTATGGCGTTTGGGCGAATGCGCGTGATGCATGAAAAGCTCCAAGTCCATAATCGGCAAATGCTAATCGAGCAGCAAGTAGCCAAAACCATTTTTGACAATGTGGCCCATTCGGGCTGTTTAAATTTAGATAATATCCGCTACAGCCTATCACCGCTCTCTGTTTTTAACGGAGATACGGTATTGGCCGAACGTAAACCAGATGGTGGTATTCACCTCTTTTTAGGCGATTTTACCGGTCACGGATTACCTGCCGCGATAGGCGCCATGCCATTAGCAGAAATATTTTATGGCATGACCGCAAAAGGTTTTTCAGTAGACGACATATTGCGTGAAATTAACAGTCGATTACAAAGCATATTGCCCGTGGGTGTTTTTTGCTGTGGTTGCTTCGTTGAATTAGATCTCTTCGAAAAGAAAGCTCGGATATGGTTAGGTGGACTGCCCGATATAGTCATGTACCGCAATAAATCACAGAGCTTTGAAACGTTGCCCTCTAATAATTTGCCATTAGGGGTGTTGTCTTCTAGTAAATTTGCTCCAGTAATCGTTGAAGTTTCCATGGATAACGATGATGAGCTTTTTGTTTGGTCCGACGGAATTATTGAGTCGCGCAACTCAGATAATGAAATGTTTGGGGAAGAGCGATTACTCGAGATATTTAAACGCTCGAAAGACCAATCTACCTTATTTGATACAATTCTAAATCAAGTGGATCAGTTCGTATCGACCGCTAGCGTGGAAGATGACCTTACCTTGGCGACTATAAAAATGATTGATATGGACTCAATTGGGTTGCCTGATTTTGAAAGTACCCGAGGCTCTTTGGTGGGTCCACAAGAGTGGGACTTTGATTACTACCTGCGTGGACAATCACTCAAAAGTTTTAACCCGTTGCCTATGATTCTAAATATCCTGACGGAAGTTGAAGGTCTTCGCAGCTTAAGTGGACAGCTCTATACCTTGATGGCTGAATTATATTCTAATGCGCTGGAACATGGTGTATTGGGCTTAGATTCAAAAGTGAAAGCTTCTTCCGATGGGTTTCAAAAGTATTATTTAGAGCGCGAATCAAAACTGGAAGCGCTTACAGAAGGGTTCGTTAGAATTTCGATAAAACATATACCTGTAGAAGGAGGAGGCGAGCTGGTCTTGCAGATAGAAGACAGTGGTCCTGGGTTTAATCATCAAGCTTTTATGCAAAAAGACACGCCATTAGAAGGCTATACAGGACGAGGCATTCCATTAATTAGAGGAATTTGTCGCGAATTTAATTACAATGGTTCGGGTAACAAGGTCACAGCAACGTTGACCTGGAATCAAAAAGGATAAATTCCATGTTCGATGAAGAAGTACTCAATGATTTAAAGGATTTATTAGAGGAAGACTTTAGCCAGTTAATAAATGCTTATGTTCGAGATTTAAAACTAAAAGTGCCTAAAATGATAGAAAGTCTCGAAACTGGCGATATTGCTGAGGTACAAAGCCTTTCTCATAGTTTAAAAGGGGCCAGTAAAAATATTGGTGTGCGAAAGTTTTCTGAATCTTGCAGTGCCATAGAGCAACTGGCTAAACAATCCGAGGTAGATGAGTTGAAAAACCTCATTCCATTAGCTCAACAGCAAGCGTTAGAGTTATCCGATAAATTGTCGGAGTTATATTTAAGCTAAAAAAACCAAAGTGGCCTTGTTATTGCAAATTACACTTAAGTAATAACATCTGTAAGGCTGAAACCTACATGATAAACCTACAAAATGGTGTCGCACTGAGCGAGCCAAACTCTTCTGGTAACCCCATTATAAGCGGGGGCGCGCAACTTTCGAGTGATCTGAAACCACAAGGGCCGACAACGTTTGAAGCGGCCTTTCAGACCTCCAAAAGCGAACAACTTTCGCCGCCCAATGTGAAAAAACTTGCCGTTGCCGTATTGCAAGCCAACGAATCGGCTCCTTTAGATGCGCCCTCTAAGGCATTGCTGTCCTCTTTGTCCTCTGAAGAGTTGATGCAATTATTAATGACCCAATCTGAATCTTCTATCTCTACTGAGCCTGCTGAAATACCTGAGTCGCTCCAAGAGTGGATAGCCGCCGAAACGGGCGCTAATCAAACGATAGACCCTCTAAAAGTGAACAAACTTGGTGTAAGTGCTCAGGCTGAAGGCGAAAGAGCCAATGAATTAGCCAACACAGCTTTAACTTTAGAATCCGAATCAGTTGCGAGTACAGTCGCGCCAAGTGAAGCGTTGAACAAAGAAGGGAAGTCTGTGGTTGATGGGTCAGCGTTGGCTGAAAAGGTAGGTGATCATTCCGTTTTGATGTCGGGCGAAAATTCAGCTGACGCCGGTGTACGTGTCGAACTCGAAACAGGTCATTCGCAACAAATGCAAAGCACGCTGTTAAGTAATGAAGACGGAATAAATGTTTTAACAGACGATGAAAAACTTGACGCAGAATTTCATAAACTTCAAACAAAATTGGGTGCGGAAGATGAGACTGGTCACAGTAACGTCACAAACATGACCGACGGTGAGACGGTGGTTCAATCTAGGAATCAAAACCTAGAGAATAAACAAACCGTTAAAGAGTCCATAGGTTTTCAGAGTGAAAGTCAGAAGGGATCCAACAAAATCGATGTGTCGGCTGTAGTGGAGCCAAAAGCGAAACCTGATTCAGAAATAAAGCCCTTAAGTATATTGGTTAGTTCAAGTGAACCGAAAACAACCGAAGAGCTTAAGTCACCCTTTATTGAGAACTCAACAGCGAAGTCTACCGAGAAACCACCAGAGACGAAAATATCGGACGTAATGATGAATTTTGCGGGTAACAAAGAACAAGAGCCTGACACTACGTCGCTGGTACGACCCATGAATCCTAACGAGCCGGTTAAAATAGAGCGAGTTCCGCAAGAGTTACCTCAGGCGCAAGCACTATTGCAAAAAGCAATCAAATTGCCTGAAGTTATACCGACGTTGAGTGATCGTATTCACACCATGATTAAAAAAGATATTCAACATGGTTTTATAAGATTAGATCCACCGGAGCTGGGAGCGTTAGAAGTCCGAATTCAGGTCACACAGGAAACCACTCAGATACAAATTGTGAGTCAATCGCCACAGGTTAGAGAAGCATTAGAATCTCAAAGTATAAGGTTGCGGGAATCGTTGGCTGAACAAGGATTAACGTTAGCTGACCTGGATGTCAGTGATCAGTCTTCTCAGGGTGCTGAAAATTCATCTGAAGATGGTCAAGATAACCACGCTAACGCGGATGATGACGAGATTGACAGCCAAAATATTGACTCAGAAGTTTCAAGTCAGTCGACAAATGGCCTAGTTGATCATTACGTATAAGCTAGAAAGCTGGATATACAGCCGTTTAACGCTACACTATGCAACATGAGTGTTTCTGGCGCGCAGCTTGCTAGAAAGAATCCAATGAACCACATTTATGGGTATGAGGTAGTTCGATGGCAGATGAAGAGCCAATTGAAGAAGTCGAAGAAGAGGGTGAGAAAAAGGGTGGTGGACTAAAGAAGATCATCATGATTGTGGTGGGCTTTTTATTAGTTTCAGGGCTATCAGCTGGAGGCATGTGGTTTTTTCTAAAAGATAAACTAGCCGACCCTGAAGCCGCAGCTATAGATGAAATCCCGATGGAAGAACCCATCACAACACCTGAAAACGGTGAAGCTATTTATCATGCGCTGCAACCCGCTTTCATTATTAACTTTAACACAAATGGCAAATCTCGATTTTTACAGACGGAGTTGACGGTATTAACCCGAGACCCAGAAAGCATCGAAGTAATGATTTTGCATAATCCATTAATTCGTAACAACTTGTTAGATGTTTTTACGTTGCACAATTTTGATGAATTAATGACGGCTGAAGGCAAAATGGCTTTAGCTGAAGATTTAACCAAAACCATACAAGATATATTGGTAAAAGAAATGGGTCGACCTGGTATTGAATCCATTTTATTTCGCAGCTTTGTAATGCAATAGGAAACAGTGTGCAAGATTTACTCTCGCAAGACGAAATTGACGCGCTCTTACACGGTATCGACGATGGTGCTGTGGACGACGACGACGGTGGTGATGTTGAAGGCGTAAAATCTTATGATTTAACCAGTCAAGATCGCATTGTTCGTGGTCGAATGCCAACGCTCGAAATGATAAACGAGCGGTTTGCGCGTTATACACGTATCAGCATGTTCAACTTTTTGCGACGCAGCGCTGATGTCGCAACTGGCGGCATACAAATATTGAAGTTTGGCGAGTATATCCACACACTTTATGTACCGACCAGTTTAAACTTGGTCAAAGTGCGTCCTTTACGGGGTACCGCTTTGTTTATTTTAGACGCAAAGTTGGTGTTTAAATTGGTTGATAACTTTTTTGGTGGCGATGGCCGGCACGCAAAAATTGAAGGTCGGGAATTTACGCCAACAGAAATACGTGTTGTACAAATGGTGTTATCTCAAGTTTTCCAAGATATGAAAGAGGCTTGGGGCGCCGTACTCGATGTTGAATTTGAGTATGTTTCCAGTGAGGTAAACCCATCAATGGCTAACATTGTTTCGCCAAGTGAAGTGGTCGTGGTAAGCACTTTTCATATTGAACTCGATGGTGGTGGTGGTGATTTACACATGACCTTGCCGTATTCGATGATTGAGCCCGTCCGAGAAGTATTGGATGCTGGTGTTCAGTCGGACATCGATGAAATTGATGATCGATGGGTAGAATCGTTACGGCATGATATTTTAGGCGCTAAAGTACCGACAAATGCAACCATAGTTGAACGTGAGATTAAACTGGGTGAATTGGTCGATTTGCAGCCAGGAGACATCATACCGATCGATATGCCTCCGACCATTACCTTTAAGGCAAACAGCATTCCATTGTTTGAAACAAAACTAGGGCAGTGTGGTGAAAATTTAGCGTTAAAAGTTGAACGTAACGTGAGTGGACCCAGCCGAGACATTGGTGATATGAAATCAAGATTACTGGGAATGCGCCGGAAAAAACGCGATGAACATGCAGTAGAAGTTATGGCCGATGCCGTAAAGGAAGAGGACGAGAGCAATGAGTGAAGAAGACAATAAAGATCAAGAAACAAACGAAGCTGGCTCTGATATAGATGTTGATGCGCTTGTCGATGAAGTTGCTGGTGGTGCCGAAGATAATGCGCTGGCCGATGAATGGGCCGCCGCGATGGAAGAGTCTGGTGATTCAGAAACAGATTCAGACGATGCGCAACCAGCGCCATTAGAGCAGTTTGATAGCACGCCTGCCGGTGATTTTAGCGAATCAAACCCTAACCTTGATGTCATTTTAGATATTCCAGTAACTATTTCGATGGAAGTCGGGGCGACACAAATACCTATCCGTAACCTATTACAATTGAACCAAGGCAGTGTTATTGAACTTGACCGGCTTGCGGGGGAACCGCTCGATGTTTTAGTGAATGGTCGATTAATTGCTCATGGAGAAGTGGTCATGGTCAATGAAAAGTTCGGTATTCGTTTAACCGATGTTGTCAGTCAGCAAGAACGAGTACAACGATTGCAATGAAGATATTTATCGTTTTAATCATGGGAGTTTTGACGTCGGCACAAAGCATAGCCGCGCCGCTTAACTATACGAGTAGCCAAGATTATGTGAAAGTATTTTTAATGCTGATATTAATAGTTGGCCTTATCTTTGCGTGTGCATGGTTAGTGCGACGGATGTCTGGCGGTTTGAGTGTAAACCAGCGCCACATTCAAGTGCTATCGGTAATGCCGTTAGGTACACGTGAAAAGCTAATGATAATAAAAGCGGCTCATGAAACCTTACTCATTGGAGTAACGCCTAATGGCATAAACACGCTTCATCGTTACGACGAACCGATAGACTTGAATGATGCGATACAACGCAGTCCGTTTGCAGATCGATTAAAAGGTTTGTTAAAAGGTGATGAGCGTGACTCAAGTTCTACCAATCAGGATAACACTTCTCAAGGTACTTAAAGGCTTTTTAGCTTCACCGCTGCTCATTACAGGTGTAGTTTTTTTTCTCTCCCAAATAGCAAACGCAGCTGGTATTCCGGCCGTAACCCTCGAAACAAACGAGGAAGGCGGTACGCAATATTCAGTGACCATCCAAATTTTGGCCATCATGACGGCCTTAACTTTTATTCCGGCCATTCTGATGATGATGACGAGCTTTACTCGCATCGTTGTCGTGTTTGCTATTTTGCGCCAAGCCATCGGTTTGCAACAAACGCCTTCGAATCAAATGCTCATTGGTTTAGCCTTGTTTCTGACGTTTTTTATAATGTCTCCAGTTTTTTATCAAGTAAACGAAGAAGCCATACAACCCTATATTGCTGAAGAAATTTTGCCGTTAGAAGCTATTGATCGTGCGGTTGTTCCATTTAGGACTTTCATGTTAGCGCAAACTCGCGAAACAGATTTAAACATGTTTGTTCGCATAGCAGGGGAGGAAGGGTCTTTTGCAAGCCCAGAAGAGGTTCCACTCAATATCTTATTGCCTTCCTTTGTAACCAGTGAATTGAAAACGGCTTTTCAAATTGGTTTTTTGTTATTCATCCCATTTTTAATTATAGATCTTGTTGTGGCCTCAATTCTTATGGCTATGGGTATGATGATGCTTTCGCCCATTATTATTTCGTTGCCCTTTAAAATAATGTTATTTGTGTTAGTTGACGGTTGGGCCATGGTGATGGGCTCTGTGGCCGCTTCCTTTAATATGTAAGGAGAAAATTATGGATGCAATGAATATAGGTGATCTCTTCTCCGAAGCGCTATTTATAGTTGTTTTAATAGTTGTGATCGTAATATTGCCGAGTTTAATTATTGGCTTAGTGGTCGCAACGTTTCAAGCGGCGACGCAGATTAATGAGCAAACATTGAGCTTTTTACCACGTTTAGTGGTCACGTTAATGATGCTAATTTTCGCAGGCCCTTATTTAGTGGGTAAAGTGACCGATTATGCAAATGCGATATTTTTAAACATTCCGACCTTGATAGGTTAAGTGATGTTATATGTCACCGATGAAGTGATTGCGAGCTGGGTAAGCCATTTTTTATGGCCGTTTTTTCGACTCAGTGGGTTTTTAGTCATCGTACCGATTATGGGGTCTAGGTTAGTGCCCGCGCGAGTTCGAATCAGTTTAGCATTCTTGATGACATTGATCATCTATCCACTGATGCCTGCTATGCCAGTTATAGAAGCCGTCAACCTACAAAACTTCATCATGATAGCTGAGCAAATAATTATCGGTACGACATTAGGCTTTATTGTATTAATGATGATGCAAGTCTTTGTACTGGCCGGTCAAACGATCTCAATGCAAATGGGCTTGGGGTTTGCGTCGATGGTAGACCCAAGTAACGGCATTTCTGTAGCGGTATTATCGCAATGGTATCAGGTGCTAGTAACCTTAGTGTTCTTAGCGATCAATGGTCATCTTTTGGTCCTCGAAGTTGTCATAGATTCATTCTATACCTTGCCAATCGGTGAAGGTTTGTTTGGCGCTGATCAATGGCGAGTGCTCGCCGAATTTGGTTCTTGGCTCTACAAGGCTTCTTTAACGTTGGCGTTACCAGCAATAACAGCATTACTGTTGGTAAATTTGGCGTTTGGTGTAATGACCCGTGCAGCACCTCAGCTTAACGTTTTTGCGTTGGGTTTTCCTGTCACCATGATGACAGGATTGGTGATTGTTTGGGTCAGCTATGCCGCCGCGGCACCGCTGGTTGAGCAATTTTTAGAAACACATGTTTCACTTATGCGTGCGCTCATAAGATTTTAAGGAACAACAGATGGCAGAAGAAGATCCTTCCCAGGAGAAGACCGAAGAACCCACGCCCAAGAAAAAGGAAAAGGCGCGGGAAGAAGGCGACGTAACTCGGTCGAAAGAGCTTAATACCAGTGGTATTTTACTGACGGCCGCCTTGTGCCTGCTTGTTTTTGGTCCATTTATCGCTTCGTCGTTCCTTAAAGTGATGGCGTTTTGTTTCAGTTTTGACCCTAGAGCAAGCTGGGACACTTCCATTGCCACTGATTACTTGCAGGTGGTGATTTATGAAATGGCTTGGGCGGTCTCCCCAATGTTTGCTTTCTTGTTATTAGCCTCGATTGTTGCCCCTATCAGTTTAGGTGGATGGAATTTCTCTACAAAAGCTATGGCACCAAAATTTTCTCGTATGAACCCTTTATCTGGATTAAAGCGAATGTTTTCAATGAACTCATTGGTTGAACTAGGAAAGGGTTGGGGCAAAGTCTTGGTTGTCGGCGCGGCCGCCGTTATAGTTTTAATTGGCTTAAAAAATGAATTCTTATCCATGGTTTTTCAACCCACGCATCAAGCCATTGGACATTCTGCAAAAGTACTCGCGTGGTCCTTTTTGTTTATTTGTGCCAGCACTATTCTCATTGTGTTAGTGGATGTTCCTTTTCAAATTCACAGTCACGCAAAAAAATTACGTATGACCATGCAGGAAGTAAAAGAGGAATTTAAAAACACTGAAGGTAAACCCGAAGTAAAAGCAAAAGTTCGTCAACTTCAGCGAGAGATGGCTAATCGACGAATGATGAGTGATGTTCCAGATGCCGATGTCATCATTACCAACCCAACGCACTATGCAGTTGCACTCAAGTATGAACCCAATGCTATGCCAGCACCGGTTTTGTTAGCCAAAGGTGTTGATGAAGTGGCCTTGAAAATTCGCGAAATTGGCTCGGAGTATAAAATTCCTATTGTAGAAATGCCGGCTTTAGCGCGGTCAATTTTTCATCATACAAAAATTGGCGGTGAAATCCCTGAAGGCTTATACATTGCTGTTGCCCAAGTGCTGGCTTACATTTACCAAATTGATATGTGGAAAAAAGGGCAAGCCGCCGAGCCGCCTAGAAAACCGACAACGCCAGTGCCTGAAGACTTAAGGCGAGATGATTAAACCCATTGTGCAATCAACCAGGCCAGAATAAATAAGGGCCCTTGGTGTACTAAATAAAACACCAAACTGTGCTTGCTCAAAAATAATAATGGTTTAGATAAGGTTGGGTTTTTTAAATGTGGAAGGTTAAACCCGCGACAATAGCCAACATATATCCCTATCCAAATCATACCGATCCACGGAACAAGGCGGGTTAAATCTTGCGTAGCTTTCGGTAAATTCAGAGGCTCGTTGAGGTGTTCCCACAAGGGTTGCAAGTTAAACCAATCGGTAGTGTTGTAAAGTATAAAAGTAGCAATACCGAATACCAACGCCGCTTTTGGCCACCGAAGCAATGGTAGCGATAATAGGCTGGCTAAGGCGATAAAGTGCAGAACGCCAAACCATACCCAACTGGTTGGGTACATAAACCAAGTCACGAGACTGATGATTCCAGCACCCCCGACTATTTTTAGTTCACGCTTCCAAAACGCAGGCCAGCAAATAGAAGGATGATTGGCCGCAAATAAGCCGTAGCCCACCGATATAAAGAATAGCGTGACAATTAGGTAACGAAAGATCGGAAAAAAACCACTTTCTGAATTGAAGGAAACGAGGCCATAAAGGCTTAGATTATAGCTGAAATGGAAAATTGCCATTAAGATCAGTGCCAAACCGCGGCACTGATCGATAAGTAGGTTTCGTTTTATACTGTTATTTGAAGAGATTGAGGAGTTCATCACCCGTCATTTCATTGAAATCTTTCTTTTCTTTCTTAACCACAGGCTTAGGTGAAACCTTTTTCGCCTGAATCTTTTGAGCTTGCTCTATACGCTTTTGAGCGCTTTGCTTACCATTGGTCGTGTCTTTTTGACCTGTTTCATCTAAAAACTTTTGGTAGGCCGATTTTTGACGAGACTTTTTGTGCTTTTCAAGGCGATTGTGCGTAGGGATTTTTCCCTTCTCACCTTGTTTGATAAAGTCTTTCTTTGACCCAGTTTTTATACCGAGCTTTCCCTTCATGGTACGGGAACCTTTACTGCGAGACATGTTAAACCTGTATGTGTGTGAAAACTGGTGGCATTATAGCCTGAATTAATCGAAATATAACGGTTTTATTGTATAAAATATCAACAATTAATGAGTATGGCTCGTAAACTTCGTTTGACTCTATGATTCAGCCTATTTGGCAGAGGGTAGCGAGTAGGGTTAACGAGGTACAATGGCTAATCCCATGGAGTTTTGTCCAACCCAGGCAACGTGTAGCTCTAAAATAGGGGCTTCTATCGGTAGGTCTTGTAGTTGGCCGGTCACCAACATACCTTTGTGCCAAAATTCGCTGTCAAATTGCTCATTGCTGAAAGCAATTCCGCCGTCGGAAATATCCCAAGTTTCACCAATGATTTGGTCTCCTGAGTCTAAAGTAAGTTTGATGGTCATTTTTACCGACGTTCTCGGATGATTGCGCTTTTCTTGACTCATGGGTTACCACTTATCCCTTAAGGCTCTTAATTCAATAAACGCTTCGCGGTCAGGAGCGTTTAAAAAGAGGTTAATTTCTTTTTCCTGTGCCCAATTAGATATTAGACGAGTATCCGGTGTTTGCTGAGAAACTTGTTCCAAAAGGCGTGCGGCCGATTCTAAGTTTGGCTTTTGCTGTAAGGTAAATTTTAAATTTGTTTCAATGTAATCGTGCCCAGTATATACCTTAACAGTGTCTGTCATAAGGTGCTTTAAGCGTTGTACCGTGTGGTAAAGCTCAGTTGCATCGCCCGATTTAGTATTACCAATACCCGCGTTGAACACGGTGTCACCAAAAATAGCCCAATGGTCTCGCTGCCAAAAGATGCCGTGTCCAGGCGTATGGCCAGGCGTAAGTAAATGTGAAATGGCGCAATTGCCTAAAGTTATCGTTTGATTGTCTTTTAGCCATGTATCAGCATCAAACTTGCCTCTGCAGGTTTCAGGGGCATAAACATGGGCGTTGGTGAGCCTTTGAAGAGGCGTCAAGTCTTTGATGTGATCTGGATGTTCATGGGTAATCCAAATTTGCTCAACCTCTAGATTTTGCTCATTTGCGAAATTAAATAGCAAATCGGCATTAAATGGATCAACGATGGCGGCTTTACGACTATCGGGACACACCACCAAATGGTTATAATTTAACGCAGAGTTTGGGATAAAGAGTCTAACAACATCAGCAATCATGGCTGTGGCTCAGTTATTTATTGATTTATTAGATAGTGTAGGGGAGAAAGGCGAGATGTTGAAGGTATTGGCGGTAATATCGCCGTCAAAAAAGCTGGATTTTGAGCAAGAGAGTCCTATTGATCACTCCACTCAGTACCGTTTTTCAAAACAAGCACAAACATTGATCGAAGAATTAAAAAACCGCACACCTGAAGATATTAAAAAACTGATGAAACTCAGTGATAATCTGGCGCATTTAAATGTTCAGCGCTATCAAGATTGGTCTGCGAAGATGACTAAATCAAACAGTAAGCAGGCTTTGTTTGCATTTACAGGAGATGTCTACACTGGGTTGAGTGCACAATCGTTAGAAGAACCGCAAATACTGAAAGCGCAACAAAGTGTTAGAATACTTTCTGGTCTTTATGGGTTACTTCGCCCTTTAGATAGAATACAACCTTACCGCCTAGAAATGGGCACTCGGTTGAAAGTGGGTGAAGCTAAAAACTTATATGGGTTTTGGGGCTCACAATTGACTCAAAAATTGAATGAGGACATTAGTGACACTGAAGCCGACTTAGTATTGAATTTAGCTTCTCAAGAATATTTTGGTGCCATACAAAAACAAAATATTAATGCTCGAGTGGTGACACCTATTTTTAAAGATAAAAAGAACGGTGAGTATAAGATTATTTCCTTTTTCGCAAAAAAAGCGAGAGGTTCAATGGTCAGGTATATACTTGATCGCCCCATTAAGTCTATAAATGATGTGAAGTCATTTAACTACGATGGCTATCGTTACTGTGAAGAACGTTCCGCCAATGACGAATGGGTCTTTATTCGCGATGAACAATAATAAGGCAACATTATGAAAAAAACTAACCACCTGTTTTTAAAAAACTTTCTGTTCGTTTGCGCAACATTGATAACGGTAGGCTGCGCACAATTATCCCCTCAACAGGTTGCATTTACACCAGCAATTGAAGCTGAAGGCTTAATCAGTGGTACTGGTACGTTGAGTTTAAAGGCGACGGATATACGTCCATCGAATGTTATCGGCGTCCGAGGAGGCGCATATACTTCAACAAGTACGATAACACCGAAAACGCCATTGACGACGGTAGTGGAATCAATTGCACGACAAATATTAGAGCGTGGTGGTTTTATGCTGACAGACTCATTGCCGGATCAAGCCCTTGAAATTCAAATAAAAGAGCTTAGTTTTGAAACGACCGATCAAAAAGCCAGTATAAAGCGTAATACGGCGGTAGCAGCGATATCTGTGGTGGTTGAGAAAGGCAGTGTTACCTACAAGAATAACTACAAGACGACTCAATATATCGAAACCCTTGGGTACCCAAGTGAAGCGGAAAACGAAGCTTTGTTGAACGATGTTTTTGATTCTGTGTTAGAACGTATGTTTCGTGATCCAAAGTTAGAATCTTTTTTACAATAACAACCAAAAACCTGCACTGGGAAATTAAGTGTGGTCAATTAGCCAAATAAGGAAACCCTATGATATACCCAATGTTCGCCATGATTATGCTGACATTTTTTATTGGTCTTTATACTTTTTATGTGCGAGTACAAAGTGTGCGTCGACGAGAAGTTAACTACCGGGCTTATTTGCTTATGAAATCTGAGCAGTTCCCTGAACAGGTTCAAAAAGCAGGTCGCAGTTTTAATAACCAGTTTGAAATTCCGATGTTGTTCTATGTAGTTTGCTTAGCGTTTTTGGCGCTCGACATTAACTCTGAGTTTGCATTGGTGATGGCTTGGGTGTTTTTTGGATTAAGAGTTGTCCATGCTGGAATCCACTTAACGTATAATCATCTAATGCATCGATTCAGTGTTTTTTGGATGTCTGCATTAGCGGCTTTGGCGATGTGGATTAACCTAGTTTTGAATATTGCATAGTGTAATAGGGTGCACTCGTTATGAGTGCGCCCATCAGAATTTACTTATACATCGTCTAAATTATGCTCAATAAAATAATTGGCCATAAAATCTACAAAGGCGCGACTTTTCGCCGATAGGTATCGGTTTTCAGGGTATACAACATGAATAGTTCTGGTCGGAATATTCACTTCCGGCAGCAAGTTTACTAATTTTCCAGATTCAATGTGTTCTCTGATCATGTAGTAAGGCAGAGCCGAAATACCCATGTCATTCAATGTCGCTTCGCACAACGCGTCTAAATCATTCACGGTGAAACGACGATCTTTGTTGATCAGAGCGGCTTCCTTCAAAAAGCGCTTGATCCAACGAGGTTCAGCGAAGTCGATACCAGAGACCATCAGTATGTAATGGTTGGTCAGCTCCTGAAGGGTTTCTGGCCGACCATGTTTTTCTAAATATTCCTTAGAAGCAACAATGATTACCTTTTGGCGCGCGACAGGACGTGCGACGAGTCGGCTGTCTTGTAAAGAGCCAAGGTGAATGGCTAGGTCTATACCTTCACGAACGAGATCCATGCCTTTATCGGCTAAGGTTAAGTCGAAATTTACATCTGGGTATTGTTCTAGAAACTTAGCGAAAATTTTCATCAGCATTGCGCGACCAAACGTCGGCGTTGCAGATATCTTTAAGGTGCCCCGAGGACTGGTTTCTAAATCTTTTACCATGTGCTCAGCTTCTTCTAAGTCTTCCAATAACCGGCTACAACGATTAAAAAACAATTGTCCGGCTTCAGTTGGGCTGACTGACCGCGTTGTTCGATTAAGTAAGCGAACGCCTAAACGATCTTCCAGTAAACTGATTTGTTTACTGACGGCGGAAGGGGTAAGGCCTAGCTGGTGAGCTGCGTTGGTAAAGTTATTTGCTTTAACCACAGTGGTAAAAATAATGAGTGAGTCCAATCGAGCCATAGAAACATCCAGTGATTTGATGAAGATCGCACAATCTTATAGGCACTTTGATGAATAATCCATATTTATCTATGAAAATAATTTGAAAGTGGTTGAGAGTGCAGATTTGAGCATATTTAGCTGTATTTAGCTCCATATTAATAGAATATCGGCCAAAATTTATACGTTTAAGGCGGGTGAATCGACAGAAGAATCAGTAAATATTCGAATTCTATTGAATTTATAGGGTAATTCATAAGCGCTTTATCTTTTGAAGCTTACAAACCGTTACCAAGTGCTTTTAAAGTTATAATGAGATTGGCCGATACCTCGAAGGTAAGGTTATACCTGTACTAGGTGTAACATTGGTTAGAGGGATTCCCTATGCACCACCCAATATCAGGCTATTCCGGTACTACGGTGAATTACGACCGTCCAAATCGAGATCAGCGCGCAGAAGCAGCTAACCGAATGCTCGATAAAAA
Organism: Reinekea marina; assembly: GCF_030409715.1. Classification (NCBI taxonomy): domain Bacteria; kingdom Pseudomonadati; phylum Pseudomonadota; class Gammaproteobacteria; order Oceanospirillales; family Saccharospirillaceae; genus Reinekea; species Reinekea marina. Next base: position 2,018,410 of record NZ_JAUFQI010000001.1, read on the forward strand.
CCCAATATCTGTAAATCAGGCGCAAGAAGCCGAAACCGTTGAAGCGCCATCAAAAGCGATCAATTTTGATGTAGATGCTTTGGTTGACCAGATCTGGGGGTTTGCCCAACAACGAATTTCAGATGCGAAAGCCAATGGAGCATCAGAAGATCAGATTGAAAGTATGTTTGAAGCCGCCGAGCAAGGTGTAAAGCAAGGCTTTGGCGAAGCAAAAGAGATTTTAGACGAACTCGGTCAATTAGACGAACCGTTGACTATGAAAATAGATTCAGCCTTTGGTCAAATTATGGACCGCCTAGATGAACAAGACTTGAGTGTTCCAAGTAATCGATCTGAGCCAATTCAAGCGCCTATTCAACGTTCATCGGCCAGTTCAAATGTTGATCGCCAAATCAATATGTATCAATACGAGCGCCAAACCTTTTCATTAAATTTGACCACCAATGAAGGTGATAAAATTATGATCCGATCGGTTGCTGAATCTTCTAGTACATTAGAAGATAAGCGATTTGGGCGTGAATCCTCAACGGTATGGGGTAGCCAGCAGTCTTCGGGCTTTCAATTGATGATAAAAGGAGATCTAAACGAACAGGAAGCGGCAGATCTTGATGCCTTGTTAGCTCAGGTAAATGAAGTAGCGAATGAATTTTATGAAGGCGATTATCAAAAAGCATTCGATATGGCGACTGAGTTAAACATAGACGGCAGTAGCATGCGGTCCATGGACTTAAATATGAAAGAAGTTGAAGCTAAAGGTGTTGGCGTTTATGCAGAAGTGGCCGAGCAACCCGCTAAAATTCCGGCTGGTTTATCTCCATTGAAAGAGTATGCCGAGAAGCTACTCGCTAGTCAGGAGCAATGGTTTGAGCAGTTTAACAGCCGAGATGCCTTTTTGACGGTTATTGAAAATCATCCGATGAACCGTGGAGAGTTATTCGATACGCTTTCATCATTACTGTCTTAAAGACTCTGAATTTCACACAAATTCCTATAAACTAAGCACCTCATCATTTGATAGGTGCTTTTTTTGTGAATCTCTTCTTGTACCACACAGCGGGCTGTCACCTTTGTGAATTGGCAGAGCAAGAGCTCTCCAAGTTACCTCTTAAAGATACTGTCTCACTTGTTTTAGTTGATATTGCCGATTCCGAGCCATTAATGAAGCAGTATGATGTTAGAATTCCTGTCATAAAGCTTGAGTCAGTCGATAGCGATTTAGGCTGGCCATTTTCATGTGAAGATGTGGTTCATTATCTTGCACAAAATAATATCGAACTGTAGTAAAGGGTAGTTTAGATGTCTTATAAATCAGTCTGTTTAGGTGCGTTTTTCATGGCATTTTTGGCGGGGTGTACTTCGATGCCAAAGAAAACGGAAACCATATATGAAGCCTTGGTAGTCGATACCAGCTTACGTAGCGTGGTAAATCAGTGTGCTGCTTTAGGTTCTGAAGAAAAGAAAATGATTGTAGAGGCACGAAATTCTTGGTGGCAAAGAAATGCGAGCCATGTAATGGCCGCTGATTGGGGGTTGCTCAAGCTCAATTGGGATGGCGCTCATGCAAACGCACAAAGCCAACGTGCATTACTGAGTATGGCACTTTTGGAGAATATTCAAGAGGAATCTAAGCTCGAGAATACTCGTTTAATAAAAGGCAGTGTAACCACAAAACAGTGCCAAAAGCTGGCGGAAAAAATGAGCAAAGGAAAGCTCGATTTAGCGAAAAGCAAGGCCGATAAAATCGTTTTAAAAGCCTTGAATGATGACAGAGTCAATGTAGAAGGCCAGGCTCAAATTGCTCAGTCTATCAATAATCGTTATCGAAAATACGGACGCTCATTGTTCGTCGTTGAAAAAACGCTCCGAGAGGCGGGTTGCAGTAAGCCGACCATTTCTTTAATTCGTAACGCATGGCCAATCGAGGTCTTTGATGCAACCTGCAACCAGTCAGAATACTTATTGGTTCAGTGCGATTGGGGACGGTGTGAAATTAAACGCTAAGTCATCGGTAAGTTTAACAAATAGCCTTACATATCGATGGACCGCAGTTGCCATTTTCGTATTTGCACTACTGGTGGCAACAGCGATTTGGTTTCAAAGAACTCATGTTGGATGGTTAATAGAATCGGTACCTGAGCCGATCACTTACTTGCATTCTTGGCAAACGGCTATTGATCGGAATGAAACCCTTCAACATCCCGCCGTCATTCACCACTTGCCAGATCATTGCTTATGCACTTTGTTAACAATTGGGCATGCTACAAACATTTCTCGAATGGCTGAGCAAAATGGATTTAGCATCGCGCAAGTGGGCACACATCATAAAGGTCTAGGGAAGTCTGTTGAATTGGTGATCCCAAAGCTATCTCCAACAATTGCCATTACCGATGCAAATGGTCAAATTAAATATCTAGGTGCCTACAGCGAAGGTGTCCGATGTACCAATGCAAACAGTATGGTCGATTCATTCTTGGAGGGCGTTTCGCACCTTCCAAGAGCGACAATAGTGGGCTTAGATGTAAAAGTTTGTCGTTGCCAGCTGAATCCTTAAGGCATATTGAAATATATTGACTACACTGAAGTACATGGATTGCTGTTGCAGTTGTATGGTTTTTTCACACGGAGTCTCACCATGTCAGATATGCTAAAAAACGTCGATAGCCGGACGAATTTAGTCGGCCAAAATAGGCTAGAGTTATTGATGTTTCGCTTAAATGGACGTCAAGTGTATGCAATCAACGTATTTAAAGTGCAAGAAGTGCTTACGCTACCTAAGTTAACGCTATTGCCGCAGCGTCATCCTGCTGTCATTGGTGTCGTATACTTAAGAGGTCGGTCAATCCCTGTGATTGATTTAAGTGCCGCGATTGGCTTAAGCCCTGTGCGTCATGGTGAAGAATCAACCATTATTGTTTCCGAATATAATTCGACCGTTCAGGCGTTTTTAGTTGGCGAAGTCGATAGAATTGTGAATATGAATTGGGATGAAATTCAGCCACCGCCTTCTGGTGCAGGAAAATACCATTACCTTACGGCCATTACACAACTCGATAAGGCCATTATCGAGATTATTGATGTAGAAAAAGTGCTTTCTGAAATATCACCGCTTAAAACAGAGCTGCCTGAGCATATTATGGGCGAAGACTTTGTCGCCAAGACGCAAGGGCGAGAGATCTTGATGGTTGATGATTCCTTAACGGCTCACGCACAAGCTCGGGCAACGTTTGAGAGCTTGGGCTTGAAAGTACATCAAGCGATGGACGGTATCGAAGGCTTAGACATTCTTAGAAAGCTTGACTCAGAAACGAATGGGCCGCTTCATGAAAGGTTGTTAATGGTCGTAACTGATGCTGAAATGCCTCGAATGGATGGCTATCGGCTGACTACCGAGATACGCTCAGATCCTAGCTTAAAAGACTTATATGTCATTTTGCATACATCTTTAAGCGGTGCATTCAATGAGGCGATGGTCGAAAAAGTAGGCTGTAATGCTTTTTTGTCTAAGTTTAAAGCTGAAGAGTTAGCCAACGCGGTTAAAAATCGAGTTAACGAATTAGACTAATTTAGGTAGTATGGCTGTCGTCGTTTACAAAAGGTAACAGTCATGGTCACAAGCGTAATAGATGAACTCTATATTTATCCTATTAAATCTTTACCTGGCCTGTCGGTAGATGAATTAAATTTTGGGTCGTTAGGCGTTGAAAACGACCGCGAGTTTGTTTTAGTCAATGCCCAAGGCCGATTTATTTCACAACGTTCTCACCCAGCTCTAGCGGCTTTTCATCTGTCCGATAACCACAGCACTTGGCAGGTGTCTTCATTAAATAAAAACTGTATTGAAATTCCGAAGCAATCTTACACAGATAAAGCCATGGCTATATCCGTATGGAAGGATCAAGCCACGGCTTATGAGGTTGATCCTTTGATTTCTCGTTGGTTTAGTGAGCTTTTAGATGAAACGGTTCACCTAGTGCGCTTTGATGAATTAAGCAGCCGCAAAGTTGAGAAGGGAGGCTTTCAGGGGCATTTTGCATTCGCTGATGGATTTCCTTTGCTGGTTTGTAACTCGAACTCTTTAAGCGAAATAAATCAAAACGCCCCTAGTGATTTGTCAATGCAACGTTTTCGCCCCAATATCGTGTTGGCGATGCCTGAAAATGAAGAATATAAGGCCCGTTCGATTTCTTTTGCAAAGGGTGGTGAACTGAAATTAGTTGAGCCTTGTGTACGGTGTAATATTCCTGCGATAAATCCAGAAACGACCGTCTTTGAAAAACCTATTCATGAGTATTTGAAGGCTGCAATTAATCGCGGGGGTAAGCCCGTGTTTGGTATGAATGCCATCATTCATCAACTGCGAACAATACGAAAAGGCGAACAATGCATCATTGAATAATGCGTGCTTTCAGTGAACCGAGTTATTGCAATGCGGCTATACCTGAATTTGGTTGAGTCCACTGATTCATTTGCCAGACATTTCCCGTATGCAGAGCATACACTTGGCTGTAAACCAAAACAGACTTCACATAATTCCGAGTTTCATCGAAAGGAATGGACTCTATCCAAATAGAAATATCCCCAGAATAACGTTTTTTCCAAGCAATCACTCGGCTTGGTCCGGCATTGTATGCCGCGGTGGCGTAAACAGGGTGGTCAAAGCGAGAAAGCAACTCTCTTAAATAGTGGCTTCCCAATGCGATGTTGGTTAACGGGTCGTCTAGGTCTTCTGTGCCGGTATAGTCTACATCGTATTTTTTTGCGGTAACTTTAGCCGTAGCTGGCATTAGCTGCATTAGGCCACGTGCACCGACTGGGCTTCTAGCGGCCTGCATATAGCGACTTTCTTGACGAATGACACCGTAGATCCAGAAGCTAGGAATGTCGAGTAATTGAGCGTGGTAATCAATAATCGGATCGAATGCTAACGGGTAGCGTAAATGGATTAAGTCGTATCGTCTGCTCCAGCCAGCCGCTTGTGACGCCTTACTGTACCAACCCGATTCTAGTGCGAGTTCAGCGGCATCATGCTGAGTTTGGTCATCTTTTTTTCTAAGCCATAGGTTCCATTCAACTTGCGCTCGTTCTATTTCACCTAACTTGAATAACGCTAGGGCTCTCACCATCGCTGGCTCTTTTCTGACTCTATCGGCGTTGGCGTTTGGGTAAGGCGTATGGTTAGCCAGTTGGGTCGGCTGGTTTAATACCCCTGCAGCTAGGTAGCCATAGTAGCTGCGCTTCTTACTTAACTGATGCAGTGGGTTGGTCGTTTCATCAGCAACGCCACTGTGCAACATGGCATAACCTAACCAATACTCCCATTGATCTGAATGTTTAAGGGTATCTGACAGTTCAGAATACATTTGAATGACTGAAGAAAATTGCTTTTCGCTTAACGCAATTTGTAATCGCCAGTGTTGGACAGTTTCATCTGATCGGCTAGGGTCTGCAATCGTTAACCAATAGTGAGCCTCAGGCAAGCCTTGTTTTGCCATCGCTACCCCTAAGTATTTAGAGGCCTTTTTAATTTGGTCTGGTGAAAATTTAGGTGTTGACTTGACCAGCGTAAGCCAAAGGTTAGAAGCTGATTTCGGGTCTTTAAAAGCCATACGATTAACGGAGGCGAGGGCAAGCTCACGCATGGCTTCGCTATTAGGATTATAATTTTTGCTGATTATGCTTTTAGGGTTTTGATACACCTTTGCTAAGAAGGTGCCTTGTTCAAAGCTTTCAGCGGTTGGATATAATTTATTAAGATAGCGCAGCAGGCTTCCATTTCGTTGGTAAAAAGCTAATAACTGCCTTTGCCAAATTAAGTTTTCCTGATTAGGTTGCAGTGCAAGCCAAGACAATAAAAAAGGGTCACAATGGTCTGGACGTGATGTTCCGCTCATCCATAAGTTAGCAATTTCTTCTTGAGAAACTTTTTTGCCAAGAGTTTGTTGCGCTGCAAAATAGTGGCATTTTTGTTCGGCCGACGTAGCGCTCGCAAATTCGGAAAACGTGAGGCGTGCATCGTTTCTGCGAATGATTTCTTTTTGCCAAATGGGTTTTAGCAGCCAATAGGCGGCCTGATTATTTGGGTCACTGCGAAAATTCTTAATTTGTTTGTAACTTACGTTTTCAATGTTTTTTTCAAACCAAAGGCCTAATAAGTGCGGATATAAAGGGTCGTTTTTTAAGCGTGCTAATTCAGCCTTATTCAATTCGCCAGAGAATATTTTAGATTTTAACTCTTCATACGAGGCGTTTGAAAAGGCACTGAAAAGGACTGTTGAACAAAAAACAAACAAACGAATAATATTTAACATGATGACACAGCAAACTTAACCATAATATAGGTTAAGGCTAATCGGTTTAATGGAAAATACAAGCGCTTAATAAATTTAGCCTAACTTGAAGAGCTATCTCAAGTTAGGCTAAAAAATAGTAGCGTTGTTTATTTGCTACTGTTACGGAATCGCTCACCTAAAACTAGTAGGCAGGGCGTTAATACTAAGGTAAGAACGGTTGCGAACAACAAACCTCCAGCAATGGCGGTTGAAAGTTGAGTCCACCACTGCGCTGAAGGCGCACCAACTGAAATTTCTTTACCTAAAATATCAATGGTAAGCTGAAATACCATCGGAACCAGGCCTAAAATGGTTGTGGCGGTGGTCAGTAGAACCGGTCGTAAGCGTTGCGCACAGGTCATTAAAGCGGCTTGTGTTGGTTCTATGCCTTGTTTACGGATAACGTTAAAGGTATCAATCAACACAATGTTGTTATTAACAACAATTCCAGCCAATGCAATGATGCCTATGCCGCTCATCATAATTCCAAAGTTACTGCCCGTTAACACAATTCCCACTAATACTCCCACGGTAGAGAGGGCAACAGAAGATAAAATCAGTGCAGTTTGGAAAAAGCTATTAAATTGTGTAACTAGAATGATAATCATCATAAAGAACGCCACACCAAATGCTTTGCCCATAAAGGCGCCCATTTCCTCTTGTTCTTGTTGATCGCCAATAAACCTAAACGCGACATTTTCAGGAAAAGCACCAGAATCGTAGAGTGATTCTAGCTCAACGGCTAACTCGCTAATGACTGAAGCCACTTGATAGTCGGCTTTCACGTTCGCTTCTACATCTAGCGTGAGTTTTCCTTCAGTGCGAAAAAGATCACCTTGTTTATTTTGCGCTTTTCGCTCGATAAAATTGCTTATCGGTAATTGCTCGCCGCGCACGGTAATGGTTAGGTCATCAATCTTATCTAAATCGCGTCCGTTGAAAGGGTAGCGAGCTCTAATTTCAACCTCATCATCGGCATCACTCGGTCGGTAAGAGCCAATTTTTAAACCGTTGGTTATCATCTGAATAGACGAACCTACGGTTTGTAAATCGGTGCCAAAGCGGCTAGCGGCTTCACGATCAACATCGATTCGCCATTCTAAGCCATCCAATGGACGGTTATCTGAGACTTCTTTGATCTTCTCATTCGCCTGCATTTGATTAACTACCAAGTCAACGGCTTCATTCAACGCTTTTATGTCGTTTGAGAAGAATTGCAGTTGTATGTCAATGCCGGTGGTAGGTCCCATTGCGGCGGCTTTAGATTCTGCAACGACACCTGGTATCAGCGATGCTGCATCTAATGCTTGTTCAATGATGACGGCTGTCCTAGGCCGTGTAGGCGACCAATCAATGAACTCCAGCTGCATTACACCAATGGTATCTTCTGTGTAGTCTCTAAGTGGGGTTGCGTTCACTTTGGTGGTGACGGTTTTAATCGTATCGAGTTCAAGCAAGTTTCTTTCTACTTGTTTGACCAGCTTATCTCGTTCTGCCAAAGATAAGTTGCCGCGAGCTCGAACGACAATAGAGCCAAAATCGGCGTCTATTTCAGGGAAGAATTCAACGTCAGGGCTTCGGACAACAAAAGCACCAACAATGATCGCAATGAGCAACGCTACCAGTCCAATAGCAAGGCCAGGGCGAGGCAATAAAAACCGAATGAATCTAACGTATTTACCTAGGAACCCAGGAATATTCTCAAAGTTACCATGATCAATGGCATCTACCGTTTGCTGCTGTTTTTTAGTAATCGGTAAAGGCTTACCAATGACAAAGCCAATGGCAGGCACGGCAATTAGAGCCATGACCAAAGACGCCGTCAGAGTGATGATGACCGTTTTGGGTAAAAAGCCCATAAATTCACCAGCAATGCCTGGCATAAATAATAACGGCATAAAGACGGCTAGGGTTGTCGCGGTTGATGCAATAATCGGCCATGCCATGCGTGTGGCTGCTTCTCGATAGGCTTCTTTACGATTAGCGCCTTCTGTCATTCGGCGGTCGGCGTATTCCGTTACGACAATGGCGCCGTCGACGAGCATACCGACCGAAAGAATCAGTGCAAAAAGCACTACGATATTGAGCGTTATGCCGAGCATTTGCAAAATCATCATGGTGGCTAAGAAAGAAGCAGGGATTGCAATCCCTACTAATGTCGCACTGCGTACGCCTAAGAACCAAACAATGATGACAAAAACAAGGATTGTCGCGGTGAGAACGGAGTTAAAGAGATCGTTTAATTGCTGCTCAATCATCACCGAGTTGTCTTGGGTATAAGTTACACGAATACCTACGGGCCAAAGCGGAGATACTTCTTCAACTATTCTTTTAGCTTCATCAATGGTTGCGATGATGTTTTCACCGACTCGTTTTTTAACTTCTAACGTAACCGCAGATTGACCATTTACTCGTGAAATGCTGTTTGCGTCCTTATAGGTACGTTGACCATGTGCAATGTCACGAAACCGTACGACAACATCGCCGTCTACCTTGACGGGCAAATTTAAAATGTCTTCTTCTGTTTCGATTAAACCCGGAACTTTAAAAGAAAATCGGCCCGCACCGGTATCCAAATTACCGGCCGTGACCAGTTGGTTGTTTTTAGAGACTAGGGTGAACAGTTCAGCATGTGAAATGTTGTAACTGGCCATCAGTGCCGGATCAATAATTATTTCGGCAACTTCATCGCGCTTTCCGGCGATGGTCGCTTCTAATATCCCAGAAGTGGCTTCTAGCCTATCTTGTAAATCAGTAGCGACTTTAAATAGGACGCGCTCATCAATATCACCAGACAGAGATATATTAATGACCGGAAATAAGGCAAGGTTGACTTCATTGACGGTTGGCTCATCTGCATCGGCCGGCAATTTGGACTTTACTTTATCGACACCGTCTCGCACATCCACTAAAGCTTCATCAATGTCGACGCCGATTTCAAATTCAAGCATGACAGAAGCATGGCCTTCACTGGCGGTGCTGGAAATCTCCTTTAAGCCCTCCAGAGAGTTGAGTTCTTGCTCTAAAGGGCGCACTAGCAATCTATCGGAGTCTTCCGGTGAAATGCCTTCCAAGCCCGTACTCACATAAACAAAGGGTACAGTTACGTCGGGTTGCGCTTCTTTAGGGATAGATACCAACGCAAAGGCCCCAACTATGAGGATAAGTGTAAAAAATAACAGAACGGTACGAGTACGGTTCAATGATGCGTTTATTAAACTGACCACGAAAACCCCTTATAGTCCAACAGCTTTAGATTGAACAAATGGTTTGATGGTCGGATTGACCGTTTCATCGATATTAACGAACCCTTGGCCTACAACAATAATGGCCGCTTGATCAGGCAACCCTGTGACCCAAACGCCATCGGTGGCCGATCGAATAATGTCTACTTTATTGAACTGTACTTGGTTTTTGTCGTTAACTGTTTTCAACCCTAAGTCGCCACTTTCGTTAATGAACAACAAAGCAGGGCTGATGTAATGTCCCTTGGCTTGATCTATGGCGATGGTGGCTTTTGATGTAACGCCAGATACCGAACGGGTTACGTTCAAAACCTTGAGTTCAACCGTAAAAGTACGGGTTGAAGGGTTTGTCGTAGTACCAATGTAAGTAACTTCAGCATCGGCGATGTCACCATTGATCAAATCTACTTTGCCTTTTTGGCCTAATGATAGGCTTAGGATGTCTTTTTCAGAGACTGAGCCTACAAATACCATTTCAGAAAAGTCATAGATGTCTGCTACCGGTTCGCCTTGGCGAAGGTATGCGCCAATCTCTACATGTAATGATTCCAACTGGCCATCGAAGGGGGCTCGTATGTTTTTATGCGCGATTTGAAGGTTTAAACTCGCTAAATTGGCTTTTGCTTGTTCATAGCTGGCCAAAGCTGCGGCCAGTTGAGCACCATTTTGTAAGCCCTGTTTTTTCAATTTTTGGGCACCTTCGTATTCGAGCCTTTCTTTTTCGACCGATGCGTTGGCTTGAATTAATTTGGCATTTAAATCACCCATATCAATTTTGGCGATAATGTCACCTTTTTTAACTCGGTCACCCTTTGTTTTTAACAATTGGGAAACTTTTCCTGAGGTTTCGCTGCTCACCGTAACCCAACGTTTTGCCTGAGTTATGCCATTTATGGTTAAAGTTTGTTCAACTCTCTGTGATTGACTATTTATCACTTGAACTTTGGGCGTTAAATCCGTACTTTGCTGTGCATTATCTTTAGGCGGGTTAACATCAGAATCGTTTGATGAGCCTGTCATCATCCAAATGATTAATACCACTAAGATAGTAATAGCTATAATAGGGCCGGTATAACGGGTTTTAGACACGAATAATTACCTCAGTTTAAAATCGGCGACACAGTAATAGGGAATGCTCCCTCAAAAAAGTGCCGAAAGTCAGTCTAATATGAGTCTTATAATATTTGATCAAGTTTCATTTGCATTAGGTGCAGCGCCTTTGCTCAATCAATGTTCATTTTCAATAGAGAAAAATGAGCGTGTAGCATTGGTGGGCCGCAATGGTGCCGGTAAATCAACACTACTAAAATTAACCTTAGAACAATTTAGCCCCGATAGCGGCATAATTAAGTATTCCAAAGGCTTAAAGCTCAGCTATTTGCAACAAGACTTGCCAGTTGGTGATGATGAGCCAGTGGGCAATGTCATTTTAACGCGCGTAGGTCCTGTTGGTGAGGCCATTTTACAATACAATTCCATAGCCAATTCAGATCAACCTAATTTAACAGAGTTGGAGCGCTTACAGCATTTCATTGAAGAACATGATGGTTGGAACCTGCAAAACCAAGTGTTGGCTATTTGTACCAAGTTAAAATTAGACCCTGATAAAAAATTTAATGCTATGTCAGGCGGCTGGCGTCGTCGTGTCCTATTAGCGGCCGCCTTGGTTGTAGAGCCCGATGTTCTCATTTTAGATGAACCTACCAACCATTTAGATATAAAAATGGTGGAATGGCTTGAAGACTTGTTGCTTTCATTCAAAGGTACGGTGTTATTTGTATCGCATGACCGAGCCTTTATAGATCGTATTGCAACTCGCGTTATCGATTTAGATCGTGGCAAGGTAAGCTCTTTTCCCGCGCCCTATGATACTTATCTAGAGTTTAAGGAAAAAGCGCTAGAGGATGAAGCCAAGCAAAGAGCCCAAGAAGATAAAGTACTTGCCCAAGAAGAAGCGTGGATCAGGCAAGGAATAAAAGCTCGTAGAACGCGCAACGAAGGTCGAGTGCGAGCCCTAAAAGCGATGCGTGCAGAATTATCCCAGCGGCGCTTTCAACAAGGGTCGGCCAACTTTAAAATTGAGATGGACGATAGTTCTGGCAAACGTGTGGTTGAGCTAAAAGATGTCGTTTTTGGCTTTGATGCGTACCCGATCATTAATGGGTTTAGCTCGACTGTTTTGCGTGGTGACAAAATTGCCTTGTTAGGCCCTAATGGCATTGGCAAGACCACCGCGTTGAAACTGTTGCTTGGAGATTTAACCCCAAGCTCAGGAGAAGTTAAAGCTGGGACTCGCTTGCAAGTCGCGTATTTTGACCAAGCTCGAGAAGCGTTAGATCCAGAAAAACAAATTGTAGATGTGGTATCTGAAGGGCGAGATTTTCTTGAGATACAAGGTAAACGAAGGCATGTTATTAGCTACTTAGAAGACTTCTTGTTCGCGCCAGAGCGATTGCGTATGAAAGTTAGGCAGTTAAGTGGCGGAGAAATAAACCGTTTGTTGCTGGCAAAAATGTTTTCGCAGGCCGCGAATGTGTTGGTGCTCGATGAGCCAACCAACGACCTTGACATGGATACATTAGATTTATTGATCGATCGACTCAGTGATTTTGAAGGAACGGTATTGCTTGTGAGCCATGACCGATACTTTATTGACCAATTGGCAACTAAGAGTTGGGCATTTGAAGGTAATGGCGTGGTTCGGGAGTATGCTGGTGGCTATGGCGATTGGAAAGTGCAAGGCGGTAAGTGGCCCGACCTAGACGATAAAGATGCTGTAAAAAAGGCGCAGACAGAAGTAGAAAGCTCCGGCCAAGCTGAAAAAACTAAAGCTCAACCTAAAACGACTAAAAAGAAGCTAAGCTATAAGGAACAGCGAGAATTTGATCAAATGCCAGCCAAGATTGAAGCATTGGAGTTACAAATTGAGACATTGGAAGCAGAAGTCGCTGAGCCAGGGTTCTACAATCAATCACCAGATGTTACAACAACCCGGTTAGGTCAACTAGAGTCCGTTCAGAGTGAATTGAACGAGGCTTATGATCGTTGGGCAGAATTAGAAGGCATGATTAATTAAAATGCTCAAACTTATATTGGAGCCGTAAATGAGTATCACCTATATTTTTAAATTTTTGGAAAACGACTCTGAACTTAAATTCGAAACAGCTGGGGTAAACGAAGAGCGTGTTGAGCGCATCCCAACCGAACCCGCTGAGTGGACAAAGTTAGATTATTGCCAGTGTACAAACTGTCCACTTAAGGCTTCTGAAACCGAGCATTGCCCAGCAGCGCTCGATATTCAGCCTATTGTGGAGGGCTTTAGAGAATTGCCCGGGTTTACTAAAGTCGATGTCACCGTTGTCACTAGTAATCGCGAGTACCATAAAATAACAGGCTTAGAAGAAGGTTTGCGTTCATTAATGGGGCTTGTTATGGCGAACAGTGAGTGCCCAATTTTAAAAAACTTAAAACCGATGGCTTTTACGCACTTGCCGTTTTCCAACCAAGATGAATTTATTATTCGCAGTGTCGGAACCTACTTGTTGCGTCAATATTATAATATGAAAGATCATGAGGAGCCTGATTGGAATTTGGATGGGCTGGTGTCTTTAAATAAAGAGTTGCAACTTGTTAACCAGGCTGTTTGGCAACGTGTGCATTCAGCGTGTGAAGGGGATTCAAACTTAAAAGCATTGCTCAGTTTTTTCACCTTGTCTTCAAGCGTTTCTTACTCTTTAGAATCTCAGCTTTTAAAGCTTAAAAGTAAGTTTTTAGATGAGACAGACCCTTTTAAAGAGTTTGAGCTGCAGCAGGGTGCTAAATAGTCCATGGGTATCGTCGTAATCATCGTTTCTATGCTGGTGGTGGTCGGTTCATTTATGTGGATGCGACCGTCACCAAGAGATCAATACCTTTCGAAAATACGTTCAAAGGCTTTAATGACTGGGTTTCGCATCGGCAGCATGAAAGTGCCCGATACCAGTGAAGAGGGCCGGATTAGTGAGATCAAGCGTATTGTCACCACCTATGCAAAAAACCTTGAAGTAATTAAAGGTCGTTCTTTAGGTTATACCGTTATCCGTACTTCTGGTGAAGCGGGTATCTACCTCCCCGATGGTTGGCAATGGCATGAGCGAGAAGACATGCCGCAAGCTCTCATGGAGCAAGCGGCCTTGTTAGTTAAACCGTTACCCTTATCCATTACATTGATCACGGTCAGTGATTCTCAGGCTGCACTCTCGTGGGATGAAAAAGACCCACAAGTGACCTTTGACACGTTAAGCCAAATCCTATCCCACGCCGCTTCGCTGGTGAACCGAAAAATACAGGGCGAATAATCCGCCCTAACTTAGCCTCTCAAACTGTTGACTTAAAGCTTTGTTGGAGTATTGTGTTAATCAAATCAAACAGTCGTTTGAAACTTGCGTTTGATTTTGTCGCAGACAATGAATTATTCGTCTATAACTGTATAGATTAATGCAATAAAGTTGAAAATAGCGATAACCTAATTCGCAGCCAAACAAAGATAAAATGGAGACAGTTCATGATCTACCAAGGCAATAGTATTTCCGTTAAAGAGCTTGACGGTGGGCTTGCTGAGTTGGTATTTGACTTGAAAAACGAATCGGTCAATAAATTCGACAAAGCCACATTAAGTGAGCTAAACGATGCCACTCAAGCAATTGAAAACTCATCCGCGAAAGGTGTTCTGGTTAGCAGTGCTAAAGACAGTTTCATTGTTGGCGCTGATATCACCGAGTTTTTACAATGGTTTGAGCAAAGCGAAGAAGAAGTGGTTGCTTCGGTACTTCAAGCTAATGAAATATTCAGTCGCTTTGAAGATCTTTCGATTCCAACCGTTGCTGCAATCAACGGCATTGCTCTTGGCGGTGGCATGGAAATGTGTCTGGCTTGTGATTATCGAGTGATGTCTACAGCGGCTAAAGTTGGCTTACCAGAAGTTAAATTAGGCTTGTACCCTGGCTTTGGTGGTACCGTTCGATTGTCTCGTGTTATTGGTGCAGACAATGCGATTGAATGGATTTCTGGCGGTGCTGAAAAACGCCCTGACGCCGCATTAAAAGACGGTGCAGTTGATGCTGTGTTTGCCCCTGAGCAATTGAAAGAAGAAGCGTTGAAGTTGCTGCAGCGCATTGTTGCTGGCGAGTTAGACTTCGAAAACCGTAAAACTGCGAAGAAAGGCAAGCTAGGTTTAAACGCCATTGAATCTATGATGGTTTTTGAAACTGCAAAAGGTTTTGTCGCTGGTAAAGCCGGTAAGCATTACCCTGCGCCTGTAGATGCTATAAAAACCATTCAAAAGCATGCGAATTTTGAACGTGATCAAGCGATTGCTATAGAAGCTAAAGGCTTCGCAAAACTTGCTAAAACGCCTGTTGCTCGGAATCTAATTGGATTGTTCTTAAATGATCAGTCGATTAAGAAAATAGCTAAAGACCACACGGCACTTGCCGGTGATGTGTCCCAAGCCGCCGTATTAGGTGCAGGTATTATGGGCGGTGGTATTGCTTATCAAAGTGCTTATAAAGGCACGCCAATTTTGATGAAAGATATCAACGAACAAGGTATTCAATTGGGCCTTGATGAAGCAACGAATTTGTTAACTAAAGCCGTTCAGCGTAAGCGAATGGACGTAGGCAAAATGGCGCAAACCTTGACGCGCATTCGCCCGACATTGTCTTATGGCGATTTCGGCAACGTAGATGTTGTAGTTGAAGCGGTTGTTGAAAACCCAAAAGTTAAAAAAGCCGTACTGGCCGAAGCTGAATCTCACCTAAAAGAGGGTGCTGTTTTAGCTTCAAACACCTCTACTATTTCAATTACCGATTTAGCAACGGCATTGAAAAAGCCGGAAGATTTCTGTGGTATGCATTTTTTCAATCCAGTGCATAGAATGCCTTTGGTTGAAGTTATTCGTGGCGAGAAAACGTCTGATAAAACTATTGCAACCGTAGTTAAATACGCTCAGAAAATGGGCAAAACGCCTATCGTAGTGAATGACTGCCCAGGCTTTTTGGTTAACCGAGTATTATTTCCTTACTTCGGTGGTTTCGCCATGATGTTGCGAGATGGTGCTGACTTTGAGCACGTAGACAAAGTTATGGAGAAGTTCGGTTGGCCAATGGGTCCGGCTTACTTGCTTGACGTTGTTGGAATTGATACCGGTGTTCACGCTCAAGCGGTTATGGCAGAAGGGTTCCCTGATCGAATGGCGCAAGACTTCCGTTCAGCAATGGCGGTTATGTTCGATGAGAACCGTTATGGCCAGAAAAATAGCCAAGGCTTCTATAAGTACGAGCTAGACAAAAAAGGTAAGCAAAAGAAAGTTTCTGACGAAGTTGCTCATAAACTTGTCGACAGCGTTGTTGAAAGTAAGCAAGAGATGTCCGATGAAGACATCATTAATCGCTTAATGATTCCAATGTGTTTAGAAACTGTACGATGCCTAGAAGACAATATCGTTAATACTCCTGCTGAAGCCGATATGGGCTTAGTGTATGGCATTGGCTTCCCTCCATTCAGAGGTGGTGCATTGAAGTATATTGATGATATGGGCGCGGCGAAGTTCGTCGAACTATGCGATCAGTATTCGTCGCTAGGTAAGCTTTACGAGCCAACGGCGAAGCTTCGTGAGATGGCCGCTAAAAACGAAAAATTCTACGCTTAATAGGAGAGTGAAATAATGAGCTTAAAAGATAATGATGCTGTAATTGTAGATTTCGCTCGAACACCTATGGGTCGTTCTAAAGGCGGTAGCTACCGAAACACTCGTGCAGAAAATTTAAGTGCCGATTTAGTAAATGGATTGTTGGCGCGTAACAGCAACTTAAACCCAGCAGAAATCGAAGATATTATTTGGGGTTGCGTTAACCAAACAAAAGAGCAGGGCTGGAACATTGCTCGTATGATGCAGCTATTAACGGTAGTGCCTCATACGACCTCGGCTCAAACGGTTTCTCGTTTGTGTGGTTCGTCTATGTCGGCTTTGCATATTGCCACGGCAAATATCCAGTCTGATAACGGTGATGTGTATTTGATTGGTGGTGTAGAGCACATGGGTCATGTTGACATGATGCACGGTGTGGATCCTAACCCAAGCTTATCTCACAAGGCTGCGAAAGCCGCTGGCATGATGGGTCTGACGGCTGAATTGCTGTCGAAGATGCATGGCATTTCTCGCCAAGCGCAAGACGAATTTGGATTCCGATCGCACCAGCGTGCGCATCAAGCTACTATGAATGGAAATTTCGATAACGAAATTATTGCCATGAAAGGGCACGATGCGGCTGGAAATCCTTACATCATGAAGCACGATGAAACAATTCGCCCTGAAACCACGATTGAAGGTTTAGCCTCGTTGCGTCCGGCGTTTGATCCAAAAGCCGGTACAGTCACAGCGGGAACTTCAAGCCAAATAACTGACGGCGCTTCGGCAATGTTAGTAATGTCGGCGAAGAAGGCGAAAGAGCTAGGTCTTAAACCACGCGCTGTAGTTCGTTCTATGGGCCTAGCTGGGGTAGACCCTTCCATTATGGGTTACGGTCCTGTACCGGCTACTCAGAAGGCTCTAAAGAAGTTAGGTATGACCATTAACGACATTGACTATATTGAGTTAAATGAAGCCTTTGCCGCGCAAGCGTTGCCAGTGCTTAAAGATCTTAAGCTAATGGACAGAATGGATGATAGCGTAAACATCCATGGTGGTGCGATAGCATTGGGTCACCCATTTGGGTGCTCTGGTGCTCGAATTACCGGTACATTGCTAAATGTATTAGAGCAAAAAGATGCTCAATTCGGTCTGTCTACTATGTGTATTGGTTTAGGCCAAGGTATCAGTACAGTGATCGAACGAGTTTAATCGTTCTTTTCTAATTAAAAACCACTCTTAGGAGTGGTTTTTTTATGCTCGCTATAAATGTTTACGAAGCCGTTTCATCGTCTTCAGACTGGCTTATGTACAGGCCTGAAATAGCATTGGAAACTCTTTTAACTTCAGAATTCTTATCGGGTACGTTGACATCCGTTTTTAACAAAATGTCTTTAGCGCACTTGTAAAAATTAGCCGCCATGGCTAAGTCATTATGATCTCGAGCATCATCTCCTTGGCGAACAAAGGCTTTAAATTCTAATAACACCGTATTAATAACGAGTCGATTTCGATGTTGACGAAACGAATCTTCAGGCATTTCACCTGTTTGATAGAATTCACGCAACAATTTTAGTGTTTGTGAGAAATGCCGTTTCATCAAGAATATTTGCCGATCTGAAGCAGGTATATCAGGTTCTTGAGGATTCTCTTCAAGCGCAGCAATCTTAGCGCGCGTTTGTTCTATGGCTGCTTTTTCGTCCAGTAAATCGGGTGAGTTAGGAATTAAACCTAGGCCTTCAGCGATATTGTTCTCAATGCGTTCAACCAGTTTGTAAAGTAAATTTACATCTCGATCGTAGAGCAAAAGCGATTGTAAAAGTTCATCAATATCGGCTAATTCGCGGCGTATTTCTCTAATCCGCATGCGCCTTCGCTGCAGTTCTAACTCTTTGTTCGTGGCTTTTTTGGCGATGTAAAGAGCGCCAATAATAATGCCAATGAGCAATAATAGTGTAATAAATCCCCAAAAAGACATAGATTTTCCTTGATTTAACGATGTTACTTGACGTGGAAATTTAATCGGTTATAACCTTCGCCGCTTGCGGAAAGTGTAAACCTGAGTTACTTATATAAAAAGAACACATTAGCGGAATTATAGCGCATGGGAAAATCTCTGGTCATTGTGGAATCGCCTGCGAAGGCAAAGACCATAAATAAATATCTTGGCTCAGACTTCATTGTGAAGTCATCAGTGGGTCACATTCGCGATCTGCCGACCAGTGGTCAAAGTAAGCCGGTAGATCCAAAAGCTCGTGCTGCGCAAGCCGCAAAGACACGTAAAATGTCTCCTGAAGAAAAAGCCGTTTATAAAAAGACGAAAGCCCAGGAGCAGCTTATTAATCGTATGGGCATCAATCCAAAAGACGATTGGTCGGCCAATTATCAAATTTTACCTGGCAAAGAAAAAGTAGTCGATGAGCTACGTAGAATTGCGAAAGATGCCGATTGCATTTACCTCGCGACAGATTTGGATAGAGAAGGGGAAGCCATCGCTTGGCATCTTCAAGAAGCCATTGGTCACGAACCTGAGCGATATAAGCGCGTCGTATTTAATGAAATTACGAAGAAGGCTATTAATGAAGCCTTTGAAAAGCCTGGTGAACTTGATATTGATCGAGTTAATGCTCAACAAGCGCGACGATTCTTGGATCGCGTGGTTGGTTTTATGGTGTCGCCGTTACTCTGGGCCAAAGTGGCTCGTGGTTTAAGTGCAGGGCGTGTTCAGTCTGTAGCAGTGCGTTTAATCGTAGCGCGTGAAAATGAAATTCGTAAATTTATTCCGGAAGAGTTTTGGGATTTACACGCCAATCTGGGTACTTCTTTAGGTCGGGTTAAGTTTGAAGTCACAAAATACTTGGGCGAAAAATACCGTCCAGTCAACGAAGATCAATCAAACGAACATGTAAGTCGATTAGAGCAGCAAGCTTTCACTATCACCAAACGTGAAGATAAGCCGACCAGCTCTAAACCTACAGCGCCATTCATTACGTCGACGCTACAACAAGCCGCCAGTACGCGCTTAGGTTTCAGTGTAAAGAAGACCATGATGATGGCACAACGCCTCTATGAGGCAGGTCACATTACTTATATGCGTACAGACTCAACCAATTTGAGTGCTGAGGCTGTTGAGTCGGCTCGAGAATACATACAAAAAGAATTTGGTCCGGATTATTTGCCTAAGGCTCCTATTGTTTATGGCAGCAAAGAAGGCGCTCAGGAAGCTCATGAGGCTATTAGACCTTCTAGTGTAACCCGAAAGAGTTCTTCGCTTTCTGAGATGGAGCGAGACGCTCAGAGGCTATACGAGTTGATTTGGCAGCGATTTGTCGCTTGCCAAATGACGCCGGCCAAATATAAAAGTACCAATTTGTTTGTTGAAACGGGTGGCTACGAATTAAAAGCCAAAGGTCGAGTGTTGGTTTTTGATGGTTTTACACGTGTCATGAAGGGTGGGCAGAATCGAGATGATGTTGTTGAGCTGCCAGATCTAAAAGAAAACGAAACGTTGACATTGGAGCAACTAGAACCGAAGCAGCATTTTACCAAGCCGGTTGCTCGTTATACAGAAGCTTCATTGGTGAAAGAACTGGAAAAGCTAGGTATTGGACGACCGTCTACTTACGCTTCTATTATTTCTACTATTCAAGATCGCGGTTACGCTCGTTTAGAAAGTCGTCGTTTTTATGCCGAAAAAATGGGTGATATCGTAACCGAGCGCCTGACTCATTCATTTTCCGAGTTAATGCAGTATGAATTTACGGCACAATTCGAAGAATATTTGGATGAAATTGCCACCGGAACTAAGAATTGGAAAACGGTACTTAATGAGTTTTACGAGCGTTTTACCGAGCAGTTAGCCAAAGCTGAAGCCGATGAAAGTGAAGGTGGTATGGTCTCTAACGAGCCGACATTGACCGACATTGAATGCCCAAAATGTTCGCGACCGATGATGGTTCGTAATGGCACTACCGGCGTGTTTTTAGGTTGCTCGGGCTATAGTTTGCCCCCGAAAGAGCGTTGCAAAGGTACTTTAAATTTGGTGCCCGGTGAGGAAGCTATTTCAGCCGATGACGATGATGAGGCGGAAGTAAATCAGCTGCGTCAAAAAGAGCGTTGTGGTCTATGTGGCACCGCTATGGATAGCTACCTAATTGATGAAAAGCGGAAGCTACATATTTGTGGTAATAACCCAAGTTGCTCTGGCTTTAAGGTCGAAGCGGGTGAGTTTAAAATTAAAGGTTATGAAGGTCCAAGCTTAGAGTGCGATAAATGCGGCAGTGAAATGCAGCTGAAAAGCGGACGTTTTGGTAAGTATTTCGGGTGTACGAACGAGGAGTGTAAAAATACTCGTAAATTGCTTCGAAATGGCGAAGCTGCGCCACCAAAGATGGATCCAGTGCCCATGCCAGAGCTTAACTGCATTAAGGTGGAAGATACCTATGTATTGCGCGATGGCGCTGCCGGCATGTTTTTAGCGGCCAGTCAGTTCCCTAAAAATCGCGAAACTCGGCCCCCGTTAGTGGCTGAGCTTATCCCGCATAAATCAGAATTGCCTGAAAAATATTTCTATTTGTGTGATGCGCCTGTTGCCGACAGTGACGGTAATCCTTCTGTTATTCGTTTTAGTCGCAAAACTAAAGAGCAATATGTGATGAGCGAAGTTGATGGAAAAGCGACAGGCTGGGCCGCATACTATGACAATGGAAAGTGGGTGGTTCAGGAAAAAGCTAAAGCAAAGCCAAAGGCTAAACCGAAAGCTAAGGCCAAGCCAAAGGCCAAAGCGAAGGCTAAACCTAAAGCAGCAAAGAAAGACGAATAACTTAATTGTTCTGACGTAAAAGCAAAAAAAGCCGCGATACTTTGATGTGTCGCGGCTTTTTTTTGCCCAGATTTCAGTAGATCTAAAGCAAAAAAAAACCGGCTAGTGGCCGGTTTTTTTAAATAGCGATTGCTCTAGATTAATCTAAATCGCGGATCTTTTCGCCTGTATAAAGCTGGCGAGGTCGACCAATGCGGTATGGACCAGAGATCATTTCTTTCCAGTGAGCAATCCAGCCTGGCGTGCGGCCAACCGCAAATATAACGGTAAACATTTCTGTTGGAATACCCAAAGCTTTAAAAATAATACCAGAGTAAAAGTCTACGTTAGGGTATAGCTTTTTCTCTACAAAGTACGGATCTTCAAGTGCAATGGCTTCTAGGCGCTTAGCAATTCTTAGCAATGGATCGTTTTCAATGCCAAGTTCGCTTAATACCTCATCGCAAGCCTTTTTCATAACGCGTGCGCGTGGGTCAAAGTTTTTATAAACGCGATGACCAAAGCCCATCAATCGGAATGGGTCGTTTTTGTCTTTAGCGCGAGCGATGAATTCATCAATGTTTGATTCATCCCCAATTTCGGCCAGCATATTCAAGACGGCTTCGTTCGCGCCACCGTGTGCAGGGCCCCATAGTGCCGCAATACCCGATGCAATACATGCGAAAGGATTGGCACCAGAAGAGCCTGCTAAACGTACTGTTGACGTTGAAGCGTTCTGCTCATGATCGGCATGCAAAATAAAGATTTTGTCCATTGCGCGAGCTAAAACAGGGTTAACTTCATAGTTTTCACATGGGTTGCTGAACATCATGTGTAAGAAGTTGCCGCCGTAGCTTAGATCATTACGTGGGTACGCAAATGGCTGACCAATAGAGTACTTATAGGCCATTGCTGCCAGCGTTGGCATTTTCGAAATCAAGCGATGAGCGGCTACCTCACGGTGTTTCTCATTCGTGATGTCTAAAGAGTCGTGATAGAAGGAGGCTAAAGCACCAACAACCCCAACCATGACCGCCATTGGGTGTGAATCTCGACGGAAGCCGGTAAAGAAATCATGAAGTTGCTCATGAACCATTGTATGGTGCATGATCATATCTTGAAATTTTGCTTTTTCGGCTTCTTTAGGAAGCTCACCGTGCAGCAATAAGTAGCATACATCTAAGTAATCAGTCTTTTCAGCGAGCTGATCAATCGGGTAGCCGCGGTGCGTTAAAATTCCTTTTTCGCCATCAATAAATGTAATTTCAGACTCACAAGATGCGGTAGACATAAAGCCTGGGTCGTAGGTAAAAAGGCCGCTTGCCGCTAAAGATCGAACGTCTATGACGTCAGGTCCTTGCGTTCCAGAGTATACTGGCAGTTCAATAGGGTCTTGTCCTTCAATGACCAGCTTGGCAGTTTTATTAGCCATGAGGTCTCCTCTCTTAGGTAGTTTATAGGCTTAAGAAGCGTTGAAATAATAGGTGTTACAAGGTGCTGTCAGATAGAAAATAGAAATTTGAGCAGCACGAAATTGCGCATAACTATAGAGTTTTACTTTCGAAAGTCAATTTGGTCTTTAGTACCATAAAGTTCATAAAGTTCAAATTAATACTAAAAGACTATCAACGAACCTCGAAAATTGGTCTAAAGTGTCTTAAATGACTAGTAATTGAACAATGCCCGATTATTCAAGCTTGTGATGATAAATTTCTTAAAAACTAATACTAAGAAATGGCTGTAAACGTTTGTAATTCGTGACTTGCATATCTATAATCATCGCGCTTTTGAATTTGGAACATGTTTCAAATTCTGGTCTACCAACTCCCCATTCGTGGGGCCGCATAAGAAAAAACATGAGACTACTGCCGTGAAAAATACTCGTCCCGTAAACCTCGATTTATCGAAGTTCCGATTTCCGGTGACCGCGTTAGCGTCTATTACGCATCGTGTAGCTGGAGTTATTCTATTTGTTGCAATCGCATTTGTGCTTTGGGCACTCACGAAGAGTCTTGAATCTAAAGACGGATTTGAGCAGGTGTCTCAAGTCATGACGCATCCGCTCGCAAAATTTGTAACTTGGGGAATATTGTCTGCAATCGCTTACCACTTTATAGCTGGTATAAAACATTTATTAATGGATGCTGGATTCTTCGAAACCTTGGAGACGGGTCCTATAGCGTCTAAAGTCGTTTTTGTCTTAGCGGCTATTGCAATCTTATCGTTGGGGGTTTGGGTATGGTAACTAGTATTACGAGTTTATCTCGAAGCGGGTTGTTAGATTGGTTAATGCAGCGTGTCTCTGCAGTTGTATTGGCCGCCTACACTGTTTTTCTTTTTGGTTTTTTTGTAACCACATCCGAAGTAACTTTTGAAGTTTGGCAGGCCTTGTTTGCTAACTTCTGGGTTAAGATTTTTACCCTGGCAACTCTACTGTCTTTAGTGGGTCACATCTGGGTAGGTATGTGGACAATCGCAACAGATTACGTAAAAAATGCGTGGACTCGCTTTTTAGTAATCTCAGTAATTGCGCTAACTAACTTTATTTATTTTGTCGTCGGTTTTTCTGCGGTTTGGGGTGTTTAAGAATGGCAACTATTAAAACAATGACTTATGACGCCATCGTAATTGGTGGTGGTGGTGCAGGTATGCGGGCTGCACTTCAATTAGCAGAATCTGGATTAAACACCGCAGTAGTATCAAAAGTATTCCCAACGCGATCGCATACGGTTTCTGCTCAAGGTGGAATTACTTGTGCCATTGCAAGTGAAGATCCAAATGATGATTGGCGCTGGCATATGTACGACACCGTAAAAGGGTCGGACTATATCGGTGACCAAGACGCCATTGAATATATGTGCTCAGTGGGTCCTCAAGCTGTTTTTGAATTAGATCATATGGGTCTACCATTTTCTCGAACAGAAAAGGGTCGTATTTATCAGCGTCCATTTGGTGGCCAATCTAAAGGCCCTGATAACCCAACTCAAGCCTCTCGTACTTGTGCCGCAGCGGACCGCACGGGTCATGCATTATTGCACACGCTTTACCAAGGTAACCTAAAGGCCGGTACCAGCTTCTTAAATGAATGGTATGCCGTCGACCTCGTAAAGAATGCTAAAGGTGCCGTAGTCGGCGTGATCGCTATTGAAATTGAAACGGGCGATATCGTACACATTCAAGCGAAAGCGACGGTATTAGCCACGGGTGGTGCAGGGCGAATTTATGCTTCTACGACCAACGCTTTAATTAATACCGGTGACGGTATTGGTATGGCATTGCGTGCTGGTTTCCCTGTTCAAGACATGGAAATGTGGCAGTTCCACCCCACCGGTATTTATGGTGCCGGTACATTGGTAACAGAAGGTTGTCGAGGTGAGGGTGGTTATTTAATCAACAAAGATGGCGAGCGTTTCATGGAGCGTTATGCTCCAAACGCAAAAGACCTTGCTGGTCGTGACGTTGTGGCTCGTTCTATGGTGATGGAGATTTTAGAAGGACGTGGGGGCGGTGCCGATGGCGATCATGTATTCCTAAAGCTTGATCACTTAGGTGAAGAGCTTCTACAGTCTCGCTTGCCAGGAATTATGGAGTTATCAAAAACCTTTGCTCATGTTGATCCGGCAAAAGACCCGATTCCAGTTGTACCAACCTGTCACTATATGATGGGCGGTATTCCGACGAACGTTGGCGGTCAGGCCATTATGAAAGACAGTCAAGGTCAAGACACGATCGTAGAGGGTCTCTATGCGTGTGGCGAGGCTGCTTGTGTGTCTGTACATGGTGCAAACCGTTTAGGTGGCAACTCATTACTTGATCTAGTGGTATTTGGTCGAGCGGCTGGCATACAAATTGAAGAGTCGTTACGTCAGGGTTTCCAGACTGATGCGGCTTCAGAATCTGATGTTGACCAAGCTATGTCTCGTTTAACTGCATTAGATTCTCGTAAAACAGGTGAAAGTGTCGACCAAGTTAAAAAAGACCTACAAAACACAATGCAACTGCATTTCGGCGTATTCCGGGAAGGCGACAAAATGGCTGAAGGCCGTAAGAAGCTTATCGAAATTCGCGAGCGGGTTGAAAATGTCGTATTGGCTGATCGGTCAAACGCATTCAACACGGCACGTATTGAAGCGTTGGAGTTGTCAAACTTGATGGAAGTTGCAGAAGCAACCGCTATTTCTGCTGATACACGAACAGAAAGCCGTGGTGCTCATGCGCGTTACGACTACGAAGAGCGTGATGATGAAAATTGGTTGTGCCATTCGCTGTTTAACCCAATAGATAAGTCTGTTGGTAAGCGCGATGTTAACTTTAGCCCTAAAACGGTTGAAACATTCCAACCGAAAGTCCGTACCTACTAGGAGTTTATGAGATGAAAGTAAGTATCTATCGATTTAACCCCGAAACGGACAAGCGCCCGTATATGCAGGATTTTGATGTCGAAATCCCAGCCGGTAAAGATCTAATGGTTTTGGATGTTTTGCACTTAGTGAAAGAGCAAGACCCTACTTTATCTTACCGTCGCTCGTGTCGTGAGGGTGTATGTGGCTCTGACGGTATGAACATTAACGGCACCAATGGATTAGCCTGTATTACGTCTTTATCCGATGTAGGCGGCGAGAGCAAAACATTAGTTTTGCGTCCGCTTCCAGGTTTGCCTGTTATTCGTGATTTGGTCATCGACATGAGCACTTTTTATAAGCAATACGAAAAAGTACAGCCATTTTTGATCAATGATACACCCGCTCCTGCGATTGAACGTCTACAATCACCAGAAGAGCGAGAAAAGTTGGATGGCCTATATGAATGTATTCTGTGTGCTTGCTGCTCAACCGCATGCCCATCATTCTGGTGGAATCCAGATAAATTCATTGGCCCATCTGGTTTGTTGCAAGCTTACCGCTTTTTAGTGGATAGCCGTGACACCGCGACAGAAGAGCGCTTGTCTCAGCTGGATGATCCATTTAGCGTATTCCGCTGCCGTGGCATCATGAACTGTGTGTCGGTTTGTCCAAAAGGATTAAACCCAACACGAGCAATTGGTCATATTCGGTCTATGCTACTGAGTAGCGCGACATAAAATAGCATTTAGGCAGTTTCGACTGCCTTTTCGCTGCTCTTTTATTGTTTTGGGTTGGTGGTTGCTGTAAATCACCAACACTTTATTAAGTTTGAACATATAGGGTTCACTAATGCAAAACGCCTCAATGGAAGAACTCTGGTTGTCTTCTCATTTTTCGGGTGGCAACCAAACCTATTTAGATGAATTGTTTGAAGCCTACCTGGCCGATCCTAACTCTGTACCGGAGCAATGGCGCTCTGTATTCGATAAACTCCCAAATATTAATGATGAAGTGACAACTGATACGCCACATCAGCCGGTACGTGATCACTTTTTGTTGATGGGTAAAGCGCCTAATTTAGCCGCCGATACATTAGCTCCTGCGATCGTAACTGAGCATGAGCGCAAACAAGTCAGAGTGCATCAATTAGCCACCGCTTATCGTTTTCGTGGCCATCAGCAATCTAAACTTGATCCTTTAAATTTAGTTGAGCGGCCAAAGGTACCCGATTTAGACCTGAGCTTTCATGGTTTATCGGATGCCGATTCGGACACGGTTTATCAATGCGGTAATTTCTATTTTGGTAAAACGGAAGCTCCGCTTAAAGAAATATTAGCTGACTTAGAAAGTACTTACTGTTCTTCTGTAGGGGCTGAGTTTACTCACATTGTAAACACTGCTGAGCGACGCTGGATAGAGCAGCGAATGGAATCAGTTCGTTCTAAGCCAGAATACAGTGTAGAAGCCAAGAAGCATATTCTTGAACGTCTCGGCGCAGCTGAAGGTATGGAGAAGTTTTTGGGCTCCAAATACCCAGGCACCAAACGCTTTGGTTTAGAAGGTGGCGAAGCACTTATCCCGTTAATGGATGAGTTAATTCAGCGCAGTGGTTCTTACGGTGCGAAAGAAGTTGTCATTGGTATGGCTCACCGCGGCCGCTTGAATATGTTAGTAAATATTCTAGGTAAGAACCCAAGTGATTTGTTCGAAGAATTCGAAGGTAAGTCATTCTTATCCGAAAGCCAAGGCTCTGGCGATGTGAAATACCATCAAGGTTTCTCGTCTAATGTCATGACTTCCGGTGGCGAGCTACATTTAGCCTTAGCCTTCAACCCGTCTCACTTAGAGATTGCCGCACCTGTAGTTGAAGGTTCGGTTAGAGCTCGTCAAGATCGCCGCAATGATGCAACTGGCGAATTAGTTGTGCCTGTTAACATCCATGGTGATGCCGCGTTTGCGGGCCAGGGTGTTGTAATGGAGACATTCCAAATGTCTCAAACACGCGCTTATGGCACGGGCGGTACCGTACATATTGTCATCAATAACCAAGTTGGTTTTACCACTTCTAAGCAAGAAGATGCACGCTCGACTGAGTACTGCACTGATATTGCTAAAATGGTTCAAGCGCCTATTTTCCATGTAAACGGTGACGACCCAGAAGCCGTGGTTTTTGTTACGCAAATGGCCATTGATTACCGTCAACAGTTTAAACGCGATGTTGTTATTGATCTGGTTTGCTATCGTCGACGCGGTCATAACGAAGCTGACGAGCCGGCGATGACACAGCCGATAATGTACAGCATTATTCGCAAACATAAATCTACCTTTGAACTGTATGCGTCTAAATTAGTTGAAACAGGTGTAGTTACACAAGACTATGTTAAGCAAGTTGCTAACGATTACCGAGATGCATTAGAAAGTGGCGAGCACGTTGCTAAGGCTTTAGTCAAAGAACCTAATTCTGAGTTGTTTGTAGACTGGACACCGTATCTAAATCAGCCTGTTGTTGATGATTTTGATTCAGGTATGGATTTAAAAGAACTTCAAGCGCTGGCAAAGAAAATTAACACCACGCCTGAAGGCTTTAGCATGCAACGTCAAGTTAATAAGATCATTGAAGATCGAATTAAAATGGCAAACGGTGCTTTGCCTGTCAACTGGGGGTTCGCTGAGACACTTGCTTATGCAACAGTCATCGAAAATGGCCAGCCAGTTCGTATTACAGGACAAGATGTTGGTCGTGGTACTTTTGTGCATCGACATGCTGTTTGGCATAACCAAAAAGACGGTAGTACCTACGTTCCGTTGGCACATTTGTCTGAAGATCAGCCTAAATTCCAAATTTACGATTCTTTCTTATCAG
Organism: Reinekea marina; assembly: GCF_030409715.1. NCBI lineage: Bacteria > Pseudomonadati > Pseudomonadota > Gammaproteobacteria > Oceanospirillales > Saccharospirillaceae > Reinekea > Reinekea marina. The sequence goes on from NZ_JAUFQI010000001.1 coordinate 2,046,658, forward strand.
AAGAAGCCGTTTTAGCGTTTGAATATGGCTATGCAACGACGATGCCTAACGCAATGGTTGTTTGGGAAGCTCAATTTGGTGATTTTGCCAATGGCGCTCAAGTAGTGATAGATCAGTTTATAACGTCAGGAGAGCATAAGTGGGGCCGATTATGCGGCTTGACGATGCTGTTGCCTCATGGTTATGAAGGTCAAGGACCTGAGCATTCTTCTGCTCGACTTGAACGTTTCCTTCAGTTGTGTGCTGAGCAAAATATTCAAGTAATTATGCCAACGACACCAGCGCAAGTTTTCCATATGCTGCGCAGACAAGCGATACGTAATTTGCGTAAACCGCTCGTCGTTATGTCACCAAAGAGCTTGTTACGTCATAAAGACGCAACTTCGAGCTTAGAAGAACTGGCTAATGGCAAGTTTGAAACTGTTATCAGCGAAGTAAATGATAAAGTTGATCCTAAAAAAGCTAAACGACTCGTGCTTTGTTCCGGAAAAGTTTATTACGATTTAGTCGATAAACGCGAAAAAGAGCAAGCTTACGATGTCGCCATTGTACGAATTGAACAACTTTACCCATTCCCTGAGCAACGATTACTCGATGTGGTTAAAACATTCAAACGCGTTGAAGATGTGGTGTGGTGCCAAGAAGAGCCGATGAACCAAGGCGCTTGGTATTCCAGTCAGCATCATATGCGTAAAGTAATCAATGAAGTAAATAACAGTTTATATCTTCGATACGCAGGTCGAGAAGCTTCTGCTTCTCCTGCTGCAGGTTATATGGCGTTGCACTTAGAGCAACTTGAAAAATTCTTAAACGATGCGATTCTGAATGTTCAGTAATCGCCAGGTAAAGACTTAAAGGATTCTTAAATGGCTATTGAAATTAAAGCACCACAATTCCCAGAGTCTGTTGCAGATGGTTCAATTGCAACATGGCACAAACAGCCTGGCGAGCCAGTTTCTCGTGATGAGCTTTTGGTAGATATTGAAACCGATAAAGTAGTTTTAGAAGTCGTTGCTCCAGCTGATGGAACACTGACTTCATTGGTTAAAAATGAGGGTGACACAGTATTGAGCCTTGAAGTTATTGCTCAGTTCGAAGCAGGTGCCGTAGATCAGGCCGCTCCGGCTGAAGCAGCACCTCAAGCACCAGCGGCTGAAAGCGCTGAGCAAAGCCCTTCTGAAGATGCGCCAATGAGCCCAGCAGCAAGAAGGTTAGCGGAAGAAGCGAATTTAACCGCCGCTGCGATTCAAGGCACAGGAAAGGGTGGCCGTATTACCAAAGAAGATGTGGTAAAAGCAGCCTCTACAGCAGCACCAGCACAAAGTGCCCCAGGCATGATTCCTGCGGAATCTAGTGCCGCAGCTGCACCTGTTGCGGCGGGTGCGCGAACAGAAAAACGTGTACCTATGACTCGCTTGCGTAAGCGTATCGCAGAGCGTTTATTAGAAGCAACAAACGAAACAGCAATGTTAACGACGTTTAACGAAGTTAACATGAAACCGATTATGGATCTGCGTAAGCGCTATAAAGATCAGTTTGAAAAAACTCATAACGGTACTCGTTTAGGCTTTATGTCGTTCTTTGTAAAAGCAGCAACTGAAGCGTTGAAGCGTCAACCAGAAGTGAACGCCTCTATTGATGGTGACGACATTGTGTACCACGGGTACCAGGATATTGGTGTCGCCGTATCCAGCAACCGTGGTTTGGTTGTACCTGTGTTACGCGATACCGGTCGTATGAGCTTAGCTGGTATTGAAAGCACCATTCGTGATTTCGGTGAACGCGCCCAAGCAGGTCAGTTAGGTATCGATGAAATGCAAGGTGGTACCTTTACGATTTCAAATGGTGGTGTGTTTGGTTCATTAATGTCGACGCCAATTTTAAACTTGCCGCAAGCCGCAATTTTAGGCATGCATAAAATTCAAGAGCGTCCAATGGCTGTGAATGGCAAAGTTGAAATTTTACCAATGATGTACTTAGCCCTTTCTTATGATCATCGTTTAATTGATGGTAAAGAAGCCGTTACATTTTTGGTAGCCATTAAAGACATGTTAGAAGATCCAGCTCGCATTTTACTAGAGCTGTAAAACTTTAAATTAAATAAACTTGGGTGATAAACTCACCTAAGTTAATTCACAAAAAAAGGGTAACAATTGCCATGGCAAATCAATTTGAAGTGGTTGTGATTGGATCAGGACCGGCAGGTTATGTAGCCGCGATCAAAGCAGCTCAATTAGGCAAGAAAACCGCTATTATTGAAAAGTGGGTTAAGAAAGATGGTGAGACGACTTGGGGCGGTACTTGCCTTAATGTCGGTTGCATACCATCTAAAGCATTATTACAGTCTTCTGAGATGTATGCTGAAGCAAACCACGGTTTAGATGTTCATGGTATTGATGTTAAGTCTGTGAAAATGGACGTAGCAAAAATGCTAGAGCGTAAAGATGGCATTGTTAATCAGCTTACGACAGGCATTGCTGGCCTTCTAAAAGGTAACGGAGTTACCACTATTGAAGGCAAAGGCGAATTAAAAGCCAATAAAGTTGTAGAAGTAAATAAAAAAGACGGTTCTGTTGAATCTATTGAAGCTGAGAACGTTATTTTAGCCATGGGTTCAGTGCCGGTTGATATCCCACCAACACCTTTAGATGGTGCCACTATTGTAGATTCTACGGGTGCGCTTGAATTCCCAGAAGTGCCAAAACGTTTAGGTGTAATTGGTGCGGGTGTTATTGGTCTCGAGCTTGGCTCAGTATGGTCACGTTTAGGTTCTGAGGTGGTCGTTCTTGAAGCTATGGATACTTTTTTAGCAACGGCCGATCGTGCAATTGCTAAAGATGCGCTTAAAACTTTTGTTAAACAAGGGCTAGATATTCGTCTGGGCGCTCGTGTAACAGGCTCTAAGAAGAAAGGTAAAAAAGTTGAAGTTACCTTCCAAGATTCGGAAGGCGAAAAAACGGAAACTTTCGACAAACTAGTCGTTGCTGTAGGTCGTCGACCATACACTGAAGGTTGTTTATCAACTGATTGTGGTGTGAAGCTTGATGAGCGAGGCTTTATTTTTGTTGATGACCAATGTCGTACAACAGTTCCTGGCGTTTATGCGATAGGTGATGTTGTTCGTGGTCCTATGCTGGCGCATAAAGGCTCTGAAGAGGGCATCATGGTTGCTGAAATTATCGCTGGCCATAACGCTCAAATGAACTACGATGCAATTCCAAGTGTTATTTATACTCACCCGGAAATCGCCTGGGTAGGTAAAACCGAAGATGAGCTAAAAGCCGAAGGTGTTGATTATAAAGCGGGTGCTTTTCCATTTGCCGCAATTGGCCGGGCGCAAGCAGCCAATGCTACAGAAGGGCAGGTTAAAATTTTAGCCGATGCTAAAACTGATCGTGTGCTAGGTATGCACATTTTTGGTTTGAATGCTTCTGAAATGGTTGCTCAAGGTGTAATTGCATTAGAGTTTGCCTCAAGTGCAGAAGATTTACAGTTAACTTGTTTTGCGCACCCAACATTATCTGAGGCAGTACATGAAGCCGCGCTTGCGGTAGATAATATGGCGATTCATAAAGTTAATCGTAAAAAGCGTAAGTAAATTTAATTAAGAACGGAGAATTGTCTCCGTTCTTTGTTTCAATGACCGAGCTAAATTCGAAGAAACTTATAGCTATAACAAATTCCTCAATTGCTCCAATTAAAAAACGGAAAAGATAATGAACCTTCATGAATATCAAGGTAAACAGCTTTTCAGAGAATACGGTCTTCCGGTTTCTGATGGCTTCGCTTGTGACACTCCAGAAGAAGTGGAAGCAGCGGTAGGTAAAATCCCAGGCGATATGTGGGTTGTTAAGGCTCAGGTTCATGCTGGCGGTCGCGGTAAGGCTGGCGGTGTAAAACTGGTCAAATCGGCTCAAGAAGCTAAAGAGTTTGCAGCGCATTGGTTAGGTAAGAACTTAGTTACTTTCCAAACTGATGAAAATGGTCAGCCAGTAAGCAAAATTTTAGTTGAGTCTTGCACAGACATCGCTAACGAATTGTATTTGGGTGCCGTGGTAGATCGTGCGACTCGTCGCATTGTATTCATGGCTTCTACAGAAGGCGGTGTTGAAATTGAAACCGTTGCTGAAGAAACGCCAGAGAAAATTCTTAAAGCTGAAATCGATCCAATGGTAGGCGCTCAGCCATACCAAGCACGTGATATCGCATTCCAGCTTGGCTTAAAAGGCCAGCAAATTAAACAGTTTACCCATATCTTCTTAGGATTGGCTAAGTTGTTTGAAGAGAAAGATTTAGCGTTATTAGAAATTAACCCGTTGGTTATTACTGATGAAGGCAACTTGCATTGCCTAGACGCTAAAATGGTAGTAGATAGTAATGCTCTTTACCGTCAGAAAGAAATCGCAGCAATGCGTGATCCTTCGCAAGAAGATCAGCGTGAAGCTGATGCGGCGGAATGGGAATTAAACTATGTAGCTCTAGATGGTAACATCGGCTGCATGGTTAACGGTGCTGGCCTAGCAATGGGTACAATGGACATCGTAAACCTTCATGGTGGCAAGCCAGCAAACTTCCTAGATGTAGGTGGCGGCGCAACTAAAGAACGTGTTGCAGAAGCATTCAAAATTATATTATCTGACGAAAATGTTGCGGCTGTATTTGTTAACATTTTTGGCGGTATCGTACGTTGCGATATGATTGCTGAAGGTATTATCGGTGCCGTTGAAGAAGTCGGCGTTAAGGTTCCTGTCGTTGTGCGCTTAGAAGGTAACAACGCAGAATTAGGTTCTAAGAAATTAGCAGAAAGCGGCTTAAATATTGTTGCAGCTGGTTCTTTAAAAGAAGGCGCTGAAAAAGTCGTCGCCGCAGCCGGAGGTGCAGCATGAGCGTATTAATCAATAAAGACACTAAAGTAATTTGCCAAGGTTTTACTGGTTCACAAGGTACATTCCACAGTGAACAAGCGATTGAATACGGAACGCAAATGGTGGGCGGTGTTTCTCCTGGTAAAGGCGGTACTACTCATCTAGGTCTACCTGTATTTAATACTGCGCGTGAAGCCGTAGAAGCTACAGGTGCACATGCGTCTGTTATCTACGTACCTGCGCCATTCTGTAAAGATGCAATCATTGAAGCGGCCGAAAGTGGCGTTGAATTGATTGTATGTATTACCGAGGGTATTCCTACAATCGACATGTTAGAAGCCAAAGAATATGTTGATCGTAAAGGCGTTAAAATGATTGGTCCTAACTGCCCAGGTGTTATCACTCCAGGCGAATGTAAAATCGGTATTATGCCAGGTCACATTCACTTGCCAGGTAAAGTTGGTATTGTTTCTCGCTCAGGTACTTTAACGTATGAAGCGGTTAAACAAACCACGGATCATGGTTTTGGCCAGTCTACTTGCGTAGGTATTGGGGGTGATCCAATTCCTGGCGCTAACTTTATCGACATTTTAAAAATGTTCGAAGAAGATCCAAAGACAGAAGCGATTGTTATGATCGGTGAGATCGGCGGAACGGCAGAAGAAGAAGCGGCTGCTTACATTAAAGAAAATGTAACTAAGCCAGTTGTTTCTTACATTGCAGGTGTTACAGCCCCTCCAGGTAAGCGTATGGGCCATGCTGGTGCGATTATTTCTGGCGGTAAAGGTACAGCCGATGAGAAGTTCGCTGCATTAGAAGACGCAGGTGTTAAAACTGTGCGCTCTTTAGCTGATATTGGCGACGCATTAAAAGAAAAAGCTGGCTGGTAAGCTAGTTCTTTTGTGATAAAGGCGGCTTTTAGCCGCCTTTTTTTTAAATTAAATAAAGTTACCTGTAATTGCTATGAATTTTATTCTAATAACTAAAAAGTGCACTCCGTATATTGTGGCAGTGTTAAAAATTATCTGTTGGTTGATTGTCTATTCAGCTTTAGCTAGCGGATTAGGCGGTTTAAATTCGGATAAAGGTCAATTTTATTTCGAAGTTCCGTTAATATTGCTTATTTGCTTACCTATATATTTTGGTTTGGAGGGGCGAGTAAAATTTCCAAGCTTCTTTGCGCTTTTGCCTATATTAATTTTGTATTTATTTTTGGATTTTTTTTACTTCAATATGGGGCGGCTTTTTAAGTTAAACGATATTGCAGAATTTAACGAGTTGATTGGTGTTTTGAGCTGGATTGGAATAGTTGCCTTAATGTTAGTTTTTATTGGGGCATTCAGTTTGTTTGCATTTTTAGTAATGAAAGTATCATCGAAAATAATAATGCTTTCTAGTTTTCCTTTAGTGGTTTTCATTGGGCTTTTGTATATTAAGCCATCATTCATTGTAAGTTTTATTGATCAATTTTCCTTTAAGGTTCACCATGTTGTACTGGAGAAAAATGTAAAAGACAATGGTCGAATTGTTACGTTGTTTTATCTGGAGGCATTACGGAACCAAGCTTTAGAAGATGTTGAAGTGAAAGAAGGTTGGCTAGATGGTGAAATTGCAAACATCAGCGATACATTAAAAAATAGCCCAAAACGTAATATTCATTTAATTGTAATGGAATCCCTTCTCGATCCTTATTTATTTTCAGGTATCGAATTGCCTGATAACTATCTTTCTCCTTGGATGAAAAACCTAACAAATTATCGCAATTATTCATTGTCTCCTGCATATGGCGGCTCTACTGCTCAAGCCGAGTTTGAATTGTTATGTGGTGCGCCTGCATTATCTCAATATGGGACAATTGAATTCAATCAATTCTCAGGATATGAAACATCTTGTTTGCCCAATTGGCTTAAATCCTCAGGATATACTGCAATATCCCAGAATGCATATAAACCGAGCTATTTTAATAAGTTGAATGCTTATAAAAGTACTGGCTTTGAAAACTCATTCTTTCCAAAAGAATATTTAGTAACCGGTGATTCGCATTTAAGCACACAATTAACAGGCTCTGCTGGGGAGTATATGTTTGACTCTGACTTTTTTGAACAAGCCATTGATCATTTCCTAGAGAGTCATAAAAGTACTTTTGGTCTGAACTATATGCTTGGAGTATATGGGCACTATAACTTCTATTTTGATGAAACTAGATTTCAGCCAGTCGTTGATTTAAAGAGTACGGAGTTTGAAGGTATTGAAAATATTGTTAATCAATATTATTACAGGGCGATTTCTATTGAAGAAAACGTAAAAAGTTTGATTGATAGAGACCCAAATTCATTGATTTTAGTTGTTAGTGACCACCTTCCTTTGTCGCCAACAACTAAGGAGTATTACACAGAGCGTGGTTATCCAGATCCATATTTAAATGTGTTTTATTTCTTTGATCGAGGAAAACCAATAAAGTATGAGGGTATCTATAATCATTATGATCTACCTTGGTTGTTGATCAATAGGCTTTCAAGTAATCGATGTGAATTATGTTCATTAGGTAGAGAAATAAAGTCAAATCGGTATACGCAAGTTTTGGCTAATGCAATGATTGGTGAGAACTAGTTGTTTAAATAAGGTGAGTTCTAGTAAATCAGAACTCACCTTATTAAAAGTTACTTAACTATCAACTCTGGTCCCATAATTAAATAGGGTAACCAAGTAGATATAATGGGTACGTAAGTGACGAGAATTAAGAAAATCATTAATACGCCCACAAATGGCAGGGCGGCTCTAACAACTTGAGATAAACTCATGCCAGTTATTCCGGAGGTGACGAAAAGGTTTAATCCTATGGGTGGTGTAATCATGCCTATCTCCATGTTTACTACCATCATAATTCCAAGGTGGATAGGGTCTATTCCTAGCTCCATAGCAATTGGGAACACGACAGGAGCAACAATGACTAAAAGCCCTGATGGTTCCATAAATTGACCGCCAATAAGCAGTAAAATGTTTACGGCAATCAAGAATGTAAACCAGTTAAATCCGATTCCGAGCATCCATTCGGTTATAAGTTGTGGTATGCGTTCAGCTGATAACGTATGAGCAAACAATAGGGCGTTAGCTATAATAAACATTAACATGACCGTCGTTTTGGTGCCTTCAAGAATGACATCCCTTGACTGCCCACCGAATATGCCTGGTAAAAAGTTGCGCGCTAATAACCCTAAGTTGCGTAGCCAAATGGTAGTAGCACCACCTAAGGCCGGTAATAGCCTAGCACCGCTGAATTTACGCCACTGAAAATAAGCTGCGCCTAAAACTAGGCTTATGATTGTTAACGTAATGGTGTGTTTACTTTGAAAGCCTAACTCAGAATTCCCAACTGCGAAGAATGTAAGGATTGCTGAAACGATAAAGAAAGACACCGCGTACGTTGTCGCTTGAAAACCAAGTTTTGCAATTTCAGAATCAGAATCTTCTACCCAAGGAACGCCAGATAAAGGTCCCATATCACGATACACAAAAAGTGCAACGATCATTGCGTAGATTGCTGCAACGATGGCCGCTTCAGTTGGGGTGAATACTCCTCCGTAAATACCCCCCATTATTATCACGACTAAAAACAAGCCCCAACCGGCTTTTTTTCCAGCGTGTAACCAATGGAGTAATCCTTTCCATTCTTCAGCGGGCAAGTTTTTGCGCCGTGCAACAATGTAGATGGCAATCATTAACATTAAACCCGCTATGATGCCGGGAATTACACCGGCCAAAAACATTCGCCCAACAGAAACATCTGTTGCTGCAGCGTAAACGACCATGACGATAGAAGGTGGGATTAATATGCCCAGTGTTCCTGCGTTAGCAATGATCCCTGACGCAAATTCTTTGCTGTAGCCGACTTGGCGCATTCCTACAATAGCGATAGAGCCAATAGCGACAACGGTTGCAGGAGAAGAGCCAGATAAAGCCGCAAACATCATACAGGCAAGCACAGAAGCCATTGCCAAGCCACCACGGAAATGCCCGACGGACGCAATAGCAAAATCTATTAGCCTTTTTGCAACGCCCCCCGTCGACATGAATGCTGAAGCAAGCACAAAGAAAGGAATGGCAAGTAAGGTATAGTGGTTTCCAACCCCGAATAATGAGATAGCTACAGACGATAAAGAGTCGTGAGAAATAAACGTTACAAACAAAATGGAGGAAAGACCTAACGAAATACCGACCGGCACGCCGGCAAATAGTAAACCCAACACCATTGTGAATAAAATTAAAGCTTCCACATTAGTCTCCCGCCAAAATATTTTTATTTTCTTCAACTAATTCTTCAGCTTCATGTGCGCTGATGAGTGCTGCTCGCTTGCCCGTTAAAATGTCTACAAATGCTTGTGTTCCTCTTAGGACTAGTAAGGCTAAGCCTAGTGGTAAGGCAAGTAACACAACCCAACGATGAACGCGGTGTTGAAGTCCGAATAGCTCTTGAGCCCAAGCGGGGTAGCGCAGTTCTTCAGCGCCAATACCAATTTTGTACATTTTCGCCCAGTATTCAATGGCACCGCCACGTACATCAACTCCCAGCATGGCAACCCAAGTGCTGTCGAGTAAAATTAAGCCGTAGGCTATTACGCATACGGCACCAAATAAACTGAGTGTTTTTTCCGCTGGTTTAGGAAGTGCTTTGAGTACAATGTCTACTCCCAAATGTAGGTTTGTTTTAATGCCATAGCTCATTCCAAACAAAATTAACCATGAAAACATCAGCGTATTAAATTCTAGTGCGGCTGACCAACCGGTATTAAAACCGTATCGTGCTATAACCTGACCAAATGATACGGCCATTATTGAAACAATAATTAACACCAAGAAGTTTTCTTCTAGTCGATGCATGATTTTGTAAAATCTAAGCTCAAGTAGCCATAAAGCGGCTACGAGGCAAAGTAACGTTATGTGAGGCCAATAACTCGACATGGCTGCTCCTCGTTAGCGGTTGGATTGCAAAAAGTAATGACGGTTTAAATTTTTAGTTGTAACCGGTGGGAATAGGCTGCAATAAGTATCGCAGCCTATAGTCATAGAATTACTTAAGAGCCTGCAGCGGCGTTAATTAAGTCTTTACCGATGGCTTTTTCAAATTGTTTCCAAACAGGTTTCATTGCATTCACCCATTTTTCGCGTTGGGCTGCATTTAATACGTTGATGACACCACCGCCGTTTAAAATATTCTGACGGTTATTGGCTTCTTTTTCTTTCACTTCTAGGTTAGCTTGAAGCGTGACATCATTAGCAATGGCGATAAATTGCTCGCGAACATCATCATCTAGGCTATCTAAAAACTCACGAGAGGTCATGAACAAATATGCCAATAATTGATGGTTGGTTTCCGTGACACTGTCCTGAACTTCGAAGAATTTTTTAGTATAAATATTCGACCAAGTATTTTCCTGACCATCTACAACGCCAGTTTGAAGCGCGCCATAAACCTCTGAGAACGCCATAGGTTGTGGCGACGCGCCCATTGCTTTAATCATTGCCTTAGCAACATCGGATGTTTGTACTCGGAATTTTAGCCCTTTCGCATCCGTTGGTTCTATTAATGGTTTGTTGGCTGAGAAGTACTTCATGCCCGACATCCAATAACCTAAACCTACAAAGCCTACATCTTCCATTTCATTGAGTAAGCCCATGCCTTCTTTCGATTGTGTAAAGCGAATGGCAGCATCAATGTCTTTAAAGATAAACGGCAAGTCAAACACACCGAATTTTTCAGTATAAGAACCAAATTTGGAGAGCGAAGGCGCTAAAAGTTGAACATCACCTAATAAAAGTGCTTCTAATTCTTTACTGTCACCAAACAAGGTGCTGCTTGGGTATACTTCTACACACATTTTACCATTGAGTTCTTTGTTTACACGCTCTGCGAAGTTGTTTGACGCAACTACCTTAGGGTGCGTTGTGCCACCCGTTACGTGGCTCAGCTTTACAACAGTTTCACCTGGGTCGCAGTTCGCAGCAGCTAAAGAAGCGGTAGCACCAAAGGTAACGGTAGCCAAAACTTGTGCTAGTTTTTTAATAGTCATTGAATTGCCCTTATTGATTTATTGTTTTTGTTTAACAAAACCGTGCAACTGGTTCGAAGCGCGGAATTGGAAAGTAAAATAGCAATAGGTGTGCCAAACAGCTAATACATACGAAGAAGTAGGGCTACTCATGATTAAAGATCCATTTCATGTGTAGGAGATGACACATGAACAGCAGATCGATGATAGCTAGTGGGTAGCTAGCTACCCATCATGTCTTGTGGATCAATCAATTGATCTGTCTGAATGGCCAGTCTTTTAATCTTGTCGTAGAGACCTTTGCGAGATAACCCTAAGGATAAATAGGTTTCTTTTAGAGAGCCGCCATTTTTTATCAATTCGTGTTCAATGACTGTTTTCTCATATTGCTGAAGGCGTGTGGCTAAGTCACCCGATTGGGACTCTTCTCTAGTTTCAATAAAACCGTTCCACATGCCCAAAACGAACCGATCTGCGTAGTTTCTTAACTCGCGAACGTTACCCGGCCAAGGGTATCTACATAATTGATCTACTAAGTTAGGTGATATTTCTGGTATATCTCTGCGGTATTTGCTTCTTGCAATCCTTGATAAGTGAAAAAATAGCAAGGGAATATCCTCTGTCCGCTCGCGTAGAGGCGGAATATTGAAACGTATTACGTTTAAACGGTAATACAAATCCATTCGAAACTCTTGGTTGTTGGAAAGGGTTTCTAGGTCTTCTTTGGTGGAGGCTATAAAGGTTACATCTAGATTGACGGATTTATTAGAACCTAACGGTTCAATCGTCCTTTGTTCAATCGCTCGTAAAATTTTTGCTTGTAAATCCAAAGGCATTGAATCGATTTCATCTAAAAATACTGTACCGCCCGCGGCATACTCAAGTTTACCAATCCGCTTTTTTGTCGCTCCCGTAAACGCTCCTTGTTCATGACCGAATAATTCACTTTCAATGATATCCGCGGGTATGGCTGCGCAATTAATGGCTACAAAGGGTTTTTCTTTTCTTTGAGAGAAATCGTGAATGGCTCGAGCCACAACTTCTTTTCCTGACCCTGTTTCTCCAATAATTAGGCTGTCTACATTGGTCGTAGACAGGGCTAAAATTTGTTCGCGCAGTAAAGCCATCTTTGGTGATCTGCCGACTAGGCGCTGACTGATAGGATTATGATCATCAATAGTTTCTCGTAAGCTTCGATTTTCTAATACTAAACGTCTTTTCTCAATTGCGCGCTTAACAACTTCGACTAAGCTTAAAATAGGGAAGGGTTTTTCGAGAAAATCATAAGCTCCTTTTTGAATCGCTTCAACCGCTAACGGTACATCGCCATGACCGGTCATTAGAATTACAGGAATGGCGGAATCTATTTCAATGGCTTTCGATAGAAAATCCATTCCGGTCAAATCTGGCATCATAATATCGCTGATCACCACACTGAATGAATCACTTGATAGGTGTGAAAGAATTTCTCGCGCAGCAAGATCTGTTCGAACGTTAAACCCTTCTAGCTCCAACCCCTGTTGAAGCGCATGGATCAAATCATTGTCATCATCCGTAAGCCAGATAGTCGCTTGAACCGATAATTCTGTTGTTCTTGTCATTGTTATTCAGTGCTCTTCACTTAATTGTGATTATTGTTTGGAAGGGAAATAGTAAAGCAAGCCCCACCTAATTGTGATTGACGGGTAACTATTTTGCCACCATGAGATTTAATGATGTCTTTAACGATGGATAACCCTAATCCTAGGCCGGCTCCAGATTTCTTTGATGTAAAAAATGGTTCGAATATAGAGTCTCGGTTAGCTGAGTCTATGCCGTCTCCTGAATCTTCTACTGATATGTCTATATACGCTTCAGTTATTTGAAAACTCACTAAAACCTGAGGTGAACTTAAATGATGCTGCGCATCGGTTACCGCATCTATAGCGTTACTGAGTAAATTAAGCATCACTTGGCTCAGTTGAATCGCATTGCCATAAACCTTCGCGGTTTTCGGTACTTGGTGCTTTAAAATAATTTTTTTTGATTTAACTCGAGGTTGTACCAACATAAATGCTTCTTCTACACAGGCGTACATATTTACAATGCTTTGTTTTTCAGAAGGTTTACGTGCAAAAGACATTAATGTTTTTGAAAGATCACCAAGACGTGCGGTTTGTTGTATTATTCGTTCAAAATTATCCATCGCTTGTTCATACTTATTGAGCCTTAAAAACTTTAGTCCATTTTCAGCATAAGTACGCATTGTTGCCAAGGGTTGATTGTATTCATGGCTTAAATTAGTGCTCATTTGGCCTATAGCCGCCAGCTTAGCGGAATGAATGAGCTCTTGTTGCGTGGTTTTTAATTGTTGTTCGGTTAAGATTCGTTCAGATACTTCCTTTCTTAAGCGCTCGTTAGTATTTCTTAACTCAGCCGTTCTCACATCAATTTCGTGTTCGAGTTCTTGTGCATGTTGGATTTCTTTTTGTTGAATTAATAATAATTTCTCTCGTCGCTTTGTGATCAGTGTGAAGATGCCAATAATAATAAAACAGATAAGCAGCGAGCTGAGAAGGGTGAACCGAATGATTGATTGTTTATCAATATAGGATTGTGCTGAAACCGTCCAGCCTAGCGTGTGGAGATCGATATGGCTGATAACGTGATGGTTTGTTTCTTTGAGTTGTTCAGTTTTAAGGAGCTTTTTGCCTATGAGTTGTTGGTCGCTGGCCATCACGATTTGGTTGTTGCTGTCGGTTGCTATCAAATTGGCCGTAGCTATTGCCCATGATTGTGCCACTGGCTCTAAGTTAACCATAAAGACCAGAATGCTTTCTGGGTAATTATTGAGTCGATACAGAGAAGAGAATCCATACAGCGATTGGTTATCTTCAATGGTTAAATGTTGGCGACCCAATTTAGCCTCAAGTGGCGAGCTGGCAAGCTGCTTTAGGACGTTTTCACTATACATTGACCTACTGAGTGATTGTGCCGAAGCCAGAATGTGTCCTTGTTCATTTAGAATCAAAGTATCAAAAGCGCCAGAAATATAGTTCAGTTGCCTTAACCAAGATTCAGTTTGAGTCAGATTACTGCTTGAAGGTATCCATTTAGTTTTATCGCCATGCTGCCCCATAAGAACGGGTAAAAGGCGAAACTTTTCTAGATGACTTTCCAAAATTTGAACTTGAAGCTCAAGTTGATGATTGACGTCTTGTTCTGTGGCAATGGTAAGGCGTGCTAAAGCGCGAGCATAGCCAAATTGCAAAATTATAAGAATAGATAACATACACAAAGCCACCGCCATGAGCCACGATTTACTATGCCGAGACCAATATTGAGGCTTTGTTTTAGGGGTAGTTGAGAGTTTCAAGGTGTATTACTTCTTTTTTAATTGAAGCATATCACCAATGAAGAAGAAAATAACGCATCACGCCATTGATGCGTATTTATTGGCTGGTTAACGAAATAACCTTAATCGTCTTTAGGATCTTTAGGAGAAACAACTTCCCCTTCAATAACATCTCCACTTTTAAACTGTGATTGGTAGCGATGAAAATGAGAGGGTGTTTTGAACAGTGGTTTGCCGGTAATCGCTATTTTTATTTTATTGGCAATAGCAACAATAATGGCAAGCACCGCTAGGCCTATGACAACAATGAGACCAATCCATAATAAAGCTGCGACAACAACGAGTGAAATCACTAAAAAAATAGCTCGTTGCCAAGGTGGACGTTGTTTAATTTGAATATGTAGCAAAATAAGACCTATAAATACTTGATGTACTCAAATGATGCGTTCAAGGCTTGGGTATTTCAAGTGAATCTCCCAAGCCGAAAGTCACTTTATCCGTGTCTCTTGTGCAAAGCTTGATTTAATGGGACTAATGCCAGCATTATGCCACCAATCACAAAATAGACGAGAATAAATAACAGGCCACTGTGACGTCCAATGGCGTCGCTGATTGGTCCAAAGGTCATACCGATAATAATGGCAAAGCGACCAAAGGTTCCCCACAGTCCAAACAATAAAGCAGAGTCTTTAGGCATGGCCAGTAACCCTACAACTGCGCGACTGGCAGATTGAGTAGCGCCCATTGCGCTGCCTGCAATAAAAGCCACTACAACGAAGAGGTTGTTGATTTCCATGCCAGTTAAGGTCACAAGTGGGTCTAGGAAGTAAATGCCCAAAATTCCAGCTATCCACCATCCTAGGCTTAGAAAAATGGTTTGCTTTGAGCCAATTCTGTCTTCGATAAAGCCAAACCCTACTGCACCAAGCATGGAACTTACTTGCAAGGTTGCACCAATGAGTAATAGTGCGGTGCCGTTAATACCAATTTCTTCTTGAGCATAAATGCCAAAAAACTTTACAACAACCGCTATTCCGGCGCTGTACATCATAAAAGCCAGGAAGAATTTAAACAGGACAGGGTAGTCTTTAATGATGTTTTTCATGTCTAAAATTCTAGCAACGGCGGCCCGAAACAAAACACTAAAATTAGCTTGTTCAAAGCCTGGCTTCGGAGTTGCTCTTTCTTTTACAAACAAAAAGGTAGGAAGTGCGCCAAGAAAGTAAAACAGGGCGATAAAGACCATCGCCATTTGATTTTGACTTACAAAGAGATCGTAATCGGTGATTTTATCGGCCGTGATAAAACTCGCCATTAGCAGTAAGCTTAAAAGGCCGCCGACATATCCAATACCCCAGCCAATTCCGCTGACTTTTCCCATGTTCTTATCGGTCGCTAATTCCGGCAAAAAGCTAGCAATAAATGATTCAGAAAGCATCCAAGCGGTGTTGCTCAATACTAATAAAGTTAAACCAAACCAAAGGCTGCCTGGACCCACAAAAAATAGCGCTGCCGTAGAAAAGATTGATATGAAGGTACAAACCGCCAAATATTTTTTCTTTTTTCCGCTGTAATCGCACAATACTCCGACCAACGGAGCAAGAAATATAGCTAACGTAGTTGAAATGGCGACAGCGAGCGACCAAAAGGTGTTTTTCATGTGAGCGAGTTCAGGCGGCACAATATAGGAGACAAAGAAGGCGCTGTAGATAAAAGTGACAACAACAGTGGTGTAACTACTGTTGGCAAAATCGTACATGGCCCAGCCAAATATTTCGCGTTTTTTAACAGGTTGAGTAGCAGCTTGGTTGTTCATTCAATGCTTCCTAGCAAATAATTATTTTTTTAGAGGGTTGAGTGTGCCCGAATGGAGAAAAAAACAAAAGAAAATGGGCATCAATTCCATTTAAAAAACAAATCAACCCTTGAAATATTCTCTGAGAGCCCCAAATCTGGAGCCTAGTATAACGTTCAGTATTAATTAGGATGGAAAAATGTCTGAAACAAATCAAGAATCGCTCAGCTTTCAAACAGAAGTAAAGCAATTGCTGCATCTCATGATTCACTCTCTTTACTCGAATAAGGAGATTTTTCTTAGAGAGCTGGTGTCCAACGCTTCGGATGCCTGCGATAAATTGCGCTTTCAAGCATTAAAAGATGACTCTTTATTAGCGGATGGAGCCGACTTTCGGGTTCGCATCAGCTCGGATAAAGAGGCCAATACCTTAACCATTGAAGATAATGGTATTGGCATGACTCGCGAAGATGTCATCAATAACCTAGGTACTATTGCTAAATCGGGTACGGCAGATTTCTTAAAAAATCTATCGGGTGATGAAAAGAAAGATTCTCAGTTAATTGGCCAATTTGGAGTAGGTTTTTATTCTTCTTTCATTGTTGCCGATAAAGTCGATGTGTATTCCCGTAAAGCAGGCGTTTCTGCAGAAGAAGGTGTACATTGGAGCAGTGAAGGAGAAGGCGAGTTTACTCTAGCCGATGTCGAACTTCCTAGCCGTGGCACCAAGTTAGTCCTTCATTTAAAAGCCGATCAAACTGAATTTGCGGATTCGTGGCGCCTACGCAGCTTGGTTAAAAAATATTCGGACCACATTTCTGTACCGGTCCAAATGTTGGAAGATAAGCCAGCCGATCAAGAAGATGATAAAACAGTAGAAGCGCCTCAGTGGGAAAATGTTAACAGTGCTCAAGCCTTGTGGACTCGTGCACGAAGTGAAATAAAAGATGAAGAATATCAAGAGTTATATCATCATATTTCCAGCGATTACGGCGATGCAGTGACATGGAGCCATAACAAAGTAGAAGGTAAGCTAGATTACACAAGCTTGTTATATGTGCCTGAAAAAGCACCCTTTGATATGTGGAATCGTGAACGAGTACGTGGTCTGAAGCTATATGTGAATCGCGTCTTTATTATGGACGATGTCGAGCAATTCTTACCGCTGTACTTGCGCTTTATTAAAGGTGTGGTTGATTCAAATGACCTACCGTTGAACGTTTCTCGAGAAATTTTGCAAAGCGACAGTACTATTGAGTCCATTAAAACGGCCTTAGTTAAACGCGTTCTAGATATGCTGGATAAGCTGGCTAAAAAACAGCCAGAGAAATACCAGGCGTTTTGGGATGAGTTTGGCCAAGTATTAAAAGAAGGTCCGTCGGAAGACATGGCTAATAAAGAAAAAATAGCCAAGTTATTGCGTTTTGCAACCACTCATACTGGAGAGAGTAAACAAGATCAATCTCTATCGGCTTATATTGAGCGCATGAAAGAAGGTCAAGAGAAAATCTACTATGTTTGCGCCGATAATCACCAAACTGCGAAAAACAGTCCGCATTTAGAGGTTTTCCGCAAGAAGGGCATTGAAGTGTTGTTATTGTCTGATCGAATTGATGAGTGGTTAATGGGCTACTTACAAGATTTTGATGGCAAGCAAATCGTCGATGTGGCTCGAGGCGGGTTGGATCTTGGTGATATTGAAACAGAAGAAGAGAAGAAAGCTCAGGAAAAGGCCAATGATGAGCACAAAGAACTCTTAGAGCGTATTAAAGCTGAGTTTAAAGACGAAGTTGAAGATGTTCGCATGACGCATCGCTTAGTCGAAAGCCCAGCGTGTATTGTAGTTGGCGATAACGACATGGGTGCTCAAATGCGCCGTATTATGGAGGCAGCAGGGCAGCAGGTGCCAGATTCAAAGCCTATTCTGGAATTAAACCCTGAACACCCATTAGTAGTACGATTAGAATCTGAACAAAACGAAGAGCGTTTTTCAGATTTAGCCAGTATTTTACTTGAGCAAGCCCGTTTAGCCGAAGGTACACAATTGAGTGACGCGGCTGGTTTTGTTTCAAGATTAAATAAACTATTGCTTGAGATGTCTGCATAGATTGTCTTTTCGCAAGCCTACTCATGCCGCTATTGTTTCGTTACAATAGCGGCATGTTTTTTGGAGAAGTAACCATGTTTTATAAAATTGCTACAGGCACCGCGGCTCTACTAATGGCCGGCTCGGCATTCGCTGGCGGCGCAATTGACTTCGGGCTATCAAATACTTCGGTACGTATTGAGCACGATGCAGCCATGGTAGGAACCGGTGCGCACTTTACTGTAGGCGGTGTTTACAATGAAACAAACCAAAGTTCGGCTATTTTGGCGGGGTTTAACGCCGTAGATGCAACAATGGCCAACAAAGAAATGATTGGCGGAATTGGGTTTAAAGCGATGGGGTTAAGCAACACCGT
This sequence comes from Reinekea marina, assembly GCF_030409715.1. NCBI lineage: Bacteria > Pseudomonadati > Pseudomonadota > Gammaproteobacteria > Oceanospirillales > Saccharospirillaceae > Reinekea > Reinekea marina. The sequence continues at coordinate 2,065,161 of NZ_JAUFQI010000001.1, forward strand.
TGCAGACTTTGCCGTAGGTTTAGGGGTGGGCGGCTTTGTTCGCTGGCAACCCGATTTTATGAATGGTTTAGGCTTTGAAGGACAGGCTTACTTTTCACCCAGTATTTTAAGTTTTGGTGATTTAACGTCGGCTAATGAGCTTGTGGCACGTGTGACTTACAAAGTTCTGCCTCAAGCAAGAGTGTTTTTAGGTTATCACGATTTACGCGGCGAGTACGACATATCTGGAGAAGCCGAAACTGGACTGGTAGATTCAACGGTCCATCTTGGCTTTAGAATGACTTACTGATGCTCAGTGCAACGGCTTCTACAAACTTGCTTCAAAAGCACCTTAAGGTGCTGCTGAGGCAATGGCATGAAACAGCTGAGGCTGATGTAAAAAGCACCTTAGAGTTAGCCTTCGTTTTAATGCTAAATAGGGCTCTTGCACAGTTATTGGAAGAGGAAAAGTCGTACGAGAATCCAAGTGTAGAAATAGAGTTTTCTGATTTTACATCCTTTGTAAAAAACATCTCATCCAAGGGTAATTTATCGCCATTACAAGCTGAATTATGCAGCGCCATGCAAGACTCTAATCATTGGATAAACAGTTGGTATAAAGCTTGGAAACTCTTGGCTTATAACGCACAAAATGCACGTGCGAATATTCCAGCCATGATAGTTAAAGAGTCGCATGGTCAATTGTTGCTAGATTTAGATGGCTGGTTTGAACAATTTAATGGGTTGGTAGAAAGCTTACGAATCCAAAACGAATATTGCTAAGTATTAAGTAGTGGTTATGGAAAAAGTTTGGGAAATAGCACAGTTAGCCGATGGTTCTTACGTATTACGTAGTTCAGATGAAGAATCTGCGCCGCTAGTGAAAATTCAATTTTCGGCTGACGCTAAAGAAAACTTAGGTGAGCTAATTCACGATGTTGCCAAGGCAATGATCGGAGCCGGTGTAGAGGTGGCAACTGGTTCTTTTGAAGCCGAAGAAGTAGAAGAAGAGCGACACATTATCCATTAACATATAGAGTGCCGCTATCGCGTCGCTAGTTTTTGATACTGGTTGTAGTATCCCACCACTTTAGCAACGTAATTTTGAGTTTCTGGGAAGGGTGGAATACCCTTATACCGTCTGACAGCGCCTTCCCCTGCGTTGTAGGCCGCTAAAGCCAGTCGAGTATTGTTGTACTTTCGAAGCAAGTACCGAAGGTGCTTTGTTCCTGCATAGATATTTTCTTTTGGATCATAGATATTTTTAACATTGTAAATCGCTGCGGTAGAGGGCATTAATTGCATTAACCCAATTGCGCCTTTGTGAGATTTAGCTTGAATGTTAAATGCCGATTCTTGTTTGATGACAGCCTTTATAAGCTCTGAGTCTATACCGTATAAGTAGGCTGCATTGTTAATGTGCTTTTCAATGAGAGCTCTATTCTTTTCATTATCTTGATAGCGTAACGCAGTACCAGCTGTGTTCGCATTTAACCGGTTATTTTCAAGTTCGTAACCTGTTAGATTTATCGGTCGATCGGTTACTATGCGTTCGCCAGTGGGTGATATATAAATGAATAGATTGCTGGCAAATAAGCAAGGAGCCGCAAGAACAGCGGCTATTGCGATACTAAATTCAAATATCTTCTTCAAAGTAAAAAGCTCCCAAATTAACGAGAGTGCAAAAAACACTCGGTAAATGCTTGTCTTTGGTGGCCAATACTGTGCTGTATTCAAATGCTTGGCTGCTATCTATTATTTGACTCACCAGTGCAGGGCAAGGTTCAAGCTCATTGCCATCGACCAGTAAGCGGTTTTCGTAGTAAGCAAAACGGCTAGCTGAGTTTTTTATGAGTGCGTGTGATTGCCAGTGCTCCATAAATCGATCAAAATTCCAATCACCACTGTTTACCGCCGTATCATCGTATTTAGGTTCGGTCATGTATTGGCCGAGCCAGTTAGAAATCAGTGATTTATCGTTACTGATTTCTCTAATAATTGACTGGATTCTTTGTATATCCGATTCTTTAATTTCACTTGAGGCGCTTTGTCTATTCTCGATTCCAGCGTCACTGTAACGTTGAAAATCGTTTAAGTGGTCGGATAAAAAATGGCCAAAATCTATCATGACTTCGGCTTTTGAAGGCGCCCTAAAGCCAACAGAATAAGTAATGCTATTCTCTACTGAAGTGCCCCAGTGTGCCAGAGCCGGAGGAAGATAAAGCATATCGCCTGGCTCTAACACCCAGGACTCCTGTTCTTCAAATGTAGATAGAACTTTGACAGGTAAATTTTCAATTAATTCACTTTCATCGTTACATAATTGTCCGATCTTCCATTCACGTCGGCCTTCACCTTGAATAAGAAAGACATCGTATTGATCAAAGTGAGGTCCAACGCCACCACCTTTCGTTGCAAAGCTCACCATAATGTCGTCAATACGCCATGAAGGTAAAAAAGAGAAGGCGTTGCGCAAAGACTCCATGTCATCATCCCAGTGGTCTACCGCTTGAACCAACAGCGTCCAGTCTTCTTCCCCTAAATTGGACCATATATCATCATCAAAAGGACCATTCTTCAGTGACCATTTCTCGCTGGCTCGATCCAAGCTGATGATTCGAGACTCAACCTTCGGCTCTGTCGCTAACCCTGCTAAATCATCACCCGACAATAAAGTTTCGGCTTCTGGTAACGCCCCGCGAATAAGCACAGGGCATTGTTGCCAATAGTTTTTAAGAAAGTCGTCAATATCGAAATTTTGCAATGTCACGATGAATGCCTATTCAATAGATTAAGTTAATATTAGCAGTCTTTGAGTACTTGTGCGGATAGAGCGAAAAGAAGTGAGTTCCCCTGCGCTAGGCTAACGCCTACGCAGAGGTTAAACGGTTAAATGCGTTTCGCTTGATCGATGGCGTTGCCGATGTATGACGCGGGGGTCATAGCTAAAAGATCTTTTTTAGCTTGCTCAGGAAGATCTAATTGATTAACAAAATCTATCATCATGTCTTTTGTAATAGCTTTGCCGCGCGTAAACGCTTTAAGTTTCTCATAGGGTTCTTCTATATTGTAGCGTCGCATTACGGTTTGGATGGCCTCTGCCATCACTTCCCAAGCGTTATCCAAGTCTTGAGCAAGGCGCTGTTCGTTCACCTGTAGCTTGCTAATGCCCTTAAGGGTGGCTTGGTAAGCTATTAAGCTGTGTGCTAAGCCTACGCCCATTGTTCGCAATACTGTGGAGTCGGTAAGGTCTCGTTGCCATCTAGAGATGGGCAGTTTAGCACCTAAATGCTGCATAACGGCATTAGCAATGCCTAGGTTACCTTCTGAGTTTTCAAAGTCGATTGGGTTAACCTTATGCGGCATTGTTGAGCTGCCAACTTCACCCGCAATGGTTTTTTGCTTAAAGTAACCTTGAGAGATATAGCCCCAAATGTCCCGGTCGAAATCTATAACAATGGTGTTGAATCGAGCGATAGCATCATAAAGCTCAGCAATGTAATCGTGAGGCTCAATTTGGGTAGTATACGGATTCCAATGTAGGCCTAAAGATTCAATAAATAGGTTGGCGTTGGATTCCCAATCAATTTCAGGGTAGGTGGCTAAATGTGCATTATAGTTTCCGACCGCGCCATTTATTTTGCCAAGATACTCAATAGCTTCAATGTGCTTAATTTGGCGGTCTAATCGATACGCTACGTTAGCAAACTCTTTGCCGACGGTTGTCGGAGAAGCCGTTTGCCCATGAGTTCGCGAGAGCATTGGAATGTGAGCAAGCTCCCGAGCGACAGTTTTAATCGCTGAAGATACTTCGCGCAACTGCGGTAAAACCACTGTTTTCATGCCATTTGCTAGCATAAGCGCATGAGATAAATTATTGATGTCTTCCGAAGTACAAGCAAAATGAACAAACTCTTGATGTTCTTTCAGCTCATCGTGCGCGGCAAGTTTATCTTTTAGAAAATACTCTACGGCTTTTACATCATGGTTGGTTGTACTCTCGATGTCTTTTATCGACTGAGCATCATTTTCTGAAAAGTTTTCGATGATTGAGTCTAAATATTGATTGGCCTCTGCGCTAAAGGCGGGGAGTTCGGTAATGCTCGGGTGGTTTGAAAGCTGTTGAAGCCAACGTACTTCCACTTCTACTCGGTATCGAATTAAGCCGAATTCACTGAAATATTGTCTAAGTGAAGCCGTTTTGTTGCCATACCGCCCATCAATAGGAGATATTGCCGTTAGTGCAGAGAGTTCCATCATTTAGTTTGCCTTGCGAAGGTAAATGTAGACTTTAAAAGCGCGGCGATTATACCGAAAATTATGAATTAGGCCAGTTGAGAAAGGGCGTTAACAGCACGTTGTAATCTTGCTCGGCTGGTTAAGAAATGCCATCTTCGTCCACCAGAGTGTCGCCATAATAGCGCGCATCGAACGCCATAAAGCAATAAGGTTCGAACTTGATCGGCTACTTTAGAGTCTTTTAGGTGGTTTGGGTTGCCGGTAACACGGATTCGAAAATTTAACTTGCTTACACTGTTTTGGTAGCAAGAGGCCGTCGATGCAAGAATAGACTCATGCAAATAATCATTAAAGTAAGCTTGCTGGTCTACCGCTCTGTCTAAACCATTGGCTAATTCAGACATAAGTTCTTTACGTTTAGAGAGCTTTCCTTGAACGGTCACAATAGACATGGCGTATTGAAGTACTTCTTTGTTAATGCCTTGGCCGTTTTTAGACAGAGCATTGTTCAATTGCTCAGACCCATTTTGAAATAGGGCATAGTCAGGAAACAGTTCTTCATAAGAGCCTGGGTTTAAAGTCAAAATTGTTTTAACGGCATGTTCGAGAAGGTCCTTATTGATTTGACCGTCTTTTGCGATTTTGTCGACTAAATAAGCTGCTTGAAAGACACCTGACAATGCAAGCGCTTGGTGTTTGTCGTTTGTTGACATCTAATTAACAATCCTCAGTTATTATTTTACAGCGATGAGCAGCGATACATGATATTACTTCCAGGTAGCTTCTATAACACCACCGCCTAAGCATACCTCGCCGTCGTAAAAAACGGCCGATTGACCCGCTGTAATCGCTCTTTGCGGTTCTTCAAAGTCGACTTGAAATTGACCATTTTCTAACTTAGACAGAGTGCAAGCCTGATCCGGCTGTCTGTAGCGATGTTTACAAACAACAGTTATAGGCAGTTTAGGTTCTTTTTCATCTACCCAGTAGATATTAGAAAGGCTTAAATGGTTGGTAAAGAGGCTTTCATTGTCTGTTCCTTGAACAACAATGAGGCGATTATTCTCTAAATCTTTAGCGCTGACAAACCAAGGCGCTTCGCCGTATTTTGTACCGCCGATGCCTAAGCCTTGTCGCTGCCCAATGGTGTAGTACATAAGCCCTTGGTGCTGCCCAATAACATCGCCCGATTCAGTTTGAATGTCGCCAGGTTGTGCCGGAATATATTGTTTCAAAAAATCGCTGAATCGTCGCTCGCCAATGAAGCATATCCCGGTGCTGTCTTTCTTTTTTGCAGTCGCCAATTGATACTTCTCTGCGATGGCCCTGACCGCAGGCTTTTCGAGTTCACCAACAGGGAAGAGCGTTTTCTCTAATTGGGAATGACCGACAGCATGCAGAAAATACGATTGATCTTTGTTGTTGTCTAGGCCTCTTAAAAGCTGCGCTCTACCGTCTACCGTGTGGGTTCTTGTGTAATGCCCAGTGGCTATTTTATCTGCACCCAGCGCCATCGCGTAATCTAAAAATGCTTTAAATTTTATTTCACGATTGCACAGAATATCGGGGTTCGGAGTTCGGCCCGCTTTGTACTCTTCTAGGAAGTGTTCAAAAACATTATCCCAATATTCAGAAGCAAAATTTGCCGTATGCAAGTGAATGCCGAGTTTATCCGATACCGCTTGAGCATCGGCTAAGTCTTCCTTAGCTGTACAATACTCGGTACCATCGTCTTCATCCCAGTTTTTCATGAATAAACCTTCCACTTGATAACCTGCCTCCAGCAATAATGCCGCAGTAACGGACGAATCGACTCCGCCAGACATACCGACAATAACTTTGGTGGATGCGTTTAAGCTCATACAATAAGGCTCCAAGTGAAGTGAAATATTCGATTAAGTTTGGTTAAATGGGTCTTGAACTTCAGACTTCAAGCGATTTTATCACAGCATTCACAAGTCTTTTGCAATTGATGAGTGAATATTTGAATTTAACTCCTTTAAACTAGTGTTCAGAACACAGTAAACTCATTTCTTAAGCATTAAGAAATATTGACCCATAGAAAACAGGATTTCCATATGATCATTAAGCCTAAAGTTCGCGGATTTATCTGCACGACAGCTCACCCACAGGGATGTGCTGAAAATGTTAAAGAGCAAATCGCTTACGTTGAGCAACATAAATCTGGCAAAGAAGGGCCGAAAAACGTGTTGGTCATTGGTTGCTCAAATGGTTATGGCTTAGCATCTCGAATTACCAGTGCTTTTGGGTTCGGTGCAAATACCTTAGGGGTTATGTTCGAAAAAGAGCCTACTGAACGGCGCGCTGCCTCAGCCGGTTGGTATAATACCCGAGCGTTTGAAATAGCCGCACAAGAAAAAGGGTTGTTTGCAAAGTCACTTAATGCTGACGCCTTTTCGAATGAAGCAAAAGAAAGCGTGATCGCTGAAATTAAAGAAAATATGGGGCAAGTCGACCTTGTTGTTTATTCTTTGGGCGCTCCTCGGCGTAAAGACCCTAACTCAGGCGAAGTTTACTCTTCAACCTTGAAGCCGATCGGAGAAGCCGTAACTCGTAAGAATCTCAATACTGATACAAGAGTCGTATCTGACCTCACTCTAGAGCCAGCTTCCGAAGAAGAAATTGCCAATACCGTTAAAGTGATGGGCGGTGAAGACTGGGAGATGTGGATGGACGCTCTGGCACAAGCTGATGTTCTTGCACCGGGCGTGATAACAACTTCTTATACCTATATTGGTCGCGAACTAACTTGGCCAATTTATGGCGGAGCAACCATTGGTAAAGCAAAAGAAGATTTAGATCGAGCGGCAAAAGCCATCTCTAAAAAACTAGAAGCAGAAAAGGGCGGTAAGGCCTATGTTTCTGTTTTGAAAGCGCTTGTTACTCAGTCTAGCTCGGCCATTCCTGTTATGCCGTTGTATATTTCAGCGCTTTATAAAGTTATGAAGGAGAATGGCACCCACGAAGGCTGTATTGAGCAGATTTTCGGGCTGCTGGATGATCAGCTCTACGGTCAGAGTGAATTGAATTTAGACGATGTTGGTCGAATTCGAATGGAAGACAACGAGCTGAAAGATGATGTGCAACAAAAAGTTGCCGAAATATGGGCTCAAGTAAATACGGAGAATCTTGACGAAATTACCGATTTTTCGGGTTATCAGGCTGAGTTTTTCCGTTTGTTCGGCTTTGGTTTTGATTCGGTCGACTACGATGCCGACGTTGATCCGGTCGTTTAGGTGGCTTTTTAGACGTGAAAGCAGTCTTAGGGCTGCTTTTTTTAGCTTTCCACTTTATACCGTTATCTGATAATAATTGTTTGTCGATTATTCGACTTTCGCCGGGCTTTAGGTCATCCAATCTCAATTTACCTATCGAAAAGCGAACTAACCTGAGCGTTGGGTGCCCAACTGCTGCAGTCATTCTTCTAACTTGCCTGTTTTTACCTTCTGTAATGGTAAGTTTGATCCAAGAGGTGGGTATATTTTTTCGCTCACGAATCGGTGGATTACGCTCCCAAAGCCAAATTGGCTCATCTACAATCATAGCTTCGCAAGGCTTTGTTATGCCATCTTTAAGCTCTAAACCGCTTTGTAGTTGAAGGAGACTCTCGTCTGAGGGTAGTCCTTCTACTTGCGCATAGTAGGTTTTAGGGACTTTATGTTTTGGATCCATCATGGCGTGCGTTAGTGCACCGTCGTCAGTCAGCAACAGTAAACCTTCAGAATCATAATCGAGTCTACCAGCGCTGTAGATGCCGGGCGTTGAGATGTACTTTGCTAGCGTCTCTCGGCCTTCAGAGTCGGTAAATTGGGTCAGCACTTGGAAAGGTTTGTTAAGCAGTAAATATGTCGGCACGCCGGTCTCTTTTTATGGGAAATCATGAACGTATACGGAAAAGTAATGCAAATATCATACTTCAGTTGAATTACTTTCAATTGAACAACTGATATAATGCGTCGCGAAAATTATAAGCGTTCTTAGCGTAAGCATCCAGATGACACCTACTCTGGAGCGAAAAATACAACCACAGGAAGTTTTATGACTGATAATAAAGCCAAAATTATTTATACCCAAACCGATGAAGCGCCAGCGCTAGCGACTTATTCGTTATTGCCTATCGTAGAAGCGTTCACTAAAGCGGCCGGGGTAGAAGTAGAGACGCGCGATATTTCATTAGCGGGTCGAGTTATTGCTAATTTTCCAGAGTTCCTTACGGAATCACAGCGAATTGGCGATGCTCTTACAGAGTTGGGCGCATTAGCTAAAGAGCCCGATGCTAACATTATCAAGTTGCCTAACATCAGCGCGTCGATGCCACAGTTAATTGCTTGCATAAAAGAGCTTCAAGCAAAAGGTTATGCATTACCTGATTACCCGAGCGACCCTCAAACGGATGAAGAAAAAGACATCCAGGCTCGTTACGACAAAATTAAAGGCAGTGCAGTAAACCCAGTTTTGCGTGAAGGTAACTCAGATCGACGTGCGCCAGGTTCTGTGAAGCAATATGCACGTAATAATCCGCACAGCATGGGTGCATGGGATAAAAACTCTAAAACTCATGTTTCTAGCATGACAGATGGTGATTTTTACAGCAACGAAAAAGCGACAACTTTAGCCTCTGATACTCAAGTAAATATTGAATTTCACGGTGCAGATAACAGCGTTAAAACGCTAAAAGAAGGTTTAAACCTAATAGCTAAAGAAGTCATCGATTGTTCAGTGATGAAAGCAGGCGCTTTACAGTCGTTTATTGCTGAGCAAATTGCAGATGCAAAAGCGAAAGATGTGCTGTTCTCTTTACATATGAAAGCCACCATGATGAAAGTCAGCGACCCAATTATATTTGGTCATGCGGTTTCTGTATTCTATAAAGATGTTTTTGAGAAGCACGCAGACACCATTAATGAATTAGGTGTTGATGTTAACAACGGTATTGGCGATCTTTATAAAAAGATCGAATCTTTACCTGAAGCAAAGCAGGCTGAAATAAAAGCCGATATTGAAGCTGTTTATGCAAATTCGCCAGAAATGGCCATGGTTGACTCAGACAATGGTATTACCAACTTACATGTACCGAGTGATGTAATTATCGATGCTTCAATGCCTGCGATGATTCGTACGTCGGGCCGTATGTGGGGGCCTGATGGTCAGCCAAAAGATACTAAAGCTGTAATCCCTGACCGCTCTTATGCGGGTGTTTATCAAGCCACCATAGATTTCTGTAAAGAAAACGGCGCTTTTGATCCTCGTACCATGGGTACTGTACCGAACGTCGGTCTTATGGCTCAAAAAGCTGAAGAATACGGTTCTCATGATAAAACGTTCGAAATGGAAGCCGCCGGAACCGTAAAGGTTGTAGACACAGATGGTTCAGTTTTACTAGAGCAACCTGTAGAAGCAGGCGATATTTTCCGTATGTGCCAGGTGAAAGATGCTCCAATTCAAGATTGGGTGAAGCTAGCCGTTTCGCGCGCAAAAGACACAGGATGGCCAGCAGTTTTCTGGTTAGACGCTAACCGAGCGCACGACGCAGAACTTATAGCGAAAGTTGAGGCGTACTTAAAAGATCATGATACGCAAGGCTTAGATATTCAGATAATGGCGCCTGTTGCTGCCACTGAGTATACTCTTAAGCGTATGAAGGCAGGTGAAAACACTATTTCTGTAACGGGTAACGTATTGCGTGATTACCTTACAGACTTGTTCCCAATTTTAGAGTTGGGTACCTCTGCAAAGATGCTCTCAATTGTACCATTGATGAATGGCGGTGGCTTGTTTGAAACTGGCGCAGGCGGTTCTGCACCTAAGCACGTTCAGCAATTTGCTAAAGAAAATCACCTTCGTTGGGATTCGTTAGGCGAGTTTTTGGCCTTAGCGGTTTCTCTGGAGCATTTAGGTAAAACCTTCAGCAATGAAAAAGCGCTTATTTTAGGCAAAACGCTGGATGCAGCCACGGCTAAGTTCCTAGAAGAAAATAAGAGCCCTTCACGTAAAGTGAAAGAAATTGATAACCGTGGAAGTCACTTCTATTTGGCAACGTATTGGGCGCAGCAATTAGCCGCGCAAACAGAAGATGCTGAGCTTGCGAAGCAATTCGCTGTGGTTGCCGAAACGTTGGTTTCTCAAGAAGATGAGATCATGGAAGAGCTTAATAGTGTTCAAGGTTTGCCAGTTGATATGGATGGATATTACCAGCCAAATGCTGAGTTAGTCTCGAAAGCTATGCGGCCAAGCAAAACCCTAAACTCTGCATTGGAGTTAATTAAGTAGAGTTTTTAGCTTTAAAAAAAAGCCCGGCTATTGCCGGGCTTTTTTATATAATTTGGTCAAGAAGGCTCTTTAACTTCCTCGGCAGGTACATGCGCTGTTTCAGTGCTTTGCTCAGCGCCGATTAGCTGAATATTTACAGCGTGAATTCCTCGGTCTGATTTCACTGTTTCAAACTCGACATCTTGTCCAGCTTTAAGCGTTTTATAACCTTCCATTTGGATAGTCGAAAAATGAGCAAATAAATCTTCTTTATGCTCATCGCAGACGATGAAACCAAACCCTTTGGCATTATTGAACCATTTTACTTTCCCTACTGGCATAGCGGACCCCTTACGATACTGAATGTAAAAGTCACTGCCGACATCGTACAACTACAACCGAATCGTCAACAAACTTCGTTAGTTAACCGCGATTTAACTGAACACCCGTTCAGTTAGTGAGCGATTAATTTAAGAAACCTTATACAATACCGTTGAAAGTTTGAAGTCAACCCCAATTTAACGACTTATGACGGAGTACACGTTACAATTGTAGATTGGATCAAAATAATGCTGTTTTAATTGAATGGCTCGGTTTCTTTAGCTAGGTTTACTAAACAATGTTCAAAAATAGAAAGACAATGAATTCAGCAACGGTACAGCCTTCTGGCCTAGAATTTGTAACAAAGTTATCAGGTGACAATAATCCATCATTTGATGATGAGGGCTCAATCGCTGTGCAGCATTCTGAGCCTGAAACCAAACAACCGTCACTTTATCGGGTTGTTTTACTAAATGACGACTATACTCCAATGGAGTTTGTGGTATTAATTCTCGAACAGTTCTTCCAAATGAATCGAGAAAAAGCCACTCAAGTTATGTTAGCCGTACATACTCAAGGCAAAGGTGTATGTGGGGTCTATACTAAAGACATTGCCGAAACAAAAGCAGCTCTTGTTAATGATTTTGCGCGTGAAAGCCAGCACCCGCTGCTGTGTGAGGTTGAACGCTTAGACGACTAAGCAATCGTTGAGGAAAGGTGATTACCATGTTAAGTAAAGATTTAGAGTTGACCCTCAACAGTGCCTTTAAAGAGGCACGTGCAAAACGTCATGAATTTATGACGGTTGAGCACCTGCTGCTTGCGCTGTTAGATAATCATGCTGCAGCAGATGTGTTAAGTGCTTGTGCTGCAGATATACCGCAATTAAGGCGAGATTTAGTTGAATTTATAGATTCAACGACGCCGCTGATTCCTAAAGAAGATGAAGAGCGGGAAACTCAGCCAACCCTGGGCTTTCAACGTGTATTGCAGCGTGCTGTTTTTCATGTGCAGTCATCGGGCAAAAAAGAAGTAACCGGGGCCAATGTATTAGTGGCTATTTTTAGCGAGCAAGAGAGTCAAGCGGTTTACTTTTTGAAACAGCAAAGTGTGTCTCGCATTGATGTCGTTAATTACATTGCTCATGGTATTAGTAAAGTTCAATCAGATGAAATGGGCAGCCAAGACTTTAATACCGAGCAGCAAGGCGAAGAGGGCGGCGCTGAAGGCTCAGCTAACCCTCTGGATAGTTTTGCCTCGAACCTGAATGAAGTGGCCGCCAGCGGGCGTATCGATCCTCTGGTCGGGCGCGACTATGAAGTGGATCGTGTCGTTCAAATTTTATCACGCCGCCGTAAAAACAACCCATTATTAGTTGGTGAAACCGGTGTCGGTAAAACGGCCATAGCGGAAGGCTTGGCCAAACGAATTATTGATAAAGATGTGCCCGACATAATGCTCGATGCGCAAGTTTACTCTCTCGATTTAGGCGCTCTGCTTGCAGGCACTAAATACCGTGGAGATTTCGAAAAGCGATTAAAAGCGTTATTGGCCGAATTGAAAAAACGAGAAAAGTCGATTCTGTTTATCGATGAAATTCACACCATTATTGGAGCTGGCGCTGCCTCCGGTGGGGTTATGGATGCCTCCAATTTACTAAAGCCCATGTTAAGTTCCGGAGAGCTCCGTTGTATGGGCTCTACAACTTACCAAGAATTTAGAGGTGTTTTTGAGAAAGATTCGGCATTGGCTCGTCGCTTTCAAAAAATAGACGTTAATGAACCTTCTGTCGTTGAAACCTATAAAATTTTAAAGGGTTTGAAATCTCGTTTTGAAGATCACCATCACTTACGTTACACCGATGGAGCATTGAGAGCGGCCGCTGAATTAGCCGACAGGTACATAACTGATCGTCACTTGCCAGATAAGGCGATTGATGTCATTGATGAAGCCGGCGCAGCAGAGCGATTAAAGTCTGTTAGTAAGCGTAAAAAATCGATTGGCGTCGTCGATGTTGAGAAGGTCGTTGCTTCTATAGCTCGCATACCAGCCAAATCAGTGAATAAAGACGATAAAACAATGCTGTCGAATTTAGAGCGCAATTTAAAAATGACAGTATTCGGCCAAGATGATGCAATTGAAAACATATCAGCGGCGATAAAACTTTCTAGAGCTGGGTTAAAGTCGGTCGATAAACCTATTGGCTCTTTCTTGTTTTCTGGCCCGACCGGTGTCGGTAAAACCGAAGTGACGAAGCAATTGGCTGAATCTCTTGGAATTGAACTGATTCGTTTTGATATGTCTGAGTATATGGAGCGCCACACTGCGTCTCGTTTGATTGGTGCGCCTCCAGGGTATGTTGGATTCGACCAGGGTGGACTATTAACCGACGGAGTAAATAGGCATCCACACTGTGTGCTGTTACTCGATGAGATCGAAAAAGCGCATCCAGATGTTTTTAACTTACTGCTTCAAATTATGGATCACGGCACGTTAACCGACAGTAACGGTCGTAAGACTGATTTTAGGAATGTGATTTTAATCCTAACCAGTAACGCGGGCGCTCAAGAAATGGGTCGTCGCTCGGTAGGTTTCACAACTCAAGATAACAGCACCGATGGAATGGAAGTTATCAATCGAACGTTCACACCTGAGTTTAGAAACCGTTTAGACGGCATTGTGCAGTTTAAACCGCTTACACAAGATGTAGTGCTCAGTGTGGTTGATAAGTTCTTGGTTGAGTTGCAGGCTCAGTTAGACGATAAACGTGTGCAGCTTGATATTGATCAGAGTGCCCGCGATTGGTTGGCCGTTGAAGGGTATGACCCTGCAATGGGCGCGCGTCCAATGGCTCGCTTGATTCAAGAGAAAATTAAGCGTCCACTGGCTGATCTCATTTTGTTCGGCTCGTTAGCGCAAGGTGGAACAGCTAAGATTACCATTGTAGATGGTGAGCTCAGCTTGATTTGCGAAGACGAACTAACGGAAGCTTAACGGCTTTCGTTTAAACACAAAAAAAGCACCTTTTCGGTGCTTTTTTTTGGGTTTGCAGAAGAGACTAGCGAGCGCGGTAAACAATGCGGCCTTTTGTTAGGTCGTAAGGTGTTAATTCAACCTTAACTTTGTCTCCAGTTAAAATACGAATATAGTTTTTACGCATTTTACCGGATATATGAGCCGTAACAACGTGCCCATTCTCTAATTTAACGCGGAACATAGTATTTGGAAGGGTGTCTAAGATTTCACCTTCCATTTCAATTACATCTTCTTTTGCCATATTGCCCTTTGCAGACCTTTGATAATTTAGGAACGGCGCGAATTCTGCCTGAAAAACCTCCAATTAGCAAAAATTTATTGCAAATAAACTAGGTTAAAGGCTAATTGAATCAATAGATTGCCACTTTTTGTCTTTTAAAAGCTCAATGGGTTGGTACTTTGTTTTGTATTCCATTTTTTGGCAACCCTCTACCCAATAGCCAAGGTACAAATAGGGTAGATTATTCATTTTAGTCACTTCTATTTGAGCCAAGATACTGAACGTACCAAGTGAACGCTTATCGTAGTCTGGGTCGAAGAAGGTATAGAGAGCTGAAAGTCCACTGGGAATTTTATCGGTCACGGCAACAGAGATCAGCTTTTCTCCCTCGAATAGTCTAATTTGAAAGGAAATATCAGGTCGACAAGTTAAAAAGTCAGTGTAGCTCTCAGGATTGGTAGGATACATGTCACCGTCTTTATGGCGAATATTGATGTATTTTTCAAAAAGATCGTAGTCTTCTTGCCTAAATTCCGATGGGGCGATTTTAACGTTTAAATCTCTATTTTTATTAAATATACGTCGCTGTTGTTTGCTCATATTAAATTGAGCCACAGGAATTCGCGTTGCGATACAAGCCGAACATGTGCCGCAATCTGGGCGATATAGGTGCTGACCACTGCGACGAAAGCCTGAATGAGTTAATTCTTCATACAGTTGCTCAGAAAAATTATGTGCCGGGTCAACAAAAATGGTCCGTGAGAGTTGGTCGGGCAAGTAGCTGCATTTATGTTCGCCAGTGCGATATAGGGCAATTGTATCGCCCGTTGATTGAGTTGAATTGCTCATGGCGTAGTAAAGGCTCTATTTAGGTAATCGGTTAAGTTGACAACATTGTTGAACGGCAGTTTTACGCGAGCACTGGGCAATTGCCGTTCGAAAACGTCACGTTCAATTAAGTTAGCGCCCATACTGGCTAAATACGGGTTGTAAAGTTGGCAATCAATCATTGTTAAGCCGTGTTGCTTACCCCATTCACTGAGTGCAATAAACGCGTATTTCGAAGCGTTAGACGTTAATGAAAACATGCTTTCACCATAAAAAACAGATTCAATCGCCACTCCGTATAAGCCGCCTACGAGCCTTTCTTGTTGAAAAACCTCAATAGAATGCGCCCAGCCTTCTTTATGTAAATCTACGTAAGCGTTTCTCATTTCCTCGATGATCCAAGTACTATCTGATGTAGAGCGTGGCTTGGAACATTGGTTTATTACATCAGCAAAGCACTGGTTGACTTTAATTTCAAGCGACTGAGTGCGAAAATGCTTTCTTAGCGAACGAGAAATATGAGCCTGTCCGGGTGTTAAAACCATGCGTGGGGAAGGAGACCACCATAAAATCGGCTCTCCGTCACAATACCAGGGGAAAATTCCCTTAGAATAGGCACTTAATAGCCATTCAACGGACAATTGCCCGCCAGCGGCTAAAAGCCCATCCGGCTCTGTGAGTGCGAGTGAAGTGTCTGGAAAATTAGGCGCTTGTTCAGCTTGTAGCCAGCTTAGTTGTGGCATAAAAAGGTCACTAATTCAAAGAGTTAGTGGTATCTTATAGTCTAATTTCACAGTTACAACATCAGAAAGGGGACCTTTTGTCCGAACGTTTTAATTCTTATAAATCAGATGGCCGCTTAGGCGAAATGAAAACTCGCTTTATACACGATGCTATGTGGATACTTTCGTTAGCATTCGGGTTGTTTTTGCTGCTTGCTTTATTAAGCCATAATCCTTCTGACAATGGTTGGGCTTATGCGTCCTCTCAAGCTCAAACTACAAATTTGGCCGGTGAAGCCGGTGCCTGGGTGTCGTCTTTTCTGATTACCTTGTTTGGAGCCTTCAGTTATGGTTTGCCTGCCATTGCATTTTATCGGGCTTGGTGTGTGTTTCGCGATCGCAAAAATCCAGAACCATGGAATCCACTCATATTATGTTTAAGAGCGGTTGGCTGGGTTGTATTTGTTATTGTCAGTTGTGCCTTGTTAACAGTGCATGTTGGCAGCGCTACAGAAGGCAGTGCGGGCGGGTATTTAGGCATTACGTTTTCAGAATGGTTTTTCCCATTATTTGGTTTAACTGGCAGTACCTTAATTTTGCTATTGATTGGTTTTTTATCGCTAACCCTCGCGGCACACATCTCATGGTTGCAAGTAGTTGATGGCATTGGTAAGCGAGTATTTGATGCAGGTCTTTGGTTAAAAGAAAGATGGCAGAAACGCCTAAAATTAGCCTCAGAGCAGGCCGAAGTTAAGCGGGTAGTCACCCAAAGAAAACAAAATTTAGAAGTTCAATTAGAGAAGCAATCTAAACGCAAGCCGCCGCAAATAAAGCCGCTAAAGAAAAAGACAGTACATAAAAGTGAGCGCAGTGTAAAAGAGCAACAAAAATCGTTGTTCGACGATTCAATCCCATCTGGAAGTCTTCCAGAGCTAAATCTGCTCACCAGCTCTGAAGGAGATCCGACGCACGGCTACAGTGCAGAAGCGCTAGAGGCGATGTCGCGTTTACTTGAAATAAAATTAAAAGACTTTGGCGTATCTGCTGAAGTAACTGAGGTAGCGCCAGGCCCTGTAATTACTCGATTCGAAATTCAGCCTGCACCTGGTATTAAAGTCTCTAAAATAACCAATCTAGCCAAAGATCTGGCTCGGTCAATGGCCATTGTCAGTGTGCGTGTTGTTGAGATTATCCCAGGCAAAACAACCGTTGGTATCGAAATTCCGAACGAACAGCGCGCCATTGTGCGTTTAAATGATGTACTCGCATCAGATTTGTACGATAAAGCTAAAAGTCCGCTCACATTAGGGCTGGGGCATGATATATCAGGTTCTCCTGTAGTAGCTGATTTGGGCAAAATGCCGCATTTATTGGTTGCAGGTACTACAGGTTCGGGCAAATCCGTCGGGGTTAACTCTATGCTTTGCAGCTTGCTATTCAAAGCAACACCTGAAGAAGTACGGTTAATTTTAGTCGATCCCAAAATGTTGGAACTGTCAGTCTATGAAGGCATACCACATCTACTGACGCCCGTTATTACTGATATGAAAGAAGCCGCAGCCGGATTGCGTTGGTGTGTTGCTGAAATGGAGCGCCGATATCAGCTTATGGCCGCTGTAGGCGTTCGAAATATTGGAGGCTTTAATAAAAAGGTAACTGAGGCGGCAAGAAACGGTGAGCCTATTATTGATCCGCTTTACGATCCACTCCAGTCATTAGAGCCGGGTGCGCCAGCACCAGAGCTTGAGGCGCTGCCATATATTGTCGTCGTGATTGATGAGTTTGCCGACATGATGATGATTGTTGGTAAAAAAGTTGAGGAGTTAATCGCACGATTAGCCCAAAAAGCGCGTGCCGCGGGCGTTCATTTAATCCTGGCAACACAACGTCCTTCGGTTGATGTGATTACTGGATTAATTAAGGCAAACATACCAACCCGAATAGCCTTTCAGGTATCGAGCCGAATCGATTCTCGAACCATTCTAGATCAGGGTGGAGCAGAGCAGCTGCTTGGCCATGGTGATATGTTGTATATGCCACCAGGCACCAGCTTACCTGAACGTATTCACGGTGCGTTTGTTGATGATGATGAAGTTCACGCCATTGTTGCTGAGTGGAAGCGTCGAGGTGAGCCAAATTATTTAGAAGAGATTACCCAAGCAGGCGATACCGAAATTCCTGGCGTTCCAAATTTTGAAGACAGTGACAACCCTGAATCGGATGCCTTGTTTGATGAGGCCATTGCTTTCGTAACTCAAACTCGAAAAGCTTCGATTTCTTCTGTTCAGCGAAAGCTAAGAATTGGTTATAACCGAGCAGCGAGACTTGTCGAAGCAATGGAAAATGCCGGTGTAGTCAGTGCTCCTGGTCATAACGGTGCACGCGAAGTTCTCGCGCCACCTCCGCCACCTATGTAAAGGATTCAAATGAGACTTTTATCAGTAATATTTACCTGTTTAATCACAATGCAATATAGTTTCGCCGACAGTTTAGCTAAAAATAATTTAATTTCACGGCTACAGCAGACGGATACTCTGCGAGCCAACTTTATTCAACGGACCTTACAAGCAAATAAACAAGTTATTGAAGAATCGACTGGTCTACTAACTGTTTCCAGACCTATGAAGTTTTTTTGGGAGGTACTAGAGCCAGCTCCCCAACAAATTATTTCTAATGGTGAAACTTTGTGGGTTTACGACCCTGATTTAGAACAGGCTACTTACCAAGCTGTAAATGAACAGCTTATGCAATCACCAGCCATGATACTTGCACAGCCAAACACAACCCTTACTGAGCAATATGAAGTGTTAGAGGCTGGCGATGATACTTTTACTGCCTATAAACTTTATCCTTTGGATGAGTCCGCTTTGATTTCGGAACTGACCATTCTTTATAAAGAAGGTGTGATAGCAGAGATTCGAATCTTAGATGAACTCGATCAACAAACATTGATCATTTTTAGCGATGTAGACGTCAATGTTGCCGTAAGCGATGTTTTTTTCGAGTTTAAAGCACCAGAAGGCACGGACTTGTTTGAGCAAATGTAATGCAAGATTTATTTAGTGAGCCAACTGAAGGTTACCGTCCACTAGCCGAAATTTTACGTCCAAGTGATATTTCAGGTTATGTCGGTCAAGAGCATATATTAGCGAATGGCAAGCCGTTACGAAAAGCGCTGGATCAAAAAAATATTCACTCGATGATTTTTTGGGGGCCTCCTGGCGTAGGTAAAACCACCCTTGCTCGAATACTCTCGTCCGCAGTCGACGCTCATTTTGAAACATTATCGGCTGTACAAGCGGGTGTAAAAGATATCAAGATTGCCGCCGAAAAGGCCAAACAAGCCAAGCTTCGAGGCGATAACAGCATTTTGTTTATAGACGAAATTCATCGTTTTAATAAGTCTCAGCAAGATGCTTTATTGCCTTATGTAGAAGATGGTACTTTTATTTTTGTTGGAGCAACCACCGAAAATCCAAGCTTTGAATTAAATTCAGCGCTTCTCTCAAGGGCCAGAGTGTATGTATTAAAAGCATTGTCCCATGAGAACTTTATTGATTTATGGCAAAAGGCCAAGGCACAAGACTCAAGGGTTAATCAATTAGATTTAAACGATGAGGCATTAGCTCAGCTGATTCATTATGCCGATGGCGACGCACGCCGATTTTTGAATATGATTGAAATAGCGCTAGATTTCTTTACCGAAGGCCAATCGGTTAACGCAACCAACATCGCAGAGCTCTTGCAAGCACAACCAAGAAAGTTTGATAAAGGTGGCGAGCAATTTTACGATCAAATTTCAGCCTTTCATAAAAGTGTTCGCGGCTCTTCAACAGATGGAGCACTGTATTGGCTATGTAGAATGCTCGATGGTGGTATTGATCCTATTTACCTAGCCAGAAGAATGGTTCGAATTGCTTCAGAAGACATCGGTAACGCCGATCCCAGAGCACTCACATTGGCTCTCAATGCATGGGATACTCAAACACGGCTAGGATCACCTGAAGGTGAGTTAACCTTAGCTCAATGTGCGATATACTTAGCCAGTGCACCTAAGTCGAATGCCGTTTATAAGGCGTTTAATGAAATGAATGCATTGATCAAGTCACAACCAAGTTTTGACGTTCCTTTGCATCTTCGAAACGCACCCACAGCCTTAATGAAAGATCTCGATTATGGCACTGAGTATCGCTATGCTCATGACGAACCTGATGCTTATGCAGCTGGAGAAACCTATTTGCCTTCGGAGTTAGGCCGATTAAATTTGTATCAACCGGTTTCAAGAGGTCTAGAAATAAAAATTGCACGAAAACTAGAGCATCTGCAGAAGCTAGATGAAGATGCTGCTTCACGAAAGGACTCTAAATGACCTATATGAATATTTGGCATTGGCTCATCATAGGGCTTGGAGGTGGCGTTGGTGCAATGGGGCGATTTGCCCTAACTACTTACATTAATCGTCTACACGGTAGTTTATACCCGTGGGGAACCTTTGTTGTGAATGCGCTAGGTTGTTTTATAATGGGCTTGGCTTTTGTGTTCTTCACTTTAAAATACCCGAACCTTCCTATTGGATGGCGAGGATTCGTATTAGTCGGCTTGTTAGGGGCTTTTACGACGTTTTCAAGTTTCGCGCTTGAAGGCTTAACGTTGCTACAGCAACATCAATATACCTTAGCGTTGCTCTACATGATCGCTTCGGTCATTATTTGTATCATTGCGGTGGCCATCGGGTTTGGCGCCGGGAAATTAATTTTTTAACTGTAAGGATAAGTACTAAATGCTGGATATAAAGCAGCTCAGACTCGATATAGACACTATAGCGACCCAATTAAAAGTTAAAGGTTATACCTTGCCAGTTGAAGCTTTTCAGTCGCTTGAATCGAGTCGTAAATCCCTACAGATTGAAACAGAGCAGTTACAAGCCGAGCGTAAAAAAGCCTCTAAAGCTATTGGTGAATACGTACGTCAAGGCATGAGCGCCGATGAAGCTAAAGCTAAAGTTCAAGAAACGTTAGATGGTATTGCCGCTACATTAAGCACTAAAGAAGCTGAATTAAAAGAAATTCAAAGCAAAATTGATGACATTTTATACAGTATTCCAAACATTCCTGACGCATCTGTGCCAGAAGGCAAAGATGAGGAAGATAATGTAGAAGTCGCAAAGTGGGGCGATCCTAAACAATTCGACTTTGAGGTAAAAGATCACGTAGATGTGGGTGCATCTTTAGGAGGGTTAGATTTTGAAACCGCCGCTAAACTAACCGGAAGTCGTTTTGCGGTCATGCGCGGTCCTGTCGCTAAACTGCACCGAGCGTTGACACAATTTATGCTGGATGTCCAAACAGAAGAGCATGGCTATGCTGAAACAGCTGTACCATTTATGGTGAACAAGGATTCCTTGTTTGGCACTGGGCAACTGCCAAAATTTGGTGAAGACCTGTTTAAGCTTGATTTTGAGCAAGAATATTATCTCATTCCAACGGCAGAAGTGCCCTTAACAAACACTGTGCGAGGCGACATATTAGAGCCTAAAGAGCTGCCCATTAAAATGGTGGCACATACGCCTTGTTTTCGATCTGAAGCGGGTTCTTATGGCCGAGATGTTCGTGGAATGATTCGTCAGCATCAATTTGAAAAAGTTGAGTTAGTTCAAATTGTTGAGCCTTCTAAGTCTTTTGAGGCATTAGAAGAGCTAACAGGCCACGCTGAAGCTATTTTGCAAAAGTTAGAGCTGCCTTACCGTAAAGTGGTACTTTGTGGCGGCGATATCAGTATAGGCGCGGCGAAAACTTACGATTTAGAGGTTTGGCTTCCGGCTCAAAATACTTATCGTGAAATATCTTCATGCTCTAATATGACTGATTATCAAGCTCGACGCATGCAAGCGAGGTTCCGTAATCCAGAAACGAAGAAAACAGAACTTGTTCATACGTTAAACGGGTCTGGATTAGCCGTAGGGCGCACCTTAGTGGCGATTTTAGAGAACTATCAAACTGCAGATGGCTTGATTGTTCCTGACGCTTTACGAAACTATATGGGCGGGAAAGAATTCATCCCGAACGCATAAATATCCCAGAAAGGCTGAGTTGATCTCAGCCTTTTTTATACCTCATTGAATTTAAAAATACCGAAAGAAAGGTTTATTTAAGATGGAATATTTTCCACTGTATCATCGTTTTACCAATGAAACAGTTCTTGTTGTGGGCGGTGGTGATATTGCATTGCGCAAAATCACCTTAATCACGAAAGGGGATGCTCGTGTTAAAGTGGTGGCACCCAATATTAGGCCTGATATTCAAGATAACCCACAGTGCGACTGTCATTTAAAAACGTTCGAAGCTCAAGATTTAGACGGTGTTAAGCTGGTTATTGCGGCCACTGAAATAGCAGAGCTTAATCAGCAGGTAAGCCAGTTAGCAAAATCGAAAGGGTTACTTATAAATGTGGTTGATTCGCCCGAGCTTTGTAACGTAATTTTTCCGTCTATTGTAGATCGCAGCCCCTTAGTCATTGCCATTACTTCAAGTGGGAAAGCGCCTGTATTAGCACGTTCGGTGCGCGCTAAGCTCGAAAGCACCATCCCAGCGAGTTTTGGTCACTTGGCACAACTGGCCGCCAAATACCGTAATAAAGTGAAACAAACATTTACTAAGTTAGACGATCGACGTGATTTTTGGGAAAAAATCATCAATGGTGTTACAGCTGAACATATCTATGCAGGCCGTAAAGCCGAAGCAGAGCAAGTATTGCAATCACAGTTGGAAAGCCCCGAAGTAAGAGCTAATGGTGAGGTGTATTTAGTAGGCGCGGGACCTGGGGACCCTGACTTATTAACCTTCAAAGCGTTACGGCTAATGCAGCAAGCCGATGTGGTTTTGTATGATGCGTTAGTTTCCGATGCCATTATGGAATTAGTACGCCGAGATGCCAAGCGAATATACGTAGGAAAACGACGCGCTAATCATGCATTACCTCAAGAAGCCCTAAACCAAAAATTGGTTGACTTAGCACTCGAAGGCAAAAGGGTTCTAAGATTGAAAGGCGGAGATCCATTCATTTTTGGCCGAGGCGGTGAAGAAATAGAACTCTTAGCAGAGCAAAATATTCCGTTCCAAGTTGTTCCAGGTATTACGGCGGCTTCGGGTTGTTCTAGCTATTCAGGTATTCCGCTAACTCATCGCGATTATGCGCAATCTGTTCGTTTTGTGACTGGGCATTTAAAAGATGGAAGTGCAAATTTACCTTGGGCGGAGCTTACCGCTCAGAAACAGACTCTAGTTTTCTACATGGGATTAAATGGTATTAACTTTATTTGTGAGCAGTTAATCCAACATGGTCGATCACCTGAAACGCCGATAGCGTTAATTCAAAAAGGCACAACTCCGGAACAAAAAGTATTTATCGGCACTTTAGCGACCATGCCTGAAATTGTTGAGCGGGAAAAACCACAAGCGCCAACTCTGACCATAGTTGGAGAAGTTGTAACCTTACATGAAAAGCTAAAGTGGCGTTGAATAGGAACTTTAATAATCTTTTTTGGTCAAAGTCATTATGACTAGCCAATGATCACATATGTTAAAACTGCTTAAAAAACCAAAACTAACAGCCATTTTAGCACTAATGTTCTATGGCACTTGGGCTAGTTATTCTAATTTCGAATTCGGCTATAGCATCGCAATAACTGCTTTCATGATTCAAGGCAGTTTTGCGTTTACTTCGACGTTAGTTTCAGGCTATACCGCGTTGTTTTTAATGAAAAAGCTCCAGCATTTTTCGCATTATCTATTATGGTCGTATTTGATCACCATGGCACTGCTTGTATCCATTCCTTTTGTACTTCATACCGTCTTCTTAACACCCAATAAACTTTTATCTATGGCGCCTGGGATGGTAATAGGTGGGTTATACATTGCTACGCTGTTGCGATTGCATAGCAAATCGAATTAACTAATTCTTAAAGATTAAATAGTGAAGGTTTAAAGAAACAGGATAACGCGTTGGTTATCCTGCTTTATTTTAATTTAAAATATTATTAAAAAGGCTCCATCAACCAGAGTTGTTACTGTCGTAGTTGTTTACGTAAGTGGTGCTAGACGCATTGTAGGTCGACTTTGTAAAGTTGTTATAGCTGTCATACAGGTATGTTTGAGTTCTATCTATCGAACCATTGTTATCGTCGTCGATTGATAAGCTAGTGGTATTGCCCAAAGTATCAAATAAATAGCTGTGAAGGTCATCGTTATAACTTTCAGGACTAACTTTAGGAAAATGAGAAACAATGCTGGTTCGACCAAGTTCAGTGTAAGTATGAATATAATTTGATTCACTGAAATATGGACTACCATCAGATGTAGTTCGTGTAATTACATCACCGCGATCATTATATTCAAAGCTTATAACCTCCTCAGGCGGTTCAGTTACACTGGTGTAAAAATAATGACTTTCTTGTGTTTTGATTCCAGCGATATCGTAAGAAAAGGTCGTTATATTAATCGGATCGGGCTCGGTGCTACTGAATACTGAGAGGGTGGTTAGATTTCCATTGTTGTCATCGTACTCGTATGTAGTCGTTTCATCGGGGTCTGTTGATGGAAGTCTATACCATTCCTTACTGATTAACTGCCCTTGAGTATTGTAAGTGAAATTGTAAACTTGATCTTCGTTATTCACACTTACACTACGCAGAACTTTTAAACCACTGTCAATGTCGAGACTTGAGTATAAGTGCTGCATGACCTGCCAGGGCCGGCGTAGTTGTCGAGGCCCATCAAAGCCATTCGTTGCATAGCTCGATTTAATAGCTCGATAAATTTTGACTGTGTTTAAGGTTTTTAATGTCTGCCGTAAAATCTAAACTATTCTCCGTAAACATGGCCGATATGTGTGTCGGTATATCAATACCGTTTTCCAGATTATTATCACGATCTAAGGTTTGCAATAGCGTCGCAATGCCTAGTACTTTTTGCATAGGTGTGAGTTGTTCGGTGTTTAACAGGGCAGGGTATAATGCATCACCCGTTAATGGCTCTATGCCGACTAGGTCAAACGGTGAGACAATGTTTTTGCCTTCTACTTGACCAAGTAGTAACTCACCAAGATAAAAGCTGACGGATTCACCTTCAAGGTATTCGAATGTACCCTTGTCAATAGCCGTAATGCCTTCTCGTGACGGTGTTACGTAACGTAAACCGCCAACGGCACTTTCAATGAACTGACCTTGCTTAACGTCACCAGAGCTAGAACTATTATCAGATTTACTTTCGAAACATGCCGTTAATAAAAGTGGCAGAGTGAGGGCGAAGGCTGTTAGTTTTTGACGCCTAAATGATTTTAAAGTCATAAATATTCCATCTGTCCTACAGAGTAATTTTAGAGGCTCATATAGAGGGTTAAAATATAAAAATGGGCCTAATAATAGGCCCATTTAGACATTATTTAATGTTCGCGTTGATGACGCAGCAGGGTATTAAATAGGCTCCACCATGGGTCATTGTCATTTGAATAATGGTATTGAATAGTCTTATTAGATAGTGCGTTATTAAATTCCCAGGTTTCTAGGATGAGTTTGCCATTTTCATCGTATTCGTACGACTTATTCTCAAAACTTGTAATTTCATCGTTGCTCAGATTCATATAGGAATGAAAATGACTCAATAATTGATCATATTGATTGTAAGTGTAAGCAATGGATATTTTTTCATTGCGATTAGGTTGAACGATAATATTACTCGTTAAATTATTATTTGAGTCATAGGTGTATATATATTCTTCATCAATATTGCCATCATTTCCATAATCAATACTTTCACTTAGTAAGTTATTCGCAGCATCGTATTGATAGGTATAAAATCCTTCGGAATTTAGGAAATAACCATCGCCAACGCCTGTAAATAATGTAGTTCTACTATTTCCCGAATATACCTGAACATATGTACCTTTAAATTCATCAGATTCGATTTCATCTATAATAGTATGAAGAGTTAAATTATTATTTTCATCGAATTCAAAAGTTTCGATCCAATCGGCTAATCCGTAGATTTCCCATTTGTAATATTGGTAACCTACAACGTTACCGTTTAAGTCATATTGGAATTTTTCAATGAAGTATGGGTCTCCATTGATGTCCCCTACATAGTGTTTATAGCTTACAACGTTACCATTTACGTCATTTTCGTATACTCCAACGATGTCAGGCATTCCAAAAACATCAGTTTCAAACTCGCTTTCTTTCGCTTTAAAACCTAGGAAATCATAAGCGTAGGTTTTGACATAAAATGGGTTAACATTGTCAGACGAATTATATTCCGCAGAATAAATAACATTACCGTATTCATCATAGTTATAGCTATATGTCTTATGATATGAGCCCGTTTCGGTTTCGTCTCGCTCTATTAAAACAGGCTGTCCATTCGCATCGTATGTATGACGATAAGTAACCGCTTTGGCGCCATCTCGTGCTTCCTTTGAAGTTATAGATGAAACTGCCATTAGCTGAGTTTCAATATTCAGGCTTTCATAAAGGTTTTTTAATGCTTGCCAAGCAGGGCGGATTTGACGCGGTTCAGTGAAACCGACACTGTCATTTGCCAATAATATTAATTCGTTAATTGTTGAACTCGACATTAAGTTATTAAATGATACTTCGGTATCAATTATTTCATCATTAAACAAGGCGGAAATTTGGCTTGAAATAACAATGCCATTGCTCAGATCGTTATCGCGATCCATGGTTTGCAATAAACGTGCAATGCCAATAACTTGCTGCATTGCAGTATTCTCTTCTAAATTCTCAATGGTCGCCCGCAATTCATTACCAACGGGGGCTTCTATACCAGCAAGGTCAAACGGTGTGATGGTTACTTGTCCTAAAGTAGATCCAAGATATAGCTCACCAAGATAGAAACTAATGGTTTCACCTTCTTTATAGGAAAAGTCACCGCTGCCAATTTCGGTTATGCCTTCTAGGCTAGGTGTAACATAGCGAAGGCCGCCAACTTGGCCGTTAAATTGACCAACCTGTAATTTATTCGAGTTACTTTTAGAACTGTTTTCAGAACAGGCCGTTAATATAACAGCTACAGTGAGGACAATAACCTTAGCTTTAAGGTTGCTTAACAAATAATTGTGCATAACTTTCCTATTTTCTGTTTTAGCCGTCAGATTAGTACGGGCAATTAGAAAGTTATGAAATTTCCTTATTAGCCAACCTATTAAGACTACGCTTTGTACGGTTGTTGTTAGGGAAGAAATTAAATGCTGAAAATACAGCAGATGAGATATCTCTAATTAGATAGTTTCACAATGACATTATAAAGTCAATTTGATTAGGTAAATGTTTTTTGAAATCTATGAATAGTGAGAGGATTTAGCATTAGTACCGATTTTTCCACCAGATATGAGTTTGCTTTTGCGCGTCTACATAAGGTAGAGACTGAAGTTTAGACAAGATAATTGCTGCTGTATCTACTGTGGCCTGTAGGCCATAGGCGTTGCTAGAGTCGTCGTTCCATAATTCTATTAGTGCCGTAAAGGTTGGCGCGTCAGGGCGAACAGATCTTCGTTTAAGTGATTTAGGTACAAAGTCATTATCTAGTGGGTGATAACCTTGAATAGCGATTCTAGTCTCTGAATCAGGCCGAACTTCAAATTCTCCGCCGTCACCTTTTAGAACGATATTATTGTTCTGCGAAAGCTTCTCAGCAACTTCGTGGTGAAGGCTTTGATATGCCGGATGGAACATCGCCTGCAATGTTAGATTCGTTTTGAAGGGTGTTAAATGGCGAACCAGTGTATTCGCACAGCTTCTTAGCCCTAGAGTGTGTTTTAGGTCGATTAACCGTGAAAGAGTTGGGTTCATAGCCTCTAGCGGTATATAACAAAAGTTATGTTCTTGAATTAGATTGGATGCACTTTCTATTAAAGTCGCACAGGGCAAATTCAGCAGCTGACATACTTGCTGTGCATATTGCCGATTTGCAGTGTGATGACCAGCTCCGTGCATTAATACGGAAACGCCATTTTGAGCCAGCAGTTTAGCTGCTAATAAATACCAAGAAGGTTGTCTTTTTTTGCCAGCATAAGCGGGCCACGTGACATCGACCTGTACGGTATCGCGAATGGAAATGGCGTCATGGCAGGCTTGAACCATTCCCGCTATTTCAGAGGACGTTTCTTCTTTTACGCGAAGTAGCATTAAAAAAGCGCCTAATTGAAGATCTTCCATTTTGCCATCTAAAATAGCAGACATGGCAAAGTGCGCTTCTTCAAACGTTAAATCGCGAGAGCCAGTTTTCCCTCGTCCTAATATTCTTATGATACCAGGAAGTGTCATAGCAGAATCACTCATAAGCAATTCTTCGGTTTTGGTAGGCCAGCCAATAAGGCTAAGACACGAGCAGGGCTTTCTCCATAGCGTTGCATCAGCCAAATGCTGTTGCCATAGTCGCTATGGACGTTATTTTTAATTAATTTGACTAAAGGTCGCATCGGCGGCGAAAGGTCAAAATCAAAATAGAATTGTCGTAAGGCATTTATAATTCTAAAATCAACTTCATCCAACGGTAAGCCTTGTTTTTGCGCCATATGTTCAGCCCAGCTTTCTGTCCACTCGGACGCATCTAATAAAAAGCCTTGCTCATTTACTTCTAAAGCCATGTTTACCACGCGATGTGTTTGTTTGCAGTTATAAGGTGGGTAGCCCATTGCTCATCGGTAATGACTGTCCAGCTGTCATGCGCATGGCCACCGCTTTGTAGTAATTCACACTCTCGCACAAAAGCCTGTGTATTTAAGGGCTTTTCTGTGTACACCAATGAAATTGAGCTGCTGGTAGCAATAACGGCATCCGTTGGTGAGAGTGAATTTGCTAAAAACTCCAATTGAAAAGGGCTTGGAGGAAGTGAAAGTGTAACCGTTGTCATTAAAACACCTCAACATGGTTTGCGTTTTGAAACCAAGTCGTCAATTGCTGCAATGAAACCGGAGCCACTAATGAGAGTGTTTCATTGTTGCCTAAAATAGCTTCCTTATGCTCGGTAACGAAATACAGCTCATCGCTGTCATACATGGGCAACGCATTGAGTTGTTTTTCTATTGATTTTGCATGGCTCGGGCTTTGATTCTTAGTCAACCAAGTTAACCCTTGCTCGAAAAACACAATTTTATGGTTTACTTCAAAGAGAGCTAAACTCATTATGGCTTCCAGCGTTTCATGCCCGGTACGGCTGCTGTAGGGTGGTTTGGTTACTAATATTAAATTGAAACTCATTCGATACCCGCTATTTAAAGGTAATTAGCTTATCGCAATCATGAAACCCTGTGGCCCATTGGCCTAGACCAGTCAGTTGAAAAAAATCAGCCGATGAAGGGTGAGATTGCATATAACGTTGTGTTTCTTCTGCATTCAAAACGCCTCGATTCGCAGACGCAGCAATGCAAAGCAGTAGCTCAACTCCTTGGTTATGAATATCTTGCCATTGCGCCAAAAAGTTGAATTCATCACTGGCGGGGCTTTGATTTGATAGACCATGGTAAACGCCATCAAAAAAGAAGAAAACACGTGCAAGCTGATGGCCTTGTTGGAGGCATTGTTGAGCAAACGTCAAAGCATCTATCGATGCTTGATGGCTCCAAGGCGCTGAATATACATTTATTTGAATTCGCATAATATCTACTATTTTAGTAATAGCTCTATGGTAGCAAATTCGCAGTTAAAGAGGGTAGAGTTGGCGTATTTTAGGTACAAAAAAGGCCGCGATTGCAGCCTTTTTTATTGAAGCAATATTACTAGTCGTTACCAGAGAATACGGCAATCAAGTGTAATAAATGGACAAAAATATTATAAATATCTAAGTACAATGAAACG
Organism: Reinekea marina; assembly: GCF_030409715.1. Taxonomy (NCBI): domain Bacteria; kingdom Pseudomonadati; phylum Pseudomonadota; class Gammaproteobacteria; order Oceanospirillales; family Saccharospirillaceae; genus Reinekea; species Reinekea marina. The sequence goes on from NZ_JAUFQI010000001.1 coordinate 2,094,643, forward strand.
GTAGCGCGAATATAGTTTGTTTCGCCACCGTTAATGATTCGGCTGGTATCAAACAAAATGGCTAATGACATGACTAAAACAACGCCACCAGAGATCATTACGCTGCCTAACGCACTGCCAAAGAACAGATTAGCGATCATGCCGACAATTAAAACCAGTACGCCAACCATAATAAAACCACCTAAAAAGCTAAAGTCTTTCTTTGTGGTTAACGCATAAAATGATAAGCCAAAAGTAATAATTGCAGTTCCGCCTAATGCTTGAGCAACATAAGAAGCTCCGTTTGGCAAAGCTAGGTACATTGAGAGCATAGGGCCTAAAGATGCGCCTAATAGCCCTGTGAAAGCAAATGCCCAAACAATTCCTGAAGCCTTGTTATAGGTGCGTGGCAATACAAACCATACGATGCCAATTGCGGCTAAACTCATGATAAGTGCTGCTCCGCGAGGAACATTTAGCGCCATCGCTGCCATCGCTGCTACGGCACTGAATAACAATGTCATAGATAACAGCATGTAGGTGTTTTTGAGAACTTTGTTTGTTGCTAAAACGGATTCTTGTTGAACCGTTGCATTGTGTTCTATATGAGCCATTTCTAGCCTCCAGTGTGGATGTTTGTTTATTGTTATGAGGGCTGATGCCTCTAATTTCAATAGCTTGGGCTAGTTTTAGTCGAAACAGCTGTTAACTTCAATGCTTTTTACGTTTGATTTAACTTAAATAGTTGGAAGATGGGTGAAAATTACACAAATCAAAGAAAATAGCTGCAAATCATTTTAAAAAAGCCTATTCTAGTCGTTTAAAACGATCGTTTGAATTGAAAGAGCAGTAATTATGACCCAAGCCGATACCATCACCCGAATTTTAGACTCAGCCGAGCAATTGTTTGCTGAAAAGGGTTTTGCAGAGACTTCTTTGCGTATGATCACTACTCGCGCCAAAGTGAATTTAGCCGCTGTTAATTATCATTTTGGATCAAAGAAAGATTTAATTCAGGCCGTTTTTGCTCGTTTTCTAACACCGTTTACCGAGAAGCTTAATAAAGAGTTACAGGTGGTCGTCAAAGACAATCCATCGCCTTCTTTTCACGATGTTTTAGGTGTGTTGGCAAAGACGATGTTAACAGGCATCGAGAATAACGAAAATTATAATAAATTGTCTGTATTTATGCGCTTACTCGGCTTAGCTTATACGCAAGCTCAAGGCCATTTACGTAAATTTTTACTCGAAAATTATTCTCAATCTTATTCCGCGTTTATCGGCTACTTGAAAATGGCTCACCCTGAATTAAGTGGTCGAGAAATATTCTGGCGTATTCACTTTGCCATTGGTGCCTCAGTTTTCACAATGTCTAGCATTGAAGTGCTGAGAAGCATGGAGCAGAACGATACTGGCGCAAAGTCTTCTATCGAAGAAATTATGAACCAGTTGATTCCTTTTTTAGCGGCGGCTTTAGAGCAAGAGCAAACATTTAATGTGAATGCTCAAACTTAGTCTGTTTTAAAGCAGATTCACGAACGTCTATTGAGCTTTCTATGAGTGTATCTAACAACGACTCATCTAAAGGCTCAATTGAGCTGACTGTTAACATCGATTTTGTTTGAATTAAAACGGTTTCATCCAGCCTCACCATATTTCTAATGATCATATCGGCATAGGAATCCAACTCTTGCTCTGGCATCAGCTTATTGACTAAACCTAAACGCGTAGCCGTGTAGGCATCGAGAGTTTCTCCTGTTAAGGCGTAGTAGCGGGCTGCGTGTTCTCCGAGCGTTCTTATTAGGTAAGGGCTTTGCAGTACTGGCGCTAACCCTAAATGTACTTCATTTAGGGTAAAGCTGCTTTTTTCACTCGCAAAAACAATATCACAGCAGCACAATATGCCGATTGCATCGGCGTTGGCTTTGCCACGAACCGTTGCAATTACTGGAATTGGTAAATCATATAAAGTATGAAATAAGCGCGAAAGGTGCTCCGCATCGAGCTGATGTTCAGCTCGCCCCGATTCCTGGCGATGCTGAAGCCAGCGTGAATCTGGTCCACTGCAAAAGTGGGGACCATTGGCGGTTAACCATAAGATTTTAACGTTGCTGTCTAAAGAAATTTCATCCAATGCCGTAATCAGTGTGCAAACAAACTCATGATCATATGCGTTTCCGATTTCAGGCCGATTAAATATAATTTTTGCGACGCCATCCATTGGGCGTTCTATAACGATCGTTTCCTTCATGTATTTTCTTCTTATATTTAGAAGGGATACATTTAAGTTAAACCAGATTGTTACAGAACGCCAGTTTTTGGCGTAAAGAAGTGGTAAGGCTCTAGAGCGACCCTGGTGGTGCGCACAAAATCATTCGTACGCCGCTGGTCGCAAATTCACAATGCTCCCAAGCGTCAGCTTCAATCGCGATTTGCTGTTTCAGTTTTTCAACATCATCGGCTGTTACCAACGGATTGACACTCGCTAGGTATTCAATGCGTTCTAATCGTGCACGATTAAACTCAAACGAAGACTGCTTGGCCTTTTCCAATATGTTGTTAAAACGTAACCTAGCGTGCTTTTGACTGGCGTCATAAAGAGGGTTAATACGGTCTTTCGCCTGACGCACCATTTTGCGAGCAAGCTTGACTGGTAAGGTTTTAACCTGCTCTTGCAAGCTGTCTTCCGTTAAAATAGAGGCTAAGTCTTTGTCGCCGCCTTCTAGTACTAGCGTTCGATATAGAGCTTCATCTAAGTGCGGTTTCATCGCATGAACGTGCTTTTCTGGTAATACAACCGACCATTGAGTTTCTAAAAGGAGTTGTCCAGCAGGAACCTGCTCCGATTCCAAAAGGGCAATACTCGCCTGGCCAATATCCGTTCCAGACAAGATATCTTGTAACCCTTGAATGAAAGGGTGTTCCCAAGAGATGAATAAAATATCTTCACGCTCTAACGCCTTATCGCGTCGGAAAGTGATTGTAGCACCGCCTTCTGGAATGCCAGGAAGAGTAGGTATGAGCATATTACTCGATGGAATTAGCTCATAAATACCCGTACCTAAGGCTTCAAAGTGTAGATTCAACAGGTTTGCGGCCATTTCAACCACATCAAGCGGGTGTTCAAACTCTAAATCTTCGATTGCATGGCGAATCTCATTCGCTTCTGGCTGGCGACATGAGTTTAATTCAAGAAGTATATCTCGACCGTTTTCAAGCTCTTGAGAAAGCTGTTCAATTTCAACGACAACTTCTTTTAGTAATTCATCACTCGGGTTACTAAACCATTCTTGAGCGTATTTATCATGCACTGCACCAGCGGCGGGTTGCATGCCTTCTAAACAATTCAGGGCATCATGGTACCAGCGGTACTTCATGGCATCATCGCTTTGTGCATTGGCCATGATATGAATTTCGATGGTTTGTTTTTGGCCAATACGATCTAAACGGCCAATTCGTTGCTCTAAAACATCCGGGTGGTCGGGTAAATCCCACAGTACTAAATGATGGCAAAATTGAAAGTTTCGGCCTTCACCACCGATTTCAGAGCATACTAAAATTTGTGCGCCATCTTCATCGTCGGCAAAATGTGCTGCGGCTCTGTCTCGTTCAATTAGGTCTAAGCCTTCATGAAAGGCCGTCGCTTCTACGCCATGAACATGCCACAGCGTCTGGGCGAGCTCTTTTGCTGTTTCCATCGTTTGAGTAATAAGCAACACTTTTTCGCCACGATGATCTTTAAGGAATTGAAACAGTGCTTTTTCACGTTCCGTCTCGCTTTCAAATTCTTGAAAGTCTGCAACGCGCTCATGGAACCCCTTGACGCCTTTTCGTGTATTACGATAAACAACTCGGCCGGTACCATGTCTGTCTAACAACGCTGACAGCGCTTCTTGCGGGTCATCGTTCCAAGAAACGCCCAGTGCATTTAGCTCATTAATGGTTCGATCTGTAATTTGATCCGCATTGAGGTCACGAGCAATATTAGTTAATGCTGAAAAGTTGGCTTCTTCACTTTGATACTTTTCAAAGCTAGTAAAACGACCAGCATCTAATAATTGTAAGCGACCAAAGTGCGCTTGTTGCCCTAATTGCTCTGGAGTCGCCGTCATTAATAATAGGTGAGGGGTGGTGTGAGCCAGTTCAGTCCAATGCAAGCTGGAATTGTCCGCATTTTCGCTTTCTAAGTGGTGGGCCTCATCAACCACCAGCATGTCCCAGTCTAATTCGGTGATAAGTGCCATGGTGAATTCATTGCGCAGCTCTTTATGAGTAACTAGGTGTACCTGGCCCATGGCAAAATCGTGAGCGATGTCTTGGTAAAGTTCACAATGAATTGAAAACCGGCGAATCAGTTCAACAAGCCATTGCGCCTGAAGCGCTTCAGGCACAGCAATTAAGATTCTTTTTGCGCAACCCTGATGATACAAGCGATTAATGATTAGGCCCGCTTCAATGGTTTTCCCCAATCCTACTTCATCTGCCAAGAGAGCACGAACGTGTGTATGTTCTGTTGCTTTTTTGGCTACATAAAGCTGGTGAGGTAAGAGGTCTGATCGAGTACCCAGTAAACCATTTAAATTTTGATTCCAAATGGTGGAGATACCTTTATCTAACGTTGAACGAAAGGAAAACCAATTAGGGTGATCGGTTTGGCCGGTAATTAGCCGCATAATTGGGTTGTTGCGTTTAACGGTGTCGGCCAGATCTGTTTCAGGCACCATGCGTTCGCCATCTACTTCATATATGACGATGCCATTTAGCTCATGAACCTCTGTAATGGTCATTTGGCCATCATCTCGGTGCTCTAAGGTGTCTCCTGCTTCTAACACCAAACGCGTTAATGGTGCTTCTTGCAGTGAGTAATGACGTTCACACTCTTGTTCTGGGAAAAAGAGGGTTACAGCTCGGGCTTCGATGCTTTGCACCATGCCTAAGCCAAGTTCTGGTTCACTGTCGACAAGCCAACGTTGCCCTTGAACAAACTCCGTCATATATACCTCTAAAACTGAGAAAGGGGCGGTATTCTACGGATTTAACCATAATATTAAAGGGTTATATCCAAACTTAATTTGCTTTCAACCCCTTTAGCGCCATAAGCTATAGCGTTATCTATTAAAAATAGACCAAATCTTAGGCACAGGCATAATAAATGACCAAATCAGAAGTTACGACAGCAACAATGTCTCCCCATTCATCATTTGAGGCGGTTAAATCTCACTATGTTGAATCACTTAATGTTCGCCTTGAACATTATCGTCATAAAAAAACAGGCGCAGATCACTTTCACCTAGCCAGTGACCACGAAGAAAATATATTTATGGTGACATTGCGCACTATGCCAAAAGACTCTTCCGGTGTCGCCCATATTTTAGAACATACGGCATTATGCGGTTCAGAAAAGTACCCGGTTCGTGATCCATTTTTTATGATGACACGCCGTTCTCTAAATACATTTATGAATGCAATGACCAGTAGCGACTGGACAGCATATCCATTTGCCAGCGAAAACAAAAAAGATTACGAAAACCTTTTAGATGTGTATTTGGACGCTGTATTTTTTTCTAGGCTAGATGAGCTAGACTTTTTACAAGAAGGGCATCGTTTAGAGTTCGAAGAACCCACAAACACAGAGTCACCATTAGTGTATAAAGGTGTTGTGTATAACGAAATGAAAGGAGCCATGAGCTCACCGGTTAGTCAGATATACCAATCTTTAAAACATTATTTATTTCCAAACAATACTTATCACTTTAACAGTGGTGGTGATCCTGAGTGTATCCCAGATTTAACATACGATGATTTACTCTCTTTCTATAAAACTCATTATCACCCATCTAATGCTAGCTTTTTTACATTTGGAAACCGTTCTGCTGAAGACATACAGCAGCGTATAGATGAAAAAGCCTTAAATAGATTCGATGCTTTAAATGAGAAGCTTTCTGTACCTTTAGAAAAGCGTTTCAATCGTGAACTAAGAGTTGAAGATGCCTATGCTTTTGAAGGTGACAGTGTTGAAAACAAAACTTATTTATCGATGGGTTGGTTATTAGGTGAAAGCACCGATCTATACGCACAACTCGAAGCGCATTTATTAAGCGATTTATTGTTCGACAACAGCGCAACTCCGCTTAGAAAAGCGTTAGAGACGTGTGAATTTGGTACGAACCCAAGCCCATTGTGTGGCCTAGATGATTCAAATCGTGAAATGGTCTTTTTATGTGGTCTAGAGGGCAGCGAACCCAAACACCAGCAAGATTTTGAACAGCTCGTTTTAAATACTTTAAAAGAAGTAGCTGAAAACGGTGTGCCACAAGAAAGTATTGATGCGATGTTGCACCAACTTGAGTTGTCGCAACGTGAAATTACCGGTGATGGTTATCCCTATGGTTTACAACTTATTTTATCATTGACTGGAGCCGCTACGCACGGTGGCAGTGTGATGGATGCTTTAGATATAGATGCTGCACTTGAAAAGTTAAGAATTAAAAGTAAGAGCCCTGATTACATTCCTGAATTGGTCAATAAGTTGCTATTGCAGAATGTGCATCGCGTAACGTTAACAATGCGCCCTGATGCTAAACTCGTTGAGCGACAAACAAACAATGAACGACTGCGTTTAGAAGCCATTGAAGATAGTCTTACGGAAGCAGAAAAGAAAGCAATTGTTGAACAAGCTAGTGCATTGAAAGTACGTCAAGAACAACCCGATGATGGTGACATATTACCCAAAGTAATCTTGGCCGATGTAAAACCTGATGTGAAAACTTTAGCACCCATTAAAGAGATGCCTATTGTTCAATACGGTGCAGGCACGAACGGCATTGCTTACCAGCAACTTTATTGGGCATTACCTGTTTTAAGCAAAGAAGAACAAATTTTGTTGCCTATTTATACATCGCTTTTAACTGAACTAGGCTCGGGTGATAAGTCGTATTTAGATTTGCAAAATTGGCAGGCTGCACGCACCGGCAGTGTTCATCTTTACAGCATGTATAAACCGAGCCTGACCGATTTAGACAGCATCAATGGCTATTTGATTTTCTCAGGAAAAAGTTTAGTTCGACACGCGGATGAGTTAACAGACATCATGGCAAGTCACTGGCTAGAGCCACGTTTTGATGAAGTAGATCGAATATTAGACTACCTAACGCTTATGAGTTCGCGTCGATCGCAGGGTATTACTGGCAGCGGGCATAGCTTAGCCATGCAAGCGGCATCGAGCGCACAAAGTGTTGGCAGTGCTTTTGTTTACAACAGCTCGGGTCTTCCTGCAATTGCTAGACTAAAACAATGGGTTGAACAATGGAAACAATCTCCAGAGCAATTAACACAATGGTTGCAAGGTTTATATGCGCTGCATAAAAAGCTTTCTTCTTTAACACCACATGCACTGTTAGTTGCTGAAAAAGATGAATTACCCGTTCTTGAAGCGCATTTATTGCAAAGTAAATTCAAATTAACGGCAGAACCCAGTATTTCTGTTCAGCCTGCAGAGGTAAATAGCCACTCAAAAATAGTTTGGAGTACTTCTACACAAGTTAACTTTTGTGCGGCCGCTTTTAAAACAGTTGCGCCGACTCACGAAGATTCTGCGCCTTTAACGGTGCTAGCTGGTGTGCTAAGAAACAATTATTTGCATCGAACTATCCGTGAACAAGGAGGTGCATACGGGGGAGGAGCATCACACGATAATAGCAATGGCGTTTTCCGATTTTATTCATATCGAGACCCTCGTTTAGAGGAAACGCTTAAAGACTTTAATGCGAGTATTGAGTGGTTAGCCCAAGGAGATTTTACGTCTGAAAAAGTAGAAGAATCTATTTTAGGCGTAGTAAGCTCGATGGATAAGCCTGGTTCACCGGCCGGAGAGGCAAAAATTGCTTACCAAAACAGACTATTTGCTCGTTCTGATGACTTTAGACGTGAATATCGTGAGCAATTGTTGAATGTTAATAAGCAACAACTCGTTGATTTAGCCGGAAAATACTTAACGAGTGATAATGCTTCTCATGCGGTCATTACTAATGGGGAACAAGCTGAAGTATTGGCTGATAAGGGCTTTAATTGGCAAAAAATTTAGCGCTATGTTGTGCCGTTAAAAAGGGCTGCCAAAAGGGCAGCCTTTTATTTTAGGCAAGTTCAATATCTAACGTCAGCCAAATGGGCGCATGGTCGCTGGGTTTTTCTAAACCGCGAGTATCGTAATCTATCCCGGCTTCTTTAATTAATGGTACTAATGGTTTTGTGATCATGATTTGATCAATGCGAAGTCCGCGTTTTGGGTTGTCATCAAAACCTTTAGACCGGTAATCAAACCAACTGAATCGATCGTTAACTTCGGGATACAAGTGACGGTAGGAATCGATAAAGCCCCAATCTCGAATGCGTTCAAACCATTCACGTTCTTCTGGTAAAAAAGCAGACTTACCTTCACGCAACCAACGTTTGGCGTTTTTTTCGCCAATGCCAATATCGTTATCGACTGGTGCAATATTAAAATCGCCTAAAATAATGACTAAATCATCTGGTGTAACATTCGTATTTAGCCACGCAAGTAAATCGGCGTAAAATTTTCGCTTTGCTGGCCATTTGGTTTCGTGTTTATTGCTTTCGCCTTGTGGGAAATATCCGTTAATAACAGTTAGTAATTGGCCATTAACTAATGGGTGCTGGGTGATAATAAGTCTGCGCTGGTCATCTTCGGAGTCGGTAGGGTAGCCGCAAGTATACTCCACTGGGGTCCGAGTAAGCGTTGCAACGCCATGGTGTGCCTTTTGCCCCCAAGTTTGCGAAACCAATCCACTGGCTACTTGCACATCTTCATGTGGGTATAAGTCGCTATGGACCTTAATTTCTTGCAAGCACAGAATGTCGGGGTCGTGTTGCGCTTTTAAGGCCGCTAATTGATGATAACGGGCTCGTACGCCATTGATATTAAAAGAAATAATCTTCATTTGGGTCCTTAGGCATTGTGGCTTGAAGGGTTTGGCGGCTATTATTACCAGACCTTAAGCAAATTACCAATGTTAGGCATTCTATGGCGCAACTCTATTTTTATTATTCGGCGATGAATGCCGGTAAATCAACTGCACTTTTGCAATCTGACTATAATTATCTTGAGCGTGGAATGACCACACGGTTACTGACGGCCCAATTAGATAATCGCTTTGGTGAAGCTACAATTTCTTCAAGAATAGGGCTTTCTAAGCCTGCCGACACCTTCAATGAAAGCACTGATTTAGTTACTTGGTACTTAGACGGACCCAAAGTTAATTGTATATTTATCGATGAAGCACAGTTTTTAACCAAAGAGCAGGTAAATCAGCTGGCGGTTATTGTAGACAAATACAACACGCCTGTTTTGTGCTACGGCATTCGTACTGATTTTCAAGGTGAGTTGTTTACCGGCAGTGCACGGCTTCTGGCAATTGCAGATAAGCTTACTGAATTGAAAACCGTTTGCCACTGTGGCCGAAAAGCCATCATGGTTGTAAGAATGGATGAACAAGGCAAAGCATTGGCTCATGGTGCGCAAGTACAAATTGGCGGCAATGAAAAATACGTATCTATGTGCCGGCGTCATTATCATGAAGCATTAGCGATAGCCTAGTTTTTACTTTTAAACCGCCGTTTTGCGGTGGGACTCTGGCCACCAGCACAATGAACATTCACGTTCGACAATAGAAAACCCTAAGCTTTGATACAACGCCGTTGCGTGGTAATGCTCATCGGCCACAATAACCAATGATTGTAGAGAGCTAGGGGCATTTTGTATAAGTAATGTTAATAAAGTAGAGGCGATTTTTTGGTTCTGATACTCAGGTATCACGTGTACATTTTGGAAACGACCTAGTGCATCTTTATGGTATAAACCGGCATAACCAATTAATTGGTTGTTCACAAAGGCTCCTAAATAGTTTCCTAGCTGTGCCTTTTCTAGTTGATTATAATTTTTTGCTTTTCGTGTTAAGTAGGTTTTCAAGCCTTCTTCAGAATAATCACCTTGTTGATCTGCTATTGATAACTGAATCCATTGCTCCCAATCTTCCTGCGAAGTTAATGCGCGATAAACAGGGGTTTGATTTAGTTTTATAGGCTCTTTAAAAGCTGATTTGTTCAGCGCAAGAATGTGCATTTCTTCAAATTCAAAACCGGCACTCGTAAAAGACTCAATAATAGCCAACTCATTCTCATTATTTCTAACCCAGCTGAAAGTTAAATGTTCTACTTTAGGCATGTCTTTAAACTCATGAGTGAATATTTTCAGCCATTCTTCTTTTGAATGAGTGCTAATTGGAACACTTAACGCTAATAAATTTCCAAAATAATAACTCGGGTTGCTGGCCGTTTTTAAAACTGTGTACTCTGGTTTTACGAGGATATCCGCTTCGAGTTGGCTGATTACAAACTCACTTTGAAATCCTAAATTACTTATAGGCGTCATATATTATTTTGCTTTACATTGATTGGTTTGGAGTGATAGGCGTAGAGTAGCCATCTGGAAATGATTCGGGTAAAAGCATTCCACCTAATATTTTTTGGTAAAAATTTACCGGCCCAGGCGAACCGATAAACGCATATACATAGCCTCGTTGCATTAAACGATGCATCGCATCTACTAGCAATATTTTACCTAAACCTAAGCCTCGCTCGCTCTCTAACACACCGGTGGGCCCGAAAAAGCTTGGGAATGTTAAATCGAAACCGGCAAATCCGACTATAGAATTATTCTTAGTAATAAGAGAAACTTTAGCCGGGTGGCCGGAAAGTCCGCACAATACTTCATTTGACCATTCAGGTAAAAAATTCGCATCGACCCATTCAACAATGGTTTGGCTATCCCAAGGTTTGGCGATGTCTAATGTATAACCATCTGGCAGTGCTGGAATAGGTGGTAAGTTTTTAAGTGGAACAATCATATCCGGCATAGGCATTACTCTTTAAAACCTTTAAAAGTGTAGTGTAGGGTCATAGTATCCTATTGGTAATAGGGTTCAACTTTATCACCGTAGAGCGTGTATCCGCTGCCCCCAAATCAGATTCTTGATACTCCACCTTGAAAAGCTTACTGACGTGGGCAGGGTCATAAGTGTATCGAATTGAAGTGCTTTTAATGCTTCAATAAGCTCTGTTGCTGCAGGCGAGCCGTGCTCCAAATTTCCGTTATCGTTTTCCCATATCACGGGTATGTAAGTTTGCTTCCCTAATTACGCTTTATTGGTATAGCTTGTGCATAATTGTTTAATTTAAGTAGATTGAACTAGGAATAATCAGAAGGGCCACTGATTAGGGAATAAAATTTGCCCTTTAAAAGTGCACCTTGAGAGTAGATAAGCGACGAAAAGACATCTTTAAATTCGGGGTAATGAGAGTCATTTGAAAACGGTATCAGTGCCAAAGTGGTATCGGCATGAAAAGATTCACAGTCAATAATCTCGACTTCATGAAGATCTTCTACATGGCTTAATTGGTGAACAAGCACAATGATGTTGGTCGACAAAAATACGCCAAACATCAATACAAATAGCAGTGTGTGAGTACGGTCCATTTTGAGAATAACTGCCGATAAGATAAGGGCGGTAATCAACTATGTTGGCGTTTGAAAGAAAACTCCACATATTTGAAAAATGTCTATAATCAATTAAACAGCAAATATTGTGCTACAACGGAGTATTGCATGCGGAATTTGACCTTAACATTTAGAATATCGTTACTTGTAGTTTTATTAGTATGTGCATTGGGGTTTTTATCCGTTTTGATGGTCGCGGGTATTCAGCAAATTATTACTAACATCTCAGCGGACAATATCTACCGCCAATATGAGGTAAATAGCAGTAAATCTTGGCGTATAGTAGAGGAAAGCTACAGTGTCAGTGCTACCGTAGGTAATCAATTCACGGCTAGAGCTGCAACGATTGAAGAAGTAGACGAAGCCGCACTGCAAATGAGGAATGCACTCGCAGAGCTTGAATCAACTGTGTTATCGCTCAATGATCAGCAAATAGCGCATTGGGACGAAACCATGGCAGATGTTGGTGAACCCTCAATTAGTGGTGAGCTAGGTCTATTTTCAGAAGATTACGAACGGCTTGTAGCGGCTTACGAAGGGATTTACAGCAGTTGGGCCAATCAAGCGGGCTTTAGTGCACGTAAAAGTGCACAGAAAGAAATTGATGCCTCGTTATCCTTAATGGATTTACGCATGCAAAGCATTGGTGATCATTACCAACGGTATACTTCTGTTTCAGCCGAGAATATCATTCAGACTCAAAAAGCCCGTATGAACTGGGTATTGCTCGTGGCTTTGGCGACTATTGTATCTTCCATTGCATTGTCTATTTTTATACTACGCAATATGAAAAAAGACCTCGCAAAAATTGTGACAGAAACCAATTATGTGGCGCAAGGTGATTTAACGCGCCCCATAATTGTGTCTGAAGGTAAAAATGAGATCAGTGATGTGAATCGCTCGATCAATACAATGCAAAATAAGCTTAAAGAGATGTTTTCTAACATCAATGAGCTGTCAAGTGAGCTGGGCAAGAGCACTAACTTACTGGAAGCCGACGGTGACAATCGGCGTAGAGGTGCTGAGAAGCAAACGGAGAAAATTGAAGCGGTGCTAGCCACCTTTCAAAAGGTAGAGTATGCATCTCAGCAGGTTGAACACAACGCAACGCGCGCGATTGATCAAAGTGACAGTGCTTCAGAGTTAGTAGAAAAAAGTGAACATATCATTCACGCAACGGCGACGGTGATTAAAGCCTTGGCTGAGAAAATCGAAGATGCGGTTAATATTATTTCTAACTTGAATGCTCAAACTGAGAACATTCAAAATATCTTGGGTGTAATTAAAGGTATCGCCGATCAGACTAATTTACTTGCATTAAATGCTGCCATCGAAGCGGCAAGAGCTGGAGAGCAAGGCCGAGGCTTTGCCGTTGTTGCCGATGAAGTTCGAACACTTGCCATGCGCACACAGCAGTCTACCCAAGAAATAGAATCTACGCTCGATACCTTGACGGTAAGTACTGGCAAGGCCGTAAAAGCTATTAACGAAAGCAAAGACGTTTCAGAGCAAAGTGTGACAAAAGCAACTGAAGCGGCCGAAGTTATGAGCAGTATTGGAACAACAGTCAGCGATATTAAAGCGATGTCTAGCGAGACAACCGTTTCGGCACAAGAGCAAATTCAATCTTTACAATCGCTCTCAGAAATTATTAATGATATTGCAGAAGTAGCGACTGATAACGCTAAACAAGCCAATTCTTCGAGTGTTATTACTGAGACATTAAGCAGCTTAAGCAAGAATCTGTTGAAATCTTTAGAAGATTTTAAATTTAATAAAGTTTAATAATAAAAAAAGCGGGCTTCTTAAAGCCCGCTATTACTTTCAGTCAGTCCATATTATGGGCATTGACCCACTTCAAAAATGCCATCAGAAGTTTCTGCAACCCAACTATAAGAGCCCGACACACCACCTAAATAATCATTGCCTCCAACGGTGTAGTAACCCATTGAATAATACGCCCGTGAATTATTAGAGTGCTGCAAATTCGATCCATACCATTGTTGGCATTCAAATGAACTTGGTGGTGGTGGGGTGCTATGGCAAGCCGCAGGCTCAATTAAATACCATAAACCAGGTTCACCCTCCGTTAACGTCACCGTACTCCAGCTATCCCATGCAAAGCCAATGTCGTTTTGGTCACCGGTAGAGATAGCTCTTAAGTTATATGAGCCGCCGGCATTAGCACGACCAGCTTGAATATGGTCGCTGGGTGATGAATTGCTCACCGCGCATGTTTCAGTAGGAGCGTTAGGGTCGTAAACCTCAATAGTACGAGTTGCTGTACCAGTATAGTTATCGGAATCTGTTGCGCTATAACTACAGTAGTAATCGCCAACTATGGCCGTGTTCACGTTACAACTAGATTGCACAACTAAACTGCCATCTTCTGCATCATAAGCCGTGGCACCTGGATCGTTAAAGCTATTGCCAAGAGCGATTAACATAGGGTTTGCGCCATTCATTGTAATGATGGGTTTGTTAACAGACGTGCCAGCCTGTTTAGGGTGGCGATTAAAGAAATCCCAAATTATATCCGGCATGCTTGGTCCAAGTTTAATAGACCATTTGCCGTTGTTACCGTTTTGGCCGCCAATCCAATAGTGACCATGGTTTGTGTCTTGCGTGTTTGGTGTACTTAATGGACCATTGTAAAAAACAGTTTCTACAATAGAGCGTGAGCCAACATTGCCATCTTGAGTAAAGAACTCGTGCTCACAACCATAATCATTACTGCCATTTACCGGCGAACAGTTTTCTATTTTTGCTCGGGTTTCACTCGGGGAATTAAAGTTTTCGGAACCAAAGACTAGTAAATGACTGTCGCGAATGTTTCGCCCAGCGGGTTGAACGACAGTACAATCATTTTCACTTTGAATAACCATCATAGGAATAGGGTAATCATCATCTAGTTCCTGATTGATATCGTTAGCAACTCTTCCAACTGAATGGAATGTTGCGTTACCAGGGCATTGACCACTTAAAGAAACAGACGCTGCATCCTCTCCATATGGTAACCCTGCTACCGAGGCTGAAGCCGCCCAATATTCGTTATGAGTAATGGCCGCTACTTCGGCCATTGCACCACCTGAAGATAGCCCTGTGATGTAGCGGCGATTAGGGTCAATACTAAATTCTTGTTCAACTAAAAGCCCAATTTGATGTAAGTCTTCAGCTTCCCCAGAGCCTTCGTGGCGGTGATTTTCAAACCAAAATCCCCAGCAATTTTCATTACGTAACCCATCGTAACTCGTAATAAATGGCATTACTAAAACAAAACCATATTGGTCGGCGGCATCGACTAACCCCCAATCGTTTTTCACATCGGTATTCGTTTGTTTGCAGCCATGCAAAGCCATAACCATAGGTGCAGAGCTGGTTGCTCCAGTTGGTACATACACTTCAAATTGTCTTGTTTGTGATGCTGTATAAGATTGTTGATAAAGTGTTCTAGAATAGAAAGTTCCAGCAACAACGGTTGCACTGGAAAGTGAAAATAGGGCGATCATTAAATAGCCCATGAGTCGGTAGTTCATTTGTCTCTCCTCGTTATTTTTATTTTAATAACGTAGACATGAGACCCCAATTTTCGCTAGTCGTCATCAGAGTGGCTCACTCTACGGCCACGACTGCTCAACATGGTTCTGATACTATGGCTGTTCAAATAACAAACAGATATCGTAAGATAGGAGGAGGTTAAAAATGATGAGGTTGAGCGAAAAAAAACATGCCCACTTCCGATTGTTGGCCGTGGGCTGAATAGTTTTCTACTAAGCTTTTTCTTTTTGCTTTAATCGATTTTCCCAAAAAGTTGCGTTTTTAATGCCTAGTTTTACTGGGTCAAACGTAATTGGTCCGCCTGCTTTTTTCTGGTCTTCGTAATCTTTCAGGCAACGCATAGTTGGCTTATACATCATGAAAATAACTAAGATGCCGACGATGTTTACCCAAGCCATTAAGCCAACGCCAACATCTCCTAAGTTCCATATGTAGCCGGCACTGTTAACGGTGCCGTAAGCGACCATAAACATAATAAGGAATTTGAAAACCATAGAAGGCAAACGATTGTTGAGTAATCGATTCAAATACACAACGTTGGTTTCGGTAATGTAGTAGTAAGCCAAAATCGTCGTAAACGCAAAGAAAAATAAGGCGATGCCAACGAACACTTGACCAAACTGCCCAAATACACTGTATAAAGCCATTTGCGTAAAGGCAGCTGAACCAATTTCAGTTGATGCATCAATATGTTGAATAATGAACGAGCCATCGGATAGTGTGCCAACAACGTTGTATTGCTGAGTGATTAAAATCATTAATGCCGTTGCAGTACATACGAAAAGAGTATCGACGTAAACAGAAAATGCCTGAACTAAACCTTGCTGAGAAGGGTGGTCTACCTCTGCTGCAGCGGCTGCATGTGGCCCTGTACCTTGACCTGCCTCATTAGAATAGATGCCACGCTTAACACCCCAACCAATGGCGGCACCAAAACCGGCTTGCGCAGAAAAAGCATCGCTGAATATTAACGCAAAAATGCCAGGCACTTTATCGAAGTTTAAGAATACAATGATCAAGGCCATGATGATGTAGCCTAGTGCCATAAAAGGAACAACGACTTGCGTAAATGAAGCAATGCGCTTAATGCCACCAAATATAATGAAACCCAATACCAGTAAAATAATCGCCAAAGCCACTAGCTTATGCGATCCAACATCGCCAAAAGCAGTAGAAACAATATTGCCACCACCAAATATTTGCGTAACAGCGTTACCAACTGCATTGGCTTGAACGCCGGGTAGAAAAATTCCGCAAGCTATAATTGCAGAGATTGCAAAAACAACCCCTAACCAACGCCAGCCTAAGCAACGCTCAAAATAATAGGCAGGGCCGCCGCGGTATTCACCTTCTTCTTCAACTTTATATAGCTGACCTAAAGTCGATTCAACATAAGCCGTACTGGCCCCTAAAAAGGCAACGACCCACATCCAAAAAATAGCACCAGGACCACCAAAGCCAATGGCCGCGGCCACACCGGCAATGTTACCAACACCTACGCGACCCGATAGAGAAACCGCCAACGCCTGGAAAGAAGAAATACCTTTTTCAGACGTATTGCCATTTAGCAGCAGCTTCCACATTTCTTTAAAATGCCGAACCTGACCAAAACGCGTTAATATTGAATAGAATAAGCCTGCGCCTAGGCAAAGGTATATAAGAGCTTCGCTCCAAATAAACCCATTGAGCGTAGAAATAAATGCTTCCATTTTGTTTCCTTATTGTTGTTGTCTAAATTAAATCGCCAGAATGCTATTCACTTTGACCATTAAAAACAATGTCGATTAGGGAAAAACTGTAAGAAAGTGGAGGATTTTGTAAGGCGCTATGAGCAGTCTGATAATGTTTGTATGGTTTGTTTTTAACCCATATTATAAAAGCTATACAATGCAAAAGGGGAATTTAATGAGTGTGATATTTTGGGATTTTGACGGCACTTTAGCGAGCCGACAAGGAATGTGGTCTGGCGCGTTAGTAAACTTAGTTCAAAGATATTTCCCTGAATCTGAAATAAAAATAGACGATATTCGGCCGCATCTAAAAAATTGATTTCCTTGGCATGAGCCACTAAAGAATTACGGTAGTCGAAGCGCTGATGATTGGTGGGCTGAAATGCAACGAGTATTTAGCAGTGCTCATATAAATGTGGGATTAGCATCGAATGACGCAAAAAAATTATCTGGCTTAGTTAAGGATGAGTACCTTAACCCAGAATACTGGACGGTTTATGATGATGTAAAGGGTTGTCTTTTAAAACTGACTGAATTGGGTTGGAAGCAAATAATACTAAGCAACCATGTTCCAGAATTACCGTCACTTGTACATAAATTGGATTTAACTCAATATTTTGATGAAATAATAACCTCCGCCAACGTAGGTTTTGAGAAGCCAAACAAAGCAATTTATGAAGCTGCAAAAGATAGAGTTAATGTGCAATCAAAAATATGGATGATTGGCGATAATTATAAGGCTGATGTTGAAGGCGCTGAGCTATGTGGTATACCTGCAATTTTAGTTCGCAATCATAATGATGCGGCCATGCGAAGTTCATTGTCATTATCTGGCATAGCCGATATTGTCGGAAAAGCTTAAGAGTCTAAGGCGCTAAACTAAATAGGTTTCATTTGAAAAGGTTTTAAAACTTGAATTGTCATAAGTACTTAGCTTGTAACTGAAACAGGGTATCTAACCTCTGCTATTATTTCCGATACTGTTCAGTACTCGACATAAGGTAATATGCCCGTTAGAATAGCTTACAGACCAATTAGTGATCTTGATGCCTATGAAAATCGATAACCCA
Organism: Reinekea marina; assembly: GCF_030409715.1. Lineage (NCBI taxonomy): Bacteria > Pseudomonadati > Pseudomonadota > Gammaproteobacteria > Oceanospirillales > Saccharospirillaceae > Reinekea > Reinekea marina. The sequence goes on from NZ_JAUFQI010000001.1 coordinate 2,112,552, forward strand.
ACGCCGTTGTTTCCTAAGCAAGACGATTTTAAACAATTTGATATGCGTGACTATCCAAATATTGAGCCTGTTTTAAATGAAGCTTGGAAACTTAAAGATTGGCAGCAAGCTTTTGATTTTTTAGCCTACATCAACCGCAATAAGTCAAAAAACACCTTTACGCGCTTTCGCAGTGAAATTGAAAAGCTGTTGCTTTGGTGCTTTTTGGTTAAGCAATCGCCTTTAGAATCACTCAGGAAATCGGATATTCTCGAATACATCGATTTTTTCTGGAGCCCGCCAAAACATTGGATGGCTTTTAACAACTACGATCGATTCGTACTATCTGAAGGTAGATTCCTAGTTAACGAGAAATGGATGCCTTATAAGGTTTCTACTCCGAAAGCGTCTAAAATAAAGGCCGATAAGTCTAAATACCGTCCGTCACAACAGTCGCTCGCATCTTTATTTACAGCAAATAATGCCTTTTTTAAGCATTTGATTGATGAAGAATACCTTATAGGCAACCCAGTGCCATTAGCCAAAAAAGACTGCCGGTATTTCATCAAAGACGCTCAGGTTAAGAAAATAAAGCGCTTATCTGAAGATCAATGGGCTTATGTGCTAACAACCGCAATAGATTTAGCCGATAACGATGCTTTTTATGAACGCAGTTTATTTTTAATTATTACATTAAAAACTCTGTTTTTACGTATTTCAGAACTGTCTGATCGGGATGAATGGAGCCCAACTATGGGCGATTTTTGGAAAGATCACGACGGTAATTGGTGGCTAAAAGTTTATGGAAAAGGGCGCAAAATACGCGATGTATCGGTACCTGCTAGCTATTTAGACTATTTACGTCGTTATCGAGCCAGTCAAAGTTTACCATCACTGCCCTCACCCAATGAGCCCTCGCCTATTATATTTAAACTACGCGGCCCTGGCAGCCCAACTTCTCGTCAGTTAACACGGTTAATACAAGAACTGTTCGATATCGCTCATGACAAAATGGTCAAAGAAAAAGGTGTGGAGGAATCGCAACAACTAAAAGAATCCTCTACGCATTGGCTAAGGCATACAGGCGCTAGCATGGAGATTGAGCGTGGCCGTGACATGAAAGATTTATCGGACGATTTAGGGCACTCGAGCATGGCCACAACAGATACTGTATACGTGCAGTCAGAAAACAAAAAGAGAGCAGAGAGTGGTAAGGAAAGGAAAGTATAAGCTGCACTATTACTATCTATTTAAATGGAATCTGCATAATTGCTAGCAAACTACTACACTAAGTCGACCTGCTACAATCTTAAAGAGGAGCAAAAATGGATACCACGGATCACAGCCACATGGCATCACTATTTGAGCAATTAGGTCTTTCGGCTTCAAATGAAGATATTGAACGTTTCGTTTCTACTCATAGACTCGATGCTGGCGTTGCAATAGAAAAAGCGCCTTTTTGGAAGCCTAATCAGGCCAGTTTTTTAAAAGAATCGATTAATGAAGATTCTGACTGGGCTGAGCTAGTCGATCAGCTGGCGGTATTGCTAAGAGCATAGTCAACCAGCAATTTAGATCCAATACTTTAATGCCAGCTAACGCCGACTTTGCGATAGACTCAACCATTAGAAAAACGCCTGAAGACCCGTTTGTGCACGCCCGAGAATAAGCGCATGTACATCGTGCGTACCCTCGTAGGTATTCACAGCTTCTAGGTTCATTACATGACGTATAACGCCGTATTCATCACTGATTCCGTTTCCGCCGTGCATATCACGAGCGACTCGTGCGATATCCAATGCTTTACCTGTGTTATTACGTTTCATGAGTGAAATGAGTTCGACTGGGCAAGCACCGTTGTCCATTAATTGACCCATGCGTAATGCACCTTGCAATCCTAAGCTAATCTCAGTTTGCATGTCGGCCAATTTCTTTTGAATCAGCTGTGTAGCGGCTAATGGTTTTCCAAACTGAACACGTTCCATGACATACGATTGTGCCGCATGCCAGCAAGCTTCAGCGGCGCCCATTGAGCCCCATGCAATGCCGTAGCGAGCTTTATTTAAACAACCAAACGGACCTTTTAATCCAGTAACTTTAGGAAATATATTGGCTTCAGGCACAAATACGTCTTCCATGACAATTTCACCCGTTGTTGAGGCTCTCAAACTAAATTTGCCCTCAATTTTAGGTGTGCTTAAACCATTCATATCGCGCTCAAGTATAAATCCGCGAATCTCATCCTCTAGTTTGGCCCAAACAACGAATACATCGGCAATGGGCGAATTCGTGATCCACATCTTTGCACCGTTTAAAATGTAGCCATTGTCGGTCTTAACGGCTTTAGCTCGCATGCTTGCAGGGTCAGAACCAGCATCGGGCTCGGTTAAGCCAAAGCAACCTACAAATTCTCCGCTCGCTAATTTTGGGAGATACTTCATGCGCTGTTCTTCACTGCCGTAGTCATAAATGGGGTGCATAACTAGGGAAGATTGAACACTCATAACAGAGCGGTAACCGCTATCTACCCGCTCTACTTCTCGGGCGATCAAGCCATAAGCGACGTAAGTGGCATCGGCACCACCATATTGCGCTGGCAAAGTTGCACCTAACATACCTAATGCGCCTAACTCTTTCATAATGTTGGCATCGAAATGCTCTTCACGGTTGGCCATTTGTGCTCTAGGTAATAGCTCGCCCTGACAATAATCGCGCGCGGCTTCCATGATCATAAGCTCGTCATTTGTAATTTGGCTATTAATCAAGAATGGGTCTTTCCAATCGAAGTGGGTGCGAGGCATGTTTAATTCCTATTGCTTTAGTTTATTTGTTAGAGCCACCTTACTAAAAACTTTTGAAAAGATATATTTTATAGTTTCTATCAAAATTTAGGGATAGTCCTACCTGCCCTGAGCATTGCGATTAAAACCTTAGAAGAATAAACCGCTCTTAAACTGATCAACCGAAGTAATCGTACAATGTTACTTACCTCAGATGGCAATGCATTACTTAATATCCCAGAATTTTTTACCATATAAGTAAAATAAAATAGCCAAACTAAACTGCTCTTAAGCATTTTGTATGCTGTCCTATTTAAATACTTAAAATAAAAAAGCCACCTTAATTGGTGGCTTTTAGTGTGAATAATGCAATTAGTCGTTGGCGTCCATTAATTTACCGAGCATGGCATGGTATATTTCACGATCACCAATATAACCCACAAGTTCACCTTGCGATTCTACCAGTACGGCGTGCCCGCTTTGGTATCTCAATGCCATTACGTCTTGCATTTTAGTATCGAGCGGTACTATTAATACAGCCGATTTATCTAGCCCTTCTATACTTTGTTCATCGCTAATTTGCCAGTATTTAACCGGTGTTTTTTGATCACCATAACGAATAAAGGCATCGGAAAGATTATCAGCCATGGATAGCCAAACGTCATCACGCTGGCTTAGGCAGTATTCATCATTTTCTTGTTTTATGTCGGCCATGGGTCGCATTAAAGACTGGGCATTTACCACGTTTACAGGGTTGATGTGGGCTACAAAGTCGCGTACATAATCGGTAGCCGGCTTCATCACAATGTTTTCTGGTGTATCGTGTTGCACTACTTCACCGTCTTTCATGATGGCGATGTGGTTACCCAGTTTTAGGGCTTCGTCTAAATCGTGGCTCACAAAAATAACCGTCTTATTGAGTTTTTCTTGTAATCGAAGCAATTCATCTTGCAGTTGAGTTCGAATAAGCGGGTCTAATGCTGAAAATGGTTCGTCCATTAATATAATGTCGGTTTCCATTGCAAAGGCACGAGCCAAACCTACGCGTTGCTGCATACCGCCAGAAAGCTGATGCGGCTTGCTATCAGCCCACTCTGCTAGCCCTACTAGCTCTAGCTGTTCTAATGCTTTGGCTTTAACCGTAGCTTTGTCTAGCCCTTTTTGCTCCAAACCAAAGCCAACATTTTCTGCAACGGTTAGCCAAGGCATAAGTGCAAACTTTTGAAACACCATAGTGATTCGGTTCATGCGAGCGTTTCGTTTATCTTCTTCATTGAGCTCGTGGAAGTTTTGTTTGCCGTTTTCTGTTTCAATAAACACTTGACCACGTGCAACCGAGTTTAAGCCGTTCGCAGTTCTTAATAAACTGGATTTGCCTGAGCCCGATAAACCCATAAGGACGCAAATTTCACCTTTACCGACACTCAAGCTAACGTTTCTAACTGCCGCCGTTAAACCAGTAGATTCTTGAATTTGCTGAATAGATTGTCCGCTGTCCATCAATGGTAGTGCGCGTTCAGGTTGCTTGCCAAAGACAACATCAACATTTTTAAATTCAATCATTATGTTCTGCCTTTATTTGGTTTTAAAGAGTCGGTCTAACATGATTGCCACTAATACAATGGCCAGCCCTGCTTCGAAACCCGTTGCAATATCCACCGTATTTAACGCACGTACTACTGGCTTCCCTAAGCCATCAGCCCCTACTAAGGCCGAAATAACCACCATCGATAAGCTCAACATAATACATTGTGTAATACCGGCTCGAATGCTAGAAATGGCCGCAGGAATCTCAACTTTTAATAGTAAGTTTCGGTTGGTACAACCGAAGGCACGCCCGGCTTCTAGCAACTCTTTCGGTACTTCTGAAATGCCCAAATACGTCAGACGAATCGGAGCAGCAATAGCAAACACGATGGTTGAAATTAAACCCGGCACTACACCCAAGCCAAATAGAGTTAAGGCAGGAATTAAATAAACAAAAGGCGGAATGGTTTGCATTAAATCTAGAATCGGGCGTAATGTTCTAAATAACCAAGGTCTATGAGCTGCAGCAATGCCAATGGGCACGCCAATCAACACGCATAAGGTGGTTGCATAAACAATCAATGAAAAAGTCTCGATTGATTCTTCCCAATAGCCCAAATTCCAAATTAACAGTAAGGCTAAAATAAAGAACAGAGTGACGCCTTTATTGCGCTGTCGCCAGTATACTAACCCCGCAACAATGCCAATAAATAGCCAAGGCGGTAGCATGGATAAACCATCAACTAAGCCTTCTATCATCGTGTCTAAAACCAGTGAAATTGCGTCAAAAAATGAACCGCTGATATTAATCAAACCATCCATTAAGTATTCTGCCCAATGACCAATAGGCAATTTGTTTTCAGTAATAAAACTCATTATTTACTATTCTTTGTTTGTGAAACGTTGCTAGGTTGGCTAGGTGGCCAACCTAAATCAAGGGCAGTTATTTTGCGATGTGTGCTTTTACTTCTGCAAGCGCTGGCTTACCATCTAGGGTACTTACGCCGTCTAACCAATCTACTAATACAGACTCATTTGCTTGTAACCAGTTTTTAGCGGCTACGTTTGGCTTTTGACCATCATTCAAAATACTCGCCATTACTTCGTTTTCAGCTGAAAGCGTGAAGGTTAAGTTAGTCAGTAATTTGCCAACGTTAGCGCACTCTTGGGTGTAGCCTTTACGAACGTTGGTATAAACACTGGCACCGCCAAAATCAGGTCCAAAGAAATCGTCACCGCCGCTTAGGTACGCAAGGTCAAAGTTTGCGTTCATTGGGTGTGGCTCCCAACCTAAGAATACAACCCAGTTATTACGTTTTGTCGCACGCTTAACTTGAGACAACATGCCCGCTTCACTCGATTCAACGACTTCAAAATCTTTTAAGCCAAATGCGTTTTGATCAATCATAGATTGAATTAAACGATTACCATCATTACCAGGCTCGATTCCGAAGATTTCACTGTCGAATTTATCGGCATACTTAGCAATGTCGCTAAAATCTTTCACGCCAGCATCGTAAACATATTGCGGAACCGCTAACGTATATTTTGCGCCTGACAGATTTTTATGAATGGTTTCAACGGTGCCCGCTTCACGGTAAGGCTTAATATCGCCTTCCATAGTTGGCATCCAGTTCCCTAGAAACACGTCAATATCGCCATTTTCTAACGACTTATAAGTTACCGGTACCGATAACAATTGCGTGTCGGTTTTATAACCCATACCTTCTAAAACGGTCGAGGCAATTGCTGTCGTTGCGGTAATATCGGTCCAACCTACATCAGAGAATCGAACAGTTTCACATTGGTTCGCTTGCACTGACATAGCTGCACTGGCGGCTATAATAGGTAGAATCATTTTTGCTTTCATTGTTATTCCTTACTTTTTGACACTTAATTTTTATCCGACTTACATAACTCGTTAATGCAAATCAGAACGATCAGCGGAGGCATATTCACCTCCGCCTTTTTAGGTAGAAACTAATTATTGATGGCTATATTTGGCCGTTGACGGGTTTGCCATTTTTCGTCCATTTTCACTGCGACTTGTGCTGCTAGAAGAGTGTCGCCGTTTAATATTAGGTCGGCTGCACGCTCAGCAACCATAATGGTTGGCGCATTCAAATTGCCATTGGGAATAGTTGGGAAAATAGAAGAATCGACAACGCGCAATCGCTCAATGCCATGAACTTTGGTTGAAGGGTCTACCACGGCCATGTCATCCACGCCCATTTTACACGAGCATGATGGGTGATAAGCACTTTCTACATTTGCACGAACAAAGGCATCTATTTGTTCATCGCTTTGAATTTGCTCGCCCGGTTGAATTTCTCCATTGCGATACTCATCAAAAGCTGGCTGCGCGATAATTTCTCGAGTTTTACGCACACAGTCTCGAAACCCTTCCCTATCATCTTCGTGCTGCAAGTAGTTAAATTGTATTGAAGGTGCTTGTTTTGGGTCCGCACTCTTCACATGTACATGGCCACGGCTTTTAGGCTTGTTGTGACCAATATGAACTTGAAAACCATGACCATCAAAGGCTGCTCGGCCATCATAGCGCATAGCGGCTGGTAAAAAGTGGTACTGCAAATCGGGCCATTCGACACCAGCTTTAGAGCGAATAAAACCGCAGCTTTCAAAGTGATTTGTGGCACCTAAACCAGTTTTAGTGAAAAACCATTGAGCCCCAATAAGACCTTTATTAAACAGGTCTAATTTTCCATTTAACGTAATAGGCTGTTTGCACTTAAACTGAAAATAGAACTCAAGATGATCTTGTAAGTTTTCACCAACGCCGTTAAGTTCATGCTTTACTTCAATACCCGCTTTATTTAAAACATCGGCATTGCCAATACCTGATAACTGCAAAATATGCGGAGACCCAATTGAACCTGCACTGAGTATGGTTTCTTTTGCAGCCAACGCTGTTTTGGTCGTACCCTTGTGTTCGTATTCGATCCCAGTGGCTATTTTGCCTTCAATAATAACCTTTTTTACTAAAGCATGTGTTACCACGGTTAAATTCTTACGTTGCATTGCAGGGCGTAAATAGGCATTGGCCGTAGACCAGCGACGACCATTTTTAACGGTCATGTGCATGGCACCAAAGCCTTCTTGCTGGGCGCCATTATAGTCTTTAGTGAATTCATAACCGGCCTGTTCTCCGGCTTTAATAAAGGCGATATACAATGGGTTTTTCATCTCATTGCCATTATTTACGCCTAAAGGCCCTGTGTCTCCACGGTATTCATCACCACCAAAAGACCAAGTTTCAGCCTTTTTAAAGTAAGGCAGGCAATGTTGATAATCCCAATTATGCGCGCCCTGCTCCGCCCATTCGTCAAAGTCTTTCGCGTGACCGCGCACATAGACCATGCCGTTAATAGAAGATGAGCCACCCAAAACCTTGCCACGAGGGCAATGCATTTTTCGGTTATCTAGGTATGGCTCGGCATCGGTTTCAAATTGCCATGCGTATTTTTCAGTATTCATCGGTATAGACAACGCTGTTGGCATTTGGATAAAAATACTTTTATCACTGCCACCGGTTTCTACCACCAGTACCTTATTATTTGGGTCTTCCGAAAGTCGGTTTGCCAGTACGCAACCAGCAGACCCAGCACCAACGATGATGAAATCAAATTCATTTGTCATTGTGTTGGCTCCTTCAAAATGGGCTGTCAATTTTGTTCATGCCGACATATACCGCTTTTTGCTGCGTGTAATGATTCAGCGTTGATAGGCCATTTTCACGCCCAATGCCCGATTGCTTGTATCCGCCAACTGGCATTTCAGCTGGGCTATTGCCGTAGGCATTAATCCAACAAATGCCCGCTTGAATTTGATGAATGACTCGGTGAGCACGCTGAATGTTTTGCGTGAATACACCGGCGGCTAACCCAAGCTGGGTATCATTTGCACGATTAATCACTTCTTCTTCAGTGCTAAAACTTAAGACCGACATAACCGGACCAAATATTTCTTCACGAACGATCGTCATGTCATCGGTGCATTGAGTAAATACGGTGGGGGCTACAAAGTAACCATTAGGTGCATCTTCTGGCGCTAGAGCACTTCCGCCGCATGCTAATTGAGCGCCTTCTGCTTTACCTTTTTCGATGTATTCCAACACAAGCGCTTGATGCTTTTTAGAAATAAGTGCGCCAAAGTTAACATCGGCATTCATCGGGTTGCCGGCAACAATGTTCTTTTCGATTCGCCCAACGAGTACCTTTAAGAATTTTTCTTGAATAGATTCGTGTACAAATACACGGGTACCGTTGGTGCAAATTTCACCTTGGGTATAAAAGTTTCCAAGCATTGCAGCAGAAACCGCTTCGTCTATATCGGCATCTTCAAAAACAATCAAAGGCGATTTACCACCTAACTCCATGGTCACGTCTTTTAGTGTGCTAGACGCGGCGGCCATTACTTTCTTACCCGTACCTACTTCACCTGTAAACGACACCTTGGCAATGTGTTGATGATACGTAAGTAACTCACCTACACGGTGATCACCTTGAACCACATTAAACACCCCTGCCGGTAAACCCGCTTCATAGAATATTTCGGCTAACTTTAAGGCACCTAAGGGTGTTTCTTCTGATGGCTTAAACACCATAGCGTTACCGGCTGCCAATGCAGGTGCGGCTTTCCAGCATGCAATTTGTAATGGATAGTTCCATGCGCCAATTCCCGCACAAACGCCTAGAGGCTCGCGACGGGTATAATAAAAATCACCGCCTAAATCTTGCTGATTTCCCTCAATAGCCGGTGCTAAACCAGCAAAAAACTCAATTGAATCTGCGCCCGTCACTACGTCTACCACACTGGCTTCTTGCCATGGTTTACCCGTATCAATGACTTCAATTTTGGCTAGTTCATCATTGCGCTCGCGTAATAACGCCACCGCTTTTAATAAAATTCTCGATCGCTCCATGCCTGTCATGGCTGACCAAACTTTAAAACCTTCTTGAGCGCTGCGAACCGCTTCTTCTACTAGCTCAGGGCTCGCCTGTTCAACAGAATATACAACGCACCCAGTAGCAGGGTTAATCACATCAAAGGTTTCGTTACTGTTACTGCTTACATATTGGCCAGCAATAAAGGATTGGTAAGTGGTAGTGCTCATGCGTTTGCAACCTCATCGGTCTGTAATAGCTGGGGATTAATAAGAGAATGAATATATTTAATACAATAATCTGCGGAGGCTTCGATAGAGATAGGCTGTTTACTCAGTGCTCTTCTTAGCCAAAGCCCATCAATCAATGCAGCGGTCGTTTGTGCCGCCTGTTCAACCTGGTCACTGGGCAGTAACTGTTTAAACGAGTAACGTAAGTTCGATAATAAGCGTCGTTCGTTAACTTGCTGTAAAGCCGAGAATTGTTCGTCATGCATCGCTTGAGTCCAGAAAGCCAGCCAAGTTTTTGAGCTTTTATCGGCCGTTTGAACCTGAGCGAAATTTGCTTTTACGATGGCTTCTAAGCGCTTTACAGGGTCTTTATTATCTATTTTGCGAAGCTCTTTCATGAGTTCATCGTGAAGTGACTGCAATAAAAAGCGAACTGTGGCTTCTAATAACCCCTGTTTACCGCCGAAATAATGATTAATGATGCCTGTTGAGACGCCAGCGATTTTAGCAATCGAATTAATGGTGGTCTTATTAAAACCATACTGCTCTACCGATAAAAGCGTGGCTTCTATTAGCTGGCTTTCTCGCAGTGGTTTCATTCCAACTTTAGGCATCAGTGCTCCGTCAAAGTTCATTTTTTATTAATTGAACGTTCAATATAAAAAGAATGATAACGGATATTTTATAGAGTACACAAGTTTGTTTTGGAATAAACGGCGTAGTTTTGATGGTTTATACTTTGATATCTAACCTTAAAAATGTCTTGAATACCCTATTTATAGGCGTTCTAGAGAATATTTTACTTTGGAATATTTAGTGTTCTAAATTGTAGTGAACAAACAAGGATAAAGGGGTAGTTGTTTATTCCGCACCTTCTCAGAAGCTTTTGTTTCAAACGGGATGACCATTTCGTTAAATTGAACATAAGCAAAGTTTAAGCGTGTAAACTGTTCAACTAGCCACGCCAGTTCTGCCCTACTAGAAACCGAATAAACGGACTTTGGCTGGCCTTTGGTATGGAACGAGCCATGGCTTTTAACTTGTTTCGGCTTTGATTTACAAAAATAAGAGTGTTTCTGCACATCCATTTTTACAGCAGGCGCGTACAATGGTCACTACTACTTAGAATGTTCACACTATGAAATACACTAAATTACCAACCGCCATCCTTTCTATTTTTCTGTTTATGACATTGGCGATATCACAAGGCTGGATTCCCACCGGGCTCGAGCTCTTGCAATCGTTAAGAGACGGTATAGGTGATCAATGGTTTTGGTTGGTTGTGTTTTGTATATTCTTAGAGGCACTTATTGTTATAAGTCTCTACTTTCCTGGTCAGTATATCGCGGCTATCTTAGTGATACTTTCAGGTCCAACGTTTACCGATATCATATTGCTGACGGCCGCCATGGTCATTGCAGTAACTCTTGGCTCTAGCGTTAACTATGCAATAGGCCGTTATTATTCTAATGAACGCATCACCAAGCCTATGTCTTTTAAAACGCTACTACCAGCGATGATTCATTCCAGTGGTTTAGCCATTTTTACCTTTAACTGGGGGTTACAAAAAGGCACTGCAAAACTGATAATTGCCTCGGCTTTACTGAATCTACCTTACTACCTATTCATAATGTTCATCACAGTTTCTTTTGGTGAGCAAATTATTGCAGCAACCGATAACCCCTTGATAATTGGTACAGCACTATTGATTTGGTTAGGCATCGCAATATACCGCGATCGGCAGTTGCTAGTTGCTTCGCGGAATGTTTTGCCCAGCTAAGAGAAGCGTCTTAATGGTATTAACGGCCTCCAGAAACTTCTAAAAAGGCACCCGTGGTATAAGCTGATTCGTCTGAGACCAAAAATGCAATGGCTGCAGCAACCTCTTCTGGCTGGCCACCTCGTTGTAACGGTAGATTTTGCTTTAAACGGTCTACTCGTGCCGGCTCCCCACCACTGGCGTGCATTTCGGTGTAGATCAAGCCTGGCCGTACGCAATTAACACGAATACCTTGGTTTGCTACTTCCAATGACAACCCAATGGTTAAGGTATCTAAAGCCCCTTTGGATGCGGCGTAATCTACGTATTCATTCGGTGCCCCTATTCTTGAGGCCGCTGAAGAAACGTTCACAATGACCCCGCCTTCATGGCCATACTCGGTCGACATTCGCTTGATTGCTTCAATGCAACACAAAAAAGGACCGGTAACGTTGGTTTGTAATACCTTATTGATTCTTTCCGCGTTGAGTGACACCACCGGGCTCTGCGTAAAAAGAATACCTGCATTGTTTACTAGCACGTCTAATCGGCCGCAGTTTATGTCTATTTCTTGATACATGCGTTTAACATCGGATTCTACACCAACATCGGCTTGCACTACCCAAGCTTGATTGCCCATTGCCAAGACCTGTTGGGCGACTTTCTGTGCTGCTTCTAGATTGGAAACATAGTTAACTACGATATTGTAGCCATCTTTAGCTAACCTCAAAGCCGTTGCAGCGCCAATGCCACGACCACCACCAGTAACTAAGGCTACTTTATTCATCATTCAAAATATCCAATTTGTTAAACAAGAAAAATACTAACAAGATTCGATACATAAACCAAAAGGCTGGCTATAATGAGCCTTTTAAACCTTGTATAGAGTTATTATGAGAATTTGTGGTATTGAACTGAAAGGCGGCGAAGCTGTTTTGTGTATTTTGGGTTATAACATGGGGGCCTTTGAACTGCCCGACAGTCGACAGCGGCAAATCGCCGTGTCCAACTCTGAAGACACTCAAAGTATTCGAGACTTTCAGTTTTCGATCAAAAAACTATTTGAAGATTACAAAGTTGAACGCGTCGCCATTATAAAGCGCGAGCAAAAAGGTAAGTTTGCAGGAAGTGCCACCAGTTTTAAGCTGGAAGCCGCATTGCAGCTGCTCGATATGCCCGTCGAGGTATTTAGCCCTTCGGTTATTAAAGACCAGATGAAGCGCAACCCATTACAAACAGACTTTGCATCTCTAGGGCTAAAAAAGTTTCAACAACAAGCTTTTAATGTAGCCTACGCCGCACACAATTTAAGACTCTACAAAGAAGGTGATGCTTCATTAGATCAAGAATAAGCCTGCCTCAACTTGCATCGCCTATTTAGGGCGATGCTTATTTTGTAAGCCTTGAAGGAAATTCCTGAGCACCTGATCTTTACACGGGCGAAAATGTTGGTGGTCTGGTTTGCGGAAGAATGCGCTTAACTCAGATTTGCTCAAGCGAAAATCAGCTAATTGCAATGTGGCGAGTATATCTTCAGCTTGCAGATTAAGTGCAATTTTAAGCTTTCTAAGCACAATGTTATTGTTTAACTTAGTTTCAACAACAGGCTCAGCGCCCTCTTTTTTACCACGAAGCTTCACAATAAAACCGTTTAAAAACTGCGCTAAAGCTGGGTCTTTTAGTGCCTTATAAGCTTCATCTTTATCACTTTTCAACCAATCACTCACTTCAGCTCTGGTGACATTCAGCCCCCCCAGCGAAAATATTTTGATCATAGCGTCGTCTTTTAAATCATAAATAAAGCGGATTTTGCGGAGCACATCGTTATTTGTCATAGAAACCTTTAGTTAGATAAATATTGCGGTAATTTGAGGGATTTTAGCAGGTATCTAGCTCAATAGCCGCGTGCGGCGGCTTTTAATTCATAAAGTGGCGATTCTTTCTTCCAATTCGCCTAAATTCATTTCAGAAAGCGAAGCCTTTAAGTGCGTTTCATTCCAAACTATATCTTCAATAAACCGATCAAGAATCATATGAAAGCTCGTTTTATCGGGTCTTTTCTGAAACAGCTGAAACGCAATCTTACATGAATTCGCTAAGCTTTTACGCTCATCACTGCGACCTAGATAAGCACCGACTATGCGCACCAGTTCAGACGCACGGTAAGATTTTAAAACCGCGCGTAATTGTTTTGACCGTGCTTCAGCACTGCTATGAGTTAATGATTGGATAGGTGCACGTAAGCCTTCGATGATGGCGCTACTGATTGTTTCTTCGCCTGTCAGTTCTTTAAACTCGAGCAACATCTTGTGTGCTTCTGGTGTAAGCGTGATATTTATCGGTGCCGAATCTAAGCGTTTGTCTTTACGTCGCCGTTTCTTAGCGGAAAGCGCTTTTCTTAGTCGAGCCCAATCTTCGGCTTCTAGTGCATTGTCGAGTATTTTTTGTGCAGCCTCGCAAAGCTCATCAGAAGGGCTTGAAACTTCTCGCCATTGAACAACACACTCTTTGAGGGCAGGTATACCCATATCGTGGATAGAGTGTTTAGGTTGCTCTAACCATTTAGGTAAAGTTAATTGGTAAGACAGCCAATCTAGGCTGTCGTGCCAATCTTTGCGATTAATTTTATACTTAGGTCGAGCCATATATCTACACGGTAGCTAATAGTAGCCTTTAATTTAAACTCATAGCCTGATAAATGCCAGCGCTTTCATCAATGGATTCAAAATTAAATTACCCCTAATTCTAACGCTTTAAGTACCGCGCGAGTACGATCTCTGACGCCCAGTTTCGCTAAAATATTAGAAACATGGTTCTTGATAGTGCCTTCAGATTTAAAAATGGCTCTAGATATTTCCTTGTTTGAATACCCTCCTGCCATGAGCCTTAAAATTTCAATTTCCCTAGAAGTCAGCGGGTCTTGTACGGGCTCTTTTTCAACTTTGCTTTCGCCATTACTTTGAAGCTCAGTAAAACCTTTAATAACGCGTTCAGTCACGGCCGGTTGAATTAACGTTTCGCCTCGGCTTACCGCGTCTATTGCTTCAACAAGGCTTTCAAGTGAAACATCTTTAAGTAAGAAACCTCGTGCACCGGCTCTAATACCGTTCAACACTAATTCATGATCATCAAAAGTTGTTAATATAATTACAGGGGTTTCATTACCCTGCTCTTTAAGTGCTTTCAACGCTTCAATGCCATCCAATCGAGGCATTCTTATATCCATAAGAATGACATCGGGTGCTAGTTGTTCAACCGTTTCGATGGCTTCTTGCCCGTCGGATGCTTCGCCGACAATATTTATGTGTCCGGCCAATTTTAAGAGGGATTTTATGCCTTGTCTTACAAGGTTCTGGTCATCTACCAGCATCACATTAATGGTTTGTTTTCCTGCGTCGCTCATAGTTCTTCCTTATATGGGATGTTGATGGTGATCGAAAAGCCATCAGTTGAGTCAAGTTGTACCTGTCCTTGAACGTTTTGCACACGTTCTTGCATTCCTAGCAGGCCATTTCCTTCAATGATGGTGTGTTTTGCCTTACCGTTGTCTTTGATGATCAGCCTTAAGTTTTGATCCACTTTAGACAATGAAATAGATATTTCTGTTGCTTTCGAATGTTTCAATGTATTGGTTATGGCTTCTTGAATGCTTCTGAACAGTGCTTCAGTAACAGCGACATCGGTAATTTTGATGTCCTCATCTAAATTTAATTTGATGTCGATATCAGGTACCTGGGCAATTAATGCATCGAGAGCATCATTAAAGCTAACAGTAGACTGTTCACGCATTTGGTGAACGGTTGATCTTACATCTTGCAATAGTTCACGGGCTAAATCATAGGCTTCTGTGATGTCATTTTTAGTGTCACCTTCAGTGGTATAGGTTAAATACTGAAGTTTTAAAATTAATGCCGTCAAATGGTGCCCTAGTCCATCGTGTAAATCTCTTGATATTCTCATGCGCTCGCTGTGTTTAGAGGACTCTTCTAGCAAGGCCTGCGTGGCAATAAGTTCGCGGTTTAGAGTTGCAATTTCATCTCGGGCTTCTTGCTCTTGAATCACTCTTTGCGTCATTCTAAAAGCAAAAAGATGGAACGCAGCCGCTAACATGGTCCAAATGAGCGCATCCTGGAGATGCCAGTGCCATTGATTAAACCAAAAGTCGACTAAGATCAGCGCTAAAACGCCCAGCAACGCTGAAAGCTGATTTAAATACATCGGAAGCAGCGCCGCCAATGCCACGCTGAGAATAACTACGACACCTGAATCACTTAATACTCGAATAAGTATAATGGCTATAAATTGAATGAAAATTGCGCTTAAGCGAATAACAATGTCGTTTTTAGGTGACACCTGAGGTCGGGTCGCAAAATAGAAGCCCACGATAAACAACAATAACCCCGCCACAATAGCAAACAGCAGAATTTGCCCAGAGAAAGTATCCGTGGGTTGGTCATTTAGCGTTAAATAGCACACCATTGCCCAAGACAAGTAGCCGATAATACCTTCAAGGTTTTGAGCAAATGAATTTTTATACAAAGTGGTGCATCCTTTCTGAGCTAACAGTGTAATTCGGCTAGTGTATATTGAATTGTGACCCTGCGCACAGTGACTAAGGTCACGGTTGCTATTCCGATGCAAGCATGGTGATATTAGGAAATGACTAGTTCAATCATCAAAAAAGCGTATCAGCCTCATATCTTCTTAGATGAAAATCGCATCGGAAGAGACTTTGTGGTGTCCGATCTACACGGATATCGTGATCAACTCGACAAAGCATTATTAGAAGTTTCCTTTAACCCAAATAAAGATCGACTCATTTCTGTAGGCGATTTAATCGATCGCGGCCCTAATAGTCAGGCCTGCTTAGATTTATTAGAAGAACCTTGGTTTTGGAGTGTAATGGGTAATCACGAGCAACTACTGATTGATGCAGTTGAGCACCAAACAGACGCACTTTGGAGCCGATGGTTATTAAATGGCGGTAGTTGGATCCTGAAGTGTGATGATGCCGTTGTGGCTAATTACGCAAGCTCCCTTAAATTTTTACCATTGACTATTACGATTCCCGTTGGCGGACAGTTGATGGGCGTTTGTCACGCCCAATATTCAGAA
Source organism: Reinekea marina (assembly GCF_030409715.1). Lineage (NCBI taxonomy): Bacteria > Pseudomonadati > Pseudomonadota > Gammaproteobacteria > Oceanospirillales > Saccharospirillaceae > Reinekea > Reinekea marina. Next base: position 2,128,846 of record NZ_JAUFQI010000001.1, read on the forward strand.
TCTTCTTGGTTAGAACGAAAAACGGCCAGCGAGCATAGTCAAGCCGATTGGTTGTGGGGGCGAAGCCGACTAAAGAATAATGATACCCAGCCTATTAATGATATAGACTGGGTGTTTAATGGCCACACGGTGGTGCCTGATATTACAACGCTGGGCAACAGTGTCTTTATTGAACGGGGTACTTACCTAGAACACCCTATTTCACTGATTAACCTTCATCAATGGGCAAGCGACTATTCATAAAGCGTTTCAATTGTTCACTTTTTTGCCTACAAACCGAGAAGGTTCTCGCATAGTCACAAACTCTTCGGCTGCGGTAGGATGAATGCCAATGGTGCTGTCAAAGTCATTTTTAGTAGCTCCGGCTTGAAGTGCTACGCCAATGCCTTGAATAATTTCACCTGCATCATGGCCCGCCATGTGGCAACCAATAACTTTATCAGTTTCAGTGTCTACCAATAACTTCATTAACATTCGCTGAGGATTGCCTGAAAGCGTATTTTTCATTGGCTTGAACGCACTGTCGAAAACGGCGACTCGATCAAACTGTTTGGCGGCTTCTTCTTCTGATATGCCTACCGTGCCGAGGTTTGGCTGGCAAAATACAGCGGTTGGAATCAGGTCATAGTTCACTTTACGAGGTGCTTTGTCTGAAAACAGTTGATGGGCAACATGCATACCTTCGGCCAATGCAACCGGAGTTAATTGAACTTTGCCAATAACATCGCCGACGGCAAAAATATGAGCTTTAGAGGTTTGATATTGGTCATTGACGACAATCTCTCCACCATGTCCAACGGATAAACCAGCCTTTTCTATCTTCAGGGGCTCTACAAGTGGTTTTCGGCCAAGCGCGCAAATTAATGCATCAGTAACGGTCGTGGTTCCGTCATTAAAAGTGGCTTCAAACTGACCATTTTCAAGCTTTTCCACTTTCTCAATTGTTGTATGGTAATGCAAATTAATACCAGCGTTGCTCAGCTCTTCAGAAACAAAGTTTCGTACTTGCTCGTCAAATCCTCTTAAGACAGGCTCTCCTCGATACACAATATGAGTATCACAGCCTAACCCGTTAAGAATGCCCGCAAACTCAACCGCAATGTAACCACCGCCAATGACAATTGCGTGTTTAGGGAAATTTTCCATATAGAAGAATTCATTCGACGTTAAAACATGCTCGCTACCTGGAATTGCCGGTTTGAATGGCCAACTGCCAGTTGCTATGAGGATATTTTTTGCGGAGAAGATTTCATCGCCAACTTTTACCGAATGTTCCGATTCAAATTCAGCATGACCGTCGATAATTTCAACGCCTGCGTTTTCAAGCATGCGTTGATACACACCGTTCAAGCGCTCAATTTCAGCTGTTTTGTTATCTCGCAAGGTCGCCCAATTAAATTGAGGCTTACTATCTACCGTGTAGCCGTAACCCGCCGAATCTTCAAAGTGTTCTTGGTACTCTGAAGCATATACGAAGAGTTTTTTCGGAACACAGCCAACATTAACACAGGTGCCACCTAAGTATCTTGATTCCACCACGGCAACTTTTGCACCCATAGATGCAGACATTCGTGCGGCTCGTACACCGCCAGACCCTGCCCCTATAACCAGTAGATCATAATCAAATTCCATCACTTTTTGCTCCTGTGGCAATCAATAAAAAAAGGCCGATAACGGCCTTTTTACAACATTTGTTTAGTGTACGACCAATGCGGTTAGGCTGCCGCTTCCTGGTAATTTGGGTTTGGTCGATACAGTATGTATTCTTTCTGAGGGCCGAGCGGTAACTCAGCAAATACCTCATACCCTAATGACTGATAGAAATTTAGATACTTGTTATTACCAGTATCTAAAAATAGCCCAATAGAGTTGTTATCTTTATCAGTTAACTCATGAATGCTGTCTAATAATTTTTTTCCAAGGCCTTGTTTTTGAAAATCTGGATGAATACCGATTAAACTGACCATTCGATGATTTTTGACCGGTAAACTGTCTTGTACATCATTAAAGTATTCAACATACCGACGAGTTCCCTCAAACCCAGCCGTCAAAAGCATTTTGCAACGCCATAAAAATTGGTTGGAGATATCCATTTTCAACTCTAAGTCACTAAAAAATGCGATGCCAATTAGTCGCTCTTCTTTTTTGTGAATCACGCCCAAAACAAACTCACCTCGGCTGAAATGAAGCTTTATAAGTTCTCTAATGGTGGCTCGAATTCGTTGCTTATAGCCTGAACGATGGGCATCTAACAAATACTTAAACGTTGGTTCGTCTTTATACGAATGATAAAGAAGTGAGCGAGCTTGTCGTGAAAAACGGTCATCTAAGCGTACAACTTCCACATCTTCAAGGTCGATTTGCGGCATTGAGGTTCCCTTTTTTATTATTATCTTTTTTAGCGTAATGTTTGCTAAACCCGAATTCAAGCGAAATTAGGTCAATTTTTAGGTAATGCAAAGGTTACACGAACCGATACAAATCCAGGTTTGTTCTCATCATCTAACGTCAATTCTGCTTGAGTAATACCCATCGATTCTAAACCAGCTAACCACTTTACAACAGATGGGTAACGTGCGCCTTCTAGCCACACTCGCAAATTATCACCTTGAGGTTCAAAACGTTGAATCGACAATCCATAGCGAACGGCCTGTCGGCGAATTTCAGAATTTAAAGAGCTGATCGAAAATGCCGGAGTCGATTGACCATTTGCCAGAGCTTGTGGCGCAATGGCGAGCAGCTCTTGATATGTTGTTTCTGCATTAGCGAGTGAGTTTTTGGCATTGTTTTGAGCATTTACAAGAGGCATTACAATGCCAAAAATAATGATAGCCACTAACAGAGAAACACTTAAAACAATAACCGACTTCTGATCACGCTCAGAAAAGAGAGCCCAGCGTTCAGAAAGTTTAGTTTTTACATCGGCAAACATGGTTTAACCTCCTAATACGCTTTTAAATTTAGCTCGAACCGCATCACGATCTTGGCTGGCCGAATATTCCACACTGTACCCTTTACGACTTAACTCAGTTTTAAGTGCTTCAAAGTGGTTAAATGCATCGCTTTGCGCATCGCTGACCAGGGTAAACGTTGTTTCGTTGCGATCTTGATTGTATCGCAAGTCTTCTAACTGAAGAGTAGCGTTTGCACTACGTAAATCATTCAAAACGGTTAAGGCATTCGCATTGGGCTGTTTAGAGTCGCTAGAACCAATAGATGCGGCTTTATTACGCATTTCACGGACCATGAGCGGTCTTTGAATTCTTTTTTGATCGCCAAAAACCTGTTTAAAGACAGCTTCACTGGCTTGCCAAGTTTGATCAGCTTGCTCTTGTAATCGCATAGTTGATATTCCGGTATAGGCTGACCAAACCACTAACGAAAATACAGCCGCAATACTCGTTGGCACCCAGAATCGAGCATGTTTATTGGACGTCCCCGGTCTAAGGTTTGCTGTCAGTAAATTATGGACCGATTTACTGGAGGATGCTGTTTCGGCCCATTGTGCAATCGAACTGTCTTCTTGAATAACCCACTCTACTTTGTGACCGTTAGTTTCTAGCGAAGTCACCAGGTTTCTAGCGGCACCATCTGTTTGAGCGCTGTAGACCATAATAGACAAATTTTCTTCGAAACCATTTTGACTGAGCCAATGCTCAAACCATTGTGGAAATCCACGGTAATGTGCCTGTGAAAAATTAAGCCCAGATCTTATGGAGACCTGTTCGTTGTTCACATGAATATCAACGTCATGGGTGCTTTGATGTGGAAGCAAAAATTGGCCCGCGTCATAGGCTTCAAATACGTTCATATTTCGGGTTTTGAGGGTGCTTATTACCTGTAGAAAAGGCTCTTTAGCCGTTGCACAAACAGACGCTTCTCCTTGTTGTGGCTTTCCTAACATTACTAGATGCACATCTTCGATGTTTTGAGCAATAAATTCTTCTGCAGCGAAACTGAGCATTTGGCTCGACACTCGCTTAGCACCTTTTGGCAATTGTACAGGGAAAGTAGTAAACCAACCCGCTGGCAAGAATAGCCGCGTTACAACTTGGGCTAAATTTCGCTGCTGCACCTGATCTTCCAGCTCTTCAAGCGTGCCATTAAACTGAGAATTTTCTTCAGCCCAATACCAACTTATATTTTGTGCATCTTGCCAGTAAAGGCTTAATTGTATGCTCATAAAATGCCTATTATTCTACTTTTACATTGCCTTGGTTGGATGATCCGCTTTTGATCGGATCTCCTGGTGCACGATTGGCCGCTTGAGCCGACCTATTACGTGTTACCACAATTACCTGCTGATTATTTCTTGATAGCAAGCTTTGCTGAGTCAGAGTTCGATCTTCTATAGTGACTGAAGTATAAAGTTCGAACCACTGCGAAGAAACGCTCAACTCAGAAATATTAAGTGATTTATCCTGATTAATGGTAAAGACTGGGTATTTTTTAAAATCATCAACATTTTTAAACCCAGATTCACCTCGGTCAGTCACCATCTGATTAGCGGTATCTTGATCGATAAACGTTGCTATGCTTTGCAATACTTCTATGGGTGCCGTATTCACATTTAACGCACTTTCTGGTGGCAGAGCACTGATGTAAGGGGCCAACTTATCGTACTGTTCAACATCTATCGCATTCAGTAACCTCAACTCTGAAATGTCTGCTAGTGGGTAATACGAGGGTGCATAGGTTGGTATTTTATCGAGATAAAAATAATCTGCACCGCTGTCTTGATCGAACCACATATTTAACTCATCGGCTATTTCAGCATTCGCACCAACGAGAGATAGTAGTCTCTTAAAGGCTATTAATGCCCCTTCCCGGTTTGCGCTTTGCATCGACATCCAGTTTAGGTTGAATCGACCTTGTAGATCATTCAACTCTGTTTCTATAATGCCCTTGGGTTCTGTTAATGGGAATATTCCTTCAGAGACATTCCAAAGTTCATATAGGTGATCGGTTTTAGAGTTTTGTGCATCAAGGGTTAAGCCAACTTTCGCAATGGCCTCGGCGCTGTCGAGTAATGTAGTGGCTTGCGAATAAAAAAGCGATTGTTGCGCCCGCTCAATGTTTAAGCGCTGCCCTAGTTGCAAATTAACCGCCACGATGCTGAGTAATGCAAAGATCAGTAGAACTTGAAGTAAGGCGATGCCTCTTTGCGCTATCATGATGCCGCTCCACTAGATTTTTCATAAGGGCGGCTCGGTGTTGCAATAATACGTTTAAAGCGCCGATCATCGTCCAGCGTGAGCGTAACTGAAAGGGCGTGTATTACTAACGATTGTGGCTGTGTGCGGTCAAAGTTTTCTGGCAATGTTGAGACAAGATTTTGTTCGCCCGTAGCCTCATCAACCAACAAAAATTCCCAATCGAGCTCTGTCACGTGCTCACTGATCACCTGGTGTTTCCACTCAAACGAACCATCATCATCAAGGTGAACCGTGAAGCTGCGTACAAAGCAAGGTGTGTCTGTAACAGAATCTGCTGAGTATTCGCATAGCTCACTGCCGCGCGGTGCTAAGCGATATTGAACGCGCTGTAAGGTAGAGCGCTGATAGGTTTGATAAGGGCTCACGGCCCAACCATTCCTGGTCAATTGTAAGCCTTCGTAGGTAACCGCTAAAAAATCATTGTACTCACCGTATGGATTACGCACGGGGCGAAACGGAGCTATTTGAGAAAAATCACGTTCTAAAATTGCCATTGCCCGAGTCAATTCTAAAAAAACATCACTTTGTTGTTCAATGCTTTTTTTGGTTTCGACACTGATGCTAAACAACCGAAACGATACCACCGCAATGATCGCTGAAATAGCTAACGCGATTAACAATTCGACTAAAGTTAACCCCTGTTGCCTTTTCATTGAGTCACCTGCACATGCCCTATTACAGCATGCAATCTATCTACAGCCGATTCGTCGTTTTCTAAATAAGCCCGAACTTCAACGCGACGTAAAAACGGACCGATAATCTCTACCTCTACGTTAAAGGTTTCTATTTCTACCGTCCATTCATTGTTATTTAACGTCACCTTGTCTTTACTGAGGCCCGGTTTTGGTAACACTTCAGATAACCGTAGTTCGGTCAAAGCATTTTGTGTTAGCCAACGAGCATTTTGCTGCTCTTCTATTTGCCTCGCGGCAGCAATGCTTTGCGTGTTGGCGATTGAAATAGCCGATGCCATAACAGCAAATACGACAAGCGCTACCATGACTTCAACTAATGTAAAACCACCGTTAACGCGCTTCACGATTCACCCTTGCGCGATTAAAGCCATCAGCAATTATTTTCATTTGCTCATCGCTGTAACCGTCATCATAAAAATGAATATAATAGGAAGGAAAATATTCTTCAGAAGGCGTAACAACAACGTGTGGGGTTAAAAACTTGCCTTCCGATTCTTCTGGCAAATCTGACTCTAAATCTACCCAATCGCTGAGATCGATATCTAAAAACAACTCAATGCGTAAATCTTCTGGAATGGTAAAGGCACTCAACTGACCGTGAGCTTCCCAAACAATGTCGGGCTCGGCCTCCATCGGGTCGCCTTCTCGCCATTTCATGGCCTGCACATTAGATTCAGTAAAGTACAGACCAATGTCCTTGCCGGATAAAAGTGATTGGTCAATTGATTTTGAAAACCAATGCTGAAAGCCATAAGCTTTTTTTACGGTATCTTCGAGCGGATCTTTAGTTTGGCTGGCTAGAGAAATCATACTCATTACCACACCCATAATGAGAATCACCACTAATACTTCGATCAGCGTGAATCCATTCATTGTTTGGCGTGGTAACTTTGTCATTTGATTTTATTGAGCCGCCGAACTGATATCGGCATTCACGCCTTCCCCACCTTCTGCTCCGTCGGCTCCATAAGAAATTATTTCTGGCACACTGCCATCATTGATATAGCCGTAATCGTTGCCCCAAGGATCTTTTGGCTGTTGCTTCAGGTAAGGCCCCCGCCAATTTTTAGGCTCAGGTGATCCACTTGGCTTGCTTACTAACGCTTCTAAACCTTGGTCAGTTCCTGGGTAATGTGAGTTGTGTAACCGATACATTTCTAACGCATTGCCAATGGTCTTTATATCCGTTGCAGCGGCCGTGGCGCGTGCTTCGTCTCCTCGACCGGTTACATTTGGTACCACCAAACCAATGATGATCCCTAAAATAACCAATACGACCATCAGTTCAATTAGGGTAAAACCCGTTTGTTTTTTCATTTCAATCTTCTCCACAACTAAAAACGGTGTGTGTTTAACCTGCCAATGTATTCATTGTTAACATAGGCAATACAATGGCTAACACAATAATTAATACGATGACGCCCATCACTAAAATCATGAGCGGCTCAAATAAACTTAAAATACTGGATATCAGAATTTGAATTGATTTGGTTTCAGCATCGGCTGTTTTTTGCAACATGATGTCGAGCTCACCACTGGTCTCACCGCTGCCAATCATATGCAACATCATTGGTCTAAAGTAACCTGCTTCTTTTAGAGCTTGATACAATGAGCCGCCTTCACTGACCTTAACCGCTGCCCTTGATACACGTTGTTGAATTTCCAAATTGGTCACAACTTGAGTGGCTATTTTCATGGCTTCCACCAATGGTACGCCGCTGCTTGACAGCATAGCAATGGTGCCAATAAAACGAGACGTATTAAAGCCTTTCGAGATTCTCGCTATCAACGGAAGCTTTAAATACAATCTGTGTGTTCGAATTCTACGCTGAGGCTTTTTGTTAAACATCACTATCGCAATAATGAACAACGCGATACCAATCAATCCTTTTCCCCAGTGATTTTGTATGGCCTCGCTCACTTGTAATAATACTTGAGTCGGCTTTGGCAGTTCGGCTCCAGAATTAACAAATACACCCACAATTTCTGGGACTACCGTGTTTAAAAGCAAAATAACAATGCCAATAGCAATGCAGCTTAATATCCCCGGATAAATACTGGCGTTTAATACTTGTGCATTGATGGCTCTTTGCTCTTCCATATAATCTGCAAGGCGATCCATAACTTCGTCTAAATGGCCACTGTGTTCACCGGCTTGCACAGTGGCTCGGTATAATACAGGGAAAGCTCTTGGATACTCTTCTAGCGCTTTGGCTAGGCTATAACCTTCTAACACTTTCGAACGCACACTGAGCATAATATTGCGTACTTTGATCTTTTCAGATTGCTCTGCTGCAGCACGTAAGCACTCTTCTAACGGCATCCCAGAGCCAACCAAGGTCGACAACTGTCGGGTCACCAGTGATAAATCAGACACTGAGAGTTTAGGACCAATAAGAGTAGAAAAGCCGCCGCCTTGTTTGCGAGATTTGGTCGATAACTCTACCGATTCAGGATACCAACCTTTGTCTCTCAGTTGCTGGCGCACCTGACGAGCGCTGTCGGCTTCTAGAGCGCCCTTTTTCTTTTTCCCTTGGGCATCTAACGCTAGGTATTCATAGGCCGCCACCGTTAATAGCTCCTATTCACTCGAAGTATTTCTTCAATAGTGGTTAAGCCGGCCAGTACCTTCTCTTTACCATCATCCATTAATGCGGGTGTGGTTTTACGAGCATGCTTTTCAAGTTCTATATCACCAGCGTTGTCATGTATCAGTTGGCGCATGCCTTCATCTACTTTGACCAGCTCGTAAAGCCCTAAGCGGCCTTTATAGCCACTACTTTTACAGGCATTGCAGCCTTTGGGTTGAAATACATTAAGTGGTTCTGTTGGGCCAACACATAAAAATTCACGCTCTTTAGCATCTGGCTGATATGGCTCTTTGCATTCAGGGCAAAGGGTGCGCACGAGGCGTTGCGAAACTAAGCCAATGACACTGGAAGAAAGCAAAAATGGCTCAACGCCCATGTCTTGTAATCGTGTAATGGCACCAACGGCGGAATTTGTGTGTAGAGTACTTAATACTAGATGCCCGGTTAAACTGGCTTGTACCGCAATTTCGGCCGTTTCTAAGTCACGTATCTCACCAATCATGACGACATCAGGGTCTTGTCGTAAAATGGCTCGCAAGCCGCGGGCAAATGTCATATCAACTTTGGTGTTAACCTGGGTTTGACCAATTCCTGGTAAGCCATATTCAATCGGGTCTTCTACGGTCATAATATTGCGCGCATGGCTATTAAGCGATTGCAATGCGGCATACAGCGATGTGGTTTTACCTGAGCCCGTTGGACCCGTGACTAAAATAATGCCATGAGGACGGGCGATCAGTTCCTGCATTAGCGTTAAATCACGATCCACCAACCCTAAATGACTTAAATCTAGTCGGCCTGCCTGCTTGTCTAACAATCGTAGAACGACTCGCTCACCATGACTGGAAGGTATAGTCGATACTCGTAAATCTACCTCTCGACCCGCCACTCGTAATGATATTCGGCCGTCTTGAGGCAAACGTTTTTCGGCAATGTCTAATTTTGCCATAACTTTAATACGTGAAACTAATAATGACGCTAACGCGCGCTTAGGTTGAACAACTTCTCTTAGCACTCCGTCTACACGAAATCGAATAGACAGGCGTGTTTCAAATGTTTCGACATGAATATCTGAGGCATTCTCACGAACAGCCTCGGTCAAAATGGCGTTAATGAGGCGAATAATGGGCGCATCATCCACTTGGTCCATTAAGTCTTCAGTTTCAGGGACAGAATCGGCTAACGAGCTTAAATCCATAGACTCACCCAAACCCTCAACCATTTGCATGGTTTCATCCGAATCGGTTTGGTATGCCAAGTTCAATGCCTCTGAAAATGCCGCATCGTTTACTAACTCCAACGGCAATAAAGCTTGAGCTACTCGTTGCGCTTCTTGGATAGCCACTAAGTTTGCTAATTCGGTATACAGAAGCCGTGCGCCATCACCGTGGCGATAATCAATAATTACGCCATGGCGCTTAGCAAACGAAAAAGGTAATTGTCTTTCCAAATGGAGAGATCCTTCTATTTTTATTAGTTGGATGAAACGACTTTAAAGATAACCTCTAAGGTATTGATTCTCTATTATTTTCACGCGCCCTTTACATCAATAGCTGCTCCAGCGTTGCATAACACTGACTAATTCATCGTATTGGAGGGGTTTAGACAAGAAATCATCCATACCAGCGGCTAAATATTCGCGCTCTTGTTCAGCCGATTGTTCAGAAGACATCGCAATAATGGGTATATGGCTACCCGTTTGAGATTCAATTTGCCTTATTTCGCGTGTGGCTAACAATCCGTCTAAACGTGGCATGTAACAATCCATTAATACCAGGGCGTAGTCATTTTCACTTACCTTCTTAATGGCTTCATGGCCGTTGACCACGGCATCGACTTCGGCACCCATCTGTTCGAGCATGGCAGACAATACACGCTGATTCAGTAAATTATCTTCTGCTATTAGTACTTTGACTTGCTTTTCGCACTGGTATTTATTTTCAGCGGTATCATCTAACACCTCGATGGCTTGCCTTAATGTGTACAGCAATTGGTCTCGGGGGACCGGTTTTTCAATGAATATTGGGTCTACAGTCAAATTCTTAACAATGTTTCGCTGTAATTCTGATGCATATATGATCAGATGGGTATTTTCATCGAAGCGAGAAGCCAACTGGTTAACTAGCTGAATCTGAGTTAACGCTTTTTGGTCTTCAACAGAAAGGTTAACCAACACAAAATCAGTATCTATGGCATTATCGCCGTCTATTAACTTTTCTAAATCAAGCTTTTGAACCGTCATGTTCCAGCTGAGGAATTCAGCTGCTAAAGCCCTTTCAGATAATGGGCTTAAATCGGATAATATGATTGAGCGCCCGGCCATATGCTTGGTTGGCCTAAAGGAACTAGCTTGCTGAGTCGTTGCTTTTATCGGTAAACGTACTTCAATGGTTTTTAAATCACCCTTGGCGCGAATATATATCTTGGCGCCCATCGCTTTAAACTGAGCCGTAGAAACCATGAGCGTTAATTGATCTGTAATGTCCTCATCTTCTGGCAGGATGGCCATCTGGCGTTCTACCGCGGCGGTTAAATCTGATTTTTCTATTTCGTTGTTCATAAAATAGAATGACAACACTAACAAATCGTCTTCATGCTCTGGGTCTAAGCCAATCTTTACGGTAATTTCGCCTTGTTCAGCCGACTCCAACGCAAAATCGAGCATTCGACGAAACGCGTTCGATAACCAAGTAGGATCGGCTTCTATGCGTTCTGGTACATCAGGGTGGTACAAATAAGACAACTCACGGCCATGTTCGTGGGCTTTGGGTCCCATATCGGCGAGCGTGTGTTCTAAGGTTTTGCGTAAATTAAAAACAATTGGATTAGGAACGCGGGTTTGGTCTCGTTGTTCAATAAAAGCTTCCAAATCACTCATTAAATCTAAAATAGAAAACCCAGATCGACGAGCAATGGTCAGCATGCTGTTGTTGGCGCTTTCTTGGTCTTCGGAGCTGAGCATGCCTAAAACGCCTAACAGCCCACTGAGTGGTGTTTTTAAACGTAAAAGTATTTGTTGAACGAAGCGTCGATTCGATGATTTTTCGACGGTGGTTGCTTCTCTCGCCTGCTCTAAAGCCGTAAGTCTCAGCTTATACTCGGTATTCATTTTCAAAAAGCTCCAAATGAGCTCCGAAATACGAGAGGCTGTCATAACCAAGTAGGCATAAAGCGCTAATATGGCGATACCGATTACAAAATCGTGTGGCTTTGCACCTACAGCTAAATAAAACACCACCAAAGGCAAAAGCAAAACAGCTAAATACACTTTAACCGTGTACCCATAGAGCGAATACACAAAGGTTCCGCCCGCCGCTATTGCAGAGGTATAGAGGATGCCTAATAACAAAATTGGGTGATCAGGTTCGGTGTAAAGGCGATAAGCTAAATAACTTGACCAAATACCCGCATGTAAGATGCCTGAAAGAATAAAGCGTTCACGCCACTTTTTAGGCCCGCGAGCATACCAGCTTTCAAATTGGGCAATCATGACAAAACGCCAAGCCGCCATAATTATGAGCGCAAAACCAAAGAAGTAAACGGTATCAGGTATGGTATAGCCCGTTTTGCCTCTTAAGTAGGCTTCTAAAATAATGAACAAGCCAAAATGAAGAATGGCACTGGGCAGCCCTTGGCGACTTAACGTCTGATCAATCTTTTTTAAAGTGGCTCGATCTTTTTGGGCTTTATGCTTTGGGTTAAAAAATAAACTCATAACGCGAATCGTTGACAGAAAAACGGCTACTATACGCCTGTATCACACTAATCCCAAGCCCTGTCAACGTACAATCTGAGCTAACGACTACTTGATTAACAAAAAATACAGTTATTTTAAAACTGTGGTCGCCTTTGCGATGTTAACGCTGTACGGTTTTTAAATTGGGCATAAAAAAAGCCAGCATGTGCTGGCTTATTTAATGATATTTTTAAGCGAGATTAGATGCTTTGCTCAAGTTCCGGCAAGGCATCAAATAAGTCTGCGACTAAGCCGTAATCGGCCACTTGGAAGATAGGCGCTTCTTCGTCTTTGTTGATCGCAACAATGACTTTACTGTCTTTCATACCAGCTAAATGTTGAATCTGACCAGAAATACCAACGGCGATGTACAATTCAGGAGCAACAATCTTACCAGTCTGCCCAACTTGCATGTCGTTAGGAACAAACCCTGCATCAACCGCTGCGCGAGATGCGCCAACGGCCGCTCCTAACTTGTCGGCAACTTTATAAAGTAGGTCAAAGTTTTCACCGTTTTGCATACCACGGCCACCCGAAATAACCACGCCTGCTGAAGTTAGCTCAGGGCGGTCAGATTCGGCAAGCTCTTCACCAACAAATTCACTAACACCAAGATCAGCCACGGCTTCAACGGCCTCGATAGAAGCACTGCCGCCCTCTGCACAGGCATCAAATGCCGTGCCACGAACCGTAATTACCTTGATGGCGTCAGCCGATTGAACCGTAGCGATGGCGTTGCCAGCGTATATTGGGCGACGGAAAGTGTCAGCGCTTTCTACGGAGACAATTTCAGAGATCTGCTCAACATCTAATTTAGCCGCTACACGAGGTAAAAAGTTTTTACCCGTGGTAGTTGCTGCCGCTAAAATGTGGCTATAGTTAGCGCCTAACGCACTAACAAGCTCACCCATTGGCTCTGCTAGTTGGTGAGCGTATTGTTCTGCATCGGCCGTTAAAACTTTGGCTACGCCTGCAAGCTTAGCTGCAGCTTCTGCTGCACCACTTACATTAGAACCTGCAACCAGAACGTCTACATCACCACCAATAGCCGTAGCTGCAGTAACCACGTTTTTAGTGACAGCTGATAATGCTTCGTTGTTATGCTCTGCAATGACAAGAATACTCATGACAACACCTTCGCTTCATTTTTCAATTTATCGACAAGTTCTGCTACAGAGCCAACTTTAATGCCCGCTTCACGTTGTGCTGGCGCTTCTACTTTTAAAGTCGTTACTGAATTTTTTAGCTCTACGCCAAAATCAGCTGCCGTCTTTTTATCCAAAGGCTTACGCTTAGCCTTCATAATGTCTGGAAGTTTCACGTAACGAGGTTCGTTAAGACGTAAATCTGTGGTTACAATGGCAGGAAGTTTCAAGCCAACAGTTTGCAAACCACCGTCGATTTCACGAGTGACGTTCACTTTGTCACCGTTAATTTCAACTTTGTTTGCAAAAGTGCCCTGAGGCAAGTTGCTTAATGCTGCCAACATCTGACCTGTTTGGTTATTGTCAGTATCGATAGCCTGCTTACCAAGAATAACTAAACCTGGTTGCTCTTGCTCAACAATAGCGTTTAACAACTTAGCGACGCCTAAAGAGCTTGGGGCTTCTTCGGTCGTAATAAGAATGCCGCGATCAGCGCCAATGGCCATTGCACGACGAATTTGCTCTTCCGCTTTGGCTTCGCCTATGGAAACAACGATGATTTCTTCAGCGACGCCGGCTTCTTTTAACCGAACGGCTTCTTCTACCGCAATATCACAAAACGGGTTGATGTCCATTTTAACGTTGGCGAGATCAACCCCAGTATTATCGGGCTTGACGCGTACTTTGACGTTGTAGTCTACAACGCGCTTTACAGGAACCAGAATTTTCATAGCGTCCTCAATGTAGGTTTTGACGATTTAAACGGGCAATTGTTGCCTTCGTACGAAATATACGGCGTTTAAAATCATTACTGTTAACTAAATGACCATAAACACTGACATAGTTGAGCCTATTTAAGCTGGTTTACGGAGAAAATTCAAACAGTTGTTTTAATTTTTTGTATATTACAGGTAAACTGAGGGTAATTAGTTAATAATCACCGTGATTTTTAACCCAATAATAAAACGAATTTTTAAAATTTGAGCCATTACGATAAAAAAGGGGTCTCTATGGAACGCGAATCTATGGAATTTGATGTTGTTGTTGTGGGTGCCGGTCCTGCAGGCTTATCAACAGCCATTCGTCTGATGCAAAATGCACAGAAAGAATCAAAAGAAATAACAGTCTGTGTCGTTGAAAAAGGCTCTGAAGTCGGTGCTCATATTATGTCAGGTGCGGTTTTTGAGCCTGAAGTTTTATCCGAATTATTCCCAGATTGGTCAGAAATGGGCGCACCTCTAAACACCAAGGTGGTTCGAGATGAGATTCATGTTTTAAGATCTGAATCGAGCACCATTAAAGTACCAGGCGTGTTTGCACCGAGTACAATGCATAACGAAGGCAACTATATTATTAGTCTAGGAAACCTGTGTCGCTGGTTGGCTGAACAAGCCGAAGGCATGGGCGTAGAGATCTTCCCAGGTTTTACGGCTGCAGACGTTCTTTATGATGAAAACGGAGCCGTAAAAGGCATCATTACCGGTGATATGGGCGTAGCAGAAGACGGATCTCAGAAAGATTCATACATGCCTGGCATGGAGCTTCACGCCAAAACAACCGTTTTCGCCGAAGGCGCTCGTGGCCACCTAGGTAAACAGTTAATTGCCAAGTTTAAGCTTGATGAAGGTAAAGACACTCAACATTTCGGTTTGGGTATCAAAGAATTGTGGCAAGTGAGCGATGAAGTTCATGAGCAAGGGTTAGTCGTGCACACAGCCGGCTGGCCACTGCAAGAACACGGTGCCGCAGGTGGTAGTTTTATGTATCATCTTGAAGATAATCAAGTGGTCGTTGGTTTAATAACCGATTTAGGTTATGACAACCCATACTTATCGCCATTTGATGAGTTCCAACGATTAAAGAGCCACCCAGTTTTTGCAAAAGTATTGAAAGGTGGCAAGCGAATTTCCTATGGCGCTCGCGCGCTAAACAAAGGCGGGCCACAATGCCTTCCTAAAATGCACTTCCCAGGTGGGCTGCTTATAGGTTGTGATGCCGGCACCATGAATGGTGCTAAAATTAAAGGTTCTCACACGGCAATGAAGTCAGGTATTTTGGCGGCAGATACTATTTTCAACCAAATAGATGAAGCTGACTACGGAAAAGATTTAACGCAATTTTCTGAAGCCTTTGCTGCAAGCTCATTACAAAAAGAGTTGCACTTACAGCGGAACTTCAGCCCAGCTCAACACAAATGGGGCAACATATTAGGGTCTGCTTATGTCTTTATTGATATTAATATCTTTAAAGGAAAGCTACCCTGGACCATGACGGATCCTGTTCCAGATCATGCGACTTTAAAGCCTGCGAGCGAATGCAAAGAAATTCACTACCCGAAACCCGATGGCGTATTGTCGTTCGATAAGCTGAGTTCAGTCTTTTTATCGAATACAAACCATGAGGAAGACCAGCCCGTTCATTTGAAGTTAAAAGATTCAACGATTCCTCTTGCTCAAAACTTACCTAAGTTTGCAGAGCCTGCACAACGGTACTGCCCTGCTGGCGTGTACGAAATTGTAGAGGATGAATCTGGTACGAAAAACTTCCAGATAAACTCTCAAAACTGCGTGCATTGTAAAACATGCGACATTAAAGACCCAGCCCAGAATATTACTTGGGTAACCCCAGAAGGCGCCGGTGGGCCAAACTATCCAAATATGTAATAAGTGCAATAAAATCAAGGGCTTCTGTTTAGAAGCCTTTTTTGTTTATGACGTTTTTTCTAGCAAGAATGAATGGTCATTGCTGCTAATGTATAAACCGTCATCTTTTAACCCACCTTGCTCAATGGCAAATAGTTGCAGTTGATACATCAGTTTTGTTGTGAGTCTGGCTGGTATTTTACGTTTCCAAATAATGGCTGGCTCGCCGTTCGAAACGTCAATGGGATGGTTTGCATCTAAGATGATCTGTTGATCCAAGTTATTGTAAAACACTAAAGTATTGTCGACACATTCAAAGCGAACAGCAACTAAGGGAGTAGACTCTACCTTTATTTGTACTTTTTCGACGGGCGTCACTAAGAAAAAATGCTCTCCTTCACGCTTCAGAATGGAAGCAAATAGTTTCACAAGTTTTATTCGCCCTATCTTACTTCCTTCATGGAACCAGTCGCCATTTCGTTTAATTTCAATATCAATTTCACCACAAAATTCAGGGTTCCATTGCTCCACAGGCGGATCAGACATTCCATCAACTTGGCTGAGTATATCGGATAATCCCATTAGGTTTTCTCCCCTATTGTGTACACCGATTCTAATAAAAACTTTGAAAAACCACGCTTGTCAGCGATTAATTCGTGAAAATAATCAGAATCGGTTAAATGTGAAACGCCTGAAGCAATCGACCATATCAGTCCATAGTAAAAGCGAATATTCTCTTCATCCAACTTATGTTCGGCCGGTAATGTAGATTGTATGGCGGCTGAAAATTCATCCACGTGGCTAGCTCTTAACAGTTTCCAGCGAGTAAAGCGTTCAATAGTCTCGTTATTCTTCTGTAGAATGGTTTCGAGCTGACCTAAAAGTTTATACTTTTTAATATTTTGAATGCAGTAATTTAAATAGTTCTTTAATAGCTCGCCTGCTGAGTGTTCGTGACTCATTTGTTTTATGAGGCCGTGAATTGCAAGTTCTTCTGATAGTAATATGGCGGCAAATAAATCTTCTTTATTCGAAAAGTATTTATAAAAACTAGCGCGGCTTACACCAGCGGCTTTGATAACTTGCGTAACAGACAGCGGTTTTTCCGGGTGCTTAACTAACAAATTGAAGGCCGTGGCAATAAGCGCACTTTCAACGGGCTCTTGATCATGAAGGTCTGAAAGGATTATCTGAATAGGCATAGCAATTTCAGTACTGATCAAATGAGCTTTAACAGTACTGAAATTAAAGACTCATGCCAAGTCTTACATTGTGTGTGTTGGCTTATCCGAATTTAACGCGCCGGCTAAGTATTTTTCTATTTTATCTTTTGCCATTTCATTCTTTTTAGAAAACTGCACGCCGATGCCAGTGGCTCGGTTCCCCTGCGCACCTCTTGGTGTTAACCAGATAACTTTACCCGCTACTGGTATTTTCTCGGGTTCATCCATCAATGTGAGTAGTAAAAAGACATCGTCGCCAATATTAAATCGCTTGTTTGTGGCAATAAATAACCCACCATTTTGTACAAATGGCATAAACGCAGCATATAACACGGCTTTATCTTTCATGGTGACCGATAAAATACCGCTACGTGCTCCACCCAACTTAGGGTTCATATTAATCCTCTCATTTTTAACCATCGTGCCGCAATTTGTTCGCTCATCAACTGAGTATTCAAATTCGCCTGATTTTTAACTGATGTTAGCATGCCTACAATATAGTCGCGAAATTTAAAAAGCAAAATTGAAGGCACTTTATTGAGTTCCTGCAGCATTGATTCAGAAACGCCTGTGTTGTCGCTCTTTGGGGTTTGCCTTTGCCTCAAGCTCTCATCTACCCAATATAACACTTGCTCCAATAGCTCTGGCAACGATTGGCTGTTTATAAATTTGCCCAGCGTCGTAAATGAAGAGGGTCGCAAGAAGGTCGTTTCACGCTCTAACCACGCAGCTTCAGCCTCATTAGATAGTGTTAACGCCGAAAAAGGAAGCCCAAAGCACATGGCTAGCTTTCGGCTGGCGTCTTCTTTGGTAACACCTTGAAGCGCCATCCAGTCTAGTGATTCCTGGGGTTGCGGTCCGTTCAATCTAACGATTCGGCTGCGAGATCGAACCGTTGGCAGTATTCGGCTTAATTCTTCTACTTCCATTAATAAAAACGTATTTTGTGTCGGTTCTTCTAGAACTTTTAATAACGCATTTGCAGCATTCAGGTTCATTTTTTCTGCGTTTTGAATAAACACAACCTTATTGCCAGATTGTTGTGCCGTTTCTGATACTAAATGCGTTAATTGGCGAATTGCGTCTACTTTGATGGTTTGGCTTTTTCCTTCCGGCTCTACCTTTAAATAATCCGGGTGAGAGCCGCTCGCGAGCAATTGGCAAGATTTGCACGTTGAGCAAGCATCACCATTTATTGGCGCAATACACATTAAGGCGGCAATTAATCGTAAGCTGGCCTCTCGGCTACCGTTTCCTATGCGCCCTACCATCATTAAACCATGCGGCAAGGTACTATGAGCGTATTGTTTGGCTAAGTTTTGGTAGTCGGCTTCTAACCAGTTAGGAAAGTTGCTCATACCATCCCTCCAATGCATTAATTAAGTCTTTTTTCACCTGAGCCTCGGTTTGGTTAGCATCGAGTCGTATGAAGCGGCTGGGGTCAGCGTTAAATCGCTGTTGGTAGGCTGCTCTACAGCGATTAAAGAAGCCTATCTCTTCTTGCTCAATTCTATCTAGAGCGCCACGTTGCTTGGCTCTTGCTAAGCCAATCTCAGCATCGCAATCTAGCCAAAGCGTGAGGTCGGGTTTAAAGCCGTTTAGCACTATACGCTCAAGATTACTGATCAGGTCTAAATCTAACCCTCTGCCACCGCCCTGGTAGGCATAGGTTGCGTCGGTGTATCTGTCGGAAAGCACCCAATGCCCGTCATTTAAATTGGGCCGAATGAGCGCTTCGGTATGTTGTGCTCTCGATGCAAATACAAGCAGTAGCTCTGTTGAGGGCATCATCTTTTCGCTGTGATGCTCTAAAACAAGGTCTCGTACAGCTTCAGCAATAGGTGTACCGCCAGGTTCTCGAGTACGAACAATGGTGTGCCCTTTATTGGCAATCCAATCGTTTAAGTGCTTAGCCTGGGTCGATTTTCCGACGCCTTCAAGGCCTTCAATGGAGATAAAACGACCGGTCATTATTTTGAATCCTCGGTGCTTGGGGCAGATTGATAATCTTCTCGGCGCCCAAAGCGCTGATACTGACGAACGGCGCTATTGTGTTCTTCTAATGTAGTCGAAAAGTAGTGAGTGCCGTCACCTTTGGCTACAAAAAACAAAGTTGTACCGTCACTGGGGTTTAGAGCTGCAAAAATAGCCTCTCGACCCGCACTGGCAATTGGCGTAGGTGGCAAGCCCTTCCGCGTATAGGTGTTATAAGGCGTGTCTGTGCGTAAATGAGTACGCGTAAGATTGCCACTGAAGTTATCGCCTAAACCGTATATAACCGTTGGGTCGGTTTGCAATCGCATACCCTTTTTCAACCGACGAGTGAATACCCCCGAAATCATTGGTCGCTCAAACGCGGCACCAGTCTCTTTTTCAATGATCGAGGCTAAAATTAGCGCGTCGTAAGGCGTTTTTACTGCAGCTTTATCTGATCGATTTTCCCATTCTTGCGCTAGAACATTTTTAGTGCGTTGATAGGCTGTTTTTAGAATGTGTAAATCGGTAGTCCCTTTCTCGAAATGGTAGGTGTCTGGGAAAAACCAGCCTTCAGGGTGTTTAATGTCTGAGCTTACCTTTGCAACAATCTCTTCGACAGCTAAACCAGTCAGAGTTTGCTTTATATCGCTATGGGAGGCGAGTGTTTTAAGTAACTCGCTAAAGCGGTGGCCTTCGATGAACGAAATAGTGCTGAGCACTTTTTTACCTTCAATCATTTTCTCTATGGCAGCCATAGGGGTTAAACCAGAGGTTAACTCATAGTCGCCCCGTTGTATGGCGGTTTTTTCTAAATACCGTAAATACAACTCAGCCGCCCTAGATTGTGTCATCCAACCTTTTTGCTCAAAATCGGACAAAACCTTGCGAACGCTGGATCCGTTTTCCACGGTATACAAAGTAGGCTCTTGTATTTTTAGCGGTAAAGTGAATTGGTTATAAACATAATTGCCGTAACCTAAAATCGCGATTAATACGATTAGAGGTAAAATTAAGAAAAGCTTTTTAATCACGAAGTAGCCTTAGTGAATGAGTAAATTGAGTAAGATTTGAGCACAACTCGAGCTTGCGTTGGTTTAATTCGATTATTGGGATAATTCCCATCAAACTATTCGTTAAGAATGCGGATTCTACCTGCGCTAATGTCGCTTGGTCTATATGCTGTTCTAAAATTTGAGAACTAAAGGCACTCAATAAGTGTTGTCTAATAATGCCATTCACGCCAGCCGTATCTAGAATGGGAGTAAACCATTGCCCCTGAACTTTTAAAAAAACATTAGCCATACTCGATTCAATGACGCGTCGTTTGCTAGTTAGCATGAGCGCGTCGTGCGCACCTTCACTTCGAGCTTCCTGCCGAGCTAACACGGAGTCTAATCTGTTTAAGTGTTTGATACCGGCTAAATAGGCATTTTCTGAAACGGGAATGCTGGATTCAACAACCTTTGCGCCCTGGCACCAATCGGGCTTTTGATAAGGATTTAGTTGAATAACAACGTCTAATCCTTGCACCTTAGGGTTAAAGTCATAGCCGCGACCCGGTGCCTTACGTAACAGCATGATTTTTAAAACATGAGGCTCGTTGATATGACTTGTAAGATGAACGACATCTTGCTTAAGGCTAAGCTTTTGCGCATCATCAAACGGGAGCAGCAGTTTCTTAGCGCCGTCCATTAGCCTTTGTAAATGGGCGGCTAAAAAGTGAATCGTTCGATGGCTGACCAAACAAGTTTCAAACAATCCATCTCCATACGCGAGCGCACGATGGTTCGCTTCTATTAACGCATCTTGGCCATTAACCAATAATATTTCCATAATAAAAAAAGGGCTCTAAATGAGCCCTTAATGTTATCAGATTTTACTAAATATGAGAGATCCGTTTGTACCACCAAAACCAAACGAATTGCTCAAAGCATGGTTTATTTCCATATTCCTAGCCGTGTGAGGTACGTAATCCAGATCACAACGTGGATCTGGGTTGTCTAGGTTGATTGTTGGCGGTGCTACTTGATCACGTATTGCCAAAACACTAAAAACAGCCTCGATTGCACCGGCTGCCCCTAACAAATGACCAACCATAGATTTAGTAGAGCTAACCACAATTTTATCGGAATCTGCGCCATAAATAGATTTAGCCGCCTGAGATTCAGCTACATCGCCTGCAGGAGTCGATGTACCGTGTGCATTAATGTAGTTAATGTCGACAGCATTAAGCTTGGCATCATTTAGAGCGTTTTGCATAGATGCTGCAGCGCCAGAGCCATCTTCAGGTGGTGATGTCATGTGGTATGCATCGCCGCTCATGCCAAAGCCAGTCATTTCTGCATAAATTTGAGCGCCGCGAGCCTTGGCGTGTTCGTATTCTTCTAGCACCAATACGGCTGCGCCATCGCCTAACACAAAACCATCACGATCAACGTCCCACGGGCGACTTGCGCTTGTAGGATCATCATTGCGAGTAGATAGTGCGCGAGCTGCACCGAAACCACCCATACCTAAACGCCCTGAAGCCATTTCAGCACCGCCCGCGATCATCACATCGGCATCACCATACGCAATTGTTCGCGCTGAATAGCCAATGTTATGGGTGCCTGTGGTGCAGGCTGTGGTGATTGCGATATTAGGGCCTTTAAACCCGTATTGAATAGACAAGTTACCCGAGATCATATTGATGATGGCCGCTGGAACAAAAAATGGCGACATTCTTCTTGGACCCGATTTTTGCATCGCCAAGAAATTGGTTTCAATGGTATCTAAACCACCAATACCCGATCCAATAGCAACACCCATTCGGCTTGCATTAGAATCGGTAACTTCAATACCAGAATCGGCAATAGCTTCCACAGCAGCAGCAATGCCGTACTGAATAAAGCCATCCATTTTTTTGGTATCTTTAGAATTCATGTAATCGGAAGGGTCAAAGTTTTTGACCTGCGCAGCAAACTTAGTTGTGAATTTCTCGGTATCAAAATTCTCAATTAAATTAACACCACTTTTACCTGCAAGAATACCATCCCAAGTATCTTTCACGGTGTTACCGAGCGGGCTAATGCACCCCATTCCGGTCACCACTACGCGTCTTTTAGTCATGTAATACTCCGATTTTTTGCATAAAAAAAGCCGTAATCCTTTAAAGCTTACGGCTTTCGATACTAATTAATTCTGTACGTCTTAAGACAAGTGATTGTTGATGTAATCAATCGCGTCTTGAACAGAAGTTAGCTTCTCTGAATCTTCATCAGCAATTTCAGTTTCGAACTCTTCTTCAAGAGCCATTACTAAGTTTACTGTGTCTAAAGAGTCAGCGCCTAAGTCATCGATGAAAGAAGCTTGATTTGTAACGTCTTCTTCTTTAGCACCTAACTGTTCGCAAACGATTTTTTTAACGCGATCTTCAATGTTGCTCATTATGAACACTCCCTAATATGTATTTGGCACTGCTAATGTGCCGGTTAGTTTATATAAATAGTAAACCTTTGAGCAAGTCAAAAGACTTTCAACTTGCAGGAATTATCCCATATACATGCCGCCATTAACATGCAAAGTTTCACCTGTGATATACGAAGCGTTATCACTGGCTAAGAATGCAACCGCATGGGCGATTTCATCTGGCAAGCCTAAGCGTGCCAATGGAATTTGTTTTAAAAGTGTTTCTTTAACGTTTTCGGGTAACTCGTGTGTCATATCGGTTTGAATAAAACCAGGTGCAACTGAGTTAACTGTTATTGAGCGAGACCCAATTTCACGAGCTAGAGAACGTGTAAATCCTTCAACCCCAGCCTTCGCGGCGCAGTAGTTAGCCTGGCCTGCGTTCCCCATAGACCCAACTACTGAAGAGATATTAATAATGCGACCATAACGAGCGCGAGTCATAGATTTGATAACCGCTTTGCTCATGGCGAAAACCGACGTTAAGTTGGTGTCTAACACAGACTGCCACTCTTCATCTTTCATGCGTAAAAATAGATTATCTTTTGTAATGCCTGCATTATTTACGAGCACAGCCGGATCAGAATAATCTTCTTTAATGGCCGCTAAAGTCGCTTTTATTGATTCAGCATCCGTTACATTTAAGCAGTAACCTTTACCTTCAATGCCTTTGCTATGTAAGCGCTCAGTAATAGCATTTGCGCCATTTTCAGAGGTGGCTGTACCAACAACGATAAAGCCTTGTTCACCTAAGTTATCGGCAACCGCTGCGCCAATTCCTCGACTTGCCCCAGTGACCAGTGCTACTTTTTTTGAATCTGTCATGTTTATTTCCCTACTCGTTCTTCAAACGCGCTTAAACTTCCGATAGCCGTGTGTGTAGTATCTTTTGCAATTCGCTTATTTAACCCAGATAAAACTTTGCCTGGGCCACATTCAATAATTTCTTCTACTCCTTGATCGGCCATATAAGATACTGAGTTAGTCCATAAAACAGGCATATAAAGCTGCTCTAATAAGTTGGCTCGAATTTCATCAAGGTTAGTAACGGCTTTTGCAACACGGTTTTGAATAATTGGGCAGTTAGGTGCTGTAAAATTTATAGCGGTCAATTGCTCGGCAAGTTGATCCGCGGCTGGTTTCATCAGAGCGCAATGAGAAGGTACACTCACATTCAATGGCATTGCTCGTTTGGCACCGGCTTCTTTTAATGCCGCCATTGCGCGTTCTACGGCGCTTTTTTGACCAGCAATGACCACCTGGCCGGTTGTATTAAAGTTAACAGCAGAGACCACTTCGCCTTGTGCAGCTTGCTGGCAAACCTCGACAACTTTATCATCATCTAAGCCCAATATAGCGGCCATTAAGCCTTCACCTGCGGGTACTGCTTTTTGCATAAATTGACCGCGCATTTCAACTAACTTAACTGCATCGGCAAATGAAATGACGCCAGAAGCAACCAACGCACTGTACTCACCAAGACTATGACCCGCCATATAGCTAGGCTGTATGTCTGTATTGGCTGTAAACGCTCTAAACAAGGCTACACTTGCGCAAAGCAATGCCGGCTGTGTTTTTTCAGTACTGTTTAATAACTCTATCGGCCCATCATTAATTAGAGCGCTCATGTCGTAGCCTAGAACATCACTTGCTTCACTGAACGTCTCAGAAATGACAGGATAAGACTGAGCTATATCAGCCAGCATACCAATCTGTTGAGAACCTTGACCAGGAAAAACAAAGGCGACTTTTGACATACTTCTCTACCATTAACTGTAATTTGCAGGCGATTATGACGAGATTGGTTGTTTTTAAAAGGCGAACCCTGTTAAAACATTTATGAATTCTAGGCATCGACCAAACCGAATTCAGCATCGAAACAGACGCTAATTTAGCGAACTTTGTCGAGTTCTTCCCATATTCGCTCAGCCGATTGGCTTTCTATTGCATCAACAGCACGATTCAGAGCCGCGGTAAGTGCTCTTCGTCGAGCATTGCCATGGCTTTTTATGACAATTAAATCAGACCCTGCGACCAATGCTCCGTTTGCATTGTCTGGGTGAAGTTGTGAAACGACGCTTTTTAATCGATATTTTAAAACCAATCCAAGCAATTTATGCCAAATAGACGCGGTAAATTGATCCGAAACGGAACTGAGGGTGAGCTTTAATGCGCCTTCCGCTGACTTAATGGCAGTATTACCGGTAAAGCCATCCGTAGCGACAATGTGGGTTCGCCCACAATAAAGATCATTCGCTTCAATAAAGCCTTGAAATTCTATTCCCTCCCATTGAGACAATACCTGGTAGGCGGTACGTAATTCGAGAGGCCCTTTAAAGGCTTCAGTCCCTAGGTTTAACAGGCTGACTTTAGGTGTTGAGTAGCGGCTACGCATCAATCCAATGCCAACAGCGGCATAGGCTACCAGTTGGTCGGAAGTTGCCGAAAAAGAAGCACCTAAATCGAGCATCACGGTTTCAGAAGATGTCGTAGGTAACCAAGAAGCGAGTACTGGGCGATTCAATTGACTGTGCAGCTGACCATATTTTGTAGATAAAGCGAGTAATACGCCCGTATGCTCGGCCGATACAATCGCATCGACATCTTTATTAGACAGCGCTTTATAAGCTATTTCTATGGAGCTGGTACCCGATTTTCTTAACAGCTTAGAGGGTGTAGCACGCTCGATATCGGATAATTCATCGGTGTCTATCCACTCAACATTCGCTGGGCTTTCAGAAACATATGCACGATAACTTTGGGCATTGCCAAATAAATAGCCGAAATGCTGGGGGTTAGAACGAAAGAAGTCTAAACAAGAAGGGATTACAACGAAGGGGCCAAAGTCCCCTCCGTGTATATCGACGGCAAGTTTTGCCATCTCAAGAATTAGTCGTCGCTACCTGCAACAACTTTACGGCCTTTGTAAAAGCCATCAGGGGATACGTGATGACGACGATGAGTTTCGCCAGTCGTAGCATCTACTGTTAATTCTGGTGCTTTTAACGCATCGTGTGAGCGACGCATTCCGCGACGTGAACGAGTCACTTTACTTTTTTGAACTGCCATGGCCCAAAGCCTCCTAATTGATATTTTTTTGAAGATTTACTTCAAATCTTTTAATACATCGAATGGGTTGGGTGTTTTCTCAGTTTCCTGTTCTTCACCAACCTCTCCAAATTGGGTTTCAATCCGGCATTCACCTGCTGGATGCTTTGCGTGGATCGGCAAGCACAATAATAGCTCTTCCTCGATCACATCCGCTACATCCATGGCTTCATCTGGTAGCAATAAAAGTGCATCCAAATGCGCCGGCAATCCCTTAGACATTTCTTCGTTATAGACCAAAGCAAGCTGAAACTCACCTGATAACTTATAACCAAATGCATTAAGGCATCGTTGGCATTGCACTTTCGCAACGCCGTTTACCTGCCCTGCTATCACGCGTCTGTTAGATTCATCTCTGAAAAATCGCAATGTAGCGTGCGCTTCAGAGGGTTCTCCAGCAGTAGCATCTGCAAGGCGTTCCAACCGGCTGCCACTTATCACTCCTTCCAAGTTAGTCTCTCTATCGGCTAACTGATAAGGGTTTACATGTTCCGGTAACTCGAAATTTGACATAGGCGCGGTATGATACGTATGAGTTAGAGTAAGTCAAAGCCTTTTTCACAAAAAACCGCTCAAAAACAAGGTTTTACGCCACTAATGCTAAATAAAAGGATCATAAAACATTGAACCCCTTAATTTTCGCCAGCACATCAACCTATAAACAGCAGCAATTATCGACATTAGGCCTTAAATATCAAGCCGTTAACTCACAGATTGAAGAATTTCATGACCCGGCTTTAAAGCCCAGTACGCTTGCCTTAACGTTAGCTCAACAAAAAGCAGAGAGCGTAATGGATCATTTTTCACAATGCTGGGTGCTTGGTTCAGACCAGGTGGCCGTTTCGCCAGACAACACACTGTTAACGAAGCCTAACACCGTTGAAAACGCCGTTAAGCAACTTTCTATGTGCAGCGGCAAAACTGCAACCTTCTACAGCGCCATTTGCTTAATCAATGGAACTAAGAGCTACAAAAGTTGCATAACAACAACGGTTAGCTTCAGGAAGCTTACTCAGTCCGAAATAGAACGATATATAGCAAAAGACCAGCCGTTAAATTGCGCTGGCAGCTTCAAAGCAGAATCTTTGGGCATTAGTTTGTTTGAAAAAGTCATCTCGGAAGACCCCAGCGCTTTAATCGGACTGCCCTTAATAGCAACCTGTAATTTGTTGCGAAAAGCCGGTTTCAGCCTGCCTTAAAAAACACAGTTACAGGCAGGCAGATTTAACCAGCCTGCCTGTCTGGCCGTTTAGCGAAGCGAAAAGCCTTGCTCTGAAGATAAACTTAACAAGGCTTTAGCAATGCTGACCCCTAGTGAATCGGCAAATGACTGTAGCGGTGAAGGCCGATAAGTATAATCAACGACTTGCTCATAACCTAGCTCGCGCGCAAGCTCTGACGTTGACTTCAAACCATCAACTAAACCCATTTCAAGCGCTTGTCGTCCGGTCCAGAATAGCCCTGAAAAAGTCTTTTCCGTCGGTTTCAGGCGGTCTCCTCGGCCTGCTTTCACATCATCTATAAATTGCTGGTGAACATCATTCAACAGTGTTTCAAAGAGGGCTTTTTCTTCTTCTTTTAATTCAACAAAGGGGTCTAAAAAGGCTTTATGCTCGCCAGAAGTGAACTGCCGACGTTCCACACCAAGTTTATCGAGTAATTCTTGGAACCCAAACTGAGCTGATGTAACACCAATAGAGCCCACAATACTGGCTCCGTTTGCATAAATGTTTTCGGTCGCCGCGGCAATATAATAGGCACCACTCGCGCCCGAGTCTGATATGACTGAATGAATAGGCACTTCGGGGTGCAGATCTCTTAACCGTATAATTTCATTGTAAATGTATGAAGATTGCACTGGGCTACCACCTGGGCTATTTATTCGTAAAATAACCACTTTAGTATCTTCGTTTTTAAGCGCAGCTCGCAAACTACTCACGACAGCATCTGCGCCAGCTGGCTTGCCGTCGGCAATGACACCCTGTACATCAATGACCGCCGTATGGCCACCAGTAGCAGTCCCTTCTTTGCCCGCATTGCTGGCATCTAGAAATAGAAAGAGTAAGCCAAATAAATAGACGAACGTTAGAATCTTAAAAAATATACCCCAGCGACGGCTTCGTTTTAATTCGTCCGTATTTGCCATAACGACACGTTCGATTAGCTTCCATTCCTTTGCGGAAGGCTCTTTTGAACTGGGTGCTGAATCTTTACTTTGACCAATGCCTAACATAATCAACCTCTATTTAACTCAATGATGCTAATAGTGCCTTAAGCTTTGGCTCTAAGTCAGCAATAAAAGCCATTTCTTTACGCTCTATAGGGTGCGGAATCGTTAACCGAGCCGCGTGTAGAAAAAGCCGCTTAAGCCCTATTTTTTTAGCAATTAGCTCACATTGCGAATCTTGATATTTATCATCCCCCAGAATTGGGCATCCGGCTTCCACGCAATGGACACGAATTTGATGTGTACGCCCTGTCACCGGTTGCGCCTCTATCCAAGCACAGTCTTCAAATTGCTTGAGCAGTCTAAATTTTGTTACAGAGGGCTTTCCATCTGGGTGCACGGACACTCTCCGTTCACCCGATTGGCTTTCATCGTGGCGTAACAACGGGGCGTCAATTTTTTTCACCGACTCTGGCCACTGGCCTTTCACTAAGCACCAATAGGTTTTTTGAACGTCTCTTTTTAAACGAAACTCATCTTGCATCAACGTTAATGCTTTTCTTTTTTTTGCCACCAAAACAATGCCCGAAGTATCGCGGTCTAATCGATGCACTAACTCTAAAAACTTATCCTCTGTTCTATCAGCTCTCAAAGCTTCTATAAGGCCAAGCTTTAACCCAGAGCCCCCGTGTACAGCCAGCCCACTGGGTTTATTTACAGCCATCATTACGTCATCTTCGTAAACGACTGATTTTTCGAGTGCTGACCTTAATCCCTGGCTAGGCTGTGCAATTTCTACGACTTTTTCTGAATCTGATACAGGCGGTATTCGCACAGAATCGCCTGTACA
The DNA here is from genome assembly GCF_030409715.1 of Reinekea marina. NCBI lineage: Bacteria > Pseudomonadati > Pseudomonadota > Gammaproteobacteria > Oceanospirillales > Saccharospirillaceae > Reinekea > Reinekea marina. The sequence continues at coordinate 2,157,643 of NZ_JAUFQI010000001.1, forward strand.
AAGTTTTGTTTCTGGCTTGGCTCGTTTTTTATTAATTCGCACCTCTCCCTTACGGATGATGCGATAAATTCGGCTTTTAGGGACATTATTCAAATAATACATCAAGAAGTTATCTAACCGCTGACCTGAGCGATCTTCTTCAACTTCTATAAAACGAACTCCAGACACGTAGCAACCTTATAAACAACAGTGTAAAAACATGATGATAACAGGTTATACAAGATTGAAGCAGCGGGTATTTACTGCTATATTCAACTTGCTTGGTATATTTAGGCTACCGTCCAGCGATGACACAGGCGGATAGGCTATATGCCCAACACTTAATTAATTGGTTGGGCAGCAAGAACAGAATGTACAGTTTTAATATTTTTGCGCCACCGGAAGCACGCTTTCCATTACAAAGGCGAGAAAGCGACTAAAGAGAGCCGGTATCTCCGTAAGACTCTGTCCAAGGGCGAAAATATTTTAAGGTTAAATATCGTTAGCTTACGCACCATAAGTGCGAAGTTTTTAGTATTAATCGATTTCTATCGGTGTTAGCCGGCTGTGGCACCTGCCTTGTTGCTCTGAAACTTACAAATAGAGTAATAATCCTCAATGAAGAGAATGTTAATAAACGCAACACAAGCCGAAGAGCTGCGTGTTGCCCTTGTAGATGGTCAAAAACTATACGATTTAGATATTGAAACTGGTTTTAGAGAACAAAAGAAAGCCAACATTTACAAAGGAAGAATCACCCGAATAGAACCCAGTTTAGAAGCCGCATTTGTTGAATTCGGCGCCGACCGACACGGTTTCCTCCCCCTTAAAGAAATTGCCCGCGAATATTTTATCGATCCCTCCATGTCTTCTCGCTCAAGTATTAAAGAGTTAGTAAAAGAAGGCACTGAAGTTATTGTTCAGGTAGATAAAGAAGAACGTGGCAATAAAGGTGCGGCACTCACTACAATGATCAGCTTAGCCGGTCGTTACCTTGTTTTAATGCCGAACAATGCACGCGCTGGCGGAATATCTCGTCGAATTGAAGGCGACGAACGTGCTCAGATTCGCGATGCGCTTCAAGGCGTTAATGTTCCAAACGGTATGGGCATGATTGTTCGTACGGCAGGTATTGGTCGTACCACTCAAGAATTGCAATGGGATCTAGACTACCTCATTCAATTATGGGCTTCTATCAAAGAAGCTTCTGAGACTCGCCCTGCTCCATTCTTGATCTTACAAGAGAGCAACGTAATTCTGCGCGCCATTCGCGATTACTTGCGCCAAGATATCGATGCCGTAATGATCGATACCAAAGAAGCTTATAACTACGCGTTAGACTTTGTACAAAAGGTAATGCCTGGTTATCAGAACAAAATCAAATTGTATGATGATTCTGTTCCGCTTTTTAACCGTTACCAAATTGAATCTCAAATTGAAACGGCCTTCCAGCGTGAAGTGAAGCTTCCAAGCGGCGGCTCAATTGTTATTGATCCAACAGAAGCACTGGTTTCTATTGATATTAACTCTAGCCGAGCAACTAAAGGCAGTGATATCGAAGATACTGCTTTCAACACCAACATGGAAGCCGCAGAAGAAATTGCTCGTCAACTTCGATTGCGCGACATGGGCGGCTTAGTAGTTATCGACTTTATCGATATGCACCAAGCAAAGCATCAGCGTGAAATTGAAAACAAGATTAAAGAATCAACCAACACAGACAGAGCGCGTGTACAAATTGGACGTTTGTCAAAATTTGGATTACTTGAAATGTCTCGTCAGCGTTTGCGCCCTTCTTTAGGCGAAACCAGTGGCATTGTCTGCCCTCGCTGTAATGGCCATGGCACAATTCGTGATGTTAAATCTCTATCTTTGGCTATTTTACGTTTAATCGAAGAAGAGTCACTTAAAGAACGTACAGCCCAAATCCGAACAATTGTTCCACTTGCCGTGGCTACCTTCTTATTAAATGAAAAGCGCGATGCTATCTCAGAGATAGAAAAGCGTAATAAAGTTCATGTGTTGGTTGTTCCGAATCCTCAAATGGAAACACCTCACTATGAAGTGATTCGCATGCGCGATGACGATGAATCTTTGGTTTCAGGTGAAGCAAGTTTTGCCATTAAATTTGAATCTACACCTTTAGAAACTGAAACGGTATTAGAAGTTCAACCCAAGGTTGAAGAAGCGGCAATCAGTGCGTTAACGCCTACTCATGCTCCTGTACCAGAAGCGGCACCCGTAGCTAAAGCATCACCTGCAAAACCGGTGAAAAAAGCAACAGCGAAAGGACCTGGCTTATTCGCAAAAATAGCTTCAGCAATCAGCGGTATTTTCAGCAGCGATGAAGAAGAAGCTCCGGTCAAAAAACCTGCTTCAACTCCCAACAAGCGCCCTCATTCGGATCGCCCACAAAACCGAAACCGAAACAATAACCGCGGTAGAAACAATAACAACCGCAACAACGATAAGCGCCAAAACAATCGTAACAAGCCTGAAGCGAAAGAGAAGCCAGCAGTCACTTCTGAAGCGCCAAGTAATAATACGAGTAAGCCAGCAGCCGATAAAGCTCCTGCACCTCGTAAAAACACGAAACGCCGCCCAAGTCGTGATACTTCTACAGGACGCGTTGCAAGCGATGAAATCGGCGCAAACCGTAAGTCTCGTGGCGACAGTAAAAATGCAAGCAAGCGTGTTAAGCCAGCTAAACCGGAAGGCATTGTGAATGACATAGATTTCGAAATGCTGGGTAAAGCTCCTGCAGCCGTGGCTAAAGCCGAAGCAAAGGCAAAAGCAGAGGCAAGTAAAGATGTGGTTGTAGAACCAAAAGAAACCGTTTTAGAAACCACAGAAAAACTTACTCCAGCCACTACCGATGTTAAAGTAGAAGAGGCAACTGAGGTTGCAATTAAAGCTGAAGCGGTTGAAGCCCCAAAAGCGGTTGAAGTTGAAAAAGCAGTTGAAGTAACGCCTACTGTCGAAGCCGTGAGTGCTGTAACTTTAGCCGATTCACCTGAACCTAAGGTTGCACATGAGCCTATTGCAGAAACTCCTACTGAGCAAACAGAAGAGCCAGCTGCAGAAGAAGTAAAGCAAGAAGCATCAATAGCGATTGAGACTGACGAGAAAGCACCTAAACAACGTGCAGCCAACGATCCTCGTGAAGTTAAGCGTCGTAAGATGGAAGAAGAAAAAGCCGGTGAGTAAAATTACCTGCCAATAAAAAAACCGGCCTAGGCCGGTTTTTTTTTGCTTTGATTTTAGTCTAAATAGTTATCGTAACGCCCAGATTGTCTAAAACTTGCCAGGGCTTCATTAAATTTTTCTAGTAAGACTAAGCTATTAGGGTCACTCTTCGGAAACAACACAAAACTTTGATTTTCAAGAATTGGCTTAGTATGAAAAACCAGCTCATTTTTTAAATCAGGCGCAAAATTATTCAACGTATATTTAGCCACGCTTATTTCTTCGGCATAAACATCTGTCCGCCCTGCCGCCAACATCCTTAAATTTTGCTCTACCGTTGGCAAACGGATTTGTTTAAAAACACCCTGTTCCAAGGCTTCGTCGAATTCGGCGCCATAACTGTACCCTAGACCACCGCCTATTAGCTTCCCTTGCAGGTCTTCCATAGTAGTCCAATCAAATGAATCATCTTTACGATAGATAAATACAAACATTTCATTTAATACAGGGTCACTGTAGTAAAAGTCTTCAGCGCGTTCTTCTTTAAACATCCATACAGCTGTCGCGGCATAATCGCCTTTTGCGGTAACCTGATAAGCTCTAATCCAGGGTAGAAAATTGAATTCCACTTGATACCCAGCGTCTATAAAAACGTCCGTGAGTAAATTGGCAATTAGGCCCTGCTTTGGTAAGTTTTCACCAAGGAACGGAGGCCACTCTCCAACGCTTAACTCTAATTTAGGCAAGGTACCTTGGTTAGTTTGCGTCTCTGAAGTAGCTATGGGTACCGCTAAAAGCCCTGTCGCCATTATAAATGCCAAAGACCGAATGTAATTTCTCATGCCAGCCTCCTTATAAACTTAAGTTTCAACGTTAGCTGCCCTTAGACTTTAACTCTTAAAGAGTATAGTTGAAAATTGAGTTTCAACCCCTTTCTGGACGGATTGAAGCTTAAAGATCTCCTGCAATATAGTTGAGCAGTTCAACCACCTGTTGCGGACTAGTCGCCCAAGCATGAGCTGCTGCATCTACTTCTTTTAGTGGGTGAATAATGTCTTCACTGTGCAAAGTTATATAAGGTGTTCCTAATGCAGCGCAATATCCGGCATCAAATGCCGCATTCCACTGCTTATATTTATCTCCAAAACGAATAATTGCAATATCACACTGTTCGATAAGGTTCTTAGTTCGCATAGCATTAACTTTGGCTGATTTATGATCGCGCCAAAATCCATTATTCTCTTTGCCCAGTACATCTCCAGCGGCATCGCTAGCCTCATGGTCTGTTATAGCTGAAGTAAATTTGAAAGCACCTTCGCCACAGCCACTAATGATTTGTTCGCGCCAATCCGTATGGATTTCACCTGAAAGATACACATTTAACATACTAATTTTCCTTATAGTGAAGTAGACGTAAGTTTGAAAACACTCGCATTGTCTAGCAAATGTATTTTTGATTGATCAGGATAACAATTACAATTTATGAATTTAACGAGTTCAGGGCTGGGCTCACAAAATAAAATATCCAACGCTAAACGATCATGCCCATACAACCCTCGATGAATCATATTTGCATCAAAAGCTAGCAAATCACCTTTTTGCAAAGGTACTGCAACACCATTAGGCAAGTCTTCATGGTTTTTACGGCCATTTTTTTCTAACCTTACATTGAGCTCTTCCTCGTTATCCCACTGGTGATGGCTACCAGGAATAAACTCCAAACCAGGCTCATTAAACAAAGGAATGCGAAAATGAACAACTTTAGGCCCTTTAAGTGCCTCTTTTTGTTCCGATTCTGATAAATGGTATTGCGGATCTCTGTGCCAGTAGTTTTTCTGGTTTTTATTAAAAGGATCAAAAAACAGTTGAGTGTTCATAAAAACAGCGTTGCTACTGACAAATTTTTTAACGCAATCAATCAACTTATCACGGCTGATAAAATCAAATAAAGCCCACCTATTTTCTTCTGATAAAGAACCTTTAAGCGTTAGCTCAGCCGAATTGACAGCCTTCTTTTGGTACCAAATCTTATTGTCTAAAAGCCACTGCTGATGAAAGCGTTGAGCAATGGTAGTTAAAAAACCCAGCTCGTTTGCATCATAAAAATTACGGAAAACGGTAAAACCGTTTTCGCTAAAATCATTCATGTGGGCTGGCGTGAAGAGGTTGATACACACCTAAATTACTGCCACCCGGCAGTGTAATATGTACAAGCAGCCCCCAAGATTCATCTTGGATATCTGTACAAGGTATTTTATTTTCCGACATTGATTCTATAAATGAATGTATATCATCACACGTTAGGTAAAATTCTTGCTTACTGCTGCCCTGAATAGGATGAAAGGCTAATTCAGAAGGCGGTAATTTAAAGATCAACCATCCACCTCCTACATCGACATGAGGGAACTTCAATACATCTCGAAAGAAGTTTCGATCTGCATCGGCATCGTTGCTGTAAATGATAGAATGAGCGCCAGATATCATATAACCACCGCAATTTTAATTATTGTTAGGCCGTTTAGCTTACTAAATACTGCCTTCCTTCTCAATGACCAGTATTCGGGCTTCACCCTGAGGATGAGCAACATGCTCTGTACCAATTTGGGCATAAAAAATATCGCCTGAATTTAGTATTACAGACTGCTCTATACCATTAGCCCTGTATTTCATTTCTACAGCACCATCTAGTACAACAAACACTTCTTCACCGTCATTGATGTGCCATTTATAGGGTTCGTCTGTCCAATGAAGGCGAGTAGTAATGCCATTCATATTACAAATATCAAGCGCGCCCCAGGCTCTTTGCGATTTAAACTCTCTTGACCTTATGACTTTCAATAATGTCACCCTACTCTAAATTTTGAAATATTTAATTTTCTAGATCAAAGTTAAATCCAATAAACTCTTCAATTTCTGTTGGCTTTAGCGATGAATACAATGCATTAGCCGCCTTATTATCCGTTTCTGTTCCTAACCATGCTTCCGTGCAATTATGCGCTTTCGCTATGGTCAGGAGTGATTTCATCATGTACTTGCCTACGCCTAGCTTTCTAAAATTAACACAAACATCCACTTCATCAATATAGAGCCATTGCTCTTTACCGTAAGGCTTGATTTCAATACGAGCCGAGGCTATGCCAGCAATTTGCTCATCTATATAGCAGGCTAAGAATACAGTATCTTGGCGTGATAAATAGGCCGTTAAGCTTTCAACATCGAACACTGAAATTTCATTTGCATCATCCCACATCGCATTATTTATTAAGGAAACTAAACTACTAAGGTCATCATGAAGCTCTATTTCTTTAACCTGCATCTTGCCCCCTTACCTATAACATTAACGGCGCTCGAACGTAACCATGTTAAGAATCTCTGGTATATCTATAAATACTGTAGCTATAGTTATATAGGAAAGCCTCATCAAAAACGATGGATTGTAAAGAATCCTGAAGAATAGCCTCTACTTCTTCATAGCTTGACCCCTGATGAACTGCGGCTTCTATATTAGACTGGGTCGTTAAGTACTTGATGAGTGCTGCTTTATCGAAGCTAAGCGGAATTGTTCCCTTTGAACTGTCTAGTTTTTCAAGGTTAGAAACCCCCTCAAAATTTGCCGTTTGGCTGTTTCTCGGTGGTGTCGGAAATAATGTTAAGTAAGTATCGAAAAACCAATCGTTAAATTCTTTTGAGTGAACACTGCCGCCAAATGAAAAATTGTATATTAGCCAAATTGACGAATCACTAGAAGCTTGTTTATATGCTTGCACGGCCTGTTCAAAGTCGAACCAATGAAAAGCCATGCAAGTGGTAATTAAATCAAATTGCCCGAGAGTATGAGCCGCTTCGTAACCCAACTGGTTTACTTCTAAACCTTTAGCGCGAGCTTTGTTAAGCATAACTTCGCTTAAATCTATGCCTTGTACCGAATTAGATATATCGATTACCGGTATAGTCGAATCACCTGTTCCGCAAGCAATATCTATGGCTGTATCAAAGCGTTTGGTAATGCCAGCATTTTTAAGCCAATGCTTAATCACGCCATGCACTTTAGGCCGGTATTGTTCGTAGCGATTCGATGCTTCTTCTAAAGAAAAATATGTCAAATAACTTCCTTTATGCAGTAATTAAAAAATAACTATGCCAATTAAATCAAGTTGCCTTAGAACTTAAATGAGCTCTACCTTTATGTAATTCAACATATTCATTGAGCAACTGTTGCGATTCTTCCTTACAAATACCGGTCACTACATTCAGTCGTTCATCATAATATCGATTTTGTTTAAGCAGAGCGATAGAGCCTACAAAATTATCGTCGGCGGCATACACCAATTGACCAATACTGGCACTCACAAATGCACCTGCACACATACTGCAAGGCTCTAAAGTTGAATACAAGGTAGCTTGCCTTTTATTTTTAAACAGTAAATTTTCACAACTGCGTATAGCTGTAAGCTCTGCATGAAGCAAATCAGATTGGTTGGTGTCTACTAAATTATGGGCTCTAGCAATGACTTCACCATTGAGTACAATGCAGCACCCAATTGGTAAATTCCCCAGCTCGAATGCCTTTTTTGCCTCTTCTAACGCAATTTTCATATATTGTTCGTGCATCTATTCTCCATAGATAGGTAAAAAGTAAATGGCCACATTATCATTATAAAACCAAATTACTTAAACCTATTTTAATAAATTCAGGTCTAATTCTTTCTGTTTTTTCTTGGACAGGCCCAAACCCACAATACGATAAGACTCGGAAATATAATACTCAAGATTATCTCGCTCATCAGGCGTATATTGAAACAATTGAATCCACTTCATACCACGTGAAGCCAAATAAGGTGCTGGCCGATAACATTCGTGGTCGCTTAGAAAATAGAAGTCTTGCTCTGAAGTTTTAAAGGTAAATGCAGGTTTACTATCGTTATTTTCCCAGCCGCCTATTGCGAAAACCTTACCACCTACTTTCCAAACATGAGAGCCACCCCATTGCACAACATGAGTAGTAGCCTTAAATGAACCGCAAAAATGATTAAACTCTTCGTAAGTCATAGGCGTCTTATTAATTACATTTACAATTTCTTGTTGTTCTAAACTTTGAAAGCTTTGCATCCAAGTTTTTTGTCAAAAGAACCTACATGTTTAAGCGTTAAAATCTAGTATCTTGATTGATAATTGAACATCACTTTAGCTTTTCTAGCTGCCCTTTTCGCTTAACTATATTCTTATAATCCCACTGTATATCACGAGACTGCGACAACCAGTTTTGAAGTAACTTTGTATTTACTTGATTTGATGATGTATAGCGTACCTCACCCGCCTTAAAGCTCCCAGTTTTAGCTAAACTGTCGCCTTTAAAAGATTGTCCACTCCAAAACATGAGACGTATACAGTGTTTTAGTTTTCCGTAGCCGACGATAGGGTTTCCATCTAAAAACCAGACTGGGTGTGCATGCCAAATTTTGTTCTCAGCCTCTGGGAGGCCTTTGTTTATTTCATTAGCAAGAAGCTCACAAATAGCTTTGTTTTGTTCTTCTTGTGAATCATTATAAGCTTGGGTGTCTGGGTTCATTTGGGTGCGCCTTTTTTGTTTATATGCATTCTACAACCACTTATACATAACGAGGGCATCTATAAATCCTTTTAATGGATGTTTAAATGCCTTAGGCAACCGGCCTACTGTTTCAAACCCTAACTTAGTCCAAAGGTACAAGGCAGACTCATTACTGGAAGCCACAAAATTAAACTGCATCGCTTTATAACCTAAACTTAATGCCATCGCCTGGGAGTGTTCACACATCTTTGCAGCGACCCCCTTCCCTCTAGCCGATTCAGAGACCATATAACCACAATTACACACATGACTGCCAGGACCGGCCTGGTTGGCTTTTAGGTAATACGTTCCAAGTATTTGGTGATTATCTTCAATGACAAAGGTTTTTCTTGGTGTATCTAGCCAAAGCTGTTTAGCTTTAGGCTTCGAAAGATCAATATCGAATCCATAAGTATCACCAAGCGATACAACTTGATGAAATATAGGCCATATTGCCTCCCAATCGCTTGTTGTGGCTTCTCTTATAACCATTTAAGGGTTTTCACTGCCAAAATAGGTACTTATCCACCAAGTATTCCCGCCAAGGTCTTTAAATGCGGCTTGCCTCTCCTGATAGGGTTTATCTTCTGGCTCAGCGATTGATTCTGCACCTAACTTTATCGCTGTTTGATAAGTAGCATTAACATCTGGAACATAAATATATAAAGAATTGAGCCAACCTTCAGCTCCCTCAGGTAACTGTCCTGCTTCGATGACAAGTACCGACCCATCAATATTTAGCTCAACATGGCAACTTTCAGAACCAAAAACATGTCGCTCTAATTCTATGGCATTAAATACTTGGGTTATAAATTCAATTAACGAAAGTGGTCCATGAATATAAGGTCTAAGGTTGCCAATGCCATGGCGAATGTGAGTAGTCATTTGAAATCTTCCTCGTATGTTTAGTCCCACCTTAAGCTGTTTTCGCAGCGGTCGCAATCAAACAGAAACCATGAAATAGGCAAATAAATTTGGCTTTAAAGGTGATTACTACAAATGATTCCTAATGAACCGGATAGCGCCTTTAAAAAGTGGATGCCAGTTGTCGTCTAAATCGCTATTTAATGGTAGCCAAAAAAATCGGAAATTGTGACCGTTATCGTCGAGACAGTAGTGAACCCAAGAATCGCTGGGTTCTTTCAGCAGTTTTATTAGGCAAAAACCCCATATTTGGCCCTCGAAGTTAGAATCCCATTTACCTAAATAAGATTCAACCACCCCATTAAGACCGGACTCTTCGAAGAGTTCTCTAATACAGGCTGTTTCTAAGGGTTCATACTTCTCAATAGTACCTTTTACCAATTGATAGCCTGCCAGTGGATGCTCAAAGGCGAGCAATTCCAGGGCACCATCTCTTTTTCTTACGACTATGGGGCAAGCTTTATTAATAGTCATCGCTCATAATTCAGAAAACAAAACTAATAGACACCGTTAATGTTTTAAACTTTTAAGAGTGCCATTTATTTTAAAAAAACATTCGTCACTTTCTACTATTGCTCACTGAGTTTGGCAAGTATTACCTCTAGTTTTTTTATCCTTTTCTCTTGAAAAGTTAGAGCGCCAATTAACACGATAAATAGCATAAAGGCTGAGAACATGGGTGTGCCTTGAGCTTGGCTAACGAAATATCCTAAAGATAAAGTGAGGGCAACTGCAACGATAATACTTTCAATTTTTTTCATTATTATTCCTTTAATGAATTTATTCGAAATAAAAGGCTATTAAATGTATTTAATGCACAAATTACCAAGCCTATAGGATAGTTTGGTAGTCATAATTTTGACTCTTCAGAGTACTTTAAATTTTAGTTACTACATTCAGTAATGTCTTAAGTATATTTCAGTATAATTGAATAAGAAATTAACTATCGAATGCTTCACATTCCAAATAATGTCACAAATTTATTCTTTGAGTTCTGAGCTTTCAGATACTTTTGGTCATTCGATTTACTTGGTCTTCTTTAGATAATTATACTTAACGAGATGGTTCAATTATGCCTCTCTAAAAATAACGCCGAGCGCTACTGAAAAGGGTTAGGCTAATTTACTTCAGCCACTGTACACCGAAAAACTCAACCATACATACGCGCAATAACAGACTAATAGTGCTCCGCCTTCAGCTCGGCTCAATTGCCGCCTTGTATAAAGGAACAAAAGTAGCAGCACTGATGTTCCAAGCATGACCCATTGATCAAATTGGAGCACTCTGGGAGGGATAGGGAGAGGCTGAAGAAATGCCGATAAACCGAGTATTCCGAGCAGATTAAATATGTTACTGCCAAGAATATTGCCGACAGCTACATCAGCATGACGCCGAATAGCTGCAAGTACCGATATAGACAATTCAGGGAGAGAAGTACCCACGGCCACTAACGTTAAGCCAATTACCGCCTCAGGCACTCCGAAGTGGTGAGCTAATCCAGTTGCACCGATCAAAAAAACTTGTGAACCGGCTATTAAAAGAATCAGACCATGCAACGAGGAAAAGACAGCAGACATAGCCGACTTTGGAACGGCCGTAAGTTCTTCCGATTCTGCTTTGTGTAATTCTCCAGAGGGTGCTGAGTGGAAATTTTCACTCCAGTAAGCCCAAACCAGGTACACAAGTAAGGCACCGATTAAAAGTGCCGCGTCCAATCGACCTAACGCTCCTCCTCCAGCAAGGACCAAGAATAATATACTAGCTGCAACAACTGTGACGGCATCTCTTTGTAAAGCCAATGGCCTTACTGATAAAGGCGTAATTATTGCGCATAGCCCGAGTATCAGTAGGATATTGCCAATATTACTGCCAATAACATTTCCAATTGCAATATCAGGTTGCCCATCAATAGCAGCGTTCACAGAAACCACTAATTCAGGTGCTGAGGTTCCAAAGCCTACTATCACAAGCCCGCTCAATAAAGGTGATACGCCGAGTAGCCGAGCGGAAGCAAGTGCACCACGAATCAATGCTTCACCGCCAACAGTGAGTAAAACCAAACCAATACAGAAATAAACTAAATCGAATGTCATTTACTTGCTCGATCCTTCAATGGGCTGCCAGAACGTGCTTGAAGATTCACTCAAAGCTACCGAGTATTCTCAATAAGCTTCTCAATTATTATATTACCGACCAATTTGACAGATAAATAGTCTTTTTCAAGTGATCTTTTAGGTAATTTAGGCGTAGTACGGAATTTTGCGATGCAAGTCTGAATCGCCCGCTCTGATCTAGTCATCTTAGCCGATTCGTTATTGGTGATATAGCTCTTAGCCTACTTTTTCCGTTTCCCCTACCCCATACTCGGGGGGTTCGTCCTTAAAAACTGATGGCTAGATCACAGGCGGGGCGACCGCCATCAACACTCGAATGCAAGTCATCAAGAATTGTGATATTTATTCATATCGTAAAATTTGAATTTCGGTATAAACAAACTCCGTTTGAGATACGCCAATTTATACAAAAAAAATGGACAAGTTAGAGGTATTTCTAAAGTCTGAACGCTGCTCTATACAGCGCTTGTTATTCGATTTGTATTGAGATTGGTACGCCATATCTTTTATTGTAAATTTCTGCTCTATAAGGAGCCCTTGGCTTAAGAGTAATTAAGCCTTTAGATACAGAAATATTTGATGCAAGGAAAAATAAATCTTCGTAAAACTCCAGTTCTATTTCACTAGTGAAAGCTTTACTTGATTTTTTATCGAGATAATAAATTTTGGCCACTGAATTATCTGATCCATTGGGGATTATTTGGTAAGTCAACTTCACTTCATATGACTTTGTCTCTTTGTGCTTATGTAATAACTCGATCTCAGACCCTTTTGATGCTATTTCACTTTTTACTTCTTTAATTAGCGCCGATTGGTTTTGATTAATTAACTCTAGTGCTTGATAGTTTTTTTCTACTATAAAAAGCAACTTATCAGAATCGCTGAGCTGATTTGCTTCATTTCTGTTAATTCCAACATCGAAATATTTGAACCACTTTTCACAATGCTTATTTTATAAAGCTACCTCTGAGTTAGGTATACTTTCTGTGAAGTTGATATAGACATGATCAAACTCGCCTGTAGAAAATCCAAGCCCTCTTAGTTTTCTAGCTATTCTCGCTCCTAAAGCTGACGCTTCCTTTCCAATTTTGAATATTGAAACATACTGGCCACTAGTACTTTCATCATCCTCAGAGTAGTAGCGTATATCTAATATATTCTTTTCCTTGGTCATATCTATCCTTTACGCATAACGCTTTTAGCACGCGCGAGTCTACGAGTCGCAGTGCTTGCGATTGTTATGCCCTTGGAAAACCATTAAGTATTTTCACGAGATCAGATGCAGACTTCCCGAAATTATCGGGGAGGATTCCATGTGGAATGTCCATATTTACTGGGTAGCCTTGCTTAGCTTCGGCTTCTAAAACAACCTCTTCGCTGTAATGCCACCCTACCTTTTTGGTTTTTCCATCTTGCATGGTCAATTCGTAAAAATAAGAAATCTCGTTCCATGGAATGAAATTCGTTCTAAATAGAACCGTATACCTGATACCGTCACTTGCAATTTCGAGTTGACTAGCTCCAGGCAGAAGTTGCAACAATGCAACAATGAATCCGATACCAAAAAAAATAGAAGCAATATGCCCCATATACATAGGGATATCGGATCTAAAATATAAAACTATGAAAACAAATACCCCCGTTAAAGCCAGAAGGAGAAGATTTTTAAGTTTTGATGATTTTAATACCATTGCTGGCTCCAAATATTGGCATAACGCCGCCATAATTTGCTGACTGAAGCGTAGCGTAAGGCGGTCAAATTCATGGCCTTGTTACACATTGCTCATCCTTGAATAGTGTGAAATAAAGTGTTTATTCCACCTAATTAAAGCCTTTTTTCTTTCCATGTGAGAAGTTAATAGTTCTTTATTCTGAGCTCGAAATTCATCTTTTTCATAAATATAGTTTTGAAATTCGTAAACTTGCTTAACTAGCTCATGCATTGGCTTTGACTCAGAGTGTTTAATATCCTCAAACTCTATTGGTTGGTCAATATCAAAAATAGGATCGACACGATCTTGGTGCTGAAAATAAAGCACTCCTTTTCCTGTTGGGTAAGGAGGCATAGTATGTTGTGCTAGGTACGAGTCGAAACGACTGTAGTCTCCGAGATATCCAGACTGGAAGCTATCATCAGACGATCTTCGTATGATCGGCTGATAAAGATGTATTGACGGCTTTGCGATTGTTTTTCTCAGCAGTGGATGCTTAATACGGCGTGTAATCTGAAAGTCATTTAAATGCATCAGATTAGGGTTATCTCCATCTAGAGTTGTATATCGACTTTTAGGAAAAGGGAAGCCGCAGCGAGCCGAAAACAAGTAATCGGACGACATATTTAAGATCAATATGTCATTTATTCGAAGCGCAAAGCAGGAAGGCTGACTGTGAAACACTAATGACTCGACTCCAAACGCGTTCAATCCTACTCCATCACCGGCTATTGGATAAATCGCAACCATTCTGTCTTTTTGGCAGATTCGGGTTTTAATATGAAAGCTTGGATCTATATTGGTTGGGTTCCCTTGAATAAAATGATACGCAATCCAAATTCCGACACGTACCTTATCAAGCCAATCCATAAAGTCAGAATACTCAATGCTTGAAAGAGCTTCTCTGGCGACTAGCTTTAGAACATGGGCCTTAGCTCGAGCCTCCAAGTCAGAAAATTCCGTATTGCAGCTTTCGCATGCTGGAACACAGAAATTCGACCAATCAAAACGTATAGCATTTCCATTTTTGAAGTTCGTTCCAAAATTGACCACTCGCTTAGGGTCACCAGTGAGTTCAAGAAGCCACTGAGGGAGTATATGCTCTCGATTCTTTTTTTCTGGAGGGCTTCCACAGAAAACGCAGAACCTATTGGTCGTCATGCTTTATATCCATAGATGTGTAACGCCTTTATTTTGTGGCGAGTTTACGAGTCCAAAGCCCACTTGCGAAGCAAGGATGTTGGGCTTGAACAACAATTTTTTGTAAGGCTATTGGTAGTACAATTCATCAGGCTGTTTACCAATATTATCTGGTTCCAGTGGTTTCGTAAATTGTACGGCCAATATAGTGTCATGCCCTTCCATCTTGGCCTTACAAACACGGTGCATACCGTCCATTATTCTACCTTCGCTACATAAAATAATTGGATAGCTAAGGTCAGCTTCGTAAATTTGTTTCGCGTGCTGAATTATATCTTCGCACTTAGCTTCCATTCCGGGCATAAAACCGAACCAATAGTTCTCTTTGAGCTCTCCAATTTCCTCCACCTTTTTTTCGAAAACCGGAAAGTCTTTGGATAATTCAATTAATTTTAGAACATCCCACGACAGTAATCCTAGGGTGGAAGGTCTAAAATGATATTGTTGATGTAATTTATTTTTCATAAAGCCTAACGTTCCTAAACTGAGGCGCAATGAAGCGCAGCGTAATTGCGTCCTATGCCCGCCGCGGAACGCGGTTTTTGGCGGGCATGAACAGCTTTGGTTTGTTAGGTGGACCTAGAATTACCACTAATTTCACTACTGTATCTAGCAATGAATTTCCTTTGGTGCACCCAATAACCAGAAGTAACTAGTACCGAAACAATAAAGCCAATTGCTCCCTGACTTGCAACGAAAACCCACAATACAAATGTCGAAATGGCTATTCCTTTGCCATACGCTCCATTTAAAACAAAAATGATTAGCATTACTGCTAGAAAATTAGAACCACCAATTACGAGATACAATACCAGTGCAATATATGGGCTCGACTCCTCGAAACCTTGTATCGAAGGAATAATAAGTACAATTGGAAGAACCAAAAATACCAAATTAATCCAAAATAAATTACTGAGAACGAGCCTCTTCATATACACCTAACGTCAAAATAACTGGCGAAATTGCGCGCCAGCGTGATTGAGTCCAGTGCGTACCGCGCAGCGGTGTTTACGCACGAAGTTCATTGCCTTGTTAGAGTTTGCCAGTTCTAAGCAAGGAGATTACCTTTTCTTTTGCGGATACGGGTTGCAAATTGACGTTTTCTAGCTTTTCCATATTAACCCAAATGAGTTCGTATTGGTTATTTGAACTCTGCCTTTCCTGTTCAGGTCCATTGCCTAACTTTACTTCACCTGAAATAGCCCCTATAGAAAAGTAGCTCTCTCTTCGTCCTTCATTAGATTGCTCAAATACGAGCTCAATATTTGAGGTAGATAAGCTAGTTTCTTCCTCAATCTCACGAATTACGGCTTCTTCTGCGGTTTCGCCTTTTTCAATACTACCACCAGGGAAAACCCAATACTCACGTTCGTCCTTCATCCTGTGAACTAGCAATAATTCTTTAACATCATTTACTATTAGTGCGCAGGATCTAGGATTCATAAAAAACTCTAACGCCTATAGCACGCGCGAGTTTACGAGTCGCCGTGCCTATGATTGTTAAAACGGCCCTCTCAAGCCAATTAAATTACCAAATGGATCTGTTACTTGGCACATCCATTGGTTTGCCTCAATCTCCATTGGTCCTCGGTATATAATAGATCCAATGCTTTTAAACCTATCCATTTCATATTCTAGGCTTTCTACTAGCCAATAGGTTACTGATCCACTCTTACCAGATCCAACCCTTTCATCAGCTAAAACCAATTCTAACGCAAAACCATTTACCTCGAGGAATGTAAAATCGTCAATGGTCCGTACAATTGCACCAGGGAAAGCCTTTTGGTACCAATCAAGACCTAACTTAAGATCTTCCACATGTATTAGGTTTGCAATAGGTTTCATAAGCCTTTTAACGCAAAGCACTGCGGCGAACGACAGTGAGTCCAGTGCCGTAGGCACGATGCAGCTGTGCCTTGTTACAAGTAGTGGCCTGTGGCTCTTAACTATCACGTGCCAGCGTGCTTAATTATTTATTGTTTTCCATCAAACTTCGCTTTTGACGCAGTAATTTAGTTTGATGGCTTTAAAACTTTCTTGCCAGCTTAACTAGGCTGGCTAATCACTCTACCCTAGCTTGGGAGCAATGGCTATTGCGTACAAGCTAGCCTGTTAAAGTTGTGAACCGTTGCTCTAAAAACCATAAATTTATACGAGCAAAACTATATTTTGGTGCAGGATTCATTCAATAGTTTTAAATGTCCTTCCACCTGTAACGCCAAAATAACTGGCGAAATTGCGCGCCAGCGTGATTGAGTCCAGTGCGTACCGCGAAGCGGTGTTTACGCACGAAGTTCATTGCCTTGTTAAGTGTTACCCTTCCACAGCCTCAACAAAGTAGCTAAAACTATTAAAGTCCCAATTAATTGCTATCGAATCAGGAAGATACTGCTTCAAAAAAGGTAGGTTTGCCACACCGACTCCAAAGCAGTCATACATCAGATTCTCTTTAGGAACATCAAATTCTTTTTGAAATTCACCTAAGTTAAAGTTCACAAGCTTCACATCAAAAACTAACCTTTCGGTTTCGTTTGTAAAGCAAGTCTACGTACGAACCATTCTATAATTCATAAAAACACTTAACGCCGCAAGCAACTGCAGATGAAACGGAACTTGTTTTTATGCGAGTATTTTACCGCATAAAAACAAGTGGAGAGTAACACGTCAGATTGCCTTGCTTTGTTATACGTTTTCAAGTGAAAGCCTCACTCCTTGAGCCTTAAAGTTTAACTTACCTGCAAACTCTATTGTAAATATATATTCACCAAGAACAGTGAACTGAAAGTCTTCTATATGGCCAAAATCCTTTTCACCAGTGGCATCAACAGCTGGCTTGCACTCAGCTAAAGAACTGAACCCGTCCATGTCTTTAACTCCATCAAATATCAAGTATGCAGAAGCGAAGCAAGCCCATTCATTTTCTTTCGGCTCCGTATAGCCCTCGTGCTCTGGAAAGAGGTACGCATCGATTTTAATACGTAATTCTTCGCCTTTAAGTTCCCAGCCAAGAACAAAGGACTCCCAAAGGTCTATGTGTTCAAGACCGCTTATTTTATTAGCATCGTGATATAGCATGGTTTACGTATAACGTTGTACACAGTGGCGAGCGTATGCGAGTCCAGTGCCGTAGGCACGATACTGCTGTACCTTGTTAATGTGCATTGACCACCACTGCCACTTTTTATAATTTTTAAAAGCTCAATCAACCAAAGCTTTTACGACGATTTCATTGCCTTTAATATGCCAGCCCCAAAACTTGGTGGCTAGCAATAGTTTTGCTTTTTTTCAGAAAGTATTGCTACTGAAATGTAAAATAAAGTATCAGTTAAGCCAGCTTAAAAAGGCATTCTCATTCTGCACAATAACGCCGTTGTAAATTGCAGTTTTGGAGGAGCCCGTTTGTGCTATTAAGCACAAAAAGGAGCGACGGAAAAACTGTCAATTTGACAACTTTGTTAAGCGTTTTTACGACTCTTGCCATTCTTTAAATTCTTTAATTGTATTTGGAGTAAGCTCGAGAATAACTTCAGCTAATTCTTCGCTACCTTTTGCGACTGCTACAGCGGCTGCTAATACGTTAGCCATTATTGGGTCTGATAAAGGCGATTCTCCAGCAAGCTTAGCCATTAACTTTATTGATTCGATATAGTTTCTTTCCATTTCAATATTTAATTTAGCACCATTACCTTTAAGTCTGGCTATTTCTATACAAACAGGCAATAGAAAGTAATTGTAATTTGCCCTCTGTGGGTGCTTTTCGATTAAAGAAATTATATGCGGAACGGCTGCATATGAAGAGTTATAAATATCACCTTGATGACAGAGGCTACTCCATAATGTAAAGAATGGTTCTGATTCATAGTCCTCACACTCAGGATACTCTTCAAGTTGAGCCAGTAGCCCAGGGATGTCCGAAGCATTTCCATATGCGTGTTCCAACTTATTCCAGTTAATTAATTCCATGTTTGATCTCTTGTGTAACGCTTAACGCAAAGCTTAGCGGCGAGCGTGAGCGAGTCCACAGCCCACCGCGAAGCGGTATATTTGGGGCTGTATTGCTACAGCGTTTTGTTATGAGGCTAAGTTACCACCACTATTTTTCCCTTTGTACGAATATAAACCCTTAATACGCGCCAACAGATAAAAACACCAATACCAACAAATAAGTTACCAAAGTAGAAAGCCGATAGTCCCATCAATGCTACTAATACTAGGTTCACTGTACCTTCAACAAGCAGGTTGTCCTCAGGGTCAAGCATTAGCAATGAACTGCATTCTGAGCATATCACTGAGGCTCCTGGAATGTGCATTCCACTAGCAAAAAGCTTCATTCTAGAAATCGTTCTAGCTTCGCAATTCGGGCACACTCTCACTTAATTTGCCTCATAACGTTGTACACAGTGGCGAGCGTGAGCGAGTCCAGTGCCGTAGGCACGATACTGCTGTACCTTGTTAATGTGCATTGACCACCACTGCCTTTATTTTTAGATTACAAAAGCCTAAATACTATGACTTTTGCCACGAATTAGTGCCTTTAATATGCCAGTGGCGCAGTGTTTAGGCCACTAGAAATTTAGTTATGCACGAGGAAAATGGTGTTAAATTAAAAGACGATTACTACATAGTGCCATTTAGAGTTAAATATCCCTCGTCTGCACAATAACGCAAAGCACTGCGGCGAACGACAGTGAGTCCAGTGCCGAAGGCACGATGCAGCTGCGCCTTGTTACAAGTAGTGGCCTGTGGCTCTTAACTATCACGTGCCAACGTGCTTAATTATTTATTGTTTTCCACCAAGCTTCGCTTTTGACGCGGTATTTAGGCTTGATGTCCTTTAAATTTGGCTGCCAGCTTAACGAGGCTGGCTATTCACTTTACCCTAGCTTGGGAGCGATGACTATTGCGTACAAGCTAGCCTGTTAAATTTGTGAACCGTTGCACCTAAAACCACAAATTAATACGGGCAAAACTATATTTTGGTGCAGACTTCACTCAATAGTCTTAAATACTTTTCCACCTGTAACGTTTGCGTTTGTTGTTAGTTGGCGCGAAGCAGAAACTAATCCACAATACGCTCTTGTTAACCTTTGCTTAGCCACTTTGCTTTAACTTAATGGCTAAATCATATACTTTCGAGGAAAGGTCATTACTAGAGCCAAATTTCTCAATAAGCTCATTTCTTTCCTTAGATTGATTAGGATTGTAGTAGTCATTGAAACTACCCATTCCCCCATATACTGCTCTAATCGAACTAGAGAGTTGATATAGATCGTCGTCCACATAACCGTATTCAATTAGGTCATTTATATGCCTTAACTGCTTCTCAAAATGGGCAGTCCACAAACAACTTTTATCTGTTTTTAAATGAAGAATTAGTTGCTCGATTGCAGACCTAATCTCTATCAAGACTTGTTCCTTTTGCCACATCAACTAATACCTAAAGGTTAACGTTGTACACAGTGGCGAGCGTATGCGAGTCCAGTGCCGTAGGCACGATACTGCTGTACCTTGTTAATGTGCATTGACCACCACTGCCTTTATTTTTAGATTACAAAAGCCTAAATACTATGACTTTTGCCACGAACTAAAGCCTTTAATATGCCAGTGGAAAAACCTTTAAGCCACTGGAAATTTAAGCTATTCACGAAGAAACTGGCGCTAAATTAAAAGACAATTACTACATAGTGCCATTTAGTATTAAATATCCCTCGTCTGCACAATAACGTTGTTGTGCTGGCGCGAACGGTATTGAGTCGAAGGCCCGCCGCGCAAGCGGTTTTAAGCGGGCCTGTTCCAGCCACTCATTGTTATAGGCTATTGCGATTAAGCTAAATCTATTTCATTCCATAAAGGCTTTAAACCTTTTGACTGCATATAGGTTCCGTAATCTACCCATTTCCCACCTCGAATATGTTCTTTCTTGAACCAAGTGGCTTCGCACTCTTCACACAGGAATATTTTCTCGTTTTTAGCTCTGATCCTAGCTTCTATTATTGAGCCTTGTGAACATCTAGGGCAAAGCATTCAATATTATCCTCGACTAAAACCTATAACGTTTGCCCGCAACGGCGAGCGTGAGCGAGTCCAAATGCCCGCCTGCGAAGCAGGGTTTGTGCGGGCATTGCTGTTGCCGGGCCTTGTTAGAGTTTGACCTAGCCACTTTACTTTAACTTTTTGTAAATTAGAAAACCAAACAATCCCGTAGCACCTAAAGCAATGAACATAAAATACCATTGATGCGTTAATTCAAACAGATTGATATCGAAGGCAAATAGGGAGAATACACTTATCACTAAAAAGGAAGCGATAAACAAACCGTAAGATGCAATCAGCCACTTTAGATGCCAGGTTACTCCTTTCTGATTTCCCATACATTAAAACTCTAACGTTGTACACAGTGGCGAGCGTATGCGAGTCCAGTGCCGTAGGCACGATACTGCTGTACCTTGTTAATGTGCATTGACCACCACTGCCACTTTTTATAATTTTTAAAAGCTCAATCAACCAAAGCTTTTACGACGATTTCATTGCCTTTAATATGCCAGCCCCAAAACTTGGTGGCTAGCAATAGTTTTGCTTTTTTTCAGAAAGTATTGCTACTGAAATGTAAAATAAAGTATCAGTTAAGCCAGCTTAAAAAGGCATTCTCATTCTGCACAATAACGTTGTACACAGTGGCGAGCGTGAGCGAGTCCAGTGCCGTAGGCACGATACTGCTGTACCTTGTTAATGTGCATTGACCACCACTACTTTATTTTTAGATTACAAAAGCCTAAACACTAAGACTTTTGCCACGAATTAGTGCCTTTAATATGCCAGTGGCGCAGCGTTTAGGCCACTAGAAATTTATGCTATTCACAAGGAAAATGGCGCTAAATTAAAAGACAATTACTACATAGTGCCATTTAGTATTAAGTATCCCTCGTCTGCACAATAACGCAAAGCACTGCGGCGAACGACAGTGAGTCCAGTGCCGTAGGCACGATACAGCTGCGCCTTGTTACAAGTAGTGGCCTGTGGCTCTTAACTATCACGTGCCTACGTGCTTTTTAATTTATTGTTTTCCATCAGGCTCCGCTTTTGATGCAGTATTTTTGCTTGATGGCCTTTTAACTTGCCTGCCAGCTTAACGAGGCCGGCTACTCACTCTACCCTAGCTTGGGAGCGATGACTATTGCGTACAAGCTAGCCTGATAAAGTTGTGACCCGTTGCTCTAAAAACCATAAATTTATACGAGCAAAACTATATTTTGGTGCAGGATTCATTCAATAGTTTTAAATGCCCTTCCACCTGTAACGCCAAAATAACTGGCGAAATTGCGCGCCAGCGTGATTGAGTCCAGTGCGTACCGCGAAGCGGTGTTTACGCACGAAGTTCATTGCCTTGTTAAGTGTTACCCTTCCACAGCCTCAACAAAGTAGCTAAAACTATTAAAGTCCCAATTAATTGCTATCGAATCAGGAAGATACTGCTTCAAAAAAGGTAGGTTTGCCACACCGACTCCAAAGCAGTCATACATCAGATTCTCTTTAGGAACATCAAATTCTTTTTGAAATTCACCTAAGTTAAAGTTCACAAGCTTCACATCAAAAACTAACCTTTCGGTTTCGTTTGTAAAGCAAGTCAACGTACGAACCATTCTATAATTCATAAAAACACTTAACGCCGCAAGCAACTGCGGATGAAACGGAACTTGTTTTTATGCGAGTATTTTACCGCATAAAAACAAGTGGAGAGTAACACGTCAGATTGCCTTGCTTTGTTATACGTTTTCAAGTGAAAGCCTCACTCCTTGAGCCTTAAAGTTTAACTTACCTGCAAACTCTATTGTAAATATATATTCACCAAGAACAGTGAACTGAAAGTCTTCTATATGGCCAAAATCCTTTTCACCAGTGGCATCAACAGCTGGCTTGCACTCAGCTAAAGAACTGAACCCGTCCATGTCTTTAACTCCATCAAATATCAAGTATGCAGAAGCGAAGCAAGCCCATTCATTTTCTTTCGGCTCCGTATAGCCCTCGTGCTCTGGAAAGAGGTACGCATCGATTTTAATACGTAATTCTTCGCCTTTAAGTTCCCAGCCAAGAACAAAGGACTCCCAAAGGTCTATGTGTTCAAGACCGCTTATTTTATTAGCATCGTGATATAGCATGGTTTACGTATAACGCCAAGCTTAGCGGTGAGCGACGAAGGAGAGAATCCTAGGCCCACCGCAAAGCGGTGAATTTAGGGCCGTATTGCTACAGCGATTTGTTAGGCTAAATCATCCGACTAAGCACGAGACAGTTGTACTCGCGTCCATTTTCATGTTCTTTTTCAAAAGCGACTATTTTATTAAAGCCGCCGTTATACCAGAATCTAAAAGAATCCTTATTCTCTGCATAAACATTAAGTTGCAAGAGATTGAATCGATCGTATGTAGACAATAGATCAACGATGCTTCTTAGGATTTCAGTGCCATAGCCAAGGCCTTGTTTATTAGGCGAAAGAACTAACATAGGAATCCAGCATTGTTCATTGGCTGGCGCGTTTAGCTCTAACTGCAAATATCCAACTACATCCCCTTCTTTCTCGACGATTTTCCGCAAAATAAAAGCTTGGGGTGTAGATAGATCTTTTGGCTCTAAATCCTTATTAATTAAAGATTCATACTCGGAAAGGGGCCATTCTCTGAAAGTAGGATCAACATTCACTAAGTGAGAATTTGCAGAAAAGATATTTTTAGCTACTTGAGCTTCATTCAGTTTGAATGGCTCAAACAAAAGCCTCTCAGATTCCCACTTTTCTTTAAACATCGTAAAGTACTCTATGCCTAACGCCAAAATAACTGGCGAAATTGCGCGCCAGCGTGATTGAGTCCAGTGCGTATCGCGAAGCAATGTTTACGCACGAAGTTCATTGCCTTGTTAAAGCGGGTCACAATGATGAAAGCCTTGATAGTATGCCTTTAATTTTGCCGGCATTTCATTCCAATAAGGTGATGCCTTATTTGGAGCGACTTTCCAAAACAAATTTTCAACAAATGAGACATCAATGCAATCGCTTATTTCCTTTGAACCTATAGCGTCAGCTTTTCGAATAAACTCGAATAACTCTTTGTAATTACTGAACGGAACACTTGACTCCATCTCAGAATTTAGAGTGTTCGCTAAACTTTCAAACCAGCAATAGCATGTATCTAAGGAAACAGTATCCCAAATCCTAATATGTTCAATATCGGCCTTTTCAGTAATCTCTGAAAACCTACGCCTAAACTCGATGTAAAATTCTTCTACAGTATTCATAGCTTTAACGCTTACAGCACGTGCGAGTTCACGAGTCGCTGTGCCTGTGATTGTTATGAATTGTCGGTGTCGCCAAACAATTCAAGTATTTTTCTTTCTAGCAATGAGTGATTGCAAGTGGAAAGCAATGCATAAATTTCTGTCAGAAAGTGTATGTTTGTTGCCATTTGCTCGCGAACATCACTTTGAACTAATTCGTCAATTCTCTCCAAGTATCCTTTCAGATACGTATATTCATCTGTCGTATTGAGGCCAAGAGATTCATATTCCTTAATAATCGACCTTAATGAAATAGGCACTAACCTAATATGAGTATTGATTAATCCACTAAAAGTTTTTGTGACATCATCTACTTCTTTATCACTTCCGGAACTATATCCAGTGGAAAAGCCTAAAAGCGAAGTTAGGCTTTCTTGAAGCTCTTTTTGAGCATCATTTAACCTGTCCTGCTGGTTTTCATAATAATGTAATAGGTGCTCTTTGGCTTTGAAGGAATTTGCTCGCTTTAACTCTTCAATTTTTAGTTTACTTTGAATGCTAGTAACTTTATATGTGGCAAAAGAAGCAATGGCAGCTGGGCCTAATATCTTCGTTGCTTCAGTAAGAACATCAGCAATCAATCGAGCAATTTCAACTTCCATTCTGAGCTACCTAAAATGATTCATAACGCCCACCACACAGGCGAGCAACTTGTTGCGAGTCCAAGGCACGGAGTGCCTGATTGTGCTGGTTCTTGTTACTAGTCTGGGTTGCCTTCATATTTAACTTTGGAGCTCTATTTGTTTTGGTTTTAGCAGAGCTAATAGCATATAAAATACCCATGCGAACCAAGATACAAAGATCATAGCTAAAAGCCAAGCAAGTTTCTCTTTACCTGAAACCTTCTTCGAGAAAATGATACTGAGAAGTGGTATAAACCAAAAAATCAGCAAAAAATGACCTAAAAAAGTTAAGTTAATATTCATAGATTATCCTTATCTAATTATTACTAGTAACGTTTGTAGCAGTTGCGCGGGCTTTTTCGCGTCGACTGCCTGCATTTGTTACTAGGGAGCAAAGCACCCCAGAATTTCACCGAAGCTTGATATCTCAAAATTTGGTTTCCCAATTTCTTCAGAGGGTTCAACTGATGAAAACTTACCATTACGGAACCATATTGATGTTGCACCGCGCTCGTTTGCCCAAGCGATGCCCCGAATTACGTAATCATCTACAACAGCGACTTCTTCGGGTTGAAGATGGAATCGCACTAACATTTCATCTAATGCCGAATGTTTTAGCTCTGGCTTATCCACAAACCAGACACCTTCAAATAATTCCCAAACTCCAAGTTTTCTAAGTGCTGATATTCGGTTATCCACATCATCACACTTGGAGTATGAAATGATACTCAGAGAATAGTTATTACTAAGTTCTTTTAGCACAGCACTGACTTCGGGAAAGAAATCATTACGCTCCCTATCGAAAAGAGTACGCCCATAGTCAAAAGCAATTCGCTGTATCATATGTACCTAGTAACGATTAGCTAAGCGGCGAGCGGATGCGAGTCCTTAGCCCGCCGCGTAGCGGTGAATTTAGGGCTAAATTGCTTCAGCGCCTTGTTAACTTTACGAGTGCCTCATGGCCGCCAACTTCATCCACTAAATCATTTTTAAGGCGAACTATCTGGGCATTCAAACGTTTCATCTCATCAAAGCTTACATAGTCTCGTTGCTTATACGAATGTATTGCCGTTTCCGAATATAGTTCGCCCGATTTTTTATTTTCGAAAATCTGCACCATCATTGGATTATGAACTATCGTATTTCGCCTTTCTGCTAGCTCTATCGCTTCTTCGAGATAGCTCTTCAATTTAGCTTTACTCTTACCATTGAGTTGACTAACTACTTGCTTGGTTCTCTCTTTAAAATTATGCGAAGGATCATCATCTGGATAAAGTTGCTCATGAAGCAGGTAGCTTACATATTCAATTTCACAAAACTCAACGATAAAACTTCCTATTTCATCCTTCCATTCTTCGTTCAATCAGTGAGCTCCAAAGAAAGTTAACGCCCGCATAAATGGCGAGCAACTTGTTGCGAGTCCAGCGCGTACCGCGAAGCGGTGCCTTTAAACGCGCGATATTTCATGCGTTTGTTAGGCACTTTGAATTGCCTGAATTTCTTTTATCGCATTCGATATTTGGTCTTCGTCATATCTCAGTTCAATTTCCCATTTCACACTTGGTTTTCCAAGGAATGATGGACCTTCGAAGGTAAAATCAAATGTAATCTCTAAAGCACATTTCAGGACACCTCTATTCTCGATAAAGGAAACTTTCGATGTATCTGCGGGATTGTGAGCGTGCCCAAGATATACAGAACCATCTATGTAGCCGTTTTCAGGATTAATTGGAAATGAATAAGAATTCCCAATGAGTTCCTTCCAATCGTTACGAACAGGCAAATGGATAAAATCAAGTTCAACAGTAGTATCGACTTTTTCATTCTGAAATTTGAACGTTTCCAATGGAATACTAATACCAAAAAAAAGTGTTGGTTTTAGACCTATAAACTCGTTCTCAAAAACACTCGCACTCAGAAATCCGGATAGTGGCTTAACTTCCTTAAATGACTCTATATCCATATCTACTCCTTTTGCCTAACGCCCGCCACACAGGCGAGCAACTTGTTGCGAGTCCAAGGCACGGAGTGCCTGATTGTGCTGGCGCTTGTTAAGTGTGCTAGCTGGATACATTACGCCAACCTTCGAGCTCAGTTTTTCTAAAATGCGTAATCCAGAATTTATGTTCAGGATCAAAAGCAATGCCAAATTTGGGGCTGACTATGAAGCCTACCGTTTCAAAAATTTCACTATCGTATTTAGATAAGTGATCTTTAAGTAAGTGATACTGTACCGTTGCTCCATTTATCTCTATGCTTTCAAGATTGGCTGTAACTTCAACAAGCCTTCCTTCTTTATCTAGTCTGTAAACAGATTCACCATAGACCAGCTCATACCAACCTAGACTATTTGTACTTTCATCTTCCGGACTTCCCAACTCTTGAATTATTTCATCTTTTGAAGAGTTGAAAGAAATCTCGTTGACTGATTTAAATGGACAGAATTTCATTTCAATTACCACTTAACGCAAAGCTTAGCGGCGAGCGAATGCGAGTCCACAGCCCGCCGCGAAGCGGTGTATTTAGGGCTGTATTGCTACAGCGTTTTGTTACATTCAGTTTGATACATAACTGAGTGTTTCTTCTAGCAGTACAGATTTGCTTTGAATGGTATCTAAGATAAGCCTGCTCGAAATCAAGGGTGTGTATTTAGTAGATATTTCTACTACGTCAACCCAGCTCAATTCGTACCAACCTTTAATATTTCGTTTTCTTGATTCAATACGGCGCTTATGCTCAGCTTTGTCAGAGCAAATGCACTCGATTGCGATCAATTCTTTTGTAAGCAGATCAGGCCAAAGCTCGTTCACGCGATTTTTATCTGCGATGAAATCCACAATGACAGATGATTGCCGTTCAAGGTGCTCGTCAACTAAGTTTTTAAGCAAAGTATATCCAATACCATTCAGCAGCTCAGTTCGCAAAGCACCATGTTCAACGATTGAAGCCTCTAATTTGTCTTTTGAAAATAGAGGCAAACCAAGTGTTTTTGCTAATTCTTCTGCCAGTGTACTTTTCCCTGAACCAGGCAAACCACATATAAGAATCACCTTAGCCATCTAATTCCTTGAATGTAACGCAAAGCACTGCGGCGAACGACAGTGAGTCCAGTGCCGTAGGCACGATGCAGCTGCGCCTTGTTACAAGTAGTGGCTTGTGGCTCTTAACTATCACGTGCCAACGTGCTTAATTATTTATTGTTTTCCATCAAGCTCTGCCTTTGGTGCGCAAGTTTAGCTTGATGACCTTTATACTTGCTTGCCAGCTTAACTAGGCTTGCTAATCACTCTACCCTAGCTTGGGAGCGATGACTATTGCGTACAAGCTAGCCTGTTAAAGTTGTGAACCGTTGCTCTAAAAACCATAAATTTATACGAGCAAAACTATATTTTGGTGCAGGATTCATTCAATAGTTTTAAATGCCCTTCCACCTGTAACGTTCCTAAACTACGGCGAAATCGCGCGTAGCGTGATTGAGTCCAAGCCCAGTTTGCGCAGCAAACGTCTTTGGGCTGAGTAGCTTTGGTTTGTTATGTGTTTTTTCGCACATAGGCGGAAACAAGCCTCTTTCGAATATAGGAGCCAATAAAACCTGAAACTACATACACTCCAAATAGTTGTATAGCGTTAATTCCAGTAGGATTAAGCGAAACCCAATATAAATAAAACCCACTGATAGACACTAAAAAAACAAGAATTGGAAATGCTATGACTACGCGCCAGATGGAAAATCCTTCTTTATATAATTTCCTATATATAGGCCATAGTCTCTTTATTTTAATAAGCTCATTCTTTTCAGCCTCTGAGGATTGAGCCATTCCAATTATGAGGCCAATAAATATTGCTCCAATCACCTGAAGTATTATCATCACGGATTACACATAACGCTTACAGCAGTTGCGCGTGTTTTTCCGCGTCGACTGCCTGTGATTGTTAATTTTCATACTCAACCCTTAATGTTGAGCATATAGAAAGAGCAGTATTGATTGCTCCACTTATTCGACTTCGCTCGTCGTCCTCATACAAAGTGACATTTCCAGATTCAAAGAGTAGAAAATTTGCCATGTTCAATAACGAAACAAATATACCCGGAAGTCCAGAAACTTCGAGAGACCAGCCCTGCGGCATAAAATGTATGAAATTATTTCGAAGCTCAAGAAGTTTTGTAACGGCACGATCTCGCTCTTCGTCTTCAGGCAACACCTTGCTGCACGTTAGGAAATGCATATATTCAGTGGACTTAACCTTCTTATACAAATTAGGAAAATTATCCATTTTAACTTTGGGCCAGGGTTTGTTCTCTCTATGTGCTTTTAAACATTTTTCCGCAAGTTTATCAGGCATTATACGAAAGTCATTACCTGCTCTTAGCGCCAAGACCATCGAACCTTGCAAAGAATTATGAAGCGCTATTACGGCCCATTTCCAGTATTCGATATCGGTATTAACCTTGGATACGGACTCACATACCATATTTAGAGAGGAAATTAGTTCATTTCTCTCATCCGTTCGAAGCCATTTACCCATACATTTCCCTGAAAATTAACGTTGTACACAGTGGCGAGCGTATGCGAGTCCAGTGCCGTAGGCACGATACTGCTGTACCTTGTTAATGTGCATTGACCACCACTGCCTTTATTTTTAGATTACAAAAGCCAAAATACTATGACTTTTGCCAAAAATTAGTGCCTTTAATATGCCAGTGGCGCAGCGTTTAGGCCACTAGAAATTTAAGCTATTCGCGAGGAAGCTGGTGCTAAATTAAAAGACAATTACTACATAGTGCCATTTAGTATTAAATATCCCTCGTCTGCACAATAACGCTTACAGCATTGGCGCGGTTTTTTTCGCGTCCATTGCCTGTTATTGTTAGTTGAGTGTTGGCACAGTCGAGTAAATTTCTTCATTTCTTACTTCAAGAAACCAGTCACGATGCACAATATCTCTACCACCCTTTGATTTATACCAATCTGCGATGCGTTGAACGTGCGTTTCGTCTGAACGAATATTAGCTTCTATTCTCTCATATTCGTCTTTACTGTCATATTCCCATATTGCGAATACTTCAACTCGATTTTCATCTAAAGGGAGCATCCATCTGCCTACAATTCTGGTACCGTGCTTCAGTTGATTAGGAAGATTTACTTCATTAAACAGCTTATTAAATTCGTCTAAATACTGATTAGCGACTATGTAATATTTTCTACGGTAAAACAATAGATACTCCAATTCCTACAACTAACGCTTGCAGCAGTTGCGCGTGCTTTTTCGCGTGATCTTCCCCCGATAAAATGGACACCTCGGGATTCACGCTGCCATTTGTTCATAATTAATTGGTGACATATACCCAATACCTGAGTGTAACCTCACCGTATTGTAAAATTTATTTATATACCTGCTAAGCTCAGATCGCAACTCTTCTATTCCTTTAAAATAGGTTTGCCGGATTAACTCACCTTTTAAGGAATGGTAAAACGATTCCATGAACGCATTGTCTGTACAATGTCCTGGTCGATTGACACTGTGATGCATACCATATTTTACCAATTCAGATTGAAAGACCGAGCCCGTAAATTCAACACCTCTATCGGTGTGAAAAATAACATTTTTTGGGTTTCGCCCTTTTTTAATGACATACCTTAAAGCGGTTGTCGTTAACTCCGTTGTTCTAGAATAGGATAATGACCAACCCAATATCCGGCGCGAGTATTGATCCATGATCGTTGCTAAATACGTCCACTTTCCTTGTAATTTAATATAGGTTACATCGGCGACCCAAACTTGATCCGGTGCCGTTGCAGCGTCGCGCGCTAATAATCGATTTTCACCTTTCGCTATGAAGCGTTTAAGTCCTGGCATTCGCCGCGTTACTTTGGTGACCCTGGCTTTGAGCCCTGCTTCACGCATTAGCCGCTCGACACGCTTCTTAGCGATGCGGTAACCGCTCTGACGCAGGGATTCATAGACTCTAGGACTGCCATATCGTCCGTGACTGTCGTCAAATATCTTCGTGATCTGTTTTAACAATTGCTGATCGGACAATGCCCGATCTGTTGTCCCTCGCTGACGCCATGCATAGTAGCCGCTGGGCGATACCTGCATCCAACGACAAAGGTTACGTACCCCTATTTCTTTTCCGTATCTGTGGATGAACCCAAATCGTTCTGATGTTGATCCGCCAGATACTGTTGCCACTTTTTTAGAAGGTCATTTTCCCTCTTTAATCTATCGATTTCTTTTTTTAACTGAGCGTTCTCAGTTATTTGCTTCGCCGATTTCACTTTGCGTTTCTTTGACAAACCTACTCGCCTTTTTCCATCACCTTGAAGATGGCCTTCTCGATACTCTTTGCGCCAACGGGACAACATAAATGGATGAATACCCAAGCCTTCCGCAACCTGAGAACTTTTAATATCAGGTTGATAGCTCATTTTAACAGCTCGAACTTTAAACTCTGTTGAATACTGCCACGTTTTACGTGGATTATTATACTTTGGCAAAATTACCTCCAGATGCGTTATCTAGAGGTGTCCACTAAAACGGGGGAAGTTCAGCGTCGACTGCCTGTGATTGTTAGGTGGGAAATTTACCATGGGCGCCTACCTTTATTTATTGGTATCACATCACCATTTTTTATATTTACGATGAAATCTAGACCAACCCAGTTACCAGCAATTAATTGACCATCCTCAACATGCATATCCATATAAGCCTTATCTTCTGTCGCTCCACCAGCTGGACACTCCTGTATTATCCAAACAAGACTCCCATCAGCTTTATGAGCCTCAATATTTCTGTTTAATTTTTCGCGAGGATAATCTACGAGAGCTTCATCGGAAGGATACCGTCTAATAATCTCGAGGCCTTCAATTTCAATCCTCTGTTTGATTTCAGCTACTTCCATATTGCACCTAACGCAAAGCACTGCGGCGAACGACAGTGAGTCCAGTGCCGTAGGCACGATGCAGCTGCGCCTTGTTACAAGTAGTGGCCTGTGGCTCTTAACTATCACGTGCCTACGTGCTTTATTATTTATTGTTTTTCACCAAACTTCGCTTTTGAAGCGGCATTTAAGCTTGATGTCCTTTAAAATTGGCTGCCAGCTTAACGAGGCTGGCTATTCACTTTTCCCTAGCTTGGGAGCGATGACTATTGCGTACAAGCTAGCCTGTTAAATTTGTGAACCGTTGCACCTAAAACCACAAATTAATACGGGCAAAACTATATTTTGGTGCAGACTACACTCAATAGTCTTAAATACTTTTCCACCTGTAACGTTGCTCACAGCCGCGAGCGGCAGCGAGTCGAAGGCCCGCCCGCAGCAACGCGGAGGGGGTATTTAGGGCCTGTGGTTGCTGGGCCTTGTTAATTTTGTAACCCCTGAATCTCAAATTGCTTCCTACTGTATGCTATGGAGAAATATACCACAGAAACAACTAGTGGCCAGCCCGTAACTACTCTAACAATTGAGTAGGCTGTTTCAGAGTAATCTCCCAGTAGAAACAATGCCGCTTTGACCAAATAGGCAATAGCCCAAACAATAGATATGGTTTTGAATATACTTATATAGGTACTGCCATGCTCGTTTCTGACGTCTTTCAAGGGTGGAGCAAAGGCTTCAGCGAGCAACATTGGTATAGGTTTATTAAGAACCATAAATGCGATAAGGATGATGGATGATTGGACTGCATATACCTGAGCTTGAATAGAAAGCGCGTCACTCAGATAGCTTTTGGGCACTATGAGCGTAATTGCTATGTCTATTACTCCAAACAATAGAAACAAGTAAGCGAAGTTACCCAGAACTCTAAACTTTAAATCAATTAATAGGCAATAAACTGCCAAGATTATTGTTGCTACCCAAAGTCCCAACTGAGCGGTTAGAAATGGATAAGCAATTCCAGGGATAATTACCGTTGCAATAGCAGTATTGCTGAGCATTGAATTCAAAAGAATTTTCAGGTTTTCCATAACCTACCTTTTTAAAATTAACGCAAAGCACTGCGGCGAACGACAGTGAGTCCAGTGCCGTAGGCACGATGCAGCTGCGCCTTGTTACAAGTAGTGGCCTGTAGCTCATAACTATCACGTGCCAACGTGCTTAATTATTTATTGTTTTCCATCAAACTCCGCCTTTGGTGCGGAAGTTTAGCTTGATGACCTTTATACTTGGTTGCCAGCTTAACTAGGCTGGCTAATCACTCTACCCTAGCTTGGGAGCGATGACTATTGCGTACAAGCTAGCCTGTTAAAGTTGTGACCCGTTGCTCTAAAAACCATAAATTTATACGAGCAAAACTATATTTTGGTGCAGGATTCATTCAATAGTTTTAAATGCCCTTCCACCTGTAACGCAAAGCACTGCGGCGAACGACAGTGAGTCCAGTGCCGTAGGCACGATGCAGCTGCGCCTTGTTACAAGTAGTGGCTTGTGGCTCTTAACTATCACGTGCCCACGTGCTTTTTAATTTATTGTTTTCCATCAAGCTCCGCTTTTGGTGCAGTATTTCAGCTTGATGGCCTTTAAATTTGGTTGCCAGCTTAACGAGGCTGGCTATTCACTCTACCCTAGCTTGGGAGCGATGACTATTGCGTACAAGCTAGCCGGTTAAATTTGTGCACCGATGCACTAAAAACCACAAGTTTATACGAGCAAAGCTAAATTTAGGTACAGACTACATTCAATCGTTTCAAATGGTTTTCTACCTGTAACGTCCGCATTTGCGGTTGGTTTGGAGCGCAGCGGAAAACCAATCCGACAACATGCGCTTGTTAAATTGCAATTACTGCTGACTTTAGAGCAACGAAACAATAAGTGAACCAATTGAAGCTATGGATGCTGCTGTTGGCAAAGACTTAATCAGTGCGCTTATAACAACCTTACTTGGACGTTCATTTTTACACTGCTCTTCTATTGCTCCAACGACCTCTATTGCTTCAGATTTATCTTCGGTCGATAATTCAAGGCGGTTTATTTCAGTCTTTAAAGCCTCAACACTTTCAACTAATTCATTATTTATATTTACAACGTTATTAGAGTTATCCGTTGAATTATTATTTACGCGAGAATTATTACCATGAAAATTATAAGTTATATTCTTAATTTCGGATTCAGCTTCAGGAATTCCTAGTTTCTTATAAGAAATCTTGTACCCAGAAGATATTCCACTCATGCCTTGATAAAATCCCGGATCTATAATTTTAAATGTTTCTTCAAGACCGCTAGGAAGTTTACGGACTAAAAGGTCACCCGATTCAATTGCTACATCATAACTCTCAGTTACTATTAAATTCGGAGTTACAGCTGCCTTTATACCTTCTACGACTTCACCACTTTGTTTTCGTAACAATAATTGATCATTCATCATGTCTGAAAATGACATACATTACCTCCTTGAAATTTAACGCCCCTATTCAACGGCGAGGAGCTTTTACCGAGTCCGTTGCAATGGTTTGTTAAGTTTTAGTAGCGACCAATGCAATATATTAAACACTCCGCAACCCATAAATAATGCTATGGCTCCCGCCCCAATTAGAAACGGCCAAAACAAAATATACATATGCGATGCCCCCTCATAAAAATCGGGACGTTCGCGAATAAATATTAAGTAGAGCCAAACGGCTAAACTACCTAATAGAACTAAGTCTGAAGCAGCCCTATAAACGTTAATTCTTAATATCGTGAAGCTAGTTTGATAGGATGCAAAGAATGCCATAAAAGCAGGTAGTGCCGTAAGAACTCCGAAGATTATTACAGCAAATACAGCATTTAGACTGATCCCAGCTTCATAAGTGTCAAGAGCAGCATTAAGGCTCCCCATTAGTCCTAGAAAAAACATAAGCTTAAAGCGAATATCCAACTCCTTTTAAAAAACTTAACGCCAAGCGCAGGGGCGAGTGACTGATAGGGAACGAGTCCCAAGCCCGCCGCGCAGCAGTTTTTTGGCGAGCTTCATTGCTGCCGCACCTTGTTAAACTAAACGGTTACCAAGTGCCACCGCGACTCATCGAATTCCCTAATCTTTAATTCAATTTCTTTGTTTAAGGATTCAATCGTAAGAGCATGAGTAATGCCGTTAGGTATTTTTAGCCAAACTGAATTGTTAGGTTCAACTTCAATTTCGGCTTTAACTTGGCAGTTTTGAGATAAACGCTCTTCGCACAATAGAATTCCATTTAGTTCATTTAATCTAATTCGATTAACTGTACTTAAGTTCTTCAATTCAATAATTCTATACCTTCTGATGTCATACGCTAAACGGGATTCTCTATTAATTTGAGGAAATATAGGAACTAGAACCCCGATAAATCTGGACCGACTTCTATATGGGCTAGAACACATTTCGACAGATATAGAGTCAGAAGTTCTAAAACACCAGATGCTATGAAAATCGTCATACGATTTTGAAGCTGAATTCTCAATTTCAAAATGATAGTTATTTGCCGAAATGGTACATCCAGTAAAAAGTATCAATGTGAAGATAAAGGCTAGGTATTTCATAAGTTTAACGTTCCTAAACTACGGCGAAATCGCGCGCAGCGTGATTGAGTCCAAGGCCAGCCACGAAGTTGCGTTTTGGCCTGAGTAGCTTTGGCTTGTTATAAGCCTGAAATCTGGTGCCATTCATGATCACACCCGTCTATGCATTGTGTCTTTCTTCGTCGCTCATCTGCAACGGAGAAAACAGATAAAAGCAGTTTGAAAGAACGTTCCTGATCAAGACCATTCATTCTTAGAACTTTTTGACGCACCTCGCTAAATGGCTTCTTGCGAATAAGAACGCAAGGCGAATAGGTTTCTTTCAAATTCGATTTAATCAAACCCTCCTCAATATCTTTGACTGTAGGGTGGGATTGATAAATACAGTAATCCAAGCTCTTCATGATTTCGTTTTTCTTGGCATCAGAGGAATTCGAAAACCACTCAAAACCGTCTTTAAGCGGAATCAACTCTTGTGCTAGCTTATTAATCGTAAGTTCAATTTCTCTCATAAAAGCTTATAACGTTGTACACAGTGGCGAGCGTATGCGAGTCCAGTGCCGTGGGCACGATACTGCTGTACCTTGTTAATGTGCATTGACCACCATTGCCTTTATTTTTAGATTACAAAAGCCTAAATATTATGACTTTTGCTACAAATTATTGCCTTAAATATGCCAGTGGAAAAACCTTTAAGCCACTGGAAATTTAATCTATTTACGAGGAAATGGTGCTAAATTAAATGACAATTACTACATAGTGCCATTTAATATTAAATATCCCTCGTCTGCACAATAACAGTTTATTCTTCCGCACTTGCGGCTTTTATAAGGAGCGGTTAAATCTTGTATGAAATTCACTCGCCACTCCTACACGTCGTTCATAATGTATATTAACAGCTTACCTGTCAATTTGAATATCCAGAAGATTCCTGCAGGTGCATCAGTATTCCTGTATATACCGTACTGATAGCCCTTTAAAAACGTACGCTCTTCGATTATGGCTTCGTGACCCTCTATTTATATATCTCAATATTCTAGGTGGTTTTACCGCGCTTTCGTTGTATTTCAAATAAACACTATAAATTACCGCACACCTGCCCGTTTATGTGATGCAAATCGTATATTTTTCGCCCTAACCTCACTACTGTATATGCATACAGAACACATTGTAATAAGGAAATTACACTATGCCTAAAAACAAGGTTATCGATACTCGCGTCTACATAAATGAACATTAAAATAAATTTACTGATCAATTATGCCGGTTTATCCGCTCTAAGGGGCTTTCGTATAGCACTGAAAAAACCTACATGATTTGGATTCGGCGATTTATTCGCTTTTGTGAGTACAAATCTCCAAAGGAAATTCAAACGAGCGATATTGAGCGCTTTTTAAACCACCTATCTCAAGATCGCTTTTGCTCTCCCAACACCCAGGCTACGGCGTTGAACGCCTTAATTTTTATGTTTCGTGAATTTTTGGGTATTAGTACTGAGGGGCTAAACTTCATTCTTGCGCGCCGCAAGCCAAAGGTACCCACAGTACTGTCTCGTGAAGAGGCTCAATTGGTTATTCAACAACTCTCGGGCAATAAAAAGCTAATTGTGCAGCTACTTTACGGTAGCGGGCTTCGCATCAGTGAGGCAATCCGCTTACGAGTTAAGGATGTAGACTTTAATAACAAAGGTCTTTTTATAATGGAAGCAAAAGGCGATAAATCTCGTAGAACCCTGCTACCAACGGCTCTAGTAGAGCCTTTAAAAATGCAAATTGAGTTTGTTCGCAATACATTAGAGGCCGATAAAGCCTTAGGTAAGGCGGGAGTCTTTATGCCCGATGCCCTTGCTAAAAAATGGCCAAAGGCTGAACTTGAACTGGGCTGGCAATATGTGTTTCCTGCAAATGATTATTCGATAGATCCGCGAAGCGATAAAGAGCGCAGGCATCATGTCTCGCCTGATCAAATTCAACGAGCGGTTAAGCAGGCTAAGGGTAAAGCTGGCATCAACAAGAAGGTTTCTTGTCATACATTCAGGCATTCTTTTGCAACAGAATTGTTGCGCCAAGGTACCGATTTAAGGAATATTCAGGAAATATTAGGCCACTCGTCTATAGAGACCACTCAAATATATACCCATGTGGTTGGCTTACATGAACGCGGAATGGTTAGCCCTGTAGATATTTAACAAATTAACATTTAACAAGCTGAAAAGTTTACAGGCACAAAAAAGGCCGCCAATTGGCAGCCTTTCTTCAACAAAATAGCAATTAGATTGCTACGATGTTCTCAGCTTGAGGGCCTTTTTGGCCTTGAGTTACAACGAACTCAACTTTTTGGCCTTCAGCCAAAGTCTTGAAGCCAGAACCTTCAATTGCAGAGAAATGTGCGAAAACGTCTGGGCCAGACTCTTGCTCGATGAAGCCAAAGCCTTTAGTTTCGTTGAACCATTTAACGGTACCAGTAGTTTTGTTAGACATGATATATATCCTGTATTAATTTGATTTTGCTCTAGAGAGCGTTTTTTAGTAAAAACGAATCTCCTACTGACTTATGCACTACAGGACGTAATTTAACAATAAACAACGAATTGGAGCCGATAAACAATAGACGTTCTTTCTAACTGGCGCTCACTTTATACAACTTATATTGTATGTCAACGATTTATTGAAAATATCTAACAGCCCGCCCTATTGCTGGTGCTATTATGCACAGCATGTGCATAAAATGCATATTTGCACCCCACTTTAATATTAGCTACACTACCAACAAAGGTTTAGAGAGCATGTTATGGCCGATTTAGCCCAGCAAACAGATTCAAAATACTATGCCACTCTCAGTGTCGCTCAGCTCGGTAGTGAACACGCCGCCGCGAGTATTCGTTGGATGAAGAACGTTGCTATGGTGCAGTTGCAGCTGAGTGTCGATGAAGCTTTAGAGCTTCTTGGTGGGTTAAAGCGCCGTACTTGGTTCGAATGGGTTAAAAAGGCGGAGTCTCATCAACCCTTGGCTATTAGCCGAGATGTCATGGAGCGTTTCTCATTATTAATTGGCATTTATAAAGCCATGAAGTTAAGTGTTCCCGATGCTCCTAATGCTCTAAACCATTTTTTCAATGAACCTTCTTCGGCTAATTTATTCCAGGGGCAATCTGTAAAGCACTATTTGTTACAGCACGGAACCATGGCAGCACTTTACAATGTAAGGCGGTACTTTGATGCTCAACGTGGATAACTACCCGAAAACAAGACCGTTATGGCAACACTATCGGGTAATCCATTCTCGGTTTCCGCCCAAAAACATGTTTGATACCAATGATCAAGATGCATTTTTGTTGGCTCAAGTAGAATCTAGTACTAACGATCGTTTGTTTAATTGGTCAAATTATATAGCCGCGGAAGATTTTAATAACGGCGATGGTTGGGGCGCACTAATGGCTTCGTTTTGCTACCCAAGAGAAGGCCGATTCAGTACCGATAATAGAGGCGCGTATTATTGCGCTAAAAGCATAGAAACCGCTATTAAGGAGTGGTCTTTTCATACTGCAAAGTTTTGGCACAGCCATGGCTGGACAAATGAAGTCAGTGCAGTTGTACGCAGTTACACTGGCCGAATCGTTGAAAACCTAATAGATGTGCGAGGTGAAGCTAGCCTGCACCACCCTAGTGACTATAGCCAATCAATTTTATTTTCCGATCAAGCCTATCTAAATAAAGCCCATGGCATTGCATATCAGTCTGTTCGGCACCCAGGCAGCGAGTGTTTAGCGCTGTTAAGGCCTACAGCTTCTACCCCAGTGAAGCAATCAGCACATTACACACTCATTTTTAATGGCCAGTCTTTTGAAAGTTACGCGAAGTTAGGCGAGCTCAAAAAACTTTAACGCCAAATACGTGGCTCCATCTCCAATGTAACACCAAATTTTTTATACACTTGTTGTTGTACCCATTTTGCCCACGCTAAAACGGCTTCTCCGTTTGCTTTGTTTGGGTTTACCAGTACCAATGCTTGTTTTGCATAACAACCCACGCCGTCAAGATTGCTCTGCCCTTTTAAACCAACCTGGTCTATTAACCAGCCTGCCGCTAATTTAATGTTGCTTCCAGCAGGGTAATGAACAATATCGGGAAATTGTTTTTCTAAGCTTGAAAAGGAATCAACTGAAATAATTGGGTTTTTAAAAAAACTACCGGCGTTTGGAATGCTAGCTGGGTCAGGTAACTTTTCCGTACGAACAGCAATCACCGAATCGAAAATGAGCTGAACATTCAAGTTAGGATGGTCGGCAAGTGCCTGCAAAGGCCCATAAGTTAAAATTGGCTGCAACTGTTTGCTAAGCTTAAACTGCACCGATGTAATAACAAATCGGCCTTCGTGCTCTTTAAATAAACTGTCACGATAACTAAATTTACAGTCTTCAGCCGTTAAAGTAACAAATTCATTTAATTGAATGTCAAAAGCCGTTACCTGCTCAACTACACTGGCCACTTCGACGCCATAGGCCCCGATATTTTGAACGGGTGCTGCGCCTACCGTCCCAGGGATCAACGCTAAATTCTCTACACCTGAATAGCCTTGAACAACACACCAATTTACGAAAGAATGCCAAATTTCACCACCCTGCACTTCTAACCAAATATAGGAATCGTCTTGTTTAACGATTTCTATGCCAATTAGGCTGTTATGGACAACAACGGCATCAATGTTAGGTGTAAGTACAAGGTTACTGCCGCTGCCTAATACCTTCATAGAACTGCTAATCTGCTGTATTCGCTCAACAAGCAACGGCAAATCACTGCTTGTTGTAAGCTCGTAATACCAACGCGCATTGGCAGTACACCCTAAGGTTGATAATCCAGTTAAATCTTTATTTTCTTCAAGAGTAATCATGTTAACCGATCAATAATCTGTTGAGTGGCGCGTTCACATAAGTCCAGCACAACTTCAAAGCCGTCACCATCACCGTAATATGGATCTGGCACTTCTTGTTGTTCTAGATTGGCGAATGCAAGGTACAAGGATACTTTTGCGTTGGCGTCTTTTGGCTGCATGGCTTTAAGATTGGCTAAGTTGCTGTTGTCCATTGCAAAAATGAAGTCATATTCGTAAAAATCATCAATGACTACTTGCCTAGCACGTAAGTCGCTTAAGTCGTAGCCATGCTTCTTGGCCGTAGCTTGGCTGCGTGAATCTGGCGCTTTGCCTATATGATAAGCTGCGGTTCCGGCGGAATCGACGAAAAGTGGTAGTTTTTGCCGCTCAATTTCATGCGCTAAAATACCATGCGCTGTCGGCGAACGACAAATATTGCCAAGGCACACCATTAAACACTTTTTCATAAGGCTTGCTCTTTAAACAGTTGAATTACGTTGTGCAGATCTTCTTCTGTATCGACTCCGATTGGAATGGTCACTCTGGCCTTCTGGGCAATAATTTTATGACCATTTTCTAGAAACCGTAATTGCTCTAGCTTCTCCAAAGCCTCTAACGAACTTTCTGGGTAGGTAACAAAGGCATCTAAAGCCGACTTTCGATATGCATAAACGCCAACATGGCGCTTCAACATTTCTGATGGAGTACGCGAATTATCTCGATCAAAAGGAATATTGGCGCGTGAAAAATAAAGTACTTGGTCGTTCAAGGCTTGCACAAGTTTCACGGCATTTGGGTTATCTAAGCCATCCGTCAAACTGATATCTTCATATAAGGTAGACACAGCCATGTCGCTATTTTGTTCGAGTAAATCGCTCACCTGTTTTAAGTTTTCATTCGGCATTAGTGGCTCATCACCTTGTAAATTAATGATGATATCTTCAGCGTTTAACTTCAGTTTATTAGCCGCCTCATGAAGGCGATCGGTCCCACAAATGTGATCGTCACGCGTCATAATGGCTTTATAACCATGCTCTTCAACAACATTTGCAATACGAACATCATCTGTTGCCACAGCAATAATATCGGCACTCTTCGGATCTACAGCTTCGCAAACACGAATAATCATCGGCTTGCCCAAAATATCCTTAAGTGGCTTACCTGGCAATCGGCTTGAACTATAGCGAGCGGGAATGATGACGGCTTTTTTCATCTACTTTATCTCTTACTAATGCGAGCAATTGCTCATCGAATGAATGGGGCAATGTAAATAACAGCGGTGCAACATAAACATGGGGGTAGTCGGCTATGTTTAACTTCACCGCGTCTTTTTCGGTAATTACCACGGGCGTATTTGCTTTCAATTCTTTCTCAGGAATTACGGCGTGATCGGTTAAAAATACAGAACTACTCACCTCATAGCCCAGTTGTTGTACTGAAGTTAGAAAGCTATCTCCATTCCCAATGGCCGTTACCAATCTTATAGGCCGCTGAAATGAGAGTTCTTCACCTACACTGTTTTTTGGGGGGCCTAACGTGGGAATGGCATGAGCATCTATTTGAATAGGCAGGTCACAAACCCCCTTACTGACTATAAAATCTACCTTACTTAAGCGGCTCGACTGTTCACGTAACGGACCAAGTGGTAGCAAATGACCATTGCCCAAGCCCCTAATGCCGTCGAGCATCACCAGCTCAATATCGCGTGCCATATTATAATGTTGTAAGCCATCATCGCTAATGACTAAATCTACCTCAAACTCAGAAAGTAAGCGTTGAACGGCTTCGTGCCTATTAGGGGATACAACAACAGGAATATTTAACGATTCACTTAATAATTTGGGCTCATCTCCGCAAACAGAGGCTGGTACAGCCTTAGAGACAGTTAACGGGTATTGGTCGCATTTACCACCATAGCCTCGGCTTACAACACCTACTTTAATAGAATGCTTTTTACACAGTTGTACAAGGTATTGAATCATCGGCGTTTTGCCTGTACCGCCAACGGTGATGTTACCGACAACTAATACTGGCGCGCGATACCCTTCTAAGCGACGGTTTTTGCGCCGTTGGCGGGTTATTCTGTTAACTAAAACAACCCATGGCTGCAATAAAAAGGCGAACCACGGTAATTTAGAGCGATACCAAAAGTCCATTAGCCCACCCTTTTAGTTATTCCGCGCTTTGAGTTTGTGTCGTAATACTCACTTTATTAAAGCCCTGTTGCGCAACGGCGTCTAGTGCGTGAATAAAGGATTGGTGAGGCGCGGCGGCATCGGCGGTTATAACAATGGCCCGCTCTACATCTCCACCCGAAACCTGTTCTAAGGCTTGTTTTAGCGATTCGATGTCGTGCTTAATTAACACCTGCCCATTAACAGCATAAGTACCGGTACGGTCTACTAATACTTCTATTAAGCCGGTGTTTTCAGCAGAAGCTTCCGATTGGCTCTCAGGCAAGGTTATCTGCAACTGGGTTTCACGGGTAAACGTAGTGGTTACCATAAAAAATATCAGCAGTAGAAAAACGACATCAATCAACGGGGTTAAGTTGACCGATACCTCTTCTTGTCTTGATCGTCGAAATCTCATTTCTTATCTTTCGCTGTATCGGCATGAATTGCATCGACTAATTTAGTGCTGTCTTGCTCCATAAGCACTAACAGTTCATCTACCTTACGAGTTAATGATCGATGAAATGCAACGGCCGGGATAGCAACTGAAAGCCCTGCAGCGGTTGTAATTAATGCTTTAGAGATACCGCCGGCTAACACCGCCGTATTGCCCGTACCTTGCAACATAATGTCAGAAAACACATCAACCATACCCAATACCGTACCTAACAGCCCCATAAGCGGAGATATAGCGGCAAT
Source organism: Reinekea marina (assembly GCF_030409715.1). Lineage (NCBI taxonomy): Bacteria > Pseudomonadati > Pseudomonadota > Gammaproteobacteria > Oceanospirillales > Saccharospirillaceae > Reinekea > Reinekea marina. The sequence continues at coordinate 2,200,523 of NZ_JAUFQI010000001.1, forward strand.
AGTACCGAGCGTACTTAAGAATTTTTCCATTTCATGAGCAGCGTGGTTTCCGGCTTCTTGAATAGCGTCTTTCATCGCTTCTCGACCATGTTTAGAGGTACGAAGCCCTGCCGCTAGAACAAACCCAAAAAGACTACTTTGAGCCAGCTCTTTAATTTTTGTGGAGTCTAGTTCGTGATTTTTAATCCACAACCAAACCTGTGGTAACTGGTCTTTTGGTCTTACTTTAGAAACGCGTAATGTCCAGTAACGCTCTACAATTATGGCCATTGCAATCACCGAACTGAGTAAAATGGGCAGCATTAACAACCCGCCAGCCTTTATTATTTCAAACACAATGAATATCTCCTATAAAGTGGCCATACTTTAACATAGGAAATTTCAAAAAAAGTAGTAAAATCAATAAATAAGGCGTTTTCTGAACGCCGATTCGTAAGATTTTATGTGAATATCAACCTGTGTCACAAAAACATCCAATGTGCCTCTTTTTGCGGTATTTGCTAACGCAATTTTCTCTGATTCAAACCAAGAACGTATTGCGGTTGCTGGCCAACTGCCACGAGCCATATCAGCCCCACTGTTTACAAAAAACGCTTCTTTATTCGCCTTTAGCCAGTCGGTCGCACTACTCGATGCACTGCCATGATGACCGAGCACAACGACATCAAATGGCAGCAGTTGCGGGTAAGCCTGCATTAGAAAATATTCAACGTTTTTCCCTGCGTCCCCCGTTAAAATAATTCGTTTACCTACATGCTCAATCACAAGCACACAGGATTGATCATTATCGTTTTTCTGCAGGTTATAGGGCACCGGAATAAAAAATGAATGATCGTTTACAAATGGCGCATCATGGCAATTCTCAGAAGGAATGGGCAATAAGCCAGGTTGACCGCCAAATAGTTTGGCCGAAGGGTGCTGCTCTAAAACATCTAACACGCCCGCAGAATGGTCACTGTCTGAATGAGAAACGATCAATGCGTCGATATTTGGTACTAGCGATGATAATTTACGAGCGTAAATACTGTCTTCTTGGCCTATTCGTCCTCCTGTATCAAATAGTACGGTGCCACTGGGTGTTTTTATCAGTACGGCCAATCCGTGACCAACATCAAAAAATCGTAACACTACATTAGTATTGGGTTGTTGATTAAGTTTAATAGGATTAATAACCGCCACTGGCCACACAGCCAATGCAGACAAACTAAAAAGCCATATTATTTTTTTCTCTGGCTGCCAAACCAAAAACAAAACCAACAACACAATGCTTAACGCTATATATGCGTAAAGTGTATTCCCTTCAACGCCAAAAGTAGCCGATTGCTTCATCAGGTCTAAACTACGTTCAGCAAACCATTCAAACACCCCTACCAATAGGGATGGCTGCCATAGCATTAAAATGGCCAGCGGAAAAATCACAAAAGTGATAAATGGACTAGCAAGTAGGTTTATAAAAAAACCCAAAGCATTAAAAGAAAGGCCATAAAAGTAGCTCCAAAATAAAGATAGCAAGCTCATCAACAGCTGAAACAAAAACAAAGCCGTAATCTTTGAAACATTCGCAAACAGTTGCCAACGAATCGCTACAATAATCAACAATACCGACCCAAAGCTAAGCCAGTTGCCAATACTCAGCCAAGTTTGCGGATACAACAGTAATACAATGATTGCAGCCATCAGAATGCTACGATACGCCGACAACTTTACACTCAGTACCACGCACACTAATGGTACCAATGCCATTATTAATGCGCGTAATGCGGGTATGGGCCAACCAATAAAAGCCACATAACTCGTTGTAAGAACAAACACTCCAGCGTAACGTATTTCTAATGGTAAACGATACATAGGCGACAATACCCAACCTATTCCAAAACATAATCCGTGGGCAATTAACGCAATAATTCCAATATGAAACCCACTCACTACGAACATGTGGGCTAACTGATTACTGGCCAAAAGTGCTTTTAACTCGGCGCTCATTGCTGAAGACCAGCCTAAAACCAATGCCGCCCACAACTGTTGGTGGCTTTCATCAGAAAAGTACGGTTGGGCTTTGCGATTTAATTGAAACATCAAACGATCGTTAATATAACTTCGCTCTAGCTTTACCAACGATACTTTTGCATCTATTTTTTGAGAAAAATAATATTGATCGGCATTAAATTGCCCTGGTAACAATTGTCCAAATGGCTGCTTCACTCTAAAAATGCCAACGATACACAACCCCGGCGAGTTAACGAGTTCAAACTTAGCGCCAATGGCGGCAGATACTCGGCGTAATTTTAGTTCATCTGGCTGCGATACAATAAATGCATTACCTAGCATTACATCGTCATAGTGTTTAAAGATAGAGTCAGCACAAATAGTTAGCTCAAATTGATCGTGCTGATATTGAATCGGCAAGGTATGTGTCGATTGCACCTGTAACGTAGCAATGCAAATACTGCCAAAAGCGATAATGCTTAACGCACATCGGATAGAAACCAGTTGCCCAGTAATAGATAAAAAAATGAGATAGGAGGCCGCCCAAACTATACCGTAGTGAAACCACAGCCATGGAATTAGCAACAACCCAGCGTACGCAAACATCCTTGTTCACCATAGCCAGTTTATTAGTATTAGGTCACCTTTTCTAAATGACCTTTCGATAACTTAAATTGTATCGGTATGTGGTTTGCCCAGTCTTGGTTGTGCGTCACAATTACAAAGCTTGCATTAAACTGTTCGTTTAATGATTCGATCAACTTTTGGGCCTGCTCAGAGCTGACTTCATCTAAATTACCAGTAGGCTCATCCATTAACACCACGGCCGGCTTGTTAATCAAGGCTCTTGCTATCGCTACTCGCTGACGCTCACCTCCAGAAAGTTCACCAGGGCGGTGACGCATTCTGTCTCCTAACCCCACACTGCTTAGCAAATGCTCAGCATACTGACGAGATTCCGCACTCACCTTGCCAACAATCCGGCACGGCATCAATACGTTATCGAGCGCTGAAAACTCAGGCAGTAAATGATGAAACTGAAACACGAAACCCATGTGTTTATTGCGGGCTTTGGCTTTGGCTTTATCCGATAAATTGGCCAAATTCTCCCCGGCCATTAATACTTCGCCTTGGCTGGGTTCGTCTAAACCGGCCAACAAATTTAACAAGGTTGTTTTACCCGATCCACTGGTGCCAACTATGCTGGCCATTTCACCCGCTGAAATATCAAATGAAATGTTTTTCAACACATCAATCGATTCGTGTCCTAGTTTGAAAGAGCGCGATACCGACTGACACGACAAAACAGAATTAGGATTCATAACGCAGCACCTCCGCTGGTGAAATTCGAGAAGCACGCCAAGCTGGATAAATAGTAGACAAAGCCGCTATAACAAAAGCACTGATCGACACAGTATAAATATCGCCCACCTGTAGCTGAGATGGTATGTAACTGATGAAATAAACGTTTGCGTTTAGAAACTCAATATTAAATGCGCTTTCTATCCAGGCAATTATATCGGCAATGGTTAATGCCCCTAAAATGCCTAAAAGTGTACCGACTACAATGCCCAACGCGCCAATGACAGTACCCTGAACAATGAATATTCCCATTACTTGGCTACGAGTTGCGCCAATAGTACGAAGTACCGCAATTTCGCCTTGCTTATCGGTCACTAGCATCACTAAGCTCGATACTATGTTAAACCCGGCCACAGCAATGACCATAAACAGCAACAGTCCCACCATTCGCTTTTCCATTTGGATGGCTTGGAATAAGTTGCCTTGAGTCACACTCCAGTCGCTCACTCGGTAATACCCTTCGAGTGATTGACCGGCCTCTTTGGCTATTGAACGAGCTTTGAATAAATCATCAACCTTCAGCTGAATGCCATCAACAGCGTTGCCGTATTGCAATACCTTGGCTAGGTCATTTAAATTAAACACAGCCAAAGACTGATCAACTTCGGCACCTACTTTAAAAATACCAGAAACTGTAAACCGCTTGAATCGGGGTTGAATACCCGCAATATTGACCGATAATTGAGGCACCAGTACGGTAATTTTATCACCAACATAAGCTCCAATTGAACGTGCGAGGTTATCGCCTAATATCACGTTAAATTCACCTTCGGCCAAATTTTCGATATCACCTTCCAGTAAATGATTAGGTAATATAGAAACCGTAGACACAGTACTGGGCTCTATACCACTGAGCAAAGCGCCTTTAGTTTGTCGGCTACCTACAAGCATGCCTTGCGTTTGAACATAAGCTGAAGCCCCTAAAACTCTTGGGTGTTCTAAAGCAATTGCCCTAACCTGTTCGGCATTAGTCATTTCACCAGGCTGTGAAATAGTGGCGTGTGGCACCATGCCTAAAATTCGTGTGCGTAATTCTCTATCGAAGCCATTCATCACCGAAAGCACGATAATCAACACGGCGACACCTAAGGTAAGGCCAATCATAGAAACAGCAGAGATAAACGAAATAAAGTGATTTCGTCGTTTCGCACGTATATAGCGCAACCCAATATACAGCGGTAAGCTTTGAAACATACAGATATCCAAAATTTGCGGCAAGTCGCCACTATATTGACTACAATGGCATAATTAGATTCATTTTACATAACAATGACAACGAGCCCAATATGCCTGACGTTTCCAATGATAACCGCGATTCTTTTCGAGTAGACATGAATGCCGTGGTACAGCTTAAACCGGTTGATGAAGACACCGTCAATGGCTCAGATTGCTTCCCAGAATTGATCACCCTTTCAATGATGATGGAAGCCAACCATATCGATACTGAAATCAATGCACTGAGTGAACGAATTAAAGATTTATCTGTTCAGAAAACACTCAAGTTAATGCAAAAGAAAATAGATTTAACCTTGAAAGCTCAAGAAATTGAAAAGGTTCAAAACTTTGGATTAAAGCCGCAACCTTTAAACATTGGTGAAGGCGGTTGTTCGTTTTCCAGTAACGCTAGCGTGAACATTGGAGACCGAGTGGCTTTAGCGATTATTCAAAGTTCGCATTTTTTCACCTTTTTTCCAATTGCTCATGTAGTTGAAATTACGCAGAGCGATACTAACCCTCAGTTGCATTTAGCGTTTGAAAAGCTAACAGAGTCAGACAATACCATTTTAATGCAGCAGCTGTTTAAAATTCAAACATCCCAACCGCGTTCAGAATCTTAATTAGAACCTGTAAACGCAAACAAACAGGCTTTATTCAATTTCCCAACGGTAACTGGGTAATGAACGCATGACACTCTTTCCATAGCGTTTTTCAATTATCCGGCGATCCATAAACCAAATGGTGCCAGTATCATTTTCATTACGAACTAAACGCCCACACGCTTGCACCAATCGAATAATGGCTGATGGCAACGTCACTAACTGAAAAGGATTGAGCCGTTTTTGCTCTAACCACTGCGAGAGTGTTGCCGTAATCGGGTCATCTGGTGTACCAAAAGGCAATTTAGCTATCACTAAATGTGTTAAATAGTTACCGGGTAAATCTACCCCTTCGGCTAAGCTGGCCAACCCAAACAACGTAGAACCGGCCCCACCCTCCAAACGTTCCTTGTGGTGACTGATGAGCATTGATTTTGGAAGGTCGTCTTGTAAGGTAACAATTTTCTGCCATTCTTCACTTAAGCCTTCATAGGTTTCATGCATTTGAGCACGTGATGAAAACAGCACCAGGTTACCGGTTTCTTTAGGCAATTGCGTTTCAATGAGTTCGATTATAGACGCGGTGTGCTCAGTCTTTTTAGCTGCATCAACAGCAATCGCCGGTATTTTAGCGGTTACTGCATTTTGGTAATCAAACGGACTATCTACTCGCAGTACATCCGAGTCATCTTTTAGACCGGCTTGATTCAAAAAGCGATCGAATTTACCCTCAATAGTGAGTGTGGCAGACGTGACAATGGCCGCGCTGCAACGATTCCACAAATAACTTCTTAAAACATGATTCGCCGATACTGGGCTGGTATTTAAGACTAAATCTTGGTTTTCTGGGGTGTCTAACCGTTCAACCCAACGTGCTATTGGGGCGTAATCGGGTGAGTCTTCTTGCAACCAATTTGAAACTAGAGTCTTTGCTGGCTCCATTCGTTGAAGCCAACGTCCAACCACGGGCATGGCGTTTTGAAGGTGGTCTTTTTCTTCAATATCTTGCGCAGAGGCTAACCGTTTTCGAATATTCTCTTCTAAAGCAACAATCGCTAGAAATAGCTGAGTAAATGGGTGATTCAACGGTTCTAATATGGCTGAAAATTCTTCTATTTGCTCAGGTTGCAGTAATGTTAACGTATTGTTGTCTCTATCTAGGCGGTGATACCAAGGCTGCAATGCCTGCCAAGCAAATGCCAAGTGCTGGTGAGCGGCGCTCAGCTCATCAACAACCTGATCGAGTAAGTACTCCGATTTCTCACCATAATTCAACTCTAAACGCAGCTTAGGCACTTGCTTCTTCCACTGCTCGAATTGGTTCAACATATACTTAGCCGTCAGTTGACTGGCAAAATGCATCAGGGCTTTATCGGGTAAATGGTGACCTTCATCAAAAATATAAATCGTGTCCTCGGGTGCCGGTAAAATTGCACCGCCACCGAGGGATAAATCGGCCATCACTAAATCGTGGTTGGCGATGATTACATCGGCTTCTTCTAGCTCGTTTCTAGCCTCAAAGAATGGGCAATTCTGAAAATGCGGACAACGTCTATTCAAACATTCACGGTGCGTCGATGTTAGGGTTTGCCAAATTTTATCATCCACTTTCTCTGGCAACTGATCCCGATCACCACTCCATGCACCTCGACCAAAATCGGTCATAAGTTCATTGTATATATTTAATGTGGCCTCATCGGCTTCCATAGTCTCTTCAAACAAAGACATCGCCACCACAGTGCCGCTGTAGAACTGAATCAGCTGCTCCAGTTTGTGTGTGCACAAATAGCGACCGCGGCCTTTTGCGAGCACCGCTTTAAACTTTAAATTGGTATTCTTTTCTATATCCGGGATGTCTTTATTGACGACCTGCTCTTGCAACGCCACTGTCGCGGTGGCGATAACCAATTTCTTTTCAAAAGCTTGAGCCATAGGAATAGCACTTAAAGCATAGCCGACGGTTTTACCGGTACCAGTACCGGCTTCAATAACCGCTATTGGCGCTTGACCAATTTTATTGCCCTCGCTATCGACTTCCATTCGCGACAAACTGCGGGCTATCTGAGCCAGCATGTGTTTTTGTCCGTAACGAGATTTAAGCTCGCGAGCGTCAAGATAGTGTGAATATGCCGATTGAATGGTCGATTTTACAGTGTCAGTTAACATTTAAACTTGGTTTCGGTGAGAAGGCGGCTACAATAGCCTACTTTCTAATTAAGAGGAATATTTGATGCAACAACGAGTCGTTTCAATTGGTGATATAGCCTGCGGTAATGATCAACCTTTTACCCTATTTGGCGGAATAAACGTACTAGAGAGCCGAGACTTAGCCTTACGCGCGGCAGAATCTTACGTAAATGTCACCGAAAGCTTGAATATTCCTTATGTGTTTAAAGCCAGCTTCGACAAAGCGAACCGTAGCTCAATTAATAGCTTTAGAGGCCCAGGCTTAGAAGAAGGCCTGAAAATTCTTCAAGAAATCAAAGAAACCTACAATGTGCCTATTATCACGGACATTCACGAGCCATATCAAGCTCAACCGGCTGCTGAAGTGGTTGATATTATTCAGTTACCCGCATTTTTGTCGCGCCAGACCGATTTAGTATCTGCTATGGCGAAAACCAAAGCCATTATCAACATTAAAAAAGCACAATTCCTAGCCCCACATGAAATGCAGCATATTTTGAATAAATTCCAAGAGGCTGGTAACGACAAACTTATCTTATGTGAGCGCGGCACCAGCTTTGGTTACAATAACCTGGTTGTCGATATGTTGGGTTTCGGCATCATGAAAGAAACGGGGTTCCCTGTAATATTCGATGTAACCCACGCCCTTCAAAAGCCAGGCGGACGAACAGATTCAGCCGATGGTCGTCGCAGCCAAGTAACCGATCTAGCAAAAGCTGGAATGTCTCAAAAGATTGCCGGTTTATTCTTAGAAGCGCACCCAGACCCAACCAAAGCCAAATGTGACGGCCCGTCGGCTCTCCCATTAGATATGCTTAAGCCTTTCTTAGAACAAGTAAAAGCCATTGATGATGTGACGAAATCGCTGCCAGATATTATTACTGGGTAATCAGTGCTCCTTTCATTCTAACTCAAACCGAGGTACTGCAGCACGGGGTCATCCCATGTTTGCAGAACCTCAGAGTGTGCAAACTTACTAAAGCTAAAGCGTTGGTTTTCTATATCGTTCTTTTGCGTTCAAAATCGGCCGACATAGATTTTTCGTAAGCTAATTTGTATTTGCCTTGAGCTTTCAAAAGAAGGTCACATACATGACGTGCTACACCTTCACCGCCCTTCTTGGGCACAATGTAATCAACATTTTCAAGTACGTAATCGTATGCATCACTCGGACACATAGACACCCCAACAACGTTGATGGCAGGAATATCGACCATATCGTCGCCTACAAAAGCTACTTCTTCTAATGGTAATCCCAGTTTCGAAGCCAATTCAGTCACTTTGTTTTGTTTATTTTTAACACCCGGAAAGTAATACTTAATACCCAACTCACTAATACGCTTTGCCACCATTTTAGAATCTTTTGCAGTAACAATGGCAACTTGAATACCCATATCAGACAATAACTTTAGGCCAACACCATCACGAACGTGAAACACCTTGATAGCTTCACCTTGTTCGGTGTAATACAGTTTACCATCTGTTAAAACACCATCGACATCAAATACGACTAACGACAGTTTGGACAGTTTTTTATTTAGCTCGCTTGAAATTTCCATTACGTTTACCCAAAGAGATCAAAGTTAGGACCTTCAGCATCGGCATCCGTATTGAGCCAATTTGCAGGTTTACTAAAGGTTTGTTCAATTTGCCGCTGAAGCGTAGCAGACAGCTTTTTTTTGCCGTCACAATAAGCAGCGGCATGTTCTTCTGATATTCCTAAACAATGGGCGAACTCGATCGAACTGATCATGTTTTCGTCTAAAATTTCTTGTAATTTTTTAACTTGCTCTGTCATTGTTTACTCCAATGAAAAAGGCTGCAAATGCAGCCTTTATTAAACACCGAATGTACTTGGTATTCTACTGTCGGACTTTAATGTCTGCAGCCGCTCGTGCCGCGTTGAACACTACTTGATACTGGCTGTTGCTAGATGCTTGTTCTAGCCAGCTTGCTGCACTAGCAATATCAGCTTCCGTAACTTCACCATCAATTACGTTAGTGACAGCAACGGCATACGCTTCATTACCTTGCACGGCAGAACCAAAACTGATTGTTTCTGGTTTCGGCAAACTGAATGCTGTTTCAACAACATCAACAGGCAAGTCTGATTGATTGCGATCAATACCATTCGCCAAGGTCCAAGCACTTATGTCAGCACCTTCAGAAGCTGCAGACTCAGCCGCGGCTGCCATTAACTCAACTGACTTCTCAGCTGTTAACTGCGCAACGATCGTTTCTTTCACAGACTCTAATGGCTCTACTTGCTCTGCAACATAGTCAGATTTTTGAACCACCACTAAATCGCCATTAGCGAGTGTGGCGACATCACTGATTACACCATCTACCGTTACTTGATCAGAAAACGCAATGGCTTGGAAAGCAGATTCAGACATTAACGGGTTTACTGTAGAACGAGTTAACCAATCTGTATTCTGAACATCGACAAAAAATGCACTGGCAACATCTTCAATGTTGTCATTCGCATAAGCTTCATCCGCTAATTGAGATTCTAATAATATGAGTTCGTCTCGTGCTTTGCGGTCACGAACGTCTGCTTCTAAATCTGCCTTCATTTCTGCGAAGGGTTTAGCTTGTTCAGATTTTATAGAATCTAAACGAATGATATGAGTACCGTATTGAGTTTCTACCAAACCAGACAGTTGCCCTGCTTCGGTTAAAGCACTCGCCGCTTCATTAAATTCAGCAACAAATACACCGTCGACTAAAACACCTAAAGAACCGCCAAATTCCGCACTGCCAGGATCATCTGAAAGTTCTTTTGCCATTGCAGAAAAGTCTTCACCTTCATTTAATCGATCTAATGCAGATTGCGCCGCAGCTTGGTTGTCTTCTTTTTCAGCAAATAAGATATGCGAAATTTCACGTTCTGAACTTGAGCTAACCGAAGCTACATAAGATTCATATGCACTCTGTAAATCTTCGTCAGTTACAATAGCTTGCTCAGCAATTGATTCTTTTGAAAGCACAACGTACTTCAGCTTAACCTTTTCTTCACTCATGAATAGGTTACTGTTTTCATCGTAAAAAGTTTGAATTTCTTCGTCGGTTAACTCTACGTCGCTTTCGAAATCTGCAGCAACAAACGTTTTATAAGCCACATCGCGCATTTGCTTATCGAGCTTCGCTAATTGCAGAGCTGATTCCTCAATATTAAACGCACTGCCAAATACACCGGCCTGGAACTGGCTTAGGGCATTGCTTTTTTGCTCACGAGCAATAAAAGTTTGATGGGTATAACCAGAACTTGAAAGTACTCGAAGGTAGGTGTTTTGATCGAATACACCATTCACTTGAAAGGCTTCTACACTGCCAAGCGACTCAAGTATTTGCTGTTCTGAAATTTCAAACCCCATGTTTGATGCTAATTGAGATTGAATTTCTTGGTTTACTAAATTGCTCACCACTTGATTGCGTAAAAATGGCGAGTTACTTAATTGTGCCGCCGCCTCAGCACCATATTGCTGTGCTAATTCTTGTTGGCGCGTGTTTAGCATAATTTGATATTCCGCTTCGGAAATATCTTGTCCGTTTACGGTAGCAGGTGAAGAATTACCCGCGATCGACATAATTGATTCGGCACCAAATAATACAAATGTGATTACAACGAGACCAACGATAATCTTACCGGGAGTGCCCTTTGCGGAGTTACGAAAGGTATCGAGCATTTAATTTCCAACCTGGCTCTAAAGCTTGAAGTAAATAAAAAAAAAGCGCATCTCACGACACGCTGTTATCCAATAATTTGGAGTGGTGAGCACATAGGCTCACCGAACAATCTTAGTTAACTGCGTCTTTTAAAGCTTTACCAGCTTTGAAGCTAGGCACAGTGGCCGCAGCAATTTGGATTGGATCGCCAGTTTGTGGGTTACGGCCAGTACGTGCAGCACGCTCTTTCACAGAAAAAGTACCAAAACCAACTAAAACAACTTGATCACCTTCTTTCAATGCACCAGTGATTGACTCAACCATTGCATCTAATGCACGACCAGCAGCAGCTTTTGAAAGATCCGCAGACGCAGCAACTGCATCAATTAATTCAGACTTATTCACACTATTCCCCTTTACTTTGTTTTATTAATACCAAAGTGATCATATCACCAAAAATATTTCTATTTTTAGCGTCAACAACCCTTTGTTAATGTTTTTTATAATTTCACACTAAATCCAACGCCAATTTATACCAGCCTGCAAAAACTAAAGTCAAGCCGATTAGTGCGTACTTAGGCTGGTTTCTGGGTGGTTTTTAGCTTTTTGTTTAGAAATTGCGGCCTCGACCTCATCATCTGTCAATGGTTTTGGCTTTGACTCTAACGCAATGTCTAAAACTTGATCAATCCATGAAACGGGTCGAATATCGAGCTCGTTCTTAATATTATCAGGAATTTCCTTCAAATCGCGAACGTTTTCTTCAGGGATCACAACTGTCGTGATCCCGCCTCGATGTGCGGCCAACAGTTTCTCTTTTAAACCACCGATAGGCAACACCTGACCGCGCAATGCAATTTCACCGGTCATAGCCACGTCTGCACGCACAGGGATGCGCGTCAGCACCGATACAAGCGCCGTACACATACCTACCCCTGCCGAGGGTCCATCTTTCGGTGTAGCACCCTCAGGGACGTGTATGTGAATGTCTTGCGTTTCATGGAAATTAGGTAAGATACCTAAACCTTGGGCACGAGAACGAACAACCGTCATCGCAGCCTGAATGGATTCTTTCATTACATCCCCTAAAGAACCCGTTCTCAATACAGAACCTTTACCTGCAACTGACGTCGCTTCTAAATTTAATAGCTCTCCGCCAACAGAAGTCCAGGCTAAACCAGTCACCATACCTACTTGGTTTTCTTTATCTGCCATGCCGTATTTAAACTTAATGACGCCAGCATAGGGCTCAAGATCATCTAATGATATGGTTGTGTTAGATTTATCTTTCTCTAACAAGTGCTCCATTACCACCTTACGGCAAATTTTAGCCAGCTCTCGCTCTAACCCTCGCACACCGGCTTCACGCGTGTAGTGGCGGATTAACCCAAGAATAGTGTCATCAGAAACAGTTAATTCATTTGGTTTAAGGCCGTTTGCTTCGATTTGCTTAGGCAATAAGTAACGCTTAGCAATATTGAGCTTTTCATCTTCGGTATAACCAGGAATGCGAATAACTTCCATTCGATCTAATAACGGACCCGGAATGTTCATGCTGTTTGAAGTACACACAAACATAACATCGGATAAATCGTAATCGACTTCCAGATAATGATCATTGAACGTATGGTTTTGCTCAGGATCTAACACTTCTAGCAAAGCTGACGCTGGGTCACCTCGATGATCCATGCCCATTTTATCTATCTCATCGAGCAAAAATAATGGGTTCTTTACACCAGCCTTACTGAGTTTTTGAACGACTTTACCAGGCATAGAGCCAATATATGTACGGCGGTGACCACGAATCTCCGACTCATCACGAACACCACCTAGCGCCATACGAACGTATTTTCGATTCGTTGCTTTTGCAATAGACTGACCAAGCGAAGTTTTACCCACACCAGGAGGGCCCACAAGGCACAATACAGGGCCTTTCACCTTTTTAACTCGCTGTTGAACGGCTAAGTATTCTAAAATGCGCTCTTTCACTTCTTCCAAGCCGTAATGATCCGATTCTAAAACGTCTTTAGCTTTAGATAAATCGTGACGAACCCGAGATCGCTTAGACCATGGTACACCTAACATCCAATCTAAATAGTTACGAACAACTGAAGCTTCAGCCGACATTGGCGACATCATTTTGAGCTTATTAAGCTCACTCATTGCCTTGTCTTTGGCTTCTTTCGGCATGCCCGATTCATCAATCTTTCGCGTCAGCTCTTCTACTTCATTGGCGTTGTTTTCATCCAAGTCGCCTAATTCTTTTTGAATCGCCTTTATTTGCTCATTCAAATAGTACTCGCGCTGAGACTTCTCCATTTGCTTTTTAACGCGCCCACGGATTCGCTTTTCAACTTCGAGTAAGTCTATTTCGGCTTCTAAAAGTGATAATAGATGCTCAATACGCGCCCGTTCGGAAGCAACTTCAAGAACTTTTTGCTTTTCTTCTACCTTTAAAGATAAATGAGATGCAATGGTGTCTGCTAACCGGCCCGGCTCTTCAATATTATTTAAAGAAGTCGACACTTCTGCAGGCACTTTTTTACTTAATTGAACATATTTATCAAATTGGGATAACAAAATACGGACTAAAGATTCTTGCTCACGATCTGAGAGCGCATTTGTCTCTAGGCTATCAGCCTGGGCAAGCAAGTATTCACCGTTGTCTTCAATTTTATCAATAGACACACGCTGCTGCCCTTCTACCAGCACTTTAACGGTGCCATCGGGCAGTCTCAATAGCTGCAGAACCGTTGCCAATGTACCAATTTCATATAAATCGGCATTAAGAGGGTCGTCGTCTTTGGCATTTTTCTGCGCCACTAATAATATTTTTTTGTCGCTATCCATTGCTACTTGCAATGCTTCTATCGACTTTTGGCGTCCTACAAACAGTGGAATAACCATATGCGGGTACACAACAACGTCGCGTAGCGGCAGTAATGGCAATGCCAATGTATCTGAAAGGTGTGCGTCTTCTTGCGCCATGTAAACCTCAAAACAGTAACTAGTCTGCCACTGTATTGCGGCAAACCTAAATATATCAATAGCTTAGAATAAAAAAAACGGGCTATAGCCCGTTTTAATCAGATGCACCGCCAGCCGATTTGGGGGTTTCTTGAGTCTCATAAATTAATAAAGGTTCAGACTCCCCTTTAATAACTGACTCATCGATAACCACTTTGGTCACCCCTTTTTCAGATGGAATACGATACATCGAATCTAGCAACACATTTTCAATGATAGAACGCAATCCACGCGCGCCTGTTTTACGCTCCATTGCCTGCTTGGCAACCGCACGCAAAGCACTTTCACGGAAGTCTAATTCTACCGACTCCATCTCAAACAATTTTTGATATTGCTTAACGAGCGAATTTTTCGGTTTGGTTAGAATTTGCATTAATGCTTCTTCATCAAGCTCACGTAACGTGGCTAAAACAGGCAAGCGACCTATGAATTCGGGAATAAGACCATACTTAACGAGATCTTCTGGCTCTACTTCCGAAATTACCGATCCTAACTCACGCTCGTCTTTACTCTTAACCGATGCATTAAAGCCAATACCGCCCTTTTCAGCACGCTGGCTAATCACCTTTTCCAAGCCCGCAAATGCACCACCGCAAATAAACAATACGTTTGACGTATCGACTTGCAAAAACTCTTGCTGTGGATGCTTACGACCACCTTGAGGCGGTACAGAGGCAACGGTGCCTTCGATGAGCTTTAATAATGCCTGCTGAACACCCTCACCCGATACATCGCGAGTAATCGAAGGATTGTCCGACTTACGTGAAATCTTATCAATTTCATCAATATAGACAATGCCACGCTGAGCTTTGTCGACATCGTAGTCACATTTTTGCAACAATTTTTGAATAATATTCTCTACGTCTTCGCCCACATAACCTGCTTCGGTTAAAGTTGTGGCATCGGCAATGGTAAACGGAACGTTTAATAATCGCGCTAACGTATCGGCCAACAAAGTTTTACCGCTGCCTGTTGGACCAATTAACAATATGTTCGACTTACTGAGCTCAACATCTGAACTGCCTTCACCGTAATGCAGCCGCTTGTAGTGGTTATACACAGCAACCGACAAGACCTTCTTAGCTCGGTCTTGACCAATCACGTATTCATCAAGCGTTTCGCGTAATTCTGCAGGCGTCGGTAAAGTTGCACTTTCACTTTTCGGTGCCGCTTCTTGTAATTCTTCACGAATAATGTCATTACACAAATCAACACATTCATCACAAATAAAAACCGAAGGCCCTGCAATTAACTTACGGACTTCGTGCTGGCTTTTTCCGCAGAAAGAGCAATACAACAATTTGCCATCGTCGCCCTTTCTGGTTTTATCCTCAGCCATTTAATTACTCCAATACCTATTTCTTAAAATTAAAGATGTATCCACCTTCAAATAAAAGCAAGTTTTTGACTGCACTATTATGTACCAATTCGTTAACTTGCCCTAATAATTAGTTACGGTCTGATATAACCTTATCAATTAGACCATATTCTACTGCTTCATTTGCCGTCAAGAAGTTATCTCTATCAGTATCTTTCTCAACTTCTTCTAATGGTCTACCAGTATGATAGGCCATAATTTCGTTCAAACGCTGTTTCATTGAAAGAATTTCTTTGGCATGAATCTCAATATCGGTCGCCTGACCTTGATACCCACCTAGAGGCTGGTGAATCATCATACGAGAATTTGGCAAACAGTAGCGCTTACCTTTAGTACCGCCCGCTAACAATAATGCACCCATACTGGCTGCCTGCCCGATGCACATTGTGCTTACGTCAGGTTTTATAAACTGCATGGTGTCATAAATAGCCATACCTGCCGTAACAGAACCGCCTGGCGAGTTAATGTACAAGTGAATGTCTTTATCTGGGTTTTCACTTTCAAGGAACAACAGCTGAGCAACAATTAGGTTGGCCATATAGTCTTCAACTTGACCCACAATAAATATGACATTTTCTTTTAGCAAACGCGAATAGATGTCGAAAGAGCGTTCACCGCGAGAAGTCTGCTCAATGACCATAGGCACTAGGCCACCCGCATTTTGAATCTCGCTTGCTAATCCTGTTTTAGGATCAAAAGACATTGTCTGACTCCTTGGTTTTTTATTAGAACAAAAAAAAGTTGGCCTTCTCATCGAAGCGCCAACTTTTATTGTAGTCGTTAAAATCGAATACTGTTACACAAAATTACTAAAAATTAGCCTTGTGCCGCATTTGATTTAATAGCGTCTTCGTAACCAACTTTAACATCAGTTACTTTCGATTCAGCCAATATATGGTCGATCGCCGCGTTTTCAACTACAACCGCCTTAACTTGATTCAACATTTCAGCATTATTGTTGTAATACTCAATAACCTGAGCTGGATCTTGGTAAACAGACGCTTGCTCTTCGATGTACGCTTTAACCAAAGCATCGTCCGCTTTAATTTCAGCTTTATTCACGATTTCATTCATGATTAAGCCAACTTTAGTGCGACGCTCTGCTTGATCTTGGAATAATTCGTTAGGCAATGTGTTTGGATCCATATCCGCACCACCACCAAACTGCTGCATAGCCTGCTGCTTCAAACGACCAATTTCATCGTCAACCAACGCTTTTGGTACGTCTAAAGTGTTCACTTCTAGAAGCTTGTCAATAACGTCGTTCTTTAACTTACCTTGCAACGCGTTTTTCGCTTCACGCTCCATGTTAGATCGAACTTCAACGCGGAAAGCGTCTACGTCTTTAACGTCTGCACCGAACGCTGCAAAGAACTCTTCGTTCATTTCAGGCAGTTCTGCTTCAGCAACTTCATGAACCGTAATGTCGAACTGAGCGGCTTTACCGGCTAATTCTTTATTGCCGTAATCTTCAGGGAACGTTACGTCGATCGTTTTGGTTTCGCCAGCTTTCATGCCTTCAATACCTGATTCGAAACCAGGGATCATTTGGCCAGAACCTAAAGTAACAGATTGACCTTCAGCGCTGCCGCCTTCGAACAATTCGCCGTCTACTTTACCAGCGAAATCGATTTTAACGCGATCGCCTTCTTTGCTCTTGCGCTTAACTTCTTTGTAGTTAGCACGTTGCTTTTGTAGGTTCTCTAGCATGGTTTCAACATCAGCGTCTGTAATTTCAGCAACTGACTTTTCAAATTCAAAACCATCGAAACCGGCTAATTCGATTTCAGGGAATACTTCAAATGTTGCAATAAACTCAACATCTTCACCCGCAACATCTTTAGTGAACTCAATGTTCGGGTTGCCGGCTGGCATTACTTTCTCTTCTGTAATTGCCTTGAAGTAATGGTTACGAACCACTTCTTCTAAAACTTCAGCTCGAATACCCGCGCCGAAACGCTGCTTTACTACAGACACAGGTACTTTGCCTGGTCGAAAGCCATCGATACGAACACGACGAGCGGTTTCTTTAACTTTAGTATTTACGGCTGTGTCGACTTCGCTCGCTGGTACACCGACGGTCATGCGGCGCTCAAGACCACTTGTCGTCTCGATAGAAACTTGCATGAGGCTTCCTCTTAACTCTAGGTAATTGGTAAAAAATTGGGGCTGATACTCTAAGGATGGAACACCTTATAATCAAGCCCTAATACGCTTATTGATCACATTATGGTTAAAAAACCAAAAAAAAAGGCCGTCAAGACGGCCTTTTTAAAAAATATGGGGTGGACGATGGGGATCGAACCCACGACCACCGGAATCACAATCCGGGGCTCTACCAACTGAGCTACGCCCACCATATTGTTACGTTGTTGGATACTGGCACGCCCGGCAGGACTCGAACCTGCAACCACTCCCTTAGAAGGGGAGTGCTCTATCCAGTTGAGCTACGAGCGCAAACCTTGCCCGCCCTACGGGCCACCTTTGCGAAATTGGTCGGAGCAGAGGGATTCGAACCCCCGACCCTCTGGTCCCAAACCAGATGCGCTACCAAACTGCGCTATGCTCCGTTCGCTACGTGTCCGTCAACGTGGCGCGCATATTAATGATACCCTTCCAGTTCGTCAAACACTTTTTTAAAAAAATGTTAAAAAACAATGTGATAGCTCACTTTGTGAACGAGTATAAGATACTTTCTACCCACTTCCTGCAATTTCATACAGTTACTAGACGCTATTAGTTGCTGTGCCTTAGCACACATGCGAGAATTCGCGCAGATTTTTCTCCTATCCTTAATATCTTAACAAAGGTAGCAAACGTGTCGGCCAAATTAATCGATGGCAAAGCCATATCTCTTTCGATACAAGACCAAATTAAGCGCGATGTAATAGCAATGACCAGTCAGGGCCACCGCCCTCCGGGCTTAGCCGTAATACTTGTCGGTGCAGATTTTGCCTCGCAAAAATACGTTGCCAGCAAAATCTCAGCCTGTGAAGACGTGGGTTTTAAGTCAGTCAACAAAAAACTGCCAGATACAACCAAAGAAAGCGAACTTCTACAATTAATCGACGAACTCAACGAAGACGCCTCCATTGATGGCATTTTAGTTCAAATGCCATTACCTGCTCATATCAATTCAGATACAGTGCTAGAGCGTATTAAAGTAGATAAAGATGTCGATGGCTTCCACCCGTTTAATATAGGCCGCTTAGCACAGCGTCGCCCTCTTCTAGAAAGCTGCACACCTAAAGGCATCATGACCTTGTTGCAAGAAACCGGTGAAGCGATTCGAGGTAAAGACGCGGTCGTCGTAGGCGCATCTAATCATGTTGGTCGCCCAATGTCTCTTGAGTTATTACTCGCAGGCTGCACCGTGACAACCACTCATCGCTTCACTGAAAACTTAGAGCAACATGTTCGAAACGCTGACATAGTCGTGGTTGCTGCAGGCAAACCTGGTTTGGTAAAAGGCGAATGGATAAAAAAAGGTGCCATCGTCATAGATGTTGGCATTAACCGCGATGGAAATAATAAAATTGTTGGCGATGTAGAATTTAGCAAAGCCGCAGAAAACGCCAGCTGGATAACACCGGTCCCGGGCGGGGTTGGTCCAATGACCGTCGCAACATTAATGCAAAATACTCTCATTGCTGCCAAGCAACTACACTTAGGCATCACTAATTAAACGTAAGGAAATTACTTATGAACGTACTAATGAAAACTTCGATGGGCGACATCACCATTAAGCTCGACACAGAAAAAGCGCCTAATACAGCTGAGAACTTCAAAAACTACGTTGAAGCTGGTTTTTATGATGGCTTAATTTTTCACCGTGTGATTAACGGCTTCATGATTCAAGGCGGTGGTTTTGAACCCGGCATGAAACAGCGTGAAACCAATGATCCGATCGACAACGAAGCTAACAATGGCCTTAAGAACGCTAAGTACACTTTGGCCATGGCACGTACTATGGACCCTCATTCAGCAACAGGTCAATTCTTCATAAACGTTGCGGATAACACCTTTTTAGACCATAAATCTGAAACCGTTGATGGCTGGGGCTACGCTGTATTTGGCGAAGTCGTTGATGGCACTGACGTTGTAGAGCGTATTAAAGCGGTGCCAACTACATTTAAAGGCGGACACCAAGACGTTCCAACCGAAGATGTGATTATTGAATCTGCGACTTTAATCGACTAATGAACAAAAGTTACCGCAACGCTCTGTTTATTTCAGACTTGCACCTAAGTGAAGAACGGCCGGCGTGTAACCGGGCGTTCTTTTCTTTTTTAGAATGGGTGCCAGAAAAAACAGAAGCCTTATTTATCTTAGGTGATTTTTTTGATTATTGGGTGGGCGATGATTTGCCATCTGAGGTAGCCCAAGCCGTTGCACTTAGTCTTAGAAAGCTCAGCATCGAAAAACAAATTGACCTGTATTTTTTAGCGGGTAATCGAGATTTTGCCATCGGCCAGCAATATTGTAATGATGCCAATATGACCCTCCTTTGTGAAGAAAGTCTTTTTGAAATTGCCGGGAAAACGACCGCAGTGTCGCATGGCGATATTTACTGCACTGACGACATAAGCTATCAACGTTACCGAAAAGTTATTCGCCACCCTTGGGTGTTAAAGAGTTTATTGAGTTTACCTAAGCCTTGGCGAGTTAAAATTGCAGAAAAACTACGACAAGCCTCTAAAGAAAAATTTCAGCGGTCACCCTACTATATCGATGTCACACCTAAGGCAATTTCAGAAGCACTGGATCAATTAAAATGTGAAATTTTGGTGCATGGCCATACCCACATGGCAGACATTCATTTAGCCAATGAGCCCGAGGCTTACCCTAAACGAATAGTATTAGGCGATTGGCATGAAGCGGGATGGTATTTAGAGCTGTCAGAATCTGGCGAACGCCTACACCGCTTTAGCATAGACGCGCCGTTATTTGCTAAGAATTAGACGTTAGGCCGCGTTCGGTACACCGCTGTGAAAGCGAAACTCTGTGTCTTCAGACAATATCAATTCTTTTTCAGCCAGTAAAAATTCATTAAGTCGAAGATTAATTGGCGAATCAGCGTATTTTTCGGCGAGGTTTATATAGTGTTGATAGTGTCGAGCTTCACTGCGCAATAAAGAAAAGTAGAACTTACCTAACTCTGGGTCTAAATGCGGCACCAACTTAGCAAAACGCTCACAAGAACGGGCCTCTACGATTGCCCCTAAAATGCATTTATCGATGAGCAACTGCGGCTCTTCTTTTACCACCATTTTAAATAATGTAGCCGCATAGCGTCCGGCCGGCACGTGATCATAACTAATATCACGTTGTTTCATTATTTTAAGAACCTGATCAAAGTGCACCAGCTCTTCACGGGCTAACTTACTCATTTTAGCGAGCAGCTCCGGGCGATCGATGTATTTATACATCATAGACATGGCGGTAGAGGCTGCTTTTTTCTCACAATTAGCGTGATCAATCAGCAATGTCGGTAAGTTACTCAGTGCAGCTTGAACCCAACCATCGGGTGTTTCGCACGCGAGAAAGCCGCGAATATCTACCAACAGCTCATCAATTTCTGCTTTATGCATTAGGAGTTACCTTACCGTCTATTTCAAAGAAGACGCGGATTATATAGGCCGAAAAACTCCGCACAATAGGCTATACTGAATAATCTCAAATATTTAACGGTATAAACTGGAATACCCTAAGAATATCAATACAATTCGCCGCCTGATTTTGATTGAGAACCCCCATGCCATTTCCATTTGCACCTGAACAGTACGAACAACAACTGACTGAAAAGTCGGAACGACTCACCAGCTTACTGGCGAACTGGAACCACCCGTCGCTTGAAGTCTTCCGTTCAGAAACGCACAACTATCGAATGCGAGCCGAGTTTAGGTATTGGCATGAAGGCGATCGCTCATTCTACGCGATGTTTGCTCCTGAAGATCGTCGTACCCCTGTAGAAGTAACTGATTTCCCAGTCGCCTCTACTCTTGTCAATGAGCTAATGACTCAGGTCAATGACGCCGTTCATGAAGATGACGACCTGAGGCGAAAACTATTTCAAGTTGAGTTTTTAACCACAACATCGGGGGATGCGCTCATTACCCTTATTTACCACCGCCAACTTGATGACCAATGGCAAGAGCGAGCCAAATACTGGCAGTCACAGTGGGGCTTTCCGGTTATTGGTCGTGCACGGAAACTACGACTGGTTTTAGAGCGTGATTACGTGCAAGAAACCCTGTCTATTGCAGGTAAAAGCTATCATTTCCGACAATACGAAAATGGCTTTACTCAGCCTAATGCCGGCGTTTGCCAACACATGGTAAGTTGGGCCGTTCAACACTCGCAAGGCAATTCAGATAAAGATCTAATGGAAATGTATTGTGGCAACGGCAACTTCTCTATCCCAATGGCGCAAAACTTCCGCAAAGCGCTGGGCACAGAAATTTCTCGTACTTCTGTAAACAGCGCGCAAGAAAACATTGAACTGAACAACATCGAAAATCTGAAAATAGCGCGCATGGCAAGTGAAGACTTGTCGAATTGTTGGATAAAGGGACAACAAAGCCGTCGCTTTAATGAATTTGACATCGATAGCTATGATTTTGATACCGTACTAGTCGATCCACCAAGAGCCGGTTTAGATGAAACGACCATAGAATTGCTTAAACGCTTTCGTCGTATTGTTTATGTATCGTGCAACCCTGAATCTATGGTGGCTAACATTGAATCGTTAAAAGATTCTTATAACATGACGGCCAGCGCATTATTCGATCAGTTTCCGTACACACATCATATGGAAGCAGGTGTCGTATTGGAACGCAAAGATTCATGAATTTAACGTCAGCTCGATTACAACGAGTGCCTAAAGATAACACGCTGAAAGCGTGGAGTGCCGCAGATGAATTACTTTTATCTCGCATCCCTTTGGAGGCAGGTTCATCAATTCTTGTCGTAAACGATACCTTTGGCGCGCTGAGTATCGGATTATCAGAACATACACACGATTGGTGGAATGATTCTGCAATGTCGATTCAAGCGCTTCAAGAGAATTGCACCGTAAACGATGTATCTCTGCCTACGTTGATACAATCACCAATGCGCCGTTACGATACCGTTGCTATTCATATTCCAAAATCATTAAAGCTGTTTGAGTGGCAATTGCGTAGAATTTTTGAACACTGCGATGAACAAACTCAGTTTTTTGCGGCTGGCATGGTGAAACACATTAGCGCAGGTCATATTAAGGTGATGAATAAGCTTTTTGCTTCTGTAAACCCAGGTCGCTCAGAGAAAAAAGCTCGAGTCATTGAACTAAAGCAGGCTTTCGCCTCCGCTGAGAAACAAGTTGAATCGCTGACAACCGAATACCCTGTAGAATCACTCAATCAAAATATAGTAAATCTGCCCGGGTGCTTTGCACAAAACTCTATCGATCCTGGTGCACGAGTTTTCTTAAACTGCATGAAACTATTGCCTGAAGCTAAAAAGGTGATCGACTTGGGGTGTGGCAACGGTATTTTAGCGTTGGGTTATTTGATCCAATACCCTGAAACCCAAGAATTGAATTGTGTCGATGATAGTTTTCAAGCCATTGGCAGCGCAAAGATAAATTTATCCAGCTATTCACAAGTAAATTACTGGCATAACAACAGCTTTAATGGATTGACGGAACTCAATCAATCCGACTTGATATTGTGCAACCCTCCCTTTCACCAAAGCACAACATTAACCGAAAATATTGCAAAAAAAATGTTTCAAGATGCCGTTAAAGTACTCGCGCCGGGTGGCGAATGCTGGGTAGTAGCCAATAGACATTTAGTGTATCAACCTATGCTGAGATCACTTTTTGCCTTGGTAGAAGTTGCATCGAAAGACCCAAAATTCACAGTCTTTCGATGCGTAAATCACAGCTAACCGTTACTCTTCAATGTGTCGAATTTCAAAACAAACGTGAGGCTGCTTGCGTTTGTAATCGGCCGGAACAGAATGCGCGGTAATTTCACGAACGTCGTACTTTTTAAGCACTTTTTCGGACATTTTAAACTGACGATAATTATTCGAAAATAATAACAATCCGCCCTCGTTTAAATGTTTCATTGCGAAAGCCACCAAAAATCCATGATCGCGTTGAATGTCTAAAGTTTCACTCATCCGTGCGGAATTACTGAAGGTGGGTGGATCCATCACGATCAAATCAAACTTCTCATCGGTTTCTTTTAACCACTTCATAACATCGGCATGTACGAATTGATGATTCGGCCCTGCCTTGCCACCATTGAGCTCCAAGTTATCTTCAGCCCATTTTAAATAGGTTTTTGATAAATCAACACTGACTGTTTTACTTGCCCCACCTTTAAAAGCATGCGAAGTAAAACTGCCGGTGTAACAAAACAGATTTAAGAACGAAATACCTTCGGCACTTTCCTGCACCCACTTTCGAGACGGGCGATGATCTAAAAACAACCCCGAATCTAAATAGTCGTGTAGGTTTACCTTCAGCTTTACGCCATGCTCCATAATGGAAAAAGAGCGATCCGTTTGCCCTTTTTTCTCATATTGATTAGTTCCCCTTTGGCGCTCTCGTCGTTTAACCACCACTTGTGAAACTGGAATTTCAAAATAGTTCGATAACGCCTCAACGGCATTTAACAACCTTGCTTGAGCCTTTTCTTCAGGAATTGATTTTGGCGGCGCGTATTCCTGAACATGCAACCAATCACCATATTTATCGACGGCAATGGCAAACTCAGGAATGTCGGCATCGTATACTCTATATGCCTCAAGCTGCTCTTTTTTAATCAACTTTTTAAGTTGCTTAATATTTTTCGCAACACGGTTCGTGAGTGCTTGGGTTTGCTCTTGCTGCTTAGGATCCGTCGTATTTTGCTCTCGTGAATCATTCACGCCATACGAGTAAAATACGGCTTCGATAGGACCATTATAAAAATTACGCTTTAACTCAGGCCTTAATCCAATTTCACGCGCTAAGATATCGTCAGAAGTTAGCATGCCTATAGACCACTGTGAAAGCTGGCTGCGAGCAATGTCTCCAATGGTCCGATAAAACCGCATTAATGTTGGTTTATCGCCTAGACGCTCTCCATAAGGTGGGTTCGATACCCAAAGACCTGGCTTTAACGCCCAGTGAGTTGGTAATGTCCATTCATCGAGAGATTTTTGGTAACAACGTGCATGCTTACTTAACCCGAGCGACACCAGCGTTTCGTTGGCTTTTTCAATAACACCGCCATCCGAATCGAAACCAAGTACCGAAGGCATTGCCTCTAAACCAGAGGTTCGACGTTCACGAGCTTCTTGCAGCAAAGTATTCCAATGCGTCGGGTTATGTAATAGCCAACGTTCGAATGCGAATTCCCGTCGTAATAAGCCTGGAGCGTAATCGGCGGCCATTAAAGCGGCTTCAATCACAATGGTACCCGAACCGCACATAAGGTCTAAAAAGGATTCACCTTGCTTCGATTTTTCTGGCCAGTCTTTACTAAAGAGTAATGCTGCCGCTAAGTTTTCTTTGATGGGTGCGGGCCCCGTGGCTTGCCGGTAGCCGCGCTTATGCAAAGAATCACCAGTGAGCTCTATCCCTAAAAACATACGTTTTTTGGCAACTTGAACGTAAACTGTTAAATCGGGCGTATTATCGACGCTAGGCCTTGTACCATGCTTTTCTCGAAATTGATCAACAATCCAATCTTTAACCTTTTGTGCACCGAAACGGCTGTCCCTAATTTCAGGCAGACGACCACCAAACGACACCTTTAACGAGCCAGTAGGACGTACGTGTTCATCCCATTGAATAGCTTCTACCATGGCTTGCAACGATTCAAAGGAAACATTAACGGTATCGTTTAAGCCTAAAAATATTCGGTTTGCTAAACGCGACCACAAACAAACGCGATAGCCAGCTTCCAATGTACCTTCAAATTGCACACCTTTATTCCAATCACCTGCTACGATACCCGTAATGGCTTCAATTTCTTTTTTCAGTAGTCCATGCACACCCTGAGGGCAAGTCAACCAAAACGTAAATGTTTGTTCAGCAGTCATATTTAGACAGTTTCTCTATTTTAAAATTTGTTTCTATAGCTTGTGGCTATATAAACGCACTAAGGGCTAGGCTTTAGGTGCTCGCTAACCCCCTTACGTTGCAGTCATGCCAGTTTAACATTTTTTTAATCACATGAATTCATAATAAAATGTTTTTTAGACCGTTTCGATTGTCGACAACAACCGCATTAATTAGGTACAACAGTAGCACAGGTTTTACAGGTACTCGGTAAAACTTGTGCTACTCATCTGAGTAAAAAGTAATGAAAAAACGAATAAGCGAGGATCGTTAATGAAAAGACAAAAGAGAGATCGTTTAGAGCGTGCATTTCAAAAAGGTTACATGGCAGGCGTAGAAGGAAAATCTAAAGAGTTATGCCCTAAAGACGAAGGCCCCGAACATCAGCAATGGATGAACGGTTGGCGAGAAGGCCGAGGTGACAATTGGGACGGATACACCGGCGTTAGTGGGATTCATCGAGTTAACGAAGTCGTCATTCACCACTAATATAGTGTAATAGACACCCTCAAATTAGGAGAGGCCGAATGTTATTCGGCCTTTTTGCCTTCTGAATCCATCATAGTTTCAAGCAGACCACTCAGCTTACTAATATCGCTGTCACCTAACGGTTTCTGAGCCTTTTTAAGCAACATCACCAGGCTCACCTGTTGATTTGCACTAAGATTTGCAAGCAACTGCTCTTTTTTAGATTGCTGTAGTGTTAAAACACTCCGCTGAGCATGCTGTCTATCGGTGACTTGCTTCACAAAAGCTACGGCTCTTCCTAATAACACGAAAGCAAACTGTAAATCAGCAATAGGGCCGTATTGTAACTTTTTACCGGCAACGGGTACTCCCCTTACTTTCCAGGCTTCTGGTTTTAACGTCGCCCAGGCCGCCGTAGCCGCAGACGCGACACCTCCGATGGCGGCACCTAGCATGAGTGAACTACCCCCAACGCCTATATCGACTACTACGCCCGTTGCAGCGCCAGCCGAACCTGCTAACCCAACCAACTTTGCACGGCTTAAACCAAATAAATACCAATATTGCTCATCAAATAAATCGGGATAATCTAGACTCAAACTTTCATGGTCTATTTCGAGATTAAAATGGGTGTATAACTGAGCGACTTTTTTATGCAAATCGGCTTCTAACTGCCGCAACCGAGTTTGATACTGTAATTCTAAAGCCTTTACCGTAGCCTGAGTAATCCCATCCGTGGTTTCTGGTGCGGATACTTTATAACCGAGAGATTCATTAAGAAAGCCGGCGATGATCCGAGACGATTGTTGTAATCTTTTACCGCTGACCTGCTGCAATTTCTTCGCACAGTCGAGTAACGGGTCTCGCCATTGTGTGAATATTTCAGCGACCGATCGTAAAATTTGCTGCTGCTTTTCTAGGTTGTCTGTCATCGGGTTGAAAACTTTAACAAGGCTGAAATATTGGCTTAACGCAGCCTGCCAATCATGTATATAGGCCTCCCCGCCAATTGGATTTATCAAGGCAATTCTTGGCTGCCCTGTCCATTGAAGAATAGCCATTTCAGCTTCAAATTGAGATGAAAAAGGCACTGATCCGTCTACCACGTAGATAATAGCAGCCCCGTCTACAATAGGCTTTAGCAGCTCTACTTCACTTTTAAAGCGGTTTGACTCGACAGGTAAATTACTGTGTTCATTAACAAATTCAGTGACAGTCTGCTGTCGCTTTGCGGCTGAACCGCAATGCGACTCAAGCCAATCTATAACCTGCCTAGGGCGTTGAAATCCCGGTGTATCGACAAGGTGATACATTGGTTGTCCATCGATCACCAAAGAATGACGGCTGGCTTCTACCGTTGTGCCCGACTCTTCGGATATACCAATAGAGTCTTGTTGAATCAGGGTCGATACAATACTCGACTTGCCTTGATTAGGGTGACCAACGATAGCAAATATAGGTTCACTCATGATACTGGCTCTTGGAGAATTACGAATCGGATCTGTGGGTGCTTTTGCGAAAACTGCCGCCAAGTTGCTTCGAAGCGCCCTGCGCGCGAAGCTTCATTTTCGCCAATGAACAGCCCAATAGTTACGAGGTTGGTACTGAGCAATTCTGATATCTGGCTCACTAAGTCTATTAGCTCTATTACTGGGGTCTGGAAAATATTCACCAGCACCAGTACATTGCCTTTTTGAAGTTGAGCTGTATTTTGTTTTAACCAGTCGAGATCGACTTGCCAGGATTCAGCACCAAAATTGTAGCCCAACTCAATAGTTGAATGCTTAAATTGCCACCCGAGTAAAAGGCTCTCGCTTAAAAGACTATAATCACCTTTCGATAAACTCAGGGTTTGTGAATCCACTTCAATTTCCGAATACACTGATTTTTGCTCAATTGTAAGCGCATTATAACGCTCGATAATACCTGATGACCGAATATCGGCGATAATTGCAGACTTTAAGCGATGATACTTCCATGCAAACAGGCAAAGCCGACTCATGAGACCATATACAAACATACTAAAAAATACATACGGCCACCATTGCCTTAAAATTTCAGCGTTTTCAGAGGCGTTTCTTGAAAGCAAACTCGCTTCTAACAGCTCATTTGATGGTGCACCCAAGTAAAAATGGCCTGGCCAAGTCAGCCAACTCGCCAATGGCGCCATCCAACTTTGGCTATTGGATAAAGTCGATGTCCAACCAAAGGAGATATCCCAGAAAGTAATGATAGTTAAAAAACCAATCAGTGAGCCTAGAGTAAAACTGATTGAAAAATACTGCCATTTCCAAGCAACCCAGCGCTGAATCAACGTTTTACTTTTCTGAGAATCTAATAAATCATCGGGAAAATGTTTGCCTCGTTTGACCATTGCAAATAAGGATTGAACCCACATCGATTGAGCTGGCCGAGCATCTTGCACCACGCTCAACAGCGCAGTAATAAAAGGCCAAAGTGCAAAGACGCCTATAATAAGCCATAAATTGGCCGGTTGATCTTTGGCATAACCGATCAAACTGGAAATACCGATAATGCCAAAAACAAGACCAACAGCGAATAAAGCTGAACCTAAGTGGCTCGCTGGGTGTGTCGACGCAAAAGCACGGTCTATTTGATCAGCTAACGGCTCTTTGGTACTTGGTAAACGGTGAGATAAGGTTCGATCTAGCGCTTGGCTCAAAGTGAGCCAAGCGAAGGTATTTGTAGTTAGGTCGGATTGAAATACCCGCCTTTCATCAGGAGATAACTGCACTAATTAAACTGCCCCAATCGGTATCAAGCACGTTAGTGTACCAGTATGTTGAGGCAGGTTCGTACTATTTTGCTAAACGTTCTACTGACTTTTTGATTAAACCAGGGCCTTCGTAAATAAATCCAGAATAGATTTGCACCAAATCGGCACCCAGTTGCACTTTTTCTTCTGCTTCTTCGGCTGAAAGCACGCCACCGACCCCAATGATAGGTGTGTCTTCATTGAGCTTTTCGCGAAAACGTTTAAGTACATGATTCGATTGTTCGCGTACCGGAGAACCGCTTAAACCGCCCGCTTCTTTTCCATGTGTGTAGTTTTCTACGGCGTCACGTGCCACGGTAGTATTCGTCGCAACAATTCCTTCCACTGCTTGTTCGTTGAATGTTTGTGCTAACTGATCTACTTCTTCGTCGGTTAAATCGGGCGCAATTTTTATTAAGATTGGTGTATGTGCATGGGTTTCATCTAACTGCACTTGACGCTGTTTGAGGGCCTGAATCAACTTTACCAATGGCTCACCAAATTGTAGGTTTCTTAAACCAGGCGTGTTCGGAGAACTAAGGTTTACAACGATATAATCAGCTACCGTGTAGACTTTATCTAAGCAATATAAGTAATCATTTACCGCTTCTTCTTCTGGAGTGGTCTTATTTTTACCAATATTAACGCCAATTATCCCGCTGTATTTTGACTTTTTTACTCGTTCAACTAAATAGTCGACACCCTTATTGTTAAACCCCATTCGGTTAATAATGGCATCTTTTTCAGGAATTCGGAAAAGCCTTGGCTTTGGATTACCGTCCTGAGGTTTTGGCGTCACAGTCCCTACCTCAATAAAGCCAAATCCAAATGAACCCAATGCATCTATAAATTCACCATTTTTGTCTAACCCAGCGGCTAAACCAACACCATTTGGGAATGTTAACCCTAATAGCTCTACAGGCTTTTGCGCTCTTGGTTTCGGCATTAAATTCATTAACCCCAATCGAGCGAGTGCACTGGCACCTTCCATAGAAACTTCATGGGCCGTTTCGGGCGTTAAACAAAACAGTGCTTTTTTTAAAAATGAATACATTCTGGGTCCTTTGCGGAAATATGCTCGAACATTATACGATTAAAACGCGCCTATTGGCATCAGAGTGAATCGTTTCAAATCGCTTCGATTCGCTCAAACTTATGATTTTTATCAAAATGAATCACAAAGGTACCTTTTATACCTTCACGACGGACAAATGGCTGAAGTATTCGAGAAGGAAACTGTACCCGTTTGCCCTCCCTAGAAACGCAAGATACAGTATGAACGGCACCTTGGTAATGTTGAAGATAATCTTCGGCAGAAATATAAATATCGACCGTGAGTGATTGTGTTGTCATTTAATAGTATTCGAGGTGGCTATTCTTATATTATAACCACGCTAAACCCAAAATAAGAACTCGTTTTAGAAACAGCCTTTTAAGCGTGTTCGATTGTTTTGGAATCTATAATATCGCTTAATTCGGGCAAGCAAGAGCCACAATTTGAGCCGCATTTTAACGAACGGGTAAGATCGGCCAAGTTTTTAACACCCTGCTCAAGTGCATCGTTGATTTGATTTTCGCCAACATTAAAGCAAGAACACACAATTCGCCCGTGATCAACTCCATTAGATGGCTTACCTGCCAGCAATCCAAGCCTTTGATGCTGTTCAATTTTAGATTGGCTGGTCACCATTTCCCTCAACCAATGAGTACTCGGCAACATGGGGTGCTGAGCAAAATAGAAAGCGGCAATCAGAACATCATCTTTTACGAAGGAGAACCGAGCAACGTTTTCTATTGGATTAGAGTATACAAGCCACTCTCCTGCTTCTATATCTACATTTTTAGCACTTAACAAACTTTTGGCTTTTTCAAATAGTTCAGTACTTGTCGCAGACGCTTCTTGAAGCGCGAATTCTGTATGAGCACCTTGCTCTAAGGTTACGTGACACCAATAGGCTGCATCATCAAAGTTTAACTTCTTCTGACTGATACAGTACCCATAGAGAAGTTTTTCTACCGGTCGAATGACTACCTGTGCAAATTTTGATTCAGGCTGACCAGACAACGGATCAACCGTTGCATTGATTAAATTTGAGATAACGGCATTGTTCGCAAATTGATCCGTCCAATGAATCGGCGCAAACACTTGCCCTTTCTTCTGAGTGGAACGAATATTGGCTCTCAGTTTAACTGAGCCAAGCTGGGATACGACTTCAACAATTTGCAGCTGAACTATCGATAAATGTGCCGCATCTTGAGGGGAAATATCAATAAAAGGTTGCTCAATATGCCCCATTAATTTACTGGTTCGGCCGGTACGTGTCATCGTATGCCACTGATCTCGAATACGACCGGTATTCAATGTTAATGGGAACTCATTAGACAATTTTTCGGCTGGTTTTTGTGGGTTAATCGGTACAAAATTCGCCCGCCCTGAATGGGTGAAGAATTGACCATTCTCAAACATTCTCTCCGTTCCTTCCGGCTTTCCTATAGGAACAGGCCATTGAACGGGTTTCATTTCATTGTAAGTTTTTTCTGAGATTTGACTAAAGTGCCCTATATCAAAATCACGGGTTCCATTATTTTCGAAGGCTGAAAGCCCGGCATGTTCTGCAAAAATCTCATGAACACCCTGGTATGAAAACTCAGATGAATAACCCATCGCAATGGCAACGTCACAAATGGCTTGCCAGTCGTGCTTGGCCTCACCCTTTGGCGCTTCAAAGCTGTGTTGGCGAGAAATTCTTCGTTCAGAGTTTGTCACCGTACCATTTTTTTCACTCCAACCTGTTGCAGGCAGCAACACGTCGGCCAATTCAGTTGTATCTGTTTTGTCATAACATTCACTGACGATCACTAAATCACACTTCTTTAACGCTCTTCTTACTTGTGCGCTGTCTGGCAAACTTACCACGGGGTTGGTAGCCATAATCCATACGATCTTTACGTCGCCGGCTTCAATTGCTTTAAATAAATCTACCGCTTTTAAACCGTTTTGCGTTGCCATCTTAGGTGCTTGCCAATATCGTTTTACTCGGTCAATAGCGCCTAGAGTAGTGAAATCCATATGAGCGGCGAGTTGATTCGCCAAACCACCAACTTCACGTCCACCCATCGCGTTCGGTTGCCCCGTTATCGAAAATGGACCCATTCCTACTTGGCCGATTCGGCCAGTTGCTAAGTGGCAATTTATAATGGCATTCGATTTATCAACACCCGTTGCCGATTGATTAATACCTTGAGAAAATAATGTGACTGTTTTTGGGGTGCTGCACCACCATTGCGACAAGCACTGTAACTCTTGCTCTGAAACGCCACAAAAACTGGCCGTTGCTTGCTCAGTCCAAGGTTTTGCCTGCTCGAGTGCTTGGTCGAACCCTTCGGTGTTCGATTTAACATAACCGATATTTAATGCATTATTTTGGTCGGTTTCGTTAAGTAAGTAGTTAAATAAGGCGGCATCAGATCCGGGGGAAATGGCTAAATGTAAATCGGCGACATCACAACTTGCCGTTTTTCGCGGATCAATAACCACGACCTTCATGGCTGGATTATTTTTTTTAGCCGCCACTATTCGTTGATATAAAACAGGATGAGTCCAAGCCGCATTTGATCCGACCATAATCAAGAGGTCGCATTGTTCTAAATCTTCGTAATTGCATGGAACCGTGTCCGATCCAAAGGCACGTTTGTAGCCGACTACGGCAGAGGCCATACAAAGCCTAGAGTTTGTATCAACATTGGCCGTGCCAATAAAACCCTTCGCTAGTTTATTAGCTACATAATAGTCCTCTGTAAGTAATTGCCCAGATAAATAAAATGCAAAGGCATCGGGTCCATGTTTAGCAATCACATCTTTAATTTTACCAGCAATAGTATGAATGGCTTCATTCCACTCTACTGGCTTTCCTTGGATAAATGGTTGAGTAAGCCTGCCTTGCGGCGTTAGAGTTTGCAGTAAGTTACTGCCTTTCACACAAAGCTTGCCAAAGTTAGCCGGATGGCTCGCATCACCTTTAGCTGTAACTTGCACTTCACTCAATACAGCTTTAGCGCTGACTTCTACTCCACAACCTACCCCACAATAGGGGCAAGTTGTTTTAGTACTACAGTTATTAAGCGGTTTGTTCATAAAGTGTCTCTACCGCTAGGGAAATTTTTCCGTTTTCGATTTTAACGGAATAGCTTGGTACGCTGACCTCTTCTTCCAAACATTGCCCAGTTTTAAGATCAAAGTGATGTTTATGAATAGGGCTAGAGACTACTAACCGGCCCTGAATATCCCCAAGAATACCCCGTGACAATACATTCGCCTTGCTGATTGGGTCCCAATTCGACAAAGCAAACACACGTTCTTTGGTGTTAGGCATGTAAAATATCGCTACCTGTTGATTCGATACTTTTACGGCAATGCCTAAATTTGGAATGAGATCATTTTCTAAACAGACTGTTTCGAATTGCATTTTTTGAACCCTCTTCAGTTAGCCACCGCAATAAGTTTTTTTTCTTCTTCCGTAGCAGGTCGAATTTGACTACGCTCTTCAATAAAAACAACGTTCTCGTCTTTATCATTACTATTTACAAACGGTTTAAAGGCTTTCAGTGCCTCTGGGTTTTCTAAGGTAGTTTTCCATTCACACTGAAAAGTATCGACAAGATGTGACATTTGAGATTCTAATTCGGCCGCAATAGAAAGGCTGTCTTCGATAACGACTTGTTTTAAATAGTCTAAGCCGCCTTCTAAGTTTTCCATCCAGACCGAGGTTCGTTGCAAACGATCGGCGGTTTTAACGTAAAACATCAAAATTCGATCAACATATTGCAGTAACTGTTCATCACTTAAATCGGTTGCAAACAAATCTGCGTGCCTAGGCTTCATCCCACCGTTACCGCACACGTATAAATTCCAGCCACCCTCAGTCGCGATCACGCCAATATCTTTACTTTGAGCTTCAGCACATTCACGAGTACACCCAGACACTGCAAATTTCAACTTATGAGGTGATCGTAAGCCTTTGTATCTGTTCTCTAATGTTAATGCCATAGCCATACTGTCGTTCACCCCGTAACGGCACCAAGTACTACCGACACAAGATTTAACCGTTCGAACCGATTTACCATAGGCTTGCCCAGTTTCGAACCCGGCATCAATTAATTTTTTCCAGATCAACGGTAACTGATCAACCGTTGCACCAAATAAATCTACTCGCTGCCCACCGGTAATTTTCGTATAGAGCTTAAATTCTTTCGCAACTTCACCTAAAACAATTAATTTTTCCGCAGTAATCTCGCCTCCAGGTATTCGGGGCACTACAGAGTATGTTCCGTCTTTTTGAATATTTGCCAAATAGCGATCATTCGTGTCTTGCAATGAAACGTGTGGTTTTTCTAGTACGTAATCGTTCCAAATACTGGCAAACATACTGCCTGCTAGCGGTCTACAAATCGCACAGCCGTGGCCTTTACCGTGCTTTTGAATCAATTCATCGAAAGTAGTAATTTCACCTACTTTAATCAGGTTATACAAATCTTGGCGGGTATAAGGAAAGTGCTCACATACATCAGTGCTTACTTCGACACCCAATGCAGTTAACTCGCTGTCCACTACTTTTTTCAGCAATGCAGCACACCCACCGCAACCACTGCTGGCTTTCGTTGCGCTTTTGACATCAGCCACAGATAAGCAGCCGCTTTGAACAGCTGATGAAATATTATCTTTGGTAACGTTTAAACAACTGCAAATAGAAGCCGACCCAGGTAATGCTTCAACACCTAATGCGGCCGAGGCACCATCAGTATTGGGTAGAATCAAGCTCTCTGGCTGCTTAGGCAGTTTGATTCCATTTAAGTAATATTGTAAAAGAGTGTCGTACGCGCTGTTGTCACCGACTAACACGGCTCCTAGAAGATGTTGTCCATCTTCTGATACCACTAATTTTTGGTAACTTTGAGTCATACCATTGTGATACACAAACGTTTTGGCACCTTGGGTTTGGCCATGAGCATCACCAATCGAACCGACATCACACCCAAGTAACTTTAATTTAGTGCTCATATCAGCACCGGTAAATTCAACGTTTTCTTTTTGACTTAAGTGGAACGCCGCGGCTTTTGCCATTTGATATCCTGGCGCTACTAATCCAAATATTCGACCACTCCATAAAGCACACTCACCAATTGCGTAAATATCTTTATCTGAAGTTACGCAATGATTATCGACCTCGATGCCGCCTCGCTCCCCTACATTAAGACCTGACGTACGGGCTAACGCATCTTGTGGTCGAATCCCCGCGGAAAATAGAATCAGATCAGTTTCTAAATAAAGCTCATCATCTGTCTGACTTGCAAACTTCATTCGGTGTACACTTTCTTGTCCATCGACGATTTCAGTCGTCGCAGTTGAGGTATAAACATTTACACCGAGCCCTTCGATCATCGCTTTTAGAACCGTGCCGCCTTGATCGTCTAACTGCACTGGCATTAACCGAGGTGCAAATTCCACTACACTGGTTTCTAAACCAAGATTTTTAAGCGCATTTGCGGCTTCCAACCCTAATAAGCCACCACCTACTACGGTGCCAGTTTTAATAGATTGCGCACAAGATTTGATTGCATCCAAATCATCGATGGTTCGATATACAAATGTATTGAGTCGATCGTAACCTGGAATGGGTGGTACAAAAGGATAAGATCCTGTGGCAAGTACTAACTTTTCGTAGTCAACTCGATCACCTTTCTCTGTGAGCACTTGCTTTGCATGAGTATCAATATGCTCAACCCGACAATCAGTTTCAAATCGAATGCCGTTTTCTTTGTAGTAATGAGCTTCGGTTAGTGATAAATCGTCTATTCCTTTACCATTGAAATACTCACTTAAATGTACGCGATCGTAAGCTAAATGTGGCTCTTCACCAAACACTAATATCTCATAAACTTCATTTAAATCTTGCTCTATACATTGTTCAATATAGTGATGTCCGACCATGCCATTACCGACAACAATAAGTGTTGGTTTTTGATCTGCTAATTTTTTCATATTTGCTCTCTCTATAAATACAGCGTTACCGTCGCACTTTAAATATTAGGCGGCATGATTAATGACTGATTCACTATTGCAGTATGCTTCGCCAAAAATTAGGTTTCTCATTAAGTGAGAAACATTGGCTTTAGTTTGGATTAATGAAAAGTACCAAGGCCCATCCGAAATGTTTCCGTACAAAATAGCAGCTACAATGACACCATTATCGATAATAATTTTTCGGTATTCACTGTTGGTACGATCGACCAGTACAATTGAATTTTTATCCGTTGCTTTACCAATATCACCAACAGAATAAAGATTGACACCCGACACCTTAAGCTTGGTCGGCGAGTGCTCTATTTTAAACTTAGGGTTTTGATTGCTTGGAGCACCTTTAGCATTTAGCAGCCAACTCACTAAAACTTCGAGCTGTTTCCATATAGGGTCGACTAAGCCAAATGTTTGGCCATTAAACTCCGTACATTCGCCTATGGCATAAGTATGAGCCTTGCTCGTTTGAAGATACTCATTCACTACAATGGCTTTCTTGGTTAACAAGCCGGATGATTTTGCCAAGCTAACTTCTGGTGTAATACCTGTAGCGAGAACCACCGTATTACACTCAATATGCGTTCCGTCCTCTAACGTTACACCCGTAACAATTTTTTTATCTTGAGCAAATTCATGAGTGAGCTTAGAAGGAGAATGTCCGAGAAAAAATTTAATACCTAATGCTTCTAAATGGGCTTGTAATAACTCAGCGGCAGCGACATCCAACTGACGATTAAGTATATGCCCCGCCCGATGTACTAACGAAACATTTAACCCACGTTTAACCAAACCGACAGCCGCTTCCAACCCTAGTAATCCACCGCCAATGACGACGACCTGAGCGTCATTGTTAATGTTTTCTAAAATACTGACATCGTTTAAGTTTCGAAACCCATGTATATTCCCAATGTTTTCAGGAAATTGAGCTAATTGACTTGCCCGAGACCCTGTCGCAAATACAACCTCATCGAATGCCACTTCGACACCACTGGCTAAAATAATCTGTTTCAGTTTGTAACTAACTTGAACCGCAGGATCATTAGTTATGAGTCTCAGCCCTTGGCTACAAAGTGCTGTCATATCAACAAAGTTAATTTGTTTGGTAGTTATCTCTTTAGCGAGCAGCGGCGAAAGCATAATACGGTTGTAGCCTGCTTTTGCTTCTTCTCCGATTAAGGTAACTTGAATATCGGGGCGACCAGACTCAACAAGTGATTGAGCTAACTTACAACCCGCCATTCCCGCGCCGATAATGACGATATTCCGATTATTTGTTTTCATTAACATCTAACCCGCCACCTTTACTGCAGGTTGATGTTCTACTTTAGGAGATTTTTTGCTTGGTAATGGCTCTACCTTTTTTTGCTTTTCATATAAAAACTTAAGTACTTGAGAGCGGTAATCTACGTAAACCGGATCATTGGCTAAGGCTAATCGATCTCGTGGTCTCTCTAAATTAACGTCTAAAATCTCTCCAACAGTCGCTTCTGGCCCGTTGGTCATCATCACAATTCGATCTGAAAGCAATACCGCTTCATCAACATCATGAGTAATCATTATGACGGTATTGTTTAGTGTTTTTTGTATGTCCATTAAGGAATCTTGTAAATGCGCTCTTGTTAACGCATCGAGAGCTCCGAACGGTTCATCCATTAAAAGTACACTAGGCTCCATTGCAAGTGCTCGAGCGATACCGACTCGCTGTTTCATACCACCCGACAACTCGTCTGGTCTTTTATCTTTTGCATGACTCATGTGCACGAGCTCAAGGTTGTGCTCAATCCAATCGCTCATTTCCCTGTTGCTTCTCGTGCGTCCAAATACTTGTTTTACGGCCAGTTCAACATTTTGATAAGCTGTTAACCAAGGCAGTAAGGAGTGGTTTTGAAAAACAACCGCTCGTTCGGGACCTGGCCCTTTAATTTCACGGCCGTCTAAAATAACGCCACCCTCTGTTGCATCGTACAAGCCGGCTACAATATTCAATACGGTTGATTTACCACACCCAGAATGACCTATAAGACTCACAAACTCGCCCTTATTAATTTTTAGCGAGACTTTATCTAACGCTTTAAAAGAGCCTTTAGGTGTAGGAAACTCGATTGATACTTGGCTAATTTCTAAATGAGATGACATAACTTATTCCTTATCTTAATACTTGAGTTTTATCCCATGAAACAAACCGCTGTACGATCAACATGGTGCGGTCTAACAAAAATCCAATAAAACCAATGGTAATAACGGCCACCATTATTCTGCCCAAAGAATTTGAGCTGCCATTTTGAAACTCGTCCCAAACAAATTTTCCTAAACCAGGGTTTTGAGCCAGCATTTCTGCAGCAATGAGCACCATCCATGCGATGCCTAACGACAAACGTAGCCCGGTAAACATCATTGGAATTGAAGAAGGAATCACTATTTTCCAAACGTGGGTTGTCCAGTTTAATCGCAGTACCTTAGATACATTAAGTAAGTCTTTATCTATGGCTGCGACACCAACAGCGGTGTTTATGAGCGTTGGCCACATGCAACATAGCGTTACGGTAAACATTGACGTGAGGAAAGATTTTGAAAACATAGGATCATCAGTAACATAGGTTGCGCTAACCACCATAGTGACCAGTGGTAACCAAGCCAATGGCGACACGGGTTTAAATATTTGAATAACTGGATTTAATGCACTGTAAATAGCTCCGTTTAACCCAATGAGAATACCGACCGGAATGGCGATCAATGATGCCAATAAAAAGCCAGCTAACACGGTGATTAGGCTGGTAAATATTTGATCAAAGTAAGTGGGCTTTCCAGTATATTCACGTACTTTGGCAACATAGGTTGGATCATCGGCTAAACGCTGCGCATTTCGCTCTGTTTGTCGCTCATGAAAAGCGATTTCTTTCTCTCTTTCCCGTTGGTGGTCATCCACAAGACTGTGCCATTGTTCGTAAACAACCACCGGACCAGGAAAAACACCTAAGGATGTTTCTATTTTTGATGAGCCTGCCTGCCAAATCAATAAAAACAACGTAATTCCGATCATAGGAAATACGAGGGAAAGAATGGTTTTGATGTCAAAGAATGACCATAGGCTAGTCATGTCTTCTTTTTTTATCTGATTAAGTTTCAAAAGCGTTGAACTAATCATTGGGTAACCTTTTTTTTACGGGTAAATTTGCAACGTTTAAATCGGAGTTCAGGGTAACCTGCTAAGCAATGTTACCCATCCACCTAGTGTTTAAGGTTTTTCTGAACCTTTTAATCCAATATCGAAACTCTCTAAATAGCTATTTGGGAAACGGCCATCATAAGTAACCTGATCGATAAACTCGTTCATTGGGGGTTTAAAGCCAGATTCAGTAGAGAAGTCTGGGAAGTCAGTAGCTTTAAATCCATACTCTTCAATGAGCGCTTGTGCCGCGACGGCGTATATATCGGGGCGGTACACTTTTTTAGCTGTTTCCATGTACCAGTCATCCGTTTTTTGCTCAGAAATTTGACCCCAACGTCTCATTTGGGTGAGGTACCAAATAGCATCGCTGTAATAGGGGTAAGTTGCGTTGTGACGGAAGAACACATTGAAATCGGGGGCAGCACGCTTATCGCCCTTTTCATACTCAAAGGTGCCGATCATACTGTTTGCAATCACTTCAAAATCGGCGCCGACGTATTCGCTTCTAGATAATATTTCGACACTTTCGTTTCGATTGGCGTTGTCGTTTTCATCTAACCATTTCGCAGCACGAATGAGTGCTTTCACGACGCGAATATGGGTATTAGGATACTTATCAGCCCATTCTGAATTTACGCCAAAGACTTTCTCAGGATTATTCTTCCAAATATCGTAATCCGTTATTACGGGAACACCTATGCCTTTAAAAACGGCTTGTTGATTCCAAGGTTCACCAACGCAATAACCGTCAATGGTACCGGCTTCTAACGTTGATGGCATTTGAGGAGGCGGTGTAACCGATAGCAGTACATCAGCTGATCGCTGACCGCTAGTATCTCCTTCGGCGGGAGCATAAAAGCCAGGATGAATACCGCCAGCCGCTAACCAGTAACGTAATTCGTAATTATGAGTCGACACTGGAAACACCATTCCCATATTGAATGATTTACCTTCGCTATTGAAACTTTCTATAACGGGCGCGAGTGACTTTGCGCTTATGGGGTGCTGTGGTTTGCCATCTGCCATGGTTGGGATATATGGTTTCATTTGCTCCCAAACCGAATTCGACACAGTGATGGCATTGCCATTTAAGTCCATGCTGAATGCCGTGATAATGTCGGCTTGTGTGCCGTAACCTATGGTAGCTGCAAGTGGCTGACCAGCTAACATATGTGCACCATCTAACTGACCATCGATGACTCGATCTAAAAGTACCTTCCAATTGGCCTGAGCTTCTAATGTGACGTAAAGACCTTCATCTTCGAAATAACCTTTTTCGTAAGCGATGGCAAGTGGCGCCATGTCAGTTAACTTAATAAAACCAAAGGTGAGATCTTCTTTTTCGGGGTAACCTACTTCACCATTGGATGTCGCACTTAAAAACACACCTGCACTGACAATGGCTATTTTAGAAAACTGAAGCCTTAAATTTTTGAGTAATGACGCACTTTTTTTACGGGCTACTTTCATTGACACTCTCCGCCTTGAAGAAAATTCGCTTACAAAAAAAGCGCCTGGAGACAAACACATTTTAGTGCTCGTCTTCAGGCGCCTTTGCCTTAATTGATATCTGCGTCGATATCAATCTCT
The DNA here is from genome assembly GCF_030409715.1 of Reinekea marina. Lineage (NCBI taxonomy): Bacteria > Pseudomonadati > Pseudomonadota > Gammaproteobacteria > Oceanospirillales > Saccharospirillaceae > Reinekea > Reinekea marina. Next base: position 2,241,126 of record NZ_JAUFQI010000001.1, read on the forward strand.
AATTGTTTGCTTAAACACTTTTAAGCTTTCAAACTAGAAATAGCATTTAGCGTGCCAACGTCTTAAAACTACCGTTACACCAGTAAAACTGGCTACTTCACTGAATGAATGATTAATAAACGGCTGGACTTTATTCTCCAAATCGGTGCGTAAAATTATTTATGCACCAAAAAGTATCATGCTTTATTTAAATAAAACCCACTCAGGTGTCCTTGCTTACTTATTCGAACGCGCCCTTGAACTGCTTCGTCCTGCCAATGATCGCTGATTAACTCAAATGCCGAAAGGTTCTTAAAATCAATGTCTGTTTTTAAAGCGTGGTTGTACGCTTTAGGCAAATACACTTTGCTCACAATGGTATTAAGCTCTGGTGAAGGTAATATTTGTTGCCATCGCAACATTTGAGTTAATAACCAATAGGCAAGATTTACAGCAGGCTCATTTACGGTTGTACCAGAAAAGATTTGATTCGCTTCTAACGGCCAAGCAACTTCACCCTGAGGCTTTTTGGATACAAAACCATACTTTAATTGCGCTACAGTACAATTAAGATAATGTGGTTGACTCAAAATATTCAACAACTCTTCCTTATGATTATCGGTATCAATCCATTGACATGCACTGTGTAGCGCACGAATAATTTTAAAATGTTTATCAGGGTATTGATTAGCCCAATGTTCGTTCACGCCTAATACTTTTTCCGGTATATTTCCCCAAAGGTCATAGCCTGTTGTCACCATTTGGCCAATACCCTGCTCCATGGCTAGGCTGTTCCAAGGCTCACCGACACAATAGCCATCTATTATGTCTTCCTTCAAATAGGTCAACATGTTAACCGGTGGCACTACGACAATTTTCACATCAGTATCGGGATTGATATTCGCTTGGGCTAACCAATCTCTTAATAAATAGTGATGCGAAGAGTACGGATAGACCATTGCAAAACGGAGACTTTTCTTATTTCTAGTCTCAATCAATCTTTTTAAGGCAACTCCAGATTTTATATCGCCTTCTTGGTACGCAAACTCTTTCATAGATTCAAAAAGCGCATTGCTGACCGTTATGGCGTTTCCATTTTGACTTAAAGTAAAAGCCGATTGCATCGGGGCCTTTAATATACCAAGTCCTATGCTCGACGCTAAAGGTAGTGCCGCTAACATGTGCGCCCCGTCGAGTACATTAAACGCCACTTTATCTCTAATACTTGCCCAAGATGCTTCTTTACTTAACACAACTCGAACGCCTTCTTGCTCGAAGAATCCTTTTTCTTGTGCTATCACGAACGGAGCACAGTCTATTAAGGGGATAAATCCTAACCTGACTGTGTCTGAATTGTTCTTATTTACTTTTTGGGCAGACATTAAGATTTACCTCCCATTACGCTCATCACAGAAATAATATCCTGAGCAACATCTACTAACTTTTGACTGCGACTCATCGCCAGATTTCTCAAAGCTTGGTAGGCCGCTGGCTCATCGCATCCTTGATTTTTCATAATGAGCCCCTTGGCTTTGTCTATTATTTTACGATCTTCTAATTGAATTTTTACAGTATTTAGTTCTGACTTCAGTGCTTGAAACTCACGAAACCTTGCTACCGCAACTTGTAAAATTGGTTTCACCCGACCTGCACTCATACCATCGACCACATAGGCACTGACACCGGCTCTAACCGCCGCTTCAATTTGTTCACTGTTATCTTCCTCGGCAAACATAACAATTGGACGAGGGTTATCCTTGGTCAACCGAGACATATTTTCGAGCATGTCTCTATCGGGTGATTCGATATCAATAATGACAATGTCGGGTTGCGATTCATTAACCGCTTGAGTGAGGTGATGGGTGCTTTCTAAACGTCGAATAACCCGATAACCATTATCAAGCATGGCCTGCTCAACGATAGCGGCTCTTGCGGGTTCATTATCCACTAACATAACCGTTAACTCGGTCACTTTGAGGGTCCTTACAGTAATGTACTAGGCAGTTTTACATGAGTGATTGTCGAGATACTAACCAGTTGTAGAGCAGAAACAAAATAGAATTTTAATTTTTTAGAATTGTTGAACGACCAGTTAGAAAAAAATCCCCATAAAAAAAGCCCGATCAGTTAACTGATCGGGCTTTGATTCTACTTAACATTTTCAACCTAAATGAACGGTTTATAGTTCTGGTAATGTTGCCTGTGATAAATCTAATAGCTCACGTATTGCGACGCTGTACATACTGAATTCAGGTTCGCCAACTGCACGAATTTCACTCATCATCTTCAACCAACGCTCAACCAATAGGTGATTATCAACTAACCATTTATCAACAGTCTCAACTAATTTACCTTCCTTACCCATTTGGAAGAATAAACCTTGGGTAATTCGTCGTTGCTGCCATTCAAGATCATCACGGAAGCTTTCGCGAGCCATCGCTTGCCAATGAGAGAATACTTTCAGCTCATTTACTTGCCGTGCGAACTGCTCTAACCCTAGTGCATCGCCTACCATGAAGTAGCCTTGCGCAACTTCAAGTGCATCACGTTCAATGCTTTGTGAAATGCCAACAACGCCTAACGCTGTATATAAGATATCGCTAGAGGCAATTTTCATCGCTAACTCATGCGAAACGCCTGCTTCTTCCATGCGCTTAGCATCGGCTACCCAAGCTTCATTTGCCTCTTTGGGCAACAGTGAATCCAATTTACCCGCTAGCTCTTGCAAAGGTGCTTTATACTGCTTTACCACCTGTTCCATATTGATGCCCATACGATAGTTTTTTATCAACCATCGACTAGCACGGCGAACCATTCTTAAGGTACGGCGCATCATATCACTTTGTAAATCACTGGGCACTTTATGGTCGAGCGCTTCAATATCGTCAAATAACTGGTGTAAACCAAAAATATCACGAGCCGCAATGTAGGCTTTAGCGGCTTCTACTGCCGAAGCGCCCGTGCTTTCTTGCAATCGATTATAATAGGTTATGCCCATATAGTTGATCATATCGTTAGCAACTTGGGTGGCTACAATCTCTTTTTTCAACCGATGCTGGTGAATTGCTGCACCAAACCTCTTGACCATTGCTGCAGGAAATTCTGTTTCCACAGCTCGAGCAACATAGTCATCTTCCGCTAAGTTTTGATTAGCGAGCTGCTCTTTTAAATCACCTTTTACATAAGAAATTAGAATCGCTAATTCTGGGCGCGTTAAACTTTGACCGTTCGCCTTGCGCTCACTAATGGTTTCGTCAGAAGGTAAAAATTCCAACTCACGATTTAGTTTTCCTTCGGATTCAAAACCGTTTATTAGGCGACGGTATTCTTCAATTCTAGAAAGCGATTCCGTAATGGCTACGCCTAAAGCTTGAGTTTGACGATAGTTGTTACGTAACACTAAATTAGAGACATCATCTGTTAAGCTCTGCAATGTTTCATTACGCTGCTTAACCGTCATATCTCCCGCTGCTACCATGTCATCTAACAAAATTTTCATATTGACTTCATGGTCCGAACAGTCAACTCCGCCAGCGTTATCAATAAAGTCTGTAAAGCATCGCCCGCCATTGAGGTTAAACTCGATTCGTCCTAACTGACTAAACCCTAAGTTACCGCCCTCACCTAATACGCGAGCTTGTAATTCGCAACCATTGACTCGAACAGGGTCATTGGCTTTATCGCCTACATCGGCATGTGTTTCATCAGTAGATTTAACATAAGTACCAATACCACCGTTCCAAATTAGATCGACCGGTGCCTTTAACATCGCGGTGATCAATTCATTCGGCGAGAGTTTGGAAGCAGAGATACCAAAGACGGCCTTCATTTCTTTGCTTATAGCAATAGATTTCGAGCTGCGACTAAAGATGCCGCCACCTTTCGAGATAAGATCTTTGTTGTAGTCTTCCCAAGTAGATCGAGGCAGCTCAAATAAACGTTCACGCTCTTTGAAGCTTTCTTCAGTATTTGGATTTGGGTCAACAAAGATATGCATGTGGTTAAACGCGCCAACCATTTTCAACATTTTAGAACGCAATAAGCCGTTACCAAAAACATCACCCGCCATGTCGCCAATGCCAACCACAGAGATTGATTCCGTTTGTACATCAATGCCAAGCTCTCGGAAGTGGCGCTGCACACTGACCCAAGCACCTCGAGCTGTGATACCCATGCCTTTATGGTCGTAACCATATGATCCGCCAGATGCAAAAGCATCACCTAACCAAAAGCCATATTCATCAGCAACTTCATTGGCGATATCAGAGAAAGTGGCGGTACCTTTGTCGGCGGCAACAACCATGTAAGGGTCATCATTGTCGTAACGCACTACCTGTTTAGGGGGCACAACATCGGCTTCAACTAAGTTATCGGTGAGATCCAATAAACCTCGTATAAACGTTTTATAACAGGCGATTCCTTCTGCAAAAAAGGCTTCACGATCACTCGCGGGTGGCAATTGCTTAGCAACAAAGCCACCTTTTGCCCCAACAGGGACAATGACGGCATTCTTAACCTGTTGCGCTTTTACTAAGCCCAATACTTCGGTGCGGAAATCTTCGTTACGATCAGACCATCGTAAGCCGCCTCGCGCTACGTTTCCGCCTCTTAAGTGAACGCCTTCAAGTCTTGGCGAGTAAACAAATATTTCATACTTTGGCCGAGGTAACGGAATATCACTAATTTCAGATGGATCTAACTTGAAGCTAATGTATTCTTTTCGTAACCCTTGGTCATCTTCTTGATAAAAGTTAGTTCGCAATGTAGCCATTATAAGCTCAACATAACGACGTAGAATTTTATCTTCGTTAATATTGTTTACGTCTTCTAACAAGGCATTAATTTTATCTACCCAAGATTCACAGTTGTTCTTGCCGCCCTGTTTTTCAGGGTTAAATCGAGCTGAAAAGAGTTCGGTGATATGATCGGTAAGTTGAGTATGCTGAATTAACGTTTCAGCGATGTATTCTTGGCTCAAGCTGAACTGGGTTTGTTTCATGTACTTGGCGTAGCCACGTAACATAGCCACTTCTCGCCAAGTCAACTTAGCACGCAGCACCAAGCGGTTATAAAGGTCATTCTCTGAGCGACCATTCCATATATTCAAAAATGCTTTTGAAAATAAATCACGGTATTCGGCCGGATCTAACTCTGGGTCGGCTTCGTACACTAAGTTGAAATCGTATATCCAAGTGCATCCATTTTTAGGGTGCATGATTTCATACGGAAACTCATCGACTACCTTTAGTCCTAAGTTTTCTAATACAGGGATCAAATCAGATAGCTGAAGCTCATCGCCTTTATTAAATATTTTCAGTTTTAAAGCCGACCCAGTTGGTTCGATAGATCGGAAAAAACTTAGCGCTAGCTTGTCGGTTTTATGTTTTTGTAAACTTTCAATACGTTGAATATCGGCAACGGCAACGCGTGCACTGTATTCTTCAACATAACTGGATGGAAAAGCGTGCTCATATTGTTGATATAAACGAATACCCTTTTCTTCACCGAATGATTCCACCATGGCTTGCTGCAGTTCATCTGTCCAGCGTCGCGCAAGCTGCACGATCTTATTTTCTAGGCGCTGAATGTCCGGCATTTCTTCAATGGGCTTGGCCAGTTTAAATACAATACGTGTGCGCGCTAGTACAGATTCACTGAAATAGGAGGTGAAATCTGACCCTTCAACTTCAAAATGAGACGCCAGTAAATCGTGTACTTTAATACGCAATTGAGTATTAAAAATGTCTCTAGGCATATAAACCATAGCATTCAAGAATTTTCCGTAAGCATCTTTACGCAAAAATAAACGAATTTGCTTACGTTCTTGAATTGATAGAATTTCATTCGTTACATTGTGCAGTTCGTCAACGCTGCCTTGAATTAGCTCATCACGTGGTAAGGTGTATAAAATAGCCGCAAATTCTTTATAGGCATGCGAACCAGGCGCGTAACCACTGCCTTTTATGATTTCCGCAATCTTGGTTCTTACAACGGGAATATCTTTAGCTGTTTCGCTGTAAACAGACGAAGTATAAAGGCCTAAAAAGCGGTATCCGCCAATTACATTGCCTTTTTTATCGAATTTTTTAACTAATACATAATCACTGTAGGCCGGACGGTGTACTGAAGATCGGCGTCCTGATTTTGAGAAAATCATCAACTCTTGCTTAAAGACATGCTCTTTACGGTACTCGGTCATATCTGAAATGACTTCTTCGCGACGTTTAGAGGTCTTTTTAAACAAGCCGAGTGCTGTTCCTTCAACCTGCTTTACAACATCGCCAAAAATTTCATATTCGTCATATGCCAAAAAGCTAAAGTGATTATCGGCCATCCACTGCATAAATACAGAAGCCTCTTCCATTTCATCTTTGCTGAATGGATAGTTTTCTTTTTTGAAGGCTTCTTTTACTACTTTAGTTTTTTCTAACATGGCCGGAAAATCATCTACCACGTAGTGAACATCGAGTAATACTTCGTTTAACGAATCTTCAACTTGTTTACGCTGCTCAGGGACCGTAGTTCGATCCATTTCCAAGCACAACAATAATTCGTTACTGCCTTTATCAGAAAACTTAACAAATTTCCCTTTATTATCTCGCTCAACAAAAAAACTACCGTAAAAAATGGCGTGAATATTAATGTCTAGGCTATTGAGGGCTAATCGTGCGGAATCGATAACAAATGGCACTTCATCACTTAACACCGTTACAATAGAATGCGAACTCTGCCATTCATGCTCTTCAACACTTGGGTTAATGACTTCAACATTGGCTTGTTTTGGCGATTTTTTTTGAAGTGCCCGCCAAAGTGTTACCACCATGCCAGCTAAATCGGTCATTTCGTAGCTGGTTAAATCACGCATAGATGCGTGTTTAAACAATTGCTCAATTAATGTGTTTAAATCACTGTGATGTTGCTTAGGAAACTCGGTGGTTAACCGCTGATATAAAGATTCCAATAATTCAGAGCGATTGGAGGCAACCAAATTTGTCATATAGACCTCTATTGTATTTTTTGCGAAATTAGGCAGATGGTTATTAGGCTAGACCAATATCCAGTATTCTCTAGTATTTAACCAGCGTTGGCATGGTACATTAGGGCAAAACCCCGAAAACTGTCGCAGTTCAGCCTGTTTTGTCGCTTTTTTGAAAGGTGTAAGAAATGAAAGATGAGCAAAAAATTATCAAGCCCAGCTTTTGGCAAGTTTGTAAAAGTGTATTAAGTGCCGCCGTGGGTGTACAAAGCGAAAAAAATCGAGAGAAAGATTTCCAAGCCGCATCGGTTTGGCCATTTTTAATTGGAGGGATTATATTTACAGCCGCCTTTGTAATCGGCTTGATTGTGTTAGTAAAAACAGTAACTTAACGAATGAAGTAGTTTAGCAAAGCCTAAAGGTAGAATGCCTACCCTTAGGCTGCTAAAAATAAGATATGAGGTTCACCTTAGGCGGTGGCTACCCAAAATACCGCAGTCGCAACAACGGTTAAAACAACAATTACGGCAGCAATTGCATCGGCTTGTGCATCGGTAAATCGAGACTTTCCAGAAGCCATACTCTCTCCTAATTTTTTTATTATTAAGTATTTTAGCTTAGAACAAGCTAATAGCTCCATTTAATCGGCTTTTTAGCCTTAGTGCAACCCACCATATATAACACTATGGAATAAAATCATGAAAATATAATCATTCATAGAATAAGGATGATTATGTATAGTCTTGCACTCATTAAAAGCACTTTATCGAAGGATATCTCATGTACGTGTATGATTCGTATGATCAGCAACTTGTTGATCAGCGTGTCGAGCAGTTTCGGGACCAAACTAACCGATTCCTTGCGGGACAGCTAAAACCAGAAGAATTCCTGCCTTTGCGGTTACAAAATGGCCTATATATTCAGCGACATGCACCAATGCTTCGAATTGCCGTGCCTTATGGGCTTATGAATTCAACGCAGTTACGAAAGGTAGCCCATATCACCCGTGAGTACGATAAAGGTTATGCCCATTTTACCACGCGACAGAACATTCAATTAAACTGGCCTGCTTTAGAAGACGTGCCCGATATTTTAGCTGAACTCGCTGAAGTTCAGATGCACGCTATTCAAACGTCTGGCAACTGCATACGCAATACGACCACTGATCAGTTTGCGGGCGTCATCGCAGATGAAATAGACGACGCTAGACCCTGGTGCGAACTGATTCGCCAGTGGTCAACACTGCACCCCGAATTCGCTTTTTTACCTAGAAAATTTAAAATTGCAGTTAATGCCAGTAAAAATACCGACAGAGCGGCCATTCGATTTCATGATATTGGACTGCAACTGGTTAAAAACGAAGCGGGCGAGCTTGGCTTCCAAGTATTTGTTGGCGGTGGCTTGGGGCGTACACCTCTTGTTGGCCAAGAAATAAAGTCCTTTTTGCCCAAACACGACCTCATTACCTACCTCGATGCTATTTTAAGGGTCTATAACTTAAAAGGTCGGCGAGACAACAAATACAAAGCACGAATTAAAATATTAGTAAAAGCCATGGGCATAGACGCCTTTAAAGCTGCCGTAGAAGATGTGTGGCAAGGTATTCGAAACGGAGCAGACCAGTTAACCGATGCTGAAATACAGCGTGTCAGCAGTTTCTTCATCGATCCAGCATATGACGTTATAGAAGACGCAACAGAGTTATTAGCGCAACAACGTTTCGAACACAAAGATTTTGACAATTGGTTAAATCACAATGTTGAGAGCCACAAAATACCAGGTTATGCCGCTGTAACTGTCTCGGTTAAGCACCCTTCTTCGGCTCCTGGCGATGTAACCTCTGATCAGCTCGACGCATTGGCCACTTTAGCCGATGATTATTCGTTTGGGGAAATGAGAGTTAGCCATCAGCAAAACGCTATTTTAGCTGATGTAAAACAAGAGCAGTTGTTTGATCTTTGGCAGCAATTGAAATCTCTCGAATTCGCTGAACCAACGGTTGACACTTTACTGGATGTCATCTGCTGCCCTGGTGGAGACTACTGCGCACTGGCAAATGCAAAATCACTTCCTATTGCTGAGGCGATAAAGCAACAGTTTGATGATTTAGACTATATCTATGACTTAGGCGATATCGATTTAAATATTTCTGGTTGCATGAATGCCTGCGGGCACCATCATATTGGACACATAGGCATATTAGGCGTCGATAAAAAGGGCGCAGAATTCTACCAAGTGTCTTTGGGTGGCAACAGCGGTCAACATGCAAAAGTAGGAAAAATATTAGGCCCTTCGTTTAAGGCAGATGAAGTTCCTGCCGTTATCAAAAAAATATTAGATGTTTTTGTTGAGCAACGACAGCCTGAAGAGCCGTTTTTTGATTTTGTTCATCGCGTAGAGCTGAAAACCTTTAAGGAGCGTGTTTATGCCGCATCTCATTAAGTTAGAAGGCGCTATAGAATCGGAGCCTAACACATTTGTGCCGTTTTCTGATTGGTTGGCCTTAGACAATAATAGTCTCGCAGATGTATCGGCTGTCATAGTAGAAGAAAACGATTCAATTATTGAGACTGACATTAGCGTTGAATCATTAAAAGTTATTGCGTTTAATTTTGCTAAGTTCGCCGATGGCCGAGCGTTTTCCCAAGCTAGAACGCTAAGAGAAACACTTAATTTCAAAGGTGATATTCGAGCAATGGGCGATTTCATTCCAGATCAAGTGGCGTTTTTAACTCGATGTGGATTTACATCTTTTGAATGCAAAAATGAATTAGAGCTTGAAATAGCCAGCCGAATAAAGTCTTTAATAACGACCCAATACCAATCGGATGTTATTGAGAAACAGCCCTTATTTAGGCGTCGTTAACCCCACCGACGCTTATGTTTTATGCCGCCAAGCCTTATAGCTTGGCGGCTTTTTTTTGCCTAATCGACAAAGGTATCGTCGAAAGTCTAGAAACACAAAACGTACAAACTATCCAAAAAATGCTTAACATCACTTTAAGCCCGATCGGATCAACTATATAAATAGACAACCCAAAGGTTAATGCGATTATAATTAACGAACGTCTTTTCACCGCTGGTTCAATGTATCTTTCTTGGTTCCAATTTTGAATTAACTGACCAAATACCTTATTGGCCAGCAACCAAGCGTGAAACCTAGGAGAGCTTTTAGCGAAACAGGTGGCAGCTAATAGAATGAACGGTGTAGTGGGCAGAATCGGCAATACGATGCCGGCAATGCCTAAAAACATACACAGCCAACCCAGCGTGAAAATCACCCATTTCACAGCATTAACCTTCACCTAATTGTATTTCTGGAAGATTAGATGACCGAGTATTAGCAATGGGGGCATTGGTTGCATCATGGTAGGTAAAGACCATAGAAAGCTTTACTGTCTCAGTCGCATTTCGAGTGGCCTTGTGTAATAAACGGCTGTCAAAAAACAACACATCACCCGGCTCTAGCGTTAATTGGATTTTGTTATCAAGCCAAGTTCTATTCTTTTCTAACCCTTCGATAAAGAACTTGTCTTCGTCAAATTGATCGTGATCAAACTGAGCGCTATGGCTTTTTGGGATAACTTGTAGCGCCCCGTTATTCGCTGTTTCAGAACCTAAAGCAATCCATGCACTGATTAGATTGGGCTGCTTAAAATGCCAATACCTTATATCTTGATGCCAATGCGTGTCACTGCTGTAACTCGGGGCTTTAGTCATCAAACAGTTATGATGGTTTTGATTCAAGAAGGCAGGTGTTTTGCTACCAAATAAATGCTGTAAAACACCAGCAATTGGGCCTTTGGTGGCCATGTTTTTAACCGATTCACTGCGTGAACACAAAGAAAGCACGCGTCGAATGGTTCTTCCTCCCTCACTTTCAGCCGTCTTTGGGGCACCTGGATACCCAACAGCGGCTTCTAGCTCTAGCGGTTCAACTGGTTTTTTTAGTAAAGCATTGGCTTCATTAATCGCAAGGCTGAGGCTCTCTGAGGACAAGAGTTGTCTTTTAATAAGATAACCATTTTCTAAAAAAAACTGCCGTTCTAGCGCAGTCACCGTTACATCACTTTTCAACAAATTCGCCCTTTTTTTAAAAAGTTCTTTGACATCAGAACTATTGCTGTATATAAATACAGGTACTGGACAAACAAACAGTACTTGGAGAGACTATTATGACAACTCAACTAGCACAAAGCCATTACCATGGCGCTTTAACACAAAAAATAGCCCCAAAACGCACAGTACGATTTTTTGACTATTGCTCTCCTATTGTTAGCCAATGCCATTTCTTAATAGATGCTATTCGGCAAGTCAAAAACGCTAGGCTTTGGGTGACCCTCATAGATCCACCCTTTCTGCCCAAAAAAGGCTATTTGACTATGTTAGGGCTCGGCCACTTTAGTATCAGAGTTGTAAGACTTAAAGGAATGTCGACTGTTGAAAAGCAGCACTGCTTAGAGCAATGCGTCCTCAATGGTAAAAGCAGTTTAGTGGCGATTTGGTCTACTTCTAAAACAGAAATACCCGCAATTCTTAATGATGACGGTTTAGAAACACCCTTATGTCAAACTCTTGTATTTGAGAACCAAACAAGCCGACATGAGCAATTAGAAATGGAATTTTAAGGAAATGGCCTCTTTTTATTCAAAGAGACCATGACATAGCAGAAGTTTTAGTCTATTTCGGCGTTGTGATATACGTTTTGTACATCGTCTAGAAAATTCAACAATTCAAGAAATTTTTCAAATTGTTCAACATCTTCGCCTTCTATTTTGGTCAGCATCTGCGGTACAAATTGAACCTCTTCTACATCGAATTCTATGCCTTCATAAGCATCTTTTAATGCTTGTCGTACTTTTGCATATTCAGTATGGGGTGCAAATACCGTTACTTTTCCGTCTTCTAGCTCAATGTCTGAAACATCGACATCGGCTTCCATCAACACTTCAAGTATCGCTTCTTCATCTTCTCCATTAAATGAGAAAATAGCGCTGTGATCAAACATATGGCTCACTGAGCCTTGGCCACCGAGTTTAGTTTTTACTTTATTGAAGCAGGTTCTAACGTCACCAAAAGTACGATTTGGGTTGTCAGTTAAGCAATCAACAATCACCATCGTATTCCCAGGACCAAAACCTTCATAGCGAGCAACGGCGAAATCTTCACCACCACCGCCCGCGGCCTTATCGATAGCCTTTTCAATAACATGCGCAGGTACTTGCTCTTTTTTTGCTCGATCGACCAAAGAAGCTAGAGCCAAGTTGCCCGTTATTTCTGTGCCACCCGTTTTAGCACACATATAGATTTCACGGCTGTATCGGCTGTATATCTTCGCCTTCATATCAGACGTTTTTGCCATGGATTCTTTACGGTTTTGGTAGGCTCTGCCCATGAAAATACACCATTTATTGAGTTGTTTTATCAATTTTATAAAATTTAACCGCTGCGCACTAGCGGTTTCTGCTATGGCTCACAAGACACTTCTATAGAGACTGTAAACCCACTCACTCACTAATCTTTCCAGCGCTCTTTAATAACCAGCACTTCGTCTAAATTTTGAACAAACACATCAACTAAAACAGGATCAAAATGTAACCCCTTTTGGCTTTCTATAAAGCTAATGGCTTGTTCTACTGGCCACGCATCTTTATAGGGTCTTACACTAGTGAGTGCATCAAATACATCGGCGATAGCCACAATTCTTCCTTCGATGGGAATATCTTCACCCTTTAATTTGTTTGGGTAGCCAGAGCCATCGTATTTTTCGTGATGAGTCATCGACACTACTTTTGCAAGCTCTATTAAATCTGAATCAGAGTCTCCAAGAATTTCCGCCCCTATCTGAGGGTGATTCTTCATGGTTTCAAATTCTTCTTCAGTGAGCTTTCCTGGTTTCAACATGATTGCATCGGCTATACCAATTTTCCCAATATCGTGCATGGGAGCGGCATGAAAAAGATTATCGGCTGCTTGCTCAGAAAAACCCGCGTTTAGAGCAATAACCTTTGAATAGTGACTCATGCGCATAACATGCATTCCCGTTTCATTGTCTTTATATTCAGATGCCCTTCCCAGACGCTGAATAACTTGCAAGCGCGTATCTCTTAAAACTTGGGCATCGACTAATGAAAGGTGCGTTTTAACGCGTGCTTTCACTACCGCTGGCGAAATAGGCTTAGATATATAGTCAGCCGCCCCTATATTTAAGCCTTCAGCTTCATCATCAGGATCACTTAAAGCCGTAATAAAAATAATTGGGATATGTTTAAATTTAGGGTTAGCTTTGAGTGTTTTACAAACATCATAGCCGGTTACATCGGGCATCATGACATCTAATAAAATCAAGTCTGGGCTATCTTTTTCAACAAGCCGAATAGCTTCTTGACCACTTTTGGCAAAGATCAACTTATAGGTATCACCGAGCACTTTATTAAGCACTCGTAAATTCGTAGGCTCGTCATCAACAGCTAAAATCCTTTGTTTATTATTTGTCACCGTGTTTTCCTATTCTATCAAACTGATTAAACACCAACCGCCTCTCGCAATTCATTAATTTTTTCAGAAGCAAGCTCAAATTCAAAATTATTGCACGACTCTATAATTTCGTTAATCAGCACAGGACTATAACTTTGCAGCTTCTCCAGCTGATTCAGTAAATCATCATTTATTTCGTTATTATCGGTTAGCTCTTTTAACTCAGCTGCAATGTGCACCAATGACTCAAGTGAGTGGTCGTTACTGCCAGTGTTTGTGCTTTCTGACAGCTCACCTTCTTGCATCGACTTTCGAGACTGCATACAAGCTTTCAACGCCTCTAACTCGATGAATATTGTATCTATTGCTTCAAGTGTGGCTGGCATATCAGTAGCTGAGCTACTTGCCTCTAAGCTATCGAAAGCTGCCGCAAGTTTTACAATAGCAACGTTACTTGCACCACCTTTAAACTTGTGTCCTATAGCAGCAAGCGAGCTAAAATTCTGTTCAGTTGCCAATTGCTTAAATGAAGCCAACTCCGGTGTTAAATTATCAACAAATCGCTTCACTTCATTATATAGATTCGTTTTAGAGCCCCATAAAGAGACGCCTTTTTCAACATCGACGATTTTACTAGCGGTGCTAGGATCTGTTTCGGTTAAAGGCGAATCTGGCTCTATGTGCTCTAACATTTCACCATTTAATACCCTTGCAATTTCACGATTCAACTGTTGCATATCAACCGGTTTATTTGCAAAACCATTCATACCTGCACGCTCAGCCGACAAACGATCTTCGGCCAAAACACTGGCCGTTAAAGCGATCAATGGCGTTGAGTCCAGGTTGTTATCTTGCTCATACTTACGCCTAATCTTCGAAGCTGTTAATCCATCCATAATTGGCATTTGAATGTCTATTAACGCAACATCGACTGAGCTCTTTTCTAGCACCTCAAGTGCTTCTTGGCCATTGCGTGCGCACTGAATAAAATGGCCATCTTTTTGCAACAATCTAGTGAGTAGGTCTAGATTTTGTTCAATGTCATCTACAATTAAAATTGACAGCTCAGGCAATTCGGTATTGGCTTTTGAACTAGCTTGTAAAGTAACTTGCTGCGCTGGTTTTAATGGAATGGTAAAAGAAAATGTTGATCCAACGCCAGCCTCACTCTTTGCCGAAATCTTCCCCCCCATAAGCTCTACCAGTTGCTTACTAATGGTGGTTCCTAAGCCAGTACCACCAAACCGTCTATTCATTGATTCATCGGCCTGCGAAAACGGCTCAAAAATATTTTCAAGTTGATCACTGGTCATGCCTATTCCCGTATCGGAAATGCTAAAGGTTGTGCATCCTTTTTCACTTTGGCTGACATCAATAGAAATGGAGCCTTGCTGGGTAAACTTAATGGAGTTTCCAATAAGGTTAGTAAGAACTTGACGAATTCGATCCGGTGCACCGTTAAACTGATCTTTTAGTTTCTTAGGCAAGTTTAAATTAATTTCTAACCCTTTTTGTTGCGCTTGCAGCCAAAACGTTGAAACCACTGTATCTATTTCTTCAACTAAGGAGAAATCTCGGTATTCAAGCTCAAACTTACCTTTATCGAGCTTAGCGCTGTCTAATATATCATTTAAAATGTGTAAAAGTGATTTGGCAGATTGGTTAATAGTTTTCAACTGCCTTCGTTGTTCATCGGTAACTTGGTCAAGCAACAACAATTCGCTAAACCCAATGACCGAGTTCATAGGAGTACGGATCTCATGGCTCATATTGGCTAGAAAGTTTGCACGAGATTCGGCCGCTTTTTCAGCCGTCTCTTTGGCTTGAACCAGCTCAGATTCCATTTCTTTCCGATCACTAATATCCATCAAAAAGCCGTCTAAACAAGCCGACTCAATACCCTCCACCTGAGTAGCTTGGCCGTAGCCAAGCAACCACTTAATTTTGCCTTTGCGATCAATAATTCGATACTCAATTTGATAGCCGTTCGGGTTTAGCAAATCGGTTCTTTCAAAAACACCAACATCTTCAGGGTGTAAAAAGTCGTTAATGCTCCGAGTTGGGTTAGGTAACATAAAGTCTTCTTTCGGGTACCCTAAAATATTTTCAACCTGATCATTTACAAACAAAATAGGCCAAGTTGGATCGTAAATGGCGCGAAATGTGATGCCCGGTATATTGCTCAAAATTGCCTGAATTTGTGACTCGTTGCGTTTAATTTCAGCCTTCATGCGATGGTATTCCCGTAAATCAGAAATAAACAACACGCTGAGGTTAGCATCACTTAGATCAACCTTACCGAGTCTAAAACGAATTGGAATACGCTCGCCGAACACGTCACTGACTTCGGTATCCTCATCAATGGTATACCCAAGTGATGAGTTGTTTACCTTGCCCAATAAGCTTTTTTCAATATTTAACGCATCAAGCGGCCTACCTATTAGCTCATTTTCCTGCCACCCTAAAATGGTTGTCACTGCCTTATTCACACTAATAATGATACTGAATTGATCAATCGTAATGATGCCATCTATCGCTGTATCCATTGTTGCAATGAGGCGTTTTTCGTTGCGTAGGGCTGCATCTGACTTATCGCGATACCTAAAAATAAGATTGGCACCCAACACTAAAATAATCATCAAAATAGTAATCGCGGTTATAATCGAGGCTAAAACTAGAGATATTTCTCCTGATTGAATTGAAGGGTCCATCCCTGGTGGCAATACGAATCTTGCTGCGGCCATGCCCGTATAATGCATACTAGATATAGCAGCGCCCATCACAAGGCTTGATATAAGTATTTTGAAGTTTGGAGTCAGCGATACACTTCCATGACTATCTAGCCCGTAGCGTACCCAAAGCGATAAAATAGCTAACGCAACAGCGACCAAAATAGAAATGAGAAATACAGCCAAGTTGTAGCGAAGAAAAGCAGCCATTTCCATTGCGGCCATACCAATATAGTGCATAGCTCCAATGCCAGCCCCAACTAAAACCCCACAAACGATTAACTGCTGGGTTGTGATGTTTTTATGAGTAAGTTGATTCAATGCAATCCAAGAAGCGACAATGGCCGGTATAATAGACAAGGCGGTAATGTCCAATCGATAGGTCACCACTGTACAAATTTGCAACGCCAACATGCCTATGAAGTGCATAGACCAAACACCGCCTGCTAGCGCAACACTGCCGACGATTAAAAATACATGCTTACGCACCCCTACCGTTGTAGAAGCTTGCCCTGCAACCTGAAACCCCATATACGAAGCAAAAACAGCAATAGATACCGACAGTAACACCAGCCAAGAGCTATATTCGGTTACGCTGAAAAGACTTTGTTCGGAATACTGAAATAACTCTAAAAACCACTGCATAGCTAATTACCAATAAAAGCGTAGATAAAACTCAAATCTCAATTCCATCGAATTGTAACTAGCGAACTTGTAGCGGTGTTTGACCATTAATGACCTATCACCCTAACGGCTGCTGAATTTGAATCACATAGGAAGTACTCTAGCGCAGTCTACATAACTGTACTGAGCACGCTAATTATAATGAAAAATAAACTGGCTGCAGCCCATATAGGTTGAAATCTCCGTCACAACTGCTTTTCCCCTCGTTAAGGTGTTCACTTTGCAATCAACCCAGCGCCCGCATTATGCCTATTTACGAATGAAGTTTGTTTTACAAACCATAATTTGAATATTTTTAGCCTCGCATCTACATTTATTTTCGTATCTGTATAAAAACACACTAACCTTTTACTGGTTCAACCAGTAGAATATCGTCAATTTTCCGGCCACCACTTAAATAGGATAAACTCATGGGTTTTTCGACCGAACGGTCCAATAATGTCGTCGTAGTAAGCAACTCTTCTGATAATCCCTTCGCTATCGACGTAGCTTATGCAATGGGTCAACATGAAGACATCGCCGACCTCATCAGCATGAAGCATTTTATGAACTCTGAGTTTTGCCCGCGATTTATTTCCGATGAAAATGATTTAGAAAACATAGGCAACAACCTAAAAGATAAAACTGTTGTCATTGTCAGCACCAGCAGCCATGTAAAAAGCCGACAAGAGTTAGCAATGTCAAACTTTTTCATTGCTCGTACAGCAAAGGAAAACGGGGCGGAAAAAGTTTTTTTAGTTGAGCCAGATTTATTTTTCAGTGCTCAAGATCGTGGTCCGAGCGCTGATTTAGGCGAAACACTTTTCGAACGAGATATTCACGATATTAAAAAGTTTGATGGCCAAGCTTTTACCTCTAAGTTGTATGCACAACTTTTAAAAGTATCTGGAGTAGATGCAGTTTTAACCATTCACAATCACTCTTACTCTGTGCAAAAGATATTTTCAGACGTATTTGAAGGTGATTTCCATAACCTTATCCCCTATGAAATTTATTCACACTACCTGTTAAATTCTAATATATTGAATTACGGTCCTAATGGTGAAGGTTTAGTGTTATGTGCCCCGGATAAAGGCGCCAGGGACTTCGTGAAAACCATGTTTGATACCATTGGTTTAAGCAAAGCCAAATTTATTATGCTCGATAAAGTCAGAACAAATGAGCGTAAAGTAGAAATCACTCTCCACAAAGAAAGCGAGCACACCTTTGAAGGGTTAGATGGCTGCAGTATCGTTTTATTTGATGACATGGTTAGAACTGGTTCAACAGTCGTTAAGTCGTGCCAATTCTTAAAACAAATTAGCCCAGAACGAATGGTATTTGCTGTTTCACATTTTTACGCAAGTGATGAAGGCCGCGAACGTATGGCCCACCCTGCCATTGGAGAAATACTTACACTGAATACCCTACCCACTATATTAAACCGAGACGAACAAGGCCGCCTGCGTAAAAAAATGGTGGTCTTAAAAGTTGAAAAATGGATTGCGCAAGAGCTAAATAAAATCTTAGGATTAGCACAAACTGAAGACATGAACCCATATAAAATTGACATGTCTTCTAAAAATCCTCGCTTTAAACGAAAGATCTGGTTCAGTGATCAACTGGAAGACCTAAACGAAGGTTAAACTATACTTTAAAGTTTGAAAGTTAATTTAAAAGGCGCTATAAGCGCCTTTTTTTACTCTAATGTGAAGCCAAGTAAGATTAACCTTTTTACTCAGTTACCAAGTTACAGTAGAAGAAACATTGTTGTAAACAATGGTCATTTCTGTACAGCTCACAAAAGTAATGGTTAAAACGTTGGCACTTGTACTATCAGTTACCACAATTGTTCCTGAAGAAAAACCACCCTCTGAACAGCTGATCAGATCTGTTCCTTCAATTGTGATGTAACCATAATCTTCATGATACACCTTAGCTTCAACATCATACCCAGAAGAAGCGCTGCCACTCACACTGAAATTCGACACGCGATAACTTGTACCACTGTATGAAAATTCATCGCTGTATGAGCAATTAAATTCTGCATCACATTCATAGATTGCGGTAATTTTGTAGCTTTCTGAACCATAGCTTACTGTTATGTCGTACTCGTAACGCAGTGATCCATCTTCATTGTTCGTATAGGTTGCAAACCCATCAATAGCTGCCGTTTCACCTCCATAACTGTAACGGCAATTATTATATGTAATGGAAAAGGTACCATATCCAGTAGTATTATTTTCATCATAGGTATAGCCAGCAGAGCCGCCAGCTTCACAAACTGAGCTACTTAAATCGACATAGCCCCTACCTTTAGCTTCACCGAAAAAATCATTCAAAGCTAGTATGTGATGTTCAAGTACGGGCTCTACGGAACGTGCTCTAGGCACCAGCGCCCTACCCGGTGCAGCACTCGCTTCTATCGCTTGTTTAGCTCCCACTGAAGAAGCTATTGCAATATCGTCTTTGTTTTCTTCATTGACCGTAGCGGCAGATTCTTTGCCTGAATAACCAGTATCAGCGCCTTCACCATCGCCTGAACCAGCACATGCGACTAACGCAGTAATTGCAATAGCCGCGAATAACCAATTTTTTAATTCCATGTATCACCCCACTCCCATTTTGATTGCAAAATTGCACGGCTAGATTAGCTAAATCAAACAGCCCGAACCATTCAATCTGTTTATCTTGTGATCAGGTAGCCATTGAAAATGAGGGGGTTATCACAATGTGATAATAAGCATGCTATTGGTGTATATCTATTCTGTGTAGTGAAATCTCTTATTGCCATTGAACTTTGTACCGTTAGCGATTGGTAGTTACCTGTTGAACGGGAAGATCACATGGAACATCGGCGTTATTGGTAAATATGCGTGAAAAGCTATTTAGACTCGCTACTTTTACTGAACCGTTCAACTGCCATTTGCTCTCGTCGGCAAACAACCAGCTTTCTCGCGCATTGGCTAAGATTGCCTTAGATATTTCAGCTTCTTGAGGTTCATGCTCCATTGCAGTTTGACTAGAACTGACGGAGCCACATCCGATAATACCGATATCGGCTTCAAACTCACTGAAAAAACGTAATGTACTTTGCCCGACTAAATCTTGGTAATTACTGCGGATCAAACCTCCAGAAAGGTAAACCTCGATGCCATCGCTTGCCTCTAATGTTCGTGCCACTTGTAAGTTATTTGTGACCACCCTCAATGATTTAAACAGGACCAGCTGCCTAGCCACATAATCCATTGACGTACCGATACCTAGCATTACCGTAGCACCTTCTGGTATTTGCTGAACGATAGCCTGTGCAATCGATTGTTTTACAGTACAGGCCACATCGATACGATTTTCAAAGCTGGTATTGCTTAAACTTGGTGGCAAACTAACACCGCCATGAACTCGCCTTGCAATACCTTGCTCACATAATAGGTTAACGTCTCTTCTAATGGTTTGGGTAGTTACTTCAAATATATTCGCCAACACATCTATTTGAACTTCTCCGTGCTCGGCTAAATATTGCTTAATCTGTTGCATTCTTGGGCTTAACGACATGCACTAACCTTTCAATTTGACTTTATCTCTATGTTCATTTGAAAATAAAAGTGTTCATATGAATACACTTTTTCATAAGTATATGGTAAAAATCACCCAGCACGAATAAGAGCTGCGTTTCATCACAGGTTCATATTTATGCACTATAACAATAATTTCACTACTTTTAAGAAGGTTAACTCAATGAAAAAGCTGCTAATTGGGTCGGTTTTAACAGCCGCTACCCTATTCGGCGTGGCTACAACGGCCGCTGCTGATAAAATTAACATTAATATGAGCCTAGTTTTCACTGAAAACGAGGTGCTTACTCAGCAATTAATCCAAGTAACGGATAAAATTCGTGCCCGAACCGATGGTGATGTGAACATTCAGGTTTTCCCTGGTGGGCAGCTACCTGTATACAAAGATAACCTAGAGCAAGTTGTAAACGGTGCCGACTGGATAGCTGTAGAAGACTTAAGCTATTTGGGCGATTTTGTTCCAGATTTTGCTGCATTAGCGGGACCAAGCCTATATCGTTCTTATGATGAATACCTTGCCATGATGAAAACTGACATGGTTGCCGACTTATCAGCTCAAGCTGAGAAAAAAGGCATCAAAGTTTTAACCGCCGATTACGTGTTTGGTTTTCGTCATATGATCACGAACAAAGTAATCCGCACACCTGAAGATATGAAAGGAATGCGAATTCGAGTTCCTGGGAGCCAACTGTTTATCAGTACACTGAAAGCCATGGGCGCTGCTCCAGCACCGATCCCATTCCCAGAAACCTATTCTGGCGTTCAACAGGGTGTTGTTGATGGATTCGAAGGTTCTATTTTAACGATGTATGGCACTAAGATGTATGAAGTGACTAAGAACATGTCTTTCACAAAACACTTCTTAGGTTCTGTTGGTTTATACATTTCTCCTAAAGTTTGGGATAAATTAACCGCTGAACAACAAAAAATTGTGATGGAAGAGCTTGAAGCCGGCGCTATTTCAAACACCAACGCTGTAGTTAAGCTGGATGCTGAATTTAAGCAAAAGCTTGAAGATCTAGGTGTTACTTTTAACGAAGTAGACAGCGCTGCTTTTAGTAAGCTTACGGCTGAAGTTTATAACCAGTTCCCGCAGTGGAGCAAAGGTATTCACGGAACAATCAATGCCGAGTTAGAAAAAATACGCGCAGCACAATAAGCGCACTAACTGACGGCCCTAATGCGCTATAGGCGCAATAGGGCCGATTTTTTTTGATTAATTAAGCTTCGGGGAACCTATGTGGTTTTTGAAGAATTTTGAAGAAGTACTAGCATCGTTAGCCATTTCAGTGACGGTTCTAATCGTGATATTAAATGTAGTTCTGCGATATTGCTTTGGCTTTGTCATTCCATGGACAGAAGAACTCTCTGTAATTTGCTTTATTTGGGCCACCTACTTTGGTATTAGCTCTTGTTACAAACATAAACTTCACATGGGTGTTGATGTTGTACTAACGCTATTACCTGAACGAGCAAAGCCAGTTTTCAGACTGTGTGTTTTCAGTTTGTTGTTGGTGCTCAACACCGTATTAGCGTATTTAAGTTACGATTACACCATGCTCTCTAAAAAAGTGACGCCCGTTATGGGCATGTCTTATTTCACTATTAACGGCGTGTTAGTGGTGTGCTTTAGTTTAATGGCGTTTCATACACTTCGCTTTATGAAAGAAGAGTTCAAATTAATTAAACACCCTACTTCAACGACACCAATTTCTTAGGACGCTCACGTGGAAATATTTTTACCGATCATCCTGTTATTTATACTGTTTTTAATCAATATTCCCATTGCGTTTTCATTGATCGCATCGGCGTTAGTGTATTTTTTATTCATTAATACATCGTTGCCGGTCAGCTTAGTCATGCAAAGGTTTATTTCATCCGCCTCTTCTTTTCCACTGCTCGCCATACCCTTTTTTATCATGGTGGGTTCTATTATGAACTACGCAGGAATCAGCCGAAGCTTATTGGCCTTTGCAGATTCTATTATTGGGCATAAAACAGGTGGTTTAGCTCATGTAAACGTATTACTCAGCTCACTTATGGGAGGCATTTCAGGCTCTGCTAATGCTGATGCGGCTATGCAATCTAAAATTCTGGCACCTGAAATGACAAAGCGTGGATATGGTTTGAGCTTCACTGCTGCAGTTACTGCAGCATCTTCTGCAATCAGCCCAGTCATACCGCCTGGTATTAACCTCATAATTTTTGCACTGCTGGCCAATGTATCGGTGCATTCAATGTTTATTGCCGGCTATGTACCTGCTTTCCTAATGGCTATTGCGTTGATGTTTGCTATTTCAATAATTTCACATAAACGTGGGTACAAACCATCTCGTTCAGAACCGGCGTCGGCAAAAGAACGCTGGGGTTATTTTTTGAAAGCAATTCCTGCCCTATTAATTCCGTTTGGAATAATTTTAGGCATGCGTTTTGGACTATTTACACCCACAGAGGCAGGTGCTATCGCTGTGCTTTTGTGCGCAATAATCGGTGTGTTTGTCTATAAAGAGCTTAAGCTCAATCATGTTGCTTTAATTTTAAAAGAAACCATTCAAGGTACAAGCGCGGTAATGTTTATCATAATTGGTGCAATGGTTTTTGGCTATTACATGACATTAGAGCGCATCCCACATGAAGTGGCATCGGCTTTAATTCAATTAACCGACAATAAACTCGTGCTTTTACTGCTTATTAATGCACTCTTACTCGTGGTAGGCATGTTTATTGAAGGCGGTGCGGCCATGATTATTTTAACGCCACTATTACTCCCTGCCGTTCTCAATTTAGGGATTAACCCAGTGCATTTTGGTGTCATTGTAATAGTTAATATAATGATTGGCGGTGTAACACCGCCCTTTGGTTCGATGATGTTCACAGTTTGTTCTATACTAAAAGTACGTATGGTCGATTTCGTGCGTGAAGTAGCGCCACTTTTAGTTGCCCTTATTGCAGTATTATTGCTACTCACCTTCTCTGAAGGCTTAGTCATGTTTTTACCAAACTTATTGAAAGGATAGCCAACTACGTTATGACCACAGGGCAAAGTGCATTAACTGAGCAATGGAACAACATTAAATGGGTGTTGACGGATGTAGACGACACCCTCACTTGGCAAGGTAAACTACCACCCGAAGCATTGATCGCATTAAATAAGCTTCAGCAAGCAGGGATCAAAGTAATTGCTGTTACCGGCGCTTGTGCGGGCTGGTGCGATCATATCGCTCAGCTTTGGCCAGTGGATGCTGTGCTTGGTGAAAATGGCGCCTTTATCTTAGAAAAGAAAAATGGATACTTAACAATCAGCGCTGACCTATCTTTAGACACTTTAAAGGCACAGCAATCTCAATTAAAGGAACAAGTGCTTAAGATTCTAATGAAGTATCCCGATTTAAACCTTACACTCGATCAGGCTTATCGATTATGCGAAGTTTCGATTGATATTGGGCAAAATAGACCCCGTGTAGACAACGAAATCATTGAAGAAATTACGTTTAATATTCAAGCCTTAGGCGCACATGCTACCTCGAGCTCTATACACATTAACGCCTGGTATGGAGAACACTCCAAAAAGGCAACTTCCTTTAAATATTTGAATGCTAAGGGTTTAACTGAAAGCGAAATAGCTAAACATTGCTGTTACATCGGCGATTCAATGAATGATCAAGCTATGTTTCAAGCTCTACCTTTAACGGCCGGCGTTGCCAATATTTCGCATTACTGGGATAAACTGCACCACCACCCTTCTGTAGTGATGGAAAATAATGGTGGTTATGGATTTTCTGAATTTACTGAGAAGTTGCTTACGATAAAGTGCATAGCTTAAATACTGTTTTAAAGAGGGCAATTTAAATTAATACCCCAGTTTGTAAACACGGAGAACATTAATGGTCTATTTTCGATTGCTTGATAAATTTCATATTGAAATTGAGTCGAAGATCACGCGTGAAAGCTCTGATTCTAAACTGCAGGTTTATTTCTTTTTACCTGATCAACTGGGGGTGAATGCCTACACCTTCACCGACGACATGTTTTACCAAAGCATGGTAACAGAGCAAGGTTACTTTTATGGCAACCCAAATTTAGTTAAATCACATGTACAAATTTCAAAATTAGGTCGCATCCGCACCGACAACAACGACAATCACAACGCCTATTGGAAGCAAGTTAGCTTGCTCAGTGTTCAATGGCGAAAAGCGATAAAATCAACCTTTCGTGATATTGTAAAAACTGAAAATTCTGAGCTATTGGAAGAAACATTATCTCATTTAAAGCACTTATTTAAATTGCTTAGAGAAGTAGAACCCAAAAAAGAACAAGCCCGTTTTTACCGTACTTTTCAGTTTTTAGACAGCCATCTAAGTTGGTACCTTCAGCAAAAACTTATTACACTTTCAATTGAGTTGAAGGGTCTAAAATCTTTACCTAAAGATGCATGGAAAGATAGCGTTAATGGATTAATTGAATCGGAAAAGGCCTATTACCACGACAAAGGTTTCAGAGAGTATGAAGCTAGTGAAGAAGGTGCTGATAAGCTGCTTTGGCGAATGAAGCAAGTTCAACGCTACCTAGACCACCCTATTTTACTGAATACTAGCCGGAAGCCAGTAGGTATATTTACTGAGCAAATGGTATTTGGGCTTGCAGCTGCAGCTTCGATGGCATTTGCGACAGCCATTGCCTTTTACACCCAAAAGCAATTTGGTAACTTCAGCACCACCTTTTTTTACGCCCTAGTTATTTCCTATATATTGAAAGATCGCTTAAAAGACTTAAGTCGCAGCTTTATATATAAAGTGCTAAGCAAAAGGTTTTACTCGTACAAATATGCCGTACGCACTAAAGACAATAATACTCGTGTGGCCACAATTAAAGATGCTTGCGGATTTTTGAAAAAGGATAAAGTACCGGAAAATATTCTAGATATAAGAGAGAAAAACTTATTAACTAGCCGCAAGGCTGAAGAACCCCATGTGTTCTTGTACAAAAAATCATTTACGCTGTCTTCGTCCTCATTCACCTCTGAGCACGACAAAATGTATGACAACATAAAACTCAATTTGGCCAGAATGATTCGGAATTTCCCAGATACTCGCAAGAACATTTACTTTTACGAAGACGGTAAAACTAAAAAGTTTGTCGGCCGCCAAAAGTTTGCGATAAACGTCTGCATTACTTTTAAGTCTAGCTCGAGTGATATTTTGAAATACTATCGATTAATGATAAACAAAAAAGGGGTGTACCGTATTGAAGAGCTAAAAGAATAATACACAATTTAATACGAACGTTAAAACGCCTCGTTTTCACTGTAAACCGCCAAGCCTAGCTGCCCTCCCCCTAAGTCAGACACCACAAAGGTAATCGGCTTGCAACAAACCTGACAATCTTCAATATAGTTTTCACCGGTATCGGTTGGGTCTAGTAAGACATCTAGGGTAGCTGCACAGTATGGGCAACGGGTTCGTGTTTCCTGTAAGTGCTGCATTTTATCGCCTATAAATTAGTTGCCCCTATACAGTTCGTCTAGGCTGCATCACCATAATTATCACATACAACTACAAGGTATCCGTCTGGGTCATGAAGCCATATTTCATGGTGTTTTGCATTAGGGTTAACATGAGGTTCGGCAACCACTATCATTGGCTCAATTTTCATATTTCTTCCACCTATGTAGTATTTATATATAGGTTATTAATGTTTAAATTTCAACAGATTGCGCAGCTTTTGTGGTAACACACCTCTAGCTTTGAGGGTTAGATATGCTTCATGCTATTGCCATACCCCCCAGATAAATACCACATCGTTACTGCAATAGGTATCGTTAGAAACGGGTATTTGTACCGCCAAACCATCACGGCACCAACGGCAAGCGTGGCCAGCTCCATGGAAAGCCAATGCCATTTTAAATATCAGTGATAATCACCTTTTCATTCGCAAGCACAGAAAGTGTGTTTGAACCAAATAGCTAACCTAAATGAAGGTAGTTGTTACCGAATTTCTATATTGTGATTCATTTTATATTCAGTACTTTCTGTTATATTTCCTTTATACGTTTTCAGTATCCATACTGATTTCAACCATTTACTCTATGGCAAGGAGACGGGACACTGACAAATGCTGTCGTTGTGGTCCTCACTAATATGAATGAAGCATTAAAAAAATTACAAAAAATTTCTGTAACCACACTTTTATTTTCTGCAAGTACGATTGTGTTCGCGATAAACACGACCAATATCCCTGAACAATGCCAAGAATATGTAAGTGAATTAAAGTTGCAACTCACTGAGGCAGATACTGAGTTTGTCCAATCTGGTCTTCCCTATGTGATATCCGCGTTCCGTGAGGGGTCTCCTGAGTGCATGTCGCTGGTATTTGAATACCCTTTCGAAATGCCTAACCCACTCCCTCCAATAAAAACCCCAACCGAAATGGTAAAAAGGATCGCTGAGGTCGTTGACGATTCAATCCAGCTAAAAATTGCGCAATCCTCCATAAACAACTGGAGCACAATGGGCTGGAAAGGATCTATGCTAGAAAACGGCATTATTTGGATAGCAGAGTCAGGGGGAATATTTAGAATTCACTATGAAACAGCGGCAAGGAAAACAAAAATTGAGAGTGTGCTAGCAGCACAGCAAAAGAACCTCCACCCTAGCTTACATGAGTTCGAGAGCCCTATTTTATCGTGGAATTCGAAACGCTTTAATATCAGAGTAGATCAGTTGGTCAATGACCAATATCGATACGCTGTCTGGAAAGGCAGTGAACCCCAAAGTTCTAAACCAGATCTAATCCTAAACAATGGACAATATTATCGATCGGGTGGATCAATGTCATACCCTGAGTATCAATTTAGGAACGGTAAGTACATTTACACAATTGGTCAATCGTGGACTCCTAATTGGCCTGACGGGAAAATTGGTCAGCTAATCGTAGAAAAAGAAAACTCTGATGGTTCAACAAATTTATTAACAACTGTCGATTACTTCGAAAATGATATTGGTATGAACATTCCTATGAGTCGAAATGAATTTGTAGAAGACTTTATTAATAAATTGCTACAAAGCGCTCCTTTAAGAGGCAGAGGACAAGATAATATTAATTATAAACACATTGGTACCACAGATGACCTTTATTCAGAGAATTACTGTGACCGATCTTATGAATTAAATTTAACCAACATACCAGTAGAGCAATTTACTGAATTACTAGAGTTGCACATAAGAGAAACCTTTACATGGGAAAAAGAGAATTGGCCAAATATGAAATTACAGTTTTCCGAGTACTCAGGCGTAAATCAAGAATTAATGACTCCTGTAGACAGTTCACTTTCAATTGATGTGATCAATGTTACTGTTGACGAACCTGGTTCAACCTTTTTATTTTACTTTACTGAAGAAAACGGAGTAGATAAATTGATTCAAGTTTCGCGAAAAACACTGTGCATGCCTTAATAAACGTTTAAATGATAACATTGATAAGCTCTTGGATTTCTGACTTGATTCCAAGAGCTTTTTAAAAATCTATTTGTTCACAAAAATAACAACAACATCAACAACAGGCACTTATAACTTCTACAACTAGCGCTTCATCATCGGCTTCAGCTAAACCACTGACTCCCATAGCCCCTAGAACCTTACCTTTCACTTCAATAGGTACTCCGCCAGCAATACCAGTAAACTTTGGGTCTGTCCAGTAACTTAACCCTTTATGAGTTTCTCGTGCCCATTGAGCTAAGCTCGATGTTTTTTGCCGGTCTCTGGCTGACGTGTACGCTTTGTTTTGCGCTAAGACGATGGCGTGTTTAGCTACATTATCTGTTCTAGCAAACCCAACCAATTCACCGTGATTGTCTACAACCGCAACCGCTATTTCTACTTCTTTGTGTTTCGCAAACTCTAATGCTTTCGCGATTAAATCCTGCGACAACGTTAAATCTATATCCATACTTTTATCCACCTATGAACAATTACTTTTAGTTAATATTGACTAGCTCAATACTAATATATGCACTGAATATATGAAGGTGATTCATTCGAAAGAAGGTTAATTGTTCGTACTATAGTTGTGTATTTACCTATTACAGATATAAAAAATCACTAAACGTCACTAACATTTGCCACAAGCTCGGTCTTTTTCCCGTTAAAATCACGGTATAGCTTTTCATGAGCCACTTTAGAAAAAGTATCGGTACGGTTGTTATAATCTGTGATCCAGCTAATGAGCATGTCTAAATTTGCATCTTGTGCAGCTTTAGATTCATATTTGTGAGGCTCCCATGGGCGATTCCTCGCATTGTCTATACACTCTGAGATAGGTAGGTTGAGAAAGATGATTTCACTGGCCTTTGGCATGACAAGCTTTAATAAATCTGAATAGCAGCCTTCAATTACCCAGTTAGGGCGGCTCTCAATAAACTCGATTATTTGGTTTTCTGATTCTTCAATAGCCTTTCGCTCGGGCGGCATGATCGGCTGCCATGCCACTGTATCCAAATCTAAATGAGCTAGTTGGTATTTCTTGGCCAATTTTTTGGCTAAGGAAGACTTCCCCGACCCTGAATTCCCAAAAATAACAATGGTGCTCATTTGAAAACCCCTTAAGACTTAATAGTGAATGCCTTGTATCGACCATAAAAGAAGATTAACAAAGAAACGGAACTACCCGAAAATGAATTCATAAAAGATCGAGAATGCTAGTTCCAATTTAATTCAAATACTTCTATCTGAGAAATATTCATTTAGGCTATGAGGAAGAGAGCCATTCTGAATTACGTAGGCTGTAAAATCACCAACTAAGGAAGCAGCAACAAAACTTCCTACGACATAAGCCAAAGCCTCAAAACCACTTGTATCACCCCACTTTACAAGGCAGGTAACAAAAGCAATTAAATGGAATGCCGCTCCATAGGTTGGTATAGGCAAGACAATATAGGCAGCAACTACGAACAACATTAACTGTTTCAATTCAATATTTTGAAACATTCTTTTACTTGCAAAGTACATAATGCCAATTGCTACTAGAAAGTTACAAATCAATTCTAAAAGATTCAATTGCCATAGCTCCTTATTAATCAATCACTTGTCTTTTTATTTTTTTTTAGATATTCCGCTAAGGTAAACACCATCCATGTTTCTTAGTACCTTAATTTCAATCATAATGTCGACTATTCACCTACCTGTCAATTTGAACATTAACATTGCTTGTTTAATTTTAAAACCTACAAAACTGAATCGCAGGTAGCATATTTTGGTGCTAAATGTACATGGTAGCCCTATCCTACACTCGTGAAGCGGAATTGTTATATTTCATATAATGAGGTTCATATTTTTCGTGCAATGATGAAAACACTAATGCCATTCTTGCCATGACTCCATTGCTTTTCAATTGAAAAACCCGCCTTTTTGATTTCATAGAGCAGCGTTGATTCGGTTAATACAAATACATCGGGCATAAGCCCTAATCGCTTTCCAATTGGAGCAAGCAATTTTATGAAGCGTAAGTAAGAATGCCCAATACAGGCCGTACTGCTAACAAATACTCCACCAGGTTTAAGAATTCTGGCAACTTCAGTAATCGCAGACTGCCAGTCCTCCATTAGGTGAATCACATTTAAACCTAATACTGCATCTAGACTATCCGCTTTAGCATTAAACTCTTGTAAAGTTCCACGCGAGAAAGTAATGTTATCAATATCAGCCTCTCTTGCCTTATTCCGGCCAATCTCAATCATTTTCTCAGATATATCGATGGCGTAAATGTGTTGCACATAAGGAGCATGATATACAGCCGTTGTGCCAGTACCGCACCCAAATTCTAAAACCTGCATGCCGGTAGACAAGGTAGCTTGCGTCTCGCGAAGCTTTTTCTGATACGTTAATTCATCAGAAATCGGACTCTCCGCATAACCCTTAGCTTTACTATCCCAAAATTTATCAGACTTACTCATGCCAACCTCGACTATGCTGTTTAAACTGCAGCTTAGGTACTTTGGATTTGAATCGGTATCTCTATAGCAACCAGAACAAAAATACCTTCAGGGAGCCTATTTGCTTAGGTTAGTGCCATAAAAGCTTTTAGGCTAATAAATACTCAACCTTACGTCTAAAATACAAACATTCCCGCAAACCTAATTTCATTCTTTTTAGATGGTTTGTCCATTTAAGTACTGTATTTTTAACCTCAACGGATATATAAATACTTATGCACTTCAATGAAAAAGTTTGGCCGACAGGATTTAGGTCACGTTGAGCAATGAATGCATAGCAACTTTTGGCTATATACCTAATTTGCACTCAAGAACGGACACTATGAAACTAAATATGGTTAATTACTTATTATCAACTATTTCGATTTTGTTCTTTATATTAGGAGCCCTACTAATATTTGAAGTTATCAGACCTTATAGCAATTTAAAGGTAGATGGACCACTAGGGCTCAGTTGTTTTGTTCTGGGGGCTTTGATTTCAGGGTGTTTTCTTTGGTTCAGTTTTGGAGTGATTGCAATAAACATGATCAGCTTAGCCTTAAACTTGGTCTTTATCGTCTGGGTATGTGTCATGCTTTATATGGCATCAAATATATTTTAAACATCAACAATAGATAATTTTTTGTCGGAAACTAGAGGCAAATAAGCCATAGTTTTACACGCCACTAGTTATAAAGCACAAAGTAACCCTATAAAAACACGGGTCGTGTTAATTCTTAAGGAATTGCTGCAACTTGCATTATACTAAGGAGTTCCTTCAAAAAAACCGCTTACATACCAACAGCCATCCAATTTCTGGAATAGCCATTTTCTATAGTTAGACTCTACTTCTGCAGCATAAATTAGCTTTGCCCGATCATCATTAACGGTAGCAACCCATTTATTAGCTCTGTCTTTTTGCAGTAATTTCAAGGAAGCCGCTGAGGATTCTCTGATACTAGATAAATCTCCATCCATGATTTTCTCGTTGTAATCTAACTCAGACGACTTAACCTTATGTTGAAAGGGAAACCTATAGATAAGCTCGCCGCTGTTAAAACGGTGCACTATTTCTTCACGATTAAGCTCTATTACACATTCAGAAAATGTAAATGGTGAAGCCATAAAAATTGACATAATTATCAGTTTTTTCATGAAAGTTCATTTTAAATTTAAGCTTCTCTAAAAACCCGTTCGTCCCTACTTTCATTAGTATTCAATTTACGGAACTATGACGGCCATACCCAATACGGCTCCATATTGAACCAGGAATTTATACCTGTCAATTTGAACATCAATATAAAATAAAAAAGTAGCGTAATTTTTCAGATAAGAGAAAACTCTCAACTACCTAACGGCATGAGAAGATGATTTAAAAGCTGAGGAAGTTCTAGGAAATGGTGCGGGTGGCCGGACTTGAACCGGCACGACCGTTAAGTCGCAAGATTTTAAGTCTTGTGTGTCTACCGATTCCACCACACCCGCTAAAAGACTTGGACGTCTCCGTCCTTTGTTACCTTACTGCTGCTCTTTACTGTGGAAAGAACACTTACTCTATTTTGAAACTTGTCCACTGAGTAAGTAGTGGAGGCGCGGGTCGGAATTGAACCGGCGTACACGGAGTTGCAGTCCGCTGCATGACCCCTCTGCCACCGCGCCTAATTTGCAATGTTTTAACAGCTTGCTGCTGATTGTGCCAAACAAGCGCGCAACCGCTTATTTTTAATAATTTGGAGCGGGAAAGGAGGCTCGAACTCCCGACCCCAACCTTGGCAAGGTTGTGCTCTACCACTGAGCTATTCCCGCTAATTGTTGTTGGCTGTATGCCCTGACAACGGAGACGCATTTTAAGCATCCCTCACTTGTTGTCAAACATTATTTTATAACTTTTTGATTTTTATAGTGTTTTTTTAAAAAACCAGTCAATATTTAATCAAATCGAACAAAAATTACGCGTTTTCGCGCACTGATCACAAAAATAAAGCCGCTATTGCGGCTTTAGATCGGACCATGCAGCTTTCAGGTAAACGATCATCGACCATAAAGTTAAAGCAGCCGCTACTTGTAATGCAATTAAACCAAAGTTGCTGACAAAATTAACTGTATCTGGCGATTGAGCCAGTAACACAATGATAGATACCATCTGCATCGTCGTTTTGAGCTTACCTAACATGTTAACGGCGACACTCGCACGTTTGCCAGCTTCTGCCATCCACTCGCGTAATGCTGAGATCACAATTTCACGACCAATAATAATAACGGCAGGTATAGTCATAAAAAAGCTGGCGTGAGATTCAACCAAGACCACTAAGGCGGCCGCAACTATCAGTTTATCGGCTACGGGGTCTAGGAATGCACCAAAGGGTGTCATTTGCCCCAGCTTGCGCGCTAGATACCCATCGAACCAATCGGTAACGGCGGCTATGGTAAAAAGAATGGCCGTCGCTAAATACGCCCATTGAAAAGGTAAGTAATACACGATGACGCATACTGGAATAAGTATGACTCGAAACATCGTCAGCAAATTTGGAATATTCATAGTGGTCCTTGAAAATCTATCGGCGCATTATAAACACATTCATTGAAAATAGGTTATTTGGTTTAATTCGTGTGCAAAAAAGTATAAATATCCTGAGCAAGTGCCGTCGATATGCCCTGCACTTTGGCAATTTCATCAACGCTGGCCGATTTAACTGCCTGAGCACTGCCAAAGTGGCGTATCAATGCCCTTCTGCGCGTACTCCCAACTTTAGGGATATCATCTAGCACAGAGCCTAATCGCTGCTTGCCACGCCGCGCTCGGTGCCCTGTAATAGCAAAGCGATGAGCTTCATCTCGTATATGCTGAATGAGATGCAAAGCTTGCGAATGGTTGGGTAAGGTAATCGTTTGATCGGGTGTTTCGAAAAACAAGGTTTCTAACCCTGGTTTACGGGTTTCGCCTTTAGCGACACCTAACAACGGTATGGCCACACCGAGTTCGTTCATGACCTCACGAGCCATACTCATTTGCCCTTTACCGCCATCTACAATCAGTAAGTCGGGTAATTTAGTGTCTTCTTTTTGCAGCCTTGCATAACGCCTATGAATGGCTTGCTGCATAGCGGCGTAATCATCACCTGCGGTCACGCCTTCAATATTGAATTTTCGATACATGCTTTTGTTAGGGCCGTCTCTGTCGTATACCACGCACGAGGCTGTCGTGGCTTCCCCACTGGAATGCGAAATGTCAAAACATTCGATGCGCTCTGGTATTTGCTCTAACTCTAGCGCTTCCTGCAACGCTTCTAGGCGTTGCGTAACTTGCTTACCGTGCGACATACGCAAACTTAATTGCTCGCCTGCATTGGTTTTAGCTAACTCAAGCCATTTAGCGTTAGTGGAACGAACGGCGTGGCTAATAGTGACCGAGCGATTGAATTGTTCTTTTAAAGCGCGCTCCAGCCAAGCTGATTCTTGCACCGGAACATTCGATAATATTTGCGTAGGGCATTCGGTATTGGCGCGCGCTAAATAGTATTGAGCTAAGAAGCCAGTCATGATTAAGCTTTCGTCTTCCTCTATTCCCGGCTTTGGAAAAAAGCTGCGGCTGCCGATCATGCGACCATCTCGTACCATTAAAAAGTGAATGCACACGCCCGAGGCTTCTTTTACTACAGCAAACACATCAACGTTGCCTTTAGCGCCCGAAACAAATTGTTGCTCTTGCACCTTTCTTAAAAACAACAATTGGTCGCGTAAATCGGCGGCTCGTTCATATTCGTATTTTTCGGCAGCGGCGTCCATGTCACGTTCTATTTTTTTTACCAAGTCTTGGCTCTTGCCTTGCAAAAAAGCGCGGGTTTTATCTAAATCTTCTTTGTATTCTTGCTCTGATACCAAGCCAACACACGGGGCTTTGCAGCGTTTTATCTGATATTGCAAGCAAGGCTTTTCGCGATTACTAAACACGCTGTCTTCGCATTGACGAATCCGAAACGCTTTTTGCAATAACAATAAACTCTCTCGTACTGCATGCGCACTTGGAAACGGCCCAAAATATTCATCTTTTGCGCCTTTTGAACCGCGATGAACGTATAATCCTGGCGACGAATGCGACGTTGAAAGCTTTAAATAGGGGTACGATTTATCGTCCATCAATAGAATATTATAGGGCGGGCGATGCTTTTTAATCAGCGTCTGCTCTAGTAATAGTGCTTCGGTTTCACTGTGGGTAATGGTGATTTCAATCGATCGAATATGCGACACCAAAGCCACGGTTTTATTGGTGAGCCCGCGCGAGCGAAAGTAGCTCGATACCCTATTCTTTAAATTTTTTGCTTTACCGACATACAGTAAATTGTGTTCGCCATCGAACATGCGGTATACACCGGGGCGAGCGGTTAAATTTCGTAAAAAGGCTTTTGAATCGAAAGGTTCGGCTTGGGGTTCTGTAGTCGGGTCAGACATAGATGTTGCAGTTACACCATTTCTTGAGGTTCTAATAAACCGTGCCGTATCGCTAGGTGAGTCAGCTCAACATCGCTGGAAAGCCCGAGCTTATCGAAAATACGATAGCGGTAAGTGTTCACCGTTTTAGGGCTTAAGCAAAGCTTATCGGATATTTCCTGCACCTTCTTACACGAGCAAATTAAAATGGCAATTTGCATTTCGCGATCGGATAAATCGTTAAATGGATTCTCCGATGCACCTAAACTATTTAAGGCCAACTTTTGAGCGATTTTGGCCGTTAAATACTTTTGCCCAGCAATGACGGTTTTAATGGCCTTCACCATTTCGTCGGTAGAAGCCCCTTTAGTAAGGTAGCCTGAAGCGCCCGCTTGTAGCAATCTTGTAGGGAATGGGTCGTCATCGCACGCTGTTACTGCAATAACTTTAATATCGGGAAGAATACGGTTAATTTTACGCGTCGCTTCGATGCCATCTACGCCCGGCATTCTAACATCCATCAACATAACATCAGGTTCGTGCTGTTTGGCGAGTTTAATTGCTTGTTCGCCACTGTTGCCTTCGGCGACAACACGCAAACCTTCAACGTCTGACAATAACTTAACTAGCCCCATTCGGACTAAGTCATGATCGTCTACTACAATTAAATCAACCACTTAGAATACCTCTAATATTACCCTGCTCCATAATACGTTGGCTTGAGCAGGGTTTAAAGCGTTTTTTCTAACATACCTTTAAAGGTGAGATTCTGCAAAAGCAGCCAGCCTGCTTCGTGCCACGCCCTGTAAAGTAATAGATCCAGCATGTTCAAAGCCTTTAAAACGCTCACTGATATAAGTAAGCCCACTGCTGGTCGACCCCAAATAGGGCGTGTCTATTTGTGCCAAGTTTCCTAAGCAAACTACTTTTGTACCCTGCCCGGCTCGTGTCACGATGGTTTTAACCTGATGAGGGGTCAGGTTTTGAGCTTCGTCAACAATCAAAAGCGTTTGTTGAAAACTTCGGCCTCGTACAAAGTTTAAGCTTTTAAACTGGATGGGCACTTTCGATCCGACGTAATCTTCACTGCTGACTGGATCAAAATCCTCAGCATGCAGAACCTCTAAATTATCGGTAAATGCACCTAACCACGGTTGCATTTTTTCAGCTTCTGTTCCTGGCAAAAAGCCAATATCCTCATCTAAACCACGTGTACTTCTAGTGGCCAAAATTCGTTTATAAATACTTTTTTCGACGGTCAGTTCCAATGCGCAGGCTAGCGCAAGAATGGTTTTACCACTGCCTGCCGCGCCGTTTAAACAGACTAAATCTATATCTGGGCTCAGCAATAAATGAATAGCCATGGCTTGATGAATATCTCGCGGTGCTAACCCCCAAGCTTTTTGACGCATCATAGAACCGTGGTTTAATAATTCTATCGCTATGTTCTCGCCATCGTCTTTATGTGTGCGGCAAACAAAGTCATTTTCATCGTATAAAAACTGATTAACATATACGGGTGCTCCAACCAGTTGTTGAATAACTTCTTTACTCATAACATGGTATTTTTCACCACTTGGGCGTTGCGGTGCTATGGCCTCTACGCGCTCCCAAAAACTGCCTTCTATAGCGTGATAACCTGTTGCAAGTGAGTTTAAATCGCTGATTAATTGATCGTTGTGATAATCTTCCGATTGCAAACCGCAGCCGCGCGCTTTCAATCGCATGTTAATATCTTTGGTCACTAATACGACTTCGGCATCAAGCACGTTTTTTTGAAGTGCGAGTAAGTCGTTGATGATTTTATTATCGTTTAAATGATTCGATAAACTTTGTTCAGCCGACTCTTTATTTGGCATTAAAATAGATATAAGACCTAAGGTTTCACCACTGGCGCGAGGAATGGGTACACCATTCATCACCTCGGCAACACTGGCTTTACCTAAAACACCTTCTAATGTTCTTACGGCTTGCCGCGCATCGGCGGCTACGGAGGTAGGTCCTACTTTGAGTTTATCGAGTTCTTCTAGCACCACCATGGGTATTTTTACGCGGTGTTCTTCGAATTTATAAATGGCGCTTGGATCGTGAATTAAAACATTTGTATCTAATACATATACGCGTAAACCAGAATCGCTATCAAGAGTCATATAAGGCAACCTTAGACAATACTGTCGTAATGGAAAGTGTTTTGCTTAACCTTTATCTCATCTAAATAAAAACAACAGATTACAGTATTAACATAGCGCTATTTGTTTTGTTCGGCCAACCATTTTTTCAATGCTTGAGATAATTCAGCGGCATTCTTATATCGATCGCTCAGCTCCTTATGTAACGCTTTGTTCACAATTCGAACTAACGATACCGGCACATCACCATTAATATTACGTGGACTAACCTGCTTACTCTGAGTGATTGCATAAGCCAATGTCGGTAAGGTATCGCCCGTAAATGGCAATTGTTGGGTTAAAGCCTGATAAAGCGTTACGCCTAAACTAAAAACGTCGGTTTGCCCGGTCAGATTGTCGCCTCGAATCTGTTCCGGGGACATGTAAGAAGGGCTGCCCAACACAACGCCCGTTTGTGTTTGCTGTGCACCAGCAATACGCGCCACACCAAAGTCAGTCAATTTCAATTGATTAGTTTTGCTGTCAATGATCATGTTTGCGGGTTTCACATCGCGGTGAATCACCTCGTGATCATGCGCATAAGCTAAAGCATCTGCGGCTTGCGCTATCCAGGTTACACGCTGAATTACATCAATACTGGCCGCTTTGCTGATGTGATCTGAAAGCGCATGCCCTACCAGTAAGTCCATCGCAATAAATGCAACATCGTGCTCTTCACCCACATCATAAACGGTCACTATGTTCGGGTGGTTTAATTTACCTGCGGCTTGTGCTTCGCGGAAAAACCTCTGTTTTACGGCATCCATCTCATCAAAGCCTAAGCTTTTCAAATGCACTACTTTCAAGGCGACGTGCCTGTTAATTTTGGGGTCGTTGGCTTCATAAACTATCCCCATTGCGCCTCGGCCCAGCTCTTTAGTTATGTGATAACGACCTAGGGTTAAATTTTCTATGTGCCCAACTGGCAGCTCACTTCTAGTTTGGCCAATGACCATTGTCGCGGTACCATCAATAACTTCTTTTAGCTGTTTTAATCCTTTTTTAGCTTCCGTACATTTTGGATCAAACGATAATAACTCTTCATAGCATAATTGCGCTTTGTCTAACTGGCGATTGCGCTGGTAGCCTTTGGCTACTTCCAGCCAAAGTGGTGAATACGCCAATGTGTTTTTTTGCTCAACTAGAAATCGGTAGGCGGATTCTGGCTTACTATCATCCAACAATGAAGCTACCCAGTATCCTGCAATTTTTCTATGCGCTTTGTTTAAATTGTTTATCCTGTGCATTAGGCTGGTTTTTTGCAGATACCAAACCGTGGCCAACACCAACATAACAGCAGGCACTAACACTGGCACCCAAACGGCTTGTGCTATCAATAAATACAGCACAATAGCAACCTCTATCAGGCCGATAGACAACGCAACCCACATTGGTTTTGAAGTGGTCGCTATTAATAGCCAGGGTGCAGTTGCCAACAATATGGCCAATAAAAATGACCAATTCGGTACAGTCACCCAAAGCTCTTGTAACAAAGCGGCTTGCTCTTTAATAAATTGGTGCGCTAATGGGGTATCATGCGAAATTAGCGTGGCATCAAAATTTCCTAAATCTGCATAGCTTAGGCTAGGTACTGCCTGCCAATTTAAAAACAAGCCTCCAAAACCATCTATCGGAATTGCTTGATAGTTTAGCAACAAATGATCGGCATCTTTTTCTACTGGCACACCTAAGGTATTTAACGTTGCATCAAAAAAACTGCGACCTTCTTGGTAAGAAACCAGAGTTTTATAGTGAACCTGCGCAGGCTGCCAGTAAAAATGTTCACCTTCTTGAATTTGAGTCGCTCTAGTCTTTCGAAATAGATTGAGCGCCGATTGAAGCCAGCGTTGCGTAGTGATAGATTCGCTCGAGTAACTGTATTGAAAGCCAGACAAAACCTGACTAGGTGAATGCGATACCGGTGTTTTAATGACCAACTCACCTCTTTGAGACAAGCTCGGTACAACACGCACTAATGGCGCTTCCAACGCGTCTCCCGGGCTCAATGAACGGCCCCAACTGATGAGTTGGCTATCGATGCCATGCGTGGCTGGAAATAGCCCGATGACTAAAATAAAACTGGAAATTAGCCCAAAAAATAACCTAAAAAACAGGTGTCGCACGATTTAGTCACCATTCTGTTAACGATTTATCAGTGTTTTACATTTAACCCTGCTAATCTATACCCGAAATCATTCATACTTGGCAACCGCAGGAGCTCGGAAATGCCCCTTTTAATGCAAATAAAAGATGACGTGGTGCAAAATAAGTTTCCACTGGATCAAAAAACCATGTCGATAGGTCGCGCTACGGATAACGACATTCAGCTCGATGATAGCACGGTATCGGCCAATCATGCTTGGCTTGAGTACCATCCAGCTGACGACGAACAGACTCAGCCGTACTACCGCTTAATTGATTTAAAAAGCACCAATGGCTCATTTGTTAATGAAGAGAAAATCTCAGAGCACACCATTCATCACAACGACATTGTGAGAATTGGCTTTGTATCGTTCAAGTTTATTGATGAAAATGAGCATCGCTTCGAAGAAACCGCAAAGGTACACAAAAGCTGGATTCCTGGCGTGTATTACACCAAAGACAAATAACAATGAGCAGTGGCGCTATGCCACTGCTTTTTTCTTTTAGGATACGCCTACCTCAGTCTTCAAAGTCATGATCTTCAGCGGCCAGCGCTAATGAAATGGCACCTGGCCCTAAGTTTATTCCACCACTTAGGCCCATCACGCAGCTCAACACTTGTACATTATTTTCTTTAGCGATAGCCAACATTTTTGGGTATTGCTCAAACGCCATTAAATCGGCCTCATCCCCTGCTACACTCACTACGACATATTGGCACAAGAGCCCTTTTTGTATTCGTTTAATTGCGTACTCAAATAAACCGTTACCAGCATTGCGATAACCTTTAACACTGGCCACTGAGACAGTATCGTCGTTTTTAAATTGGATGATGGGTTTTATTTTCATCGAC
Source organism: Reinekea marina (assembly GCF_030409715.1). NCBI lineage: Bacteria > Pseudomonadati > Pseudomonadota > Gammaproteobacteria > Oceanospirillales > Saccharospirillaceae > Reinekea > Reinekea marina. Next base: position 2,281,080 of record NZ_JAUFQI010000001.1, read on the forward strand.
TTCGCAAAAAACGCACTGACAGCCCCCACAGAGTTTTCACCTCGTGTTTTGGCCCGCTCACGAATATAACCCACCTCGGGTGGCAGCATGTAGGCGTATATTTTATTCTTAAACGCTTCCGACAGCTTTAAAATTTCTTGTCGCGATTTTCCTGCTTTTATGAGATCGGATGTAAAGGCGGCTAACAACCCTTGGCCTGCAAACATATTGGCTGAATTCATCACTCTCATGGCAAAGGGTTTTTCGGATTTTCCTAAGCCTCTATAGCTTTTTAATATTTTAGGTTGAGCCAGTTCATAGTTATTAAAAATTGGGCTGCGTGCTTTGCTAGCCGTTTGCACCAACGCAAAATCAAAAAACTCTAGAATATCGTCTTTAAACACTTGATGTATTTTTTCTGGACTAAAGGCGATAGTTTCGGCTTTGTGCTCTAATGTTAAAAGGTTATCGGCATAGAAGGCTTTAAGCTCTTCAGGGTCTTTGCTGTCTTCGTATAAATTGCCATCTACGTTTACTGTAATAGGAAATACAACAATGCCTCGCTCTGCTACAAAGGTAGCTGGCAAATCGCAGGCGGCATCAACGACCAACAATATACTCATTTAACTCTCCTAATCTTTAGAAGTTTCATACCACTCTGGTGTAAACTAGCGCCACAACAAAAGGCCATAGGCCATTTATTATGATTGTCGCTTACTTAACTGGATTCTGTATTGCAAGTTATCACTTTAGACTATTTATCCGATGTCATCGTACTTACTCAGACACTTTCGTCAGAAAATGGCTTTATATGGTTTCATAATGGTCCTGAATCTAAGGCTGGAGAAGAGTGGTTTTCGGCTTGGCCTACTGAAACCTATCAGTATTTAGGTCAAAATAGCTGCCAAGTAAGCTGTTTCTCAGGCGAAACGGAACACCTTGTCAGAGATTATTTCGAGCTTTTAAAGTCAAAACTCGGCGAGCCGGCGAATACCCCTTCAAAAGGCCTGTTTACGGGAGGGCTAGCTGGGCATCTTAATTATGAGATAGGCTTGGAAACACAAGGCGTTGCAACGAAACACGCCTGTTCAACTGAAGATAAAACCCTTGCAACGGTGGGCCTGTATCATTGGGCCTGTAAGGTTGACCACAACAACCAAACCATCGAAGTATTTATCCGCTCTGAATGCCCAACAGGCATTAAAGAAAAAATAGAGCAATGGGCGAGCTCAAACACGGAACAAAAGGACAATCAGACCAAGCAAAATAATAGCAATTTACATTGGCAATGCAGTATGAGCTATGAACACTATTGCCGTGCATTTAAGAAGGTGAAAGATTACATATACGCTGGCGATATTTATCAAGCCAACCTCACTCGGCAATGGTCTAGCACCAGCAATGTCACACCGTGGGCCAACTACTGCAAACTGTTAAGGTCCATGTCAGCGCCCTTCTCATTTTACCAAGCGGTTGATGACGTTGCGGTTATGAGCGTTTCTCCTGAACGCTTTTTGCAAGTAAAGGGCGACACCATTTTCACACAGCCTATAAAAGGGACTCGTGCCCGCGGCATTACACCCCAAGCCGATGAGCGGTTAAAAATAGAACTTCAAAACAGCGTAAAAGACCAAGCTGAAAACTTAATGATTGTAGACTTGCTTCGTAATGACATAGCCAAGAATGCAGAGCCAGGTTCAGTCGTTGTTGATAAGTTGTTTGAATTGCAATCTTTTAAAAATGTTCACCATTTAGTCAGCAGTATACGTGCTAGAAAGCTGCCCACTAGCCACCCTTTGGATATTTTAAAAGATGCTTTTCCCGGTGGCTCGATTACAGGTGCGCCGAAGAAACGCGCCATGGAGATCATCGATGAACTAGAAGTGGTGCAAAGGCGGCAATATTGTGGCACTGCGTTTTTCTTGTCTTTTGAAGGTTATTTAGACAGCAACATTATGATTCGGACTCTTACGCAAAGAGGCAACGAGCTTACTTGCAGCGGCGGTGGCGGCCTTGTATACGACAGTGATTTAGACAGCGAGTACCAAGAAAGTGAATTAAAAATTCAACGCCTTCTCGATGCGTTGTCTGAAAACACCTTATAACCAATCGTTATGTAATATTCTTATCTTATACAGTTATTTTTAGAAATGATGCGACCGTGCTAGAGTCAGGTCAATTCAAATTTTGGCAGCAATTATGGAAAATATAACCGAATTAAACCTCGAGCTCAGTGCGAAATCGCCTCGAGATATCATAAAACACGCTCTTGCTACACATAGCAATATCGGCATCAGCTTCAGTGGTGCTGAAGATGTAGTGCTGATAGACATGGCCGTTAAGCTTAAAAAAGATGTTCATATCTTCACACTCGATACCGGTCGCTTACACCCAGAAACGTATCAATATTTGGAAAAAGTGCGCGAGACATATGGCATTCGTATTGAAATCTATTCTCCGGATGCCAGTGCCCTGCAAGCATTTACCAATGAAAAAGGCTTATTTAGCTTTTATCAGGATGGCCATAAAGAATGTTGTGGCGTACGTAAAATCGCTCCGCTTCGAAACGCCCTATCTAACCTAGATGCTTGGATCACTGGTCAGCGTAAAGACCAAAGCCCTGGCACCCGAAACAGCATTGCAACTGTAGAAGTGGACACGGCTTTCAAGGGTAAAACAGACCAACTCATTAAGTACAACCCATTGGCAAACTGGTCTTCTGAAGAGGTTTGGAATTATATTCGAGCTATGGAGATACCTTACAACGAACTGCACAGCAAAGGATTTAAAAGTATTGGGTGTGAGCCTTGTACGAAAGCGGTTTTGCCAAACCAGCATGAGCGAGAAGGCCGCTGGTGGTGGGAAGAAGCCACACAAAAAGAATGTGGCTTACACGCTGGAAATATGAGCCAACCTTAGTAGGTTGGCAAAGAGGTATTTTTGAACATCTCGTCTAGTTCGTGTTTATTAGCGACGGCCATCGCAGCTTCAACTGTCGCTTTATCAAGATGAGGAGCAAAACGTTCAATAAACCGGTACATATAACCTCTAATAAATGTTCCTTTGCGGATACCCAAACGAGTGATGCTGGCCTCAAATAAATGGCTAGCATCAATGCTAACTAAGTCTCGATCAGTTTCCGGATCTACCGCCATGTGCGCCAAAATACCTACACCCAAGCCTAAACGAACGTATGTTTTTATGACATCGGCATCGGTGGCGGTAAAAACCACCTTGGGCTTTAAGTCTTGTGCAATAAAGGCATCGTCTAATTTAGAACGACCGGTAAAACCAAAAACATAAGTCACTAATGGGAATGCGGCCACATCTTCTAATGAGATACTGCCCTTTTTCGCCAAAGGATGGTCACGCGGAACCACCAATGAGCGGTTCCAACGATAACAAGGCATCATCACTAAATCAGAAAAATGATCCATACCTTCTGTAGCAATCGCCATATCAACAGTGCCATCTGCAGCCATTTCTGCAATTTGAAGTGGGTTTCCTTGATGCATGTGAAGTGAGACATCGGGGAAGTCTTCAATAAAATGCTCGATAACCTCGGGTAAAGCATATCTAGCTTGGGTATGGGTGGTGGCAATGCTTAAACTGCCCTTTTTATTATTGCTGTGCTCTTGTGCAATTTGCTTAATTGAATCAACTTTGCCGAGTATTTCACCCGCCACTTTGAGTACGGCTTCACCGGCAGGCGTTACCCTTGTAAGGTGTTTGCCAGAGCGCGCAAAGATTTCTATACCTAGCTCATCTTCTAGTAATCTAATTTGTTTACTGATGCCCGGCTGAGAGGTATACAAAACTTGTGCGGTAGCGCTTACGTTTAGATCGTGATGCGCAACTTCCCAAATATATCGGAGTTGTTGTAGCTTCATTGAACCAATCCCTTACCCTAGTGGTATGTAGAAATGTTTGTCACCATCCTAAGTTACATTTTAGTTATATAAATATCAATAACTATTCTTTTTAGAAATACACCATACAGGTTAGATTAACAACATTGTTAATTTATGCCTTTTTGGATGGTTATGGAAATACTTTTGTTTATAGCAGCAGGCGCAGCAGTCGGGCTCATTGTGGGCATGACAGGCGTTGGCGGTGGTGCACTGATGACACCTATATTGTTGCTTTTTGGTTTTCCACCACAAATTGCCATTGGCACAGACCTTTGGTATGCCGCTATTACTAAGTCTTCCAGCCTTTATAGCCATCATAAGATGAACAATATTCGTTGGCAAATTGCGTTAACAATGGCGGCTGGTAGCTTGCCCGCTGCTGTCTTAACCGGCCTAGTATTAACCTATTGGTTTGATGACAATGGCTCTTATACCCACATTTTAACAACCGCGTTAGGGTTTATGCTGATCTTAACAGCCTCAGCCATCTTATTTAAAAACAAGCTCATGAAAACATCACGAGACGATACAGAAGGCAACCAAACAAGTAGGCAAGCTGTAAAATTGTGGGCGATAGGAGCCATTCTCGGTGTTTTGGTCACTCTCAGTTCGGTTGGTGCGGGGGCTATCGGGACCGCGGTACTGTTAATTTTGTACCCAAAGTTTTTGCCTAGCCAAATTGTCGGTACCGATATTGCTCATGCCATACCCCTGACATTTGTTGCCGGACTAGTACATTTGCAATTAGGCAACGTTGATTTCTTCTTATTGGGCGCCCTTTTAATGGGGTCGATACCTGCCATTCAGATTGGTTCGAAGTTAACCCAAAAAGTACCTTCGGCCATTTTACAGCCAGTTCTTGCTTGGCTGCTTTTAGGCTTAGGATTAAAGTACGCCATTTTTTAAGCGCTTACTTTTTAAAAAAACCAAAGCCCTTACCACCTTTGATTCGAGTTTCGAGCATTTGGCGGTTCACAGCAGATACATCGCATCGAATGTAAAGATCTAAATCTTCTTGATCTTTAACTCGTAAATTCACAAAAACCGTATGAACCTTTAACTCAGAATTATAACGTGATGATCGTTTATCAAAATTAGTTTGCATTAAATCTCGGCCATAGGAATCTATTGCCTCTTGTTTGCATACTTGAATTGCAACTTGTTGACTCACTTCAGCACGACCTTGAGGCAACTCACCTCGGCCATTTAATACATCCCAGACTGAAGGCCTGTATTCACCTTGATTTGCGACCATTTCATCTACCGCTAAAACCATGGCAAAGGTAAAACCTAAGGCAAGTATTATTGGGATAACGATCGTTTTAAACTTACTTTTTTTAACGGCCATTCAAACTCCGTAAACATTTATATACAGGTTGTAATTATAACTTTACCACTTTATGATAGAGCCTACATACTACACAAACACACAAGCGCAAAATTATTATGAACCCAATTGATAACCTCAATGTTGATAGTCAAACTATCCTTATTACACCGAGTGATCTTAAAAAAGAACTGCCTATTTCAGATTCTGCCTATAACACCATAGCAGAAGGCCGAAGCGCTGTTAGAAATATTTTAGATCGTAAAGACGACCGTTTAATGGTTGTAGTAGGCCCGTGTTCAATTCACGATACCGAAGCAGCACTCGACTACGCACGTCGCCTAAAAAAGCTCAGCGATGAAGTTAAAGATGACCTCCTTATCATAATGCGCGTTTATTTTGAAAAACCACGTACCACAACTGGCTGGAAAGGGTTAATCAACGATCCGCATTTGAACGACTCCTTCAAAATTGAAGAAGGATTACATATAGGTCGTAAATTGCTACTCGATATTGCTGAGATTGGTTTACCAACAGCGACTGAAGCACTGGACCCAATTTCACCTCAATACATGCAAGATTTAATCAGCTGGTCGGCTATTGGCGCACGTACCACAGAAAGCCAGACACACCGTGAAATGGCCAGCGGCTTATCGAGCGCTGTTGGCTTCAAAAATGGTACTGACGGGGGCTTAGAAGTTGCGATTAACGCGCTTAACAGCGTGTCTTCTGGTCACAATTTCTTAGGTATCAATGGTGACGGTCAAGTGGCCATCATTAAAACGAAAGGAAATGCATATGGCCATGTTGTATTGCGAGGTGGTAATGGCAAGCCAAATTATGATTCTGTTTCAGTCGCGCTTTGCGAAGAAGAGCTCATTAAAGGCAAGCTAACTCCCAATATTATGGTTGATTGCTCTCATGCAAACTCCAACAAAGATCACAATCTCCAACCGCTAGTCGCTGAAAATGTGGCCAACCAAATTCTAGAAGGCAATAAGTCTATTATCGGCATTATGATTGAAAGTAATATTGAAGCTGGCAATCAAAAAATAAAAGAGTCACTCTCGGATATGACCTATGGCGTATCAGTAACCGACGCTTGTATTGACTGGAAAACCACCGATACCTTGCTTAAAAACATCAGCAACAAGATCTCAACGGCATTGAGATCAAGAAATTAAGCATTATTATAAAAGGGCACTGGTACATCACCTACCAGTGCCCTACTCTTAACTTGTATCCTCTACTGTATTTAAACGATTAAACTATGGTTTTTTCTTTCTTCCTTATTTTTACGGGTGCGGCAATTTTTGCCACATTCGCTCTCTACACAAAACAACCGCTGCTTATTGCGTACATCGCATTAGGCGTAATTGTCGGGCCATTTGGGTTTTCCGTCGTAGAAAACACCCAGCTTTTAACCGATATGGCCGAGATTGGCATTATATTTTTGCTGTTCTTACTTGGGCTTGATATGCAGCTTTCTAATTTAATATCGACGCTAAAGAAAAGTGTCGTTGTTGGTATTGTTAGTTGCGTGGCGTTTGTTTTAATTGGCTTTACGGTAACCAATATAATGGGGTTTCCTACCAGTGAAGCGATCATTATCGGATTGTGTTTAATGTTTTCGAGTACGATCATTGGTATTAAACTTTTACCTACTACCGTACTGCACCATAAACACTCTGGTGAGCTTATGGTGGGCATTTTGCTCATTCAAGATTTCGTTGCAATTTTGGTGTTACTGGCAATAGAAAGCCTTGGCAGCGGCACGACCGATGTGTATTCCATGATAAAACCACTTATCATGCTACCTATTTTAGCGGCCATTACTTTTACTGCGGTTAAATTTGTTATTTTACCTTTGTTCAGTAAATTCGATCGCTTCCAGGAATATATATTCTTACTCACCATTGGTTGGTGCCTGGGCATTGGCGAGCTAGCTCACGGGTTACTTGGGTTATCATACGAGATAGGCGCTTTCATCGCGGGTATTAGCTTAGCAAGCAGCCCCATATCGCAATTTATTGCTCTCAATTTAAAACCATTAAGGGATTTTTTCTTAATACTTTTCTTCTTCACCTTAGGCGCACAATTAAACATTGCAGTACTTGCAGATGTTTGGGTTCCAGTATTAGTGCTAACCGCTACTGTGCTAGTCGGCAAGCCAATCATATTCCGGTTTTTACTGCACCGGTTAAGTGAATCAAACCATTTAGCATGGGATATTGGCTTTAGGTTAGGTCAGATAAGTGAGTTTTCGCTACTGGTGACCTTTATTGCCCAGGGCGCAGCGTTAATGTCTGAGAAGTCAGCGGTATTAGTTCAATCTACAGCCATTGCAACCTTTGCTATTTCCAGCTATATCATTGTATTTAATTTTCATAACCCTATAGCCGTCTCAGATAAATTACGACGCGATTAACCGCTAAGATTGCTTAATAACTAGTTCTAGCAATGTGGGGGTTACATCCTTCTCTAGAATGCGCTGCACTCGGGCTTGCTGCTTGAGGTGGCGCTTAGCCAACGCCACCCCTTTTTTATTTGTAGCAACCCAAACGATGGTATTGGCAACACCCTTCATCGCTTGCAACGCTTCTTTACCTTCTTTGAACGTGAACGATGACAATAACCCATGGCGCTTGAGTTCGTGTCGGAAAAAAGACTGATGTTCAAACTCAGTACCCGCACCTTTTATCCAAGATTTACCGACAAGTTTTAATCGCTTTAACAATTTAATGCCAGGGATCCAGTAGCGCTTTTTACTTTTGACTGGTTTAGCGTTGACGCAATAATAGTGCGCAATAGGTAACGTATAGTTAATGGAATGCAAAGCCATTTGAGCGCCGTATCCTATACTGATCATCTGGATCGGGGCATTGCGTTTTTCATTTATAAACTGAACTACGGCGGGTAAATCGTACTGCGCCATATTTAATAAATAGTTTTGCGAATCATCTTTATTTTTCTTCGATGCACCATGTGCGCGCCAATCCATCAGCCATACAGAAAAACCTGCTTCTAACAATTGGTTCGCTAATGAACTGTACGGCGGTTCATCAAATTGCCAGTGCGTTTGAAAAACATCATGAATCAATAGCACCTGGTTAGATTTAGCGTTAATTTTCGGTTGCAAATGTATAAGCGATATTTCAACGGTTTTATCGGAACTGTTGTTAGGCTTAACTGAATAAGTATCTTCAAAATAAGTATCGCGAACTTCAGCGCGAATAATTTCAACCGGGAAAAAACGACTGCTGCTTTTCAATGAAATAAACCCTTTACACAATGGCTTAGCTGTATATAATCCCAGATACTGTACATAAAAACAGGCTGGAAATCCATGGATAAATTGACCGCTCGACAACAACAAGTTTTAGACGTCATCAAAGATCATATTGATGAAACGGGCTACCCACCTACCCGTGCGGAAATAGCAAAAACACTTGGGTTCAAATCACCCAATGCCGCAGAAGAACATATTAAAGCATTAGCCCGCAAAGGCCATATAGAAATTGTACAAGGGGCCAGTCGTGGAATTCGCTTACCCGAATCCGAAACCGGCTTACCTATTATAGGCCGCGTTGCAGCAGGCTCCCCTATATTGGCGACTGAACAAATCGCAGAATATATGGATTTACCAAAGTCTTTGTTTCAACCAAGTGCCGATTTCCTACTGCAAGTTCAGGGCTTAAGTATGAAAGATATCGGTATTTTAGAAGACGACTTAATTGCCGTTCATAAAACCAATATGGCTAAAAATGGCGATATCGTTGTTGCTCGTGTAGGTGAAGACGTAACGGTAAAACGCTACGAGAAAAAAGGCAGTGTTGTCACGCTACACCCTGAAAATGAAGACTTTTCACCTATTGTTGTTAATTTAGGTCAAGAAGATTTCGAAATTGAAGGTCTATACGTGGGTGTAATTCGACGCTCCATTCATTAGCCTATAAATTGGGCGTTTGTCATAATCTCCATTAACAAACGCCCTAATTTTAAAATCTTACTTAGGCCATTGAATAGGTTGGCCTGTTTTTTTCGCCAGCATGTCTAAAAACGCTTGATGAGCTTCAAGCTCTTCTGCAGATGGGGCGACTTCAATAAGCGCCCCTTGAACTTCACCTAAATTTACCAATGCTGATTCGTCGGTCTCTTCATCCTCATCTTCTTCATCACCAAGCAGTAAATCTGTTTGACCACCCGTGAGCATCAAATAAACATCAGCTAGAATCTCGGAATCGAGTAATGCTCCGTGAAAGGTTCGATGAGAATTATCAATGCCATAACGTTTACATAATGCATCGAGCGATGCTTTAGAACCTGGGTGTTTTTCTCGAGCTACTTTAAGCGTATCCAGAACCGTGCACGCCGATTCAAGCGGCTTAAAAGGTTGATTCCGTTCTTTGGCTAAAATCTCATACTCTGCATTTAAAAAACCCATATCGAAAGCCGCGTTATGGATTACGAGTTCTGCGCCTTCAAGCCACTGCCAAAGCTCATCAGCTACCTCTCGAAACTTTGGGCAGCCTTTTACGCGCTCATTATCAATATTATGAATGCGCACCACTTCTTCAGGGATGTCTCGCTCTGGGTCGATAATATGATGAAAAGTTTTTCCCGTAATCTTGCGGTCAATAACTTCAACACACCCAACCTCTAGAATACGGTCACCTTTCTTAGGGTTTAAACCGGTTGTTTCGGTATCGAGCACTACTTGTCTCATTGTTTTTCCAACTCATCCATTGCTTGGTTTGCTAATTGATCGGCCAATTCATTCATCGGATCGCCCGCATGCCCTTTAACCCAATGCCAACTTACATCATGTTGCGTCATGAGATCATCTAACCTTATCCATAAGTCTTGATTTTTAACGGGCTTACGGCTGGCTGTTTTCCAGCCATTTTTCTTCCAGTTGGTGATCCAACTGGTAATTCCTTGCTTCACATATTGTGAATCGGTGTATAACTTGACTTCCATTCTACGCTTCAGTGCATTCAGCCCTTCGATAGCAGCCAATAATTCCATTCGATTATTAGTAGTATCAGGCTCACTTCCATACAGCTTTTTTTGCTGATCACCCCACAATAGCACAGCGCCCCAGCCACCAGGCCCTGGATTACCTCGGCAGCCTCCATCGGTGTAGATCGTTACTGAATTCTTCAAACTTTTGTCCTTGCTGTTGTTTGGCCGCCCAATGAGGCATCGAGAAAGCCTTTTTTAATTGTAGAGTGAGATGGCGGCAACTTGCCATACACTTGCTTATAGCCCACTAACAGATAAACCGAACCGGCAAATGGAAAAATACTGCGAAATAGCTTTGAGAGTCGTTCACTTTGGGTAAGTTTTTTAGGTTTCAAAATAGGAGGCATAAAAATATGACGCTCGTGGCGTTCTAATTCAAAATTGAGCAGATGCATCCAATCTTCAACTCGACCGCTTCTTATAAATCGAGAACTCCAAACCCCAGCCGACTTTCTACGGCCTTTTATCAAGGCCATAAGCCCCCACAAACTAAAGGGATTAAAACCTATTACTATGAGTAAACCACCTGGTTTTAGTGCAATTGCCCCTTCCCTTACGGCTTGATACGGGTCATCGCAAACGTCTAATGTATGATGCATTAACACCATATCAACGCTTTCTGGTTCAAAGGGTAGGCTTTCAGGCTCAGCCTGAACAGAGGGGCAAAGCGCGCGGTGCTCAAGTTGAGACACAATAATACCGGATCCAAATAAACGTTTTTCAAACAATGCATCATGATGACCCGAGTCTAATTGCACCATTACCGAGGCAAAACGACCCGACACAGCCCGAGATACCAACGATTTTTCAGCATTTATTAAAATCTCGCCCAGGCCTGTGGTATACCAATGAGACAGCGCTAACTCCTGCTCTGCGGCACTTTCAGGACCTTTTCGATAAACTTGTTTAAATCGCCGCTTTAATCGTTTAACCAACTAAGCCTCTCTTTACTTTTCAACACCTTGCGCCTGAGCCGAATCAAAAATAGAATTATCCCTCATCTCATTCACAGTCACAAATAACAGAATCGATCCTTAATGAATTTTACTCAAAATATAACCCTGTTTATATCGGCTCTGGCACTTGTAAGTTGCCAGATGATACCGACACAAACGTCGATGACTAGTGAAGACACCCTAGTTTCAGAAAACGACCTTACGATCAATCAAGATTCAGGGACCGAATCTGCTATTCAAGCCTTAGAAAGAGACCTCATTACCGATATCATCAACTACCACTATGCCGCTAAAACAAAAGACCAGCTAACAGATTACGAATTAGCTTGGGAACAGCCTCTCGACTTATCTCGCCCAGATCCATATGCAAAATACCCTGACGACTTGTATCAGGTTTTACGTCGAGGCTTCGTATTTGACCTCACGGTTGAAGACCCACGCATCACCGCACAATTAATGTATTACGCCAAACACCAAAGCTATATTAACCGAGTTAGCGATCGCGCATCACGATACATGTATCACATCGTTCAAGAGATCGAAAAGCGAGATATGCCGATGGACTTGGCTCTATTGCCAATCGTGGAATCTGCTTTTGACCCATTTGCGTACTCACACGGCAGCGCAGCAGGAATGTGGCAGTTTATTCCGTCTACAGGCAAAATGTATGGTTTAAAGCAAAACTGGTGGTATGACGGCCGTAGGGATGTAGTTGAATCTACCCGCGCAGCACTTGACTACTTAGACGATTTGCAAAGGATGTTCGATGGCGACTGGCTTTTAGCATTGGCTTCCTATAATTCTGGACCTGGTACGGTATTTAAAGCGCAACGTAAAAATCGCGCCGCTGGTAAACCAACCGATTTTTGGCATTTAGATTTACCGCGTGAAACGGAAGCCTATGTTCCGAAAATGTTTGCATTGGCTAAACTATTTCACAGCCCCGATGTATATGGTGTAGAACTTCCCATTGTGCCAAATGAGCCGTTTTTTGCTGAAGTAACGCCAGGCGGCCAAATCGATCTTGCTCAGGCTGCGACCTTAGCCGATATGGAACTCAGTGAAATTTATTTACTTAATCCAGGCTACAATCGATGGGCTACAGACCCTGACGGCCCGGACCGTTTATTAGTTTTCGCTGACAACAAAGAAATTTTTGAAGAAAATATTAAAAACCTACCGGCCGACAGCCGATTAACCTGGCAACGACACACAATTAAACCCGGAGATTCTCTCCTTTCAATCGCCAAAAACTATGAAGTAACGGTAGACGTAATCCGCGACGTTAATAAGATTCGTGGTAATTTAATCCGCGCAGGCGATACTTTATTAATCCCCGTAGCCAGTAAAGGTGATAATTATTATTCTCTCAGCGCTGATAACCGCTTAAAGGTTAAGCAAAATGCTCTTTCGGGCAGCAGTAAGCAACGCACGGATTATATTGTACGAAGCGGCGATACCTTTTGGGATATATCTCAAAAGTTTGACGTGAGCGTTCAAAGCATAGCTCGTTGGAACAATATGGCTCCCAAAGACATTCTTCGACCTGGGCAAAAGCTGGCCATCTGGACGGCACCAAGCGCCAACACAACTACAAATAATGCGATCGCTAGCATGCAAGACCGCGAAGTGGTTCGTAAGGTGGGGTATGTTGTTAGAAGTGGCGATTCATTATCTCGAATCGCCAGTAAGTTTAACGTTCGAATCAAAGACATCGAAAAATGGAATACGATCACCGGTAAATACCTTCAACCCGGCGATCGCTTAACTTTATACGTAGATGTTACTCAGATTCAATAAACTTAAGGCAACCAACGCTTTTTAAGCAGCGCCTCTGCACTTTCAAAGAATGCGCTGCTGGCACCCTTAAGACGTTGCTCCAAAGACTTCTGTGGCTCCCAAGTAACGCGATAGACGTCTTTTGAGGCTGCTAAAGACTGTAAGTACTCATCGCTGGTTTTGATCTCATCTACCAAATTCAACTCTATAGCATCTTCGGCCAACCAAAAATCACCTTCCGATACGGCATCGATATCTAGCTGCTCACGTTGCGAGGATACCAATGTTTTAAACCGTTGATGAATAGCGTTTAAATCTTCTAAATGCTTTTGACGGCCTTCTTCTGTGTTTTTGCCCATTAGAGTTAATGGCGCTTTATGTTTACCGGCCGTTAAAACGTCTACGTCTACATCAAATCGCTTTAAAAAACGATGAACGTTAGGTACTTGGCTTAACACGCCTATAGAACCGACAATGGCAAACGGTGCTGCATAAATTTTATCGCCAACACAAGCCATCATGTATCCACCGCTTGCCGCAACTTTATCGATGCAAATGGTCAATTTTAAACCGGCTTCTTTTAATCGAATCAGTTGAGATGCCGCCAAACCATACCCAGAAACTGCTCCTCCTGGGCTTTCTAGACTGACAACAACTTCTTGCCCTGGTTCAGCAATCGATAAAATAGCGGTCACTTCTCTTCTCAAAGACTCGACTTGTGAAGCCTGTATGTCACCTTTAAATAAGATACTGAAAGCCTTTTCTTTGTCTTCTGGAGCTTTAGCCTGTTGCTTCTTTTTGGCTTTTTCGTCTTTTTCCAGCGCTTTGAGTGCCTTTTTAGACAGCATATTCTGCTGCATATGACTCTTTAGGCTTTCCCACTGCTTATTTAAGAATACAGTAGATAATTTACCTTTGGCAGCACCGCCGGATTCAGATTTAGAGGCTTTTATTAAAACGCCCACTATAATTATAAATGCCACCAAGAACGTGACTGTTTTTAGTAGGTAAAGGAAATAATCGGACCACAAAATAGCATTCTCCATCAATTTAAAACTATTGTTTAAAACATTTGTTTGATTTTTCATTCCATCAACACATACAATGCAGGCAGGCCACTGATGCTGTCAACCGACAAAAGTATGTTTAGGAGCGTAAATATGAGTGCAATCGCTGAAGCGTTTGGAAAAATAGAATCTAAATTCAATGCCTCTGCTGCTGCAGGGTTAGATGTTGTATTTCAATTCAATGTAGATGGTGAAACGTTTCACTTAGTTGTTGCAGACAACGCCTGCAAGCTTGCAGAAGGTGAACATAATGACCCAACTGTTACCTTGATCATGGATCACGCGACTTTAGAAGAGATCATAAGTGGTGATCTAAACGGCATGCAAGCTTTTATGGCTGGCCGATTACGCACAGAAGGCGATATGATGTTAGCAACTCGTTTATCGGATCTTTTCGGAATTTAAGATTGTCTAAACGCATAAAAAAAGGGCGATCAATCGCCCTTTTTAGTGCCCACGACTTATCTATACATGCAATGACTTAAGCGAATGAACCGCTAAATTCAGAATATCAAGATTATCATTACCGCTTAATAACCCTTCCAAATAAAACTCTAAACTCGACAGCGCATCGGCAAACAACTCCAATTGCTTACCATTAATCAAAGTACCACTTTCGAGTAGGTCACGCTCTACAAATGCAATGGCTCGCCCAACTAAGTCGGCGGCTTGATCACTGCTCAAAAAAACCAAAGCCCCACGAACGCCATTTAAAGTGGGCACTACATTCGCCAAATGCAATTTATCGCCATTTGAATCCATATAAGAAGAAATAGAACGCTTCGCTAAGGCCAAACCAGATTCAGACTCATCGATCAATACAACTCTTGCTTCATGCACTTGCGCTTTAAATGCCTTATTGTCGCCTTCTTGATCTAACTGAGACTGACCTTGAAGCAATCGAGATAAGGCACTCTCAGCGTATAACACGACATCGGCAATATTTAACAAATCTTCATGCGTTGGAGCCGCGTTGTCAGCCCAACCACCAACAATTTTAGCTTGATTTTTCATGACATTTGATGGGCTCTGCAAGCCTAACATCACGTAAATATCTGCGACTTTAACAAGACGTTCCGTTAATTCCTTTGCCGAAAAATTACCGCCGCGCGCCACTTGGTCCACAGTATCTTTAATTGCATTGATATCATCTTTGAGGGCTTCTGCAACGCTTTCCATAACGCCTAACCCAGGGCTAAATAACAGCTGACGCTGCTCTTCTAGTATAGCTTCTGAATACTCTACAATGGGTAGGTTATAAAACTTAGCCACTTGCCGTGCTTTTAAGCTGTCACTTTTATTAATGGCAATTAAATAAAGGAATTCTTTTATTAACGGGATGCTCGGTGACTTCTTTAACGATTCCGGTGCCTGCAGTATTAGCTTTTTTAGCTCTCTATCTAGAAGCGAAAACAATCGTTTTCTCGTAGGCGTCATAGAGGCGTTATTTTGCACCATCGCCTCAATAGCACCAGAAGCAACCCACCAAAGTGGCGCACAAGGAATGGTTCCCAATAGCTTATCAATGCGTGCTAAAGCTAAACCCATATAGCGCATTGCGCCAATGGTTCGATCACCGCGAATCATATGCAATAAAGAAGCTTGGTACATATGACGGTATTTTTTAAGAGCCGTGATGGTCTCTCGTGTAATGCGAACTTTTTGCCCCGAAGACGGCTTTCCAGCCTTAAAGCTGAAATCGAAAAAGTATCCTTCTCCCAAGACAGAGGCACCACGAGCGATTCGAATTTGGTTTATGGCCGGCAACAGAACTGCAGGCACCACTTTGTTTTTTAAACTGATTAACTCTAAATATCGGCTAAGAATGACTAACCCTTGGCTGATGCTTTCTAAAATCCCTTTATTTGAGTTCGCAACTTGATCAACTTCTGAACTCATGGAATTGAGCCCAGCGTTCATTTCATCACAAACAAATATTGCAGCAGGCTCTTCTAACATTTGGAATATGCCACGTAACTGGCGGACATAGTCTTGAACCTGCTCTAGATGAGACAATTCCGATGCATCTTCGCTATACCCTTCTAAGGCTGATTGTGCCTGTTGGATGGTAGCTTCCAGCTCACCTTTAATAGCGTCTTTTGAAAAAATTGCACTCATGGATGTTCCTATTAACTTGTTCTTATTTCTCGAACAATGACCTAAATAAATACAAATCGATTACAAGTGGTTTAAATTACCCTTTAAAGAGGCATTTTACCAGTGGGGATGAGGGTTTAGCGTTAAAACTCAAAGCAAAGTCTCAAAAATAGCCGTATTTTTGACGAGTTACCCTTATATTCAAACATTTTAGGTTATACCTATGATGTTTGGCTCGGATTTCTTATAATTCAACGTCACTACAGCCCATCTTTTCTTGCGACATTCTTGAGACTCTCATTTCATGACACAAACGCTTTACAAACATCCTTTTTCGGTTGCCCCCATGATGGATTGGACAACATCTGAATGCCGTCAATTTCATCGAAAGTTGACAAAAAACGCCCTACTTTACACTGAAATGGTCACAACTGGCGCGATCGTTCATGGTGATAAAGAAAGGTTTTTACGATTCAACCCCGATGAACAACCGGTTTCACTACAGCTAGGCGGCCATGACCCGAAAGACCTAGCAACCTGCTCAACGTTGGCACAGCAATGGGGATACAATGAAGTTAACCTCAATGCGGGTTGCCCGAGTGATCGCGTTCAAAACGGCATGATTGGCGCAATACTCATGGCGCACAGCCAAATAGTGGGCGACGGACTCAAAGCAATGCAGGACGCTTCAGATATAGAAGTAACTCTTAAGCACCGGATCGGCATTGATGATATGGACAGTTACGACTTTATGAGAGATTTTGTTGGCCATGTTCATAGTATCTCAGAGTGTAGAACGTTTATCGTCCATGCTCGAAAGGCAATATTGCAAGGCTTGAGTCCAAAAGAAAACCGCGAAATCCCCCCTTTAGATTATGATCGCGTTATAAAGTTAAAGCAGGACTTCCCACACTTAAATATAGTCATCAATGGCGGAATTAAGAGCCATGAAGACGGCTTAGCGCTAATGAATAAGGGTTTAGACGGTGTAATGTTAGGACGGGAAGCGTACCAAAACCCATTATGCCTAAGAACAGTCGACTCCCTATACTACGGCTCTAAAGACGCATTCGAATCTCCACAAGCATTGAACCAAGCTTTAATAAGTTGGATTAACCAAGAGGTATCCGCAGGTAAACCTCTGAAGTATATCGCACGGCATATGCTTGGGTTATATTCAGGAAAACCAGGCTCGCGCCAATATCGACGATATTTAAGTGAAAACATACATAAAGCAGAATCTACCGCTGCTGTATTTGAACATGCTATAGGGCTTATAAAGGTTGATTCTTTTTAATATCAATTCAACTGACTAAAGGCTTCTCTTTTTGTTACAAAAGCCATAAACTTGACCAAACAGTCCATAAAAGCAGAGATATGATGAATAAATTAAAGCAGCTACAAGAAAACACCATCATTGTTGCCGACACCGGCGATATTGAAGCCATCAGTAAGTATGCGCCTCAAGATGCGACTACAAACCCCTCTTTGATTCTTAAAGCCGTTCAGAGCGGGCAATTTGACTCTCATATTGAAAAACTTGCTAAAAGCAACTTATCGTTTGAAGCATTTATGGACCAAATTGCAACGACCGTCGGTGTTGAAATTTTACAATTGGTACCAGGCTATGTTTCTACGGAAGTAGATGCTCGTTTATCATTTGATAAAGCAGCGACAATTGAAAAGGCACAAGCTTTAATTGCTTTATACGAAGCCGCGGGCTATTCGCGAG
This sequence comes from Reinekea marina, assembly GCF_030409715.1. NCBI lineage: Bacteria > Pseudomonadati > Pseudomonadota > Gammaproteobacteria > Oceanospirillales > Saccharospirillaceae > Reinekea > Reinekea marina. The sequence goes on from NZ_JAUFQI010000001.1 coordinate 2,298,953, forward strand.
ATCGCATCTTAATTAAGATGGCGAGTACTTGGGAAGGCATCCAAGCTGCAGCCGAACTAGAGAAAGAAGGTATTCACTGCAACCTAACGCTTTTGTTTGGAATGGCTCAAGCTCGCGCCTGTGCTGATGCAAATGTCACTTTGATCTCCCCTTTTGTTGGCCGAATTTTAGACTGGTATAAAAAATCGACTGGTGAAGACTACACAGCGAAAACAGACCCAGGTGTTTTGAGCGTACAAGAAATTTTCAACTTCTATAAAAAACATGGCTATAAAACCATTGTTATGGGTGCTAGCTTCCGAAATATCGGTGAAATTGAACAACTGAACGGCTGTGATCGTTTAACTATTTCGCCAGGCCTTTTGGAAGAACTCAGTCAAGATACAGGCCCGCTAAAAACATTATTAAAATACGACGATGCGGTTCAACCAGCGCCAGCAGCAATTACTGAAGCTCAGTTCCGCATTGAGTTGAATCAAGATGCCATGGCCACGGAAAAACTCGCTGAAGGTATTCGTAACTTTATTAAAGATACAGAAACGCTAGAAGCCTTGGTTAAATCTAAGTTTTTAAGTTAATCCCTGCTTATACTTCAGAAAACGGTGCTGAGAATCTTCATTTCAGCACCTTCTCCTTGAATAATACGTACACCTCGCGTAAATTTATCTAAAATCAAAATAGATAACGGTATAAAAATGGAAGCTCAGCTCTATAAACAATTTGAAGCTTTGCGAGATTCAATGCGTGATTTTTCCAGAATGCTATCGGATGACCGCAATACTTTATGGCTCGCACCGTGGAATCACTTAGACAGCCGCTCTACCATTGAAGATATTTTATTCGATCTTTGGTATCAAGATGACCAAGATGGCCGAGAAACACGCGTCTATCCTGGGTTAGTAGGCATTACACCGCACCAGATAACTTATGCAAATGAGATCAATTTAGCAAAAGATCGATTTCGTAAAACAGTCCAAAAAATCAAAGCGGACGATTCTGCTTTTTGGCGTGACGTTCAAGGACGATTAGCCAAACGCTATAAAACTTTAAACGATCAATTAACCCGAGACGGGCTTGCCAGAATTCACCTAAAACAAGTGTTCAGGCACTTGCCTCTTGTGGTCAGTCGTCCCGAAAAAGTTGGATTCAGTTGGTACACCAGCGGTCGATCGATACAAAAAATCACGACGAAAGACGCTTACGACTTACTGTGCAAACTCAATACAGAGTCTGCGCACATTCAAATTCAACTAGAGCGATTGGCGGCTTTGCCATCGAATGAACCTTTAGCGCGAGTGCAAAAGCAAGCGCCTGTATTGCGTGCTAATATTGTGTTTGCGAATAAACAGCGGCGTTCACTTAATGTATCTCTTCCTCTATTGTTTCCTAACGAGGGTCAAATAGATCTGCCCGACTTTAATATTCCACCACAGACTCCGCCAGCGCAAAGGCAACGATTAGTACGTTCAGATAATAGGATAGAAGATGAGGCATACCTCCCCTCTATTCGAGTGCATCGGTATGCCCAACAGCAAAAAACCAATTTTTTCTAAAATTAGAAAATTCGATTTAATCCGTTTAAAGCAGCTACCCGATAAGCTTCAGCCATTGTTGGGTAGTTAAAGGTATGTTCTAAGAAATAGCGAATCGTATTGCCACCGTCGGTTTGCGCCATAATAGCCTGGCCAATGTGCAAAATTTCTGCAGCCTGATCACCAAAACAATGAATTCCCAATAGCTCAGTTGTTTCTCTGTGGAAGAGTAATTTTAAGACCCCTGTTTCTTCGCCAGTAATTTGAGCTCTCGCAGTATCTTTAAAGTAAGCTTTGCCAATTTCATACGGCACTTTTGCTTCGGTCAGTTCGCGCTCTGTTTTACCAATAGACGATATTTCTGGAATCGTATAAATGCCCGTTGGTACAGAATTAATTTTACGATAAGTACCATTGTTGGTGATAACGCCAGATACAGAACGGCCTTGATCATAAGCGGCACTGGCTAAACTTGGCCAACCGATCACATCACCTGCGGCAAACACATGTTCTACACTGGTTTGATAATGGTCATTCACTTTAATCTGACCACGACCATCGGCTTGTAAGCCAATTGCATCAAGGTTTAATTTATCTGTATTTCCGGTTCGACCATTCGCCCACATAAAGGCATCCGCTTTGATCTTTTTACCAGACTCTAACGTTAAAATGATGTGGTCGTCGAACCCTTCTACACTTTTGAAAGACTCGGCATGACGAATCATTACCCCATGGCCTCGTAAGTGATAAGACAATGCATCTGATATTTCATCGTCCATAAACGCCAACAAGCGTTCACCTGGGTTGATCAAATCAACTTTTGACCCTAATCCATTAAAAATAGATGCATACTCACACCCAATAACACCAGCTCCGTAAATAACTATATGCCGAGGCGTACCATCAAAATTTAAAATCGTATCGCTATCAAACACTCGCGGATGGTTGAAGTCTATTTCTGGTGGGCGGTAAGGCCGAGACCCAGTAGCAATGACAAAGTTCTTAGCGCGAAACTTTTCTGTTTGACCATCGGGGAGTACCAAAGTAAGTGTATTGTCGTCTTCAAAACTGGCTTCGCCAACTTTTAAGTCGACGTTGTTGCGTGCGTAAAAACGTGCGCGCATTGCCACTTGTTGATCAATAACTTTTTGGGCTGTTTTTCGAACGTCTTGGTAAGACAGCCATTTAGGTTCGGCCATATTACGAAACATCGGGTTGCGATTAAAACGCATGACCTGATGAACTGCGTGACGTAGCGCTTTTGAAGGAATCGTACCTTGGTGAGTACAGTTGCCACCCACCTCTTCTCGTAGGTCAACCACCGCAACCCTTAAGTTGGCTTTTGCACCATTCATAGCAGCGCTTTCACCTGAGGGGCCACTGCCTATAACAATTAAATCGTAATCAAAATTCGACATAGTAATCCTAAGAGCTGTAATTATTTAGGCTCGCTTGCATCGTAGAAAGCAGAACTGGATTCAACTTCGCCCTCAAAGGCATCGTCTTTATCACATTTGGTTTTATCGCCACCGCAAACATCGCATTCAGATTCCATTCCAATCGCAGCCATGCCACCGCAAGAACCGGCAATAGGTTTACGACCAAAAATAACGCCTACGGCCATCACAATGACAAACATTGCCATAAAAGCAAAAACCACTATAAACATATTTAACATTTTAATGCCTCCAAACTTAAACTCAGTTAACGGCTAAAGGTCCAAATAATCGGACAAATGAATCAGATGCCGCCACTTTAAATGCCTTGTCTTCTCGATAGATAAAATAGGCCGCTATATTTTGCTCGTTTGCTATATTTAACGCTTTTTCTAATCCCATCGCCATAAAAGCCGTTGCATAAGCATCTGCATCCATGCAATTTCGCATAATAACCGATGTCGATGCTAAGTTATGACTAACAGGATAGCCTGTTTTTGGGTTTATGGTATGGCTATATCGAACACCATTTGTTTCAAAATAATTTCGATAATCCCCACTGGTGGCAATAGCCATATCCGTTAAGGGAAGTACATCAAACACTTCACGCAAGCCATCTGTAGGCGTTTCAATAGCAATGAGCCAAGCTTCGTCATTTGGCTTTACGCCTGCGCTGCGCATTTCTCCACCAATTTCGACTAAAAACTGCTCAATTCCCTCTTCTAACAAGTACTCAGCAACTAAATCTACAGCATAACCTTTAGCAATGGCGGACAAATCTAATTCAGACGCCGCTGTTTTACTTAAGGCCTGTGAGGAGATGACTTTCACATTATCATACCCAACCAATGGTAAGCGTTGACCTATCTCAAATGCTGATGGTTCTTCACTCACATCGGGAGATGGACCAAAACCCCATAAATCAACTAAAGGCGCAATCGTAGGGTCAAAATAACCGTGTGTTGCGTTAGAAACTTCCAACGCGCGCGTTACGACGGCTGCGGTTCGGCTACTGACATCAAGCACTTCACCTATATCAATTGCTTTAAACTTTGATAAATCTGAACTTGGCAGATAAGTCGACATTCTAGCGTTGATATCAGACAAAATGCCTTCTATACCAAGTTGCAGTCGCTGCGATTTTGACAACGATGATACAATTTTAATGTGATAACTGGTGCCCATGGAATAACCATAAAGGCTTTGTATTTCATTTTTTTCAGTAAAACTGCATGCTGATAAAAAGCCCACCAAAAGGTAGGCTTTGAATACAGTGAATAACACATGCTTTCGCATTTATTTCTCGCTGTTAATTGTTAGCCGCCGAAGTCATCAAGCAAGATATTATCTTTCTCAACGCCTAAGTCTTCTAACATTTTGATCACGGCTGCGTTCATCATTGGAGGCCCACACATGTAGTACTCGCAATCTTCCGGCGCTTCATGATCTTTCAAGTAATTCTCATAAAGAACATTATGAATGAAGCCAGTATAACCATCCCAGTTGTCTTCTGGCATAGGATCCGACAACGCTAGGTGCCATTCAAAGTTATCGTTCTCGCGAGCCAGCATATCGTATTCTTCTTGATAGAAAGCTTCGCGCATAGAGCGAGCTCCGTACCAAAAGCTAATTTTACGCTTGCTGTTTAGTCGCTTAAGTTGGTCGAAGATATGTGAACGCATCGGCGCCATACCAGCACCACCACCTACGAAAACCATTTCAGCATCAGTGTCTTTGGCAAAGAACTCACCAAAAGGACCGTAAACATCGATAGTGTCGCCTGGTTTTAAGTTAAATACATATGAACTCATGATACCCGGTGGATGATCGGTACCTGGAGGTGGTGACGCCACTCGAATATTAAACTTAACAATACCCTTTTCTTCAGGGTAATTCGCCATAGAATAAGCACGAATAGTTGGCTCTGTCACTTTAGACTTGTACTGCCAAATATTAAATTTATCCCAATCTGGGTGATACTCTTCTTCAATGTCGAAATCTTTGTATTCAATCTCGTGCGGTGGGCATTCTAATTGCACATAGCCACCCGCTCGGAAATCAACATTCTCACCTTCTGGAAGCTTAAGCGTAAGTTCTTTAATGAATGTGGCCACGTTCGGGTTAGATTCAACCGTACAAGTCCACTTCTTTACGCCAAAGAACTCTGGCTCAACTTCAATTTTCATGTCTTGCTTAACAGCAACCTGACAAGACAAACGCCAGCCTTCTCGTAATTCACCCTTTGTGAAATGTGGTTGCTCTGTTGGCAATGCTTCTCCACCGCCCTCTAAAACCTTACATTTACACTGCGCACAGGTACCGCCGCCACCACAGGCGGATGATAAAAATACACCGTTTGCTGAAAGTGTTTGCAATAACTTTCCGCCAGCGGCTGTTGTAATTTTTTTATCGTCGTCATCGTTAATATTAATGGCGACGTCACCACTGTTTACCAGCTTTGAACGTGCTGACAAAATAACTGCCACCAAAGCCAAAACAATGACGGTAAACAGTACAACGCCTAAAATAATTTCAGTTGTCATAATTTGAATCCCTTTGGTGTATTACAGCGAAACGCCTGAGAAAGACATAAAGCCTAACGACATTAAACCAACCGTTGCAAAGGTAATGCCTAAGCCTCGTAAGCCTTCTGGTACATCACTGTACTTCAGCTTTTCACGAATACCGGCCAACGCAACAATGGCCAATGCCCAACCTGCGCCTGCACCGACACCATAAACTACGCTTTCGCTAAAGTTGTAATCACGCTCCACCATAAACAACGACGCACCCAAAATTGCGCAGTTCACCGTAATAAGTGGTAAAAACACGCCAAGCGCGTTGTATAAAGCTGGGAAATAACGATCAAGTACCATCTCTAAGATTTGTACGATCGCAGCAATTACGCCAATGTAGCTAAGGTATCCTAAGAAACTTAAATCAGCTTCAGGAAAACCCGCCCAAGCCAAAGCCCCTTCTTGTAATACGTAAACGTATAAAAGGTTGTTCACCGGAACAGTAATCGCTTGAACAACAATAACCGCAACACCCAAACCAATGGCAGCGGATACCTTCTTGGAAATAGCCAAGAAAGTACACATGCCTAAGAAGAATGCCAAGGCCATGTTTTCAACAAACACAGCTCGGATAAATAGACTGATTAGGCCTTCCATTAGTGAGCCTCCTTATTTACGTTCTTGGCAATTTTATAGTCTTCGGCTTCTACCTGATCTTTTTGGTACAAACGCAACCACCAAATAAAACCAGCGATAATGAAGAATGCGCTCGGCGGCAACAATAGCAACCCATTTGGAATGTACCAGCCACCGTCATTGACCAATGGCAAAATTGTTATGCCAAAGAGCTTACCTGCACCTAAAAACTCACGAATTACCGCGATAAAAATAAGTACAACGCTGTAGCCTAAACCATTTCCGATGCCATCCATAAAGCTTGAACGTGGTGGGTTAGACATTGCGAATGCTTCTGCACGCCCCATCACAATACAGTTGGTAATAATTAGACCAACAAAGACCGACAGCTGCTTTGAAATATCATAAGCAAAGGCTTTCAAAATTTGGTCCACAACAATTACCAGTGAAGCAATAATCGTCATCTGAACAATGATTCGAATGTTCGAAGGAATGAAGTTTCGAATCAAAGAGATAAAAAAGTTAGAAAATGCAGTAACCGTGGTCAATGCTAAACACATAACCAACGTAACCTGTAGGCTTGTTGTAACAGCTAGTGCCGAACAGATACCTAAGATTTGCAATGCAATCGGGTTGTTTTCAAAAATTGGAGAAAACAAAATCTTTTTAGTATCAGACATATTAAGCTCCTCCTGCTTTAAGGTTTTCTAAGAACGGCTTGAAGCCATCTTCACCTAACCAATACTGAACAAGGTTTGTCACACCGTTACTCGTCAATGTAGCGCCACTTAGGCCATCGACTCTGTGGTTTGCTTCAAACTCGTTGGCCGGGTTAATTGATCCCTTTTTCAAGCCTATGACGGCTTCGCCATTGTTATAAACTTGCTTGCCTGGCCACATTGACTTCCACTTAGGATTATCAACTTCGCCACCTAAGCCGGGCGTTTCTGCGTGATCATAAAAACCTAAACCCACGACCGTATTCAGATCGTTCTCAAGAGCAATAAAGCCCCAGAGTGTAGACCACAAGCCATAGCCACGAACCGGCAAAATGATAATATCGAGCTCACCTGCACTGTCGCGCACCAAATAAACTTCAGTAAACGTTTCACGGCGCTTGATGCCTGCTGGGTCTTCTTTTTTACCCAGTGCTTTTGTAATTTCTGGATTAGAAATTGCTTTCACTGGATCAAAAGTATCCACGTCGAACTCAGTTGAAAACTGACCAGTTTCAATATTGACCAACCGTGTTTCAATTTGCTCGAACTGCTCTTCAACCGTTTTACCTTCAACTAAAAGGCCGGCCGCTGATAAGATATTTCGTTTTAAGTCGAGTTCTTTATTCTTTACTTGCAGTGGGCGCAACGCAACCGCGGACGATGCCACAATAATTGCGCAAACCAGACAAACGGCAAAAGCGACCGTAAAGATATATTGAATGGAGTCTTTATTCTTAGCCACGAGCTAACCTCCGCTTGATGTTCCGTTGAACAACAAAGTAATCGATCGTTGGGGCGAAAATATTGGCAAATAAAATTGCTAACATGATGCCTTCTGGGAATGCTGGGTTAATGACCCGAATTAAGATAGTCATTAGGCCAACCAACACACCAAACCAAATTTTACCTGCATTGGTCATGGCCGCTGAGACTGGGTCGGTTGCCATGAACATCATGCCAAAGGCAAAGCCACCAATAACTAGGTGCCAATACCATGGAATAGCAAACATCGGATTGGTTTCAGAGCCGGTTACATTGAACAATAATGTTGTGGCAATTAAGCCGATCATTACACCCAATACAATTCGCCATTGAACAATACCCATTACCATAAGCACGAAGCCACCTAACAAGATCATCAAAGTAGATACTTCACCTACTGAGCCCTGTTGGAAACCTAAGAACGCTTCCATCCAAGTTAGGCTGCCGATCATGTTATCTACCAAGCCATCCGAGAAAGCTACGCTGAGCGCAGTTGCCCCGGAAAAACCATCGACTGCGGTCCAAACAGCATCACCCGACATAGAAGCAGGATAAGCAAAGTACAAGAACGCACGGCCTGTTAATGCCGGGTTTAGGAAGTTCTTGCCGGTGCCACCGAAAATCTCTTTACCGATAACAACACCAAACGAAATACCTAATGCCACAGCCCAAAGCGGGATAGTTGGCGGACAAATCAACGCGAATAAAATAGAAGTAACAAAGAAACCTTCATTAACTTCATGGCCACGAATAGAGGCAAAGAGGATTTCCCAGAATATCCCTACTGCGAAGGTAACGATATAAATAGGTAAAAAGTAGACTGCGCCGAAAGCAAAGTTATCCCACAAGCTTGAAGGATCGTTTCCGGCAATCAGGCCGATAATAGCTTCACGCCAAGTATCAGCAAACACACCGGCACCACTGGCAACAGCGGTATTGGCTTGAAACCCTAGGTTCCACATTCCCCAAAACATGGCTGGGAATACAAATAGCCAAACCATAATCATCATACGTTTCAAATCCATGCCGTCACGTACATGTGACGAAGAATGCGTATTGGATGCAACTTTATATAAAGCTGTGTCTATCGCTTCAAACAATGGATACAACGGCGCATATTTTCCGCCTTTGTGAAACTGAGGTTCGATTTTATCTAAAAAAGCCCGAAGACCCATAATTATCCCTCCAGCTCTATTTTAGTTAGCACATCCCGCAAAATTGGGCCGTACTCATATTTACCTGCACATACATAAGTACACAGCGCGATATCGTCTTCATCTAACTCCAACGCACCCAATTGTTCAGCACCTTCAAGATCACCGGTGACAATGGCACGCAAAAGTTGAGTCGCTAGGATATCGAGAGGCATAACCTTCTCAAACTGGCCAATTGGCAGCATGCCGCGCTCAGAACCATTGGTTGTTGTGGTGAAATCGAACAATTTGTTTTTGAACAAACTAGAGATAAACGTACGTTTCACAGAATGGTTATTCACGCCTAAGCGTAAGAAGTGAATCATTGGGCGAGAATAGTCTTCTGCCAACACACTCAATTGGGTATGGAAACGCCCTAAATAAGCCAAAGGACCTTTACCTGTACGACCACCAAAAACAGAACCTGAAATTAAACGGTTGTCGCCGTCTTTGAGTTCATCTTGAGCAATCATGGTTAAATCGGCGCCCAACTGGGTACGCACGAGTCTTGGCTCTTTTACTTGAGGGCCGGCAATCGAGATTACTCGATTCATATCTAATTCACCGGTTAAAAACAGGTTCGCCATAGCGATTACGTCTTGATAGCCAATAGTCCAAACAGTTTTAGTCGCCGATACTGGCTCTAAAAAGTGGATATGAGTACCAGGATTGCCCGCTGGGTGAACGCCACCGAACTCTTCAACTTGTATGCCACTGGCCGTTGGAATAGACGCGCCAGGCGCTTTACAAAGATAAACTTTGCCTTGCGTCAACTTAGTTAACAACCCCAAACCTAGCTCAAATGCTTCAGCTTGCTCGGCAATTATAACTTCAGGATTTGCGGCAAGTGGATTGGTATCCATGGCTTGAACAAAAATAGCGGCCGCTTCTGAATCAATGGCTGGAGCTTTAGAATAAGGACGCGTTCGCAATGCTGCCCACAAGCCAGATTCTACTAACTGACTTCGAAGCTCTTCAGCACTGATAGAAGCCAATGCAGACTTGTCGAATTTTTTAAATTCGACCGCGTCATTTCCCTGCACTTCTATAACAAGTGACTGAAAAACACGTCGCTTACCGCGATTAATTTCTTTTACAACGCCCGAGGCTGGCGCAGTGTATACGACACCTTCATTTTTCTTGTCAGAAAAAACAGGTTGGCCTTTTTTGACTTGATCGCCTTCACGTACCAGCATCGTTGGTTTCATGCCGTGGTAATCGTACCCGATCAGAGCCACCGTACTAACGGGTCGACCTTCAGAAATTTCCTGGCGGGGTGCGCCGGAGATCGGAAGATCCAAACCTTTCTTGATGGTTATCATAATTATAGTATCCGTTGACTTCGCGAGATCTTTGCTTGGTTTATAACCAATATGACCGCTTCGTTGTCAAATTGCTTTCAGGTAATTCGTGTGCACTGTGGTTCACAGCTACTCGAACACCTCCCAAAAAATCGTGCGATAGTATAAAGATCCGCGCTATATAAGGCCAGCGCGTATTTTACCGCTTGGTTAAAAAAATTTACTCGACCGATTAATTTTTGTACCACTTCAGTGTAGTCGGCCACTTTCATTTGACAAATATTCAATGAATACTCGCGCATGAGTAAGTTTTTACCTAGAATCGCGACTCCATTCGAACAGTACTGTTTCCTATTCGTCATGACATTTTTTACTTTTAAGACACCGAATAAAGCCAGCGATATTAAAAAGATAGGTAATTTAGCGGGAAGCAGCCAAGCACTGTTACTCGTAAACCTTATTGAGCAGCAAGGCGGTACCATTTTTTGTATTGTGAACTCCCCCGCCGAATTAGAATCTCTAGCCTCCGATTTAGCCTGTCTACGACAAAATAACGACTGGTCAATTCAGACCTTTCCAGATTGGGAAACACTGCCCTACGATGGTTTTTCGCCTCATGAAGACATTATTTCAGATCGCTTATCGGTACTGTCATCGTTAGCAAGCCAATCAAACAGCCTCGTTTTGGCCACCGTTTCAAACATTAGCCACCGCTTACCCCCTGTTTCCGCGATCCAAGGAAACCACTTTCATTGGCAAGTTGGTCAAACACTCAATATTGATCAGCAACGGCAACAACTGCAATCTTCTGGTTACCGCGCAACGGAAACTGTATTTGAACATGGTGAATTTGCCGTGCGAGGCTCACTGCTCGATGTTTTCCCAATGGGCTCAGAGCAGCCGGTTCGAATCGAGCTGTTTGATGACGAAATCGAGTCTATTCGTTGGTTTGACCCTGAAACTCAGCGAACAAGTGAACAAACCAACAGCATTACCCTTCTACCTGGACGTGAAGTCCCTTTAACGGAAGCGGGCATAAACCACTTTAGACAGTCTTTTAGGAGCCGCTTTGATTGTGACTTTAACAAGTCGACACTCTATAAAGAAGTTAGTCAAGGTATCGCCAGCCCAGGAGTCGAATATTACATTCCTCTTTTTTACGAAGAGACTGCGAGCTTTTTCGATTACCTCCCAAACAACACAACCATAGTCACGACTGAAAAGCTCAATGAAACTTTTGATCGCTATTGGCTAGAGATTCAAAACCGATATGAAAATCGTCGCCATGATGTATTCAATCCAATTCTAGAACCTAACGAACTCTTTTTACCGCAAGAAGTTTTCTTTGGTCATTTAAAGGCATTTCCACGGATAATGCTTTCGCACCATGCCTTTGACGATTCTCAAGCTTTCAACCAAAACACAGAAAAGCCTTCTGTTTACCCAATTGATCACCGGGCAACAGAGCCTCTTAACAAATTGGAATGCTTCCTAAAAGAAACGGATCATCGCGTTTTATTTTGTGCAGAAAGCGCAGGACGTAGAGAGGCGCTGCGTGAATTACTGGCCCGAATACGAGTAAAACCAACCGATTGCACAAACATTCACGCCTTTTTAGAGCAGCCAGATATAAACATTGGGTTAACCGTAGCCCCGCTATCGACGGGCATGACGTTAACGGACGCCAAAATAACCTTAATTGCAGAAACGCAATTGTTCGGCGAATACGTTGCGCAACGACGCCGACGTAAACCAGGAACACCGTCTGAACAAAGCGATAGCGACCAAGTAATTAAAAGCTTAACCGAACTCAGCATTGGCACGCCAGTCGTGCACTTGGATCACGGTATCGGCCGCTATATGGGTTTAGAAATACTGGATATAGACGGCCAAACTCAAGAATTTTTAAAGCTCGAGTACGCTCAAGGCAGTAATCTCTATGTACCCGTATCGAGTTTGCATTTAATCAGCCGATATTCAGGAGCCGATGTTGACTACGCGCCTATTCACAAGCTAGGCAATGATCGCTGGGCTAAAACCAAGCGAAAAGCGGCTGAAAAGATCCGAGATACAGCCGCAGAATTGCTCGACATTTACGCTCGCAGAGAAGCTCAAAAAGGGTATGGCTTCACTATTGATGAAACCGATACGGCATTGTTTGCCAGTGGTTTTGGCTTTGAAGAAACCGAAGACCAACAAATCGCGATTGATGCCGTAACCAATGATATGCGTCAAAAGCGACCAATGGACAGGCTTGTGTGTGGTGATGTTGGCTTTGGCAAAACCGAAGTCGCTATGCGTGCCGCCTTTATTGCCGCCAACAATGGAAAACAAGTGGCCATTCTAGTGCCCACTACCCTGTTGGCCCAGCAACATTTTGAAGGCTTCCAAGACCGTTTCGCTGATTGGCCATTTAGAATAGAAGTGCTCAGCCGGTTTAACAGCTCTAAAGAAACACAATCGACCTTAGAATCTTTAGCCGATGGTAAAGTTGATATCGTCATAGGAACGCATAAGCTTTTACAAAAGTCAGTGAAATTTAAAGACTTAGGGCTTTTAATAGTCGACGAAGAGCACCGATTTGGTGTTTCGCAGAAAGAGACCATCAAAGCGTTACGCGCCAATGTCGATATTCTCGCTCTCACGGCAACGCCGATTCCACGTACCATGAACATGTCGATGTCTGGTGTACGCGATTTAAGCATCATTGCGACACCGCCAGCCAAACGACTGTCCGTAAAAACATTTGTTCGCGAGAAAGACGATGCGTTAACTAAAGAAGCCATTCTGCGAGAAGTACTTCGAGGTGGCCAAGTGTACTTTTTACACAATGAAGTCAGTACGATTGAAAAAACGCAACAGTATTTAACAGATTTAATCCCCGAAGCTCGAGTGGTCGTTGCTCATGGCCAAATGCCAGAGCGCCAACTTGAACGAATCATGAGCGACTTTTATCATAAGCGATTCAATGTTTTGCTTTGTACCACCATTATTGAAACCGGCATCGATGTACCCAGTGCAAACACGATCATCATTGAACGAGCGGATAAATTTGGCCTAGCACAATTGCATCAGCTTCGAGGGCGCGTCGGTCGGTCACACCACCAAGCTTATGCTTACCTGCTAACGCCGCCTTGGAAAACAATGACCAAAGATGCACAAAAAAGATTAGAAGCTATTGCCGAATCTCAGCATTTAGGTGCCGGTTTCACGTTGGCGACACACGATCTTGAAATTCGTGGCGCAGGGGAATTGCTGGGTGAAGAGCAAAGCGGTCATATAGAAGGTATTGGATTTGCCTTATATATGGATTTACTGAACAAGGCCGTACGCGCCCTAAGAAAGGGTGAGGATATTTCACTCGATGATATAGAAAATCAAGGACCCGATGTTAACTTACGCATTCCTGCCTTGATTCCTGCTGACTATATGGGCGATATTAACACTCGGCTTTCCATGTATAAGCGCATTGCGACTATCACTGATGATGCCAATATGCGTGAATTACAGGTAGAATTAATTGATCGATTTGGTTTATTGCCTGATTCTGTGAAAAACTTATGCCGTTTAACATTGGTTCGCTTAAAAATAGAACAGCTCGGTGCCACACGACTCGACATGAACGATTCGGGCGGTAGCCTAGATTTTGGAAAATCTACCACGGTAGACCCTATTAAAATCGTTCAACTGGTTCAGGCTCAACCACATATTTATAGCCTTGTAAAAGGCACTAAATTAACGTTTAAAGCCGACACTCAAACTGCCGATCAGCGCTTTGAGACGGTCGAAAAACTACTGACACTTTTAAAATAAAGAAACGAACATGATGCGAAATAACTTAACGCTGGCGACCTTATTATCACTGTCTTTGTGGTCGGCTACCGTACATGCCGAAGACCAAGCTGAAGAACGCTGGTTCCAAGTGGAAATCATCGCTTTTACCAACGCCGATGTTGAAACAGATTCACCCGAGGCTTGGCCTAGCTACTCGACTATAGAAACACCAGAGCAATTCATTCAAATTAAAGGGGTAACTGAGTTGCTGACCGCAAATTCGGCTCAGGAACCGACAGAAGAAGAATTAGCCGAGCTAGAAGAAGCGACGTTAGAGCCCCAAATGACAGAAATAAACTTGGAGGCATTTGTCGCACTGTCTGAATTTGAACGCCAACTTAATGTACAGCGCTTGTCTTTAGAAGGCAGTCGAAGTCATCGAGTACTGTTTCACGAAGCTTGGAATCAGCCGGTACCTAACAGAGACAACGTTATACCAATCCGTATAGATGGTGGTGAAAAGTACGGCCGCCAAGCTGAATTACAAGGCTATATAGATTTATATGTTGAACGCTATTTACATCTCAACACTCGGCTGACGTTTTTAGAATACGCAAAAAGCCAAGATCCATTTAGTTTTTTTAGTGAATCCAATACTTCCGGATCGGCTACAGATGCCGTAGATGATTTTGGTGGCTTGTCGCTTATTAATGCAGATTCACTTTTGAACAATCGTGTTAGCCGTAAATCGGATGACTATTTTATATCGACCAGCGCTGCGGCAATGAACGAGAACCGAAGAATGAGAAGTAAAGAGTTGCATTACTTCGATAACCCAAAATTTGGACTCATCGTGTTAATAACCCCAATTGAACTAAAACAGCCTGATGAAAACTAAAAATCAAAAAAGCCGACTAACGTCGGCTTTTTTTAAGCTGATTAAATTACTCTGATTCGTAATAATCGCTAACTACCTGCCCTAATATTCTACGTACTTTTTGCATTCCCACGGCTAAATTTTCATCGATCTCGCGAATGGTGATGGCACCACGTCCTTTACCAGACGCCGGATTCACGATTAAGGACAAGCTCGCATAATTCAATTTAAATTCACGTGCTAAGCTTGCTTCTGGCATGCCTGTCATGCCAACAATGTCACACCCATCGCTCTCCATTCTAAAAATTTCAGCCGCTGTTTCTAAGCGAGGGCCTTGAGTGACGCCATAAACCCCACCATTTAAAACCTTTTCACCAACCTTGCCTGAAGATTTAATCAACAAGTCTCTCAGTTCTTCAGTGTAGGGGTAACTAAAATCAACATTCGATACGGGTGCGAACTCCCCATCAAAGATGGTTCCTTCACGACCGTAGGTGTAATCGATAATTTGTTTCGGTAACACAAGTGTACCGGGCTTCATATTTTTTGTAATACCACCTACCGCATTGACGGCAATAACATCTGTAGCATATAGGTTTTGAAGCGCCCACAGGTTGGCACGATAGTTAACTAAGTGTGGTGGAATTCTATGCGGGTGACCATGACGAGCAATAAACAACACGCGCATTCCATCGAGTTCACCTTCCAAGACAGGGGCTGATGGTGCGCCAAATGGCGTCTGAATATCGTGAGCATTTGAAATTGTTAATCCGGCAAGCTGAGTTAAACCGGTACCGCCGATAATGGCTAAAGACTTTGACATGATCACCTCTTGATTAGTTTGTGGCCTCCCCGCAGGGACTCGAACCCCGATCTACCGCTTAGGAGGCGGTGGCTCTATCCAGTTGAGCTACGGGGAGGCAGAACTCGCTAGATTGTAGCGAGCAGCCGTGCAGAATAAAAGACCGATTCGCATTT
This sequence comes from Reinekea marina, assembly GCF_030409715.1. Taxonomy (NCBI): domain Bacteria; kingdom Pseudomonadati; phylum Pseudomonadota; class Gammaproteobacteria; order Oceanospirillales; family Saccharospirillaceae; genus Reinekea; species Reinekea marina. The sequence continues at coordinate 2,314,677 of NZ_JAUFQI010000001.1, forward strand.
CCTTTTCGTGATTCTTTAAATTACGCGTATAATATAAAAATAAATCTCAAAAGGTTCCAAATAATGTCCGAAATTGATGTAGACCAGCTGGCCGACTGGTTGGAAAGTGAACAACGCAGTGAAGATTGTTTCGACATTCATGGCTTACATGGTTATTTGACTGCGTTAGCCATTTGCTCAGAGCCCGTTTCCGATGAATGGCTAGCAACCGCCATTGATCAGCCATTAACAGAGCTTGAAGAATCCGAAGCCATCTACTTTGCAAATACGTGTGTGGCTCTGCATGCACAAATTGCAGAAGAGCTCTATTCTGATGATGCGATTACATTAACATTTGAACCGACCGTTGATTACCAAGAGTCTGACATGGAAGCTTGGTGCCAAGGCTTTATGGAAGTTGTGTTTGAATTGCCAGAGCACTTCCAGCACAAAGACGAAGAGCAAATGTCGGTACTTATGCTGCCTATTGAAGTAGCATCGGGCTTTTTTGCTGAAGAACCAGACTTTAAACAGTTTTATCAACAGAAATCACTGTTGAAGCAAATGTTCGATGAAATACCGGACATTCTAACCGACCTATACCTTTTGTTGAATGTACCAACAAAGTAACAGGTAACCGTGCAATAAGCCTCGAAGCGAACCACACGTTCGCGCGAGGCATAGCTATCTGAATTAAGACTTCGAACCGCCCAAGCAATTTGGTGAATCTGGTGAACTGCCTTGCCACTCTTGCGTGTCATAGGCGTGAATCGCCAACGCATGAACCTTGCCGGGCTGCAATTCTTCTTGTAATAGTGCGTAAATCATTTGATGGCGCTTTACTGACCTTACCCCACCAAATTGATCGCTAACAATTGTCACCTTAAAGTGAGTTTCACTGTTTTTCGGTACAGAGTGCATATGACTTTCATTAATAACTTCAATAAAACTAGGGTTTAACACGGTTAGTTTTGCTTCAATTTGAGTTTGAATCGACACAGGTGACTCCAAATACAGTACAATAATTTCTATATAATAACGCAACTGTTAAAACTATAAGAGGATTTCATGACAAATCGCGCTCAAGAATTGATTAAAAATTTCTACGAAGAAGAAGCTCTCCGCAAAGAAAGCGAGATTACCTTTAGTGACTTTAATGTTCGGTTAAATAGCTCGGATATTGCTATGTTGGACATTATTGCTAAGCGCTTTGGTAAAACCTCTGATCGTGTCGCTGCCGACGCATTGTCTGCTGCGCTGTACTCAATGGTAGAGGCGTTAGAAACTTCTGAGCGAAAGCAGCTAGCTAAGGAGGCCGACGAGCTGAATGAATCCTTAGCAAAAAAAGCCGCGAAAAGTAACGGAATGGCCGATTATGATGAAAAATCTGTTACTTGGACTATGAATGATCGCGCCATAACCCGAGAAGAAAATAGACGTAAAAAAGAGCAAGAATCCAATCAGGCCACTCAGTCAACCTCAGCCCACACAGAGACCGCAATTGAAGCGTCAGAATCGTTGGTTACCGTAGAGAGCCTTCCTGACAACGCAGAAAGCCAGAGCACCTACGCTCCAGCGTCTGATCAACATACAAATAATTCGGTATTTAGTAGCTAAAGATCGGCATTTTCTATTTGTTCAGAGACAAAGGTTTTTTTATAGGTCTCCTGAATCAGAAATGCATCAATGCCCGCTCGATGATCGGGCAACTCACGGTGCATTTCAATTTCAGCTTTAGTTTGATCCCAATGTTCTAATTGGTACTCTGATAATATTTTAGGCAAGGTGTCTAATTTAAAAAACATTTTTCGACCCGACACATAATACAGCAGATTCAACCAGCCTGAATCGAATCCCCAGCCATCACTGTATAGCATTTGACCTTCAAAAAGTTCGTTGAGTTTGTCGGCAATCTCGGATGTAGGCAAGCCTTCTTTCAACAATTTCTCACGCGAAATGCCATGCAATGCCTCGGCTTCTTCTCGCCAATGCACCCAGTCATCTTCCGGTCGAATCAACCAAGAATGTTGACGTCCCGCTTCTGTCATTACGCCTATTTCAATGGGGTAACTGCCCTTACCAAAACCAGAGGCCTCGATATCTAAAATGGCTGGTAAGCTAAATTGTTCCAACGAAAAACCTTCTTCACCTAGAAATGTTGATTTAATGGTCGAGCAAACTCAAAGCATAGCTTGTCTTGTTCACTTTGACCATTGGCTCTAGGCAATTTACTACAGTGTTTCTCCCCGAAAGGTCTCGGCAACTAAACCAAAACTGAGGATCTGCGGTAATACTAAGGCTTCAGAGGCACCCTTATGGTAATAGGCATACAATGGCACGCCATCACGATTGAACCCTTCAATGAGCTTATCGACCGCTGGCGATGGGTTCGTCCAATCGGCCTTTACTAGCACCACCCCTTCTTCTTTAACCAATTGATTAAAACGATCTCCCGAAAGTGCAACGCGTTCGTTTGCTTTACACGTAATGCACCATGCGGCCGTTACATCGATAAAAACGGATTTGCCTTGGCTTAAAGACTCTTCAACAAGCGATTCACTGTAGTCGACCCATAAATCTTCTTTTTCTCGGTAATCGAACAAAGCAAACAAGGCTAAAACTACAAACGACCACCTTACGATCCGTTTGAACCACGCAAGGCGCACACTTTGAATTTCATTTACCGTCAACACGGGCCAAATAGCAATAGAGAGAGCAATCAGCCCAAGACCTACCGTTAATAAAGCATCGGTTCCTTTAATTTCTACTAATACCCAAGTTAGCCACAACACCGTGGCAAACAAAGGAAAGGCCATTAACTGCCTAAACACATTCATCCAAGCACCAGGCTTAGGCATCAGCGCACCTAGGTTCGGCAGTAGTGTAATCAGTAAAATGGGTGCCGCCATACCAAATCCCATGGCGGCGAAGATTAGTAAGCTTACATAGGCCGGCTGTAGCAACGCAAAACCAATTGCAGAGCCCATAAAAGGAGCCGTACAAGGTGTCGCGACTACGGTAGCAAGTACGCCAGTAAAGAATGAGCCCGATAGTCCAGACTTCTGCGTGAGCCCTTGCCCGACACCCATTAAGTTTTGGCCAAACTCAACGTAGCCAGTCATGGTGAGAGACATTAAGAAAAACAAGGCGATGAGAAACGAGACAAAATAAGGTGATTGCAATTGAAAGCCCCACCCCGCCCAGTCACCAAAATAACGAATCAATAGCAAAACACCCGCAACTGCCACAAAACTTACTATTACCCCTACGGTATAGGCTAATCCGTGTGCGCGCGCTTGCTGCTGATGCTGTCCTAGTTGTGCCATTTGCATTGCTTTTATTGACAAGACCGGAAATACACAGGGCATTAGGTTTAAAATGAGTCCACCAATCATCGCGAAGATGACGGCTGTTACAATAGTGAGATTTGAATCACTAGCTTGAGGTAGATCGGCAATTAAAGAGTCACCTAAATCTAAACTGGTTCCTATATTGCTGCTCGGGGCTGCTATTGGCTCACCCGTTAATGAAAAGTATCGTTTTTGAGGCGGGTAGCACAAGCCAGCATCGGCACAGCCCTGAAAGGTAACTTGAATACTGCCATTCTCAGCGATTATCGCGTGCGTTGCCGTCATAATATTATAAAAAACGGCCATGTCCTCGCCAAAATTAGGGTCGAATTTTATTTTTACATTGTCACTGAATTCTGCAGCACCAAGCTTAGCGCCCTCAATCCCTTTTATTGAGTAACGATCTCGATACAAATAATAATCGGGCGCAATTTCAAAACTAAACATGAGTGAATTATCGGTGCGCTCCGTGGAGATTTTGAAGGCATCGTCAACGTCTAAAAACTCACTGGCAAACAAGGGGTTAAACAATAATAAAACTAAAACGAGTAGCGACTTCATTTAAACCTCAATACTTCCAAAAATAGAACTGTCTTTTCTTATGGCTAAGTATGGCAAAGCTATTTCATCTAGCCACTCTTTTGCACGCTCACCTTTTAACATGGCAATTGTTGTGATGCTACCGGCCATTATGCAGTTTTGTGTAATGACCGAAACGGACGCCAAGCTTTCTGTATCTGGCCAGCCTGTTAACGGGTTTATTAGGTGATGGTAACGCTTACCATTAATAAGCATGAATCGCTCATAATCTCCGGAGCAGGCTATTGCCCCACCTTCTAGGTTTACCGTTGCTATAACCTTACCCTTAGCACGTGGATGCACGATTGAAATAGGCCATGGTTGCCCTTCTACTTGCCTTCCCGTTACAGCAATGTCTCCAGCTAAATTTACCAGACCGGTAGCCCGATGCTCTTGCAATAACGCAACCAAACGATCTGCGGCAAATTCTTTGACCAGCCCGCCAAAATCAAGTTCCGTTCCTTTCAATAAATTGACACTTCGACCATTCCAACCAACCTTGTGCCAACCTACTTTGTCTTTAACCGTTAAGATTTCAGATTCTTTAGGAGTTTTTCCAGACTTAAAATCCCATATTTCTCTGAAACTGCCGACGGTAATATCAAATAGGCCATCACTAATTTCAAAACATTGTTGGGCGTAATTAAGCAGTGCAGTGGTTTCATCATCAAGATCTGAGCCGTTATGTTCGCCACGATTAATTTGTGACACCAAGCTCGAAGCTTTAAACCGACTGAATTTAAGTTCTAACCGACGCACTTCTTGTTCGAGAGTGCGCTTAATATCATCAGCCTGTTCTGAGTGATGCCAAAAATAGATTGCACAGGGGCCGCCCATGGCCACAAATTGATGATTGTGCTTAAACATTGATTAAAACTTATAATCTAAGCCCGTAGTAAATCGCCAATAAGCCGGCAAACCCGGAACTTCGCCAATAGCTGGATCATCAGAGAAATTAAACCCATAGGCAGGGTTACCCGCATAGCGTTCTGCCAATGCATTCCAAGCAAATTGCTTGTAAGTCACTTTGAGCCGCGCCTTCAAACCTAAGGCACCATACCAAGACAATCGCGGATCGCTTGAATAATACTCTGTTGTATTTTCATCGTAAGCCAACCCTCCAGGGTAATCAGCTAGGTTTGGAACTTCATAGAAAAAAGCTGAATTTTGTTGGTAGTAGCGAATGCCCGGTGCAACCTGAATGGTTATATCGTTATTAGTAAAAAACTTGATATTGGGTGCAAATGTTTTATACACATCAAAATCTAACGTGTGAGAAGCTACATCCCAGGTATCTAAATACAATCGGTAATCTGCGTGCACGTAGGCATCATATTTAGGTAAATACTTACGACCACCAAGCGCTAGTGTACCAGCGGCACGGCTAGATGGCCGAATATCACAGGGTACGTTTTCAGCGTGGTCACATATATCACGATACGGATCCGATAAATAACCCGCTTTATAAGTAAAAGAGACCGCAGCTTGAACTACCGTATTCATATCAATTACTTGGCCAACACCTTCAAACACAGACACTTGCCACTTTGTTTGATTATAGGCGGCTAAACGCCCCGCCGAAACATTGGCCTTTTGCGCATCTGATAGATCACCAATATCAATGGTTTCACCTTTACTATTTTTGATTCCAGAATTTGGATTTAACCAATCGTATCCAGCACTGAGCCCACCTGAAATAGTAGTCATTTGATCATTAAATTGCATCGACCCATCAAGGTTGCCACTAAGCGCTAAGTAATCTCGCTCTTTTGAAATATAAGCACCCGCGCCAATATCAGCTTCTGAAAAATAGTAGCGAGCCGAGGTAGTTGCATCAAAGCGACGCTCTTCAGAAGCCCCACTGTAATAGGTAGACACTTCGTCTTCACCATCGGCAATGTATGATGCGGCTGGAGAAGATCCAGACATGTATTCATAGCTCACTTCAGCGTTAACCGCTAAATGCTGATCAATTGGGTGCAATAAGTGAAATTGATGGACTTGAATATTGTATCGTGGATTGGCGGTATTTGAGTCATCTCGTGCAACATCGGATTTATCTTCTTGGTAAAAGGTGTACCGATAAGATGCTTCTGATTCGGCCGGGCCCGCGGCTGAAATTTGAGCGCTCATTCCCGGAATAGCCAACGCGCTGCTGGCTAATAGTTTTAATTTATTTGACATAACAACTTCCATTTAAATTAGTTACAACCACACCCACCGCCTGCAGCGGCTGTACCACCCGAAGAGGCCTCTTTTGCAAAATATATATGGCCATCTAAGGTACTTTCGAGTCTATCTGGTGCCCAACTCATTTCGGTTTTGGCGAGTGTCCCCCGTTGCCACGGACTGACCGTAGCGCATCCGGAGAGCACAACCATTAGTGCGCAGATTGCAACTAATTTATACTTCATGGATTGTCCAACTTCTTTTTAATAATTAATGGACGAGAAAACTCGCTAAGTTTTATCGGAATAATACCGACATTAACCCAGCATATTTAACTCATCAACTTCTATCGGAAACTGCAAAGCTTCCGCTGTATTATGTATCCCTGCTTTTTTACGCAATTGATCGTGTAAGTGTGCAGCCGTCATTCTGCGTGAACCGCCTATTGTTAAGTCTGTGCCACTATTACTGACCTCAACGGCACTCACTAGACCATCCGTTGCGTTTACAACCGTTCCACCTGCAACGTGGTTTCCAAATAATAAATAACTGGTTACAGCCCAATGGTCCTTACCGTTGCCATCGTTAAACCAAGGCGTACGACCAAAATCAGACCCCGCAATTACCGTCGTTTGATCGGCAATACCATAAGCATCGAGCGCTTTAAATAAAAAATGCATATCTTGCAGAACGGTTCGAATACGATTGAAATGGTTAGCATCATGATTGCCGTGAGTATCGAAGCCTCCAAATCCTACTTGCATAGACGAAGCCATTCCGGCAGCAAAACCAGCAACACCAACTCGCATATGACGACGCGTATTGTTATTGGCCAGATTTTCTACAGCTATTTGCTCTGCTGTTGATGGATTTAAAATATCATTCGCAACAGCCGAAAACTCTTCACTACTTTCACGCACCATATACAATTGGTTTTGCAATTGCTGACGTAAAGGTAAGTTTTCTTTTTGAGCTTGAATTTGCTTCCGAATCGCTTGAGCCGTTTCTAATTCGGTATCGACAAAATCAACCATTCCGTCTTTTGGATCGGCTAAAATACCGAAAAAGTTTGCATCACTGGCGGATGAGCGAGCCACAATTCCGGCAGATTCATCATTACCGCGACCATCCGTCATCCAAGCTAATGGCCTGTCTGCACCCTTCACGGCGGCATACAAAGCACTAAAATCAGGGTAGCCCATAGACATACTTCCGGTATCAGCATACCGAGTGCCTGTATCGTGGGAGTTCGTTTGGTTATCGACACCATTTAGAACACGCATCTGGTGAGCGTATAAGCATACGAATGCATCGTAGCGGAATAAATTAGCCGCCATATTAGCACCTGCTGTACCAATATCTGTAATAGCTAAATCGCGATCAACTAATCCCGTAAGTTCTCCAACTACAATAGTAGTAGCAGTGCCCTCGAGAATCGCTTCGGCATTAGTTCGAATGTTAGCTTTATCTGCAGCAGCCCAATCTAAACCCTCTGCTGCGATAGTAATTGTATCTCCAGCTAAACTACCCGCTAAAATGCGCTGAATGTGTTCTATTTTGAGACCACGGTTTGCATCGCCATTATCATTAACCTCTATATTGTCTGGGTCAACAAGATTATACGTGCCTAAAAAAGGTGCATAGGTTAATTCATCGGATACCATACCTTCCCCAATATAAACATCTACAGCTCTACGAATGGCTGATTTAGGAAAGCGATTCACAGGGCTCTCTCCACGTGTCACTCGACTATTTGGTTCTGGCAAATTCGCATTAACTGATGAACGTAACTCATTACCTTTTGGGTTACAAAAGGTGGTTGGATCCCAACCACCACCTAAATGCGCAAACACAAAATATTGCCCGACGGGCGCAAATGTTGCGGCGCTGGCTTTGGTACTTACGCTTAAAGGTGCAACCATTGCTAATCCAGAAGCACCTGTCGTTTTTAAAAATTCTCGACGATTCATTGTTATTCTCCTGAATTAACCGTAAATGAAGCGGTAGTCGCTTAGCATGAATACCACGACAACGTACCAAGCATCTTCAATGTCGTTTCCATTTGTTCCACCGCATCCTGAGCTGGCGGTAGCGCCATTTTCTAGCGCACTCATGAACAAATCAAAAACTAAGTTCACTTCTTCACTGCTCAAATCAACTTCTTTTTGCAACATCGCTAGATATAGGAATTGAATATTTGAACGAATTGCTCGAATATTATTCATCCTAGTTTGTGCCGAAATGTTAGTGGCCATTGGATTCGTATTCAATTCAACATATTTCAGCAGTTTGCGTTCTTCACGATCTCGATTAAATTCATTGTTAACAATGTCACAGGCTTCCTCAACGGCCATACGGTCTAGGACACCAGCGATGATTCCCCCGACGGAGTCTGCATCTTTCAAAATATCATTAGAATTCATACCGCCGATAAATTGTCGAGAGTTCAATTGACGTAAGTCCAAAGAGTTAGTCCAACCACCCGAATTTAAAGCACGAAGCTTTTGATGAAGAACTTGAGGAGCCAAATAGCTCACGGCGCCAACCTGAGTGTATTTGTCTGAAAAGCTCGGGCTAGCCACATTCGCACTTCGGTAATAGGCACTTTTGGTTACCGCATAAACCAGCGCTTTTATGTTATAACTGTCCGCTTTAAATTCAGTCGCCGCGTTTGCAATCAGGCGTGATTGTTCAGCATAGGCATTTCGGTATTCTTCAGGGGAGTCATCGCCTGGCTCACCTAAAATTTGCTGACCTAACATGCCGCTAACCACAATTTGAGCAATGCCACGTGCATAGGCAGGGTCATTTGCGATTTGCTCGCCTAACCATTGTAGCTCACGGTTTGCATAACTGGTTCCCTGCCCTAATTGGTTGTAATCAATATCAGCATTACTCAAACCCCATCCAACAGTCTTGAGATGTGCTGGCACCCGATCAGAATTATCTGGATCCCATAGGCCATTCAATGCATAACTTTCAAAGGCTTTCGCAACAGGATCCATAATGTCATGGCAAACTTTACAGTCAGGGTTTTCCTGTGTTGGATCGTTTGTACCAACGCTCACGCCATCAAAATCATCAAAAGCAATGGTACTGGCATCTCGGTTACCCTCAATCGCTAACAAATCTTTCGCAGCAAAGAACCAATAAATCATTCTTGCTCTGTTTCGATGCATATTGGTTTCGGTTGCAGTATATACATTCAAAAATAATTCATCTGTGATGACGCCGGAATGAGGTACGCCGCTGGCTCTTGGTAAACCAGTTCCTGTTTTTTCATTATAAAAAATCTGAGCCGCTTTTAAATCTCGTGGATCATAAGGGTAGTCCGACATTATGTATTGATTTCGATCTGTTGTTGACAGCCCAATTCCGCCAAGATATTCAACAACATCTAAGTACTCATTTATTTCTTTTTGTGAGTTAAATGTGCGCCATTCTGGATTAGACACTGGTTTTGACGAGCCATTCGGACGAGGCTGATCAGGATCTACAATAACTACATTATCGCCCAGCATATCAAACATAAACTTGTTGACGACTGTGTATTTACCACTGACAAACTCACGGAAGTCTCGATCGTTTCGAGCTAAAAATTCAACATAGAGCATGGGTTTACGTGCTAACCCTTGTTCAGCAAAAAAGCGCAAATAGTTTCGAGTTAACATTCCTGGTACTTCACTCTCCCATTCTCGTGTATCAGGGAAAGGCGTATAATTACCACCATTTGGATTAGGCAACTGGAATTGACCATTTCCGCCATCATACAAGCCACGTACGTTACCGCCATTTTCACTACGATAACGATCCGTCAGCATGGTCTCATTGAAAATATCTTTTAACCGCTCGTAAAAATAGTCTTCTTCCATGAAGCCATAAACAACTTCTTTTTCACCCCCTACGTTTTCAGAAAAGGTGGCAACTTCTTCATCGGTAGGTAAACGGCCCGCGAGGTCGAATGCAATTTTATAAATTGCTTCCTTCTCTGTCATGGTGGCTAACCCGGGTAATGTACGCTGTACACTACCTATAGAACCCGAGTTAAAAGCATCAAAAACATATTCTGCGGTGTTACGAGCATCGTCACCTTTCAGGGCTTTAGACGCACTTGGCATATCTCGTTCAATTTTGGCAATTAATGAGCTAGTGTCACCACAGGTAGCACAACCAATTAGGCTGCCTCCGTTACCACCTTGACCACTTGAACCATGGCAAGAAGCACATTGCTCAGCATAAATCGCCTGACCTTTTTCATTGATACCGCCAGACCGACCTTCAGCATCGCCAAAATCTTGCGTACAGGCTGTTAACACCAAAAAGGTGCCGGCAATTAATAATTTTAAACTAGCTTTTACGAGTGTGTTGTAATCCATGCTCTCTCCGCGACCTCTGAGGAGGTTCTATCATTTGCTCAAGATACAACCAAGAAGTACAAGCCATGCGGAACTGAATCACAGAATTTTAGCTTTATTTACAAAACGCGATTGATGTCACATTGCAAAATCGGAATACTGATACTGATCTGACCAAATAGGTCACATTTTTGCATGGTTATTCAAATCAAAATGATTACGACAACAGGTTATTCAATTTTATGACACCAAAAATTGACACAAATTCAGTCCGCCTACTATTAGCTCATTACGCTAAAGCAAGGGAGGTAGTGACTTACAAGGAGTTAACCGAAAGACTGGCCATTACACCCCCTCATTCTATTCAGCAATTAGTTCAGTTACTCGAGGCATGCCAAGAAGATGACGCGGCGTTACAGCAACCTCAAATAGTCAGCGTGGTTGTGCAAAAAAATGGGCTGAATTGCCCAAGGTCAGGTTTTTTCCAAAAGCTCAAGGCACTAGGCCTGTATCAAGGCCCTGATCAAGGACCGGAAGCTCAGATGTGGCACCAAAATGAACTCGAAAAAGCCTTCGAGTTTTATCGTTAAATCACATTATTGAGGCTTTTGAGCCGCTTTTGATATCCAGCGCGCGAATAGTGCGCCATAAAGCAAAGTCGCCCATGCGGCCTGGCACCATAGTAAAAATAGCGGGATCGCATAGAACACGCCGAAAACTAACGACCAATTAGGAATATTGGTGTAAAACCAAGAAAACGCTGCTTTTAAAATCATAAATCCAAGGGTCGCTAGCAAAGCGGCCAAAAATACCCACCTAGCCGCTATAGAACGCCGACTGGCTAATCGATATACAAAAAAAAGCACCAGCAACTGTGCCACTTCTGCACCAATTGAAATCGACGGCAATAAACGGCCTAGACCCGTTCCTAATATAATTTGAAAAACTACAATGGCTGTCATACTTGCCACCAGCAATGACATCAACGCAGGCATGACCCAAACGTAATGTAACCATCGCCGTTTACCTCGTCGTGTTTCAAGTGCAAATACCTCATGCAAGCTGTGGTCTACCCTATTTACAAGAAACAAAACGCTGGCAATGAGTAAAATAAAAGAGCTCAACGGTAAATCAGTGGAATCCGCTTGCCAAAACTCCAATCGTTCACGCCAAGAAATTGCTTGTTCGGGAACCAATTGCGATAAAAACTGCTCAAGCAACTCGGCTATTTGTGACTGATAAACCGGCAGTTGAGAGATAAGCCAAACAGTCGTAAACGCAATGGGCACAAGCGCAAATAAGGTCGCTAAAGTCAGCACCGCCGAATGTTGCCCAATGTGGCTTTTTGCTACAATATTTGAATTTAAGAAGACCTGAATACTTCTTCCGATTCCTTTCATACGGTATGATCTCGTGAACGAACATTAATAAAGGATGATGACGGAAATGACCGCAACTATCTACCACAATCCTCGCTGCTCTAAATCTCGACAAGCTTTAGCTTTACTCGAAGAAAAAGGGATTGACGCCAACATAAAACTTTATTTAAAAGAATCTTTAACCGCAAAAGAGTTGAAAGAGCTCATATCAGATTTAGGAATCAAAGCGCACGATATTTTACGCACTAAAGAAGTGGAATATAAAGAGTTAGGTTTATCCGCAGAATCAACCGAATCAGACATTATCAATGCGTTAATAAACACCCCTAAACTACTTGAACGCCCAATCGTGAAAACTGTCAAAGGCGCTCGAATTGGGCGACCAACTGACGCTATTTTGGACATACTCTAGTGCCTTACATTCTCGTTTTATTTGCTAGCCGCCATGGCAGCACTGAAACATTAGCGCACAACATTGCAGAGGGAATTGAAAGCATTGAGGGCATTTCAGCGCTGGTTAGAACGGTAGCTCCGATCGGAACTAGCTTTAACCCTGAGATATCCGACATTCCTGAACAAGGCTCACTTTATTGCAGTGTAGAAGAGTTCGCCAATGCCAGTGGGTTAGCACTAGGGTCTCCCGGTCGATTCGGAAACATGGCCGCCGAGCTTAAATTCTTTTTAGAACAAACCAGCACACAATGGCTGTCTGGAAAAATGATCGGTAAACCGGCGACCGTTTTTACCAGTACTACAACCGTTCATGGTGGCCAAGAATCTACGCTACTGAGTATGATGAACCCTCTTTTTCATCATGGAATGACGTTAATGAGTGTCCCTTATACTGAGCCAAGGCTGCATGCTCAAAGTGGTGGCGGAACGCCATACGGGGTTAGCCATGTAGCCGGGCCACATCATAATGCGATTGATTCAGAAACGGCTATGCTTGCTAAACAACAAGGGAAACGACTCGCACAACTCGCACTGAGGATAATGAATGACTGATCACACTATTTCGATTAATAAAAAAATTAGGCTTCATTACATTTTACTGGTCATCGCAGTCATTGTGGGTGTGTTAGTCAGTGGGCCTGCTTTAGATTCAATGCCATTAGGGAAATGGTTTGCCAGCGGCACTATTATTGCCATCATTACTTGCCTGCCGTTGTTACTATTTATACCAACAATCATAAACCCCAGTTCAACCGGATTAAGCTGGTATGGATTCTTACTTCTCGCTTATATTTTAGGCGGGCTCGTAAAGTTATTAGGCCCATCTGGTTTAATTGGCGGGCTACTCATCGTTGGCTTTAGCCTTACTAACTTTATGTACGTCATCATGTGGCTCAGACCGTTTAAAAAAGCCGCCAAGGCGAAAGAAAAACAACAGAAAGCTAAAGCCAAAAGCTAACCTGAGAATGGCTTACTTCTAACTATGCGCCGGTAATCACTCGGGCTTACCGACGCATGCTCTTTAAAGGCTTTAGAAAAATAAGCGTTATTCGTATAGCCGCTGGCAAAAGCGACTTCAGCCATCGACAAATTCGTTTCTCTTAATAAATCTTGTGCGTATTCCATTCTAATTTTTGTAAGGTATTGCAAAGGCGCTAACCCGGTCGCTGATGTAAACCTTCTTCTAAACTGTCTTTCGCTCTGCCCGACAACTTCGGTTAGTTGCTTTAGACTTATGGGTTCAGCTAAATGCGTCCTCATCCAGCTTTGTGCTAAGCTCACTAGCTCATCATTGTGCATTGCACCGCCAGGTTCATAGAATGGCGTTGTAAAAGATCGCTTTAGCTCATGCATAAATTGTTGCTCTACTAACGCTAACGCTTCTTCCCCCCAATGCCTTTCAATAAAATACAATACAAGATCAGTCTGTGCGTTAATTGAACCCGCACAATACAAGCCATCTTGGTGAGTAATAAAGTGTTGTTTTTGAAACTCAACGTCGGGAAAGCGCTTTTGAAATCGGTCTAGATAATACCAATGCGTAGTAGACACTCTTCCGGCTAATAATCCTGCCGAACACAAATGACCTACTCCTGTACCAGTGGCAATCAACTTGGTGCCGTTTGCGTAAGCGTTGGCCAACCATGCGTGCATTTCACTAGCCTGGCTTAACTGATGCCAAGGGCTCCCCCACATGGGAGGGACAAACACCCAGTCAAAATGGCTTTGCGTTTCAAAGGCGTCCGTTGCAACGAGCGTTATCCCACCGGTTAACGTCACAGGCCCCGTATGGTTACTGATAAAATGAGCGCTGAATTGAGTGTTTTGATCATTTTTAACGTGATCCGCAGCCTGGAACATTTCGACAGGTACGGTAACGGCCGTTGCTAATACCTGCGGGTACAATAAAAAGCCAACTTTCATTTCAATTGCCGTTTTTAAACATTGCGTGTCCGAAATAGCATACTCTTTTTTTTCAAGAATCTCTAATACGCCCTGATCAACGCTCTTTAAATCGCACATTTCAATTTAAAGCGATTCTCCCGCCATGTGAGTGCTTATCAGAAAAAGCTCTCGATTTGTTTGAATTTTGAGACATCGGTCGAAAAAAACACACTCTCGACCACTGTTTTTTAAACAGAGTTCACAAATTAACCTACGTTGGGTTGTGGCTATGTTTTGACCACTTTAATAGTGGTGTTCTGTCCGCTCAAAAAACACCCAAAAGGTGTTATTTGCATCGAGTCAGTCTGACGTGTGCTTGCCAAAAACGAGCCGTGTTAGAACACAATAATAATGACAACATAGGATACTCTAATGAAACATTTTAAGTTTTCACTCTTGGTCAGCGGTTGCTTATTAGCATCCGCGACGACCTTCGCCGCCGATCGGGTTCCAGCGACGGAAGTACACTTATCGCAAGGTATCATGGCTTCTCAAGCGAATGCCTCATCCGTGCAGTTAGTCAAATCACGTCGCTTAGCCAATGATGTAACCGTAGAGAAGTATCAGCAAACCTACCAAGGCGTTCCCATTTGGGGCGAAATAATTACTCGAAGCGCAAGTGCAAATGCCTCTGCTTCGTTAGCCGGTGACTATGTCACCAATATCGCGTCTGATTTACCTCAAATGACACCGACATACGATGGTAAAGAGATTCTAAATTACGCTTTAGAGCAACATAGCCTTAGAACACAAGGCGTTCGCCCAAGCCAGAGCGCGATAAAAAATAAGTTAATGCAACTTGAGAACAAACAGCAAAACTTATGGGTGCGTTTAAACGACAATGATGAAGCCCAGCTCGTTTACCTTGTGTCTTGGATGGACTATTCAGCTGAGCCTACTCGCCCACATTACTTTATTGATGCCATGACCGGTGAAGTACTTGAGCACTGGGATGGTCTTGCGCATAGAGATGCAACCGGCCCAGGTGGTAATGAAAAAACAGGTCAGTATTTTTATGGCACCGACTTCCCAGCGCTTAATGTCGATGCTAACTGCCGCATGGACAGCCCAAACGTTGAAACGATCGACATGCAAAATAGAACCACCGGTGGCTCTGTTTTCCAATTTACCTGCCCTGAAAACACGAACCGATACGCCAACGGTGCTTATTCGCCACTGAATGATGCCCACTTCTTCGGCAACGTCGTGTTTAACATGTTTAACGATTGGTACCAAACGGCTCCTATTAACACTAAGTTGCGTATGCGCGTGCATTACGGAAACAGCTATGAGAACGCCTTCTGGGATGGCAGCCAAATGACCTTTGGTGACGGTGCTACACGCTTTTACCCACTCGTGAGTTTGGATGTTTCCGCGCACGAAGTCAGTCATGGTTTTACTGAGCAAAACTCTGGTTTGGTTTACAGCAATCAATCGGGTGGTATGAATGAAGCCTTTTCTGATATGTCTGGTGAAGCCGCTGAATTTTACATGAAAGGCAGTAACGACTGGCAAGTGGGTGCCGATATCTTTAAGTCGACGGGCGCATTGCGTTACATGGATGATCCGACCAAAGATGGTAAGTCGATCGGTCATGCGTCTAACTACACATCAGGTATGGACGTACACCACAGCTCGGGTGTATTCAACCGAGCATTTTACCTAATGGCCACGTCTCCTGGTTGGGATACTCGCAAAGCGTTTGATGTATTCGTTCTAGCAAACCAAACTAAGTGGACTCCTAACTCAACCTTTGTTCAAGGTGCTTGTGGCGCTCTCAGTGCCGCGCAAGACTTAAGCTACGATACATCCGTCGTTGTTTCAGCCTTTAATACTGTCGGTGTTTCTACGGCTTCTTGTGGTGGTGGAAGCACAGTTACTCCTCTGGATAACGGTGTACCCGTCACTGGGTTAGGCGGCGCTTCAGGTAGTACTGTCATGTTTAAGCTCGATGTACCCGCTGAAGCCACTGACGTTACAATTAACATCAGTGGTGGAACCGGCGATGCTGATTTGTATGTTCGTTTTGGATCAGAACCAACGACATCTTCATACAACTGCAGACCATACAAAAATGGTAATAACGAAACATGCAGTTTCAACCCTGCGCAGACAGGTACTTACTATGTAATGATTCGAGGATACAGCACTTATAGTGGCGTTACCTTAACGGGCTCGTATGCTACAGGAACTGGCCAACCCACCTCTGGTACAGAAACAAACTTAAGTGGAGTTACTGGTAGCTGGAAACACTTTGAAATTAACGTACCTGCCGGTGCAACTAACCTAACGGCGTCAATTTCAGGTGGTTCAGGGGATGCTGATTTATACGTTCGTCAAGGCAGTCAGCCTACAACGTCACAATACAATTGCCGCCCATATCGAAACGGGAACAACGAAACGTGCTCTGAAAACGCCCCCGCCGCTGGTACTTGGTGGGTCAGTATTCGGGCTTATTCGAGCTATTCGGGCGTTACAATGAACTGGGATATTAACTAATACTTAACTTTGAGTATTTAAACGCTATCTAATCAACAAGGGTAGGCGCTACAAAAGCGCGTACCCTTTTTTTTATTGCGTGATTTTGTGGTACATCGGCGAAAATTTGTCATTAAAAATGAATAGCTTTGCGGTTTATCGCGGAGGGTCAATACTATTGTTGATGGAAGTGTTAACACGAAACCAACCAGCAACGGAATATCGATCTCTTGTTGCAGGTAGCACTTCATGTGGAAATTCTTCGCTAAGAAAGGCTACGACCGTTCCATAAAGTGGCACTACTTTTATACCTTCTCGGTCTTTTTCGTCTCTGTACACAACCAGCTCCCCACCATCCGATGGCCCCCACCCAGGATTTAAGTAGGTAACAATTGAAAGTACTCTATTCGCTTGGCCCCTGAACGCATCATAATGCCTTTTATAGTATGCGCCGGGCGGATAGTGAGCAAAATGACTTTCAAAAGAAAACAGCCCTAAGAAAAGTCGTTGATTTAAAAATCGTTGCAATTTCGTCGTCCAACCTACCCACTTACTCCCTGCTTCTGAATCACTGGTGATCCAGCAAATTTCATCGGTTCTCACAAATTCCGTCTTTAGATAGTCGTCACCACGTCCGATGCCGGCATCGACATATATATTGGAGTTGAGCTCCAGTTGGTGAGCATACAAAGAACTTGAAATATCATCAGGTAAGGCACCGTGCCTAATACTAAAGCCTTGATTGACGAGGTCATCCGCGATCAGTCCAAAAAGAGTTTCATCAATGGTATTTCCATCATTAGCTTTAGGGATTCGCTTAACTGCTGCCAAAATTTTTATCTACCTATTCGAATAAAAGTATAAAAACCAGAAAAAATGCCCAATTAAGCCACCCTAAAAAAATGATCGGCCGTATGGCTTTCTTAAATGACCAAAATGCATCTTGTTAGAATGAAACGTTTTGCCGCCTTAGTTACCTACAAATAAGCCGTAAATTTTAAGGGTTTAATCTCCTTAGTATCGAAAATCAGAGGATTAATATAAGAGAGCTTAACGTAAATACCTACTGTTTATTTCGCCTTGTTAAATATTGAAAGAAACTTATGCCATGCAACGTTGGGTTTTAACTCGCACGATACGAATTTTGTGTAAAATTCGCAATTGCGCGAATCCAGCTGTTCATTTCAGACCTATTATCGATAGAACATTGATATAACTTGTTGATGACGCCTAATTATCCGATAAGCAATAAATAATGGCCGATTTATTATACCCTTAATCATAAAATCCCCCTATATTCTGCACAAACACTTTGTAAGAGACGGTTTATGAAAAAGCTTCCCGTAATAGTCGGTTTTGGTGGAATAAACACAGCAGGACGTGCTTCCATGCATCATGCCCACAAGCGCATGGTTCATGATGCATTAGATGATTCAACCATGAAAAACACTTGGGAAGACTTAGCCACATTGATGGGCTTAGATCGCAATGCGGATGATTTCAAAGAGCAAGCTCTCAAAGGCACACTTATTCGCAAAATCGAATCCACTTTATACGATCCTGATAAAGTTCAATCCGCGAAACAAGGCGAATTTAACACCGACGCCACGCGAAATTTCAACGTCAAAAAAGGGCATCTTCCTGAAACTATTCCGGAGAATTGGAGTGTAACTGAAATTGATGCAAAAACGGTCAATGTAACCATTAAAGGCCCGATCACTGCAGTCATTCCTGATAATTACAAAGCAAAAGTCAGCAGTGCTGGCCAATTACCCACCGGATTTGACCCAAGCAGTTATTATAACTCGGCACACCACCCTCGCGGACTACAAATGACAGTTTTTGGTGCTTCCGATGCTATTCAATCTATCGGTATTGATTGGTCAAACATCGTGGACCATATCTCACCTGATGCAATTTCTGTTTACGCAGGTTCTGCTGTAGGCCAAACCGATCAATACGGTTTAAAAGGGCTTTATCAAGCTGGCTATAACGGAAAACGCACCACCTCAAAAATGATGCCATTGGCATTACCTGAAATGGCCGCCGATTTTGTGAACAGCTATATCATTAACAGCGTTGGTAATACGGGTTCAAATGCAGGTGCTTGCGCTACTTTTTTATATAACCTTCGCCAAGGGTTAATCGACATTCAGTCAGGGCAATGTCGCGTTGCCATTGTAGGCAACTCAGAAGCACCCATCGTTCCAGAGATTATGGAAGGCTTCCGCGTAATGGGAGCGCTGGCTGAAGATGAGCAATTAAAGCAACTTGATGGAACTGAAACAGCCAATAATCGCCGAGCTTGCCGACCGTTCTCTTCTAACGCTGGGTTTACCATGGCCGAGTCGGCACAATTTATTATGCTCATGGACGATGAGCTAGCCTTAGAGTTAGGCGCTACGGTATTTGGTTCTGTAGCCGATGTGTTTGTGAATGCAGATGGCAATAAAAAGTCGATCTCAGGTCCTGGCGTCGGAAATTACATTACTATGGCAAAAACTACCGCTCTTGCTCAGGCCATTTTAGGTGATGAGTTAGACAAAACATTTGTCATGGCACATGGTACAGGTACCCCGCAAAACCGAGTCACTGAATCACATATTGCCAATGAAGTTGCAAAGTCATTTAAAATTAACAACTGGGCCGTCTCTGCAGTGAAATCGTACGTTGGCCATTCACTAGGACCGGCCGCTGCAGACCAAATTACCGCCGCGCTTGGGGTATGGCACACAGGTTTTGTTCCTGGCATCAAAACCATTGACCACATCGCCGATGATGTTTTAGATTCAAATCTGAACATCTTAATGGATCATCACGCTGTAGGTGAGCACGGCGCTGAGATGTTGGGTACCGTAATTAATTCGAAGGGGTTTGGCGGCAACAATGCCAGTGCATTAATATTATCGCCGGAAAAAACTAAGGCATTAATGAAGCAGCGCCATGGTGAAAAGTCATTCACCAAATACCAAGTGCGCAATGAAAACGTTCTTGAGCAACAAGCCAAATTCGATGAAAATACACGCCTTAATGGATTGTCAGTAACCTATTCATTTGGCGAATCGGTGATGAGCGATAAAGACATCAGCTTCGACCAAGAGTCTTTTAAACTCAGTGAGTTTAAAAATAAAATTAAGCTGCCTAACTCAAACCCGTTTATTTAATAGAAAATAAAAAAGGACCGATACTCGGTCCTTTTTTCTAGCATACCTTACCCTTTGGCATTTTTAGTCAACGCTAAAAAGCCCCCTAGCGCAATCAATAACAAGGCAGTACTGGTAATTATGGCGACGGGGTAATACAAATTACCGGCCAACTCTAATTGGCTGTACTTAATAACCATGATCAGCCCTTCTAATGAAAGTGCGATACACACGGTACCAATAAAGCGCGGAATGGTGCGTCTTAAGCCTACGACAGCGTCTTTTTCCGACTCTTGATCATGGCTAGAGTATTCACTGTGAATCACTAATGCCAATTCAAATACGGCTAAAGCAATGATCCCAGTATTAATGCCACTTAAGAAAATTTGCATAATATTGGTACCATCTAAAATGCCTTCCAGAACTTTTTTAGCAAGCGAAAAAAGTATTGCCGCGGCTAAACCAAAAAAGATAAAGGTAAAAATTTTAGCGAAAATACTGCGTACAACGGAAATCAATTGATCGTTCATATCATCCTTACTAATTTAAAATAAATAGTCCTTAGTCAACGCTAAGGATGTCAGAATGATAATGAAATAAAAAAATATTGGTGAGATGACGTTCAAGAAGTGTTGTAAGCATTGAGTGAAACTTTTGTACGCAATACTTACAAACGTAAAGAAACTATAAGGCTAAAACTTGTTTTAAGAATGGAATCGTGAGCCGCCGCTTTGCCGCCAGAGATTCAGTATCTAACTTATCAAAGGTCGCGACCAGCTCTTTCATATTCTGATTATGGCGGAGAATTAAAAACTCAGCTACTTCGCGCTCTACAACCAATCCTCGTCGCCTCGCTTTCCAAATAACCCAATCAATTCGCTGGTCGTCATCGAGTTGAGATAATTGTAGAGTTAAACCTGAGCTCAATCGCGATTTTAGGTCAGGCAACTCAATAGGTAACTGCATCGGGCTACAATTACTGCCCACTAAGATCATTTTACCGCTGTCGCGCATTCGGTTGTAAAAATGAAAAATCGCTTCCTGCCACTGAGCATTACCGCTAACAAGCTCAATATTATCTAAAGCAATTGCATCAACCTCATCTAAACCGTCTAATGCCTCTGGTCCAAACTCTAGGCATTCGGCTAATGGCAAATACATGGTAGCCAAACCTTGCAATTGTAAATCGTGAATAGAGGCCTGCAAAATATGACTCACCCCCACCCCTTCGGCTCCCCAGATTAATATTAGATGGTCGTCTAATCGTGCTAGTGCTTGCCGCAACGTTCCAATCGCTAGGGCGTTATTGCCCGGCAGATAGTCTTCAAAGACGGCATTATCTTTGAATGTCACATGAAGTGGCATTTGTGGAGTAGCTTGATGAACCAATTACTTTTCCTCTGGACGGTTTAGTTCGTCGTCTGTTTGTTCTTTCGTTACTTCGCTGTCATTGGCGTTGTCGTCTGCATCCGTTAGGCCATTGTCACTGTCGTCCTCGTCATGGTGATCTGGACCATACAATTCGCTCACGCGATAATTATCGTGCATCTGCCGAACTAAAACCATGATCACGGCCGCAGTAGGTAAGGCTAATAAAATACCGACAAAACCGAATAATTGTCCGCCCGCCAACACTGCAAATATAACGGCAACGGGATGTAACCCTATTCTATCACCGACAAACTTTGGCGTTAATACAGTGCCTTCAAGCGTTTGACCCACACCAAATACAACAGCAACAAGCACCAAGTGAGTAATATCACCAAACTGAAAAAACGCTGCTACTAATGCGGCGCCAATGCCAACAATCGCACCTAAATACGGTACAACAGAGGCCAGCCCAGCTAACAAACCGATCAATAACCCTAAGTCTAAGCCGATCAACATTAAGCCAACTGAATAGATTACAGCCAAAGCCAACATGACCATAAGTTGACCACGGAAAAATGCGCCTAGTGTTTCATGGCAAGCAGACGCTAAATGAGACGATTTTTTATAGTAATATCGCGGAATCAAAGCACCAATTTTCGCGATAACATCGTCCCAGTCCCTTAGAAGATAAAACCAAACAACGGGAACCAATACTAAATTACCGATGAATCCAATCAGCGCAAAGCTACTTTGAGTCACATTACCGATAATGTTTTTAGCAATATTACCGGTTGCCCCCCAATTCAGTTGCTGGCTGAGTTGAAGCCAATCTAACTGAGCCAACTCGACACCAAACTTTGCCTCCACCATGGGTATAAAAGTGGATTTAATGTAATTGATTAAGGTCGGAATCAGCTTAATCAATTGGTCTATCTGTTCAACTAATGCCGGCACAAGGATGAGACCCGCCAACACAAATACAGCGGTTAGGGCTAAAAACGTCACCACAACACCTTGAGTGCGAGAAAGCTTCCAAGTTTGCAGTTTATCTACTATAGGGTCCCCCATATAGGCCAATAAAATAGCCGTCAGGAATGGACCTAAGATGGGAGACAATAAACTAAGCAGCCATATGGATAAGCCCAAACAGGCTAATATAAACCATTTTTGTGAATCGGTGACTTTCATGCTTCTATCCTTAGGGTTGCCACATAAATAACAACTCATTATCGAGTTGAGCTTCAAGCGTTGTTTCTAATAAAGGAATCAGTTTTTTATCGAGTGCTAGCAAATCGGAGAACTGATTTCTATCACCACTGATCTCTACATCAAACACAACAGCCGATTCAGACAATGAACTCAGCGTAAGCTGCGTGATCATGTTAATAGACTGCAAATAAGACTCTATAGCCGCTAAAGTTTGGGCATTTTGCACGTCTTGAATTTTTACGGACACAGCGCCAATTTGATTGGCATCTAAAACGAACGCATATTGCTCGGATAAGCGCTGCGCCACCATATCAAAGCCTTGTTCGGTAACTTCATCTAAAGTACCGCTAACGGTCGGAAGCCTGATACGCTCGCCTTTAAATAACATTAACCAATCGGCTTTATAACTATCACCTTCTCCCGTTAATCGACCGGCTAAAATGGCTTCTGGGGCATAACGTTCGGAAGCGGATTGAATATCGCTGGAAAAGAGTCCATAGACATCCGAAAATGAAATGCTCAGCGTATCGGTTAAATCCATAATGGGTAACACGATTGGAATTCCGCGCTGTTGCGCATTGGCCAAAATAGTTTCAGCGACCTCTCCAGTTTCAGAATCAGCCAATATATGATCTTGATTATTGACGCGATCCGCTAACCAAATTAAAACCTCAGGACGCTTTTCACCCCATACTGGCAAACCATTAGCTATTAATAAATCGTTTACCAATTTTTTATCAAACTCTAATATCATGGCTTTGGTAGGAATTTTCTCTCCTAACACATTGGTAAAAAACTCACTGCTTTCTACAAATCTAAAAGAGCTCAAATAACGATCACCCACGTTCAGAGCATCAACAATATCCGGGCTTTCAGTAATCGATTTAATTCCAGAGACTCGAATAAGTGTTTCTTTAAAGGCACTTTGTACCGCTTCGGATTGCTCTTTATTATTAGCGTTTAAGCTCACAACCACGGTATTGCGATACAACTCAACCTCGGTGGCTGCTGCACTAAAGCCACTGACACACGCTAAAAAGGCACTTAACACTAGCACCAAGCTCAGTCGTGATTTGATATTCATACCCTACTCCGAATGCATTTTAAAATGGCTAAAAACCGCTATTGTGACAGAGCGTAACCAAAAATACAGCGATCTGTGTAACAAACTAAAAAACTGACCGATTAGACATGCTGATTAACGCTAAAGACGCTGTTACAATCCGCGCGCCATTAAGGCTGGTGATCATTTTTCATTCTTGGAGCCCTTCATGACCGACCAAAACAAGCCATCATTAAGCTATAAAGACGCAGGTGTTGATATCGACGCTGGTAATGCTCTCGTTGAACGTATTAAAGGGACAGTGAAAGCAACTCGACGCCCAGAAGTAATAGGCGGCATCGGTGGTTTTGGAGCTTTGTGTAAAATACCAAAAGGCTATGAAAGCCCTGTACTCGTCTCTGGTACAGACGGCGTAGGCACCAAATTAAAGCTGGCAATGGATCTTGATCACCACGATACCATTGGTATAGATCTAGTGGCCATGTGTGTGAATGACTTAATCGTGTGTGGTGCAGAACCACTATTCTTCTTAGATTATTATGCAACTGGAAAGCTAAGTGTTGATATTGCTAGCCGAGTTGTCGCTGGTATTGGTGAGGGTTGCCAACAAGCCAATTGCTCGTTAGTGGGTGGTGAAACGGCCGAAATGCCCGGAATGTACCAAGGTGAAGACTACGATTTAGCTGGGTTTTGTACCGGCGTCGTTGAAGAAAACGCCATCTTAGATGGCAGCAAAGTAGCTGAAGGAGATGTCGTAATTGGCTTACCTTCAAGCGGCCCTCACTCAAATGGGTATTCATTAATACGCAAAGTATTAGAAGTATCTGGTGAATCGACCGACCAACCTTTAGGCGAAACAACCTTAGCAAAAGCACTCATGGCGCCAACGACTATCTATGTGAAACCAATTTTAGAGTTGTTAAAAAGCCAACCAGTGCATGCAATATCTCACATCACCGGTGGCGGCTTCTACGAAAATCTACCTCGCGTTCTGCCTGATAACTGCAGTATTCGCATTGATGCCAACGCTTGGCAAGCGCCTGACGTGTTTAACTGGTTGCAAGAAAAAGGCAACATTACTGATACTGAAATGTTCCGAACGTTCAACTGTGGTATCGGTTTAGCATTAGTCGTACCGGCCACGGCGCAGCAGTCGGTAATGGATTCACTATCGGCTATGGATCAAAAGCCAGTCGTCATTGGTGCTATTGAAGCTCTACAAGGCGAAGGCGAACGCGTACTTATTGATGGCATAAACGGTTAATGATGAAACGAATAGTTGTGCTCATCAGCGGCGGCGGTAGCAACCTCCAAACCATATTAGATAACTGTCTATCGGGTGAGATTAATGGGCGTGTTGAAGCGGTTATTTCAAACCGCCCAGACGCATATGGATTGGTACGAGCTAAGCGCTACGGCTGTGAAGCCATTACCTTAGACCATAAACAATTTACCAGCCGAGAAGCGTTTGATGAGCAGCTTCAAGCAACCATCGATGAATTCAGCCCAGACTTAGTGGTTTTGGCTGGGTTCATGCGCATTTTAACGCCCGAGTTTGTTCAAGCCTACTTGGGGAAGATGATTAACATACACCCATCTTTACTGCCCAAATACCCCGGGCTACACACACACAAAAGAGCATTGGAAGCCGGTGACAAAGAAGCCGGAGCAACCGTTCATTTTGTAACGCCGGAATTAGATGGTGGCCCCCCTATTTTGCAAGGCAAAGTGCCCATTTTACCTAAAGATGAAGAGCTCGATCTTGCCAAACGCGTTATAGCGATAGAGCATGTTATTTACCCCAAAGTGGTGGGTTGGTTTTGCGAAGAACGCTTAACCCTGGCTGAAGGTGACGTAATCTTTGCAGGTAAAACACTTCAAATACCGCTGACATTAGATGATACTAACGCCACCAAGTAAAACTAATTGGATTTCTTGAATGGCGTTACACTTTTTCAAAACTGTATTTACCTTTCTAGGGATTGCGATAGGCAGCATTGCCTTTGCAGCAGACCCGCTTTTGCCATTTGAAGCCAAACTTAAAGCTACTCGCTTTGGCGCTGTAGATGTCCATTTAACTGGTACGATGTACCTGCGTACAAAAGACAATCAGTGGGAATTTGCTTTAAACGCCAAAAAAGGCGGCATTTCAACCCAAGAAGTATCTAAGGGTACATTACTTCAAGACAACCGGTTTTTGCCAACCAGCTATAATAAGAAAGCCCGTGTTTTCCTAATTAAAGAAGACATTGAGTGGCGTTTTGATTGGCCAAAAAACAAGGTAACTGGCCAAGTCAAAAAAGATAAGCTAAGCCACACAATCAAAGCCAATACCTTTGACCCTTTAAGTTATCAGTTAGCATTAAGGCAACAATTGAAAACAGGTGCTACCGAGCTCAATGTCATTAATTTGCGTTACAAAAACCCTGAACCTCATCGGTTTGAAGTAATTGGTGAAGAACTCCTCGACGTCGACGGTGATTTAATTTATACGAAAATTGTAAAACAAGTACAACCGCAGAAAAAAGACACCAAATATTTGATCTGGGTTGCACCTGAGCTTGATTATATTACGTTAAAATTTGCAAGCTATAGGAAAGGCAAGTTAAAAGATTTGGTTGAAGTGGAGTCGCTTACTATCAATGGTCAGCCAATCAATCTCTAACTTGCCTATATTTACATTTAACCACTCGGCCAGTGGGTAAACATAGGAATTCGCCATGAGAGTTGCCGTATTCAGCAGCAAGCCATACGATGAAAACCATTTAATCCAAGCCAATAAACACAACCATCACTTTTCTTTTTTTGAATCCCATTTAGATGAAACCACTGTCGCACTTTCTCAAGGCTTTGACGCGGTTTGTTGCTTTGTAAACGACACGCTTAATGCAGACGTCATAAAACACCTAGAAGATAACGGTATAAAACTTATAGCTATGCGCTGCGCAGGCTTTAACAATGTCGATTTAGAGGCCGCACAAAAAGCCAACATCACAGTAACCCGAGTACCTGAGTATTCTCCCTATGCAGTAGCAGAGCATGCGGTAGCGCTCATTCTTGCGCTAAACCGCAACATCCATCGAGCCTATAATCGAGTTCGTGAAAACAATTATGCACTCGACGGTCTCATGGGGTTTGATTTGCATGGCAAAACAATTGGTGTGATCGGCACAGGCAAAATTGGTTTAGCCTTTATTAAAATCATGCGTGGGTTTGGCTGTACGGTAAATTGCTATGACCCATACCCAAACCCTGAAATAACGCCTGTAATGGCAAACTATGTTGGGCTAGAAAAAATATGGACTGACAGTGATATCGTTTCATTACACTGCCCATTAATGGACGCTACCAACCACATGATTAATCAGGAAACACTGGCCCAAATGAAAGACGGTGTTACCCTAATTAATACCAGCCGAGGCGGCCTAATAGACACTGGCGCTGTTATATCAGCATTAAAAAGTGGGAAAATAGGTAATTTAGGGTTAGATGTTTATGAGGAAGAGGCCGAGCTGTTTTTCGAAAACAATTCCAATAAGATTCTGTACGATGATCAATTAGCACGGTTACTGTCATTTCTTAATGTGATTGTAACCGGACACCAAGCTTTTTTTACCGCTGAAGCCTTAACGGCCATTGCCCAAGTTACTCTGAACAATATTGATGGATTTACCGAAGGAAACTTCGACACAATATTTCAAGTAAACGCCGAGTAATCAGCCGAAAATAATCGCGCCCTAGCATTTGCCTAAGGCGCGAAACTTGGTTATTTCGCCAAACTCGCCTTTAAATTTAAACGCGCTTGGTGCAACAATGGCTCTGTGTAGCCACTTGGCTGCTCAACCCCTTTAAAGACCAAATCGAGCGCCGCCTGAAAAGCAATACTGCTATCAAAATTAGGCGCCATAGGCGTGTATTCAGGGTCCCCAGCGTTTTGTTCATCCACAACCGCGGCCATGCGCTTCATCGTTTCTAATACTTGAGCTTCATTCGTAAGGCCGTGTACTAACCAATTACACATGTGCTGGCTAGAAATACGCAGTGTCGCTCTGTCTTCCATGAGCCCGACATTATTTATATCGGGCACTTTCGAACAGCCTACCCCTTGGTTTACCCAACGAACTACATACCCTAATATTCCTTGCGCGTTATTGTCTAACTCACCTTGAATTTCTTCAGCAGTTAAACTATTGGAGTCTTCTAATAAAGGAATGGTCAGAATATCTGAACGTTTCGCTCTTTCTCGCTGTGAAATTGAATTTTGCAATTCGAATACATTAACTTGATGGTAATGAGTCGCGTGTAAAGTGGCTCCATTAGGTGATGGTACCCAGGCTGTTGTTGCACCTGATTTAGGGTGCGCAATTTTTTGCTCAAGCATAGCGGCCATTTCATCTGGCATGGCCCACATACCTTTGCCAATTTGCGCCTTACCCGATAACCCTGCGGCCAAACCGGCATCAACATTATTGTCTTCGTAGGCACCAATCCAAGTGGTCGTTTTCATTTTGGTTTTTGGAATGAAAGCGCCTGCAAACATGCTAGTGTGGATTTCATCACCGGTACGATCAAGGAAGCCCGTGTTGATAAACACAACACGCTCAGATGCCGCCTTAATACAGGCACTTAAATTTAATGAAGTACGGCGCTCTTCATCCATAATGCCTATTTTAATCGTGTTATCCGCTAAACCCAACGCCTCTTCTACTCGAGCAAACAAGCGAACGGCAAAGGCAACTTCTTCAGGACCGTGCATTTTCGGCTTAACAATATAGATGCTGCCAGTGCGACTATTTTGGAATTTGCTCAGCTTTTTAAGATCGTGCATGGCGGCTAATACGGTCACCATTGCATCTAAAATACCTTCAGGAATTTCATCGCCATTGGCATTTAAAATAGCAGGGTTAGTCATTAAGTGCCCAACATTGCGGATAAACATCAGACTTCGGCCTTGCAACCGAACTTCTTCACCTGCGACCGTTTGATAAAGCCGATCGGCGGCCATATCTCGCGTCAGCTTTTGACCATTTTTAACAAAACCAGCCGACAGCGTTCCGTTCATTAAACCTAACCAATTGCGATAAACTTCCACTTTATCTTCAGCATCTACTGCGGCGATTGAATCTTCACAATCCATAATGGTTGTAATGGCGGCTTCAACTAACAAGTCTTTAACGCCAGCCGGATCGGCTTCGCCTATTTGGTGATGAGCATCAATTTGAATTTCAACGTGTAGTCCATTGTTCTTCAACAGTATTGCCGAAGGAGATTCTGCCTTACCCTTATATCCGATGTACTGAGTAGCATCGGCTAATCGGCCTTGCTCCTCATTTTTGAAGGTTACAACCAAACCATCGGCATCAACGCTGTATTGAGTAACAAGTTCATGACCTTGCGTGGACAACGGAAAAGTTTCATTTAAAAAGTTTTTCGCATAATCAATGACTTTCTGACCCCGAACTGGATTATACGCTCCGGCTCGCTCAGCGCCGCCCTGTTCAGATATTGCATCAGTACCGTACAGTGCATCATAAAGGCTGCCCCAACGCGCATTGGCTGCATTCAAGGCGAACCGAGCATTTTTAACGGGTACCACCAACTGAGCGCCCGCTTGCTGCGCTATTTCGGTATCGACATTTTGTGTTGTTACCTGAAACGGCGCCGGCTCTGGCAACAAATAACCAATATCGGTTAAAAATTCCGTGTAAGCTTGAGCATCATGAGGCTGACCTGCACGCTCTTTATGCCAATCATCTATTAAACGCTGAAGTTCTTCTCGCTTGGCTAGTAACATTTTATTTTCTGGTGCTAGGTCATTAAAAATTGACGAAAGCTCTGCCCAGAAATGCGCACTACTGACTCCCGTGCCGGGGGCTATCTCATCTTCGATCAATGCAAACAACTTTTTATCGATCTGAAGATCGCCACTGTTCAGGTATTGACTCATCGCTTTAGTCCTTCGTCAGAATTTTTTGTTGTGTTCCTATACTAATCACCAAAATTAATTTATCTAATCTATATTAGTTATACTTTCCATTCATAATATGAATGTTAAAAGTACGGTGCTGGGATTTCTTCTGCAACGTCAATGATCATGCGGCGTAGCCATCTATGGGCTGGGTCATGATGAAGCAACGGGCTCCAAACCATTTTCAACAATAACGACGGTATTTCAAAGGGAGGTGCTTTAATCGCCAACCGATCATTCCTGGCTTGCAAATGTGCGGCTCGTGCTGGAATAGTAACCACTAGGTCATTTTCTTCGGCAAGCAACATAGCGGCACCATAGTGGCGCGTATAAACCGAAATATGCCTTTTTTTGCCCAGTTGATTGAGCACTTCATCTACAAACCCTAAACGCTGTACATCATCTGGATTAACCCCCACGCCAACCCCATAGCCTGTCTTACTCACCCAAATATGACGCGCTTTTAGATAATTCGTTAAACTAAAATTTTCTAAAATGGGATTATTCTTACTTAACATGCAACAAAAATTATCTGACCACACTGTCATTTGATGGAACGATTGCGGCAATGTATCAAAACGGTTTATCACCATGTCGACCCGCCCTTGTTCTACATCTGAAAAGTTAACGTCACTGGGCGTCATAATATCTAACGCTACATTCGGCGCTTCGTCCGATAAGCGCTTTAGTAACGCCGGCAACAGAGTAGATTCAGCATAATCACTGGCCATGATCCGAAAAACTCGATTACTTTCAGCGGCATCAAAATGATGTCGAGGCGTGACCACTTTCTCTAGGCTTTGCAATGCCATGCGCAGCATAGGCTCTAAATCTCTTGCACGCTCGGTCGGTGTCATGCCATCGCTGGTTCTGATCAGTAATGGGTCTTCAAATAGGTCGCGCAAGCGACGCAAACCATTACTCATGGCCGGCTGACTAATACCTAGCTGATGCGCAGCTTTAGTAACGCTGCGCTCTTTTAAAAGAACATCTAAGTACACCAATAAGTTCATATCAACCCGATTCAGATGCATTTCAACCCTCCAAGCGTAATTTATTATTTAGCGTAATTTCGCTAGAAAACAGGTATTTACCACCCTTTATAACTTCTGCGAATGTCAGGCATCATAGATATAAATTAGACGAATCACAAATAGATTCTTATCTTTGGGTCATCACCAGCGGGAAACAACATTAATTTCCGCCGTTATTTTGGATGCCAACGACCAAGAAAAGAGGGTTTACACATGACTCAATACAGCAACGATATCAGTCAAATTTCTGAACTAAAGGACAAAGCTGGCAGCAGCTGGTCAGCAATCAACCCGGAATATGCCGCTCGTATGCGCGCTCAAAACCGATTCCGTACAGGTCTTGATATTGCGAAATACACGGCAGACATTATGCGTAACGATATGGACGCATACGATATTGACCCAACTAAATACACTCAATCTCTAGGTTGCTGGCATGGTTTTATCGGCCAACAGAAAATGATTTCTATTAAGAAGCATTTTGAAGGTAAAACAGATCGTCGTTACTTATATCTTTCTGGTTGGATGGTTGCAGCGCTACGCTCTGAGTTCGGTCCACTGCCCGATCAATCAATGCATGAGAAAACTTCTGTTGCCGCTTTAATTAAAGAGCTTTACACCTTCTTGCGCCAAGCCGATGCGCGTGAGCTAGGCGGTTTATTCCGCGACTTAGACGCCGCTCGCGAAGCCGGCGACAGCGATAAAGCAGCCAGCATACAAGACCAAATCGATAACTACGTTACTCATGTTGTTCCTATTATTGCCGACATTGACGCTGGTTTTGGTAATGCTGAAGCCACTTACCTAATGGCTAAACAAATGATCGAAGCGGGTGCATGTTGTATCCAGATCGAAAACCAAGTGTCTGATGAGAAGCAATGTGGTCACCAAGACGGTAAAGTTACTGTTCCACATGAAGACTTCTTAGCTAAAATCCGTGCGGTTCGTTACGCTTTCTTAGAACTAGGTGTGGATAACGGCGTTATCGTTGCTCGTACAGACTCTTTAGGTGCTGGCCTTACTAAGCAGATCGCGGTATCACGTGAACCGGGTGATTTAGGAGATCAGTACAACTCTTTCTTAGATTGCGAAGAAGTTGGACCAGAAGCTCTACAAAACGGCGATGTTATCCTTAACCGTAACGGTAAGTTACTTCGTCCTAAACGTTTACCGTCTAACTTGTTCCAGTTCCGCCAAGGAACGGGTGAAGATCGTTGCGTACTGGATTCAATTACGTCTTTACAAAACGGTGCAGACTTATTGTGGATCGAAACTGAAAAGCCGCACATCGGCCAAATCGGTGGCATGGTTGACCGCATCCGTGAAGTAATCCCGAATGCGAAACTGGTCTACAACAACTCGCCTTCTTTCAACTGGACATTAAACTTCCGTCAGCAAGTATTCGATGCATGGGCTGAAGCGGGTAAAGATACATCAGCGTACAACCGCGATAACCTAATGAGCGCAAACTACGATGAAAGTGACTTGGCTAAAGAAGCCGATGAGCGCATCCGTACGTTCCAAGCGGACTCTTCACGTCAAGCGGGCATCTTCCACCACTTGATTACGCTTCCTACGTACCACACGGCTGCATTGTCTACTGACAACCTAGCTAAAGAGTACTTCGGTGATCAAGGCATGCTTGGCTACGTAGCTAACGTTCAGCGTAAAGAGATTCGCCAGTCTATCGCTTGTGTGAAGCACCAAAACATGTCGGGTTCTGACATCGGTGATGATCACAAAGAGTACTTCTCTGGTGAAGCAGCCCTTAAAGCCGGCGGCAAAGACAATACGATGAACCAGTTCTAATCTACTGCTTCTAAAACCAACCTCCCCTGACTATGGTCTTGGGAGGTTTTTTTGTAGTCATTTTAAAGTTCAGTGCCCTACCTGCTTTTGATTTAACCCGAAGCCCTAAACAGTGGCTATAACCCGCTTTGGTGGTGGGATTTGCTTTCGCGGGTCGCTGTTCGCGCATCCTGCGCCGCTAAACTTCGCCATCCATGGCTCAGATGCCCGCTACAGCAAACCCCACCACCAAAGCTATCTACAACAACCACTCAATGAAGTAAGAGCGCTCGAAGCAAAGCGAAGACGCGATGGGGTTGATTTTCTTTTACCTAACTCTAGTACGAAGTTATTTTTAAAGCAGCGTTTTTCTGACCATTCTTAAAACACTTTCCTCTTGAGTGATCATTTCAATCTCGGCTCGGCTCATCCATTTAAGCTCGTTAGATTCTTCGCTTATTGTGAGCGTTTCGTTATCGGCTATAAACCAGTAACGAATATCTAAATGATTATGCTTCGGCTCACTCTTTCGCTCGGGAATAGCGTGAACATCAACATCGAAAATCTCAGTTTGTTTTAACGTAAGGTTTGCAAGCCCTGTTTCTTCTTGCGCTTCACGCAAGCTTGCTTGCGCTAAAGATTCATCACTGTCATCCACATGGCCGCCAGGCTGCACCCAAATATCTAATTTTTTGTGGTGCAGTAATACGGCTTTGGTTTGCTCTGCATTAGTGATCCACGCCGAAGCTGTTAAGTGCCCTACTAAGGTATCTCTTGCCCAATAACGAGGCTGTTCGGCTACAAATTGAGTGATAAATTCGAGTGACTTGGCCTCTTCCTCGCAGCTCGGGGTTACTTTGCTAAGGTGCTGTAATACGGTTTCTTGGCTTTCCATTATGCTCAGGTTCCATAAATTTTCGCGCAGTATAAACGATGGTCGGTAGGGTTTCGATTGCCTGTTTGTCTAAATTAACGGTTACTTACTGAATAGGCGTTGAGCGCTTCAGCTAAACTAATTAGAATGCCCTCTTTTATATGCCTGCTTTTATGGCGTTCACACCTTTTTTGGAGTTATTTGATTGAGCCGTGCCGATTCCCTTGTTGTTCTAGATTTTGAAACCACGGGTCTTTCACCCGATATGGGTGATCGCGCTATTGAAATTGGCGCTGTTAAAATTGAAGAAGGTGTCATTGTTGATCAGTTTCAAGCGCTCATGAACCCTGGCAGACGTGTAGACCCATTTATCGAACGTTATACAGGCATTACCAATACCATGCTCACCAGCGCAGACTCTTGTGCTGACGTCATGGCAGATTTCGCTGAGTTTATCGGTGATAGCAATTTGCTCGCACACAATGCCTCATTTGATAAACGCTTTCTTGATGCGGAGTTTCAGCGAATAAAGCATCAATATCGCGGTGAATTTATCTGCTCGCTTTTAGTATCTCGCCGCATTTTTCAGAACGCACCCAACCATAAACTGGGTACTTTGGTGGGTTACTGTAATATAGAATCAAATGGTGCTTTTCACAGAGCCTTATACGATTCAGAGATGACGGCAAAGCTTTGGCTAGCCATTATTGATATTATATGCCAGCGCTCGAACTTAGAGACCCTACCCTTTAATGCCGCACAAAAACTTTGCAAAACCCCAAAAAAGTCTATCGATAAATATCTAGAATCACTAAAGCCCATAGTCGCCTAACGCCTTCAAAAAATTTAGTGAGCTAGCTCTGCAAGCGTCACTTTATAAGAGACCGTTCCTTTTACGGTTTCATTAAAGCCATGCTTAATAAGCAATCTACGAAGCTTTGTATCGAATGCTTCAGCCTGCTCTGGCACCATTCGATCTAGGCTAAACCCATTGCGAGCATGAAAAGAAGAAATATAGTGGTCGATGTTTTGCTCAACGAGACTAACGGGCATTTCAGTGGTTAAGGGTGCCTCGATGTAACCACCCTTAGTCAACATGGTTACCACGTTATAGGGTTTAAAGGTTTTTGTCGTTGAGAAGGCTTTCACTAGGGCAAGAATTTCATCTTGAAGCCCTTCAATTGCGATATCACCACCCGTGATTATTGCAAAACGAGCATTAGGCTTGGCAACGGCTCTTAACGCTGGAAAAGCGCGATCCCAATCGGTCCAGTGAATACTGTTTGCAGCAACAATTAAATCGAATGCTTGAGGCGATTCAAAGCTTTCGATGTAACTTTGCTTAAAATCTACATCCGCATTCTTCGCTGTTGCTGCTTTTATCATTTCAACAGACGGGTCAACGCCTGTTACGCAGTGCCCTAGCTGAGCTAATGGTATGGCTATTTCTCCTGTGCCTGTACCAACATCTAATACCGACATATTTTCAAGCTGGAGGCTATTCGATAGGAATTGAATAACATCAGGCGTATATTCTGGTCGATAGCCATAGTTTTCAACGACCGATTTATCTGAAAACTGATCACCTATCGCTTTACTTAAATGCTCAGGCTTATTCATTTACACCCTTACTAACCTAAAATCGCTGATACTTACTATCGAAAAACAGCTAAGAATTTATAGCATATAAAATTGCGATGAATGCGACTACAAAACCCATGCAGCTAATAACCCCAGGAAGATTATTGCGCGCCAGTTCAGAAAGGTTTGCCTTCATAAGCTGTTTTTCTTGATCACAAATTTCATCACCACACCCCCGACAAAAACGGTCATTAATGCAAATAAATTTTGCACAGTGCACACACCGATAGCGGTCTCTGGTATTCCAAGGGAGCGCACCGACTACTGAATTAGGCAATGCGCGCATAGCCTTAACTTGATCAATAGTAAAAGTAATACCGCAGCTACGACAATGATGGTCACCATCTGCGACCACACCTTTACAAGAAGGACAGTTATAAATGTCTTCTAATGTTTTAATGGTTAAAATCCTTTAACACTTCATTTTCAAGCTAACTTATACCGCTCAAACATGCTGATCAATTAATATTTTATTTCCATCAGGGTCAGTCACAGAGAAACTGCCAGGCCCACTATCACCTTCAATGCTCTCTTGGGTTACCTCTAACCCCTCTGCTTTATATTTAACATGCAGCTCTCTTACATCTGAAAAAGCACCCACAGATTGCGCACTCTGGTCCCAACCTGGGTTGAATGTAAGAATATTGCTTTCAAACATTCCCTGAAAAAGACCAATATTGGTATCACCGTTCTTCATAATCAAATAGCCGTGTGACTCGTCACCACCGAAAGCACTGAAGCCTAGTTTTTCGTAGAAAACCTTCGACGCACTTAAATCTTTAACCGCCAAACTGACTGAAAAGCAACCTATCGACATTGGAGCACTCCTTTTACTGTTCGTTGAGTAGGAAGTATAGCCTTGATTGAGTTGTAAGCCTTCATATGCTGACTACGAGTGGAATATTCGCGTCTCCGCTTTGCTTCGATCACTCCTACAAAAGCTTTGAAATGGTGGAATAGTTAGCTTTGGCGGTGGGTTTCACTGCAGCGGGCATCTGAGCCATGGATGGCGAAGTTTAGCGGCGCAGGATGCGCGAACAGCGACCCGCGGAAGTGGAATCCGCCGCCAACGCAAATTCAGGCAGTGTAATTTCGACTAAAGACAAGCTCAAAATAATCGCGTCTCAGCTTTGCTT
The DNA here is from genome assembly GCF_030409715.1 of Reinekea marina. NCBI lineage: Bacteria > Pseudomonadati > Pseudomonadota > Gammaproteobacteria > Oceanospirillales > Saccharospirillaceae > Reinekea > Reinekea marina. The sequence continues at coordinate 2,350,590 of NZ_JAUFQI010000001.1, forward strand.
AAATCACTTATATGGACCCGTCCGTTGTTGCAAGCCACTTATTTTACATTAGATTGAGATTGCACGCTTATATTCGGCTTCTTATTTAGGACGGCCGTCGCCTTCTGTCCTGAGCCATTATGAGTTGTGCTCTTACTGTCCTGATCTCCTACGCGGCTTCTTTGAGCCAAAGCGCTCTCAAGGGTTCAGTAAGTCGATCTTATCTTTTGTGTCTTAAGGGTCTGCGCAACCTCTAGGTTAATCTGATTTATAACTTCTAACTTACCTTGCTGGTTCTTTTTCTCTTTTGACTTAAGAGTGGTATACCGAACCATTTTTCATCAGTGCCCAACTGATTCTGGCGAGCTTATTCGCGAGTGCCACGATGATGACATTGGGATGCTTGTTCCCTTCGTGCTTCATCACCCATTGCTTTAGAGCACTGTCTTTTTCCTGCCGCTGCAAGGATTTATAAGCCGACCTCGCGCCATGCACCAGCATCTTACGGATCTGTTTATTGCCTTGTTTACTAATGCCAAGCAAGACATCTTTCCCTCCGCTGGAGTGCTGTCTGGGAACCAACCCCAGTGAAGCACTGACATGACGACCACTGGCAAACGATGCAGCCTTGCCAATGTGACTGTAGAGAAGCGTTGAGATGATTGGACCGATACCCGGTATGCTTTGAAGACGCTTACAGGTTTCATTTGAGTTGGCGATCTGCGCGATTTCTTTGGCGTATTGCTGCTCTTGCTGTTCGCGTTGCAACCACTGCTGCCTGAGGTCGGCTATCATTCGCCGACCTCGAACGCTGAGCTCATTCGTTCCATCCTCTAACACCAATAACACCTGCTCACGGATAGCTTTTGCACCCTTAGGAAGAATGACTCCATATTCAGCCAACAGACCTCGGAGCTCATTGCCTACGGCAACACGCTCTTTCACTATACGCTCCCGAACACGATGCAACGCCTGAAGATCTTGTTGCTCAACATTTTTTACAGCAACGGTCGGCATGGTTGGTCGACTCGCTGCTTCAGCGATGCCAAGAGCATCCCTGGTGTCATTTTTGTTCACCTGAACGAAGGGTTTAACGTAACGAGGGTGTATAACTTTAACGGTGTGACCGAGCTTAGCCAACTGCCTAGCCCAGTAATGGGATCCGCTGCAAGCTTCCATAGCGACGACAGATGTTGGCTGCTTCGCAAGAAAAGGCAACACTTGAGCACGCTTGAGCTGCTTCTTTTTAATCTCATTGCCGCGATGATCTAACACAGACAATTGAAAAACAGACTTCGCCAAATCAAGACCGATAATGTTAGTATTTTGCATGATGGATCCTCCTGCTGGATGCCGTACCTGATTAGAGTTTTGCAACTTAATCATGGCACAAGTGGGACGGGTCCATCTCATTTCCTACAAAAGCTTTGAAATGGTGGAATAGTTAGCTTTGGCGGTAGGTTTCAATGCAGCGGGCATCTGAGCCATGGATGGCGAAGTTTTGCGGCGCAGGATGCGCGAACAGCGACCCGCGGAAGTGGAAGCCGCCGCCAACGCGGGTTCAGGCAGTGTAATTTCGGCTTAAGACAAGTTCACAACAATCGCGTCTCCGCTTTGCTTCGATCACTCCTACAAAAGCTTTGAAATGGTGGAATAGTTAGCTTTGGCGGTAGGTTTCAATGCAGCGGGCATCTGAGCCATGGATGGCGAAGTTTAGCGGCGCAGGATGCGCGAACAGCGATCCACGGAAGTGAAACCCGCCGCCAAAGCGGGTTCAGGCAACGTGAGTTACGCCGCTACGCTCGAAGGGAATGCGTGTCTAAAGATACGGTACCAAACTTGCCCAAATTGCTTTGAAAGCCTTCCCGTATTATAGGTTTGACCATAGCGCTCGCAGATTTCTCTTACTTTAGGCGCCAGTTCTGCATAGCGATTTGCGGGGATTTCAGGAAATAAATGGTGTTCTATTTGATGGCTCAGGTTGCCACTTAAGATATGGAATAATTTACCACCTGAAATGTTACTCGAGCCTTGAATTTGGCGTAAATACCAATGACCATTGCGAGTATCTTTAACTGCACTTTCAGGAAAAACTTGGGCTTTATCGGTAAAATGACCACAAAAAATAATCGTAAAAGTCCATAAACTTCTAATGATGTTAGCGACCGCATTGCCTGCAAGCACTGTTAAGAATAATGGACCCGCCAGCAACGGAAAGACGACGTAGTCTTTTAAGACTTGCCATTTCATTTTTTTCCATTCTTCTTGGTTATTATCACGCAGTGATTGAAACAAAGTCTTGCCTGGTGTTTTCTCAAATTTCACATTTTGTAAGGCCACGCCCCATTCAAAAACAAACGCAAAGAAAAAGGTATAAATAGGTTGTAATAAAAACCAAGGGTTCCACTTTTGCTCCGCAAAGACCCGAATAAACCCATAGCCAATATCTTCATCATGACCTTCAATGTTGGTATAGGTATGGTGCTTATAATTGTGAGTTTCACGCCAGTTATCACTGGTGCCAATAATATCCCATTCATATTTCTTGCCCTCAAAAGTAGGGTCGCCCATAAAATCGAACTGGCCATGAATAACGTTGTGACCTAACTCCATGTTATCGAGAATTTTTGATAACGCTAAAAATGCGACACCAAAAAACCAAACATAAGGAATGAAACTTAAAAACAACAAACCACGTCCTAAGACGCCAGTATAACGGACGGCTCGATGAATTTTTCGAATGTATCGAGCGTCTTTTTCGCCAATTTTTTTCTTAACATCAAGCTTCAGCGCATCAATTTCAGCACCAAAAGCTTCCGTTTCTGCATCAGAGAGCTTTTTATAATATTCAGACATTATAGTTCCAACGTGATATCACTGATTGCAGCGTGCATACAAGGTTTAAACATTGCGTCGTCTTCAGCGTGCACACGTTTATCTTGTTGATCTTGAACCAATCCACTGACCTTTTTACAAGTGCAGGTATTACAAGTGCCCCGGCGGCATCCGCTAGCAATTGAAACGCCAGCTTGCTCTAAACCGTGCAAAATGTTCATACCACTGGGAATAGACACACTGCGGCGCTGCTTAGTTAAATTAACTTGAATAGGCGCACCTGCAGAAGCAGTAGCAAAGGCCGGTGTAAAGGATTCAAACGAAAAACTATTCACCCAAGGCTGAAAACGATCTCGCAATTGGTTTACAAAACCTTCATTACCACAAGCAAACGCCTCGACATTCGGCAAGCGTTTCTTTAAATCTTCAAACCACTGAGCCGATTCCGCAATTAACTTAGGCGTACCGTCTTCATTTCGTTCAATAAACTCTGTTTCAATAACGTGCAATCGGAACCAATCATTCTTTTTCGCAATTTTCTTTAAGCGTTTTATAAAAGCCAAATCTTTTTCAGACTTACCCCAATACATCAACTCAACCGGGTGGTTACGCATGCTGGTAGACCACGCTTCTAGCATACTAATGATCGGGGTAATGCCGATGCCTCCTGCTAAAAACAAGGCTGGTTTCTCTTCAAAATGAGCCATAGAAACTTCGCCATAGACATCACCTAAAGTAATCACCAACCCTTTCTTAGCGTGATTATTCAAGTAATTACTCACTTTGCCTTGGCTGACTTGCCGAGCGGTAATTCGAAATCGCCGCCCTTTCACGCGCGAAACCGAATAGCTTCGATTTAAGCGCCTGCCGTCGACTTCGACACCAATATTAATGTGCTGACCGGGTTGAATACCCTCGAAATTTGCGTTTGGCTTAAGCCATAAAGACACGGAGTCAGATGATTCTTGAACAACCTTGACGACTTTCGCCATGGCTTGATCTCGCCTTGAAATGAACCCAAACTCTTGACACCAAAAATCATAAACCTTTGCCGGCAAAACCATGTTTCTTGCCGCGCGTAACCAACTTACTGCAATACTCATATATTTCTACTACCAATTTAACCATTCAGCCAGTATAGCCTTTTATATACAGTTGTCTATTAATCTATTGAAGACAGCTATGACGATACAAGGTAGTATAGTAATCTCGTTTCGTCATCAAGGAATTTACGTGAACATCGTTCAATCGCAAGAAAAGCGCACAGCGGGCCGAAAAGCAACCATCACTCGAGATGATATCATTGCCGCAGCTATGCGATTGGTCGGCCCTAACCGCAGCGTTTCTTCGTTGAGTTTACGTGAAATAACCCGTGAAGCCGGTATAGCGCCTAATAGCTTTTATCGACACTTCGACAATACCGAAGCACTCGCCATTAGTGCGATTGAACTTGCCGGCTCAACATTAAGAACTTTAATCAAAGAAGCTCGCTTTAGAACTTCAGAGATGAATAAAGGCATCGTCCGTATGTCGGTTGAAACCTTCATTCACCAATTATATTCCGACGGGCAATACCTGCCATTGCTACTAAGAGAAGGTATCGTTGGCTCAGATCGCTTCAAGAAAGCCGTTCGAAAACAATTAGCCTATTTCGAACAAGAATTGGCCGATGACCTGCAAGCCATTGCCTTAAAAACAGGAAAAGTACCCCACCGCCCAGATTTAGTCGCAACAGCCATTACTCGCTTAGTGTTTTCCATGGGTGCAGATGCACTCGATACTTCCGTAGAACACCATCAAACTTTAATCGATGACATGGTTACGACTATCAAAATAATAATCACAGGCGCGCATGTTATTGAACATAACAAAGAGCTACTAAAGTAAACTTACGATTTGCTTGATCGACATAGCCAAACACATAACGATGACTAAAGGGCGAATTAATTTCGCCCCGCCCCAATAGATACTGTGTGCTCCAACGAATGCACCCAGCAGTTGTCCTACCATCATAACAAACCCTAACGTCCACATGACTTGCCCGCCAAAGGCAAAAACCACCAGAGAAGCAATGTTGGAAGTGAAATTTAACGGCTTAGCCATGACGGTGGCATCGATGAGATTTTTACCCCGCAAGATCACACTACTGGCCGCAAAAAAGGACCCCGTTCCCGGTCCAAAGAAGCCATCATAAAACCCAATAGCGGGAACAGCGGTGTTTTTCCATTTTTGGTGTGAAATTTTTGGTGTTTTCTCAACGGCCCCTAAATTCGGGCTCATTAAAAAATACATGGCGACCAAAACCAGCAAAACAGGCACAGCCCAGTTGAGCCACTGAGTATCGATAAGTTGAATTAAAAGCGTTCCAAGCATGGCACCTAAGCCACTCATTAACATTAATGGCCACAAACCCGCTGTACTCAGCTTTCGCTTACTTATTAATGTAATGGTTGCCGTGAACGTGCCAATAAATCCTTGGCATTTATTGGTAGCCAAGGCCGATACTGGTGATATACCTGTCATCATTAATGCTGGAAGCACTATAAGCCCTCCGCCTCCAGCTAAGGTGTCTACCCAACCAGCGACGGCTGCAACAGCAAACAACAAAACGATCAACTCAATGCTAATGTCCAACGGCAGGCCTTACTAAAAAATAATAAAGGCGCCATAGTCTATAGTTTTCGCATTGGCGTCAATTTTATTGTTCCGCTAAGGACGGCATAAGCCCAACGGCCGTTAGATGGGTCCAAACTTCAGTTTGCTGAGCTTTATTTTTTAAATTGGCTACTACAATACGATAACGCGCATCGGCCATAGAATAATTTAAACTCAACGTCACTGGATTTTGATTAATGCGCTGAAAAGCTTCAAACCAAAGTACTTCAGGTGACCGTAAGCGAGAAAGTATTTGCAAATTAGATTCGGCTCGATCAACTTCAACGCTGAATTTATTTATCGGAGCACCTAGAACGAACTGATAAATATCCCCGTTCATACGAGTTAAAACAGTCAGTGATTTTGCGGAAAAATTTTCCGAGGCAAACATGGCACGCCAATTATCTAGCTGCGCTTGATGATGGAAACCAGAAAAGTTCAACCAAGCTTCTTGTCGTGTTTCATCCCACACCATTGATTTCATGGTGGGCAATTCCATCGTTTCATCACTGGCCAAGATTCGTTTAAAAAAGGTTTCATTAAGCAATGCAGTTAAAGCCGATTTTGTTAATGGTCCAACTTGAACATAACCTTCAATGGTTTCAGGCTTGGAATCCGTCGCTGGCAGCTGTTCTAAGATGGGCGAATTCATTTCAATTGTAGTGTTTGGCAGACTGTTCAACGCTTGTACATCGACTACCACTGGCTCGGCACTGTTTAACTGCTCAACATTGATATTTTCGATTCCTTCGCCGGTCGCCGGCAAAGAATTCATTCGCGCTATTTCCTCTGCCGTGTAAGTGACTTCGGGCTCTAATAAAGCTGGATCTAGAGCAATGGTGGGGTTTTCGACACGCTCACCGCTGTCACCGATCACTTTACGCAGCCTTGCACTTATGCCATTTTTTTTCAATTCATGACGCCAATAGCGCAGTTCTGGCAACTCGTTAATTTCGCCTAGGAACAATGCCACCGAGCCATATTCATCAATTTGGGCTAAAAATACCGGTAACGGATTTTTTTGATAGGCACGCGAATTAAAGAACTGGCGTAAGCCACGATATTCCATGGCTCTTACGGCTTGCTCGATATGTTTAAATTCACCCAGTTGAAGCGTATAAGGACCTGCAGGATAACACTTGCAGAGCTCAGCAAATTCAATAATAGGCGGCAATGATTCGCTCATATTACCAGGCACATATTGAGGTACCCTAGTATCTATTGTTGTACTCGGATTCTCTAACTCTTGAGCTTCTTTTTGATCTGCTTCAAAAGCTTGTTGTTGTTCCACCGCCTCTAAAGGCACAATATTATTGCCACCAAAATTGAGTCGCAATCCGTAGCGCCAACGCAACGAGCCTGGCATTTCACTTGAAGGCCAACCCTGATAACCTCCTTCAGCAAAAGCTCTAAAATGAGTAAAAACAGGGACGCTCATCCCAGCATCTAAACGGTAGCCCATCTCAAACTGATCTATAACTGCGCCTCCAGGCGCAGCCACATCGACACCTGAAAATAAAGCTCCCGCTAACATTTGAACGCGGAACCCTTTATCGCCCCATTGCTTTAAACCGGCCACTTCATATTGCAGAAAGTTATCTTGGTTCAGCTCGCCAAAACTCTCAGTTTCGTAGCTAATATCGCTAAAGTAGCGTGCACCTACGTCTACGCCTAAACCTTGATCGGAAATAATTTGTACGTGAGAACCTGCTCCCCAAGCATTCACCTGTGGCGAGCTAGAGAAGCTCCCGTCTAGGCCAAACTCGGCCGCCCCTACCGAAACGCTGAGTATCCCACCTAAAATTAATGTATTAATCGTACGCAACAATGATTGAGTCATAACAACCTATCCGATTCATCTCAATCAGGTTATCGCCCAAGCGAAGAAAACATTTAGTTATTTCGTTCATTGGTTTTAAAAAGATGGTTTCGAAAGGTAAATCTAGAAAGGCAGCTCGAGTGGCTGCCCTACACTATTAACAGATCTGAAACTTAGTTATCACTAAGTACAGCGATACCCTCAATAGACAGTTGTTCTCTTACTTCCGGTATAGAAAGTTGTTTTAAGGCGTTTCGGTTTGATAAATTTCGAGACTTAGGCGCTTTCGCTACCACCTTAAAAAAAGCAGTAAAAGAGGGCCTGTCAGGGTCGGTTCGGCTCATTATGTGATCCTTTAAAATATTCAATGTTAAATGTCGACTCGATACGAATTAAAAAGCACCGAGTCATTTTTACTGTATGACAGCCACACCCAAAAATCTGTACGTTTTTCATACAAACATTGTTGCCTTAAATTCACTTATAGGGTTATTGATAAACATTAAACCCGATGAAATTAAGATATAGCGACCTTACAGCGACATCCATAATAAGGATTTAATTTAATAAAAACACCACACACTGCACACTTTTCGCCCAATTCTATAAATAGTTGTCAAAAATGTGATATTGGTTTGATTTTTAGTCGCTTTTCAGTGAATCGCGAGTTGAAAAAGCGGTTTGACTACTTCTTGCGGTAGATTATTCCTGGGCGGCAGTGAACCATTTCATATAAATCGGACAGACCATTTACGGCTTCTGAAGCCCCTACCATTAAGTACCCACCCGGATTTAAAATGGCGTGAATTCGAGTAAGAATGTCTTTTTTGAAGTCTGCTGTGAAATAGATTAAAACATTCCGGCAAAAAATCGCATCAAACTTCCCTAGCATGGCATAGCTGTCTTGAAGATTAAGTAATTTAAAATCAATCATACTTGCAATCTTGGCGTCAATTTTAAACTGCCCGTTTTCAATTTCTTTGAAGTGTTTTTTCAGGCGCATCGGATCTAGCCCGCGGCCCATCGCTAAACTGGCATATTCTCCAGCCTTGGCTTGTGCCAACGCGCTGGGTGAAATATCCGTAGCTATAATTTTCTCACCACCAGCCATCACACGATGCTTAGCTTTGTAATCATTAATGATCATCGAAATTGAATAAGGTTCTTGCCCGGTAGAGCAAGCGGCAGACCAAATACGAATAGGCTTTGCAGGTTTGCGCCCATAAAACTCAGGCAGCAGTATTTCTTCCAATATGCGATAAGGATGGTTATCCCTAAACCATAAGGTCTCATTTGTCGTCATCGCGTCAATCACTTCGGTTCGAAGCTTTGCCTGACCAGGGCGATCTATGGTTTTTAAAAGTGCAAAGAGATTGGGTAATTCGTGCTCCGCCATCAATTTGCGTAGGCGGCTAGAAACCAAATATTGCTTATTGGCTCCTAAATAAATTCCGCTGTATTTTTCTAAATAGGCACAAAATTCTTCATAGCCATCTGTCAAATCTGACATCGGTGGTTTAACTCTCTTTAGTAATCAATAAGGCCTAACGATAATTAGACTAACTCTTTAATGCTTCTTCAACATCGACAGGCATTTCGCTGCCTAAGTTTGTCATTCTTTCTATCACCACCTGCGCAAGCATATCGGGCTGGAACTTCGCTAAGAAATCGTCGGCTCCAACTTTAGACACCATGGCTTTATTAAATACCCCACTCAACGATGTATGCAACACAATGTACATATCATTCAGTTGTGGGTTATTTCTTATCTCGGCCGTTAAGGTATAGCCGTCCATCTCTGGCATTTCAATATCTGAAATTAGCACAGGGTATTTTTCGGCGGGTCTTATACCCTGATCGGCCAACTCTTTCAAATGATCCCAGGCGGCTTTACCGTCGTTAAAGGCAACCACAGAAAAACCAATTTTCTCCAGCGTTTTAGTGATTTGTTTTCGAGCGATCTTAGAATCATCGGCGATCATTATTTCTAAATTAGGGGCTTGCTTAGCCACTTCATCGGTAATTAATTCTTCTGAAACCTCTTCATTCATCGGTGAGACTTCGGCCAGAATTTTTTCTACATCAATAATCTCAACCAATTGATCATTGTATTTTGTCACCGCGGTCAAATAATGTTCATGCCCAGTACCTTTTGGCGGCGGCTGAATATCTTCCCAGTTCATATTAATAATGCGCTCGACACCCGACACTAGGAATCCCTGAATGCGCACATTGTATTCAGTAATGATCACAAAATGCTCTTCGATATTACTTAACGGCGGGTTTCCTGTTGCCAAGCTCAAATCTAGAATCGGAATGGTACCACCACGTATATGAGCAACACCGCGCACAACAGAACTACTTTTTGGTAGGTGCGTCAGTTTTGGGCATTGCAGCACCTCTTTTACTTTAAATACGTTGATACCGTATATTTGCTCGCCTTCTAAACGAAACAGCAACAGCTCTAATCTGTTTTGACCAACCAGCTGTGTGCGCTGGTCAACACTTTCCATTACTCCGGCCATAATTTACTCCGCTTCAAACAGGCACAGCATTTGCACATAACCTAATAAATACTATTGCGCCAGAAAACTGACTTTATATGAACTGTAAGCATAGACGGCTATTTCAAGCTAACAACCGAAGATACCAATATTTTTTTGGGTTATCGGCGCAGCGTATCAAAACATTACCCTTTTTAGAGCGATTCATTCCTCAGGCCTTAATTGTTGCCTGTATTTGTCTTTCACCACAGATCGCCAACGGTGCATCAATAGTAGACCAAATTAACAATATTATAGAGCAACATGCACACCAAGCAGCTTCTCGGGCTCACCCGAATGTATTGGCTAAAAATATTCAAGTCTCACCCGCCCCGTTGCACCCAACGCTTACCGCTAAAACCTGTCAAGACCTGAGCTTCCAGCAACAAGGTCAGCGCGTTGTTGGACGCCTCACAGGGAAGTTGAGCTGCAATGAACCGAATTGGTCGGCCTATGTAACCTACGAGGTCGCTGTTTTTGATGACATTGTCGTTACATCTGAAGCCATCAGCCGCGGTGCAACATTGCAATCCAGCCAATTAACCACTCGACGGGCGGATGTAGGATTGCTTAAAACAGGATATTTTAAGAATATAAACGATGTAGTGGGTTTTACGGCTAGGCGAACCCTAAAACCAGGCCTAGTTGTCACCAACTACATTGCCGAACCACCCTATTTGGTTGAAAAAGGAGACTGGGTCACCATTGTTTCTGGCACAGGCGCGATAAAAGTTACCGCCACAGGTGAAGCGTTAAACTCTGGCCGGTACGGCGAACAAATAACCATCAGAAACTTATCATCAAAAGAAAAAATTAAAGCATGGATTATTAAAAAAGGGACCGTTAGCACGCGAAAATCGGCAATTTAGAAAAAAATTGATGTTTATTTCACAAAAACATTAAAGTTTCTGGCTTGCTGGCCGTTAACACCTACAGATAAGACTATTTAGAGAGGACAAAGCAATGCCTATCAACATTAATGGACCAACTTCAACTCAGGTTGATCCAAGTAAAACGCGTCAAAGCCAGTCGTCTAACGGCGTCACTCCTGAAAAAAGCGGCAATGGCACGGAATCTGCTTCTACTGAAGATGTGGTACAACTTTCCGATAAAGCCCGCGTCATGAAAGCAGTTGAATCAAGAATTCAAAATATGCCAGACGTTGACCAGGACAAAGTTGACCGCATTCGCAATGCTTTAAGCAACGGCGAATATAAGATCGATTTTGACAAGCTCGCAGACGCATTCCGACGCTTCGAATCAGGGTTGTAATTCCTGATCACTGCTAAGGGTTGCTTGCGAGCAGTCCATAACAAAGGCAGTGACTATGGAAACTCAACTTCTGACCCGTTTACAAGAGACGCTGGATGCCTCTGTAACCTTGGCACAAGAATTTAATGAACTCTTAGAAAAAGAAAAGAAACAACTGACTTCGAGCGAGCTTGAATCGGTAACCGCCCTCCTACACGACAAAGAAAAGCTCACTGAAACGCTCATGCAGCATCAAAAATCCATATTAGGCATTTGCCAAAGCGTCGGAATAGACCCCAGCTATGGGGCTCTGCGGTCGTTTTTGTACCGAACAGGTATAGACCAGGCTGAGCATATATTGAAAGAATGGACTAAGCTCAAGAATGCACTCATTAAAAGCCAAGCCCTAAATAAAACCAATGAAGCGATACTGAGCGAACTGATGCGCCGAAATAAGATTAAACAACAACTGATCAACAACGTTGGGCGCTACGGCAACACCTACGGCCGAAATGGTGAAACACAATCAGGCCAAGCACTTGGCTGGGTTGAACAGGTTTAGTATATGTACATAGAGCCACTGACACTCTTTATTCTCGGCGAATTCTTGGTGGTTTACATCATCATCAATGTGTTTTTGTTTTATAAAAGCCGACTATATAACGTGCTTGTGGCAATACTTAAAGAGATGCGCTTTGAAAAGCATCGCCGACAGCAGCAAAAGAAAAAAGAAATAGAAGATCTAAGATCGACTAATAAGCAGTTATTAGAAAAGGTCGAAACAGTTGCCAGCAGTGCTAAAAGTGCCGGCAAAACCATTCCAGAACAACTTGAAGACCGCATAGAAACACTCGCTCAAGCCAACCCGAGAGCACAGTCACTTGATAGCTCAATGGATTACGACGAGTCGACCCAGTGGCTACGGATGAGAATACTTGAACTCGAGAAAGAGCTACTCAGCGGCAATATTGACGAAGGAAAGTGGCAAGAAATGGCCACTGAGGCTATTAATCGGCTCACTGAAGCCACTAATAGTTCAGAAGAGGAAACGGCCAATAAGAAACAAAACGCCGAAGAAGAACGCTACACCGGGCAACTGGAAAAAGACCTTGAAGTCAGCAATCGACAACTTGAAGAAGCCAAAATACGCATCAATCACTTAGAATCAGAATTAGAAGAGCTAAAGGCAATTGACACTCCTTCAGAAAACCCGATGGAGGCTCCCGCAGCAGGCCGCTATGCCGACGAACTGTATCGTTTAAAGTGCGATAACTTTGACTTACACGAAGCTATAAACAAGTTAAAACTGCAGCTTGCGTCTGGGGAGGATTTAACCACCGAAGATCTAAACGATCTAATGGAAAATCAGATGTCAAACATGGAGCAATACATTAAGAGCGCTGATATATCGATTGGTTTATATGAGAAAGAATTGCAGGCCGCACAGGCTGAGATTACAAAACTGCACGAACAGCTCACCAAGGCTATGAACCCACCTAAGCCGCTTCAAGAAAACAAACAAGCCCTAGAAAACTTATCGACTAATAACAGTGAGCAAAGCGACGCGCTAAATACGCTGAAGGCAACCATGTTAGAAATACAAAATGGCGCGAATGTAGAAACTCATATTGAGGCATTAGAAGCTGAAATCCAGCGCTTGGAACGATTATTCAAAGAAAGCGAGCAATGCATTGTACTCATGGAGTCAGAACTAGAAACCAGCCATGAAGAAGTTGAAAGCCTTCAGTCTAAACTCGAAATACAAGCCGCTAAATTACTGCAGAGCAAAATGGGCGGCCTAAATGAAGCGCAGCAAGGCCAAAAAGAAGGCATTGGAAATATTAAGAATATTATGGATCAGCTGAGAGACGGTGGTGACGAGGCCGAATTAACCGCTCAGCACAGCTCTGAAGTAGAAAAACTGGAAGGCTTCCTAAAAGAATCAGAAACCATCATTCAGCAACTAGAAGCTGAGATAGACGAACTCACTGAAAAGGCAGACGCTGCAGAAGCTGAGCTTGCCAGTGAAGAGGAGGCTCGACAGTCTATCGACAGCAAAGAGAATTTACTTGAAATGGAAGAACTGTTGCAGCAATTTATTTCCGACACCCAAAGCCTACTGACAAATATCAACCAGCTTGAAGATGAAAATATCAAGCTAAAACAACAAATTAAGCGCTAAAGCGGGTTTAGCGCCACTCCCCTACTTTGGTGCTAGACTTCTTTGAATATAGCCGCTATTTATCGATTTTTTAGCACTTTTCTGGTACAACTGACACACTCCTTCGTGATGAGACAACAAAAATAACATGACTAATGTATTCGCTCAGCAATTGAACGTATTAATCGCCGATGACCACCCTTTGTTCAGGCAAGCCCTAGCGGAAGCTCTGTCTCAAACCGACATGGCCATTAATATTGAGCAGGTTCAAACTTTAGCCGACACTTTTAAACGTGTAGATCAAGGCGATATTGATCTCCTTCTTCTAGATCTCAAAATGCCTGATTCCGTCGGTTTAATGGGCTTAATTGATTTACGTGAAAAGCACCCAGAAACGTCTATTGCTGTAGTAACTGCCAACGAGTCACCGCAAACCTTACTAAAGGTGAAAGCCGCTGGTGCTATAGGCTATTTAATTAAGTCGATGGAGCTAGAATCACTCGTCAACGCTTTGAAGCAGTTGCTCAATGGTGAGTCTTATTACGCATTAGAAGGCGATATTGACGAAGATGAAATAAGTGAAGACATTGATGCGATGAAGAAGCTCAGTTCACTTACTCCAAAACAACAGCATGTTTTGAGTCTTATTTCGAAAGGCTTTCTTAACAAACAAATAGCCTTTGAGCTCAACATTAAAGAAACCACGGTTAAGACTCACGTTTCAGAAATTTTTCGTAAGCTTGGCATTTATAACCGAACTCAAGCGGCTATTTTCAACCAATACCTAAATGTAATCGATTAAAGCGCTCTTCTATGACTGATCCTACGCTTTCAAGTAAGCAACGGTATGCGGTTATCGCCAAAGTTAACTGGGTCTGCTCAGTTGTTGACGCGCTCTTGTCTACACTAAAGCTCACCATTGGCTTTATCACTCGTTCCCCGGCACTGATTGCCGATGGTGTTCACAGCCTTAGCGACTTAGCGACCGATATACTCGCGCTCATCTTAGGTAATATGGCGCAACATGGTCCTGATGAGGACCATCCTTATGGTCACGCTCGATACGAGACCATAGGAACGGTCGCCTTAGGCGCTACTTTAGTCGCCGTAGCCATCGGGATTGCTTATGACAATGTGATGGCCGCATGGCAGGGCGAGTCGATCACACCTCACTGGTTGTCCTTGCTCGCTGTGTTAGTGTCAATCATTAGCAAAGAGGCATTGTTTCACTATTCAATGAAACACGCCAAAGCCACCAACTCCAATTTACTCGAGGCGAATGCATGGCATTCTAGGTCTGATAGCCTCTCTTCTGTGGTGGTATTTTTTGGTATTTTAGCCTCTATGGCTGGCTACCCTATTCTAGAATATGTCGCCGCATTAGCTGTTGCCGTTCTAATAGGAAAAATGGGCGTGGGTTTAACCTGGAACGCAACGCAGGATTTAGTAGACCGAGGGGTACCACAAGACAAGTTAGACGCATATAAAACAACGCTGCTGAGCTCTAACGCTATCGATGATGTGCATATGATACGCACTCGACTTATGGGCAATGACGTATTTATAGACGCCCACATACAAGTAAGTCCATTTTTAACAGTCTCTGAGGCGCATCAATTGAATGACAATTCTGCAGCCAACCTCAAAAAAACACACGATGAAATAACAGACGTAACCTTACATATCGACTTTGAGCCCGATAACATTCAAGCCAAAACATTGCTCATGCCAAAACGCAGTGAGGTTGAATCAGCCCTTGCCAACTCTAACTTAGCTCACTATCAACGCCTTTACTTACACTATAAAGGCGCAACGTTAAGCATCGAAATCTTATTCGATGAGAACGCAATTATTCCGGCCGATTATCAAATAACAACGATGGCATTACAAAAGCAATTTGATTGGATTAATCGAATAGAATTATACAAAAAGACTCAGTAAGCAGGCTTTCCAAAAAACCAAAGCACCCAAAAGCATTCGCTGAAAGCTCGGTTTAAGTACCATCATATTAAGATAGATCGCCTCTGCGTTAAAACCGTGTTACACATAACCGTGCTTTAAGGTCATCGGCCTTAATAAAAGATGTATCTAACTCAAAAAATTGGCTTTTAAACCCGTCCTTCTGCCAATTATTGCCCCAGCCCTAAATGCGTTCGATAGGCGTTTTCATTGCAGAAACATACATGCCTGCACTTTAAGTTTTACTTTTTTTCAACATCAGTTTGAATCTATACGTTCATATCAATAGATTAGGTTCGAGCCTAACCCGATTGTCGATCAGCCGGGTGATTTACGCCGTCATTCGTCGGAATACTTTCGAGCTTCAATGGGTTTACGCCTTCCAAACAAGCCACATTAAATCCGTATTGATTCGGGTTGGAACGTCGTTGGTGATGAGTATAAATGCCGCAGGTATCACAAAAATAATGTTTCGCTGTCTTTGTATTGAATTGATAGAGCTTTAAGCGTTCTTTACCTTTTATGATTTGAATACCCGTTAACGAAACTGAAGCGGCTATAGCACCACGACGTCGGCACAACGAGCAATCACATCGCCTTAGCTCTTCAAGGCCATTCGGCAAGTCAAACCTTAATTCAACGGCCCCACAATGACAGCTAGCCTTATGTTTATCTTGAATGACAACCCCATCAACTTCCTTAATGCCCATAAGAACTCCTTCACCACTGGTTTTTTCTAAAAATAAGTAAGTTAATCCGCTGGATTCGAAAAACAATGCCTCCTCGCCCTTTAAAGCAAACTTTAGAGAGTTTTAGGGGTTACCGATAATTGTCATCCAAAAAAAAGCCGCCCAATGTGAAACGGCGGCTTAGTAAACTCTATAGCGACGTTGAGTGTTATTCGATAACAACGTTAATGGTATCAGACGCCACAGTATTACCCGCTTCATCTATAACTTCGACCATCCATTCGCCATCCCATTCAGGTAACAGCTGCTTAGAGCTGTATACGCGCCAGCGAGGGCCACCAACATTGAAAGTAACTTCAGCCATTTGATTGCCATTGAAAGACCAGCGGTGGGTCACCATTGTGCCTTCGAAGTTATTTAGTTCGGTGAAGTAAAACAACGGGTTCACATTCATCGCATCAGTTACGGCGTCTACGGGCTCGCGGTTTTCGATAGCGGTTGAAAACTGGTGACGAGAAACTTGTGCATCGGCAGCGAACACAAGAGATGCGGTCATGGCCATTAAAGTTATCAGTAGTTTTTTCATTGGGGCTCCTTTTCAATCAAAAATCAGTCAGTTTGTAGGCGACAACAGCTTATATAAACGCCATGCCTAACTGTAGGTGTTTTTAACAAAAAAGAAAATGGCACAACAAAATAATTTGCTGTGCCAGATAAGAGAGGAGTAAATTAATTTGATGCGGCTAAATATTTACGGCCTTTACCGGTAATAAACCAACGCGTGCCTTTTTTACTGAGCACCTTGCCCCCTAGATCACGCGCTACGATGATTCCGAGCGTTTTAGACAGTGTATGCTCATCTAATGTTGTTTCAGCCTCTAACCCTGGTAATGAACGGAAAATATACCGACCATTGCCTAAGGCGGATAAAACATTTTGTGTCGTGACGTCCAGCTCTTCTTCGGGCGGTAAGGGTTTTACTTCACTGCCTTCGTCCGATTCGGTTTCCATTTCCAATAAAGGTTCAAGCTCACGTTGCAATAGTCGCAATTCAACTAACGTTTCTTCAGCTTTTGCTTTGGCAAGTTGTACGTCTTGTTTCATTCGCTGCGTTACGGTGGTCATAGCAAAGCGGCTTGACCAAGCGGCAATTAAACAATACCCTGCAAAAATTAGCAGCCCACTCGGATCACCGAGACTGGTTTCTACTAAATCGCTGCCGACGATGTAAAGAACGATAGGAACTAAGAAAGCTCCGGCTAGCCCGCCCATAATAGACCGAGGCATGCTTGCGTTTTCAGTATCTGCCTGTACTTGAAGGTAATAGTTTAAAAGACCACCAAATACCCCCGCCATTAAGATTATAATGACTAGAATAAACATATGATTCGCCATAAGAGCTCCGCGTTTTTATTTATTGTGCCTGTCTAGCGTGAAATTGACGCCTGTTTACTTTTTAAGCAAAAGACTAGCCAGTTAGACCATTAATGTATAGTAAAGCATGAAGATTTTTTACAAAAGATTACTCTTTTGCCAAAATTAAGGCTCTTGGGTCGCTTCTTCGCCCTGCTCCAACGCTGCTTCGTTTTGTTTTAAGGCTTTTATGCGCAGTACAATGGCCGTAGCCACTATGACAAATGTACCGGCCAAAATGGCCTTAGCCATTCCGGATAACATAGCAAAAGCCGATTGTGGCCCTAAATCTAAAAAGTCGAACGCAGCTACAATAATCATCGGCGCCACATAAGGTTCTGGCTCGGTTCCAAACCAAGGCGTGAGAACCACACATAGGTAAAGCCAAATCAACCACCAGCGCAAAGGGCGCCAAGGTAACTTGGTACCCAGCTTCCACATTACAATTAAGAAACCTATCACACCAATACCGTAAGCGAGTGCGGCATTCCAATATAAATCTTGATAAATCATGAACCAACCTTTACTAATTATTGAGGCGCAATGACATAATTTTGCCACTCTTCCTCTGTGACTTCGTTGTCTCGAACTAAGTTTAACGAAGTTACAGAAACATTAACTGCATGAATTCGCTGTGGATCTCCACTTACCAATGGGTGCCAGTCTGGCAATGGTTTGCCTTCAGCAATTAACCGGTACGCACAGGTCGATGGCAACCAAAAAAATGAATCTACATCTTCCGGTTTTAGCCAAACACAATTGGGTACTAATTTTTGTCGATTTTGATACTCAGAACAACGGCAGTCATCCGTCATATATTGGCAAACAACCGAGGTATAATAAACCGACTCATCCTCTTCATCTTCTAACTTCTGCAGGCAGCATTTACCACATCCATCGCACAGGGATTCCCACTCACGACGACTCATTTCTTGTAGCGTTTTCGTTTGCCAAAAAACTTGATCTGCCATGTTTACTCGCTTGCTTTTTTCATTTCAGCCAACAAATCTTCTTTTGGAGGCGGCAGCTGTAAGAAGAAGCCTTGCTCTGAAATACTCTCTAAAACTTTAACCGCCTCAACGCGAGCCAGTTTTTTATCCTCTGTCAGCAACATATCAAAAGCATGAATGGGTTTACCCACCAGCTCTTTTAATGCGTCGGGGATAGCCTTTATACCCTGCTTCTTTGCAACATACACATAGGTATCCGAGTTTTTGCTAGACCTATATACACTGACTATTTCACGCATGATCGACCTCTTGCCACTGCTTATTTAGGATGGTTGAAATGGGTTCTACTAAATAGGCTTTACGCCACCCCGTAAAAAATTCAGGAATGTTATAGTGACCTGTTCGGCAACCACTCCTGACCCAGGCTTCCAATAGTTTTCTGCGAGCTAAGGTATCCACGGGAATATCATTCTGCTCGGCTATGTCATTAATTTTAGTTTTAATTTGTTGGTAAATATCGGCTTGATCCGCCGGAAGCGGCCCATCGATTAGTTCAGGCCATGCCTCTTTGCGAGCATTATTCGCTTGTTCGACAAAGCTAAGAATACTTGAACCGTAGAGCCGAATCGTTCTTGAGCCTAGCTTCACATCTTGCTGTAACTGAGCGGTTCGAGTAGGCATTTTTTCAGCAATGACCAACATCTCTTTGTCTTTTAAAATTCGACCTCGATTCACATCTTGACTGCGGGCCAGCTCTTCTCGCCATTGAGCCAATAACTGCAACGTCAGTAATCGCGCGCCCTTTAGTTTCCAGCCACCGCGCAATTTTTTATAATATTGCGTTGGATTCACGTTGCTGGTTACCGCCTGGCGTTGACTGTCTTCTTGAGCCCAATCGTATCGCCCTAGATTATCCAGCTTTTCTTTAAGATGGAAAAACGCCTTATACAGCCAATAAACATCCGCAGCCGCATACTGACATTGCACAGGATCCAGTGGTCGTTTCAACCAATCAGAGCGTGTCACTTCTTTAGCGATTTCTTGATCACAGAGTTCACCGATCAATTTGGCGTAACTCATTTGCTGTGGGTAGCCTAGAAAACTTGCCGCCACCTGTGTATCTAAAACGTTGGCAATGTTACACCCGACTGTGCATTGCAAAACCTCAACGTCTTCCGATAATGCATGCAACACTTTAACCACTTGCTCATTCGTCAATAGGTCGGCAAATGGACGCCATTTAGTAATGGTAAGTGGGTCAATTAGCCATGTTTGCTGTTCAATACCAACTTGAATTAGCCCTAGCTGAGGATAAAAGGTTTCCGTACGAATAAACTCAGTGTCTAAGGCGAGTACTGGCGCCTTGGACCAAATTGCGACACATTGAGCGAGCTGCTCATCGCCAATAACCCACTGGTAATCATCAATCATGTTCAAAACCTAACGATTGTTTGTTTGCAAAGGCATCAGCAATGATTCGGCTGTCGGCTTTATCGAGTGTGCCGCTTTTAAATTGAGAAAAGCGCACGCGCGCGCATTCAATCTTTAATTTTTTTAGCTGCTCATTTATAAAGTAAGCGGTGGCATCCGATTCCATCTGATCGTCAAGTGCTAACAACACCTCAGTTACTGAATTATCAGCGGCCGTCAGTTTATCGACCAACTGCCAAATTCCTAATTGCTCAGGGCCAATACCATCTATCGGCGAAAGCACACCATGCAGCACAAAATATCGACCGTTAAAATGCCCCGAAAGCTCTAACCCTTCTTTGTCGGCATCACTGATGACCACACATAATACCGTGCTGTCTCGGGCTTCATCGGTGCAAATTTCACACAAAGGCGATTCCGTTAAGGTTCGGCAACTTGGGCATTTTTTGACTTTAGATAAGGCGTCAGACAACGCATGGTTAAGTGACTTTGCATCGTCTGGTGCGCGCTCTAACAAATGTAACGCAAGGCGTTGCGCTGATCGCACCCCAATGCCGGGTAATATTTGCAAAGCTTTAATTAAGCTTTCTGTCGATGGCGTGTAAGACATAACGACCCTTAGAAAGGAAGGTTCATTCCCGGTGGCAAGTTTAGCCCTCCGGCCACAGAAGACATTTTTTCTTTGCTAACCGTTTCAACTTTACGAACGGCATCGTTAACAGCCGCCGCCAGTAAATCTTCTAATAAATCTTTATCTTCTGACATTAAAGAATCATCTAACGAAACCGATTTAACATCGTGTCGGCCCGTCATGATTATTTTCACTAAGCCAGCACCAGATTCGCCTGTAACTTCTGTGTTTGCCACTTCTTCTTGCATGGCCTGCATTTTTTCTTGCATTTGCTGGGCTTGTTTCATTAAGCCGCCCATTCCACCTTTCATCATAATTAGGCTCCTGTAGGTATTGGACTAAGATTTGGATTAATAGACATCTCATCAAGCTCTGCTTGATAATCAGACATCAATTGTTGAATAAAAGAGTCTTGCAGCAACTCAGTTTTTGCTGCGTGCTTAGCACGATGAACGATATCGTCCGCCCATCGTTGCGGAGTGCTTTCTACGGCACCAAACTCATAATTTATATGCTTACACTCTGGCAACCATTGCTTTACGGATTGCAGCAATCTTTCGCAATGGCTGTCGTTCATGATTTTTTTATAATTAGGTGAGATCTGGATATTTAAAGTACCATCATCGAAACTTTTCCACTGACTGTTAGCAAACACGGTCTTGGTCATACCCGTAAGCCCCATTCGGTGCAGTGACACTTGCCACCAAAATACCGGGTCCGATTCCTTATCAGTCTCCGGCCAAGTGGCTGGTTGGCTTTGAGTCGGAAGCAATAGCTCTTCAGCACTGGTTTGCGCTGGTAACGGTGACTGTGGTGTATCTGAACTTTCGGGTAACGCATCGGCGGGTTGTTCGCCTTCTTTCACCAGAGATTGACTAATCTCGAGCTCACCCACCGCGTCTAATCGGGCTTGTTCTGCTTTTGGTTCTGGCTCGTGACTTTCAGGCACAGGCACAGGCGCAATTTCATTAACCCGCGTCTGGTTGGGAGCGTCTTCAACAGTCGCCTCCCAAGGTGGAGTGCCGTTTTCGGTCGCCACTTCACGGGTCTTTGTACCAATTTGCTCAGCAGTTCCCGGCCGATTTGAATCTGACACCTGTTCAGTAACGTCATAAGGACTGTCTGAAGATTCGGCTGAACTTAATTGTTGTAAGGATTGAGTATTCTCAGGCTCAACGCTAGGCTCTTGCGAGCGCTCAAGCTTTGGGATCTGGTCCTGGCCTGCCTCTTGCACTTGAGCGGCCGTGCCTTTAGCTTCAGCGGCGACCAGTGTTGGTAACTCTCCAATCGCAACCGCAGGTGTTTGACTGAATGCAAGCATCCTCAACAAGGCCATTTCGAAACCGGCTCGCTCGCTCGGGGCTAAAGCCATTTCGGGCTTGGCTTTTATCGCTATTTGATAATATAGGTGAACGTCTTCTGGGCTGGTATTTTTAGCTATATGCAATATCGCATCTTGATCGCCCTTTTGGTTATCAATGGCTGACGGAGCAGCTTGGGCTATAGCAAGGCGATGCAACGTAGACATTAACTCGGCCATTAACGCCTGATAGTCTGGAGCGTGATCATCTACTTCTTGAATGAGCGCCATCAGGCCGTCTATGTTCTTTTCAAACAATAACTGAGCAAGCTTTAATACGCGTTTGAGATCGACTGTACCCAACATGGAAGCCACTTCATTTTCTCGCAACTGCCCTTCGCCAAATGCGATGGCTTGATCGGTTAAACTGAGTGCATCACGCATACTGCCTTGAGCCGATTCAGCAATGGCCCACAGCGATGCATCGTCAAAGCCAACCTTTTCTTCGGATAAAATATGCGACAAGTGTTGAACAATGTGCTCTCGCGACATGTTTTTTAAGTTAAATTGCAAGCAACGAGACAACACGGTCACCGGCAGTTTTTGAGGGTCCGTCGTCGCCAGCAAAAACTTAACATGCTCGGGCGGTTCTTCGAGCGTTTTAAGTAAGGCATTGAAACTGCTGGTAGACAGCATATGGACTTCATCGATCAAGTAAACTTTATAACGGCCACGGGTCGGCGCATATTGCACGTTTTCAAGCAACTCACGAGTGTCTTCAACTTTAGTTCGGCTTGCGGCATCAACTTCAATGAGGTCTACGAAACGCCCTTCGGCTATCTCTGTGCAAGCTGAACAGGTTCCGCAAGGTGTAGAACTCACCCCTACCTCGCAATTTAAGCTTTTGGCGACCAGACGGGCGATAGTGGTTTTACCCACTCCTCGCGTGCCGGTAAACAAATAGGCATGGTGCAATCGCTGTTGATCGAGAGCATTCATCAAGGCGCGCAACACGTGAACTTGACCCACCATTTCTTTGAAGGTGGATGGGCGCCATTTCCTAGCTAAAACCTGATAAGACATAGGGAGTAATCGTCAATTTATCTAAAGTTGCCTATCCTAACTTTGATTGGCATTGGCCGCCACCATTGATACAGATAAAATAGCAAAATGTTAGTAAAAACAGAGAGTTACGAAGAGAAGAGATTGGGTGGCGACCTCACCAGCCACACCCCGGCACACAATTCAGACGCTACCGTTGCTCCCTTCCGGGCCTGGCGGGGTTTACGTCGTCTTGTTGCGAGGGGACCGGCAAGATCACCATAACGAGCGCGGCATTATCCATATTTTGTAAAAAATGGCAACAGGCATCGCGATAATTCCTTGATTTAGTTAGATTTTATCGACTCTGTCTAATAACCTATCTTTAGATGATCTATTTGAGCTTATTTGCCGTATATTAAAATACAAAACGACCAGAAAAGAGCTTAATTGAAATGCAAACCATCATAGAGCGATTACAACGCACCTATAACTGTTTAAACAAAGAAAACATCGACAGCGACTTACTTGATCAGCTGTATACCGACGACATTTTGTTTCAAGACCCACTCCACCAGTTTCAGTCCCTTAGCAAGCTGCGCGATTATTTTAAGCGCTTGTATAAAAATGTTGATCACATCAGTTTTAACTACCAAGATGTCGAGGCAAATGATCGCGAAGCTTTTGTAACTTGGTCGATGACTTTTCTGAATAGAAACTTTAACAAAGGCAACCCTGTTACGGTCGAAGGCATTTCGCACCTTAAGTTTCGTGATGGGAAAATCAGCTCACATCGGGATTACTTCGACAGCACACATATGATTTTTGATCACATCCCGCTTATGGGTCGCATCATTCGAATGATAAAAAACAAACTCTAAGGATTCATCATGTCTCGGAAAAAAATCGCTATCATCGGTTCAGGGATTTCAGGATTAACCGCAGCAGCGAAATTACACCCTAATCATGACATACATGTTTTTGAAGCCAACGACATCATCGGCGGCCACACCCACACTGAACAAGTCGAAATAGAGGGAAAGACCTACGGCATCAACACGGGTTTTATTGTTTACAATGATTGGGTTTATAAAAATTTTAACGAACTGATGGCTCCGCTTAATTTAAAACGCGTGCCAACTGAGATGAGTTTCTCGATTAAAGACGACATTACTGGGCTTGAGTATAATGGTCACAATCTAGATACCTTGTTTGCCCAGCGTAGGAACTTGTTTTCGCCAAAGTTCTACAAAATGATCAAGGACATATTAAAATTCAACCGAGAAAGCATTGCCGACTACAACGCTAATGCCATTGATGAATCTTTAACCCTAGCGGAATATTTTAATCAGAAAAACCTAGGAAAAATGTTTATCAATAAATACATAATTCCGATGGGCGCAGCTATTTGGTCTAGCGGAGAAGCCGACATGATGAACTTCCCTGCTCTGTTCTTTATTCGCTTTTTTAAAAATCATGGCCTATTGTCAATTAAAGACCGACCACAATGGTACACGCTAGAAGGTGGCTCTGCGGCTTATTTAGAGCCACTTTCGCGTCCATTTAAAGATAAAATTACCACCTCAGCTCGCATCAAAACAGTGATACGAAAGGCTGACTCAGTAGAATTGGTCATGGAAAACAATAATAAAATCACATTTGATGAAGTAGTTTTTGCTTGCCACAGCGATCAAGCACTCGCCTTACTTGATCAACCATCCCAAGCTGAAACTGAAATTTTAGGCGCTATTCCTTATACTCCTAATGAAGTGATCTTGCATACCGATGAATCCCTACTGCCTAAACGGCGAAAGGCTTGGGCCGCTTGGAATTACCACTTAGGTATAGACAACAAAGCCCCTGCTAGCCTTACTTATAATATGAATATGTTGCAAAGCATTGAAGATGCCCCCGTAACATTTTGTGTCACCCTGAACAGAACTCAATTGATAGATCCGAGTAAGATCATTGGCCGCTACCAGTATGATCACCCTGTTTTCGGTCCAAAAACGGAAGGCGCTCAAGCTAGATACCACGAAATAGGTAATCAACAGCGTACCCACTTTTGTGGTGCTTACTGGTTTAATGGGTTTCACGAAGATGGTGTTAACTCTGCATTGCGTGTGGTACAAGATATAGAAAGCCAACAGTCATCTGCGGGTACAGCTTCAACACAAGGCGCTCACGTTTGAAGACATTGAATAGCCGAATATATACTGGGTGGGTTCGTCACCGACGCTTTTCACCCAGCGAACACCAGTTTAAATACAAGGTATTTATGCTTTACCTTGATTTGGACGAAATTAATTCCGTTTTTTCAATCTCAAAGTTATGGTCGATTAATCGTTTCAATTGGCAAAGCTTTTATCGAGCCGATTTTTTTAAAGGTAAACACTCAGATTTAAAGCAATCGGTATTAACCTATATTTCAGAAAACAGCGACATTAAAGCAGAACAAATTGCTCGCGTGTGCATGTTAACTAACTTACGAACGCTCGGTTTCTCTATGAACCCGGTGACCTTTTATTATGCCTACGATGAGTCCGGTGAATTGCTGGTAATAATGCCCGAGATTACCAATACGCCCTGGGGTGAGCGCGACCAATACCTACTTTCTACCAATGAAAACCCTATCCATGGTTTAGAACCGGCCGTGGAAACCACTGCGCGATCATTTCGATATAAGCTAGCAAAAAAATTCCATGTATCGCCTTTTAACCCAATGGATATGGAATATGACTGGCGGTTCTCAACCCCTACGGACACAACAAATACGATCCACTTGGCAAATTATAAAGAACAAAAAAAAGTGTTTGATGCCACCATGGTTTTAGAGCCTGTAGAGATAACCGCGAAAAATATTCGCCATACACTGATCCAGTTTCCATTAATAACCGTAAAAGTTGCATCAGGTATTTATATAAACGCCTTACGGCTTTGGTTAAAGAAAGTACCATTTTATCGTCACCCAAATAAAATATAATAAAAGGAATAAAATCCATGACTGTGGCACAGCTGTCGGAACAAGAATCACTTGGACTTGCCTTTAAATTATGCAAAAAACTTTTGAGCAAGCTCAGCTTTGGATCGCTAGAACTTAATTACTTAGACCATCAATTCGTTTTTGGAAACCCTCAAGACTCAGGACCACATGCTAAGGTCACTGTCCACGATAAGCAGGTTTTCGCGCGCTTTCTTACTGGCGGCACAGTCGCCGCTGGTGAGTCCTACATGGATGGGCAATGGGACAGTGAAAACTTAACCACCTTAACCCAACTATTTTCAGCCAACATAGTGAAAGCGAAAGGTCGTTCTTCTTGGTATGAGAAGCCCATGCAATTAGCGCTTAGATTAGCAAACACATTACGGCAAAATAGCATCAGCGGTTCAAAAAAGAACATCAAAGCGCACTATGACCTAGGCAATGACCTCTTTGAAGCCTTTTTAGACCCTAGCATGATGTACTCAAGTGCCATCTATCCAAATGAAGACGCTACTTTAGCAGAAGCACAGCAGTATAAATTGAAGCGAATTTGCGAAAAACTGGACCTTAAACCCACCGACCATTTACTTGAAATTGGCACTGGTTGGGGAGCGATGGCAATATATGCGGCCCAGCATTATGGTTGTAAAGTTACCACCACAACCTTATCGGATGAGCAATATTCGTTAACCCAAGAACGCATCAAGTCGTTAAATTTAGAATCGCAAATTACACTTTTAAAAACAGATTACCGCGAGCTCACAGGCCAATTCGACAAACTTGTTTCAATTGAAATGATCGAAGCCGTAGGCCACAGCTATATGCCAGGTTATTTCAAACAAATTGACCACTTACTCAACGACAAAGGCATCGCGCTTTTACAATGCATCACCATTGCGGATCAGCGTTATAAGCAGTATCGCAACTCGGTCGACTTTATACGTAAATACATATTCCCAGGGGGCCACTTACCTTCTGTCTCGATGATTCATAACCTCATCGCCGAACAAACTTCAATGATAGCTACTCACTTTGAAGACATTTCGATGCATTATGCCCGTACACTGAGAGACTGGGACGAAGCCTTTGTAAAAAACTACCCATTTCTGCCTTCAGATCGTTACGATGAGCGTTTTTATCGTATGTGGCGATATTACTTAACTTATTGCGAGGGCGGTTTTAAAGAACAGGCCATTGGCACTCACCAAATCGTGTTTACGAAACCCCAATTCCATAAAAATTGGCTTGTTGAGAAATAACCCCCTCGAAATGGCGCCTTTATTGATTTACAGGTCGAAAGTTGGGTGGCGAGCCTCAACTTTCGATGCTTTACTTAAGATCTGAGCCATTTTAGAGATGTAACCACTATTAAATCCTTTTACAAGAACGCACATAAATTTAGATCAATATTTAGTCAAAACCTTATTTGGAGGCTCACCCTCACCTGCTTGTTAACTACTCTGACCATCAGTGTTTACTTTGCGGTCAGTGAGACTCAAAAGGAGATTGAAGAGAAGAAAATTGAAGTAGCGCGAGAGCTCGACCGAGTGTTTTCTTCACTTCAAAACCCGATAAAAATAGCCATTTTAAGTTTTGATGAAGCGCTGGCCGATGAAATTTTATCAGGGTTATTGCTGACAGATTTCATTAAAAAAGCCACCATCATCGACGATTATGGCAACGTACTTTCTGAAAAATCTAAAGCTTACGGCACCGAAGATAGCAGTAAACTGCTAACCTTTATTCTTGGCGAAACCATCCGAGAAAAAAGACAAAATATCAGCTTTTCAGTTGGCGATACCAGTTCGGTCGGTGAATTCATCTTAGTTTACGACTACCACCAGCCGTTTTTGGCCTTGTTTGACTCATTGTACAAACGAATCATCATCACTATTACCGAGTTATTTCTTATTGTCCTCGTTTATTTGGGCATTTTTTACTATTTAGTCATGCGTCCGCTCAGCCAGTTAAAAACTCAGGTAAAAGGTTTAAATATACAAGGCTCTGAGGACCTTATTTTAAATAGCATTGAAACCCATGAGAAAGATGAAATTGGTGAGCTAATCGATGTATTCAATAAGCAATTTGCCTACATACACACCTTGTTTGAAGAAAATGAAAAAGCACTGAGAAACACTGAAGCCTCTTTCGATACGTTACAGTCACTGATAGAAACGTTGCCGCATTTAATTATTGTGCACGCATTAGATAAAACAATCCTTTTCGTTAACAAAGCCTTCACCAAAGAATTTGGATTTTCAGCCGAGGAGCTGCTCGGTAAAAGCTTGAATGATGCCATCTACGCCAATAACGACAGCACTAAAAAAGTGATGGATGATGCCAACGAAGAAGTGGTAAAAACACAACAACCGGTTTTAATTCCCGAAGTGACCTGGCAAGTGAAAAACGGCAACTATATTACTATAGAAATGCGCAAATTGGTGATTCAGTTCCGTGGGTCCCCTGCCATTCTTACCGTTGGCGTAGATGTCACTGAACGTAAAGAACATCAAGCCCGAATACAACACATGGCCTATCATGATTCATTGACGAGCTTACCTAATCGACACCTATTTATAGACAGGCTCGAGCAAGCCTTGCTTCGCGCTCAACGCAGCGAGCGATATGGCGCGTTAATTTTTGTCGACTTAGACAACTTCAAAGAAATAAATGACTCTAAAGGCCACTTTGCAGGGGATACTTTATTAACTGGTATTTCTAAGCGACTAAAAGAAATATTCAGAGATGAAGATACGGTTGCCCGGCTCGGAGGCGATGAGTTTGTTGTCTGCATGACAGACTTAGGTAAATCAAAACCTGAAGCGAAAGTTGTTGTAGAAGACAGAGCCGAACGACTGTTAAAATCACTGGAAAAGCCCTTTATTATCGAAAATGCGTCAGTGCAAATTGGCGCAAGCTTAGGCATTGCCTTTTTCCATAATCATGATGCAAGCGCGTCAGAGTTGCTTGGCTATGCTGACATGGCTATGTATAAAGCCAAAGAAGCGGGCAAGAATCAGATCATGTTCTTTGAAAAGTCGATGGCTGAATCGATTGCTCGAACGACAGAATTAAAAGACGACAGTCGACGCGCCATTGATGAAGACGAATTTTACTTGGTGTACCAACCTCAAGTACACGCGGTAACCAATAAGATTATCGGTGCGGAGTCACTGCTTCGGTGGAACCACCCAACACGTGGTTTAATTTCGCCGGCCGAATTCATTCCTTTGCTCGAAGACATAGAATTAATGCCGGAAGTCGGCACCTTTGTCCTTAAAACAGCTCTCAAGCAAACAAAAGAATGGCTATTGGCCGATCGCATTGATGATAGCTTTAAGATTTCAATTAATGTGAGTCCGCAGCAGTTTCGTATGTCTAATTTCCCAGTTATTGTGAACGACATTATTGAACGGTATGAAGTGCCTCCATTTATGGTCGATTTAGAAATTACGGAATCTATGATCATCGACAACATCGATTATACGGTCGCCGCC
This sequence comes from Reinekea marina, assembly GCF_030409715.1. Classification (NCBI taxonomy): domain Bacteria; kingdom Pseudomonadati; phylum Pseudomonadota; class Gammaproteobacteria; order Oceanospirillales; family Saccharospirillaceae; genus Reinekea; species Reinekea marina. The sequence continues at coordinate 2,379,727 of NZ_JAUFQI010000001.1, forward strand.
ATGAAAGAGCTGCGCTCTACGGGCGTTCATTTTTCCATTGATGATTTCGGTACCGGCTATTCGAACCTAAACTATTTGAAGAAGCTGCCATTAGATGTGCTCAAAGTTGATCAATCCTTCGTGCGAGACATCCTCAGCGATCCAAACGATACGGCCATCGTGCGCACCATATTAGCCATGGCCAACCAACTAAATTTAAGAACCATCGCTGAAGGTGTTGAAACGCCTGAGCAACTGGCCTCTATTAAAGAAATGGGGTGTCATGTGTACCAAGGTTATTTATACTCCCCGCCCGTCACCTCAGCAGACTTTGAACATCTGTTAAACGAAAATTACGAAGAAATGAACACTTAATGACCTACTCTGTTAAAGAAATGTTTTACACCCTTCAGGGCGAGGGGTTTCATAGTGGCCGTCCTGCGGTTTTTTGTCGCTTCACGGGGTGCAACCTGTGGAGTGGTCGTGAACAAGATAGAGCGAAAGCTGTTTGCAGTTTTTGTGATACTGACTTTGTCGGCACCGATGGCCAGAATGGAGGCAAATTTAAAACCGCTGAAGATCTGGCCACCCGAATCCGTTCATTTTGGCCAAACGATAGCTTAGGCTTTGTTGTTTTTACTGGCGGTGAACCGGGGCTACAACTAGACGACGCACTCATTAAGGCCATGCACAAACTGAACATTGAATGCGCTGTTGAATCAAACGGTACTGTTGCGCTTCCCGATAATTTGGATTGGGTGTGTATTAGCCCTAAAGGACGTTCAGAGGTTATTATTGAGCGCTGTGATGAACTAAAACTTGTCTACCCACAAGCCGAAGCCCCTCCAGAACGGTTTGATCACATTAAAAGCAAGTATCGCTTTCTCAGCCCCATAAACGATTGGACTGAACAGTCACTCTACCCCGCAAAACAAGTCTCCACCCGGCAGTGCATTGACTATTGTTTAGCCAATCCGAAATGGTCTTTAAGCTTACAGACTCACAAAATTATCAATATAGACTGATGATTTAATCGGATGATAGAATTCACACCCTGTATTCACTAAATGAATGACAACTATCGACCCCATACACTTAACTTTTTGTCACTGAACTACTACACTTCAGCAGCATTAAAACCAGCTACATTCATAAGTCGTCCAATAGTTACAACTTACTTATGAATCTCACTATGGAGAGACAACCGTGCTAGAAGCTTACCGTAAACACGAACAAGAACGCGCCGATCTCGGCATTCCTGCTAAGCCACTCAACGCTGAGCAAGTAACTGCGTTGGTGGAATTACTTAAAAACCCTCCGGCTGGTGAAGAAGCCACCCTTAAAGAATTAATTGTAAATCGAGTACCACCAGGCGTAGATGAAGCCGCTTATGTAAAAGCAGGCTTTTTAAGTGCCATTGCTAAAGGCGAAGCGACCAGCCCTTTGATCGATAAAAAAGAAGCGGTTGAGTTGTTAGGCACCATGCAAGGCGGCTACAACATTGAAACGCTCGTTGCTTTATTAGACGATGCTGAACTTGCTGAGACAGCGGCTAAAGAATTAAAGCGCACTTTGCTTGTATTTGATGCCTTCCACGATGTTGATGAAAAAGCGAAAGCAGGCAATGCCGCGGCTAAATCGGTCATGCAATCTTGGGCTGATGCTGAATGGTTTACAAGCAAGCCTGAAATCCCTGAAAAAATCACTTTAACGGTTTTCAAGGTTACTGGTGAAACAAACACCGATGATCTATCACCGGCGCAAGACGCTTGGTCTCGTCCAGACATTCCGCTACACGCATTAGCGATGTACAAAATGGAACGTGACGGTTTAAACCCAGATAAGCCTGGCGAAATCGGCCCTATCGCACAGCTAAACGCTTTAAAAGAAAAAGGCCACCCAATTGCTCTAGTGGGCGATGTAGTAGGTACCGGCTCTTCTCGTAAGTCTGCGACTAACTCTGTACTTTGGTACACGGGCCAAGACATACCAAACGTACCAAACAAACGTTTTGGTGGTTTCTGTCTAGGCAACAAAATTGCTCCGATTTTCTTCAACACCATGGAAGATGCCGGTGCACTACCGATTGAACTAGACGTTGATAAAATGAACATGGGCGATGTGATCGATCTTTACCCACATGCGGGTAAAGTTGAAATCGACGGCCAAGTTGTTTCAGAATTTGAATTAAAAACCAATGTATTACTCGATGAAGTACGTGCCGGCGGCCGTATTCCATTGATCATTGGTCGTGGCTTAACAGACCGCGCTCGTGAAGCCCTAGGCTTAGAGCCTTCTACTGTTTTCCAACGCCCAGTGGCAGTCGAAGCCAGCAATAAAGGGTTCACCTTGGCTCAGAAAATGGTTGGTAAAGCTTGTGGTGTTGAAGGCGTTCGCCCTGGTCAATACTGTGAGCCTAAGATGACCACCGTTGGTTCTCAAGATACCACAGGTCCTATGACGCGTGATGAATTGAAAGACTTAGCTTGCCTAGGTTTCTCTACCGATTTAGTGATGCAGTCTTTCTGTCATACTGCGGCTTACCCTAAGCCTGTCGATGTAGACACTCAGCACACACTTCCTGATTTCATCATGAACCGTGGTGGTGTTTCTTTACGCCCTGGCGACGGCATTATCCACTCTTGGTTAAACCGTATGCTACTACCTGATACCGTAGGTACTGGTGGTGATTCTCATACACGTTTCCCAATGGGTATTTCATTCCCAGCGGGTTCTGGCTTAGTCGCCTTTGCTGCGGCAACGGGTGTTATGCCATTAGATATGCCTGAATCTGTATTGGTTCGCTTTAAAGGTACTCGCCAGCCAGGTATCACATTACGTGACCTTGTCCACGCCATTCCTTACCAAGCAATACAAGACGGACACTTGACGGTTGAGAAGAAAGGGAAGAAAAACATCTTTTCTGGTCGAGTTTTAGAAATTGAAGGGTTAGATGACCTAACTGTTGAGCAAGCGTTTGAATTATCAGATGCATCAGCTGAACGTTCAGCTGCGGGTTGTACTATTACCCTATCTGAAGACTCGGTGACGGAGTACTTAAAGTCAAACATTGTGATGCTTCGTTGGATGATTTCAAATGGCTACGGCGATGCACGTACGCTTGAACGTCGCGCTAAAGCGATGGAAGAATGGTTAGCCAACCCATCATTGATGCGTGCTGACGCGGATGCTGAATATGCGACCGTTATTGAAATCGACCTTGATCAAATCAAAGAGCCCGTACTTTGTGCACCAAACGATCCAGACGATGCTCGTTTATTATCTGAAGTGCAAGGCGAGAAAATCGATGAAGTGTTCATTGGTTCTTGTATGACCAACATTGGTCACTTCCGTGCCGCAGGTAAGTTGCTAGAAGCTCACAACCAGTCAATTGCGACGCGTTTGTGGATTTCACCGCCAACGAAGATGGACGAAGCCCAGCTCATGCAAGAGGGCTACTACAACATCTTTGGTAAGGCCGGTGCACGTACCGAGATGCCGGGTTGTTCTTTGTGTATGGGTAACCAAGCACGTGTTGCGGCTAAATCGACCGTTGTTTCTACCTCTACTCGTAACTTCCCTAACCGTTTAGGTGATGGCGCGAACGTATTCTTAGCGTCAGCTGAATTAGCCGCGGTTTCTGCGTTACTGGGTAAGCTACCTACCCCAGAAGAATACGCGGAATATGCGACTAAAATCGACAGCATGGCGGGCGATATTTACCGCTACTTGAACTTCGACCAAATGGAAGAGTTCAGTGCAGCAGCGAGCTCAGTTATTGCGCAAGGTTAATATTTTTCACCATTAAAAAAGCAGGCTTCGGCCTGCTTTTTTCGTTTTAGGGGACTTATTTTTATTTAACGAGCTCATTAATCTGGTCGTTTGGCAATAAATAAAATGTATCTCGCTAAATCGCAATAGGGTCGTTGCTCACAAAGTTCTAGCTCAGCTTCAAACACTTCATCTTCTTGGTACCAATCAATCACTGTTTTTTCAGCCAAATCTGAAAACGAGCGAATTCCAGCCTGCGTTATAATTTCAAACCCCGATGCGATCAATCTAGACTCTACTTCTTGAGGGTTTAAAGCCGAAATTGGCGTCAGCCCGCCTTTTGCTCCTCGGATATCACCAGACATTGCTTTGGCCATCGTGCCGCGCATTAAATGCCTTAACATCAACATGTGCTTGTTATAAACCATTAAACCAAGGTACCCGCCAGGTTTGACCCAATGAACTATGTTATCGAGCACTGAATATGGGTCTTCTAACCACTCCAGCACAGCATGAACATTGACAAAATCAGCCGGGCTATTGGGTTGATAATTTACAATCGACGCGACTTCAGCGTTTATTCTATTCTGCGCAATCGGCTCTAAAAATTGATCACAAACGCGTTGAACCATCTCTTTTGATACATCAAAATAATCAATGTGCTGCGCACCTTGCGCATGAAACCACATGGTCATCTGCCCTAGCCCGCCTGCGGCATCAATCACGCTCGACCCTGTTACTTTGTTTTCGGGTAAATACTGTTGATACAGAGCGTCGATCAGGCGCATACGCAGTCGCCCTTTTCGGGTACCGTAAATATTGTCAGAAAAACGATCAACTAGAGAATCAAAACTTACAAATGCCATAAAGAAATGCACAACCACAATTGCGGAAGTGCATTCTAATTTATTAGACGGTTGGGTGCGAGCCTCGTGTGTTTACGAGTCTGCGTATATGCGCGCATCTTTTATGCGCGGAATATCAATGGCCAAATCGGTATAGCCGCTGCCTAAGCGTATTCGTAACTGTACTTGATTGTTTCGAACAGCGGAAATAGTTCCAATAAATTTTTGCCCATCATTACGTTCAATTAAGGCTTTCCGGTTTATGTGCGATGAAAGATTAACAGGAGGGACTTTAATCAGCCGGTCTACCTTCACCACATTAGCGGCCGAGGACGTTGTCTTATTATCAGAAGCCAACGAAACATTGTGCGCGAGCCTCACCGCTTTCAAATTCAAATTATCGAAAGCGTCCTTATTAAAGTCTAACCCAGTTAGATCGAGCGCCTCGTTATTCACATTAAACTGCAAATTCGACAAACTGATAAGATCAGGCACACCATAATAGGCTAACTGAGATAATTCAAAATCAGGCAGTGGGCGCAATGAAACCTCTAACTCGATTCCTGGTTGCATAATCTTGGCATAGGTTTCTTTTAGTTCAAAAGCCGACGAAAGCTCAATTTGATTCAGCGCTGTGACGACCATGTTAGTATGCAATTCTCGCCACTCATCATTGGTGAGCTTGGCTTTTTTAGCACAATACTCAACTAATTTATTGTTGTAGCCAAAATCGCGCATACTCAATCGCGTATTTTGAGTAGTTATATTTCCGACATCTAAGAACATGGCCGATTGATAATTATTCATTACATCTAACAAACCCAATATCGTTTGTTCAGATTCAATAGCACCCATGCCATCAATAGACATTGACGTTGTGGTCACAAATTCATCTAACGCCATTTCGTAAACGTAACCGACTTCGATATCTAGGACGAGGCTGTTCAAGCCTAGGTCATACAGTTGCATTGGACCAATAGATTGAATTTGTCCACAGCCTAGCGCCGCCATTTGGCTGAGGGTATTGCTCGGCATTACGGCATCTAACTGTGAAAATGCCGCCCGTGGGATGTCAAAGTCTAAGCCTTTTATATCTACTTTAAGGGTATGAGGGAGCTTGCCAGATTTAAAGGTGTCTTCTAAACGAATGGTTTCTAGCAGCCCGGAGGTTGCCAACCCTATGCTTTGAATGCGCACACTGGTGGCCGTATTCGCTTCGTAAAAATTTAATTTATTAATACTGATGCGACCGTCGAGACCCACTTTAACGTTGTCGTAGTCGGCATCTATAAATGGGCTCAACTGGTTCATGAGGTTTGATACGGCTTTATCTACTTTCCATTGCAGACCAAAATAACTTGCACCTGTCGCAAGCAGTAAACCAACAATAAGAACAATAAATACCTTTTTCATGTAACCCTAAAGCCTCGAGATAATGTATACCTATGCACCTTACCACGAGTTTTAGGGTTTATGAACGACTAATAACTTAGATCGTGAGGGCGACCTCAGTTCCTTGTTTAATCGCGCGTTTCGCGTCTAATTCTGCAGCCACGTCGGCCCCACCAATCACAAAGACCTCAACATTTGAATGCTCTAACGCATCGGCTAATTCACGGAGTGGTTCTTGGCCTGCACAAACAATAACATGATCGACGTCAAGCACTTGGGCTTCTTCTCCGACTTTTATGTGCAAACCCAATTCATCAATTTTTTCATAGCTCACACCCGACATCATTTTAACCTGCTTGTTTTTCAAAGCGGTTCGATGAATCCAACCCGTCGTTTTACCTAACTTAGCCCCTACTTTAGTGGTTTTTCGCTGCATTAAATACACGTCACGGGCTGGCGGCGTTACCTCAGGTTTTACCAACCCTCCAGCGGCGGATACCGTTACATCTACCCCCCATTCGGCCAAAAACTCCTCTTTGGTTTGCACGTGGTCAGGGTCTTCATGAACTAAATATTCTGCAACATCGAATCCAATGCCGCCCGCGCCAATGATAGCCACCTTATTACCCACAGGCTTATGATCGCGCAATACATCTAAATAGCTCATCACCTTAGGGGAATCGGCCCCTTCTATCTCTAATGCTCTTGGTGATATTCCCGTCGCAATCATGACAGCATCGAACTGGCCCTCTAAGTCTTCTGCAGCAACTCGTTTGTTTAATTCTACGGTAACACCTACCTCTTTTAAGCGATTCGCAAAATAGCGTAAGGTTTCTTCAAACTCCTCTTTACCAGGAATCTGTTTAGCGATATTAAATTGTCCACCGATGCGATCGCTCGAATCAAATAATGTTACAGAATGCCCGCGTTCCGCCGCCGTAACAGCGGCGGCTAATCCGGCGGGTCCAGCCCCTACAACAGCGACCTTTTTCAGATTATCAGCGGCCGTAAGGATTAATTTGGTCTCATTAGCGGCATACGGGTTTACCAAACAGGAAACCTCGCCCCCGACAAACACATGATCTAAGCAGGCCTGATTACAACCAATACACGTATTGATGGATTCCGGCTTACCCATAGCGGCCTTGTTTACAAAATCAGCGTCTGCCAAAAATGGACGAGCCATAGACACCACATCAGCATAGCCCTCGGCAATAACTTGCTCTCCGACTTCAGGCGTATTTATACGATTTGTCGTAACCAGAGGAATCGATAAGTGTTCTTTCATCCGCTTAGTCACTTCAACAAATGTGGCCCGAGGAACACAAGTCGCTATGGTTGGCACACGCGCTTCGTGCCAACCAATGCCAGTATTGATTAACGTGGCTCCGGCTTTTTCAATGGCTTTGCCAAGCTGTACTACTTCTTCCCAAGTTGAGCCATCTTCAACAAGATCCAACATTGAAAGACGGAAGATAATAATAAAATCTTCTCCAACCGCTTCCCGAATTTTAGTAACAACTTCTATCGGAAGCTTTATTCGATTCTCATAACTGCCACCCCATTGATCGGTGCGGTGATTGGTGCGTTTACAAATAAACTGGTTTAGAAAGTAACCTTCTGAACCCATGACTTCTACGCCATCATAGCCGGCTTTTTTGGCTAATGATGCGCAGGTGACAAAATCATTAATTTGCTTCTGAATACCGGCTTCATCGAGTTCTTTTGGTTTAAATGGATTAATAGGCGCCTGTATGGCCGAGGGTGCGACCAAACTTGGGTTATAGGCGTATCGGCCGGTATGCAAAATTTGCATACAAATTTTAGCGCCATCTACTTCATGTACCGCTTGGGTCACCATTTTGTGCTGCTCTACCTGCTGATCATTGACGAGTATTGCACCACCTTGCACCCCAACGCCTTCTTCATTAGGCCCAATACCGCCAGTCACAATCAAACCAACGCCTCCTTCTGCTCGGGCTTTGTAGTAGGCTGCTTGGCGTTCAAAGCCCTGTGGGCGCTCTTCTAAGCCTGTATGCATAGACCCCATCAATACACGGTTACGCAATTGGGTAAAACCTAAATCCAACGGTTCTAGTAAGTGTGGGTAATGTGGGTTTGTCATGGTGTGTCCTTTTATTTTGATTCTAGCCGATAACATTATCATTTAATTATTGACCAGATTAATCAAAAGGCCATACTTCAACAATACCCTTAATTAACAATAGAGTACCTTTAAGTGACAATTTCTTTGGGCGACATTTCGGTTCGTTACGTGCAGCTTCTTCTAAAAACCGCAAGAGATAACGGTATAAAAACCCATTCTATAGAGCAGCAGTTTTTGCTTTCTAAAGAAAAGCTAACCTCGCCTTATAGCCGCATCAGTATTCCAAGATTTATGCGGCTCGGAGAACGATTAATCCACTTAGGCGATTGCCATGATTTAGGCTTAAAATGCGGCGCAAATATTCGGTTAAGTGATTTAGGCATCACAGGCTACTTAGCCGCGAATGCCCAAAACTTGCATCAATCGTTAAATTGTATCGCCAGCTATGAAAAGCTTAGCAGCCAAAACCTTCGCGGCCACTCCAACGTGCGACAAGACAACAACAAAGTCATCTTTTGTTTTTACAGCATCAGTCCTTACAACCAGTATAACTATTTTGTGGTCGACCTAGCTTTGCGTGCTACGGTTAATTTTGTTAATGAACTGAGCGGCCAAAATTTAGAGCCTGAGCGCATAGAGTTTGAGTTCCCTGCCCCACATTATGCGTCACTTTACAGCCAATACTTCTCAGCGCCGGTGTATTTTAACCAACCGCGTAATGCTGTCGTATATCGAAAAGAAAAGCTCATGATCGCCCCTAAAAACGCTAACGAGATAACCTACTTAGAATTAAAAACTGAGTGCGATCATTTACTAAGCCGTGTGAGCCAAAATGATAGCTTTGTTGAGCAAGTGATGAATGAGATAGGCCCTTTATTAACGTCAAAAGCCCCAACGATGGAGCAAGTGGCACATAATTTAGGTATGCCACCTTGGACACTCAGGCGGCGCTTAAAGGAAGAGCAAGTACGCTTTAAAGATTTGATTGATGAAACACGACAAACGTTAGCGGGTATTTATACCAAAGACCCGCAATATTCTTTAGAGGAAGTCAGCTTTTTACTCGGGTTTGCTAACCCTACAGCGTTTCACCGTGCGTTTAAACGTTGGTTTGATTGCACGGCAAGCCAGTTTAGAGCAAACAAAACGTTGACAGATTAGCCCCGTATTAGCCGCACTCGGAAGGATCGACCTTTTAACTTACCTTCCGATAATTTCTTAAGCGCTTGTTTCGCCACGCTCTTTTTAACGGCAACATAAGCGGTATTATCAAAAAGCTGGATTTTACCAATGGTATCGCCTGGAATCCCTTGCGCTCCCGTTAAGGCACCCACGATATCACCTGGACGCACCTTTTGCTTTTTGCCGCCATCAATTTGCAGCGTCGCCATGCTCGGTTTCACGGCAGGTTCTTCTAAATATTTACTGTCGGGAAGGTCAATTGGATCGCCCAGAGGATCATGATCTAGTGGCATTTGCGCAACACGGTGACCTTCTTTTTCTTCAAAAAAAGAAATAGCAATGCCTTTGTTGCCAGCACGCCCGGTTCGACCAATTCGATGCACATGAACTTCAGGGTCACGAGATAACTGGAAATTCACAACCGCATCGAGCGATTCTATGTCAAGTCCGCGAGCGGCAACATCGGTCGCTACCAGCACCGAAGCACTTTTATTAGCAAAGCGCACCAAAACTTGGTCTCGCTGTTTTTGTTCTAAATCACCGTGCAGCGCCAATGCCGAAAACCCTTCAGAGGCTAAATAATCCGCTACATCATCGACGTCACGTTTCATATTACAAAAAACCACGGTTGTCTCTGGCGCAAAGCGTTTTAACACTAAGTTTAGGGCTTCGAGGCGATGCTCATAATTTTCAACTTTGTAGAACTTCTGTTCAATTGACGCGTGGCTGTGAGTACTTTCAACTTTTATCATGGCTGGATCAACCATAACTCGTGCCGCAATTTTTTGAATTTGATCCGGAAAAGTGGCACTGAACAGCAACGTTTGCCGAGCATCTGGTACGTAACCTAAAATGTTATCGAGCGCCTCTTGAAACCCCATATCCAACATTCTATCGGCTTCATCCAGCACCAAGGTTTCAACGTTATCTAGTTTAAGCGTACCTTTACGTACATGTTCTTCAACGCGACCTGGAGTACCCACAATAATGTGTGCACCATGCTCTAAAGACCCGATTTGTGGCCCAAAAGGCATACCACCACACAATGTTAACACTTTAATGTTATGCGTAGTTCGAGCCAATCGGCGAATCTCTTTTGCCACCTGATCGGCTAATTCGCGCGTTGGGCACAACACCAAAGACTGAATGCGAAATCGCTTTACATTAAGCTTTTGCAGCAGCCCTAATCCAAAAGCCACCGTTTTACCACTGCCTGTTTGCCCCTGCGCAATGACATCGCGACCCTTTAATACATGCGGCAAGCTTTCTTGCTGAATTGGAGTCATCGAGGCAAAGCCTAATGAGGATAAATTTTCGATAAGCTCGGGCTTTAGCGAAAGAGAAGAAAATGAAGAAGTAGTCAAAGAAATGCCTGCAAGAAGTGGTGGTTTTAAAAAACCGTATTTTAGCAGAGAACCTAATAAGCTGCGAGCAAGGAGTTCACAGCGCTCTGAAGAGAATGCAACTAGAACACTATTCAGCTTTTTAAAGCTAAAGCATCGTATTCAATGTAAGCGCTTAAATTTAATTGTTTGGTTCGAATAATATGATGTGATCTAAATCAAGCTTGATGCCAATTCGCTCGCCTAGCGCGTGATTATGGTGACTCGATGCTAAACAAAGAAGCTTTTGGCCGTTGGTAAGTTCTACTTGGTACTGAAAATAGGTGCCGCGAAACTGCTTGCTTATGATTAACCCAAAAAAGTTGCTGTCGTCATCGTGCAGCACATCATCTGGTCGCACTAAAACATCAACTTTGGCATTTATCGGAAAATTATGAGACTCGGTGATGTCTAAAATGCCGAGTTCTGTATTTATTTGCTGGTCATTTAAGATCTCGGCCGATAAAAAGTCGCCTTGGCCGATAAAGTCTGCTACAAACCGTGTTTCAGGCAAATGGTATAACTCAAATGGAGCGCTGTATTGCTCCAAGCAGCCTTCATTCATTACGGCGACTTTATCGGCTATCGCAAAGGCTTCCAATTGATCATGGGTCACAACAATTGCCGTAATGTTTTCTTTAACTAAAATTCGACGAATATCGGGCACCAACGTTTCTTTAAGCGTTGCGTCTAAACCTGAAAAGGGCTCATCCATTAACAGCAAAGAAGGTTTCGGTGCCAGTGCTCGAGCGAGTGCAATTCGTTGTTGCTGCCCGCCCGATAATGAGCTCGGATATCGATCCGAGGTATGCTCTAAGCCCACCAGCTGCAACAGTTCTTTAACTCGCTCCAATCGACGCTCGGAACCAAGTGATTGAATACCAAAGGCAATATTCTCGGCGACGGTTAAATGTGGAAACAAAGCAATGTCTTGAAAAACCATGCCAATATTACGAAGTTCTGGTGGTACTTGCTTGCTTTGAGAAGAGACTGTTTTCCCGTGCAGGGCAATGGTGCCATTTGTTACCGATTCAAAGCCAGCAATGGCGCGCAACAAAGTCGATTTTCCACATCCACTTGGCCCTAATAAACAACCCACCTGGCCGTTTTCTAAATGCAACGACACTTGCTTTACTACTCGGTGATCACCATAACTTACATCGACAGAATCGAGCGTGAGTACAGGCGGTGTTTGTTTATTCATATTCATAAAAACCACTAATTCTTGATGATGGACCGATTCAATAAAATAACCGGAATTAAACCCACTAACACAATGGTTAAGCTTGCTGGCCCAACATCGATTAAACGTTCATCGGAAGCAAATTCATAGGCTCGAACAGCCAAGGTATTAAAATTAAACGGTCGTAAAATTAACGTTGCAGGTAACTCTTTTAATACATCGACAAACACAATGAGAAACGCCGTTAAAACACTGCCTTTTAGCAATGGCACATGCACTTTGCGAATAATTTTTGCCGGAGTCAGCCCTAATAATTGTGCACTTTGATCGATACTGGGCTTGATACTTTGCAAACCACTTTGAATAGAGCCCAATGATACCGCCAAAAAGCGAACCGTATAGGCAAAAATAACGGCAACTAATGTACCCGACAAAAAAAGCTCAAATTCGGAATCCGTATACCGCTCTATAAAAGTCAGTAATTGATCATCAAAACCATTGAACGCAATGACGACACCAATTGCAACAATAGTACCTGGCATGGCGTAACCAAGCGAGGTGACTTGAACCGCACCGCTCACCCATTTACTGTTCGATTTTCTAGCGGCATAGGCTAATAGCAACGCTAAAGTAACCGCCACAAAGGCCGCAATAAACGCTAAGCTAAAGCTATTCCAAATGAGCACAAAAAATTCTGGCGTTAATAAAACAGTACTTTTAACAGACCAATAGGCTAACACCAGAGCGGGGATAATAAACCCAACTGACGCAGGCACTAAACACCACGCTAAAACAATCCACTTCAAAGCGCCTTTCAGCTGAACTCGTTTGGGCTTGATTTTGTTTTCGGTATGGCTGAAATATCGAATTTTTCGGCGAGAAAACTTTTCCAACATCACCAACAGCAATACAAACGCCAACAAACTGGTGGCCAATTGTGCCGCTCCTGCAATGCTGCCGAGCCCATAATAGGTTCGGAAAATACCGGTCGTAAAAGTACTGACGCCAAAATATTCTACGGTGCCATAGTCGGCAAGGGTTTCCATGAGCACCAGACTTAAACCCGCTATGATCGCTGGCCGAGCCATTGGTAAGGTAACTTTAAAGAAGCTTTTAACAGGGCTTACACCTAACGAGCGGCTTACATCTACTAAATTACGCGACTGAGATAAAAATGCGGCTCGGCTCATCAAATAAACATAGGGATACAGCACAAAAGACAGCATTAACATAGCGCCCGTCAGTGAGCGAATTTCAAAAAACCAGTAATCACCGTAAGACCAATCGAATGTCGCTCGAATAAAACTTTGCACTGGTCCAGCAAAATCTAAAAGACCTGTGTAGGTGTATGCAATGATATAAGCAGGCATTGCCATAGGTAATAGCAACATTAAAGACACTATTTTTCGGCCAGGAAACTCAAAGCTGCTGGTCCACCAAGCACTCGATACACCCAGAACAATAACGCCCACGCCCACGCCAAACATTAACAGTAAGGTATTGATAATGTAGTCAGACAACACACTGCTATAAAGGTGCTGCCAAACAGACATGTCTTGAGAGAAAATTTTAAAGACTATAACGACAATCGGCAGCGTTAAAAACGCTGCCGTAATAAGTGTTATAAAAGAAAGTTTTTCGAATCTTTGCAAGATTACTTCCAGCCAGCGCGATCCATCAATTTAACCGCGGCTTCGTTGTTTTCGCCTAATACAGTTAGGTTAACAGCATCGGCTTTAAACTCACCTAAATCTGCCAAAGCTTTAGCAGCTTCAACGCCTGCAACAACTGGATACTCGTTGTTCACTTCAGAATACCACTTTTGCGCTTCAGTGCTTAGCATAAATTCAATTAACTGCTTAGATTCTTCTACATTTTTAGACGCCTTGGTAATGGCTACACCACTGACGTTAACGTGTGTTCCACGATCATCTTGGTTTGGCCAAAAAACACCCAGCTTAGCCGCTACTTCATTATCTGAAGCTTTATCGCTGTTCACTAAACGACCGTAGTAATAAGTGTTTGCAATCGCAATGTCACACAGGCCTGCCGCCGCGGCTTTTAATTGGTCGGTATCACCGCCAGAAGGTGGACGAGCAAAGTTATCTACCAAGCCTTTTGCGAAGGTTTCAGCCGCTTCAACTCCATTAGCGTCAACCATCGAGGCGATTAAAGACTGGTTATAAATGTTGCTAGAAGAACGTATGCATATACGCCCTTTCCACTGAGCATCTGTTAAGGCTTCGTAGGTAGAAAGCTCGCTTTCTGAAACCTGGCCTTTAACGTAAAAAATAGGACGGGCGCGCATGGTTAATCCTGTCCAGTAATCATCGCTGTCTCGCAAACTCGCCGGCACTTTGGCATTGACGACATCGCTGTTTAAAGGCTGAAGAACATCGGCCGTTTTTGCTCGATACAAGCGACCAGCGTCAGCGGTGATTAGAATGTCTGCAGGCGAACGCTTGCCTTCTGTGGTTAATCGAGTGATCAACGCATCGTCTTTGCCCGATACAAGATTCACTTCAATACCCGTTTGTTCACTGAACTGATCAAGAAGTGGCTTAATCAACGCTTCTTGACGCGAAGAATATACGTTGATTTCAGCTAATGCTGAGGTTGCAGTAAGAGCAACGATGCCAGCGGTGATGAGCTTTTTAGTAACTTGTTTCATGATGTCTCCAATGCATTACATAATTTTCGCAAACAATAACGATAATGAAGATTAAATGCAAATGATTCTCATTGAATTTTTTAAGTAATTTGATATCGGCCCGGTTTATGGTTCAAAGCAATGACGATATTGAGAGCAAATGCACCAAGAACCGACGTAATTAACAAAGGCAAAGGCACTAAAAAATACCCCACACAAACAATGCAAATATCGATCACCATCTGAAACTTGCCCGCTGAAAGCTTAAAACGCTCCTGCACAAATAAAGACAAAACCCCTAACCCACCCAAACTGGAGACATGGCGAAACATAATCAGAATACCCATACCGATGCATAACCCCCCTACCACGGCAGCAAAAATTGGGTTCACGTAGTCGAAGGTGATAAACACTCTGAAATAATCTGACATAAAAGACACCAGAGTCACGGAGACAAAGGTATTTAACGTAAATCGAGAGCCAATGCGCGTATAAGCTAAATAATAGAAAGGCAGATTTACAACAAAGAATATTTGACCAAAGCTAAACGGGAACACATGGGTTAACAAAACAGCGATGCCTGCGGTTCCACCTGTCAGCAGCCCACAGACATTAAAAAGGTAGATTCCGAGAGAAACGAAGGCCGAAGCCATAATGACCGCCAAAACGTCTTCGGCGATGGAGTGGTGTTTTTTAGGTTTCAAAGGCTACCTTTTGTGCAGTCGTTAAAAATGAGACTGCATCCTACTGATAAATTAAGCCCAGTATAGACTCGATCCCTCAATAGGATGGTAGATGAACACGCCCTTATGTACAGATTTCTATACAAAAACTACAAAACACTGTTTGGTTAATCCGCTGGAGTGCTTCTATTTGCATAGGCCGAAAAATCGGGGGCATCGGCGGTATAGTCATTATGCAACAACGGCGACATAATCATAAAATCGGCGCTCGCTTTATTACAGGCCACCGGCACGTTGTACAGTGCAGCAATGCGCAGTAAAGCTTTAATATCAGGGTCGTGTGGTTGTGGTTCGAGTGGGTCCCAGAAAAATATCAACAGATCGATCGCGCCTTCGGCAATTTTTGCGCCTATTTGCTGATCGCCCCCTAATGGGCCACTGAGCAAACGTGTCACCGGTCGATTCAAACCCTCTTCTATTAATCGCCCTGTTGTCCCCGTTCCCCAAATCGTTAAGGGTGCAAGATGGTCTTTATGCTTTTGCGCCCACGCAACTAGTTCTTTCTTTTTATTATCGTGCGCTACTAACGCAACATTTTTACTGGCCATCTCTAATCCTTATATAATCGACTGTTTTTTAAAAAAGTAATATAACAAAGAGCGAATATTCCGGTACCGATAGCCAAACCAAGTGAATTGGCCACAACATCGGCCGCGCTGGCAAATCGGTACTCCGTTAACCCTTGTAAAAATTCTATTAAAATACCATAGCAAAAAAGCCCAACAATAGTGGCAACTTGCTGCTTAAAAGCAACCAAACCCACCAAACTGAGTGCTCCATATGCGATAAAATGGTTAACCTTATCGTTGGGTGAAAAATCTGGCTGTGAGACTGGCGCTAGAGATAACACCATGACTAAAAGCAACATTAGCACGAACGCTATTTTGGCCAACATAAAAAAGCCAATACGAATACTCATACTTTCCTCAATAAAATCGACTAAACTTAAGTTTATCAGTGTACAACGCTTTCAAATAGGAAATCATGCCCTTAATTCAACTCATTAAAGAAAACGGTATTCGCTGGGGCGTCGTCTGTCTGAGCTTAGTGTTTACACTGTCGTTAACCTTATACCAAATCGTTAGTGCACCATACGACACCAGTTCATTTATTAAGCGGCTCGATTACCTGTTTTATGATTGGCGCTATAACCTCCTTTTAGATGAAAACCGTTTCGAGCGAGCCGAGGCCAACATTGTTATCGTCGATATCGATGAAGAGAGCTTAAAGGTTGAAGGCCGATGGCCGTGGTCGAGGGAAAAACTGGCAACCATGGTAGATCGTTTGGCTGAAGCGGGCGCCGTTGTCATTGGTTTTGATGTATTAATGGCTGAACCGCAAATAAACCCGACGGAAGAATTGCAACGCAAAGCACGCGCCATTGGGCGCCCTGATGTTGCTGAAGCGCTGAATACGTTTAAAGATGAAACCGCATACGATGAAATTTTAGCCCGCAGCTTTGAAAACGTCGATGTACTACTGCCCTTTTTATTCCACGATACAGACACCATTGCGGTTGGCCAATTGCCTAACCCGGTGGCCAGCATTGACCCCAGCGATGCTCAAAATATTTTAACCGTCGATGCCTATGGCTACACAGCCAGCGTACCACTTTTACAAGAGGCTTCCGTAGGCGGCGGTTTCATTGTACCGACCATAGATGGCGATGGCGTATTAAGAAGAGCGCCCTTAGTGCAACGCTATGGCAATGACCTTTATCCGGCGTTGTCTTTAGCTATGGGGCTGTCTTACTACCTACTCGACTCTATAGAATTGGAGCTCGAAGTTTTCAGAAAAAACCTACTGGCCGTAAAGGGCTTCCAGTTTGCCGATAAAAACATCATCACCGACTTTAGAGGCGGCGTGCTCGTGCCCTATTTAGGTGGCGAACGGCAATACCCTTATATTCCTGCAACCGATGTATTGAACAACAACGTTGAACCCGGCACCTTTAAAAATGCCTTAGTTTTGGTGGGAACCTCATCCGTTGGATTAGCCGATTTACGAAGCACTCCCGTCGGTACTCAATACCCTGGCGTAGAGGTACACGCAAACTTACTGAATAGTTTATTGGTGGGCGAATTTCCCTATGATTGGGAGTACGCTAACGAATTTACCGCACTGGTACTGTTTATTTTAGGTTTGTTATTCACTCTGTTTTCGAATCGTTTTGGTCCGTTTGCATTATTGCTGGCAACGCTAACCCTTCTAGCCAGCTTATTAACTTTTAATCTTTATTTTTGGCTAGAGCAAAATGCGTCGCTGCCATTGGCCAGCAGTATTTTACTAACATTGGGTTTAGGTGCTATTCATCTACTAGAGGGCTTTTTGTCGGAGCGCATGGCCAAACAACATGTGACCAGTGTCTTTGGGCAGTATGTGCCAAGCGAACATATTTCTCATATGCTTGAAGCGCCCGACAAATATGGTTTTGAAGGTGAAACACGAGACATGACTGTGCTGTTTTCAGACATTCGCTCGTTTACCACCATCTCAGAAAATCTTTCCGCAACCGAGCTAAAAGATTTACTCAATCGTTATTTCACGCCCATAACCGAATCTATTTTTAATCATCAAGGGACTATTGATAAGTACGTCGGCGATATGGTTATGGCGTTTTGGGGTGCACCACTTGATGATGAAGATCATGCCGAACATGCTCTAGCCGCCGCCGTAGATATGTTAGAGGTTTTAAAAAAACTGAATCCAGAATTAGCCGCATTAGGGTACCCAGAAATAAAAGTGGGTATTGGCTTAAATTCCGGCCAAATGAATGTCGGTGACATGGGTTCCAATTTTCGAAAAGCATATACCGTACTAGGCGATGCCGTAAACTTAGGCTCTCGCCTTGAAAGCTTAACGAAATATTATTTCGCCGACATTTTAGTTGGCCCGGAAACTAAAGCACAATGCCACTCTTGGGCATTTCGTTTAGTTGATAAAATACAGGTTAAAGGAAAATTAAATGCGGTTGATGTTTACGAACCAATAGTGCCTATTGACCAACTCACCGAATCTTGGACGAGCGAATTGCAAAAACACGATCACGCATGGCAAGCTTACCTTGCAAAAGATTGGCATAAGGCCAACACGCTGTTTTCTGAGCTCGCTCAAAGCTCTCAACGGCCCCATTTATATAAAGTTCTGTTAGAGCGGATAACTGGGTTAGCCAGCCAGACCTTACCTGATAATTGGGAAGGAACCTTTATACATGAAAATAAATAAACGTTACGGCTTACACTCTACCAGCTCTAACGGCAGCCCATCTGGATCTTGAAAAAAGGTAAATCGATTTCCAGTCAGCTCGTCAACCCGCACAGGCTCAACTAAAATATTGTTGCTGACTAAATAGTCTATCGCTTCATCTAATATTGAAACTTTAAACGCTAAGTGCCTGAGCCCTTGTGCCTCTGGCTTGGAGGGTCGGCTGGGTGGGTTAGGAAAACTAAATAGCTCAACTTCAAATCCATCGAAAGCCACATCTAGTTTGTAGCTGCTGCGTGCTTCGCGAAGTGTTTCCGCAATCACTTTGCCACCTAATACTTCGGTATAAAAATGTTTTGATACTTCATAATTAGAGCAAATAATCGCAATATGGTGAACGCCACCTAAGCCAGGTACGGCCATTATAATGGACCTTCATTTTTCTTCATGCGCATTCCGTTGGCATACTGTTTTAATAAAAAGGGTTTTATTTTATCGTTTAACTTATCAGTACGTGCCTGCAATTGCGAAACAGCTTCCGTTGTAGCGCTAAACGATTCACCATTAAGCATGGCTTGCGCCCATTCGTTGGTTTCAAATGGTCGGTATAATTTATAAATTTGTTCATCAATGGCCAGAGCAACATCGGCGTCTTTTTCAAATGACCCTTGGAGTACATTGCCAAACTCTAAGTGCACACGACCTTTCCAACCGGTCATGCCTTTAGCAATAGAATTCATATCTTCGTTTTTACGTTTTTTATAATTACCTTCTTCGGCCATGGCATGCAATTCACGCGCTTTAGCAATATCGGTTGGGTCTAACTCATAACTGATGGCTACTGGCACAATATTTAGTTCATTAATGTAATCGGCATAGTTTACAGTTTTGGGTTTGCTTAAACTGAACATGCCAATGACAGCACTGTTGGTCTTATCATAGCCCGCTTTGGCACGGCCTTCTGCTTGAGCTATCCATATATTGGCTTTTTCCTCCAATATTGAATAGTGAATATATTTAGACAGCTTCTGAGCGGCTCGTAAACGTTCTTTCATGCCCTTTAGGCCGCGCTTAACAATGAAGCTTTTATTCAATCTCATTAAATTCGAGGAAAACGGTTTTGATAACAAGTTATCCCCTATGGCAATTCGCACGGTGTTGAAACCATTATTATACAAAGCCCAGTTCACCATGGCTGGATCCATCACAATATCGCGGTGATTAGAAACGAACAAATACGCCTTAGTTGGATCAAGGTTCTCTAAACCATGCACACTGTATTCTTGTATCGATTTTCGCACTAAAAACCCAGCAAACGGTGCTAACTTACGCTGAAATTGCTCAATGCTAGACACACCCAATAAATAGGCTTTGAAGACCAGTCGAATAAAACCCTGAACCAGTTTAGGAACTTTTTTATTGAGCCCAGGCGCTAACCAAGCGGCCATGGTTTTGGAAAACTCAGGGTCATTCAGCGTTTCTTTCAAAACGCTTTTTACTTCATCATCGTGAAAGGGGCGAATATCGTCAAATTGGCTGTCGTTCATAAACTTCACAGTATCATTCAAGAGTGAGCATATTAACGAGTTTTCAAAGGAGTTTCAGTATTTTTAGCCGCTTTATGATTGCTTTCACGACAGTTATTCTTTTATGCCGAAAATAACTAACCCGTAATTCGCCAATACATTTTGCAACCGTTTATATCAATATGAAACTGACTATTTTGAGACAATGCATATTGCGCGCCCGTAAAAAGTGAAAACAACACATCATTTTCTTGCAAATAAAACGGGGTTATCTCGGTATCATTTAAAAACTCACAAACACTGTCAGGGTTTTTAGATCGATACATTTGCCAGACTTTGGTGAATGTACTCAATAATTGCTCAGGTAAATTAAATTCTATCCACCCGTGTTGCGCGAGCCAACGGTATTGCACCGTTGGTTGGACAAGAATTTTATCAATCGGGACTTGCTGCATTATTGTAAGATTCGATAATCCGCGAGGAAAGTGCAGACTACCTCACCGGTTTCGTCACGAGCGATAATATCGACTATCGCCTTTAAATGCCCGCTAGGCCGTTTTACAGGGGCTTCTTTAAAGTGAGCTGTGACAGTAATGTTGCTCAAGGCTGCCTTAGGGTAACTGACCTCTCCGCTTTTAATGGCAACCTTCTCACCAAAGCCATGTTCAGAGGCCCAATGCGAACATAAATACCAGCCCGTTAAAACAACCGTAGAGTATTGGCTACCCGCAAAGAAGGTGCCTTTATCATTTCTATTCCCTTCTATAGGCATCGTAAATACCGCCTCGTGAGAATCGCACGATACTTTTTTAACACCTAGCGGTTTGATCGGTTCTATTGCTTCTAAATTCATCTCTTAGGCTCCGTTACACTTTTGTTAGCCAATTGGGCAAATGCTCTAATGATTCAATAGACCCGGCTAACATGGGGTGCCACTCTGGTTTTGTGGGGATTAAATCTGGCACATGAAGCACTTGGCAACCTGCGCTAGCTCCCGATTTCACACCATTCTCACTGTCTTCAATGACTAAAGTGCCGTTGGCCGGCATTCCTAAATGCTCAACGCCTTTTAAATAGGGTTCTGGGTTTGGTTTTCCTTGACGAACTTGATCGCCACCGATCACATGTTTAAAAAACGGCAGCAACTCAAATTGAGTCAGTTTACTGAGGGCCGATTGAGTTTTCGTGCTGGTGACCACCATTTGTGGAATATCGAGCGAATCAACAAACGTTAGTGCTTCACAAACTCCCGGTTTAAGTGTCAGTTCGGTTTTCGCCATGCTGACATAAACTTCATTAACGGCCGAATACAGTGATTCAGCCTCGGCCTGGCTTTCAACAAACTGCAGATACCAATTGACCGTGCTAGCACGATTAAATCCAATAGTCTCTAAGTAGCGCTGCGCGGGGCGCTCCATTAAGTTCAAGGAGTTAGACACTTCAACAAAAGCTTTCTGAACCAAGCGCTCTGAATCAATTAATACGCCATCCATATCCCACAATACGGCTTGAATTCGGTTCATGCGCTTACTCCAAACACTCAGACATACTGGCCGACAACTGTGTTAATAATTCAAAGTATAAGGTCGGTCCTGGTTCAAGTTTGCTGCCTAGTGTGTCAATTACCCCAATCTTTGCAAACGGCAACTTAGATTGAATAACATTCAGGTAGCGAGCATCATATTGCGGCTCTGAAAATAAACAGGTAACCGAGTAGTTTTTGGCCGCATCAATTAATAAACTCAGCGTTTTCGGTCCTGGCGGTTGCTCAGGGTTTAACACGACTGCGCCAATGCCGTTTAGTTGATAGGTGGCTTCAAAATATTGAAAGCCATCATGAAACACTATAAATGGCTTAGTCTTTAATCCGGCGGTCTCAACATGAATGTTCCGATTCAGAATATTCAAATCGATGATCAATTGCTTCAGGTTGGCTTCGTAATTATCTTTATGGCTAGGATCTAACTGTATAAGCTGCTCGGCCACTGCTTTGCTGAACGCAATTGCATTAAGCGGATCTAGCCAAAAATGTGGGTCAAGCTGACCATGGTCGTGACCGTGCTCATGAGCATCATGCTCGTCATGACTATCATGGTCATCGTGTAGGCCTTCTTGCTGCGGAAATAAGCTTGGCCGATTCTCTAGCAACTTCAAGCCATGCTCATACCCGGTAAGTCCATTTTCATCAAACAGTTGCACAATAGTGCTCTTAAGCGCTCGTTGCTCTATTAATCGCCCTAAACTTTGCTCTAGGTCTTCGCCGACCCATATAAGTACATCGGCATCGACAACCTGTTGAAGCTGGCTAGGCTTTAACGCAGACGAATGCGGCGATTGATCGGTTGAATAGATAAGTGATGGCTCAAAAACGTCCTTACCTAAATGAGACACCAAACTGTGCAGCGGCGATATACTGACGGCTACTTTTAGCGATTCAGCATGTACATTCCAAGCGTTTAACAACAGCACAGTAAATAGTAGGCGAAATGGAAGGGTTTTGAACACGAGACAGACTCCTAAGCTTGAGAATGCGAAGGCTACCGATAGAAGGCGCTAATGTCCATGCAGGCCTTGATTTTTTACCAATCGCCGTCATCATGGCAGCACTAGCCTAGGAGCAGTTTCGTGCCGTCAACGTCTACACACTCAGTTTTATTACACGCCAAAGATATTGGCTTAACCATTAATGGTCAATCAATCTTAGAACAGGTGAATTTAACCATCAGCGCCGGCGAGATTGTCACCATTGTCGGCCCTAATGGGGCCGGTAAATCCTCTTTAATAAAAACACTGATTGGCATACAAAAGCCTACCCAAGGTCGAATACATCGCAAGCCATCGCTGACCATTGGCTATATGCCTCAAAAGTTATCCATTGATGATTCGCTACCCTTAGACGTATACCGGCTTATGACGCTGACACGAACGGCGAGTTTAGATGATGCCGTGCAAGCGCTGGCTCGAACTGGTGTAGAACACCTTATTCATCGAAGTGTCCAGAATTTAAGCGGTGGCGAGTTTCAACGCGTGATGTTAGCGCGTGCATTGTTGGCCAAGCCCGACATTCTCGTGCTTGATGAACCCGCTCAAGGGGTAGACTTTAACGGCGAGGTAGAGCTCTACGAGCTTATTCAAAAATTAAGAACGGAACTTGGCTGCGCCATTGTGATGGTCTCTCATGATCTGCACATCGTCATGGCCGCAACTGATCAAGTAATCTGTCTAAACAAGCACATCTGTTGCTCTGGCCACCCTGAATCGGTTTCACAACACCCAGAGTTTACTCAGCTGTTTGGCAAAGAGTTTGCACCAGCCCTAGCGGTTTATACCCACGAACATGATCACACTCACGATTTAGGCGACTGCGGAGGCCACCACCATGATTGATTTACTTTGGCCCGCCCTAGTTGCAGGAAGCCTCATCTCGTTACTAGCGGGTCCGCTCGGTAGTTTTTTAGTCTGGCGAAAAATGGCCTATTTTGGCGAAACGATGGCGCACTCGGGTTTACTGGGAATAACCCTAGCCGTGCTACTCAACTGGAATATTACTGTAGGTATTGCATTAATAACGTCTATGTTGGCGCTGTTGTTATTTGCATTGCAGCATCAACATAGAATTCCCGCTGATACGCTTTTAGGCATTATGTCTCATGGATCTCTTGCTTTAGGCATGCTGGTGTTAGCTTTTTCTACTCAAATACGAACCGACTTAACAGGCCTACTGTTTGGTGATTTACTTTCAGTAGGATCAAGTGATTTATGGTTAGTCGCCATCATTATTACCATCGGTTTGCCGCTGCTCATTACCATTTGGAAGCCGCTACTGGCCATTACCGTGAATGAAGATTTAGCCAAAGCAGAGGGCATTAACACGAGCTTAATTAAGGTGGTGTTTTTACTATTGGTGGCCTTAACCATTGCGACCGCCATGAAAATTGTGGGGGTGTTACTGATTACCGCCTTGATGATTATTCCGCCCGCCGCGGCACGCTTTATTGCAAAAACACCCGAACAAATGGGCGTTATTGCAACCATTATTGCGGTGTTATCGGTGTGGTTGGGCATTTCTGGCTCTTGGCAGTTTGATGCACCAACCGGCCCAGCCATCGTTGCGATGGCTGTTGTGTTTTTCGTCGCCTCTGTGGCCGTAACCAACTTAAAGCAAAAAGTGAATTAAGCCTTTGGTTTTCGGGGCGGCATAGCATCGTGCATTGGCAAGTCATCATTGTGGCGGTGCCAAGGTGCGTTTTCTTGCATGAAATTATGCTGCGAAGGCTTCAATTGCGGATCTTCATTTAAAGAACCGGCTGGAACGATGCGACGGTCTAGCCCTTTGGGTTGCCATGGCAAAGCAGACCCGCAGGTTTTGCAAAAACAAGTTCCAAAATACTTTGCCTCAGGCAAATGAAATTCTGAAATATTATCTTCACCCTGAGTCCATTTAAACTGATCGCCTTCTACAAACATGTTAGAAGCAAATGCACTGCCGGTCACTTTTTGGCACCGCGTACAATGACAATATTGAAACAAGTTTAAGTGCCCTGTTATTTCAAAAGCCACATCGCCACAAAGGCAACTGCCCGTTACTTTATAATCGCTCATGTTACTCCCCTTTATCACTGACTGATGATGCAATGGCCCTAAACGCGGCCACGGCCTTCAAGTTGGCTTCTCCATTATTTTCCATAAAATTAATATCGGCACTGTTCTTTACGATCACCACATCGAGTGCGCGATTAATATAAATAAACTGCCCGTATATGCCAATAGCCATAAATTCTTGGTCGGCGTTTTCAGGAACCCACCATTGATACCCATAACCAAAGGTTGTGCTCGATGTACTTCGTTTACCTGGCATGAGGTGTGGCGCATCTGGGGTAATACTGCTTTGAATCCATTGCTCCGGGATAACTTGCTCACCATTGACTCGACCAAAATCTCGATACAACTTACCAAAACGCGCGTAATCTCTTGATATTAAATTTAACCCGCCCAATACCATCGGCTCACCCTGGCTGTCGGTAATATAAATGGCATCGCGCTCTGTCCCTAATTTTGACCAAAGCCTATCGTTGAAGTAATCGACAATAGATTCGCCCGTTGCAGCACGCAATACCATGCCAATAACATGCGTATCGATACTCACGTAATGCATGTAGATACCCTGCTCACGATTACTCGAGAAAGAGCTGGCGAAATCATCAAAGCTGCCACCCAACGCCATAATTCGACCAAAGCGATTGATGTCACTGTTAAAATCGCCATAGTCTTCATTAAAGTGAATACCGCTCGACATTTGCAAAACATTTTTAATGCTCACGCCTTCATAACCGGTGCCTTTTAATCGAGGTACGTACTCGGTTACGGGTGCATTTAAATCTGCAATGGCGCCTTCGTTTACGGCGATACCAAACAATGCACTTAAGAAAGACTTAGCCACAGACCAAGAAATGCGCTGGTCATATTCTTCTGTTCCTAAACGATACTGTTCATGCACAATATCGTTTCCTCTTACTACCACCAACGCTGTTGTACTGGTATTTTGTAGCCAATTTTCAACATCGAAAACATTTTTATTAAACGTGAACGATTCAGGCAACGGCAAAGGCTTACGACCAAAGTGTTGAACAGGTGGCGTTCTTTTTATGGTCACTGTTGGTGCCATTGTTTGCATATTTGAAAAATTATGAACAATAACATTAGGGTTAAACAGCTTAATCGTGTGGTTTAATTGCTTTAATTCACTTTTGAAAAAAAATGCGACCAGCACCACTAAAACGGCTAAGACAATCAAAATTTTTACTGCAATGCTTTTCACTAAACTTGAACCTCTATTTTTATTTTTTTAATGTAAATGTGCCTTTGCGTTGGCTTACCGTTGCAATGACCACGAGCAAATAGCAACCCGCTAAGAACTAAGCTACACTCGCGCCCTTCAGCATATCATTCACTTAGGAGCCCGTCATGCATAACTACTTGCAACACCTCAACACCCTTCAACAACGTTATGACGCTCTTTGTAAGCAATACCAACTAGACGGCATTTTAATCAGCAGTGGCGCATTAACTTATTACGCGGGTGACGACATGAGCCACCCTTATAAACCGGCACCTTTCGCACAACAATGGCTGCCCTATAATGTGGATCCTCTCACTTGGATCTTGATTACGCCAGGCCAAAAGCCTGTTTTATACTGGCCGGCCCAACAAGACTTTTGGCACGTTATTCCAAATGCGCCTGAAGGCCCTTGGACGGAACATTGGCAAATAGAAGCGGCCGCCACAAACGACTGGATGAGCCAACTGCCATCAAATATTGCTATTTTAGTGAATGATCCTGAGAATTTACCTCCTGCTTTGAGTGGAGAAATAAACCCAAACACCGTTGTAAATGCCTTGGCGTACCAGCGAGCTTATAAAACCGACTGGGAAGTTGACCAACTCACACAAGCTAATATCAACGCCGTCAAAGGGCATTTAGCAGCCGAAAAAGCCTTTTATGATGGTGCTAGTGAAGTTAGCATTCACCAAGCCTTTTTAAACGCCAGTGAACAAATGCAAGCCGAAGAACCCTACAGTGCCATCGTCGGGCTAAACGAATCGGCGGCAGTGCTGCATTACGAGCGTAAAAACCGCTTGCCGCCGGCTGAGCATCGCACCTTAATTATCGATGCGGGCGCAAAAATCAATGGCTACGCCAGCGACATTACCCGGACAGTAACCAACGACACCGGCTTATTTAAAACCTTACTCGACAAAATGGATACCTTAGAGCAAGAGCTTTGCGCTGCCTGTACAGCAGGCACTGACTATTTAGCGGTGCATCAACAAACGTTGGTTGGCATTGCCACTATTTTGAAAGAAACAGGCATTTGCTCACACAGTGTTGATGTGCAACTTGAAAAGCGCATTCCTCAAGTATTTTTCCCACACGGTATTGGGCACCTACTCGGCTTACAAGTCCACGATATTGCGGGCAAGCAAATAAACTCAGAAGGAGACATTAAACCCTCTCCCGAAGAAGCACCTTTTTTACGACTAACGCGCCGACTCGAAGATGGCATGGTCATCACCATTGAGCCTGGTTTGTATTTTATTCCGATGCTCATTAATAACATGGTAGAAAACATCAGTGACCATGGTTGTAACTTAGATTTAATTGAACAACTAAAACCATTTGGCGGCATTCGCATTGAAGACAACGTATTGGTTAAAGGCGATACGCCGGTTAACTTAACGCGTAACGCCTACCAGCAACTGGCTAATGCCGATTAATGACCGGGTAACGCACATCGCCCCAATCTTCTTCGCCAGCACTGAGCATAATTTCTATAAATAAGGGCACTAAGGTGCCCAATAAGCCTGCACCATCTCGCACCTGTTCTCGGTTAACACGTCCTTCAAAGGTGGCGCCGCCATGCACAATTTGATTGCGCAATACAAATAAACGGTCTAGCACTATCGAGCACAATTCGGGTACGCGTTTACGGCTAAGTGCGTTTAATGCCTTAATGGAGGATTGATCAAACTCGGCTTGCCAATAGTTTGTTCCATTACGTTGGGCGTGCCAAAACGGCAAAAAAACAAAAGGATTTTTAACGAGAGATTTAACATGCCCGGAATATTCCTCCCACAAGCAACTGTATATCTTTTGCTCTTCATCGTGATTCACAATCAGTTCAATAAACTGCTGAAACGACTCCAGTGTCTCTAAAGGCTCATCTCCTACTTCGTCAACACAAAAACAAGCGCTGAACGAGATCCATAAAGAAATAAACTCTATATCTAAACTTTGCGCTTGCTCTGCACTTTTTAACCAACTAATTGCACGGTGCAATCGAATCGCATGGTTCGCCGACAACACGTCTTCGCGTTGCGCTAGGGCTTCTTTAAGTGAATCGGAAGTAGACAGGGTAAATGCAGTCATAATGCCATCTCAAATACAGTTAGCCTTAGCTTACTGTTAAACAGGTTATTAACTCAACAAGCTTTGCCAAAGATTAGGCGCTTTGTTTAATTTTATTGGCGACTCGTTAAAGGTTTGGTTATTAGCAATGGCTGCTATGGCATCGGCTACCTTATGAACTTCGGCTAATGACATCGCCGGATGAAAACTCACCCTGACCCAACCGGGCTTCACTGTTTGATGATCATCGCTTAATGCTTGGGTAATTTTGTTAGACGTGCAATGATCAATATTAAGCAAATGATGCCCGTATGTGCCAGCGCAGGCGCAGCCGCCACGTGTTTCAATACCATATTGCTCACTCAAAAGCGTTACAGCCTCATGGTAATCTAGGTTTTCAAAAATAATAGAGAAAATACTGAGCCTGTCTTTATGGTGCCCCGATAAAATTTTAACGTGACTGATAGCTTGCAACCGCGAGAAAAACACCTCATTGATTTGCCGCTCTTTTGTCATGATGGCTTCTACACCCATCTCTTCTTTAAGTTGAATCGCCAGAGCTGTTCTGATGGTTTGCAATATACCTGGCGTACCACCGGATTCACGCTGCTCTATATCGCTGACAAATTTATGTTCACCCCACGGGTTCGTCCATACCACGGTACCACCACCAGGAAGCTCAGGTACTTGGTTGCTGTACAGCTTGCCATTAAAAATAAGCACACCATTAGAGCCTGGTCCGCCTAAAAATTTATGAGGCGAAAAGTAAATGGCATCGAGCGATTCCAATTCGCTGGGGTGCATATCTATTTCAACGTAGGGTGCTGATGCGGCGAAATCGACAAAACATAAGCCACTGTGCTGGTGCATCAGCTTGGCGATTTCATGATAAGGAGTCACAATGCCTGTCACGTTCGAAGCGGCCGTGATAGAGGCTATTTTTATTTTTCGATGTTCTTGTTTGGCCAGATCGGTTTTTAACCAGGGTAAATCTATGGCATCGCCTTCTAGCGCAGGAATAACCTTTAATTCCACTAGGCTTTCTAGCCACATAGTTTGATTTGAATGGTGCTCTCGGTGTGTGATATACACCAAAGGCCGCTCAAAACCATGCGCCAACACCGCCTCTTTATACGATTCGTGCGCCCACCAACCTAACATTCTAATAAGCTTTGCTAAGGCACCTGTCATGCCATTGCCAACGCTGATTAAGGCATCTTCTGGCGCGGCATTGACGTGGCTTTTAATACGTTGCACCGCCTCATCATACCAATGCGTCATGGTTCGCCCGGTCACACTTTCTTCAGTGTGGGTATTGGCCATGTATTTACCGGCTATTTGGGCAATGCGATCTTCAATGGGTTGATAAAGGCGGCCACTGGCGGTCCAGTCGGCGTAAATACGATCATCCGATTCTTTGATAATGTGCGCAGCAATTTTTTGCCATTGTTCATCACTTTGATGCTGATTGGATACTGGCTGAATGGACATAAATCACCTCGATAGATTGGCTGTGTTTTGAATGTAACCAGTGTAATAGCCGCAAGCCGCAAAAATATGACTAAATTTTCGACATTTAGCCTACTTAAGGGTATGTTTTACCAATATATAAAATAATCAGGGTAATTTATGCTCGACAGTACCGACAAAGCCATTTTAAACCTGCTCCAGCAAGATGCATCCCTCTCGGTAGCCGATATTGCTGAGACCATAAATTTAACCGTCAGCCCTTGCTGGCGGCGCATTCAAAATTTAGAGAACCGTGGCTACATTGAAAAACGCGTCGCTTTGCTGAATCGGCAACAGCTCGATTTAGGCATCGATGTGTTTGTCTTTATCAAAACAAACCAACACAACGATGAATGGATAGAACAATTTTACAGTGCACTTGAAGTATTGCCCGAAGTGTTAGAAGCCTACCGAATGAGTGGCGATGTAGATTATTTATTGCGCGTGGTGGTTAAAGACATCAGTGCATACGATGCGTTTTATAAGAATTTGGTCAGTAAAGTTCCATTAGCCGACGTCAGCTCGAGCTTTGCCATGGAACGCATTAAATTTACCACGGCGGTGCCTATTTAGAGGTGTGGGTATAAACACCATCCCAATCAATGCCTACAGGGTTGGCTATAAAGTATTGGCAACGCTCAACATACATCAAAACCGATACATTTTCAGGCTGTAAGGTTTGAAGGTGATTAAACGCTGTGAGCGCTTGTTCAAATTCACGGCGCCGATACTGATTTAAGGCCTGTTGCCACTGTTCGTTAAACCTAACTTGCTCTGTAGAAATTTCCGTACCTTGAAGTTCGTACAATTCAACAGGTTCTTGCTTGCCCTTGACCCGAACTCGATCTAAATCTCGACACACAAAATGATGCTTCACCTTTTTATAGGTGGCATCACTGATCATAATTTCCACGCCATAACTTTTGGTGAGGCTTTCAATACGGGCGGCTAAATTTACACTATCGCCGATTACAGTGTAATTAAACTGCTGGCTTGAGCCCAGATTCCCGACCACTACATTGCCGGTATGAACACCAATGCCAGCTTTAACAGGAAATAGACGTTTTAAATCGGGGACACGTTCTACGATATGATCGAGTGCTTTAATCATGTCGACTGCCGCTTGGCAGGCATCCACTGGGTGAGAATCGAACGGAACCGGCGCGCCAAAAATAGCCATAACCGCATCACCAATGTATTTATCCAGCGTGCCGTTATTGTCCAGTACACAATCGGTCATTGGATCCATGTAGGCTTGCAAAAACCGAGACAATTCACTCGGCGTGACCGTTTCCGATAAATTAGTAAAGTTTCGAATGTCACTGAATAAAATACTGAGCTCTTTCTCTTCACCACCGAAATTCACTAAATCAGGATTAGCCGTTAACTGGTCTACTAAAGCGGGTGACAAGTAATGTTTAAAGGCAGAGCGAACGTGCGAATAACGCGCTTCAACCATAAAGCTCTGATAAAACATGATAAAAATAAAACACAGTGACCAAGTGGCCGTAGGGTAAAACAGATTATTCCAATGGTTTAATTCAGAAAAAGCCAAAAAGTTTAGGTACAGCAACACGCTTAACATCGTTAAATAAAGCAATACACGCGTTGGTGTTCTTGAGGTAAATGGAATAACAATGCCAATAATTAAACAGCCCACCACTACGGTGATTATATCGACCAATTTATGGTTCGCGTTACGGCTCAGTGGATCACCTAACACGATATTCTCGATCACATTTGCTTGAATTTCTAAGCCAGGGAACTCGGCACCAAAAGGAGCCGAGTGTGAATCAAACACACCGATGGCGGTGGAACCCAGCAGCACCATTTTGTCTTTAAAAATGCCTTCAGGCAGCCTCCCTTGCAGCACATCTATGGCTTTGTAGGTTTTAATGGTTTCTTTAGGCCCTCGATAATTAATGGGCAAACCACCCTGCTCGTTGGTTTTTATAGCCAGATCACCCACCAACACTTGGTTTATATAACCCCCTAAGGCTTGAACAATAATAGGGCTATCATCTAAATAGTGGGCCAAAGTTTTGAGTGCCAAGCTTGGGTACAAATTATCTTGATACCGAATGACTAAGGGTGCTTTGCGTACCACACCATCGAGCTCTGGAATTTGATTAAAAAAGCCAGCGCCATTGCCAGCCATTGCGATGCTATCTAAATTTGTAGTGACTGAAGAAAAGTCCATGGCTCGAAACGATTCAGTATTAGATTTTATGGCATCGACTTTAGAGTGCGACAAGGCTATGGAATCTGCACCTAAAGCATCGCCCTGTTCATCTAAATAGAAAAACTGACCATTCACCACATTGCCGACCATAAATATGGCCGTGGTCAGTGCGGTGTCACGGTTTGTTTGGGATTGCAATTGCTTTAACTTGGCACGTTCACTTTGCGTCCAGTTTTGGTTTTCTATAACGCTGTCTAAAGGTGAACCTTCGGGCTCTGAATAAATAATATCTAACCCGATAGTTACCGCTCCAAGGCGGTGAATTTCTTCTATGAGCTTGGCCTGAATGTCTCTCGGCCAAGGCCAGCGCCCGATGGCTTCGATGCTTTCATCATCGACCGATACTAAGTTAACTAAACCACTGGGTTGAACCACGCCACGAATTTGAAACCTTGCATCGAGTAAGTTTCCTTCGATGTCTTCAAATAGGTTGGGTTTTACCACTTCCATCAATAAAACAGAAAATACACCAAAGGATAACGCAATCAACACCGAAATAAGGCGGTTGTTTTTAGTACCGCCTTTTAAAATGGTGTTGTTGAGCTTTGTTAGGAAGGTCATTTAGAGTAACTAAAACATAAGACCTACACCAGGAAGCACTTCGACTTTGACCTCAAAAGTGACTGGACCAGGTGGGTTTTCACTTTCGATTAACGATAAGGCAGCGATATCATAGGCTTCTATCTGAATGGTATGGCTAAGTAAACTTGCCAGCAAAACTCCAGTGTATTGGTATTCCAATGTATTCCCTATGGTTCGAGCACTAACTCCTAAGGGAAGATTCCCGACAACCCAATAGGTTATTTCATCGTTTACATCGTTATCCACTTCTGAGCTTAATGGTAACTCCATGGTATGCAAAGTAGTATCTATGACCGAAAGGGTAAAATTTTGAATAGTCGGCC
Source organism: Reinekea marina (assembly GCF_030409715.1). Taxonomy (NCBI): domain Bacteria; kingdom Pseudomonadati; phylum Pseudomonadota; class Gammaproteobacteria; order Oceanospirillales; family Saccharospirillaceae; genus Reinekea; species Reinekea marina. Next base: position 2,412,253 of record NZ_JAUFQI010000001.1, read on the forward strand.
TAGTATTTGGCACTAGAAACATAGGAAAGCCATCATTGCTTACCGTATACCCACTAACTAAACTTGACTCATTACGATCATATTTATCTAGAACACCATCACCGTCAGAATCCGGGTCTTTTGAATTAATAATATTGTCGCCATCTATATCAGGATGACCAAGCGCGTTTAGAAATAGGTCTTCGAAGTCACCACATATACCATCAAAATCATCGTCTGTATCTTTGCAGTTTTCATCCGATGCCAAAATAGGCACACTGGCATCAATATCAGCCTGAATAGGCACTGTCACCTGCACACTAGCGCCGCCTAACGCTTCCGGTGCTACTTCGGTAGACCCACTGAATACTTTTAAATTGGCGATGTTAAACGCTTCAATACTGACGGTTAGGGTTTCATCGGTTGGGACATTTAAACTGACGTTTGTATCGGTTATTTTAATCGCCGACTTAGCCGTATTTAACGTTAACTGGCCATTATTATATTGCTCATTTATTTGCACAACATTGAGCGTAGGCGTTTCAATACTGACCCAAATAGTACCAATACTTGGATAAACCGAACTGATACTGGCTCTATCAGCAAAGCGCGCACTTTCAGATTGATACCCAACTGAAACATTAAGCGACGTTTGGGCACGATTCTCCCACTGGCAACTTGTTAACGTTGCAAAAACCGCGATTAACAAAAACGCAAGCTGTGCGTTTTTTTTCTTCAATATGCGCAAACTCATAATGCGACTTCAACCTCAACTGTTGGTAATTCAACTTCAAACTCTAAATTTACACCGGGCAATGGCACTTCTACTGGCTCCGTAATAATGTCTAACTGAGGGTCTTCAATAATGGTGGTTAATGTGGTGCTGGGTAAACCCACTTGAACCGATGCATTACCGCCGTCGCCTACAGAGACACTTGCCGAAGTAGACCCCACACTGGCCGACGCGCCCGCAGAAGCAGCCCCAGTAACACCGCCCGTGTTAACAACCGATTCTAAAACACTAGATTGCACAATTCTTTCAAGTAACGAGCTTTCAATAGTGCTGATATCCAAGGTTATGTTTTGAATTTCTATCGAGTCTAAAATGGAATCTAACTCTAAATTATCGTCGGAGTTATCGGCATTGCTGGCACCTAATTGCTCCAATAGGTTTTGGTCGGCATTTATATCTGTGGCGGGTGTCGGCAGTGCATTTGCTTTTACGCTGGTATATTGCGCGGGTAAAATAATAACACCCGCGCTGTTAGCTAACCCTGCCCCTGTAGAGGTTATTTCTACCGAGCCATCAAAACAACGCACGCCGGTTACCCATTCGCCATTCACTTGAATGTGTACCACTTCAAAATCGGTACCGCGTACACCGGCTACGGCAACTGGAGTTTCAATATCGAACTTGGTGTTCTCGCCTAGCTTGTTACCAATAACTGAGCGCAAGCGCCCTTTCAGCAAATCAACTTTACTTCGGCCTTCGGCATCGGGGCCGGCGATCATTTCAGAAATAACCACTTCACTGTTGGGTGATATTTTTAAAATAGTGTCATCACGCAATAAAAGTTTTGCCAACCCATCTGGGCCAGTAACTATCACATCATTTAAAAACAATTCACCTTGCGCAACTAAGGCTTCACTTTGGCCGGTTGCATCACGCTTAACCGTGACCGAGCCAATCACCACAACTGCATTTCCAACCGGCTCTGTAGTTGCTATCGCTAATTGCGCCCACAACACACTCAAACCCACTATCAATAATCGCTTGATCATCATTAAAACCTCCATGCCAGCGCACTGCTTAAAACATAACGCTGATAATCAAATTGTTCTGGGCTTGCAAGTACCCAAAACGAATCGGCTGATAATGTCAGCCTTAAATTAGAAAAGAGTATGCGCGAACCTACAAACGAAGTGCTCGCCATTAATTTAGATTCTTGAACAGACCCGGGTGCGTATTCGGTGTAGCTCACATCACCTTTTGCTTGCAGCTGCCAGTTAGATACCATGGCAACAAATGCAGCACCTGTTTGAGCACTCAAGCTTTTTGCTTCCCATTGCTCATTAACTTGGGCTTTAGCCCCCGCATTGATGGATAGCAAAGGCAAAGCATTGGCTTTCGTTACCGTATAGGCACCATTAATGCCACCTACAAAACCATTTTGTGATTCGCTGTCGGGATAAAGTAGGCTAGAAAGCTCGGCATTAACGGCAAGCTTCTGCCATTGAGACTCAAGAAATAACCGATGCTGGTGTTGCCATTCGGCTTTATCTAAAAACGATTGGCTATAGCTATAACCGAATCCAGTGGGAACAACTTTAAAGCCAGGGTTAACATGTACCTTTACCTTATGAGATTGTAAGTTGTATTCACTTACCTCGGCATGTTCTGTAAGAGCGCCATTGTAATTTAAGGTGATTGGGCGCACCGGTTGAATACTGGCATCTATTTGTAGGGTACCACGAACATCTTCTTGTGCCTCAGAATCTATAGCTAAAGCCACATTAGAGTCGTATGAGGCTTTGCCACTGAGTTCTACCGACCAAATTTTAGTACGCTCGCTGCGTACATTATTAATAATCACGTTGGCGGAGGCCTCGTAATCGCTGTTACCCATTACCACTACTTTTTTAGCTGAGCGTAACGCCAAGGCACTTTGATTGCCTTTATAAGCACTCGCGGCGAGTAAATAGTATATTTTATCAGGCGTAATATTGGTGGTTGCTGCAGCATCTATGCCCTCTTCAAGCGGCAATAAAACGTCTATCGCACTTTTATAATTGGCTTGTTGGTAATGGCTCATGGCTAAATAGTATCGACCCGGCACATGGTTTGGGTGCTCTGCAAGCCAAGCTGTTAGAGCTTTTTCAGCGGATTCCGGGTTGTTTAACTTGAGTTCAACAACGGCTAAATCAAACAGCCATTGTTTATTATCGAGAGATGACGTGTGTAACTGCCTTAAAATAAAGGCGGCTTGTTCTAAATTACCCTGCTTTGCCGCAACCAAGCCTTCTAAATAAAGCCAATCGCCTTCCAAGCTAGAGCCCGTAAACAGGCTAGACTTTTCAGCCACCAACGCAGATGCTTCATTAAAATCATTAATGCTTAATAAATACAGTAACTTGGTTCGCGCGACTTCATATTTATCTTGAAGTGATGCAGCCGAAACAGGTGACATCAGGCTCACCACGAGAATTGAGCTGATGATGCCTTTGGATAAAACCGACATATCATTCCTTGCTATTAATTACACACACAGCTTGTGACTTCTATCACACCTAGCCCACTATAATAGTTGCAGATGACGAATGATGCACGTTTTTTGAGCTTATTATCGTCAATATTACAAACATGCCAAGAAATTGACCTAAATGAGGTAACTACCCGCATGAAGGGCCTAGCACTTAAGTACCCCTGTCAAAAATTCCTTTTAGTCCTATTTGTTCAACCATTTCCCCTTAACTATGCGCGTTAGATATATATAAAGCTAAATAGGCTAATACGGTAATAAAAATATAAAAGGCAACCTCAAAACCCAACTGCACAAAGATCCAACAAAAATGCACTAATCGCAAAAAAGCACATCAAAGAATTGTTCAAAAGTTCAACAATTCAAAACTTTTTGTTAATTTTCAGCAAGTTAGCGAGATTTTTTGTTGACACGAAATTTCAGGACTGTATTATTCGCGCAACTCAAGGAGAGTTGGCAGAGTCCGGCCGAATGCACCTGACTTGAAATCAGACGTAGGGCAACCTACCGGGGGTTCGAATCCCTCACTCTCCGCCATATTCCACAAAAGAGCCCGCTTAGTGCGGGCTTTTTTGTGGAATATCGATTAGTACGGACTTCGTTCGTATGCACTTATAAGGTTCGACCCGCAGAGCCGCGACCAAAGGGGGCGCATCCCTCGCTCAGTTTAAATACTCAAGGGTTCGACTGCCGTCCATTCTTGAGTGGTTAAAGATAGCCCCTAAAAACTGGCTTCAGAATGTTAAGTATTTTGAAACCAGTTTTAAAGTCATGGCTGGTTCATTAAGTTCAGTGAAGTTTAAGTGTACTCATTTGGGTTACAAGCGAATACCCGCGACAAGCCTTATACTGACCTAGTTCTAGATATCAACATCTATTACCTTAATTCAGATCATTGAAGGATTTATACTGCCTGAATTTTAGCTTTTTAACGTCTATCTTAATCAGGAACAACAATTGAAGTGAATTTTTTCGCAGAGATATTTATTACTGGTCAAATGGGGCTTTCGATTTTTAAAATACGTGTCTAAATAAGTTTTGCCTGCTTGGTAGAGATTTTGAGCTATAAAGTGTCTGTCCTATTAAGCTCCTTCTAAGCAGCTTACTTATAGACAATTGGCGATTAGTGAGCGCACTTATCGGGGTAAGTTGGAAAAGGCTAAGGATGCTGAATGGGTGGTGATATGCATGAAAAAGTTTAAATGATAATCATTGTAATGTTGAACTATCGAGACTGACCTGAAATTGGAGGTTATAAAAAATATTGGCTACAATTCAGTAAATTTATAACTGAATTAAGCAGATCAATGAGCCAACTCCTATACCTCAAATTAGTTATTCAAAATTGATTCATTCCATTATCCAGCCTTGCATTGAATTAAGAGGTATAGTCAGCCATTTTTGGACTGGTAGTTGGGAATCAATATTAAGCAAACCAAATAATACTCATTACATCATTGCCAATCGCTTAACTGAAATAACATTTGCTTTTAATAATACTAAACCAAATGCTGACTTAGTTTTTTCAAGCATACAGGGACACACTTATCTACCCAGAACCGCTGTAGTATCAGAGTACAATCATTTAATTGGCGTTACGTTTAATTCATATGCCTTAAATAGGGTATTCGATACTCAAGCATTGGATCTTAGTAACGAGTTTATATCAGTTGATACCTTTTTAGGTTCGAAAGGTAAAACATTGAACGAAATGATTGCGTCTCCAAATACAACAGAGAAACGCATAAAAATACTATCAGATTTTATACTTTCCATGCTAAATGAGAGGTTTTCGAATGATCGCCTTATACTTAATTCAATTAACAAAATTGACTTGTCACTTGGTACTTTAAGAATAGAAGACTTAGCTAAAAAGTATCACCTTTCTGAAAAGCAATTTGGTAGACGATTCAAGGCATTTACCGGTTTCAGCCCAAAAATCTTTTCAAGAATTGTTCGCTTTGAAGCCTCAATTGCCAATCAAATAAATTCTGATAGTTTAACTGATTTAGCTCAAAAAACCGGCTATTTCGATCAAGCACACTTCAACAATGAATTTAAATCGCTCACAGGATTCAGCCCAAAAAATTTTTGGAAATTAAAAGACTAAATGTCCATTTTTTACAATCTACTAGCATACTAATTTCCTAAAATAGCGGGAAATCCAATTAGAGAGAAAAAAAATGTTGACAATAAACCACCCTATTTCAGAAAAGACGATGTCCTCGGCTGCTGGCTTACTAATATTTTCAGGTATTATCTGCGGGATATTTAGCGTTGTCCCATATGTTGAAGGTATAGAGTATTTGTCTGAATCGGCACCTCACGGAACGAGAGTTCTAATAGGTGCTGTATTCCAGTTCCTCCTTGTTCCTATATATTTTGGATTTGCATTATTCTTATATCCCATTTTAAGACGATACAATAAGAGCCTAGCAATCGGTTTTGTTTCATTTCGCTTATTGTCGTGCGTATTTCAGATTATAGGAGTGATACTTCTTCCCCTATTCATTCTTCTAAGTAGTAAGTACTTATCCGTATCAAACCCCGACACAAGTACAATTGAAACTTTGGGAGAAATACTTAAATTAGGTAGAGATTTAACGAATCACATGGGGGTGATGCTTGCAACTGGGTTAGGCAATCTCATTCTGTTTTACATTTTTATAAAGTATAAGCTTGCGCCCTTGTGGTTATCGTACTGGGGGCTACTAGGAAATATACTCGCTATGTTCACGAGTTTTCTAATCCTTTTTGATGCCATTGACGTTATTTCAAGTACGTTTATTGCGATGACAATTCCACTAGTTATACAAGAGATTGTTTTAGCTATATGGTTAATTAAAAAAGGTTTGAATTCATATAATTCAATACCTCTAAAGAATTGAAAAATAATGAATATGAACCAAATAGTAACGATAAATATGCATGTTTAAAGTCAATTCATATTCAGTTCAGATTCAAAGGGTTAACAGTATATAAATCGTCATCATATTAACCCTTAAAGGATCGGTCCAATGTTTAAATTTTTGTATAGAAAACCCATTCAAAAAAGACACTCCTCGTGAGCAAGACCTTTCAAACCAAGTAGATAGCCTTGAATATCAGCTAGCAATTTCAAATAGAGAACTAGAAGCCGCCAACATTCACAACGAAGGTCTTGAACGTAGGTTTGCAGAGCATCGTTTACGTGATTACCCGGCTGCTTCTAGTTGGGTTACTGATATTCAAACCGCCGGTCTGTTCAGTTCAGACTTTCAAAACCCAGTTAAAAATGTATTAAGTGATGTTTAAACTCTTGGTGTAACTATCCCTTAAAATAATACAGCTCAACCGTAGAATTTCTTTTAAACTAAAGTAAGGAATTTAACGATGAGTAAACGTATAACAGAAAGCCAAATTGTGGCCATTTTAAATGAGGCTGAAGCAGGCATGCCTGTTAAGGATATCTGCCGAAAATATGGTATTGGGAACTCAACTTTTTATAAATGGCGCGAAAAATACGGCGGTATGGAAGCAACTGATGTTCGCCGGTTAAAAGAACTCGAAGAAGAAAATCGCCGACTCAAGCAGATGTACGCCGAATTGAGCCTCAAAGCACAGATGCAAGAGGATATTATAAAAAAGCTATAGCACCTGTGGCAGAACGAAAAGTCTGGGCACATGAGCTCCAGGTGCAATATAAAGCCAGTATCGTCACCTCTTGTGAGGTAGTGGGTATAAGTCGCACCGCGTATTATTACAAAGCCAAGAGTAGCAATGATGATGAAATCATTGACGCCTTAACTCAGCTGATCGAAAGGCATCACCGCTGGGGCTTTCCAAAGTGTTTCAAGCGTCTAAGAAAACTTGGTCACCACTGGAACCATAAGCGAGTTTATCGTGTTTATACAGAGCTTAAGCTTAACCTACGACGTAAAACTAAACGAAGACTGCCCAATCGCGATCCAGAGCCATTAGCCGTACCGGATGCTTTAGGTAAGTCCTGGTCAATGGACTTTATGAGCGACAGTCTGCACAACAAGGTGAGGTTTCGTACACTCAATGTCATTGATGATTTTAATCGAGAGGTATTGGGTATCGATATCGCCACCAGTATGCCGTCGCTGAGAGTCATCCGTTACCTTGATCAGCTTGCAGACTGGCATGGTTACCCAGAAAAGATACGGGTGGATAATGGCAGTGAATTCACATCAGACGTGTTTGTGAATTGGGCGAAGGCACATGGCATTAGGATAGATTATATCAAGCCTGGCTGTCCCTACCAAAACGCTTATATCGAGCGGTTTAACCGAACGTACCGAGGCGATGTATTGGACTGCTATATCTTCAACAACTTGCATGAAGTGAAGCAGCTCACTAAATGATATGACGCCACTAGAGTATAAGAAGGTAGCCTAAATATTCTAAGGGCACGCTGTGTTGTAGATGGGGTATTTACAGTTCATTGCCCGTTTGAGCAACTTATTTTACGTTTATAAACCTAACCGTTCGAATTCTGCATTCATGAATTGAATTTTAAATCCTATACCTATACCTGAATTTGCGTTAGCTTCTATTACTTGAGACATAGCTCCTAAGCCTTGCGCGATCATATTTGCGAATTGCCTAAAGTCTATACCCATTATCTGAACTGAGCCACGGTTTGCGATACCTGCACACTGATCACCTAATTGAGCAACTTGCTGCCCAAGAGTTTGTAAAGATTGACCTCCCAAAAAACGACGTTGTGTAACGATACCTAAAAGCTCGCCAGCACTGTTTACAATCGGTCCACCAGAATTTCCACCGTTAACAGAGCCGTCGATGTAGAATGCATGTTGTTGAACTGGTCCTGAAACAATTGCTTCATGAACTAACAAGTCATGAATACCGTGAGGAAAACCCGAAAATAGCAATTTAGATCCTCTAACCGCTTCAGCGGTTAAGTTGGGCTGAAGTACATTTCTATTAGCAGGCAACGGGTCTTCCAACTCTAATATTGCAAAGTCGTATTGTGTTTTATCAGAGTGGCTCAATAAGGTTGCCCTTAATTGTGTTCCGTTTTCCGTAATCGCAGCAATTGGCTGGTTATTTAACAGATTTGGCTCAATCACATGGTGGTTAGTAACTACAATATTATTATTGCGATAACTAAATCCACTACCAGAGCTTACTCCGCATTGAATTCTAAAAGTTGAATCGGCTAATGCTTGATGCATAACTACTCCTTGAAAAACATATAACGCCCGTCACAACGGCTTATAAAACTGGCTCTGGTTTTGCCGGCTTTTTGGTAAAGCGAGCCACAGTTTTGCAAGTGATCTTCCCCCGATAAAATGGACACCTCGGGGATTCACGCTGCCATTTGTTCATAATTAATTGGTGACATATACCCAATACCTGAGTGTAACCTCACCGTATTGTAAAATTTATTTATATACCTGCTAAGCTCAGATCGCAACTCTTCTATTCCTTTAAAATAGGTTTGCCGGATTAACTCACCTTTTAAAGAATGGTAAAACGATTCCATGAACGCATTGTCTGTACAATGTCCTGGTCGATTGACACTGTGATGCATACCATATTTTACCAATTCAGATTGAAAGACCGAGCCCGTAAATTCAACACCTCTATCGGTGTGAAAAATAACATTTTTTGGGTTTCGCCCTTTTTTAATGACATACCTTAAAGCGGTTGTCGTTAACTCCGTTGTTCTAGAATAGGATAATGACCAACCCAATATCCGGCGCGAGTATTGATCCATGATCGTTGCTAAATACGTCCACTTTCCTTGTAATTTAATATAGGTTACATCGGCGACCCAAACTTGATCCGGTGCCGTTGCAGCGTCGCGCGCTAATAATCGATTTTCACCTTTCGCTATGAAGCGTTTAAGTCCGGGCATTCGCCGCGTTACTTTGGTGACCCTGGCTTTGAGCCCTGCTTCACGCATTAGCCGCTCGACACGCTTCTTAGCGATGCGGTAACCGCTCTGACGCAGGGATTCATAGACTCTAGGACTGCCATATCGTCCGTGACTGTCGTTAAATATCTTCGTGATCTGTTTTAACAATTGCTGATCGGACAATGCCCGATCTGTTGTCCCTCGCTGACGCCATGCATAGTAGCCGCTGGGCGATACCTGCATCCAACGACAAAGGTTACGTACCCCTAATTCTTTTCCGTATCTGTGGATGAACCCAAATCGTTCTGATGTTGATCCGCCAGATACTGTTGCCACTTTTTTAGAAGGTCATTTTCCCTCTTTAATCTATCGATTTCTTTTTTTAACTGAGCGTTCTCAGTTATTTGCTTCGCCGATTTCACTTTGCGTTTCTTTGACAAACCTACTCGCCTTTTTCCATCACCTTGAAGATGGCCTTCTCGATACTCTTTGCGCCAACGGGACAACATAAATGGATGAATACCCAAGCCTTCCGCAACCTGAGAACTTTTAATATCAGGTTGATAGCTCATTTTAACAGCTCGAACTTTAAACTCTGTTGAATACTGCCACGTTTTACGTGGATTATTATACTTTGGCAAAATTACCTCCAGATGCGTTATCTAGAGGTGTCCACTAAAACGGGGGAAGTTCAAAGCCCGATTGCTGCGCTTGTTATGTTGCACTATGTCAGTCTGTCACATCTAGTTTTAATGGAAGTTTAAGTTCGTCAATCCTTTTGCTAAAACTTTCAAGGTCAAGCTTCGGAGCTGAGCGTATTTTATCTTCTCTATGGTGCTCATCCTTTTGCCCTGGCTCAACTTGTTGAAAGCCTCGTGGGTTCGAATTTGGGAATAGTCCAATATCTAACATGTAAGCAGAATACCGTGTTCCATCACTATTAGATGCACTAGTGTTGGAATTTACCAAGTGAAGAAAGCGTAAATCAACTAGCTCTTTGATGGCTTGATGTATTTGAGGATGATTTTGTACTTCAGTATTTGATAGTAGAAATGCATTCCACTTCTTATTTTCTATTATATCGTATTTAATAATTCGTAAGTAATGCTCAAGCAATACTTCTTCATCAGCTGCATCTTTTTTGAAGGACTCCATTTTATTTGCGACATTCTCTATAGCTTTCTCAATAACATTTGGTTTTGAAATTGCTTTTTCGCCACCAAGCAAAGATCCTAAAGATATAATAAGACTGAAAAAATCTCTTGGCACTCCACCAGATGCCAAACATAAAAATCTGAACGCATTGTCAGTTATCAACTTATTGTAATCGATTTCAACGCCAACCTTTTCATTTATATGCTGTAATAGATTTTTCATGAAAATTACTAATTCATTAAAATCTTGCAAGCTATAGTCAAGATTTAGTGTTTGTGCATCGTGCGGGATCTCAATACCAATATAACTATCATCTTGAACATAAAGTTTACTCCTATGTTTTATTGTCGCAACTTTAAGATACAAAGGTGTATTTTTAGATACCCTATGGAAAAAGTCCAAAAAGTATGGTTGCTCATCTTTCTTGATAAAATAGAAATCATCCAAAATTAAATAAATATCTTTATCAATAAGCTCTGCAGACTCAGAAAATAGTTCTTTAACGTCTGTTAGTTTATTTTTCAAGTCATCAAGTTTATCTATTTTAATTTGTTTTGTCGTTTCTATTTCTTCTGTAGCTTCTGCGCCTGTCTCGACCTCATTGCCACCGGCTTTACTTTTCCCTCTCCCAAATACTTTCCCTCCCTTTTTTTCTTTTATCGACTTATCATATTCATCAGGGTGAATTAATTGGTCATCAAGTATTTTAATTTGTTTTTTTAACTTTCTGATTAACGGTAATGTTTGCTTCCAATATGCTAATGTTAACTTCTTATGAACTTGGGTTATTGCCGGAAGTAGTTGTTTAATTATAGCTTTTTGAACTTGAATAATTGAGTTTGGGAAACTAATGTCTTTGAAATCTTCCATATTCACGCTAATACAGGAAAAATTATTATTCTTTCTTAAGGATTTGAGTAATAGAGATTTACCCGACCCGCGTCGACCAAAAATGATATGATTTTGCTTAATATTAAGGCGATCTATATTCCCTTGAGAATCTAGGTATTCAATTGAGGTTTGCTCTGTTACACGCATGTTCTCTTCGATATATCTGAGAATTTTTGCTATATCTTCTTTATTATTCATTTATTCCCTATATAATCTTAGCAACATAACGCAAAGCACTGCGGCGAACGACAGTGAGTACAGTGCCGTAGGCACGATGCATCAGTGCCTTGTTACAAGTAGTGGCCTGTTGCTCTTAACTATCACGTGCCAGCGTGCTTAATTATCAATTCTTTTCCATCAAGATTCGCTTTTAACGTGGTATTTAGGCTTGATGGCCTTTAAATTTGATTGCCAGCTTAACTAGGCTGGCTAATCACTTTATTCTAGCTTGGGTACATTGTCTATTGTGCGCAAGCTAGCTTAAATACTTTGTTAACCGTTGCACTTAAAACCACAAATTAATACGGGCACAACTATTTTTTGGTGCAGGATTCAATAATTAGCTTTGAATGCCCTTCCACCTGAAACAGATAATTTATTCTCACATACACCACCCAAGTATAGGCATACTAGGCGCTTAAAGGTTAGCATGTCAATTCGACAACTCCATAAAAAACTGCGCAAGGCGACATATGTGGATATATCCGACAAGAGCCGCAAAAAAATAACCTATATTTGTGATTTTGCACTCACCAAAATTGCCTGAATGACCAACGCTGTCTATTTTTAATTACACTAACGATCATTTGCTAGAATTTTGATTTGCTCCCAAATTTCTCTCACTAAACACTGTTGTTTGCATCGAATATTGACCTACATAGTCTAACCTAAACCTGCAGCGTTATAGCTAGATTATGCGGAGTGATTAATGTGGCAATAGTCAATGTAATTCGCCATACGCATCTTCGGGATGACCTATCCATCCGAGAAGTGACCCGAAGAACTGGGTTGTCTCAGAATTCAGTTCTTAACTTAACAGGCCACACACTCTAGACCTTGGCGCCCGCACCAAAAACTGGTTATATGTACAGAAATAATTGCATATTCAATGATTAGACTATGTCCTAACCAGAGAAGAATCAGGTCTCAATTGATGCTACACCCACCTATAACTGCATCTCTCACTGTATTCGTCGAGCCTTTTTGTGTGGGTTAGAACCATATACCCAAGTAAATAACGTCCACTGACTTGGCGGGGTTGAGCAAAAAATATTAGCGCTAGGCCAAGTATTCTGCATTGATGTCTATGCTTTTGTTGTAATGTCCAACCATTATCATGTGTTGATATTCAATTATAGCTCAAAACAAGCGCAGTTAACCGACTTTGAGGTACTTGAACGTTGGTCTAGGTTATTTAGAGGCAATCTATTAGTGAATCGCTACGTTCGTGGTGATGATCTATGCGAGGCTGAACTGCATGTGGTAAATGAAGTGGCCGAGCAATGGCGTGAACGGCTGAACAAAATCAGCTGGTTTATGAAAGTACTTAATAATTACAGAGCTTTGCATAGAGCCATAGCATAGCTGATACTGTGCTATCGATATTATAATTCTTTAATGATCTAATTTCTTTTAATAAGCCCTCTACATATAGAGGGCTTTTTTATTTAACTGGCTTTAAAAAAGGGGTTAAGAATGTGCAAACAAGCTAAGCTTTTCATTAACTAAGTCAATAATCGAAAGTTTGGCAATTAGCATCACGCAACAATATTTTTTATCGAGCCTCGAACTTCAAAAACATAAAATTTCGCTTAGCCTACTTAATTAAATTTCTCTGTTTTTCGTGCTAAAACTAATAATAAACTCAATGCGAGAAATAATAACCCAAAGCTACCGCTACTTTTTACAACCACAACTGTTGTACTTTGCGTTTCTTGTGCGTTTTGATCTTCGTTTTGATTTACTTCTGTTTCTACTGAAGATTCTTCAGAAACATCTACTTCAACAACCACAGATTCTTCGGAAGAATTTGATTCGTTCATTTCATCACTAATATAAAGCTGCGTGGCCGCTTGATTGTTTTGAGTGATCGCTATATCAGCTAAACCATCGTAATTCATATCCTGCATAGTTACGCTTGTTGCGTGCTCTCGATTAAATGTGTGCTCACGCGTGTAAACTGAATCATTTTGAGTAAAGATTTGCACGGTGCCTTGATTGCTTAAAGCAATAATATCCAGAGCATCGTTTCCGTCGAAATCCGCAATGGCCAAACTTACCACATCACCTGCATCGATGGTTGCGACGCTTAACAGAACATTTGAGTTGACCCGGTACAACTCAAGACTAGGGATATTTTCACCTGTACTGCGTGCTATGAAAAATTCGTTTTCAGTGCCGTCATTATTTATATCTGCAACAACAACAGTATGACTCTCTGTAACGGTTGAACCGATTAATATAGGGCTGCTAGCAAGTATTCCAGAAGTTTGATCTTCACCAGCGTTCAAATAAACGAGGTCGCTGTCATCAAGATTCGTAACAATGAGATCCGGGTAGCCGTCTAGATTGTAATCAATTACGTCAATATCGCTGGTGTCTGCATCCCCAAAGCTATCACTCACTGTAAAGCCATTGGCTTGATTGTTTACATAAATCTGATTCACACCTGAATTGGCAAAGACTAGATCAAGATAATTGTCGTGATTAATATCGATTGCCACAACAGAATGGCTTTCCGAAGAGCCCAAACTTATGTCCGAACCAAATGTGCCATTACCTTGGTTAAAGAATACGCTGTTAGCACCATGGTGCGCGAAAACTACATCGTTTAGTTGGTCGTTGTTTAAGTCAACAATCAAAACAGAAGAAGCATTTCTATGAGTCGTAAACACTTCAGATTGAGTTAAAGAACTAAAATCAGCGTTAAATTTATAGCCATATTCTACAGTAGTTCCTCCGTTAGCAAAGAGAACTTCTTTCTTGTTGTCTCCGTCTAAATCTCCAAAGCTCGCTGCTTGCGTATTCTGAGTAGCGAGTACAGTGTCAGTAAGTTGCGGTGAAGTTTGGTTGTCATTAAATATTAGGGTGAGGTCCTGCCAGTTATTTGAACCGTCGGGGTCTGTTTGGGTTCCAAAAATCTCTGCACTTATGTTTTCTGTATCAGAGCTACTTTGAGAAACTGTTAGGCTGTAGTCTTTGCTGCTTAAAAGACCAGTGAAGTCACATCGTACTTGTATTGCAGTATTAAAAGTGCAATTTGGATGTATGGCGCTAGTAGTCGTATTGGCATCTACCGTTATCAACAGATAACCATCAGCATTGACTTTCGGACCATCATTGATTGCACTTACGTTTATCACGGCTGATTCATTGAGACCCACTAACTCTTCAGCCGTATTGAGGGTGACAGATAAATCTGAACTATTGGCATCGGCAACCGTTAGGTTAAAGTTTAGATTGTCTGATAGTGCACCGTCGCTAGCGGTCACTGTAACGGCCTGAGTACCGATATCAGAGTTGGACGGCGTTCCTGTTAGCTGCCCTGCATTGTTGATCGAGAGCCAACCATGAGCGCTACTCACAGAAAAAGTTATTGAACCGCTATCAACATCGGTTGCTGAAAAAGTTGAGCTGTAGCTGCCTGGGTAAGTTACGGTTGTCGATGGTGCACCGCTGATTACAGGAGCGTCATTAATTGAGTTTACGGAAAGGCTAAATGATACAGTACTACTGTTTGTTTGCCCGTCGTTAACATAAGCACCAACAGATAGGGTTCCATTAAAGTGTGTATTTGGTGTAACCGTATTGCCTGAAATACTGTAATTGTCACCACCAACAATGACCAAGCTAAAAGTCGCATCATCAGGATCGCTAATCGTGAAGTCGCTCACCGTGAAACTATGGCTTGTATCTTCATCAATGCTCACCGTTGGTGTTGTAGTGATCGATGGTTTATCGTTTATGGCATTTACAGTTACGATTAAATTGTAACTGTCGCTGTTTGCTTCGCCATCGTTCACGGTTACCGGAACAGTTAAGGCGCCGCTAAAATTTAACGCGGGTGTTATTTCACTACCCGACACAGAATAGTTGGCACCTGAGCCGACATTGAGTGTAAATGAAGTGTCGTCCGGGTCAGCAATGGTCAACATTGAGACGGATAGTAATAAGCTGTTATCTTCATCCACTGAAATATTACTCTGAGCATTAATCAGCGGTTTATCATTCACTGAATTTACCGTTATGCTCAAGTTGAAATTTTCACTGTCATCGGCGCCGTCATTCACGCTAACGGGAACTGTTAAAATTCCATTAAAATTCTCATTGGGGGTGACCATATTCCCAGACACTGAATAATTAACGCCACTGTAAACTGTTAACGTAAAGTCAGAAGGGAAATTGTTGTCAGAATCGGCAACCGTTAGGTCTGCTAGCGCAAGCGTTATTGCCGTGTCCTCATCGGTAGCCAATGCAGATTGCCCAGTAATAACCGGAATAGCATTATTTGAACTATATATATTCCAGCCGATGTCTTGTAACAGCGCCGTGGAATGATCATGACTCGCGTCTCCCGTATACTGAGGCTCCATCAATTCATTCGGGTTGAGCTCGGTGTCAAAATGCGATATCGAAGAGCCACCTTCGTAGGAGGAAGGCGCATACATTTGCACCTTTCCACTATTAACACCTGCGGTCAAGTCACCACTTAAGGCGGTAACGGCAGCGCCATCCCACACTACATTGCCATCATTCACAACAGAAGAATTTCGCTCAGCACTACTCATTGCACTCCAAGCTTTAGCGGTGGTTTGGTCTTTAAGGAAGGTTGTGAAAATGTCGATAATTCCCCCGTTATTGTTACCATCAGACATCACTAAAGAGAGAATGCCTAAACCGTGCCCAAGCTCATGCAAAACCACTTCGTAAAAGTCGATATAACCCGATGGAGTATTCCCATCCATTCCATAATACCAACCACTACTGGCTAAGCAGTCTGCGTTTCCAATATCTGCATTAAATTGTGCCGAGATATCGGCATTGCCAGTAAAGTAATCGGATCCATAATAAGCATTAATCAGTGCAGTGGGGTACCAAACATCATTCTGAAGACCGAATGATTCAGCACCTGAAGAAAAATAAGTACTCAAAGGTCCTGCGGAACCCAACGTCGCGGATGTAGAGTTGCAGAAAAGGGCTGAGCTAAATTCGGCATCAATAACAATATCGGTAGGGCTTACTAATATGTCAGCCCAAACCTGCACAGCGGCTACGAATGCGGCTTCACGATCAGCACCGTCTACACCATCGAACCCACCATTTTTATTTATAATAAAGGTAGATCCATTTCCATTTACTGTTACAGATGCCGCCTGAGCAAGTGCAGACAAAGCTAAACAAAAAACAATGATCGATATTTTTAGACTGTTAATATTCATGAATTGTAACCGTTCCATCTTCGTTGATGACAGCGACGGGCACGGTACGAGGACCATTCGTCATTAGGAAAACACCCGGCTGAGTTTCAACTACCGTCGTTGCTGAGTTGTCTCTTCCGCTTAAGGATTGGATTTCTTGTTGCATTGCTACTGGCAGTGTTTCTATTCTTTTCGCGTTGGGTTCAGCTGCTGATGTATTAGTGGCAGTGCCAATGACGCCCATAGATCCAACGTTCCCACTAGCTGAAGTTTGCGATGTCATATTAGGTAATTGAGAAGGTAATGTGGTTAAAGGCGCATTAACCGGTGTGTCTTCAGACCCAGCTGATGATTTTGTGGAAGAGGCTACCAAGTCTGGCTGGCTTAAGCTTAGTCTTACAATCCATGAAGAGATTGCGAGGATTATAACCGTGCCGATTATTAAACTGCGCTTGAGCACACCCTTCCCCTGTACAGTGGTTTATCCACACAAACTAAATGATTAACTCACACTTTCTATACCAACTAACAAATACCCACAAAACAAGAAGATGCGTCAAATAGTTGCTTGTTTTAAAGTAATTTTTAGCAGAATATCAAGGGAAATATCGACGAAAACATGACACCTACGTTAGGTCGTCAATAAAATGTCTAACGAATATTCTAATTCTTAAGCAATGGCGCTTATCCAGAGTTAGATCAAACTGATAAATCAATCGTTGAAGTACATGCTTTTGTCGGGTAAATCTCACTTACGGCTCAAATATTTCCAACCGGAGAATAGATTCATATACCAATGATAAGTAGAAAAACAATGTAAGTGTTATCTACTCTATTACTAACTAATACTTTGTATTAAGTAGCCTTAGCGATCCATGTTTAATAATGTAATACCTAAATAGTCCGAGCAAATTACTTGCTCGGACTATTCTACAATCTACTGATATAAATGAAGGGGAGATCACAGCTGCAAATTTTCCGGAGTCACCTGAACTTTTTACCTATAAAGAAGGTTATTTTTTTTAAAGTTTTGATAGGCATTGGTTAATTCACCAAACGGTAATGGCTTATAAAACATGTACCCTTGTATAAAGTCGCATTGATATTGATTTAAAAGCGCTAGCTGCTCCTCAGTTTCAACTCCTTCAGCAATGACCTTTTTCTCTAACAAATGCGCTAATGAGATAATAGATGAAATAATGACCTGACTTTCTCGATCATCAGGAAGTTCTTGCACAAAAGATTGATCAATTTTTAGAAAATCAACAGGTAGGCGTCTTAAGTAGTTTAGAGAAGAAAAACCAGTACCAAAATCATCTAAAGAAATAGCAACACCAAGGTCTTTAATCTTATTTAAAAGAACGGTTACTTTGTCCATGTCATCCAAAAAGCAGCTTTCTGTAATTTCTAACTCCAATCGGTCAGCTGGAAATCCAGTATTCTCTAACACGTCTGTAAGTAACTTATAAAAATCAGGGTGTTTCAATTGCTTAGCTGAAATATTAACAGCAACTTTAATTGGTATATTGTCGCAAAGAAGTATATTACCCTGTTTACACGCCGTGGCTAATATCCACTCACCTAAAGAGACAATTAGTCCGGAAGACTCCGCCACCGGTATAAAATCAATTGGTGCTACTAAACCTAACTCAGGGTGATTCCACCTAGCCAACGCTTCTAGCCGAAAATATGGTTCACCTTTTATGCTAATTTGTGGTTGGTAGTACAATTCAAATTGTTGGCTCTCAATTGCAGACCTAATTTCATACTCACGCTGATGAAATACGTCTAACTTTTTATCTAGGTCTTGGCTGTATGAACGGGCATGATTGCGACCTAGCTCCTTGGCTGCGTACATTGCGGTATCGGCATGCTTTAGCAAATCAGCGGCTGACTGCCCATTGACATGCTCTGCGAATCCTATACTTGCGCTGACAGAAATAATACCCTCTGCTAACGTCAACGGTTCTCTAATACTGCCTAACAATCGATCGCAAATAGCAGCAGCATTTTTACTCACTTTGTCACCGACCAAAATCACTAGAAATTCGTCACCACCCAGATGCGCTACAAAATCTGTTCGCTTTACACCTCGGGAAATTCGTGACGCCATTGCTCCTAATACTTGGTCTCCTGCATCATGACCAATTCGATCATTCACTGATTTAAAATAATCAAGATCAATATAAACAAGCGTGCAGGCGTCTCCTTGCTCTAGGCAGGCGTTAATTTTTTTCCAGAAATACCGGCGATTTGGCAAGTGGGTTGTAAAATCATATTCGTTTACATTGCCAGAGTCTGACAAGCCAACATTCATAAACTTACTCAGGTCATTTGCCACACAGACAAAATGAGTAATTTTTTGATGTTCATTTTTGACAGGACCAATTGCAAGGCGAATCCACTTACGTTTACCCATTAAATCTTTTGATTCAAACTCACCTTCCCAATGCTTCCCAGAACTAACTACGCGTTGTATTTCTGGATAGTATTGCTCGGCTTCTTGAATCCAATGATCTAATAAAGAACGCCGACTAAATTCCTTATCTTCTTCAATTTGATAAATATCGATCAGTGCTTTGTTGAATACTTCGACACTGCCGTCTGGCTGGCATACCATAACCGCAGAGCTGGTTGAATCAACGGACTGTGAGATGGCAGATAAGGACGCTTCGTGCTTTAAGTGACTTTCTATTTGCGACTGAAGAGAACGTTGCCGATGATTTAACTCTACAACCATCTTTTCATTTGCCAATGCAATTTCTCGTGCTTTTTGAAATACATGTTGGCGTTTTTCATAGCTATCAGCCATATTCTTTATCAAAAGATAACAATGATCATTTGTTTTTAACGCAAAGGCTTCCATCATCACTTCGCCAGCATCACTGTCTTCTATCCAAAGGCCAGAGTTAACGGTTCCATCATTATCACTTGCCCAAATTTTTTCTGCGTCAAACATAAAGTTCTCGACAAAAGGAAACGCTGAAACCAGATCGAACTCTTTGTCATTCTCGTCTAGTGGCTGTTCAATGCATGTTTGATACAGTTTTTCAAACCATGTTGGCGTTAATGAGAGTGCTTCGAACCTACCCAAAGGAAGTGGTTCAAATGCGATCACATCTAATGCATGAACAATATCAAGTAGTTTATTCACGGACGACCCTGATGCGTGTCGAAATACATCATCTTTTCGGCTAAATCTTGAAAGGCTGCATCTACATTAGTACCATCTTTAGCGCTAGTAACAAAGGTTCCCATATTTTTTTCAGCCATGTCAGCTAAGAAACTGTCGTCCATCTTCCATTCTTGAATTAAGTCAACTTTATTGGCAATTAAAACAATGGGAACTTCTCCTAATACCCGTTGTATAGGACTCATTAGGCGCTGAAGGTTGTCATAGCTTTTCGGACGAGTACCATCAACCACTAAAAGTATGCCACTCGATCCACGTAAGTAGTTTGCTTTAAGCTCAGTAAACACATCGTCCCCTTCAATATCCCATATTAATAGTTTAATAAGCTGATCATTAATAGTTATAGATTTCTTTGAAATCTTCACTCCTATTGTGGTCTGGTATTTTTCACTATAAATACTTTCAACAAAACGCTTTACTAAACTTGTTTTTCCAACCGCAAAAGAGCCTACCATACATATTTTTTTGGCAATCATTGAATACCCTTTACAACGTCGCTTTCCAATTCTGAATATAAACTGACGCTAACTCGGCGTTGAGAGTCTGCTGACAACTCAGAACCATCTACATGCCCAAACCCCCAGCTGACAATTAACGTAGAGTCCACACCGTTTTCAACCAACATGTCTTTTACATGGCTTGCACGAAGCTGACTTATTCGTTGATTAGCATCTACTGATCCTTGACTGTCTGCAAACCCTACTATTAATAGTTCGAAGGCAGGGAAACCATAGTCAGTATGTAAACTGTTCAATTGCTTTAAGTTTTTTACCAATCTTAATAATTCAACCTGACTTTCTTGGGTCAGCGCTAATGAACTTGGTAAAAAGTAGAATGAAACACTCCCTACCTCTTGAATCAATTGCTGGTATTGGTCGGATTGAGTAATGCTTGCTTTTGCCAAATTTTCAGCTTGCAAAATAGTGACATCAGAAAAGTCTACACGGTTATAAAAGTCGTTAAATTCTGCGCTACTCATAATTTTTTTTAAACTCTCTTGTGAAATTATTCCAGAAAGCCTTAATTCACCATTTTGCTCAAAAGCTTTAACCTGATCAAAATTACTCAAGAGTGTTTGAATACTTTCGCTTACATCTACACTTTCAACACTGCCAGCGTTCTCAGGCAATTGAAAATAGACAATTTGCTCATCTAGGGAGAGTTGCATCAGATCGCTGGAAATATCTTTCGACACGGATGAAACTAATCGCGACATAGGATCCCTAAGTAGTGAACCTGTTATAAGATCCCCAGCCCTTTCATGGCTAACCAAGGCATAGCCAGGTTCTAATTTAAGTATTGTTATAATCCGTTGATACTCCTGACTATATATGTACTGAGTATAAACACTATTAACTATAAGCCCTACGGTAATTAATAACACCACAATTGCAGCGAACGGAATTTTTGGCTTTTTTTCAACTTCGAGAGCTTGTGATAAAAGACACGCTTTTAGAATTGTGTGTGTCTCAGAAAAAGGATCGAGATCACCATTGAAAGTCTCGATCTCTTGAGCAAATCCGGCCTGGATTTGCTCAGACGCCTCATCTAACGTTATGCGTACTTGCTCACTAACGATTCCTCTAACCGCTGCGGCTATAATCACATCTGGACCCGCGCTTATATGCAATTGAAATTCACCAAATCGAATCCCTTCGAGTGTACCGGATCTGTCCTGTTCAAAAGAGTCAGTGATAAAATCTAATATTGCTGTGAGCATACTCGAAACAAGCTCAGGGTCTTGAGTTTGTATTTCTGGTTGCGCAACGTGATTTAGTAGAAGACCTGTTTCCCGATGTACTAACAAAACTTGTTCCACTCGGAACTTTAGAGAATTTAGCAATACGTATTGAGCATATGGAATACCTGCTCGGTTTGCTTTGAACCGCCACCAAAAAGATTTAATATTTAAGCTTTGTTCTAAAATACTATTTAAAGACTGAAACATATCCGCTAATGCAACAGATACGGCCCTTCTAACGGCAGGACCCAAAATAGGAAATATAACATTTATAATTCGATTAGGGTTTTCATCAATGGATGTTTTTAGAGCGCTATCTACAATGGGAGCCAAAGAACGAGTAACAGAATCATCCTGCTTGCTTCGCTTTTTAATGGCCTCTGAAACCACGTTAGCGACCCGATCTTCATCACTCTCCTTTGACAACAAAGATTCTAGCGCTTCTTGGTACTCATCACCCAAGACAAGTGATCTTAGTCGATCGACCTCATCTTGTTGACGCGTGTAGTCTTCAATATTTCCAACGGATCCCCGTTCAATTGGCTTCATTGAATACCCACTATTCTTGTAGGCTCTTTACTAGGGATTGGAACAAGTTGGCCAGTTCTTTCCGATCGGTTTTACTTTGAGTTAAGAGTCGAGAAGATTGCTCCAATCGATCTTCCATACCTTTATTCTTCTTCTCCATAATAGCCTTCAAATTTTCGATTTCTTGTTTTAGGCTATTTTTTATTTCGATTTCAGATTTATTATGTGCGACTGCATTAGCCTGCACCAATTCATGAATTTTATTAATCGCACCCTCGACACTTTCGCTATCGGACAGCTGAAGGTCGTGCAATTGTTTCAGCGAATCTGCCTGCTCAGCCAATGAATCTGTGAATTCCGCAGCTTGTGAATCAATGCTAGACTGAAATGTTTTTTCTAGCTCTACTAAACGCTTTTCAATTTCATCACGAAATGCATTTATTTTTACTTCAACTTGACTCAACTGCTCACCAAATAGTAAATTCTGAATCTCTTTTAATTGGTTGCGCTGATTCTCGTTAGGATCAGATTCATTGGGCTGGTTGCTTTTTTCTTTTTTTTGACTTGCCATGCCTTTTACACCTACGTCTATTTATTCCCTCCCTGTAAACCAATACGTCTATAAAATACAGAGAACATCAATTTCTAAGCAATTTGATTCAGTATAGTCACATTTCTATGAACACTGTTAACTCTCAATTCATCACAGAATGCACTATTTAGACAATTTAATACTATTAAGCTGACTTATTATAATCAAAATGACTATTTCAATGATTTTCTGGTGACATCCACTCACATACTAGCGCTGTCATTTGAGGTTTAGTCCTATCAACTTAACAGGGGTTAACAGAACACACCAAATCTATGCCACATTAACTTGAACATTTAGCAATAAAGCTGAATAACTTCTACTATTTGAAAAGCAACTTAACGATTACTGCAAAGCTTAAGGTAAATATTTAATTAACTCGCAATGCCATATGTAAAATCTCTTTGAGTTAAATTTTTAGCGCGCCTCTATCTTGGAAAACATCAACTGCAATGTCTCCTGCCCACGAAAGCGGTTGCAGCTTAGTTGGTAAACGCCGATTAATTGCTTGGCGTTGGTTGGCCATTCTTCTGTGTCAATGTTAAAGGCGATGCCGTCTATTTCTTGTTGGCCGGTTTTTACGACCAGTTTTAAATGCCGCTCTCCTACGATACGTTGAGAGACTATGGTGAATTCGCCATAAAACTGTGGTTCAGGGAAGGCTTGCCCCCAGGGGCCGGCTTGCTCAAGATTTAGGGCTTGATGCAGGTTGAGATCGGTTTCTTGTAGGGGGCCGTCTGTCCATAGATGGGCTTGTAGAGCCTCTGGGTCGGCTAAGGCGTGAATTGATTGCTCGAATAGGCTGCGGAATTCTTCGAGCGATTCTTCTCGTATGGTTAAGCCAGCCGCCATGGCGTGGCCACCAAATTTAATGAGGATGTTTGCATTTTTTTTGCTGACCCAATCTAAAGCGTCGCGCAGGTGCACGCCGGGTATGGATCGGGCGGAGCCCTTTAAGGTGCCGTTATCGGCTGGTGCCATGGCAATGACTGGGCGATGTATTTTTTCTTTCACGCGTGATGCTAGTATGCCTATGACACCTTCGTGCCAATCGTTGTGGCACAGCACCAAGCCAGATGGCGGTGCGCTGATATTAATATCATCTAAGTAGCTTTGTGCATCGGCCACCATCGATTGCTCAATTTGCCGGCGCTCTACATTAAAATCTTGCAGTTGCTGGGCTATTTCTCGGGCTTCGTGATCGTTTTCGGTTAACAAGCATTGCACGCCAATGGTCATGTCGTCTAACCGGCCTGCAGCGTTTAAGCGCGGCCCAACCACAAAGCCCATGTCTAAACTTTTGGCTTGCCGCCAGTCTTTGCCGGCTACGTCGAATAAGGCGCGAATACCTGGGCGGCACTGGCCTTGCCGTATGCGTTTTATACCTTGCTGCACCAGTTTGCGGTTATTGGCATCGAGTGGTACCACATCGGCTACCGACGCCAGTGCCACTAAATCTAACCATTTACCTAAGTTCGGTAACGGTTGTACGCCTTGATCACGTAAGGTTGCTCGCAGTGCGATTAATACGTAAAACATAACCGTGCAACCACAGGCCGCCTTGCTTTCGAAATTACAATTAGGTTGGTTAGGGTTCACTATCGCGTCAGCGTTAGGCAATGTTGCAGCGGCTAGATGATGATCGGTAATTAATACTTTTACGTTTGCGGCCTTGGCTTTAGCTACGCCTTCTAAACTGGCAATGCCGTTATCGACCGTAACGATTAAATCTGGGCTTTGTTGCAACGCTAAATCTACAATTTCAGGCGATAAACCATAGCCATATTCAAATCGGTTCGGCAGTAGGTAATTTACGTTTAACCCCATCTCGGTTAAACCCAGCATGGCTAACGCGGTAGACGTTGCTCCGTCGGTATCGTAATCGCCCACTATCAGCACTTTCCAGTGCTCTGCTTTCGCTTGTTGCAGCAAGTCGGCGGCTTTGTGAATATCTTTTAGGCTTTGCCATGGCAGCAAAGTAGTTAAGGAATCTTCGAGTTGGTTGGCCGATTCTACACCACGGGCAAGGTATAAGCGGTTTAATAAGGGGTTTTGATGAACCTGATGTGATTCATCTGAAGCATGGCGGGTTCGAATCTCAAACCCGCCGATAGAAAGGTTATTTAACTTACTCACTAAAAACGTGTTTTACAACGTAGGCTTGCAACGCGTGTAGCTCGTTGGCAATGACATCGTATCGCTCTTCACGTTCGAACAAGTCGGATAAGTGGTGCGGCAATGCCGGTGTTTCTAACCCTGCTTTTTCAATGGCTTCGGTAAATTTCACCGGGTGTGCGGTACCTAAGGTAATCATGGGTACGTTTGCATCGCGACGGCATTCGCGGGCGGCTTTTACACCAATGGCCGTATGCGGGTCTAGTAGGTAACCGGTATCGTCGTATACTTCTTTTATGGTATCGCAGGTAGTGCTGTCGTTAACGGCGTGGCTATCAAAGGTTTCGCGTACGCTGGCCATTTTTTCTAAATCTAGCTCAACGGTTTCTACGTTCATTTTATCCATTAGGTTTGCTAGTGCCGAACCTTCGCGACCATACACATCAAACAACAAACGCTCAAAGTTAGATGACACCACAATATCCATTGATGGCGATAAGGTGTGCGCTAATGGCAGTTTTTCATATTTATTTTGGCTGATGGTGCGGTGCAAAATATCGTTCTGGTTGGTGGCTACAATGAGCTGCTTAACCGGTAAGCCCATCTTTTTAGCCAAGTAGCCAGCAAAAATATCGCCAAAGTTACCGGTGGGTACTGAGAACGCCATTTCGCGGTCGGGGCCACCTAAGTTTAAGCTGGCGTAAAAATAGTAAACCACCTGCGCCATAATACGCGCCCAGTTGATGGAGTTTACGGCAACTAATCGGCGCTCACCTTTTAAGAATGCTTGGTCCGCAAAACAGGCCTTAACCATGCTTTGGCAATCGTCAAAGTTACCTTCAACGGCCAAGTTAAAAACGTTATCGCCTTTAATGGTGGTCATTTGTTTGCGCTGCACTTCCGAGACACGGTTGTTCGGGTGCATGATAAAAATATCTAGGTGGTCGCTGTGTTTGCAGCCTTCAATGGCGGCTGAACCGGTATCACCCGATGTTGCGCCAATGATCACGGCTTTTTCATTACGCTTGGTCAACACATGGTCTAACAAACGGCCAAGCAACTGCAGCGCAAAGTCTTTAAACGCCAGTGTAGGGCCTTGGAATAGCTCTAACACGTATTCGTTATGATCTAATTGTGCTAACGGCGCAACGGCTTTATGACCAAAACCAGCGTAAGTTTCTGTGAGCATAGTTTGCAGCGTGGCATCGTCTATTGCGCCACCGATGAACGGCTGAATAATTTTGAAAGCCAGCTGATCGTAGGGTAAATCGCGCCAGCTTCGAATGGTCTCTAACGAATAATGCGGTAACGTTTCTGGTACATATAAACCACCATCACTGGCTAAACCAGTGAGTAACACATCTTCAAATTCTAATGCCGGTGCTTGGCCACGCGTACTGATATATTTCAAAATTTTACTCTCACTGTTATGAGTCTAAACGTTCAACACGAATACGAACAACTTTTTCAGGTACAGAAGCTAGCGCTTCGATGGCTGCTATTGCACTGTTCATTTGACGCTCTTTAACGGGTTGCGTTAATAATACCAACGGCACTAGTTCGGCGTCATCTGGGGCTTCTTTTTGGATGATCGCTTCCATATTAATGCCATGTTTGCTCAAGGTGTCGGCAATTCTTGCCATCTGCCCGACTTCGTCTTTTACAGAAATATGCAAATAATAAGACGTTGTGAAATCGTCTGGCGCTAACACTGGCAAATCTTTAGTGACGGTACTAAAACCTAAGTGCGGCACAAGCCCAGGGCTGTCGATATCACGTGCTATGTCAACGATATCGGCAATCACGGCAGAAGCCGTTGCTTCAGCACCCGCACCCGCTCCGTGATACATGGTTGGACCAACAGCATCACCGATCACGAGAACAGCATTTAAAACACCATCTACATTGGCCAGCAAACGCTTGTTTGGAATTAACGTTGGATGAACTCGCATTTCCAAGCCTTCATCGGTTCGGCGGGCAATGCCTAAATGCTTAATATTGTAGCCAAGCTCTTCGGCAAACTGCACATCTTCTCTGGTAATTTTGGTAATGCCTTCGGTATATACTTTATCGAACTGTAACGACACACCAAACGCATTGGCCGCTAAAATGGCAAGCTTATGCGCGGCATCTATGCCTTCTACGTCAAAAGTAGGGTCGGCTTCGGCATAGCCGAGCTCTTGGGCCTCTTTAAGTACATCTTCAAAGGCGCGTCCTTTTTCTGACATTTCCGATAAAATAAAGTTACCGGTACCGTTAATGATTCCCGCTAACGACTCTATTTGGTTGGCCACTAAACCTTCACGAATGGCTTTGATAATAGGAATACCGCCAGCCACGGATGCTTCATAGGCAACCACAACGCCTTTGGCTTCGGCTGCGGCAAAAATTTCATTGCCATGAACGGCGATAAGAGCTTTGTTGGCCGTAACCACGTCTTTACCGTTTTCTATAGCGGTTAACACAAGGTCTTTAGCTACGGTTGTGCCGCCAATGGTTTCAACAATAATATGCACATCAGGATCTTTGACGACATCGAAAATATCGCGAGAGACTTTTACTTGCGATGTATCGCAAGCAGGGTTATCGCGGCGTGCTCCAATGTGTGTAATCTTAACTGATCGACCGGCTCTGCGGGCAATTTCATCTAAATTGCGCTGAATGACATTAAACGTACCTGCACCAACGGTGCCTAAACCACATATACCTACATTTACCTGTTTCAAAACTCGCCTCTTTAGCGCAGATGATGACAATTATGAATGCGAACAGTACTGAAGCCCACCGCCTAGGTCAACGAGCAGCGCCGTGAAATAACGGCTTTTTTGACGTTTGTCTGGTGACGATTTCGCAACATCCCATTTCAGGGTTAATTTGCTTACTAAACGGTCTACATTGCTGTTTCTGGTTATTTTAAAAAGGTGGCAAGAATCGCCTAATCCGAGATGGTGAAAAAAGGGACGCCGTAAACCCATCCATGGGGGCTCGTCATTGGCACCCATGCCAATGAACGCCCGATTTTCACCATCTCGGATTAGGCTTAGAAAATTGGTTAATCTATATAAGCGCTTACGAAACACCCTTTTAAAAACAAAAAAGGCCGCCCGTGGGCAGCCTTTTTAGTGAAGAAATCAAACAGCGATTAAGCGTTTGCTTTCTTACCTGGGATCTTCTCTTTAATACGAGCAGAACGACCAGAACGCTCACGCAAGTAGTAAAGCTTAGCTTGACGTACAGCACCACGGCGCTTAACTTCAATGCTGTCTACTAATGCAGAGTAAGTCTGGAAAGTACGCTCAACACCTACGCCATTCGAGATTTTACGAACGGTAAATGCAGAGTTAACTCCACGGTTACGACGAGCAATTACAACACCTTCATAGGCCTGTAGACGCTCACGGTCACCTTCTTTTACTTTAACCTGTACAACCACAGTGTCACCTGGGCCAAAGGCTGGTATTTCTTTTTTAATCTGTTCAGCTTCAATTTGCTGAATAATCAAATTTTTGTTGCTCATGATTCAGCTCCTGATCAGTCGCGTGAGCGTTGTTGCTCACTTTCAAATTCATCTAAAAGAGTCAGCTGTTCTTTCGAAAGCTGGCGACCTTCCAGTAAGTCGGGTCGTCTTTGCCTTGTCCGGCCTAGCGCTTGTTTTGCTCGCCATCTACGAATATTTTCGTGATGTCCGCTTAACAGTACTTCCGGCACACCTTTATCATCGAGTACTTCTGGTCGAGTATAGTGGGGACAATCCAATAAGCCATCAAAAAAAGAATCTTCAACCGATGATAAGTCATGCCCTAGTACACCAGGAACCATGCGACTGATAGCATCCATAAAGGTTAGCGCTGCCAGTTCACCGCCACTGAGAACAAAATCCCCAAGTGACCACTCTTCATCAATATCTGTTTCAATCAACCGTTCATCTATTCCCTCGTAACGACCACAGACAAATATCAAATGTTCGTTTTGAG
Organism: Reinekea marina; assembly: GCF_030409715.1. Taxonomy (NCBI): domain Bacteria; kingdom Pseudomonadati; phylum Pseudomonadota; class Gammaproteobacteria; order Oceanospirillales; family Saccharospirillaceae; genus Reinekea; species Reinekea marina. The sequence continues at coordinate 2,440,985 of NZ_JAUFQI010000001.1, forward strand.
ACAACTCCATAACGCCTTGTTGATCGAGTTTTCGCCCTTGAGGTGACATATAAATCACCTTTGCTTTACCTTTGCTGCTGGCTTTCGCCGCAGAGATGGCATCGCGCAATGGCTGAACCTTCATCAACATACCGGGACCACCGCCAAAAGGCCGATCGTCTACGGTACGGTGCTTGTCGTGGGTAAAATCGCGAGGATTCCAACAATTTGCTGAAATGAGCCCTTGCTTTACCGCTCGACCCGTAACGCCATACTCTGTAAATGATTCAAACATTTCAGGGAACAACGTAACTAAACCAAACGTCAGTGCAGGTTGATCTACACCTTCTTCTTTCAAAACTCTGGATCCCAATCTACTGTCATTTCACCTTTTCCAAGGTCAATCTCTAGCAAAAATTGGTCAACATACGGTATTAAGCGTTCCCGCTTATCAATGCTATTTGCATTGCCTTTCACAACGATAACGTCGTTCCCAGGACCGGCTGCCATTAAATGATCCACTTCACCGAGCACAACACCTTCGGTATTGATTACGGTTAGGCCTTCCAGTTCGTACCAGTAGTACTCCCCTTCGTCCAACTCAGGTAAACGGTCTTTCGGGACACAGATTTCTGCGCCTGAATACTTTTTCGCAACTTCGCGGTCATCGACCCCTTTAAGATGCGCAACCATCCCCTTGCCATGACTACGTCCTTTGTCTACTTCAACACCGATCAGTTTTTGACCTTGTCTAAGTGTCCAATCACCATATTCTAAGATTCGATCCATAGGTTCAGTGTAAGAAAACACCTTAACCCAACCTTTAACGCCGTAAACCGACGAGATCTTACCTAAAACAATGAAATCTTCAGAACTTTGTGTACTCATGACGACCTATAGCCTCATCTTCAATTAGGCTTCGGCTTTCTTAAACTCTTTAAGCAATTGAGCGACGCGATCAGAAGTCTGTGCTCCCTTGCTTGCCCAATATTCAACGCGATCCAGGTCGACGCGTAAGCGCTCTTCCTGACCACGGGCAATTGGGTTAAAGAAACCAACACGCTCAATGAAACGACCGTCGCGGGCATTTCGGCTGTCAGCCACTGTAAGATGATAAAACGGGCGCTTCTTCGAACCACCACGTGCGAGTCTAATGACTACCATCGCGTTCTCCTGTTTGTGGGCAAGCTTTGAAATCACCTGCCATTGTGGAAAGCTATCGGGGGTTACCCGTAGACTAAAATCCAACGTTTAAATAACCTGGGCGAACCCAGAAATTACGGCCGCGCAATTATACGTATTTTGCTTAGTTAAGCAAGGTAACATCCCGCGCACCGCTGTGATTCAAACAATAAAGGCTATTTTCTATGCTTTTTGTCGAATAGTCGGACCAAAAAGAATGCTTTAAGCCCTATGACTACCACTACCCCAGCTGTTATAAGCACTACTTGCAACCCTAGCGACATTTATTCACCTTTTTCACATATCATCGAATGGTGGATAACCATTATTTTTTTCAATATCCAAATCTATCACATCGGCCGCACTTGAAAGTGCCACATTAAAATCTGTACCCGTTAGAATATCATCCATAGCATCGGCGAGTGCGGCGCGAATTACCGGGTATGCAGGGTGCAACGGCTTGGGTCGAGCGCTGGCGGCGAGCTGACTTGCCGGAATACTTAAAGGACCACGCTCACCAAAGATGGGAGATTTTGACAATGCACTTAAGGTAGCAGGCACACTGTAATTTCCATTTGAGCTCATTAGCACCTCTTCATCGGACATAATAAACTTCATAAATTCTGCCGCCTGCTGTGGGTTTTTAGTCTGGCTGGTTATACCGTAACTCCAATTATCATTACTCGTTACATGATATGGCCCTAAAACTGGAAATGGAATTGCAACAACATCATCACCTAGTGCGCTTTTAAAGCTTGGCCATTGCGATGTCGTTGCGAGCGACAACGATGCCCGCCGTTTTTCAAAACGGCGAGTCGACTTATGGCTAGGCACAATCCAGTTGTTTTGAACCAACGGACTTAACACCTTTTTAAAGTCATCCATAAATAAAGACTCTAGCGCAATATGAGCATCCCACTTTGTATTTGAGATGATCTCACCTCCTGTAGATTGGATAAAAGGCGAAAAGGCTGTAACGTACCAATCATCGTCGGCATAGTAGAGCTGCATGTCTAAAGGCCACTTGCCATGCTTTTTGGCCAACAAATCTAAAGCATTATGAAACTCATCTAAGCTCCACGCCTCTTCAATACTTCGAGGCACCGTAACACCGGCATCCGCCAATAACTGACGATTGGCAAACAAGGTTAACGCATCACTAGTGGGGCTTAACGCGTATTCTCTACCATCTATAGGGTATGTTCCTTGCTGGCGAATCGTTTGGGTAACGTTATTTAGGAATTCCTCACTTAAAAGCTGATTGATCGGCATCAGTAAATCGGACCAAACATAGCGAGATAAACTTCCCGATTGAAAATAGAGTAGGTCTGGCAGCCGACCTTGCTTGGCCTCCTTCACGACAAAATCTGAAAAGGCAGATTGAGGTAGAACCAATGTATTTAGATTGATGTTCTGATGTTGACTATTAAACCGACGAACCTGATCCTCGAAAAGCGCCTGCTCACTTTTGGACCCGACGTTATACCAAATTGTTAAGTCAACCCTATCGCTGGCGAAGCTGACCACAGAAATACAGAAGAAAATCAAAAGCCATAGATTTTTCATTGTTGTTATTCACCTATTATCTGAAAACGTTTTCAAAACAGCGTTTTAATATACAGAATTGAATAACTAATGTCCAAACTCGAAAAACAAAAAGCTTAAAACAAAAAAAGCACCTCTAAAGGTGCTTTCTTAAAATTTGAACATTGCTTTTAGAAGGGAAGCTTACCGCCACCCAAGCCAGGTGGTAAACCACCGCCAGGAGGCATACCGCCTTGGCCGCCGCCCATCATGCCGCCCATGCCACGCATCATTTTTTGCATGCCGCCTTTCTTGCCGACTTTCTTCATCATCTTCGCCATTTGCTTGTGCTGCTTTAATAGACGATTGATGTCTTGAATTTGCGTACCCGAACCTTTGGCAATACGCTTTTTACGCGAGCCGTTGATTTTATCGGGCATTCTGCGCTCGTAGGGCGTCATGGAATCGATAATGGCGCCCATTTGGCCAAATTGTTTTTCGGCTCCTTGAATTTGAGTTGCGGCTTGTGCCATTTGACCCATGCCTGGCATTTTATCCATCATGCCCATTAAGCCGCCCATGTTGTCCATTTGTTTGATCTGATCGCGAAAATCTTCTAAATCGAAAGACTTTCCTTTTTTGATCTTAGTCGCGAGTTTTTCAGCTTTTTGCTTGTCGACCTTGCGCTCTACTTCTTCGATGAGCGATAACACATCGCCCATATCAAGAATTCGAGAGGCAATTCGATCTGGATGGAACGGCTCAAGAGCATCGGTTTTTTCACCCATACCCAAAAATTTAATGGGCTTGCCTGTGATATGGCGTACAGACAATGCCGCGCCGCCTCGCGCATCACCATCGGCTTTCGTTAACACGACACCGGTTAGTGGTAATGCTTCATTAAAGGCTTTTGCCGTATTCGCCGCATCTTGACCTGTCATGGCATCTACCACAAATAAGGTCTCAATTGGGTTTACGGCTTTGTGCAGCATTGTAATTTCAGCCATCATGGCTTCATCTACTGCCAAACGACCCGCGGTATCGACCAACAGCACATCAACAGCTTGTTTCTTAGCGGCTACAACAGCATCTTTAACAATGGCTTCGGGTTTTTGGCTGATATCACTCGGGAAAAACAGCGCCCCTACTTCATTCGCCAGCGTTTCTAACTGTTTAATAGCCGCTGGACGATAAACATCGGCAGAAACGACCATCACCTTTTTCTTTTCGCGCTCTTGCAAAAACTTAGCAAGCTTCGCCGAGGTGGTTGTTTTACCGGCCCCTTGCAAACCCGCCATTAAAACGATAGCTGGCGGCTGAGTTTTTAAATCTAGGGCTTCGTTAACATCGCCCATGACATGCTCAAGCTCACTTTGCACAATCTTTAAAAATTGCTGGCCTGGGTTTAATGCTTGAGAAACTTCTTGGCCAACGGCCCGCTCTTTAACGGCATCAACAAAGGCTTTAACGACTGGCAGCGCGACATCGGCTTCGAGTAGCGCCATGCGTACTTCACGCAATGACGACTTAATATTCTCTTCTGTCAGCTTTGCCTGACCGGTAATTTGCTTAAATGTTTGGCTTAAACGCTCTGAAAGGCTATTAAACATGGTCACTTCACAGTTACAATCAAAGGCTAGAGTATACCAGCCTTACTATTAATTTGGCTAACGACTCTCTTTACTCAAGTTAATTTTTACAAAAAAGGTTTTTGAACATGCTGTTGTGGATGGCCATCCTAACTTATTTAATCAGCGGTGCTGTGGCTACTTATGCGCTCTATAAAGGTAAAAAAGTAAATAATTGGGCGCTCTATACGTTTGCCATTGTCGGCCTTCTCTCCCATTCAGCCGCGTTACTGTCTGAAATATATACCGCTGGAATGCTGAGCTTTAGCCTTTTAAACGCATTGTCTATTTGTGTGTGGATGGTAGTTGCGGTTGTTTTAGTTTCTAGCAGCTCAAAACCTTTGCAAAACTTGTTTCCTTTTGTCATGCCTTTTGGCGCAGGTCTGTTGTTTTTAGGGATGTTAACGCCACAACCAGAAGCCTTCAAAATTTATAACTCTGGCATGGTGGCGCATATTTTTTTAGCGCTGTTAGCCTACAGTGTCATGGCCGTTGCTACCGTTCAGGCATTACTCGTGAGCTATCAAAACCGCTGCTTACACAACCATCAAATTCGTAATCGTATTTCAGAAATACTGCCGCCATTGCAAACTATGGAGCGTTTAATGTTTGAATGGGTCTTAGTTGGCTTCTTACTGCTCACGCTTGCTGTTGCAACAGGGGCTATATATATAGAGAACTTCTTTGCTCAGCACCTAATCCACAAAACGGTTCTTACGATTATTGCTTGGTGCTTCTTTTTTTATGTACTAATTGCTCATTACTTCTTAGGTGTACGTGGGTTAATCGCCAGTCGGCTGATTTATATCGGCTTTAGTTTCTTAATTATCGGCTTTGTTGGGTCTAAATTCGTTTTAGAGTACCTTTTACAGTGAGATTTCTCCAAAATACTTGACTCAACTGCCACTAAACGATGAAAATCCCCTTTTAATTGTGACAAGGGTCACCACTTTTGAACGAATTACCTTTAGGCTGGCTGTTTACACTGCTTGGCCTACTTATATTATTCTCAGCTTTTTTCTCTAGTTCCGAAACCGGGATGCTGTCGTTAAATCGATTTCGCTTAAAGCATTTAGCTAATGAAGGCCATCGAGGCGCAAAATTAGCTCAACGTTTACTAAAAAAACCAGAAACACTGATCAGTGTCATCTTGATTGGCAACAATCTGGTCAATATTGCAGCCGCATCGTTAGCAACGGTTATCGCGATCAGACTCATGCCTGGCAACCAAGACCTAGCTCTTGCCGCTTCAACTGTTGTACTGACCTTTGTCGTGCTCATATTTGCTGAAGTTACCCCCAAAACATTGGCACAGCGCCATCCAGAACGTATTTCTTTCATCGCCGCTTACCCATTGCGAGTATTTGCGACCCTATTAGCGCCAGCAGTTTGGCTGGTTAACCACATCGTTAAAGCAATTTTCTGGCTAATGCGAGTCGGTCATCGTAAAGCTTCATCAGAATCCATCTCTCCTGAAGAATTAAAAACAATCGTTTATGAGTCGAGCGCGACCCTACCCCAAGATAAACAATCAATGCTGCTAGGCATTCTTGAGCTGGAAAACGTAACCGTAGACGACATTATGGTACCCAGAAACGAAGTTGCCGGTATCGATATGGAAGGCACCGTAGAAGAAATAGCTGACAGCATTCGTCAAACCGAATACACACGATTCCCTTTGTATAAAGGCGATGTCGATAAAGTTATTGGTATTTTACATATTCGCGATGCGGCTGAGTTTTTATACGCAGACAGCCCCTCTAAAGTAATGCTTACAAAGGCTGCAAAAGACCCGTATTTTGTTCCTGAGGGCACACGCCTGCACACTCAGTTGATGAACTTTCAGTCTCAGCAACTGAGAATGGCCTTAGTTGTAGATGAATACGGTGATATTCAAGGGTTAGTCACATTAGAAGATTTACTTGAAGAAATTGTTGGCGAATTTACAACTGATCAAGCCAACAGCAACAAAGAAGTACACCCTCAGCGTGACGGCAGCTACGTGATCGACGGTACCGCTTCTATTCGTGACATCAACAAACTGCTGAATTGGGATTTACCAACCGATGGCCCTAAAACGCTCAATGGATTAATCCTTGAACAAGTTGAAGCCATTCCGGATGCCAATTTGAGTTTGAAAATAGGTAACTATTTAATCGAAATTTTACAAATTAACGATAACGCCGTTATTGCCGCGCGCTTAACTTCTCTCGAACTGGAATAACCACCCCACTGGTACCGCTTTAAATTTGAGCAAATGTGAACTGGCGTCGTTGTCATTTGCTCAAAAACCTGCCTATACTGACTCAAAGACAAAAAGCCTTTTGTACTTATATAACAATAAAAATCAGTAAGGGGATATTATGTTTATGAATCATATCGTGGGGATATTCAGCAACCCCGACAACGAATGGGCTCGTATTCGAGACGAAAAAGTCACCATCAGCCAACACTGCATGACTCACACCTTAGTGCTTGCACTTATTCCTGCCATTTGCGGCTTTATTGGTACAACTCAGGTCGGGTGGACCGTCGGTTCGTCAGATACGGTGTACACACTCACCACCCAAAGTGCGATGGTTTTGTGCATACTCTTTTATGGCGCAATGGTTACTGGCGTAGTGGTTTTAGGTAAATTCATCGACTTTTTATCGGTAACTTATCAAGACAAAACTGAAAACACGCCGCTGCGAGGCATATCACTGGCTACTTACACCAGTACGCCTTTATTTATTTGCGGCTTCGCCGCGCTCTACCCAGTTTTATGGTTAGACTTAATTTTAGCACTCGCTGCAATAGCTTACGCTGTGTACCTTTTATATGAAGGTGTGCCTATTTTAATGAACATTCCTAAAGAGCGCGGCTTTGTTTTTGCGAGCGCTATTATTACCGTTGCGATGGTCATGTTCGTAAGTTTAATGGCACTCACTGTTATAGTATGGGCGTTGGGCGTTGGGCCGGTTTATATAACCCACTAAATTACCTAAAAAGTTACCAAGGCGAGTATTTTGCTGCTCGCCAAGGCCGTTTAACTTGTTACAATGCAGCCAATTCTCATTATTGGCTTTTTTATGTCGTTAAATATCAAAATTGTCCTCATTAAAACATGGCACCCGGGTAACATTGGTGCCGTTGCTCGTGCTATGAAAAACATGGGCTTACACAACCTCACCTTGGTAGACCCGGTTGATTTTCCGAGCGAAGAAGCCACAAGTCGCGCCGGCCAAGCCACCGATATTTTAGAACAAGCCACTGTGGTATCAACACTTAAAGAAGCCATAGATGACTGCACCATGGTAATTGGCACCAGTGCACGCGATAGAACCATAAAGCTACCGTCTTTAAGCGCAGAAAGCTGTGGCCAGCAAGTGGTTGCAGAACAAGTCAAAGGCAATGTAGCCATTGTGTTTGGTCGCGAACGCATGGGATTGCATAATGATGAAATTCAACAATGTCATTTTCAACTGAACATTGACGCAAACCCTGACTATCCAGTTCTCAATTTAAGCCAGGCAGTGCAATTAGTTTGTTATGAAGTATTTAAAGCAGCAAACACAGCTCAAAACGAAGCGCCACAAGAAAGTGAATACCCGCTACATAAAGAGCTAGCTTTGTTTCATGAACATTTAGAGCAGACCATGCACGACATCGGCTTTACCAATGAAAAACACCCAGGGTTGGCGTTTGATCACTTGAAAGCGCTGTATCGAAGGGCTCGCCCCACGCGAAAAGAGCTCAGTATTTTGCGCGGTTTTTTAAATGCCGCACAAAACAGCAAACCCAAAAATTAAAGGGCAATGCCTAACTTTTTATAAATAAAGCCCAGAAGCCATGCCGGTCCAATGAGTAAAAACTGGATATCTTCAAAAAAACTGGGCTTTTTGCCTTCAATTTTATGCCCAATAAATTGACCAATCCAGGCAACCACAAACACAGACAGCGCTACTTTCCACAATGCTAGTGAGAAACTGGCCTCATACCACACGATTAAACCAATACACAGCAGCGTAAATACCACCATTCCTAATGCAATAGAGATAGAAATGCGGCTATAAAATGCCAGCGCGCCTAAACTGAATACAACGGCCAAATTTGCCCATTCCGAAAACGGTAAGTGAACCGACCAAAACAGAGCCAACACAGTCCATGTTATCGCGGGCACACAAAGCCAATGGATGAGTTTATTGCGTTTATTTTGGTGCGATTCACCGTAAGCTTCTAGCCATTGTTCGATTGTGCGGCTCATTTTGACTCCTACTTTAGTCGTAATTTTTTATTATTTTGACGCTCCAGATTAGGGTTTTAGGCCTATATGTCAATAAATGCTTCCATTACTTAATAAAAACACCCCTAATAGGCTTTTTTTTCCTAATTGATAACTTAAGGTCATTAATTAGGCGTTCCTCATTCTTTCCATTTCTCTTAACTTGCCATATTCTTTACACTAAGACATTGATGTCGCTGTAAATAACCTTTGGGTGTATATGTATAAAATAATAATTTTAATCTTCAGCATTTGTTTTTTAAATGTGTCTCACGCTCAGAATTACCTAAACGGTGTTTCCGCCTATGAGCAATTAAATAAAGAATATTATCTAGGTGCTCTGTATACAGCCACCCCTATTCAAGATGCTGAAACACTGCTTGCTGATAGCCGTCCGCAAAAAATGGTGATTCGCGTCACCGCAAAGCGCTGGTCGCCTCATAAGTTCAACCAACTCTGGCGCCAAGATTTAGCTTTAAACAATTCATTCGCAGAGAATTTATCGCTCACCGAAGCCGCCATCGCATTTACTACCTTCCCGCAAGAGAACCTTACCATTGGCGATGAAATTGAAGTGAACTTCACGAGCAAAGCCGGCACAGTTGTGACCCTTAACGGAAGGCAGGTACTGACTTACCCTAATAAAGCCTTGTTCAATGCTATTTTAAATACTTGGATTGGCGAAGTACCTCCGAGCCGATTATTCCGATCAGATATTTTGGGTACCGAAGCCATCATCACCTCTAAAAAAGATGTGCTTATTGAGCGTTTCGATACCATCAGCATTAACCCACAACGCTTAGATTTAGTCGGTAATTGGAAGCGCGCGCAACAAGATGCCGCCCGTGCATTAGCCAAAGCTGAAGAGGAACTTCGTCTACAGCAACAAGCCGCTGAAGACGCTAAACGTAAAGCCGCCGCAGAGAAAAAACGCTTAGAAGAAGAGCGTAAAGCAGCTATTGCGCTTGCCGCTAAACGCAAAAAAGAAGCCGAAGAAGCTAAGAAGAAGCAGCAAGAGCAGTTGAACAACGCTTCTACAGATGAAGAAAAAGCGAAGCTGGCAGCAGAGCAAGCCAAACTAGCCGCAGCCATTGCCGCACAAGAAGCCGCTGAAGCACGTGCCGCGGAACTGGCCAAGCAACAAGAAGGTCAAACACAACAGCAATTGGCTCAAGATTATGCTGAGCGCCTGTATAAGTGGGAAGTTCAACGTGATATTTACAAGCGCGTCTCCTACCCAGAATGGGCTCGACAGTTTAATCAAGAAGGTGTCATTCGAATTGAGTTTATCGTCAATTCTTCTGGACAGATGGTGGGGATTACCTCGCTGACCCCAACAGACAGTGGTCTTTTAGGGCAAGAGTTGAAAGACGCTGTGTCTCGCGCTGCGCCGTTTAAACCATTCCCGGCCGATTTAGAAGCCAACCAAATAAAAATGGCGATCAATTATGAGTTCACGCTAGAAGAACGTGTTGCCGAAGTACCCCCTATGCCAGAACCACCGGCCGCGCTCAAAACGAATCAAGAGCTAACGCCCGAACAACAAGCAAAAACATGGCAAAACTATAAACAACAGATCAAAGCGGACATATCTGCAACTATTGAGTACCCGTTCTGGGCGCAAGATTTAAAACAGCAGGGCTTGGTTACTATGGAAGTCACTGTGAATAAAGAAGGCGTTGTAACGAATGCCAAGCTAAAGAAAAAGACACGTCACGCTATTTTGAACCAAGAAATGCTTGATGCTGCCGATCGCGTGGGTGGGTTCTCCCCTTTCCCACAGTGGATAAACGAAAATTCAGTTACTGTGACCATAGAACATGAATTTAAATTATAAAAACGATAAAACTTGGAGTGGCCTATGAAATTATCGCATTGGGCATTAGCTAGCTTAGCCGCTGTCCCCTTTACTGCCAACGCCTTCGAGACACGCTTAAATGGATTTATATCTGTCGGCGCGGGCATGACCTTACAAAAAGACCAGGAGCTGATTACAGACCCGGTCAACTACGGCACTTATGACAATGAATTGAGTATTAAACCAGACACCATGGTGGCTATTCAAACCTTATCAAAAGTGAACGATCGCTTATCTGCCACAGCCCAGTTAACAGGCTTTGCAGGTAACGACTTTGATGTAAACTTTGAGTGGGCTTATATCAATTATGAGCTGACGAACGATATCGACGTTAAAGCTGGCCGTATTCGTATGCCAGTATTCAGCTATTCTAGCTCGCTAGACCTTGGCTATTCATACGTTTGGATTCGCCCACCTGCTGAAGTATACAACGTATTCTTAACCAACCTAGAAGGTGTGAGCGCCGACTACAACCTGTTATTAGGTGATTGGTATACAACAGCGTCTGTCTATTTTGGTGAAACCAGCGGAACTGACCCAGAAACACAATCGTTTGTTGAGTTCGAGAGTATCTTAGGTGGTAGCCTTACGCTGAACAACGGTAACTTAAGTTTGCGCGGCTCTTACAGTGTTGATGAAAACGTAACGGCAAATCGTCCGGTTTATAGTAGCGCTCTTGAAACTGCTGCGCCTTATACTGGCGGATACATGGTGATGGAAGTTGATTTACCGGTCTCATTTACCTCGGCCTCTGCCATTTATGATAATGGTACTTTCCTTTTGAATTCTGAATACACCTATACAAAATTCATTAACGATGCGAACAATAACGAAACGGCTTGGTTCGCTACTACAGGACTCCGAGTAGGAGACTTTACTCCTCACGTTACTTATTCTTCATTTAAGCAAAGCGACAATTCTACGACAACGCTTCCTGAACTAGATGGTTACCCATACCCTATCGCCGTAAAAGACTACGCACATGATATTTCGGCCATAACAGCTGGCGTGCGTTGGGACTTCGATATTGCGGCTTCAGCAAAAATTGAGTACACCACTAGAACAGACAGTACCAAAGAGCCAACAGGGCTTGATGGAAAATGGTCTCCTTATGGCGATGCACAAGCCATTTCAGTCGCTGTCGATGTTGTATTTTAAAGGGTGATTAATATGAAATTAAAAATGAAATTATTGAAAGTACTGTCAATGATCACCCTAACGCTTGGTATAACCGCTGGCGCAATGGCTGATTTACTGGTGATTGTTCACCCAGAGAACAACAGCAAAATTGATGCTAAATGGGTTAAGAACCTATATTTAGGTAAAACATCCGAGTTTAAAGACGGCACAGATGCCGTGCCTTTGCTTTTAGCTGAAGACGATGATTTAACTTTGGTGTTTCTAAAGGAAATCGTAAAGCAAAAGCCGGTGCAATTTAAGCGTTTGTGGTCTAAATCATTGTTTACGGGCAAAGGTTCTCCGCCACAAGCGGTAGCCAACGAAGCTGAAATGATGTCTTTGGTGATGAATAACCCTTCGATGGTTGGCTTTATTCACCAAGATAACTACACCAACGATGTTCGTGCTGTTATCCGAGTAAAAATGGCTAAGTAAATAGCTAAAGCTTATTGAGTCAACCAAGAGAGTAGCCACACGGCTACTCTCTTTATATTAGGTTTATAACTTCTAAAATTTAGCTCCGCTCTTTCATCGCTAATCTTTACACTTCAAACTCTCGACTATTCACTCCCTTCCAGCGTTCTTTGCTTGAGCTATACTTAACAACCATTACAATACGCCCCTTTCTTTTACTCTGAGGTTTGCATGAGCCAAGACAATATCATTAACACATTCAATGTTTCCGAAGGCCATACCTTAGATGCGCCTGGAAATGTCGGTTTTATCAGTCTTGGTTGCCCCAAAAACACGGTAGACTCAGAGCGTATCATCACGCAATTGCGCAGCGAAGGTTACAATATCATCCCCAGCTACGATAACGCCGATGTGGTTATCGTAAACACCTGTGGATTTATCGATTCGGCGGTCAAAGAATCCCTCGATACTATCGGTGAAGCACTAAACAAAAACGGCAAAGTATTAGTAACGGGTTGTTTAGGCGCTAAAGAAGATGATATACGCGAAATACACCCCAGTGTATTATCGGTAACTGGCCCTCACGCCTATGAAGCAGTAGTCAAGCAAGTTCACGAAGTTGTGCCGCCTAGACACGACCCTTATACATCACTGGTTCCCGATACAGGCATAAAGTTAACGCCTAAGCACTATGCCTATTTGAAAATTTCGGAAGGCTGCAACCACCGTTGTAGCTTCTGCATTATTCCGTCATTTCGCGGCGATTTAGTCAGCCGCCCAATTTCAGATGTATTAACGGAAGCCGAAAGCTTAGTCAAAGGTGGCACTAAAGAATTACTGGTCATCTCTCAAGATACCAGCGCGTATGGTGTCGACACTAAATATCGCGAAGCCATGTGGAAAGGCAAATCTATACAGACACGGATGAAAGCATTGTGTGAAGAGTTAGGACAACTCGATGCCTGGGTGCGAATGCATTACGTGTACCCATACCCACATGTCGATGACATTATCCCTATGATGGCCGAAAATAAAATTTTGCCTTACTTGGATATTCCGTTTCAGCATGCCAGCCCTTCAATATTAAAAGCCATGAAGCGCCCTGCCCATGCTGAAAAGGTTCTACACCGAATTAAAAAGTGGCGAGAAATCTGCCCCGACATTACGTTGCGCTCCACCTTTATTGTGGGTTTCCCAGGTGAAACTGAATCCGATTTCCAAATGTTGCTCGACTTCTTAGAAGAAGCGCAATTAGACCGAGTGGGAGCGTTCCAATATTCTAATGTCGATGGTGCTACCGCGGCAGCATTACCTAACCATGTAGATGAAGCCGTTAAACAAGAACGCTACGATCGATTCATGGCAGTACAGCAGCGCATCAGCGCCGCGCGATTGCAAGCCAAGGTAGGCACCGAGATTGATGTCATCGTTGATGAAGTGGTTGAAGAAGGCGCTGTAGCGCGTTCAAAAGCAGACGCTCCCGACATTGACGGACAGGTGTTTTTAGACAACCAAACGCACTTAAAGCCAGGCGATATTTTAAGAGTAAAAGTTGAAGAAGCCGACGAGTACGATATGTGGGCGCACCCAATCGTTTAATGGGTGTCCGTTCTAAAGCCTAATTTATTAGGCTTTAGAACACAGCTTTACCGCCAATTTTTGTACCGTTGGCCCAAAAAGATATATCACTGAAAAGGCAATTGGCCAAGCCACGACCCAAGCACCCAACCAGCGCCAGAGAAAGCCTGAGTCTACACCTGTATTTACCCAAGTAATTATTGCCGTCATGATCGTGACCATCATAGTTGTCATCAATAATGACTGGACTAATCTCAAGTGCTTCACCGCAAACATAAGAACTACCTAATATTAATTAAGCGCCTGATTATACGGGTAAGACAGCGGCTGTAAACAACCGCCTTTCATTGTGGTCTTTATTCATAACGAAGTGCGTCAATAGGGTCTAGCCGTGCGGCTTTTGCGGCCGGTAAAATACCAAAAATCACACCAACACCTGTTGAAAAACCTAATGCCAACGCAATGGCCCAGGCAGGCACATCAGATGGCGGGAAGTTTGGAATAATACTGGCGATAGCTGTGCCTAAACCGAACCCGATTGCCAAGCCAACTAAGCCACCAATTAAACTGATGATGACGGCTTCTAATAAAAATTGCAGCAAAATATCAGCGCGCGTTGCACCTAACGCTTTGCAAATGCCGACCTCGCGAGTACGTTCCGTAACCGACACCAGCATGATGTTCATGATGCCAATGCCGCCGACTAAAAGACTGATGCCGACAATTCCGCCAAACACTAATGTGATGACTTGCGTGACTTGCCCAATAGAGCTTAATACTTGATCGGAGCTTTGAATGGTAAAGTCGGATTCTTCATCACCGTTAATGCCGTGTTGCCGACGCAAGGTTTGTTTCACTCGCTCGGTAATGGCCGCCATACGATCTACATCGGATACTCGCGCCACAAAAATAACAAAGGGTTGTTTTTGAAACCCCATAATTGAAATGGCTGTAGGGTAAGGAATGTAGACATAGTTATCTAAATCTTGCCCTAACATTTGGCCTTTACTTTCTAATACACCGATGACTTTTAACCAATGGGGTCCGTATTGAATAAACTCACCAATGGGGTTTTCAGGTAAGCCAAGTTCCTCTTGTACCTTAACCCCTATAACAGCCACTTTTTTCCTTCCGTTAGCATCGGCCGTGGTAATGAACCGGCCAATTTCTGGATAAGAACTGTCCATCTCAGCATAGTCTGGCATAACACCTACAACATCGGCGCTGTGGTCTTTGCCTTGGTATTGCACACCATTGTATTCAAAGACAAATGTCTGAGGCGAGATCACTTCTATGCCGTCAATTCCTCTCAGCTTAATGAGGTCATCGTCCGTCAGGTTACCCTGTAAACGTCCGTAATTGTCTCGTTTTTGTTGAATAAAAAGTGAGTTAGAACCATAGCCTTCGAACTGGTCTGTAATAGACGTTTCTAACCCTTTTACTAACGAAACCACGGCAATAATACTGGCCACACCAATAATAATACCCAATGAGGTTAAGAAGCTGCGCATTTTACTGGCTAAGATGGCACGAATAGCGGAACGAAACGCTTCAAATAGAATCAGCATAATTACAATGCTCCTTCTAATTGAACAGAATTGCGGATATCGGAAACAACTTTGCCATCGGTTAATTTAATTTGTCGCTGGCATCGTTCGGCTATATCGGGCTCGTGCGTGACCATGATGATGGTTTGACCTTCACGTTGCAGTTCGTCAAATAAATCTAATATATCGTGACTGGTCGCACTGTCTAAGTTTCCGGTGGGCTCATCGGCGAGCAATATAGAAGGTTGAGTCACTAATGCCCGCGCAATGGCGACTCGTTGGCGCTGCCCACCCGACAATTCGTTCGGTTGATGCCCCATGCGTTTAGATAACCCTACTCGCTCTAGCATAGCTTGGGCTCTTTGCTTTCGTTTTTTATAACCTACACGCTGATAAACCAACGGTTGCATGACATTATGCAATGCATCTACGCGCGGTAGCAGGTTAAAACTTTGAAAAATAAAGCCAATTTTACGATTGCGAACTTGGGCCAACTCACTGCCAGTCATGTCACCTACCGATTCGCCATCTAAATAATATTGGCCTTCTGAAGGAGAATCTAAACAGCCCAGTAAATTCATCAAAGTAGACTTACCTGAACCACTTGAGCCAATAATGGCCACGTAGTCGTTGGTGGATATATCAATATCAATACCGTCCAACGCGTGCAAGGTTTCACCGCCCATTTGATAGGTACGGCGAATTTTGTTCAGTGATATAAGTGCTTGCGAATCAGTCATCGTTCTTTACCGTTATGGCTTGACCATCTTTTAACGTACGAAGAACACGGTAAGGACCAATGACCACTTCATCTGAAGCCGACAAACCAGACTTAATAGCCTGATATCGATCGTCTTGGGTACCTAGCTCAACATTTTTAGACGTGACTTTACCGTCTTTTGCAATAAACACTTTAAAAGAAACTTCACCGCCTTCCGTTTGCTCTTGTATGGCTTCGATTGGCACCAAAGGCCAGCTTCGCTCAGAACGATTCACTATTTCGGCCCGAGTGCTCATTCCTGGGCGTAAGGTTACGTTCTCGTTACCTTGAACTTTCACCTCGACGGGGAACACTAAAGAATTTTTACCCGGTACATTGCGGGCACTGGTGGCAATTTTAGTCACTTCGCCGGTTAACTCTTCATCGAGAAAGGCTACCGCAAATACTCGCACAGGCAACCCTAGTGACACGTGACCAATATCGGCTTCGTCTACGTCAATTTCAGTAAAAATAACACTCGGGTCTACCAAGGTCATCAACGAAATATCGGCCCCGCCTGACACGGCCAATTCACCTTTTTTAATATCCAGGGCACTCACTAACCCGCTAACAGGGGCTCTAATGATGGTTTTCTCTAGACGTTTCTTTGCCTGATCGAGCGCTTCCTGAGCTTGCGATTGCAATAACGATTGCATTTTTAAATCGACCTTTGCCTGCGCAATTTGATTCTCCATGTCTTCAATCGTTGTGGCTTGAGCCGCCCCTTGCGAGGCCAGCTTCAATTGCCTATTTAATTGAATCTGCAAGCTCTCGATACGCAGTTGTGCTCTCTCCTTATCGATAGCCCGCAAAGCAACATTGGTCTGCTGATTGTCAACTTCAGTTTCAAAGCTCTCCTGATCTAATCGAATCAACACTTGACCTTTTTTAACTAAATCACCTTCTTCTACAGTAATTTCTTCTACACGCGCATTCACTTCAGATCGAATTTGAAACTCATCACCATAAGTCAAACGGCCACTGGCCAATACAGTCGATTCAATGGGTTGCTCAATGACCGAAAAGGTTTGAACCGTATCGGGTTCGTCGGTTTTTTTATTGTTACCAAGATAAGATAAACCAACAACCGCCAGCACGATAATGACAACAAGTAAGAGCTTTTTCATATGGAATTTCCTTCAAAAATTCTTACAACGACATTAAGCCAAATTGAATCAACGCAGGTACCACACCAACAACCACCGCCGTAATTGGTTTACAGCGAGTCAGTACTTTAAAACCCAAACCATAAAGCACATAGGCCCACACAGTTCCTAATGTTAGCGTAGAAAGTACATTAAAGTTGGCATCATCGAAACTAAGCCCCATAATTGAAGCCACCGATGTTTTATCAAGCGCTTGAAACAATTCAAACCCAGGCGTAACCATCGCGTAAGATACCGCAATACTGATCAACGATATTAAGCTCGGCAAGCTACCCCATGCGACTACGGCCATCCATCGCCCAAAGCCAATTTTGTCTTCTGCGACCAACATCGACATTAAAAAGAAATAAAGCGCAATGATTAGATACACAACTAAGGTGGCGACGGCGCCTATACTGGCAGAGGACCACCGAATAATCGCTTCAGCTTGCAGTATTTGACTCAATTCTTCTGGATTAACTTCCTGTCCAGACATGATCATGCTGGCTTCCATAAACTGATATAAATCAATGCTAAGGAAGTACCAAAAAGACACTCCGGCGGTTGCGGCTACTAAGATCAGCAGTGGTATCCAAGCCGACAATGTGTTTTCTTTTATGCGGTTAAAAACCACGACTGGGCTGGCAAAAGTATCGACCAGACTGTTTAAATTACTCATTTATTTCTCCCTTTTCTGAGTTTTCTTTTAGTCTCACCTTATATTTTGTTAGCTAATAGTGCAGATGGTCATTTTTTAGGGCAAAAAAAAGGCTAAGTCGCAATTAATGCCCTTAGCCCTTTGAACGCAAGCTTTTTGCTGCGTATATTTTCTTCAGGTTACTTTAATGCGTTCATGGCCAGTTCGCTCACATCTGGTGACAAACCATCTGTAGAAACGATCATTTCTAAGGCTTGTTTCATGGGCACTCCGCGATCTTCAGTAAAGACGCGCCAGCTCTCCAACACCTTGGTGAAGCGTGCTGCAACTTGTGGGTTAACCTGATCAAGTTTCACAATTTGCTCCGCTATAAACTGATAATTACCAACCTCTCCAGCGTGAAACGCTTCAAAATTTGAGGCAAATGCCCCCAACACTGAACGTACTTTATTTGGATTGGTTAAATCAAACGCTTCATGCGCCATCAGCGCATTTGCTTGCGCAACATCAAAGCTTTTTTGCCCAGCGTTAAGTGCTAACCAAGTTTCAACCATTTGGGTATCGTCTTTCCACTGTCGGTAATAGTGTGTCAGAAGCTTCTCTGAGCGCTCTTGATCATCTGAAGACAGCACCGCTTGCAAGCCGTTGAGCCGATCCGATTGGTTTTCGGCTGCGCGGTACAATGCTTCCGCGAAGTTAATGGCCTCAACTTGACCTGAGCTCACCCAATAGGAAATAGCCGTGCCATGAAGCGCTCTTCGGCCCGCTTCTGCAGCGTTAAATTCATAAGGTTGAGCGCTGGCTAAACTATTCGCTAATTGCTGCCATTGCTCTGCAAAAGTAACTGCTATGTGGCGCTTCAACTTTTCTCTTGCAAAAGCCAGTGCTTGAGCATTTATCGGCGAGAACATTGTTCGCAATACCGCAAAACTTGGCAAAGTGATCATTTGCGCTTTAACAGCATCAACTAATGAACCATCGCCTAACGTCGCTTTTATCAATTCATCAACTGATTCTGGAATGGCACTATCAATATCAGCATTAAGCTTGCGGATAACCTCCACAAAAACAGATTGCAATGCATTGGTACGATTAAATGCATTGCTGTCTTTAGTAGCGAGCGTCATTTGATCTTGATCCGATAAAGCCATGTCTACAGTGACAGGCGCAGAAAAATCTCGGAAAAGGCTGGCAACCGGCTTAGCGTTTAAGCCACTAAACGTCACCACTGTTGTTGCTTCTTTTAGCAATAACACTGAGGTGTCAGAATTAAAGTCTCCGTCGCATGAGATCGGAAGCTCTTTTCCTTGTTCACTTAATAACGCCATTTTTACAGGAATAACAAACGGACGTTTTTCTGGCTGGTTTGGCGTTGGCCGACAACTTTGAGTAAACGTCAACTTGTATTGACCAGCGTTGGCATCAAAGCTTTCTTCAACCGCAACATTAGGTGTACCGGCTTGAACATACCAGCGCTTAAATTGAGTAAAATCATGCCCACTGACTTTTTCCATACAGCCTATGAAGTCATCTGTAGTAGCCGCTTGACCATCAAAAGTTTCAAAGTAGAGGTCTGTGCCTTGACGAAACAATGCCTCACCTAAGATGGTATGGATCATGCCAATTACTTCTGCGCCCTTCTCATAAACAGTGGCGGTGTAAAAGTTATTAATTTCTACGTATTCTTGAGGTTGAATCGGGTGCGCATTTGGACCGGCATCTTCTGAAAACTGGGCCGCTTTTAGCATGTCAACATCGCTGATGCGTTTCACGGTTGCGTTATGAGTATCAGCGGTAAATTGTGAATCGCGATAAACCGTTAAACCTTCTTTTAAGGTTAATTGAAACCAATCTCGACAGGTAACTCGGTTACCGCTCCAGTTATGAAAATACTCATGCGCAACAATCGCTTCAATTCGATCAAAACGATCATCGCTTGAAGTTTCAGGAGACGCTAACACAGCAGCGGAATTAAAAATATTAAGACCTTTATTTTCCATTGCTCCCATGTTGAAAAAGTCACTGGCTACAATCATAAAAATATCAAGATCGTATTCACGACCGTAGCGTTTTTCATCCCAAGCCATAGATCGCTTTAAGGAGTCGAGCGCGAAATCAGTTTTATGTGCATTGTGCGCTTCGGCAAATATACGTAACGATACTTCTCGCCCTGATTGAGTTACAAACACATCATCATGACGAACCAAGTCGCCTGCTACCGCGGCGAATAAATAAGAAGGCTTTGGAAACGGATCGTGCCACGTTGCAAAGTGACGTCCGCCCGCTAGCTCACCTTGCTCTACGGGGTTTCCGTTAGACAGCAATATTGGATATTGCTTTGCATCCGCTTCGATTCGTGTCGTAAATACAGACATTACATCTGGGCGATCTAAATAGAAGGTGATTTTTCGAAACCCTTCGGCTTCACATTGAGAACAAATCATGGTGCCCGACTGGTACAGACCTTCTAAAGATGTATTTTCATTAGGCTTAATGTGAGTAATGCTTTTAAATACAAACTCATCTTTGCCTGGCTGAACCGTAAGCAGCTCATCTTCGTATTGATAATCGGATTCGGTTAATACCAGTTCATCTAATTGTATTTGCTGTATTTGTTGATCTATGCCATTTAATTGTAAAACAGGGAAGCCCACTACTTCGGGATTTTTATGCATATGCAACGTTGATTCAACTTGCGTGTAGTTTTCAAAAATTTGAATCGTTAAATCTGTTTTTTTAATGGTGTAATCTGGCTTTTTATAATCTTTTAATCGAATAGTACGTGCAGTATCAGTTCTCATGAGGCCTACTTTTTATAGTTATAACGCTTATTAGTGTGCGTTTTATGTGATTAATATTTAATGATTTGGTTTTGCTTAATATAGATTGACTTGGTAACCACCGAAGCGTCGTATATTTATGACTCCGGTGTCTAAAATTAGGTACTGCCCCTTTATACCCAGCAAAGTCCCTTCCACATTAGGATCTTTATCAAAATTAAAGCTGGTGACTTTTTCAGGGTATTGCTGTACGGGAAATTCAAAGTTGAACGGATCTCCGTGACCCAACAATTGAACAGAAATAATGCCATGTTCTGCAATCAGCTCATCTAACTGAGGTCGCGCTAACTCAACTAAACGATCACGCTCTTGCGCTAAATCGAGTGTTTCTGCCGTACCCTTAAGCATGGTGCGCCAGTTTGTTTTGTCCGCAACGTGCTGCTTAAAAATCACTTCAACTAAGCCAGCTAATAAACGAGTAGACACGCGCGCGATGACCATAGCTTGAGTGGCACCTTGGTCTATCCATCGTGTGGGTATTTGACCGCCTCGAGTAATACCAACTTTTAATCCACTGGCATTCGATAAATAAACATAGTGCGACTGCATGCAGTTTCGCTCGCCCCATTCAGGCTCTCTGCATGTTCCTTGGTCGTAGTGACACTTCTCTGGCGACATAATACAAGCATCATTTTGCGCCAACGCCATAAAGTGTTTATAGCAGTAGCCTTGACCAAAACTTTTCTTGGTCACTTCATTACAATGCAAACAACGGATTTCACCCGTATGTTCTAAGCGTATTTTTTGGCCTATTTTTTCATTTAAAGGCACTTTATTTTCGCCCACCAGCAAGGTGTACTGCACGGGTAACGATTCGCTCCAGCGTACCGGCATTTTTCTTAGGAGTCCGCTGGCGATGGCATCAGAGCCTTGATGTGACGCAAACATATCCATTGTCATAAGCTAGCTTCCTGATCGTCGGTGACATCAACGGTCGGTATACTTTCACTGCTCGACTTACACGCTTGCTCTAAATAACCTGTGCGTTGATGCTCTGGAATATTATGGCTAATTTCATATTTTAACATTGCCTCTATGCACAAGCCTTTTTGCTCTTTAGTCAAAGCAACGCCGTTTGGCCAACGACCTAGCTCAACCGATTCACGTATGCGACTGTAGATATCGGGCGTCATATTCTGGGCGAGTTGATCAAAATTCATAGATCGGGGTCCTGTTCTTCATTTTCTACTTTACGACTCCAGCCTAACTTGTTACGGCAGATATCGTAATAATTATGCTCTGTTGGGTGAATTAACGTCAGCGTTTTGGGGTATTTGGTTATACGCAGTTCATCCCCCTGCTCCATTGTTAAATGGTTTTGGGCATCTAAGCTAACGTGTGGGGGTGTATCATTATAGTGATCGACTTTAATGGTAAGGTTTGATTCTGCACCAACAACTAAAGGCCGGTTGTTTAAGCTATGAGGGAACATCGGCACCAGTATTAATGCGTCCATACTTGGGTGCATTAATGGGCCGCCTGCACTCATAGCATAGGCTGTGGAACCGGTTGGCGTTGATACAATTAAACCATCGGAGCGCTGGTTGTACACAAACTGCCCG
Organism: Reinekea marina; assembly: GCF_030409715.1. NCBI lineage: Bacteria > Pseudomonadati > Pseudomonadota > Gammaproteobacteria > Oceanospirillales > Saccharospirillaceae > Reinekea > Reinekea marina. The sequence continues at coordinate 2,463,103 of NZ_JAUFQI010000001.1, forward strand.
TTAATCTCTAGGTCAAACTCAATCATTCGTATCGATTTGCCAGGATGCAATACCACATCGTTTAATGCGCAGTTTTCACCCACGACCTTGCCATTGCGTATGATCTGAGCCAACAGTAAGAATCGATCTTCGGTATTAAACTCACCTTTAAAGACGTCACGCACTTGCCGATCCATTTGTGATGGCATTATGTCGGTGAGAAAGCCAAGGCGACCTCGGTTAACACCCAGCATGGGTACTTCAAATTGGGCGACATCGCGTGCAGCAGACAAGAAGGTGCCATCTCCGCCAACGACAATGATAAGATCGGCCCATTCACCAATATCTTGACGACTGGCTGCTTTGCCTTGAACCTTTGTGAGCACATTAGCAATTGAGTGTTCAATTTGGCATTCTTTATTGAGGTCTTGCAGCAACTGCATGAGCTTAGTGATCGATTTTTCAACACTTTGGCTGTCTAAACGCCCGAAAATACCGACCTTTGTAAACTGCATAACTTCATTGTTCGTTGTCATAGAGTCATAACACGTAAATAATATGCTCATAGCATACCAGAGGTAAGAAGTTGAACGAACCATTTGATGAACAGATCATTCTAAATGACTTAAGATGGGTCACCCAGGCACCATCACTGCTCAAGCCGCATATTCAAATATGGCCAAGCCATCAATTCGATGCCGACTCTCTTATTGCCAACATCAGTGAACAACAGATACAAGCGCTCATAGACGCACGGCAGCGAAAACTCGGAGGTTACTTTGAGCAGTTAGTTTTTACCCTATTCTCCTTAAACGATGAGTACCAAGTTTTGGCGTTTAATCAGGTGATAGACCACCAAGGCCGTACCTTAGGTGAAATGGATCTGTTACTTGAACACTCTGGCGGCGACATCATCCATTTAGAATTGGCTCTGAAGTTTTATCTATGGGCCGAATCGACACGACCAAGCGAACTGAACTGGGTGGGCGCTGGTCTAACCGACTTTTTCGCCCTTAAATTAGCCCGTTTAGCACACCACCAACTGCGGTTACCGAACCTCGCAATAGCCAACGGCAGCTGGCCAAAACTACCTAAGCCTAACCGCTCTATGTTGTGGATTCCAGGTAGGCTCTACCTTCCAAAAAACAAAAGACTGTGCCAAACCGAAACGCAATTTACAGACGCTCCTTGGCAAATAAACCCAGAGGCGCTAACGTCTTATTGGAGTGAAACTACGCAGCCAAAGCCATACCTTGCCTTAGTAAAAGGCGATTGGTTGCAAGGTGTTCCAACGCACGCAGAACGAGCTATGAGGCGATTTCAATTGCCAATGCAGTTTGCACAAGCGAATCATGCGCCCATATTTATTTTACCGAATAACTGGCAAAATGACGCAACCACCGTAATAGACAACAAACAAAGTAGCTATGACACCCTTACAAATAAGCAAAACCGTTCAGCACGACCAATACAATGAGTTAGATTGTTTGCGGATAAACAATTCCGCCGCTTGTGCCACCATTTTTTTACAGGGCGCGCACATAACCGAATACAGCAAAACGCAATCGAACAACCTGCTATTTGTCTCTAAAGCCGAGCCTTTTAAAGCAACTGAAGCCATTCGTGGCGGTATTCCTATTTGTTGGCCATGGTTTGGCCCTCACTCAACGCAAAGAAATGCACCGGCACATGGCTTTGCGCGCACACGCATATGGCAATACAGTTTGGTTCATGAAAGTGACCACAGAACCGACATTTTGTTTAAGCTTGAAACAGATGGACATGATATAGGATTCCCCTACAAAGCCACCGCTGAGCTGTTAATCAGTGTCGGTGAAACTCTGGCCATGTCTTTAACCACAACGAACTTGGGTGATGAACCCTTTGCGATAAGCCAAGCCATGCACAGCTATTTTGCGTGCGAAAATATTGCAACCGTCAAAGTTACTGGCTTAACTGGAGAGCAGGTATTAGACAATCGTAATGGCGCATGTAAACCGTTTCCAAGAGACTTTTCATTCTATCAAGAAACCGATTGGACGGTTCTCGATAAAGGCCAACCTATCCTTTTAAGCGGTACCGGTAGGCCTGCAATTCAATTGAATAGGCTCGGAAGCCGTTCTGTGGTGGTCTGGAATCCGTGGCTAGAAAAAGCATCGACTTTAAGCCACTTTCAACCTCAGGAATATCAATCAATGTTTTGCGTTGAAACCACCAATGCCGGAGATGACACTCGTTTGATCAAACCTAAGCAAGCCCATGCTTTGGCCATGGAAATACAAGAGATCAGTGCTTCGTGAAGCACGTTAATCATAGCCCACGCCTGTTGTCAGCTATTGATGATATTTTGTCGGCTTATCCTAATGGGGTCACTGAGTATGATTTGATGGTCTTGTTGGATCAACAGGAAGACTCTTTGTTTCCGAAACCTAACCTCAGTGACAAAATTTTGTTGTTTCAGCACCATTTCATGCTGCGGCATTGCTTATATCAACTTCAAACAAAATACGCCCATCAGGGTCAATATTTTCTCGATCTCAGTTTAACCCGAATAGTTCGCAAGCCCTCCTCAGATGGCGAACAACATTTAAAAGAATATGATTCGCTTAGGGACTACTACTTAGATCTAAATAATTTAAATAAAGAAAGTGCGGCCAGTATCGATGCCATGCTGGATTCATTTTGGAAGCGCCTGGTGAGAGTCAAAGCAGCACCTGAGGCACACCAAACCCTAGGACTTACTGGCCAAGAATCGTTTAAAGAGAAACAGCAGCAATATCGTAAATTAGCGCAGCAACATCATCCTGATAAAGGTGGCGATGCGGAAACTTTTCAGAACATACAGTCAGCGTGGGAAAGCATCAATAAGAGCAAAAGTTGACCGCTTGAAACGATGTTTACCCCAAAAAAGCGTGATACACTTCACTAAAATACGTTAATTTCGGTCTTTACGAATAAAAATAAGAGATTTACATGAAAAAACTCGCTTTGATTCTATGTGCCCTCATACCCAGCCTCAGCATGGCCACGTCTATTTCAGTCATTCACCCCAATCACAGCCCTAGCGAAGTTAAAGCATACAAAATGTTGCAAAACTCGCTCGAAAAAGTCGGGCTAACATGGTCGAGCGAACTGGCCGAGACAGCCGAATTTCCAGATTCTGAGCAAATTAAAGGGCTGGTTTTTCAAGACAGCGAAACACCTCGAATGGCGCAAATCAACGGCAAAGAGTTAGAACGTTGGTATGATTTAGGCGTTGTTCGCCACTTAACGCGTGTTGCCGACCAAAATCGGTGGCGTGAGTTTCTGCCAGACTTTGTCTATAAGCAAATACAACATCGTAGCCAAATTGTAGCCGTACCCAGTGGTTTACACGTTACGAACACCATTTGGGCCAGTAAAAGTATTATTGACCAAACGGGCCTTCCGCTCGATAACTCTTGGGAAAACTTCTTATCGCTATTAGCGGCCATTCAAGCCAATGGTATTAGCCCAATTGCTGTTATAGACATTCCACAATCGGATGCGCTAATTTTTGAATCACTGCTGTTAGCTGAAGTGGGTGCTGAGCCATACAATGCCGTCATGAAAGATTTGGACAGTTCTTCATTGAGAGCCATCGAGCCAGCTTTTGAACGCGTGTTTAAAAAGATGGATCAGCTTAAACCTTACATATTAAGATTGCCCGCGGACTCTCAAAGCTCTCGGCTAGTGGAAGCCATTGTGGCCGGCGAAGCCGCGATGACTTTCCAAGGAACTTGGCTGCAAGGCGCATTCAATTTAAAAGGTCTCATTGCGAATCAGCAATACTACTGTGCCCAGGTACCAGGCCCTAATGAGGGTGTCGTATTTAAGCTGGAAACCTTTGCCGCGCTGGCGACCAATCAAACCGGTGCGCAGCAACATCAAGAAGCGTTTGCGATGCAAGTACTCGACAAAGATACCCAATTTTTATTGAACAACTATTCCGGGGCGTTACCGGTTACCCCGAACACGGGTTTAGAAGCGCTGAATGAATGCAATGCTGAACTCACCGAGCGCATCACTAACGCAACGGCAACGGGTAATATTGTTGGCTCTACAGCCTATGGAATGAACTTACCTATTCCTATTGGCGAAGAAGTACTGTCTATCATTCATGATTACATGAAGTCAGGTTCTTCCGCGGCAGAGACTGCGAATCACCTACGCAAGCGCATGAAATATGGCAGCTTTGTGATCAACTAAGCCCTACAGCAGGGCTTCAAACACAAAAAAGCGCGCTTAAGTATTCCTTAGCGCGCTTTTTTTAGAGTTAAACAAACTGTGTTGTTACTGGTAATAAGCATTTTCCGTAACAGTATGGTCCGTTACGTCACGCACACCTTTTAGCTGCGGTAATCGCTCCAATAACGTCTTTTCAACACCGTCTTTTAGCGTTAAATCCACGGCAGAACAACCTTGACAACCACCGCCAAATTTCAATACTGCAACGCTCTCATCCGTAAGTTCTTCTAGTGTAACTTCACCACCGTGCGAGGCTAAACCTGGGTTAATCTCGGTATACAAAATGTAGTTAACTTGGTCACTCAAAGGGCTGTTTTGATTAACTTTTGGCATTTTGGCATTAGGTGCTTTAATCGTAAGCTGGCCACCCATGCGGTCTTGAGCGTAATCTACTTCAGCTTCATCTAAATACGGCAAGCTATTGCGCTCAAGGTGAACTAGTAATTTACTCATTTGAACGACTTCATCGTCGTCTTTTTCTTCGCCTGGCTTGCAATAGGCTAGGCAAGTTTCAGCGTACTTAGTACCCGGCTGAGTGACAAACATACGAACCGACATACCCGGCGTTGGCTGCTTTTCTAATAACCCAGCTAAATATTCTTCAGCAGATTCGGTTATATTCAATTGAATATCCATTCATTACCTCTTTGACGGAAGGATCTTTGGTGCGGATTCTACCGTAATTTAATCAAAACAAAAATACCCGACTAAAATTGTCAGGTATTTATTTAGCATTTACTTATGCAATGGAAGCCGTATTTCGGGCTCCTTTAAGCGCATCGGCTATTAAGAACGCCAATTCAAGTGCCTGATCGGCATTTAAGCGAGGGTCACATTGAGTATGATAACGCTCGGCTAAATCAGCCTCTTTAATGTCAAAGGCCCCACCCATGCACTCTGTGACATTTTTACCAGTCATTTCAAAGTGAATACCACCGGCATGCGTACCTTCGGCTTTATGAATGGCAAAGAAGTCTTTTACTTCTGACAAAATGGACTCTACTTTACGCGTTTTATAGCCATTGCCTGCTTTAATGGTGTTGCCGTGCATTGGGTCGCTACTCCACACCACATGGCGCCCTTCTGCCTCGACTTTTTGCAGTAACGCAGGGAAATGATCGGCAATTTTATCCGCTCCCATCCGTACGATCAGGTTTAGTCGGCCAGGCCCATTATTAGGGTTTAAAACATCGATCAAACGAATTAAATCATCTGGGTCAGTGGATGGACCTGCTTTTAATCCTAACGGGTTATTAATGCCTCGACAAAACTCAATATGAGCGCTGTCTAACTGACGAGTACGATCACCAATCCAAAGCATGTGTGCAGAACAGTCATACCAATCCCCGGTTAAACTGTCTTTACGCGTTAAAGCTTCTTCATAAGGTAACAACAATGCCTCGTGCGAGGTAAAGAATTGCGTCTCACGAATATGTGGCGTATTAAGAGGCGAAATACCGATTGCACTCATAAAAGCTAATGAATCATCAATCTGATCAGCCATCGCTTGATAACGTGCGCTTTGCGGGCTCTTCTCAACAAAGTTCTGATTCCACTTATGCACCTGATGAATATCGGCCAAGCCACCTTGGGCAAAGGCCCGCAACAGATTCAACGTTGAAGAAGACTGATGATAGGCCTGCACCATACGTTCAGGGTCTGGCTGACGCGATTGTTCAGTGAAATCGATGCCATTAATGATGTCACCACGATAAGAAGGTAAGGTAACTCCATCAATGGTTTCATCGCCTGCTGAACGAGGCTTTGCAAATTGCCCAGCCATCCGCCCTACTTTTACTACAGGGCTTTGGCCACCAAATGTCAGCACTATCGCCATTTGCAATAAAGCCATAAAAGTATCGCGTATATGTACGGTATGAAATTCTTCAAAGCTTTCTGCGCAATCCCCACCTTGCAATAAAAACGCTTCTCCGCGAGATACCTTAGCCAACTCAGACTTTAATTGACGCGCTTCGCCGGCAAAAACCAATGGAGGCATTGCGGCTAGCTTTTTTTCTACGTTGTTGAGAGCGGCTTTGTTTTGGTATTCAGGCATTTGACGAATAGTGTGCTCACGCCAAGAAGATGGGGTCCAAATTGTCATTACAGTGTTGTCCTAGTGAAAACTCTATATTGAGTCTGTTAGGTTAAGATGAAAAGAGAATATGTTGCCATTTGCGTCTGAGACACTGATGGCAACGAGGTTCATTCTACAAGGATTTTTCAAGATTCTGAAAGGTCAGATTAAACTATCTTTAAGCTTTTTAATTAAACCACGCGTATGTGCCAAGGTTCATAACGCACCCCCAATGTATTATCGGCGGTGTATCGAATTTGCACATAGCCTAAGTCTTGTAGCTTTTTAAACTCTTCAGTGCTGGCAAATTCAGCGGTAAAGTTTGCAAGCCCGCCACCGACTCTACCCACATCGAAATCGCCAATGGCATGGTACGAATGCCCAGGAGGTGCTAATGAACGGGATGCACGCGATAAGTTTCCACTGGCCTGAACCGTTTTGGCCATAAACAGCTGATATTGCTTCACAATATTCCGAACACCACTGGTCAGAATTAGGGTATCCCCCACTTCAGCCGTTAACTTGTTGTAAAAAGTTTCAGAGTGGCCACGGAATACATAGTGACCGGTGCCCGGCATTTTAACCACGTCGTTACTTGGTACCACGTTAGTCATGTTCGAAATAACTTTCTCACCAAAAAAGCCTAAACGACTGGAGTTATAGTTAAACATTTTCTCTAGAAAATTCAGTTCTTCTGCGCTGAATTCTCCAATACGGGGCGAGTATTTAGCGTACTTTAAAGCTTCATCGAGCGATAAAACGTTAAAATTACCAAAGCCTACGTAATCTTGAACGCGATTAATTCGCTCAAGTGATTGTACAAGCAATTTATAGTCGGCTTCGGACAATACAACATCGTCTGTGAAGTTAGTCTCAAAGTTAGAGACCTTTTCTTGGACGGTTTCGGCGGATTCTTCAGGCGTGGCTAAGGCGATGTTTTCGATATTCGTATCGGGTAATACTACTTCTTCCACAATATTTAACTCGCTGTCTGGGCGTGTTAAATCGGGCATGAGTTTTTCGGCTTGATCTTGCTGCAAATAGGAAAGTGCCGGTCGAGACTGGGCCTTTTCAGGGCTGGGAAGGTCGATCCCGGATTGAGGAGCCGAAGGAGATACCAAGCCCTCATCCATTGTAGGGTTATTCTCAACCATCACTTTGGCCGCAGCATGGGTGCCACGTTGTTCAATGGTTTGCTCGTATCGCAAGTGGCGACGGGAGAGCATATCTAAAGAAGCGTAACCAGCACCGGCTATCACTGCAGAAGCAGAGACAGACTGTATTAAAAATTCACGACGCTTCACTCAATTTCTCCGCTTTAAAACAATGGTCTATAACTCTAAGTATTGTCGTTTTTTTCAAAAGTGCCAATACTATTTACTCATTTTAATAGGTTACACCTCAATAGCAATGCTGAAGTGGATACAATTCATTAATCAACCCCTATAGTAGCTGACTATCGGCCTTCGCGAGCAAACCTTAAGGGTTATTTTGCGCTTCTGCTTTTGCTTTTATAAAGTGCGAATGATGTAAATGAAGCGATTCATTTAAGCGCCTAACTCGCTGGTCTTCATGTTTATCTAGTTCACCATCCGCAAAGGCTACGCGCCATAGGTCTACTACTAATTCATACCGCTGTTGCTCGCCCCAGTGGTCATTTATGACCTTGGTAAACTGATAGGTATCGTGACTGGCCTCCCTTCGCTTGATAGCCACGTCGATGCACTCTTTTATCTCACTTTCGGTCGCATTTAAGCGTTTAGATAAAATAGACTCAATACTTTGACGCTCGCGCTGATCCATGTCATGGTCTGCCATCATGATTTCAATGAGCAGCACTGCGGCGGCATCATCAACAGAGAGTTCTGGCTGCGCTGCTTCTGGCTCAGAATTGAAAAACGCTATAATTTGCTTAATCATAAACCCACCTACATCAGTGAACAGATAAAAACATGACGATTACGACGCCTGCACTGCTTTTCCCTGCTATCTCTTTATTAATGTTAGCTTACACCAATCGCTTTTTAGTCATTGCCCAACTGATCCGCTCGTTATACAAACAAAACTCCGAAAACCCAGACACTGATTTACGCAATCAAATACTGCACCTCAGACTCAGAATCGTCGTCATTCGCCGGATGCAGGTCGCGGGTATCTTATCGTTTATTTTTTGTGTAATAACTATGATCGCGCTATTTTTACAATTCGTTGAACTGGCCTACTACCTTTTTGGCTCGTCGCTGGTGCTGCTATTGATATCTCTATGCATCAGTTTGTACGAGGTTCAAATAAGCGGCCAAGCGCTTACTGTGCAACTTAAGAACCTCGAAAAGAAAAGCTAACGACTAGGCGAGTAAATTTTCCATTATGCGGTAATACATGTCTGTCAGCTTATCGAGATCATCGACACTGACACATTCATCGATTTGATGAATGGTTGCATTTCGAGGACCTAGCTCAAGTACTTGAGCTCCCGTCGGGGCAATAAAGCGCCCATCAGAGGTACCACCGGCGGTAGAGAGCTCTGGCTTGTAGCCAACGGTATCTTCTACTGCTTGTACCGCCGCTTGTACTAACGCACCTTGAGCGGTCAAGAAAGGCTCACCTTTAACCTCAAAACGAAGCTCATATTCAAAGCCGTGTTTATCTAGCAGAGCTCGGGTTCTTTGTTGCAAAGATTCCGCGCTCGATTCCGTGCTAAAACGAAAGCTGAACATAATTTCTGCATCGCCTGGAATGACGTTGGTCGCGCCGGTTCCCGATTTAATGTTTGATACTTGGAACGATGTTGCCGGGAAAAAATCGTTGCCTTCATCCCAAATCTCTGTCGATAAGGCTGCAATTGCCGGGGCAGCTAAATGCACTGGATTCTTAGCTAAATGTGGATAGGCGACATGGCCTTGCTTTCCTTTTACCGTAAGATAGCCCAGCATAGAGCCACGACGACCATTTTTAATGGTGTCTCCCACTTTATCCGTACTGGAGGGTTCACCGACGAGCGCCCAATCAATTTTTTCACCACGTGCCATGAGTTTTTCGATGACCGCAACTGTTCCGTGGTAAGCATCGCCTTCTTCATCAGAGGTAATTAAATAGCCAATTCGGCCTTTGTGGTTTGGGTAGGCTTCCACAAACCGCTCTGTTGCTACCACCATAGCGGCCAAGGAGCCTTTCATATCGGCGGCACCGCGCCCGAACAAATGACCATCCACTACCGTAGGTTCAAAAGGTGGGTGCGTCCACTGGTTTAAATCACCTGTTGGCACAACATCAGTATGACCAGCAAACACTAACAAAGGGCCAGAGTCACCTCGTGTTGCCCAAAGGTTTTCTACATCCTCAATTCGCATGTGTTCATTGTTAAAGCCAACAGCGCTGAGCCTATCTGCCATTAGCTGCTGACAGCCTTTATCTTCGGGTGTTACTGAATTACGTGAGATTAAATCACAGGTTAAATCAAAGGTAGCTGAGCTCATAGGTGTCTTATTCTATAAATGTTAGTCATGAGCCGTTATCATACCCACTATTCTTGAATGATTTAAGGCTCTAATAGTGACGAATAAGGAAAAGCTTACTGCGTGGCTTGAAAGACAAATTAAATCCCCTCGTTTAGCGATGCAACGCTTTACCACTGGCGGGTTTATTTTTGCGGGCGGCGTTATGATGCTGATCTTGTCCGACCAGCTATTGTCCGAACAATTGGCTGGCGAATTTACGGCTTTATTAGCACTTATTATTATCGGCCTTGGCGCTCTTATAGCTTTACGTGGATATTTAGCTTTAAGCCTGTACAAAGTATTGTATTATTTATTGAGTTCAAACTCAGAACACTAAACCACTGCCCGCTTTTAAGCCCTAAGGTAAGACACATGACCCGTGCGCCCGATTTAGAAATATATGTCGATCAGATCGATGTTGAGCAATCAATTACTTGGTTAAGCCAACTATTTAGCAAAGTTGCTAAAACTAAAAAAGTAAAAGGCATGCCGAAACAGTCTTTTCCTTTTGTATTTGAGCATGATCATCGACAATATGAAGGTGTAATTTACGATAAGGTTTCTGACGGATTCACGAGCATTTGGCTAAACAGCGATCAACTTCCTTGGCAAGATGACTTAGCTTTAGCAAAATTGGCAGCTGAACAATTAAGTAAAGAAGTGCGAGTAACTCAAGGCGGTTGGGGGCCAGAAGATAATCCTGACGCTTGGCTAAGAATAATGCCCGATGGCTCAACGTCGGAAATTATTTGGAAGTCTTAACAAAAAAGCCAAATCAAATGATTTGGCTTTTTACTGTGCAGAACGTCTATCTACTTCTATTTTTGACGTAATATAGTGACGTCTTCGGCTTGCAAGCCTTTCGAGCTTTCAACCACACCAAAACGAACTCGCTGACCTTCTTGCAAAGAGCGATGGCCACGACCACGAATCGATCTAAAATGGACAAATACATCTTCACCATTTTCACGTGTTACAAATCCAAAACCTTTACTCACGTTAAACCACTTTACAGCGCCTTCTTCACGATCATCTTCTTCAAACTGGGCAACAACAGGTGCAGCTATCACCTGAGCCAATAAAACAAGAATTGTGACAGCACAAACGATGGCACCATAAGCGGTCCATTTCACGCTGACCATACTGGTAGATACCAGTTCCGCTACCGTTAACGATTGTAATTCTGGGATCAAGGATAAGGCTGCTGCGCAAATGATGGGTGCTACCAGCGCGACTAATAAGCTTACCGCAATCTTAACTAACCATAATTTCAACTTCATTCTATTACTCACTCTTTAATGACAGATGTCTTACTTTTATTGGAATACTTATTTAAGGCTGAAAGACAGCCATTTGTGTATCGTTATCACTATTTACGCCTACAATTGGCGAAATCTCTGGCATAATGCCAAAATTCTCACCTATATTGCAACGTATCACATTTTTTAGGAAAGATATTGTAAATGAACAAATCAGACCAAGACGTAGAGCTAGAAACTCGAATTACCTACATGGATGACACAATAGACCAGCTCAACGATGTGATTAGCCGCCAACAGCTGCAAATCGATAAACTCGAGCGCATCGTACAAAAACTGCTCACCGATCACATTGAGCTCAAGGATCAACTCGCCCCAGAAATCACCGACACACCACCTCCACATTACTAGCCTAGTGTCGGGCTTTAAAAAAACGTAAAATATCCTCTTTTAGTAAGGTATCGTGGTTAGATGTTCTCTATACAAACAAAAATTCGTCAGTGGGTTCAAAAAGTCTTGTTTTGGTGGGTTAAAGTCCCAGAAAACCCTCATCACACCGACTTTGACCCGATTTTAAAAGCAAAGCATTGTGTTTACGTGCTAGAGCACCAATCTACCGCCGATGCTTTAGTAGTCGATCATCAGCTAAAAAAGCTCGGACTGCCTGGATTACATGAAAAGCTTCAGCTTTCACCAGAGAACCAAGAGAAAGCGTTACTCACTGTTCACCCAAGAAAATCAGTATTACAGCGCCACCAACCCAGTATTACGCCCAGAATCCAGTCTTTTATAGATCATTTGGCGGTTAATTCTGATGAAGAAATTCTATTGGTTCCGATCGCTTTGTACTGGGGTCGAACGGCCAGCACCAACAACAGTATAATTTCGGCACTATTAAGCTCTAACTGGTCTGTTGTAGGCCGGTTTCGCAAACTCTTGACGGTTTTGTTAAACGGTCGCGATACCTATTTAGAAATAAACGCACCTATTTCATTACGACAACTGATCGATGAAAGCGAAGACCATTCAAAGCTCACTCGCAAAGTAGCCCGTGTATTACGTGTGCATTTTCGCCATGTTCGTACCGCTGTCATTGGGCCAGATTTATCTCACAAACGGGTTATCATTGACCAAATCCTCAGTTCCGAACCCGTTCGTAAAGCCATTGCGACTCATTCTTCAACTAAATCTGTCAGCTTAGATAAATCACGCGCCGTGGCACGCAAACATGCACTGACCATCGCGGCCAATGTTTCTTACAATACGATTCGAGTTCTCGATGTGTTGCTGACTCGACTCTGGAATAAAATTTATAACGGTATTGTTTTAAATGGTATCGAGCCAGTTCGTGAACTCGCTAAAGACAACGAAATTGTCTATGTACCCTGCCATCGAAGCCATATCGACTATTTATTGCTGAGTTATTCCTTGCATCGGAACGGGCTAAATGTGCCTCACATTGCGGCGGGTGAAAACTTGAATATGCCCATTGTCGGTAATATTTTAAGACGCGGCGGCGCATTTTTCATTCGTCGAAAGTTCGGTGGCGATAAGCTCTATAGCACTGTCTTTAACGAGTATATTCATACGGTATTCCGCCGCGGTTACCCAGTTGAGTATTTCGTTGAAGGAGGCCGCTCCAGAACCGGCAGAATGCGCAACCCTGCTACCGGGACGCTGGCAATGACGGTCAAAAGCCACTTACGAGATAGCAGCCGACCTATTGTATTTATTCCTGTTTATATCGGATACGAGAAAGTGTTTGAAAGCGGTTCCTACTTAGGTGAACTGAAAGGCAAAACTAAAAAGAAAGAAAATCTTTTTGATCTCGTGAAAACCGTGAAACATCTGAAAAACTATGGTCATGTGTATTTAAACTTTGGCGAGCCCATAAAACTAAACGATGAGCTCAATGAGCAGGTACCTACGTGGCGAGATACTCCTTACGGCCCCAATGATAAGCCTGATTGGATGTTCCAGTTTGTCGACAGTTTATCGACCAAGGTCGTAACAAAAATCAACGCCGCCGCCGCACTGAACCCGATCAATTTAATTGCAACCGTATTGCTGTCTACTCCAAAGCAAGCCATTGAATCAACTTTTTTAGAACAGCAACTGTCTTTGTTAATTGAACTCAATAAAGAACGCGAAGACTTAGTCACCCTGCCAACAGGCACACCTAAAGAGTGGATAGAGTACGCGGTTAAAATGAATACACTGCGCCTGATCCCTCAAAAATTCGGTGATATTTATGGTTTAGACAGCCACAATACGGTGCTGATGTCTTACTATCGCAATAACGTTCAGCATTTATTTGCGCTTCCATCTCTAGTGGCTGCATTAGTCGCTCGCAGTGAAGGTATAGAAGAAGCGGAGATGCTGTCGCTGATAACCTTGATTCACCCTTACATTCGCAGCGAACTGTTTATTGACGGCGATGATGAAGAAACCGAAAAACAAGCCTTACGAATTATAAAAGATTTACTGAAGTTGCAACTTATTTGCCAGAACAGCGACGGCTTGTATTGCCCGCCTGAAGCCAGTTCCGACAAGCACCTTCAATTGCAATATTTGGCCAACATCATTCTGCCAACACTGGAGCGATACTTACTGACACTATCGGTTTTAGTCAGATTCGGAAATGGCGAATGCAGCCAAACCGTTCTAGAAAACCAATCGCAACAAATGGCTCAGCGTCTGTCTTTATTGAATGGACTGGATGCGCCTGAATTTTTCGACAAAGCCTTATTTAAAAACTTCATCATGACGCTTAAAAAGCGTGGTGCATTAAAGACGAATGAAGAAGGTAAACTCACTTACAGCGACAATATACCTATGGTGATCAGTAAAGCTGGCTCTGTCATGCCTAATGATATTTGGTATAACGTTTTGCAAGTGACTAAACGATCGACTTCTTAGTATAAAGGTCAAAGCGACTACTTTTTCCGACTAAAGAAGTTGTCGGCTTTTGATCTGCAAGAAAGGGCGCCTGTTTTGGGCGCTTAACCACCACTCTGTATTCAGCCATTTCTAATGCTGGGGCCAATAAAGCATCGGCATCTTCATCGCTTCCGACTAAATCGTGAAATAAAGCCATATCTTTTTTAACCTTGGCGGATTTTTCTCTGGTCGGGAACATAGGATCTAAATAAATCACCTCAGGCGCAAAACGTGCAACAGCTTCGGATTCATAGAAGTTACCGAATTCTAAAGAAATCGATCCGGCCTCTAAAACCTCTGCCTGCTGGTGTTTTAAACGAAATAACCCATCAGCGAGAAGTTGATGGACAATAGGATGGCGTTCGCACATTAATACCTTAGCACCTAGTGAAGCCAATACGAACGCATCGCGTCCTAAGCCTGCGGTGGCATCCACCACCTTTAAATCTTTACGCTTATTCAGCCCGATAGCTTTGGCAACGGCTTGCCCTGCCCCACCACCATGTAAACGCCGGTGCGAGGAAGCATTAGAGAGAAAATCTACGCAAATTGGTTTAACTTTAGGCCATTGCTTTGGTGCTACTGATAATTTATCTTCGTTAAAGATTAAAAAAATGTCTTCTGGGTTGTTGTGAACAACTTCGACCCAATTTTCACGCAGCAACCTTGATATGTGGTCCGGTAAAACTGAGGCATCATCTTTTGGTAGGTAAAACTTAATGTTCATCCAGGCTACTAGTTAAGAATGTTATGTAATCGCTATTGTAAAGTAGATTGGATGCTAAACGTAGACATCTATGCCGAAAAGTCCTGGCTGATTATCTCTCGCTTGCGGTTGGGTTTGCTGAGCCACCTGCTGATACTGATTGATAGGCTTGCTTTCTGACCCTCCATCTTGGTTTGTGGCCAAGGTTCGATTAGCTTCTGAGGAGGCGGTAGGTTGGCTTACGGGCGCAAACTGCGTACTTTGTGGCGACTCTGTTCTATCTTGAGTTTGTGGGCGCGCCGACGCTTTTTGCTCTGCTGGCCTAACGTTTTCGGCTTGCCCTACATTGTTGGTGTTCACACCTGAGTTAACTGGCGATTTTGAAGTTGGCGTTGCGAGTGGGATTGAAGCGCTTTGAATTTGCATAACAAGTACCAGCCCAAGTTAAGATTTTAAAAGCGTAGCGCTACATCCTAGTTTTGCCAGTTAAAATTACGAAAAATAAACAAAGAACAAAATAGCCCCTAAAATCAACCGATAAATGACAAATGGAATAAAGCCTGCTTTCTCAATCCATTTAAGAAACAGAACAATACAGGCAAATGCGCTGATGAATGACAGAACTGTTCCATACATCAGTGCTTGATAGTCGATTGCTTCGGCCGATTGAGCAATATCAACACCCACTAAGAGGCCGGCCGCCAAAATAATAGGAATCGACAATAAAAAGCTAAACTTGGCGGCATCAGATTTTTTTAACCCCACCATGAGGCCGGCTGTCATCGTAATACCGGATCTAGAAGTACCCGGTATAATTGCCACCGCTTGAGCTAAGCCAATGAACAGTACAGATTTTATGGATAAGTCTTCTACACCTTGCTTCTGCTTAGCGGTAGCATCGGCGTACCAGAGTAACAATCCAAAAATTACCGTGGTAAAAGCAATCACTATCAAACTGTTATCGCGAATCACAGATTCGAGTGCGCCCTTAAACAATCCACCAAATATAACCGCAGGTATAGTCCCTAATATTATAAACCAACTGAGTTTGGCGAGCTGAGGATCATGTGGACGCTTAAATAAACTGAGCGTCCAGTTCTTCGCCATCGCAATGATGTCTTTATTAAAATAAATGATGACCGCCAATAACGAGCCTAAATGCACGGCGACATCAAAGGCTAACCCTTGGCTTGTCCAACCCAATAATTGCTCTGGTAACAGCAGGTGCGCCGAACTGGAGATGGGTAAAAACTCAGTTAACCCTTGAATTAGCGCTAATACAATCCATTGAACTTCTGACATACATCTCTCTTTTTATTGAAACTTATAATATTTGATCATGTGCAACCCTTAAGAACCGACTTTGGGTTTGTTGTCCCAAGTCACGTTATCTCTTAAGTAGGTCGGTAGCGCTAATTCTGGGCTCAGAGCAACGCTAGGGTCTTGCTGGTATAGTTTCATGGCTAATTCGGCACTGTCTAATGCGTTAGGAACTAAAATATGAATAGTTTGGTCAGCAACCTGTGCAGAAAGCGCTGAACTCATTTCATAACCCGCCGTCCAACCGTTTCCGATAAAAGTTACATTCTCAGGTGCAGCTTCCTTTAGTAACGAAGGAGGTATAACCGCTTCGTCTTTTAATGGATTCGGTGTATTAGAATTATCGACCGAATAAGGTGCAAAATAGATTTCCGACATTCGAGCATCAAGAGCCACCCAACAATCACGGTGACCTGCTTTAAAGGCAGAATAGGCTAACGAGTGCAACGTACTGATGGGGATAATTGGGCAATTTAATGCCATTGCTAATCCTTGAGCAACGCCAGCCGCGATACGAATACCGGTAAAAGAACCAGGCCCTCGTCCATAAACGATTGCGTCCAAATCACTCATGTTCAGCGAAGATTCTTGGATAAGGGCATTAATCTCACTTAAAAGAATATTCGCATGTTCGCGTGGGCGATGTTGATGGAAGCTAAAATGTTGTTCCGGCGTAACAATGCTAATCGAGCAATATTCACCTGAAGTATCTAACGAAAGTATATTTTTCATAAGTTGCAGCACTAAGGTTTAATCGGCCGAATATTACCACATTTCACTCCAAATGCATGATCAAGCACCGTATTTGGCTTTTCATAGGCACAAAAAAAGGCTGCCACTGCAGCCTTTCTTACAACATTGGAAGAAAACTAGATTTTACTTTTTCTTCGCAGTCTTTTTAGCGCTCTTCTTCTTAGCGGGCTTTGCGTTGTGCTTCTTCTTTAAATCAGCCACTTTCGCTTTAACCTTTTTAGAAGCAGCTGAAATTTTGCCAGCTTCTTTCTTCTCAAAAGCTTTTACTTTCTTAGCATCGGCTTTAGCGCGAGAAGCTAACCATTTAGCTTCAAATGCTGCCATAGCTTTATCTAATGCTTCCGCTTTCTTAGCCTCTAAAGACGCAGCATATTCAGTAGCACGCTCATCTGCTTTAGCTTTTGCAGCTTCTACAGTGGCTTCTACTTCAGCAACTTTCAAGTTGAATGATGCTGTTTTAGCAGCCTCTTTAGCGGCAGCTAATGATGCACGAGCTTTATCGACACCTGATTTTGCGGTTTCAAGCTGACGCTTGACGGCCGCTGTCTTTTTCTTCTTAGCAACAGCTGCTTTTTTAGTCATTGCACTGCTTAATGCAGTTTCAGCTTTTTTGACTGCAGCGGTAGCTTTATCTACGGCTTTAGTTGCTGCAACGACGGCTTTATTGGCAACAGCCGCTGGCTTTTTAGCGGCGGTTTTTTTAGCAGGCTTTTTAACGGCCTTCTTGGTAGTTTTTGGTTTTGCTTTTTTCGCTGCTACTTTTTTCTTCGCAGCAGGTTTTGCAGTGGTTTTTGGTCCGCGTTTTGCGGCTTTTTTCTTGGCAGCTGCCATAAAATATCCCTCATGTGTTCACGCACAAAAATGATCGAATAAAATTAAATCATCGATAGAATCCTAATTTAGCTACCTAAAATCAAATTGCAAACAAAATGAGCATAAAATAAGCAAATAATGTTAAAAAAGTACGATTTTTCTTCAATTAAAACCGATATCGACTTAAAAAATTAAAATTTTCAATTTTTAGTAAGATTTTTTATTTCTCTGGCTTATAATTTTTAATCGCATTCACTGCACAATAAAAATGAAATACGCAATTTTATCCATTCTGAAATTCAGGTTTGAACAGCAACAAATTAGCCTCATCATTTCATGGTAGTTAGGTAAAAAAATTTCGAAATTTAACGCATGTAAACATCCCTTTTTTTAAACAAACTTTCTTCCTATTAACCGCAAAAATTTTTAGTCCGTTAATGTTTGTGTTCAATAACATTTAACTGAATATTTTCAGTGTTTATTGGAATCAGTTTTAAGACTTTCCGGCACTCACCTTTTATTCCACCTCATCCGAATAAACGGCACACTCCTTTATAAGGTGAACGATAACCCCGTGAATGCTTTTCATTTTTACGAGCTGCCATGCAAGTCCATTTCAAAATTTGCTGAAGCGTAACTTAAAAGGTTGCTTTTTTTGTTTAAAATCAATACTTAAGTTTTTTGGAGAATAAAAACCCTGCCGTTATAACGATTAAGTCTAATACTAAATAAGCGAATCTAACTGCGCTTAAAAGGCTAGATATCGGGGTTAATCGTTTTCAGAGTTTCAATAACAACTTGATAGACTTTTATTTCATTGAAAAAGAGGCAGCAAGCTTAAAAATATCAACTATATTCTTAATTACTGTTGATCGTAGCAGCAGCAGTATGGTGACTACTCCCATGTGGGCTCTGCCCCATGATTCCGGACACTGATTTCAGTGTCCGTTTTTTTATCTAGAGGAAAAGCAATGCAAAGCGAGTTTCTATCCATTGAAAAAGCCGCAGAATTCTTAAGCGTGTCAGATATAACCGTAAAACGATATATTCGAGAGAACCTCATCCCTTCCGTTGAGCAAAATGGAGAGACCATGATCGATAAATCGGCCTTAGAGCGATACAAAGCCATTAATGATAAGTTTAAACGCTGATTCATGAGGTGAGCTTTGGTATAATTATCTTTTGTTTTAAAGATACTAACCATGCACCCTACCTTTCAAATACTCGAGCGGCATCGCGATGAACTCGACAGCCATGCTTGTCATTATTTCGATGCCCCTGACCTTATTCCTTGGCTAAAAAAAGGCGATGATAGCTTTACGTTAAATGCCGATGAGAGTTCATCTTTATCCCCATTAGAGCCCGTTTGGCAAACTTCTGAGTTAAACATCTTATTTTATCCCAAAGCTAAAGAGCGCTTAACTTGGTGGTTATACCAAATACAAAGTGCATTAAAAAACCAGCAGCGTATTTGGGTTGTTGGTGAGAACGATGGAGGCATCAAAAGCCTTCCGAAAAAGCTCAAAGGTTTTTTTGAATGTGAAAAGCTAGACACCGCTAGGCATTGCGCATTATTTGATTTAACACCAAACCCAGGCATTAGCGAACAAAGTTTTTGGACTCAATACGAAACCAATGACCTAATCATTAAGGCATTGCCCGGTGTTTTCAGTGCTAAAAAGCTCGATACCGGTACGTCTGTATTGCTAGAGCACTTGCCAGACATTGCGGCGGGAAATATTTTAGAAATGGGTTCAGGTTCAGGTGTTTTGGCCTGTGAATTATTGAAGCGCCATAAAGAGTGCACAATAGACACCTACGATGTCGACTTATTAGCGTACCAATCGAGCCTTGCGACTGTAACAGCCAACAATCTAAACGATCAAGCAACGGTGTATTGGGCGAATTCTGCAAGCAAACTGCCTACCCAGAGATATCAGAGTATCGTCACAAACCCACCATTTCATAAAGGAATACGAACGGAATACGGTCCGACAGAAACTTTCTTTACGCAAGCGAGCGAGCGTTTAGTAAGGGGTGGTAAACTTGTATGGGTTGCAAACGACTTTTTAAACTACCAAAACCTTATCAAAGACCAATTCAAGTCAATAAAAATATTGGCTCAAACTCGGGGCTTTAAGGTTTATGAGGCTATTAAATAGGGCGTCGCATTACCCGACTTCACTCACAAATAAATAGCCTTTAGAGCGAACGGTCTTTATTCGTCGCGGATGAATAGGATCGTCGCCTACTTTTGGGCGAATTCTAGAAACACGTACGTCTACGGACCTATCTTGACCATCGTATTCTATACCTCTCAATTGGCTAAAAATTTGTTCGCGAGTTAAGACTTCACCAGCATGGCTGGCTAATAGCCAAAGAAGATCAAATTCAGCACTGGTTAATTCAATGGTTTCATTGTTTAGCCAGGCTTCTCTCATGCCATTGTCTATCACCAAATTACCAAACTGCAGTCGATCTTCTGACTTGGCCTGATTTTTTTCTTCCTCGGCGCGATCCAAACGACGTAACAAGGTTTGGCACCTAGCTAAAATTAAACGATGGGACGCGGTTCTGTGAATATAGTCATCAGCCCCCATGTCCAAGCCCAGTACTTGGTCGAGCTCATCGCTGTTTTGGCTCATCAATATAATGCCACCGTTAAAATACTTACGGCTTAGTTTGCAAATGGTTAAACCAGACTCCCCTTTGAGATCGACCTCTATCAACACGATGTCCGGCAGGTCATCTCTGATTCTCGCTAACGCAGTTTGTGATTCAGATTCAATATTAACCTGTATACCACCGCTGCGTGACAGATACTCCGCTAAAGCTTGGGCATGATTCGCATCGTCGTCAACGACTAAAATTCGCTTATGTGCTTTGGTTTCGTCCTGGAGTCCCACGGGTTCGCTCACCTAATTTTCATTAAGACATTAAATGTAGTGCGCAAACTGAAACAACAGCTACACACCTTGTTGAATTATAAATTTAGACGTTATTTTTCAAATAGCGAGGTTTAAGGATAGATTTGTTACTTTATGTGAAATGCCCTGCACTTTGCAATACAGGGCGTAGGTTTTTAGCGAGTACCGAACAATTTATCGCCGGCGTCACCTAAACCAGGAACAATAAATCCGTGCTCATTTAAATGATCATCAACGGTTGCAACGTAGATATCAACATCAGGATGTTTCTCTTCAATCGCTTTAGCGCCTTCCGGAACGGCAAGTAAACACAAGCCCATGATCGAAGTGCAGCCTTTTTGCTTTAATAGATCAATGGTAGCAATCATTGAGCCACCGGTAGCCAGCATAGGGTCGACAATTAATGCCGTACGTTCTTGCACGTCTTCAACGACTTTATCAAAGTAGTACACAGGCTCTAACGTCTCTTCATCACGATACAAACCAACTACACTGACACGCGCCGATGGAAGTAACTGTAAAACGCCATCCATCATGCCTAAACCGGCACGCAATATTGGGACTACGGTAATTTTTTTACCTGCAATGCGATCGACTTGCATGGTACTGCCATCCCAGCCGGTAATATTAACTTTATCGGTCTCTAAGTGTCGGGTTGCCTCGTAGGTTAATAAGTTGCCAATTTCCGATGCCAATTCACGGAAATGTTTGGTACTGATACCTTCTTCGCGCATGATGCCCACTTTATGAGCCAATAATGGATGCTTAATTTCTATAATTGCCATCGTTACAATCCCTCTAAAAAGTCTAATTCAGCTTGCTTACGAATCACTTTACGATGATTCGCCCATAATTCCTGTATTTTTTCTTGATTACATTGTTGGCGGTCAACCAATACTCGCGTGTTCAACTCGCCTCGGGCACTCGCATTGGTAAGCGGCACTTTAGAGAAAACGAATTGATTCGATATCATATCCATAAATGGACCTGATTTACTGGTTGGCATTATAAAGAGTAACTGTAGCCCTAAACTTTCGGTTAGGTATCGGATTACTTCTTTAGATCGTGTCTCATCCATTTTAGAAAAGGCTTCATCGACCAGTACCATTCTCAGGTGACTGTCGCCTTCGTTAAATCGAAATGCAGAGGTAATCGCCGCAGAGCGTATGATATAGGCGGGAGTTTCAAGCTGCCCACCCGAGCCCGTACCGTATTGTGAAAGTGCAATGGGCTGCTTACCTTCGGGCTGTTTATAAATTTCATAACTGCGATAATTACGGTAATCTGAAATTCGCTCTAACTCCCTTAATGCTCGCTGCTCATCAACATCAAGCAGCATAGTCATTAATTGATCTCGGATTTTGCTAGAGCGCTCTGTCAATTTCGTATCAAACAGGGTATTACCCTCACCAATGGATGGGCTTTTAAATACTTCGTCAAAAAAGTGCCAATACTCTTTAAATTCTGGCACCCACTGATAATCGAACCAATACTTTTCTCTATCGGCACCAAATCTATGATGCTCCAACTCTTTATTAAGGTTCTGTAATACCCGCTTACCTTCATTGATAGAATGGTAAATGGCGTGGCATAAATTCGTCACGAATGCGCTATTAAAACTTTCACGTAGCGAGGCCAGTTGGTCGACCTTCTCCACTAACACATTGTTTCTCATACGGTTTAAGCCATTATCAATGGCCCTCCGTAAATTCACCATTCCGCGGAAAAAATCTAAACTGTGCAGCTGGCCATAATCCATGTCTATTTCAATCGCATCTTGCTGCTGACATTCTTGATTATGCTCTTTCAGCAATACTTCCAACTCGTGGGCTTTAGCTGTTAACTCACTCTCAAGAGATTTACGCAGATTCTCTTCACGATCGGCATCGGTATCGGCCGCCTGCTCATCGGCCGACTTAAGTCGTGCATCGACATCGAAGTTCGGCCAAAACTCAACAATATTTCGTAAATACTCTTCTTTTTCTTCTGAACGAAGCTGTGTATCTTCCTGCTGTTCCGATAAATAGCAACACTGCTTAGTCAACCCGGCTATACGCTCCTGCAATTTGCCTTTTTGCTCATTGCCATCGCTAATCTTTTTATCAAGTTCAGCTAACGCCGTTGATACTTGCTTATACTCTTCTTCAATTCCTTGAACATCACTTAGGTCTAACGAAGTAAGTGCTTGTTCGGCGTTTCTTAGCTCGCGATGGGTTTCCAGCATATCCCGCATAAACTGGCCATGCTGCATATGCGTCAATTGATTCACGGCATTGTATAGGCTGCGAATTTCATCCACGCCGGCTTGAAGCTCATTCGCTTGTTTTGCGAGTTCGTTTAATTCATTTTTCTTTGCATCTAATGCTCGTTCACGAGCACCCTGGCCAAAGACTAAATCTGAAATAGGCAAATCACAGCGGTACATGGCGTAGGCTCCGCTGCCTAAGCCAGCGGGGGTGACGCCTCGTCGCGTTTTCTTCAGTTCTTGCGCATCTTTGCACTGCTCAACCATGCCATAACTGGCTGTTAAATAAGATTTTGCGATGGCATGATCAAATTTAAGGAGATGTACAATTGAATTGCTAGGCAACTTAATGCGCTGAGCGTCTTGTTTCGCTTTACTGCCTTGAATAACCCTAGCGCGATTATCACGTGGTAAGGCTCGTACAATACTAATGGCTTCGGCTTCGTAATCGGGCTCAACTAATATGGCAAATCGTGCACCGGCCATATAACCTTCTAATGATGACTGCCATTGCTCATCTAAAATTTCAACGTAATCACACAATACCCTAGGGTCTGCTTCTGGGCATTCACGTTTGATGGCCTCTAGCGCAATTCGAACATGATGAGGGTAATTCACCTGCGCCGATGCCAAACTATCTATGTCTTGTTGTTTACGAGAAATGGATTGTCGAGTTTGCAGTAATCGTTGTTCGCGTCGATCAACTAGACGCTGCGCTTGATCACGCAAGGAAACCCCGCTGCCCTGCATTTGCTCATCAAACCACAGTTGACGCCACTCATTTAGCAGTGACTGTTGGCTGAGCGCAGCATCGAGATGGGCCTCTAACGGGCTAATGTCAATCCAGTCTTGATTCAATAAACTTTGAAAATCAATTTCCAATTTAGATTGTTGCGCCACCTGTTTGGCCAGCTGGTGCAAACGCTTATCGCCAAGACCTTCGATCTCTGTAGCTAAAGAGGACTTAAGCAGCAACTGGTGTAGGCTATTGCTAGCGGTTAATGTTTTTTCAAGCGCTATATTTTGACGCAGCAATGGCTCAGCTTGTTTTTGCAGCTTTTCTGTAGCTTCTTTTACTTTCGTTTCAAATCGATCTTTATCTTGCAACGCTTCCACGCCTCGGCGTTGCGCTTCAATAGAAACCAATTGGTCATGGGTTTGCCGTCGTCTTTCTGTTGCAACATCTAAATCATTGATTAACGCTTCGTGACTATTAATTACTTTTTGCTGTTCCGATTTTACCGCTAAGTAACGTTGTTGATCGGCAACATAGCGGGATTTTGCCGCGATGTAATCTGTGACGTTGTAATCTATCCATCGATCAACATAGCTTTCACCAGCGCTTCGAGCTTGGGCTAACCGGTCAATGATCGACTTAAGTCTATTAGCCTCGTTCTCCATTCCATTAATGGTTTTCATTAAATCTGAAACTGTGCGAATGGCTTCGCCGAGATCTTTCTTTTCGAGGATTTCTTGAGCGACAAAGCCGTCTATGCTTTTAACCGGCTTATAAGCCATGAATCGAGAGAAAGCACGCGCCGCATTCATGGCTTCACGCTCACTGATGGCATCGGAACGGCCTTTCAAAGCTGCGTATAATCGCCGTAAATACTGCTTTTTAGTGTCATACTTTTCTACACTGACTTTACGCGAACTCAACCGACTGACAATTTTATCTAAAGAGATTACTTGAGATCGGCCATCATTCTCTTGAACAAAATCAGACTTAGAAAGAGACTCACCAGCGCTGATGAAATAGGCAATATCCGATTGGCGGGCAATTGGGGTCGCGCCGGCTTTATCTAAAAAGGCTGAAACACCAATGATTGCCGTAAACGGCTCGGCCGATTCGCCTTGTGTTGGGTGAAAGACAGCGGCTAAATAACCCACTGTTGGGTCTAACCGTGCAAAAGATCCATCATCACACCCCAGTACATAAGAAGCCAGCGTACGAACCTGTTTGCCGCGCCCTCGTTGGGTAGCTTCATCTTGACCGGGGTTATACTGGAATAAGGTATCGTGTGCGGCTGTCATGATAGTTTGCAGGGCATCAGCGGCCGTGGTTTTACCCGACCCGTTACCGCCGCTGAATAGATTAATCGGACCAAAATCAAATTCCATCACAGGAATATTGCCCCAATTTACGTAAATAAATTTCTTTAAATGCACGGGCTATTCCTTTTCGATATCATTTTCAGCGGTGAGGTTGAGGTCTTCAGGCTCATCACCATCTGGCGATTCCTGCAGTGGTGTTTCGCCCAGCAAGGAAGACAGTACATCATCGGAAACATAACTGATGATCATAGGTCGAATTCGAATCCAAAGGTCGCTGCTGTCTTCGCTCAATTCTTGATTCAATTGAATCAAACGCAATTGTTTGAGCCGTTTAAAAATAGAGCGACGATCTGTCAATTGCTCTGGCAAGGTGCGCTTCAATAGGTTACGTAAACTTAACGTCACATTTTCAATAGACACCAATACACAGCCTTGGTCGTCTAGCTGACCTTCTCGCAGGGCTCGATCATATAAACTGCGCAAAACAAGAACCACCGCGACTTCGTTTTGTGTTAACCGAATTCGGAACCCACCATTAAAAGGCTGATCTTCGTGGTCCGACAAACCAGGAACTTCAGCGCCTGGCGGAAATAATCGGACAAAATTAAATCGCTGATCGTGAGCGATACGAATACCAATGATAGATAAGTAATCTTCTACTAAATCTTGCAGCCGCACAAAACGATCGTATAGCACTTGTTCGGTTTGGCTCTCATCGCGACACAACACACCGTAATCCATTAATCGAATCAATAGTTCGGAATATTCGTTTTGACTGACGCCTGCTTTTTCAAGCTGCTGTTCAATTTCCTGAAACAAGGTTGGCTTCCTCTAAACTGTTTTCCGCATCGTGAGTGAGGCTAATTTCAAACAGATCTTGCGATGTAAAATACTCACTGTGTACGGGATCTTGATGAATATATTTAACGTTAAATTTAAATTCGCTGCTAAATGAATTTGCGCTGCCAACCTCAATGGCATGAGAGAGCGACAGCAATTCATCGGCCGATTTAACCGGTAAATCTGACGTTCTAACCGACTCACCCCGCGTCAAATGTGAGATTAAATATTGGCGCACTTGGTTATCGTTTATTAAAAATGCTTGATCCAACCACTGCTGCACCACTAACTCTTTGCGTGCTGATTGATCAAAATCTCCTATCTGATCTTCGACGACATCTAAAGAGAACTCTCGGCGCACTCGTTTGTTATGCAACCGTATGGTTGAGGGATCTAAGTAGCCCAATTGAGGGACGGACATTAATTGACTCGCTCTGTCCAATAACGCGCTTTGTTCACTGTCTGATTTTTCAACGAACTGCTGACACACTTGAACCATGTCATTGTGGCTGGAGCTAGACAAATAATTCATTTGCCGAATAATAAGGTCGGCTCGCTTGGTAAAGCCTTGCAATGCCTTTCTGAGTGCGGGCAGCATAATGTCGCTGGCCGCCTGCAAACGCGTTTCTATGCTATCTAAAATAAGCCAAAGCACCGATTGATTTTCTTGAACAAGCTCAGGCAATAGCTCTCTTAATCGTTTTTCAGCGTTTTGTTTGAAGGTTTTATTTTTGTTGCGGATGTTATGAATGATCTCAACTATGTGGTCCCGATATTTTTCAACGTTGTCGGCAGAGAGTCGAATGGCTAAGTCGGGCTGGAAACGTCTTTCCATAAAATCAAAGAAGTCTTCTGTCGCTTGCGCGATCATGGCATGGGTTTCCATTTCTCGCACTAAAGATCGCTTTCGTTCGTCTAACTCAGCAATGATATCGGTAAAATCACTGATGATGCTTTCAGAATATTCCCAAGCATCTAGGAGATCATAAACTTCACCACTTTCAAAAAATGAATTAATGGCGTTACGCACATTTCGTGTATTTCGGTGACGTGTACGAATAGATGACATGTCATTTTGCACAAATGGTTCGGTAAAGGTTCGACCCATTCGGCTGAAATTAAAAGAGCTTTGTAAGTTGGCTTCGTCGACTTGTTTTTCTAACCAGCCATGATCGAGTAACATAGAAAGAATCCAATTCGATTTTTCACGATTGGTACGAAACCGCCCATCGAACTCATCATCACCACTCGACAACACTGGCGAACGCTCCAATGCCGCGCTGAAAGTATCGATGACATCATCGCGATTAAGCGCGTGGCCGTAATCGGCGCTCGAACTGGCATACAACCGTCGATACAGCTCTTTCAGCGCATCGACAATTTGCTCACGATACTTACTCGTCAGGGGTCTAAAAAACTGCTCACGTTTTTGATCAAAAAACATCCAAGCTCTCTGTAATATCAATAACTTAGCGGAAATCGCCAAAACGCCTCAGCATACATCAAATCTACGGCTAAAACGAGATTCGAACGACGTTACGCCTCAAAAAACACTTAAGCCCACAGGCTCCTTTACATTAACTTTGTGAGCTTGGCTGGATAAAACTATTCCACGTTAATTGAGCATTTCACCAAGCCACGATAATCTATGGTCACTTTATAAGATATTAAGGACTCAATTATGGCACTACCTCCACTACAATTGCCTACAGTGGGCAAAGCGGCCCCTGCTTTCACGACCGTAAACCAATCTGGTGAAAAGGTGGCTCTCACCGGCCTTAAGGGTAAGCGAGTCGTCCTTTATTTTTACCCTAAAGCCATGACACCTGGCTGCACCACACAAGCGTGCGGCATAAGAGATACCCAAGCCGAATTTAAAAAGCGCAACGCTGTTGTTTTAGGCATTAGCCCGGATGCGCCGTCACGTTTAGAAAAGTTCATTGAAAAGCAATCTTTAAATTTTGACCTTCTAAGCGATGAAGACCACAAGATTGCTGAAAAATACGGTGTTTGGGCGCTGAAAAAATTTATGGGAAAAGAATATGTCGGCATTCATCGCCTTACCTTTATAATTGATGAAAAAGGCAAGTTGGTTCACATCATGGAAAAGGTGAAAACTAAGTCTCATCACGATGATGTACTCGAAATTCTTGATAATCTTTAGCTTCTGTTTCGGTGCCTGTGATCCAATTCACGGTGCACCGTTGTAAAAAACCTTACCGTTTTAATCACATTAGAAGAATTAAATGACCAAATCGATCATTGCTAGCCTTATTTTCATTCTGTCGAGCGCTGCATACGCCTGGGATAATAACGAAATCGATCAAGCTTGGCGCACCGAAAATATTGATCAACTAACCAAACTTGCGAAACTCGACGGGTTTGATGCCCTTTACAGCCACTATCGACTTGCGTTATTAGCACAGGAAAAAGGCGATAAAAAGCTGGCAAAAAATTCACTTGAGATTATTTTCGATGCGCTAGAAGACAATTATCAAAGTGCAGACCAAGCCGCCTTGTATTACAACGCACTCGGCTTGTCGATCGCGCTGAAGCCATGGACCGCTGCTTTCACACTTAAAAAAGCGAACAAGGCAATAGAATATAGCGATTTGGCCGCCCCTAACCATGCACCGTCTCTCGTTGCAAAAGCCGTAGGGCTCATTAACCGCCCGGCTTTTGCGGGCGGAGACAAAGCCCAAGCCCTGATATATTTAGATGAAGCCCTAGAGACTTATCGCTTAACAGAAGCGTGGGGTTATGAAGATGCTTGGCTTTGGAAAGTTAAAGTATTGGCCGCGTTAGACCAACCTGATCAGGCGCAAGCAACCCTGAAAGCGTTACTTACTCAGTTCCCCGATTTCAAAGCAGCAGAGCGCCTAGCATTGTAATTGAAAGAAACTTCGTTACCATTTCCAATTATATAATTAATTGGAAACCTTATGGCGCACTACCTCATTATTAATACTGGCGGCACCATTGGCATGGTCGACGGTCCTAAAGGCCTTACTCCCAGCGCTGGTATCATAGAGCAATCCATGCAGACAGCCGCTGAACTCGATGCATGGCGAGCCCATCGTTTAAGCTGGGAGCAGTGGCAGCCGCTACTGGATTCATCTGATTTAAACCCACAGCATTGGCTCGACATTAAAATGTTGATTGTCGATGCAATGAGCCAAGGAAACCTTGATGGTGCGTTAGTGATTCACGGAACCGATACTCTATCTTACAGCGCGGCTGCATTAAGCTACCTGTTAGCTGGCTGTGAAATACCTGTCGTTATTACTGGCTCTATGCTGCCAATTGGTACAAAAAATACCGACGCACTTGCCAATTTAGCGCTGGCACTTAAAGGCTTAGAAAGCAAGCGAGCTGAAGTTATGGTGGCCGTGGGCGATTCTTTACTGCCGGCGGCAAAAGTCACCAAGGCAACGACCTTTAAGCATCAGGCATTTACTGCCTGCCAGTGGCAAGACGTGCAGTGGAATACTCCGTCGCCTAAGCCAAAGACCCATCCGTTTTCACAGTTGTCCCAATGGAAAGATGTTAAAATCGGTCTGTTTACGCTGTTTCCAGGTACCACGTTTGAAACCCTTTCGATGATGATTAGTGGTGACTATCGCGCCATAATTATTAATGCATTTGGAAATGGAAACGCCCCAAGTAATCCAACCTTTTTAGAATTGTTGGCGCAGGCCACCGAGAAGAACATACCGATATTTATTCGCAGCCAATGTTATGAAGGGTCGGTCGATTTCGAACTTTACGCGGCTGGCGCTATGTTTAAAGAGCATAACGCCATAGAATGTGGGCACATGAGTGTGGAAGCGGTGCTCACAAAACTGCAGCTGATCAGTGCCATCACTCATTCTAGTGAAGAATTAGTGAGCTTATTTAAAGCGCCCTTGAGCCGAGAATGGCAATAACACTAATAGAAAGAGCTCAGCAATATAACCGTAAGAGAGATTCTCAATGACTGAAATATGGACACCGGCTTCTGAAAACGATGCCTTTCCTTCCGAAGCTCTAAACCGCGCATTGGAACTAAACCCAATTGACCAACTGCCTTCAAATTGTCCCGACGAAATATTGCCGTTGCAGCCATGGATGAAGCGCCCCTTTACTCAATGGCAAGACACACTGGAGACACTTGATGTAGCGCAATTGACGCATTTAGTACGCTTTTTTACCTTGGCCGAAACACAGTGGACTGACTGGCAAGCAGGCGACAAAAACCCAGCCATTTGGGCCAGTAAAGTATTAAAACAGAAGCAAGCATTCCCAGATAAAACATTGATTGCCTGGATACGACAAGTATCGACCAATAGATTTATACCCTATGGCAATATTCTGGGTTAAAAATGCCACAACTGCCCATTGAATCCATTAAATCTGAAGTTTTGTCGGCTTGGCAAGCGGGCGGCTGCATTGTCAGTGCGCCTCCAGGCTCAGGGAAATCAACACAACTGCCGCTCTGGGGCCTTGCCTTACCCTTTAAAAAAACATTCTTACTGATTCCAAAGCGGATTGCTGTAAAGCTAGCTGCTAATCAATTAGCCAACAATTTAAATCAAAAGGTTGGGGAGACCGTTGGCTATCAATTGCGACAAGATCAGTGCCTAAGCAACCAAACGCGTATCGTAGTAACCAGCTATGGTAGTTTTTTACAGATGCTCTTAAATAACCCTGAATCTGTTTCTAATTGCACGGTTATTATGGATGAATTTCATGAGCGAGCACTTGATCAGGATGTCAGTTTTGCGCTAATTCAAGAGACCATTGCACTACTCGATGAGCCGGTGCCACTGATCATCATGTCGGCAACGTTAGAAGTAGAGCAACTTCAAAAAATGACCGAATTTCCGTTGATTGCGTCACCTGGCTTTAGCTATCCAATTGACATTGAATATCAAAAACTTGATTTAAACCGCAGCACAGAGTTCGCCCATTTCATTGAAAAAATTTGGCAAAATAGCCACTCTCACCTGTTAGTGTTCTTAGCAGGTTTAAAAGAAATTAGAGCGATTGAGCGAACTATCAACAACACCATCCCTGTAATGGTTCTTCATGGACAGCTAAATAACACCCCTAATCTAGAACAGCTGAACACAGTCGAAAAAACAGTCATATTAGCTACGAATATCGCTGAAAGTAGTGTAACGCTCGCCAACGTTCATACTGTAATCGACAGCGGCCTAGAGCGCTTTGCCACTACGCATCCTATTACTGGAATTTCAGCGCTAAAAACCCGAAGAATCAGCCAAGCAAGCGCCACTCAGCGAGCCGGTCGTGCAGGACGCCTAGGACCAGGAAAGGTCTTTCGACTATGGAGCGAAGATGAACATCAATCTAGAGTTCCCTACCAACCTGCCGAAATAACTCAGGCTGATTTAACCCTAAGCCTTTTGCAACTTGCCTTATGGGGAACTCGGTTCGATCAGGCCTCTTGGTTAACCCAGCCCGATAAAAACAGAGTAGAAACGGCCGAGCAAAAGTGTGAACAATGGGGCGCACTTAAAGACGGACACATCACTCAGCATGGAGAAGCCATGTTAGCGACAGGGCTTGACCCTGCGTTGGCTAATTTTGTTGTGACCGCCGAACATTACGAATGCTTGCCAGCGGCAATAGTATTTGCGGCAACGTTATCCGTTGATCCGGCCCAATTGGCTCAAAATTTAAAGCCAACTTCAATGCCCAACCAATTACAAATCAGAAATGAAGTAAAACGTCTTGCAAAGCGACTCAAGCAAGATATTCCTCCGCAATTTAAACCATTAGATTCTTTTGCCTTAGTCAAAGCATTTCAACAACGATTAATTTATTCACCAACAAATGGTGCGCCGAAACTCTTTAATGGCGCCTCCGTCAGCTTTATGAACGCCAATAATAGTGAGTGGTCACTGATGCTCGAAGGCCACCAGCAGGATCGCAGTATTCGTGTTTTTCATGCTTTGCCTATCGATGCTGATACGGCGTTTAAAGCAATAAAAGTAAATCAGACAGTGCAATTTCGGCCAAGTCAACGGCAAGAGTTTTGGCGTATTGAGACGGTCGGTCAAATAGTCATTAAGCAAGAGCCCTTTAAAGCAAACCCTGAAGAGAAAACACATGCTTGGGAAAACTACATAGCCAATCACGGAGAAAGTGCGTTACCGATAAACTCAAACTTGCTCGCTTTAAAACAGCGCTGGCAAATTGCAACGAAGGCACTGAATAACTGGCCAAAATGGCCCGACGCATCGGCTTGGCTGGGAATCGCTCAACCATTTTTAACAGGACTAAACGCCTTAGCGGATTTAGATACCGTATCGGCCTTTAAGCATTGGGCTGGTTATGAGCAACTGGCCACACTTGACCAACTGTGCCCAAAGCTATGGCAATGCCCTTCTGGTCGGTCAGTCCCTTTAGCGTATCAACCTCAACACAGTAAAGTGGTTGCCCAATTAAAGCTCCAAGAAGCCTTTGGTTTAAATGAACAACCAACCGTGGCAAACAATTTGGCCATAACCTTAGAGCTCACGGCCCCGAATGGTCGGCCCGTTGCAACAGTGCACGACTTACCTCATTTCTGGCGTAACATTTACCCAGAAGTTCGAAAGGAGCTTCGCGGGCGATACGCGAAGCACCCTTGGCCTGAAGACCCTATTGGCTTTAAGGCCACAGCTAAAACTAATCGCCAGTTGCGAGCCACCTAAAAACAAGCCTTGCCTGATGAGTGTATTGCTATACCATACGCCTCAAATTATAAGCATGCTCTGACCTTATGAAGCAAGATATTTCAAGCAACAAAAGTACATCGATTCCTGAAAAAAAGCCCAATGGCATTAAACGCATATGGCTGGCTACTCAATACAGTTATCGTGGTCTTATCGCTACCGCTCAACATGAAGAAGCGTTCCGACAAGAGCTATTGCTGTTATTGTGCGCTTTTTTATTGATGCCTTTATTTGCAACAAGCTGGTTCCACGCTGTTGCACTGATAGGATCGGTTATCATGATTTTGATCGTAGAATTACTGAACAGTGCAATTGAAGCCATTGTTGATCGTGTAGGATTAGAGTTTCATGAATTGTCTGGGCGAGCTAAAGATATGGGGTCTGCAGCGGTTTTTTTAAGCATCACCTTGGCGGGAATGATTTGGTTGGTGTCTATTATCCAGTGGTTTTTACACCACTAAGTTGCTATAAAGCAAATTCTTCGTAAGGCCACATTGTTGCGGGCCGATCTTCTACCCGCTCGATTGCGCCTAAGTTTCGCTCCAAATAAGCCATAATTGTCATGGCAATTTCAAACTCACTGTTTTCGTCTAAACCCGTTGTTGTTACAGCAAAACACAGGCGACGGCGAGTTCGCATTTGGGCTCTAATTTTCACACTATCGGTAACAAATTGATCTAAAAACCCGGTTAATTCTTGAGGTTCTTTAAGATCTTGATGCAGGGTAAGCCACCAAACACGCTCCCAACAATTAGCCGCCAGTCTAATTCTAGGAGGCATTGGGGGAAAATCTTTAGGGGAATAGGATGGTGAATGAATTCTAGAGACCTTCGCTGCCGTCATGATCGTGAACCTCGATGCTGAATTAGGCTTCCATCCCTGAATTGAATAAATAATGTACTACAATTATAGAAGTCATGGCAGTTTGTCAAATTTAAGACCGTTAATTGACTTAACTTATTTTAATTTCGTGATATATGTCTAAAAATTGAACAGCCAAAATTGAACAGAATCACCTTCAGTCACGTCAACAATGACGCCTAAAAAGGGAAAAAGAGAGGATTTAGGCTCTAATCAGAGCCTATTTCGCGCAATATAGTTTATAAAGTACGGAGATGATCGCTTCAGCTTGTGGGCTTGCTATAGAATAATAAACCGTTTGAGCCTCTTTGCGCACTTTCACCATCTTGTCATTTCGTAGACGAGCTAAGTGCTGCGATAAGGCCGATTGACTCAACGGGATGCGTTCATTTAATTCGCCAACGCATTTTTCACCTGAAATCAGGTTACATAATATTAATAAACGGCTTTCATTACTGAGCGATTTCAATAACGCCGCCGCTTCAGACGCGTTTGATTCAAGCATTTCAATTGGTAAATCTAGCGTATCCATTTGTTTGACCCTGATAGAAAGGCAACATTTTACAAGAATTTACAGCCTAACTCTACGATAACTGATGCACTTTACTTGGCATCATTCAGTTATTCCCATATCCTGCCCGAAAAAGCGAATATCTATAGGTCTCTTTGTGTCGATAGAAAAGTCAAATGTAGCGTTATACCGAATTATTGGCAGTGTCGTTTATGACTGGCTCGTATTGTTAGGATTGTTGATGGTTTTTGGTTTTTTTGCCGTTGCCATCAACCATAGCCTGACCGGTGAAGAAGCTATTTCCAGCGAAAACATCTTTTTTAAGCTTTATATTCTGGCCGTTATAGCCTTGTATTTCGTATATTTTTGGCATCGATCAGGGCAAACCGTTGGTATGAAAGCTTGGAAAATACAGTTGCAATCGGTAGATCAGACCCCAATTAAAGCAAAGCAATTATTCACACGGTTAATAGTAGCGGTACCCAGCTATGCTATAGGCTTAATAGGCATTTTATGGCTGTTTACACCGTCAAAGCGCACCTGGCAAGATATGGCCAGCGGCACACAATTAACCTTTAAACCTAGAAAGTAACGAAGTTGGCACTTTATAAGTCAACTCATCATTATAATTAAAACGCTCACTTGAATAACAAATGGAACTCACCCATGAAAATTACATATTCAAACTCCCCTATCAAAGATATTTCCCAGCAGCTGATGGTTGCATTCCTCTTTGAAGACGCCGACACAAAAAGCTTTTCAGCCCTAAAAGACAGTCAATCTGCACTTATTGAGTCACTGGTTGATAACAAAACAATAAAATCCGATCTGGGTTCAGTGACGCCTCTAATTGGTCACACCGGTTTACCCGCTGCGCACGTGGTTGTAATTGGCTGCGGCAAAGCCGAAAACTTTAAAGAAGCTGAAATCATCAAGACCATGGCCTCTGTAACGGCGGCTATCAAGAGCAGTTCAGCGAAATCATTGGCGCTTTGTGTTGATGACATCACGACTTCTTCTCGCGATGCTGTTTGGTGTGCTGGTAAATGCACCGAAACTATTTTGACCGGTCTATATGAATACGATACGACTAAGAGCAAAAAAGCTGATTCAACAACGCTCGAAGAGATTCACTTCATAACGGAAGCAACCGAGTTAGACCAAACCATTGTCAATGCTAAAGCTATTGCACACGGTACCAACATTGCTCGTGAGCTGGGCAACCTACCCGCTAACATTTGTGACCCAGATTACTTAGCCGCTCAGGCTACGAATTTGGCCGATGCGTACGATGAAGTTGAAGTGGAGATTTTAGAAGAAGCTCAACTAGAAGAGATGGGTATGGGTGCTTTCATGGCTGTTTCTCGTGGCAGTGAAAAAGGCGGCAAAATACTTGTCATGAAATACAACGGCGGTCCAGCTGGCGAGAAGCCTCACGTATTAGTGGGTAAAGGCTTAACATTTGATTCAGGCGGCTACAGCTTAAAGCCACCAGCAGGCATGGAAGAAATGAAATGGGACATGCTGGGCGCGGCCTCAGTTATTGGCACCATGAACACCATTGCAGAATTAAAGCCAAACATGAACGTCATTGGTGTGGTTGCAACGGCTGAAAACATGATCAGTGGTGGCGCGACTCGCCCAGGCGATGTTGTTACCTGCATGAACGGCAAAACTGTTGAAATTATTAACACAGATGCCGAAGGCCGTTTGGTGTTGTGTGATACCTTAACGTACGTTGAGCGATTTGAACCGAAATCTGTTGTCGACATCGCTACGTTAACGGGCGCTATTGTTATAGGCCTTGGGCACCATGCTACTGGCGTCTACGCGAATGACGAAGTATTGCAACAAGAGCTTGTAAGCGCGGGTATTGCTAGCTGGGATCGTGGTTGGGCAATGCCTCTTTGGGATGATTATAAAGACCAATTGAAATCACCATATGCCGATATGCGTAATGTGGGCACACGTGCCGGCGGTTCTATTACGGCGGCTGTATTTTTAAGTGAATATGCGAAAAACTACAAGTGGGCACATTTAGACATTGCCGGCACTGGTTGGTCTTCAGCTAAAGAAGGTGCTTCTGGTCGCCCTGTGGCCATGTTGACACAGTATCTCTTGAATCAGTAATTCAGGATTAACCCTGTTAATGAATATAAGCACTCTGAGGAGTGCTTTTTTTTGCCTGACAATAGGTGATCTGGTTCTTAATTATCCGCCACATCCCAGTAATTAAGCTTGATTAATAGCCCCATTCCGCGCAAAAATGTGTAAAATTCAAAGCCCTACAGCTTATAAAGAAAAGCGATATTCATGACTAAGGTAGATTTTCATATTTTGCCGGCGTTTCAAGAGCATGAGCGTATTAAATATGTCACTCGGCTCATACGAAAAGCGCAGTCCCAATCGTTGAATGTACTCATCAGTACAGAAGACGAGGCGCATCAGCGTGCGGTCAGTGAAGGATTATGGGCCAGTTCGCCCGACTCTTTTTTAGCACACGAACACATTGAAGAGGATTTTCATCCTATTCAAATCAGTTGCAGTGATGCTTGTGGTCAACACCACCAAGTTCTCATAAACCTATGTAACCAAACGCCAAACTATTTCTCTCGATTTGAGCGTGTCTTTGAAGTAGTTAGCCAAGAGCCTTCTGTGCTTAACGCTTCTCGGTCTCGCTATAAATTCTACAAAGATCGTGGCTATGCTTTAACTCGTCATGATTTAAGGGATAGGGTTTAACCGTGTCGAAACAACCTCAGAATCACACGCTTCTGGAAGACTTAGAAGCTATACAAAAAAGCTTAGATAAGATTTCTAAATCTGAGCCGGTGATTCCGACGTTGGAAGAAATTGTTGGGCACAGAGCGCCAACAACCGTTAACCCCAAAAACCCGTTTTTATCGAGCCAATCATTATCAGAGCTAATTAGCATTCGCAATGAAGCTGAAACGCACGCGGCTCAAGAACTAGCCCGCATTACGCCCGTACGGCCTATTGAAGAAATACTGAAAGAAGAACAACCCAAACCCAGCGCTCCCGACCCAAGCATGGTCATCGAGCAAATGGAGCATATGTTCGAAAGCTGGATCGAAAGCGCTGTCAATGACTATATGTCGCTGTTTGAAAGTGAATTACGCAATCGATTACAGCAAGATTTTAAAACCTTGGTCACGCAATGGTACAAAGACCATGACCTGCCTATTCCTGAAGGCTTTGAACGCAGCGAAGATTCTGAACCAAAAGATGAGCAATGAGCCTGACCCAAGCCTTTGACTTATGTATAATCAGCCTATTCGAAGTTACACCCTAAACAAATAACACAGCCATTTATTCGTAAGTGAGACAGAGAGCACCCCATTCCCATGGAAAAGACGTATCAACCACATAATATTGAAAGCAAGCATTACGACATTTGGGAGAAGAAAGGTTACTTCAAGCCCAACGGTCAAGGTGAAGAAACATACAGCATTATGATTCCACCGCCCAATGTCACGGGTGTCTTGCACATGGGTCACGCCTTCCAACAAACCATTATGGATGCGCTCACTCGTTACAATCGAATGATGGGTAAAGAAACACTTTGGCAGCCTGGTACTGATCACGCGGGCATTGCAACTCAAATGGTTGTAGAGCGATTACTCGCGGCAGAAGGCAAAACGCGCCACGATTTAGGGCGTGAAAGCTTTATTGACCGTATTTGGGAATGGCAAGAACAGTCTGGCGGCACCATTGGTTCACAGATGCGACGTTTAGGCGATTCGGTTGATTGGTCTCGTGAGCGCTTCACGATGGACGATGGCATGAGTGAAGCCGTTCGTGAAGTATTTGTTCGCTTGCACGATGATGGCTTGCTGTACCGCGGTAAGCGCCTGGTGAATTGGGACCCTAAATTCCACACCGCCATTTCTGACTTAGAAGTAGAGAACAAAGAAGAACAAGGCCACATGTGGCAGTTCCGCTACCCTCTGGCCGATGGTGCTAAAACGGCCGACGGTAAAGATTACCTTGTGGTTGCAACGACCCGCCCTGAAACTATTCTAGGCGACTCGGCTGTTGCGGTTCACCCAGAAGATGAGCGCTACGAAAGTTTAGTGGGCAAGTTTGTAGACTTACCTCTGGTAGGACGTAAAATTCCGATTGTGGCCGATGATTATGTTGAAATGGATTTCGGAACGGGCTGTGTAAAAATCACCCCCGCACACGATTTCAACGACTACGAAGTGGGCAAACGTCACCAATCACAAGTGATCAATATTTTCGACCAAAGCGCCGCTGTTTTAGCAACCGCACAGGCTTTCGACTACAGCGGTAAAGCCGTTGACGATTTCGACGGCACTCTCCCTGAAGGGTACGCAGGCTTAGATCGTTACGATGCTCGTAAAAAAATCATTGCCGATTTCGAGGCCATTGGCCTACTCGATTCCATTAAAGACCACACCCTAATGGTGCCACGTGGTGACCGATCCGGTGCTGTTGTAGAACCTTGGTTAACCGATCAATGGTATGTCTCCGCGACTAAGTTAGCAGTTCCAGCTGCTGAAGCCGTACGCTCTGGGCAAATTGAATTTGTACCTAAAATGTTCGAGAACGAATACTTCCGTTGGATGGATAACATTCAAGATTGGTGTATTTCTCGACAGCTTTGGTGGGGTCATCAAATTCCGGCTTGGTACAACGAAACAGGTGACGTTTTTGTAGGTCGCAACGAAGAAGAAGTTCGTAGCAAATACAACATTGCCGACAGCGTTACCTTACGTAGAGACGAAGACGTATTAGACACTTGGTTCAGTTCGGCGCTGTGGACATTCTCGACCCTAGGTTGGCCTAACAATATGGAAGAGGTGATGAAATACCACCCGACCAATGTATTAGTAACGGGCTTCGATATTATTTTCTTCTGGGTGGCACGCATGATCATGATGACCATGCATTTCATTAAAGATGAAAACGGCCAACCACAAGTACCGTTCAAAACAGTTTATGTAACGGGCTTAATTCGTGATGAGAACGGTCAGAAAATGTCTAAGTCTAAGGGCAATGTTTTAGACCCCATTGACCTAATCGACGGCATCGACATTGAATCGTTAGTCAATAAACGTACCAGTGGCATGATGCAGCCAAAACTGGCTGAGAAAGTTGCTAAAGGAACTCGTAAATCTTTCCCTGAAGGCTTTGCCGAAAGCGGCAGCGATGCACTGCGCTTTACACTCACGTCTTTAGCATCATTGTCTCGCGACATAAACTTCGACGTTAAGCGCCTTGAAGGTTACCGAAACTTCTGCAACAAAATTTGGAATGCATCGCGCATGGTGATGCAAAACACCTTTGAGCGTATCGAAGAAAGTGACGATTTTGGCGCACCTTTAGATTGCGGGCAAAATGGGGGCGACGTTGAATTTACCCTGGCCGATCGTTGGATTCAATCTCGCTTGCAAACACTAGAAGCCGAAGTACACAAGCACTACGCACAATACCGTTTCGATTTAATGAGCCAAAACTTATATGACTTTATTTGGAACGAGTACTGCTCTTGGTACTTAGAGCTCTCAAAACCTGTACTGTGGAATGAAGACAGTACAGAAGCGCAATTGCGCGGTACACGCCAAACCTTAGTGCGCGTACTGGAAACCCTAATGCGTTTGTTGCACCCTATTATGCCGTTCATTACTGAAGAAATTTGGCAAAATATTAAGCCAGTTTCAGGTGCCTCTGGCGACTCATTGATGTTACAGCCGTTCCCGATTGCCGATGAAAGTAAAGTCGATGCCGCTGCCGAAGCCGATTTAGAATGGGTGAAAGGCGTGATCATGGGTGTGCGTAACATTCGCGGTGAAATGAATATTTCACCAGGTAAAGCCATTCCAATTTTATTGCAAAATGGAAACGCTGAAGATAAGCGACGGTTTGAAGAAAACGCGGCGTTCTTAAAACAGCTGGCTAAACTAGAAAGCATCAGCTGGGTTAATGAAGGCGAAGATGTACCGCACAGTGCCACCGCTTTAGTTGAGAAATTAAAAGTATTGGTCCCTATGGCTGGATTAATTGATGTCGATGCAGAATTAGCACGAGTGGCTAAAGAAGCCGAAAAAATCAACAAAGAACTGGCACGCATTGAAGGCAAGCTGAACAATGAAAAGTTTATTGGCAAAGCACCTCAAGAGGTCGTAGATAAAGAAAAAGCAAAGGCCGCTGCTTTACAAGATAAGCTAACCGACCTTAATGCGCAGGCCGAGCAACTTAAAACTCTGGCTTAATTTAAAACGCTTCTACTAAGGCATGTTATTTTCAGTGGCTTCGGTAATCCGAAGCGCTGGTAATAACATGCCTTAATTTATTTTTAAGGGGACCGTTTAACCATGACGATAGATTTAAATTTCGATAAAAACCACCTTTGGCACCCCTATACGTCGACAACCCACCCACTGCCTTGCTACCCAGTAAAAAGCACTCAAGGGGTTCGAATTGAATTTGAAGACGGCACCCAAGTGATCGATGGTATGGCTTCATGGTGGTCGGCGATTCATGGATACAATGTTCCCGAAATTAACCAAGCCATTATTGAACAAACCCAAACCATGGCGCACGTTATGTTTGGCGGTTTAACACACGAACCCGCCGTTGATCTGGGTAAGAAACTGGTCGACATTACTCCTGACGCCCTACAAAAAGTATTTCTAGCCGATTCAGGATCAATAGCGGTAGAAGTCGCGTTAAAAATGGCCATGCAATACTGGGCAGGCAAAAACAAGCCCAATAAATCTAAAATTGTGACAGTGAACAACGGCTACCATGGCGATACCTTTGGAGCGATGAGTGTGTGTGACCCCGTGAATGGCATGCACACCTTGTTTGAAAGCGCCCTTGCCAGCAATCTCTTTTTAGGAGAGATTCCGCTTGGTTTTGATACCCCTGT
Source organism: Reinekea marina (assembly GCF_030409715.1). NCBI lineage: Bacteria > Pseudomonadati > Pseudomonadota > Gammaproteobacteria > Oceanospirillales > Saccharospirillaceae > Reinekea > Reinekea marina. The sequence goes on from NZ_JAUFQI010000001.1 coordinate 2,503,787, forward strand.
CGATACTGTACTCGCACAACAATTTGAAAAACAAATTGCCCAGCAAGCCGATGAATTGGCGGCCTTTATCATTGAGCCTATTGTGCAAGGTGCTGGCGGTATGCGTATTTATAACCCACAGTGGCTCGCTCTAATTCGCCAATGGTGCGACAAGTACGGTTTACTGTTGATCGCCGACGAAATTGCCACCGGCTTTGGCCGTACCGGAAAAATGTTTGCTTGCGAACACGCCAATATAACACCCGACATTCTTTGCTTAGGCAAGGCTATTTCTGGGGGTTATATGACCTTAGCAGCCACTTTAGCCACCGATGATGTTGCCGAAGGTGTGTGCGCCTCTGAAGCGGGGGTATTTATGCACGGGCCTACCTTTATGGGTAACCCTTTGGCCTGCGCTACCGCCAATGCGTCTCTTTGCTTACTCATAGAGTCAGACTGGCAAAGCCGCGTACGCAACATTGAAAACCAGCTTACTCAAGCTCTATCGCCGTTACGGGCTTTAAATTGTGTTGAAGACATTCGCACCCTAGGCGCTATTGGCGTTATGGTCATGAAAGAGCCAGTTGATACCGCCTCAACACAAAACTACTTTATTGAGCGGGGTGTTTGGGTACGACCATTCGGCAAAATCGTATACATTATGCCCGCTTACGTAATAAGAGAAGTCGATTTAACAACCATTACAGACGCAATGATTGGCTTTGCAAACGCCACAGAAACAACTAAGTTTTAAAAAGTACAAACTACCCCTTTTATTAATTTAATGTAAATCAGGATAACCATGAAAATACTTATACGTAATCTAGACCGTAAGACCACCAAAGAAGAATTGGAAACTTTATTTAAAGAATATGGCAACGTACAGTCTTGCAACATTGTTGTCGACAAAGAGACGGGCGAATCTAAAGGCTTTGCTTTTGTTGAGATGCCAAAATCTGGTGAAGCGAAAGCCGCTATTCAAAACTTAAACTATAAAAAGCTAGGTAACGAATCGATTCGAGTGAAACGCGCCCAAACAAAAACCGAAGAAGAATAATCGCACCGCCAACTGAAGGAAACTTTACAAAAGCCCCCTATTCAGGGCGATATAAATTTTCAATTTCCTGCTGATATTGCTCGGCAATGCTTTTACGACGAACTTTCATTGTGGCGGTTACTTCACCGTCGTCATGATCCAACTCTTTCGGAAGCAGATAAAAGGTTTTTATCTGTTCAACCCGCGCCAGTTGCGTATTGGCTTTTTCCACTTCTTCGGCAATTAATGCTCTAACTTCAGCAGACTGTGTTAACGATTTAAACGTGGTGTAGCTGATATTATTCTGTTCAGCCCACGTTGGAACGGCATCGGGATCTATTTGCAACAAGGCTGTTACATAGGGGCGCTGATCGGCAATGACGATACACTCTTTGATATAGGTCGAAGCCTTCACGGTATTTTCGATTAAACTTGGCGATAAGTTTTTACCGGCGGCATTAATCATAATGTCTTTTTTACGGTCGATAATACTAAAGGACCCGTCTGGATGGGCTTCAGCAATATCGCCAGTATGCAACCAACCGTCATGAATCGCTTCTGCGGTGGCTTGGTCGTTTTTATAATAGCCCTTGAAGATAATGCCACCTTTTACCAGTAGCTCACCGTCTTCGATTACTTTACATTCAACATTAGTACAGGGTTGCCCGACTCTACCTAATGAGTTCATGTGCCAAGGCTGAATGGTGGCGGCACCGGTCGTTTCTGTCATTCCGAAAATTTCACAAATTCGAATACCCATACCTCGCATCTGCGACAATAAAGAAGGTGAAATAGGCGCCGCTGCCGTCATCGCAAAGCGGCAACGAGCCAACCCCAAATAGGCACGAAGATGCTTGTAAACCAATGCATTCCAAAAAGCGTAGTTGAGCTTTTGTGACAACGACCAATTTAAAGGCAATACTTCGCCGAGTTCAGCAGCACGGCCCATGGCACGCAAAATTAACCAACCTCGTAAGCGACCGCTTCGCGAGGCTAATACGCTAATCTCCGCTTGCATTTTCTCCCATATACGCGGCACACCAAAGAACACATCGGGTGAAATTTCTTGCAGGTCAGTACGGATAGTCCGCAAACTTTCACCAAAATTAATAACAACCCGATTAATCAACAAGTTTAGTGTCGACATCGCCTGTTCTGCAATGTGACACAAAGGAAGGTAGCTCAGTAAGTTCATACCCGGCACGGTATCAATGGCATCTCGAATCACCAGCATTTCATGCCATATATTTTCGTACGAAATCATCGCCGCCTTAGGAAGCCCGGTAGAGCCACTGGTAAAAACAATGAGGGCGGTATCATCTTTGCCTTGTTGCTCATGACATTCGTTGACGCAGTTCGGATTAGCTTGCAACGCTTGAGCACCAGTAGCCTGCAAAGTGTCTAAGGTTATTAGCTTGCAATGATCGTATTTTTCTAACCCTTTTGGGTCAAAAACAATAATGTGCTTTAATAATGGCAGCTGGTCTTCAACCATTAAAACTTTATCGACCTGCTCTTGGTCTTCACAAAACACCATCGTGCAGTCGGCACTTTTTAATAGGTAAACCACTTCATTCGAAGGGCTGGTTGGGTAGACACCACAAACCACACCACTCATAAAGTTAATGCCTAGTTGCGCGAGCACCCACTCTTCACAGTTCTCGGCAATAATACCGATATGACAGCCACGCTCTCCGCCCAGTTCAATTAAACCTGCGGCAATAGATTGAGTAACCTTTAAGAAGTCTTGCCAAGTTTTCTGCTGCCAGATGCCATGCTTTTTCTGCCGTAATGCGATCTCGTTTGGGTAAGCCTCAGCATTTCGTTGCAGAATCTGAGTTAGGCTGTAATACGATTCCATTATTTGTCCTCAGCTCAACCAGCGCTTACGTCGCTTGTAATGTTTAACGTTGCGGAAAGACTTCTCTTCATCTGAGTCTCCCATGCCCAGATAAAAAGTCTGAATGTCTTCATTCGCTTTCAGTTCTTCTATACGCCCTTCCAGCACAACTTTTCCGTTCTCTACAATGTAACCCTGATGAGAAACAGAAAATGCGGCCCGTGCATTTTGCTCAACTAGTAACATACTTACATTTTGCTCACGGTTTATCTGCGCAATGATGGAAAATATCTCTTCAACCAACTTTGGCGCTAAGCCTAACGAAGGCTCATCGAGTAAAATCAGTTTAGGTTCGGCAATTAACGCTCGTGCCATTGCCAGCATTTGCTGCTCGCCGCCAGAAAGTAAACCCGCTAACTGGCGCGAGCGCTCTTTTAATCGTGGAAAGTAAGTGTATACCTGATCAAACGCTTGCTTGGGCTTACGCCCTGTTAAAGCATAGGTTGCTGCTTTTAAGTTATCTTCAACCGTCATTTCGGCAAAGATACAACGCCCTTCCCTCACATGAACCAAGCCCCGGCGTGCTAATAAATGAGGCTTTAACTGGCGAATAGAATCCCCGTCAAAGATGATATCCCCCGCTTCAATATGGCCGTTTTCTAGCGCCAACAACCCTGAGGCCGCTTTTAGAACCGTGGTTTTACCGGCTCCATTCGCCCCCAGCAACGCGGTGATTTCTCCCGGTTTTACCGAAATAGAAAAACCTTTCAATACCTGAACGGCATGATGATAATTCACGTTGATGTTGTTGATCTGCAGCATTCATTGATCCTATTATAGGTTTATCGGGCAACGCTTGGGTCGGTTATCCGACCCACCTATGATTATGTTTCTATCCAATCAGATACCGGCGTAAACAACTTAGATTCTGCGCTGTAGCGGTATACTCGACCTTGGCCAATTTTGTGTTCAGCTAATGAGACTGGCTTTCCGAAAAACCCGCCCGTATCCCAATCTTTAATGGAACGCATAGACGCCATTAAATTATCGGCGGTAATCGGTTTATCGGCTTCGATGTTGATTTCCATCGATTTTTTCCAAATTAATAAATTGATGTAAGCCTCTAACGCCCAGGTAACGATGTACCCTGGAAAATCTGGATTCTGATTCTTCTTCCAAGCGTTTACCATTTGGTAATAAGGCGCGTCTTCCATATCGTAGAAATAACGGTATGGCATAACACCTTGATAGCCATCTAAAAATGGACCGGCTTGATCGGTCACTTTATCGGCAACCACTTTTTCCATGCCCCAGAAAGTACCCATGAATTGAGTCGGCAAACCAAAGGCTCTAGCAGCACCGATCAGCTGTGGCCATACGCCAGTGACATAACCTTGTAGTATGGCGTATTCTGGATTAGCTTGAGCCAGCTTGGTAACGTGTGACTCAATATCGGCGCCCGCTGTTTTCGTGACTTCTTCCAATACAATCTTGATACCTAATGATTCACACACTTTTCTAGCATGCGGAATTGGATCACGACCAAACTCAGAATCTGAATAAATCAACGCGACGGTTTTTCCGCCTTTGCTCGCTATGTCTTTAAGTAATATTTCAACCTGATCTTGATAGCTGGGACCGGCCATAAACTGGTACGGCCGTTTAGCCGGATCAGCAAGAGACGACGCAAAGGAAGTCGACATCATCATCACGGCGTTTTCGCCTGTTAAAGAAGGCCCCACTAGTTCCATAAAGCCGGTTGAATCTCCAAAATAACCATGCAACGGACCACTGGCGCGAGCACGCTCGAAGTTTGCCAAGGCATTCTTGGGTACGTACCCAGAGTCTTCAACTTCAATTTTCATAGGTTTACCACCAATACCGCCGGCGTCATTTACCATCATGGTAAAATCGGTTAGTGCCGGCGCCACTAATTGCCCAGCCGTGGCAAACGGGCCCGTCATTGGTAACGACCCTCCAACCCGCCAAACTTTTTCTTCGGCTCGAACAATGGCAGGCGCAAAGCTGGCTGCGGTTAATGCTGCCCCTGCTTTAATAAAGGTACGACGTTTCATGGACATGGTTGGTTCCCCTTGTTTTTATTTTGAGAATGGCCAGCGTGCTACCACTCGCCAGAAACGATCCCATATTGACACCAGACCCATGGGTTCGAAAATTAGAAATAGAATAATGATCAGACCAAAAACAATATCCCGAATAGAGCTAAAATGAATCAACGCTCGGCCATCGCCACCGGTGATCCAGCCGCTGACTATTTTCAGCATTTCTGGAATCATCAAGATCAGTAAGGTGCCGAATATAGGCCCGAGCGTTCGCCCCATACCGCCTGCGATCAAACAAACCACCAACGTAATTGAAAGGTTTAAGCTGAAGTCTTCTGGCAAGATGGCCGGAAAAAAATACGCCCAAAGCGAGCCAGCAGCACCACAGTAGGCGGCCGAAATAGCAAAACTTTTTAGCTTATAAGCAAACAAAGAAATTCCGAGAATTTCAGCGGAGTGATCATTGTCTCGAATACCAATTAGTGCTCGCCCGAATCGAGTTCGAAATAAATTCTGCGCAAACAAAACCATTGCTAAGCAAATCGGAAGAATAAAATAATATTTCTGGGTGTTTGTGAGCATTTCTTGGCCAAAGAAGAAAGCGTTTGGCGTTTCAATACCTTGCCGACCACCAGTCCAAGGTGCCAGCCAATCTTGACGAATAAAAAATAAAATAATGAAATTTGCCGAGAGAGTGGCAACCGCTAAATAAAGCCCTTTAACACGAACCGACGGTAAGCCAAACAAGAAGCCAAAGCCTGCGGCCACAAGAGTAGAAATCAACAGCGTAATGAGCGGTAACAAATGCTCGACATACTGATGCAGTACAACAGTGGTATATGCTCCCACCGCGAAAAACGCGCCATGTCCGAGAGACATTAAACCGGTGTAGCCCACCAAAACGTTTACCCCGGTAACCGCAATGACGTAAATGGCAATCTGCCCGGCTAACAGCAACACATAATTATCGGCAAACAACGGCAGCGCAAAAAGAAAAATAACCGAGGCAATAAATCCCGCTCTCTTCGCCCAATTATTCCAAAGGCTCTCATCGGCGGCGTAGGTCGTTTTAAAATTTCCGGTAATCATATTCGTTCTATCTCCGCCTGCCCCATCAGCCCGTTAGGCCGCCAAATAATGACCAGCAATACCAACACGTAAGGAACAATTTCAGCGTACTCGCCACCAAACTTCCATTGCGTAAAGGCTTCAAATATTCCAATAATCATCGAGGCAATAAACACACCGGCGTATGAATCTAAGCCGCCCATCAACACTACCGCGAGCACCGATAAGCCAAACAAACCCAGTGTGGGCGACAACCCATTTCGGCTGGCTAGAATGGCCCCAGCAATTGCACCCGTGGTAGCCGCTACAACCCAGGCTGTGGTAAATACTGCAGGAACATTAATACCCATAGCGTAAGCGGTCGATTGATCTTCGGCGGTGGCCCTAATAGCAACGCCCGAACGAGTAAAACGAAGAACCAATAACAAGCCAATAAATATCATGAGCGCGATCACGAAATTAATCGCCGATGAACTGAACAGAAATACCTGTGAATCAAAAACCGTAAAGCGGATAGGAAAGTTGGGTCCTAACGGAGGAACTTGATCTATATCCGCAGACCAAATTAAACTCGCGCTACCCTCAAGCACCCAGATTAACCCTACCGTACAGAGGATCATCGATAGGCTGCTTTTGCCAATCAATGGCCGCATAAATACACGTTCAATAAACACCGCCAGCAAGGCATTGCAAACCAGCGACCCTACCACGCCCAAAATAATACGCGGCAGATTACTCACCCACGCCGCTATCGCTGCTTTGGGCGAAAACATCATGGCCCCTTCTTTATAGGCCAGTAGCCATTCTGGTTCCCATTTGGCGACCCAATCTGGCATAAACTCGGCACCGGGCAAAATAACGGCGAATGTAAAATAGAAATAGGCACCAAACATAATGATATGCCCATGGGCGAAACTGACCACTTTGGTCGATTTAAAAATCGACACGATACCCACTGCAATTAAAGCATACAGCGCCCCATTCATAATACCGTTGAGTAAATATTGGATGACTTGAGCCATTAAGCCACCTCCATGTCGCTGCTACCCAAATAGGCTTCAATGACTTGCGGATTCGCTTGCACATCGGCCGGAGCACCGGCTGCAATCTGCTTCCCGAAATTAAGCACAACGACTTGATCAGAAATATCCATAACCATGCCCATGTCGTGTTCAACCAATATGATCGTTGTTCCCCACTGCTCTTGTATATCTAAAATAAAGCGGGCAATGTCTTCGGTTTCTTCACGGTTCATTCCTGCGACAGGTTCGTCGAGCATGAGCAATTTCGGCTTCATCGCAAGCGCTCTAGCGAGCTCGACCCGTTTTTGTAAGCCATACGGTAGCGCCGACACAGGTGCCTTGCGAATATGGTCTAACTCCAGAAAATCGATGATGTCGCGCTCTATTTCTTCTCGGAAAGCAATTTCTTCTCGTTGTGCTCGGCCGTAATACCAACCGCCACTGAACAATCCAGATTTTAACCGGGTATGGCCGCCGAGTTTTATGTTATCGAGAACCGACATACCCCGAAACAGAGCTAAATTTTGGAATGTACGTGACATGCCGCGCTTTGCACGGTGGTCTGGACGCTCGCGCGTGATGTCTTCACCTTGGAAAAGAATTGCACCACTTTGCGGCTGATAAAAGCCCGATATGATATTGAATAAACTGGTTTTACCGGCGCCATTAGGCCCAATAATTGAAGTGATTTCGCCCTCGCGAGCTGTAAAACTGAGGTCTACGAGTGCATGAATACCACCAAAACTCAAACTTGCGTTCGAAACGGTCAGCATTAGTTATTACGCTCCGTAAAAGCTGTTCATTGACAGCCGTTGTTTTTATTATTTCAGTCATACTAAACATAGTAGAGGTAGGCTGTCAAAAGAAATGACTCTGCGTCATTTAAGACTTTAGTGGTGATAAATACGATCTCGTTAGAATAATAATTTTTTCGAATTGCGCGCAACGCTCCTAGTCTATTAGTGTCCAAAGCTGTTCACGCTCTTGATTGGTTAACTCATAGAGATTTAAAAAAGCCGGCCATCCGTTGTAAATAAAAAAAACAGAATTAAATACCTTTTTGGGCTTTGAAATATCCTTTAGATTATAAACTTTACGACCCGATAACATTTCGCTAAAAACGAGAAAATTTTCATCGAATTGAATTAACGGGTAGCTATACAACAAATGTAAATGCCTCAGTATAACAAACCACATATAGCCGAGCACAATTAGGATTGTTAGGAGAAACAAAGCCTCTCCATTGTTTATAAACATATCTATTCCAACATATAATAGGAGTGTCGATATAGGCAATCCTATGACTACAACCAGCAAGAAAATTGGAACGGCTATTCTGTTTAAACTTTTTGAACGACCTAGCTCTACTAAAGGCATTCTTACTCCTGATTCTGACTAATATTCCATGTAACCGATCGGCTCAAATCCAAGCGACACTATGTGAATATTGCTGAATACTGCCTAGACTGCAAGCTAATTTGTATAGAATACCGCTAGCTTGCTTTAAAGTGTTAAAACCGTCATATTTCTATGCTGAGCCTTTTTGAAACCGACCTTATGAAAATAGTGATCGCGCCAGATTCTTACAAAGAAAGCTTAACGGCTTATGAAGTAGCACAAACCATTCACCAGGCTTTTTCGCAACACCTCCCTGATGCTGAATACCACTTAGTGCCAATGGCTGACGGCGGCGAAGGCACAGCTTCATTACTGGCTGAAGCCTGCGGCGGAGAAATGATCACTATCATGGTACAAAACCCACTGGGCGAATCGGTTGAAGCTCAATACGGCTTATTTGGCGATACGGCGGTTATAGAGATGGCTCAAGCCAGTGGCTTACACCTTGTAAAACCTTTACAGCGCAATCCAGACATAACCTGCAGTTATGGCACTGGTGAGCTCATCGCTCATGCATTAGATCAAGACGTTTCTAAGGTCATAGTAGGTTTAGGCGGTAGCGCGACTAACGATGCTGGACTTGGCATGCTCATGGCGCTTGGGGCTAAGTTTTTTGATCAGCAAGGGGATGCTTTAAAGCGTGGCGGCGCATCACTGTCAAAATTGGACTCGATTGATACCACCAATCTTCATCCAAAGATTAAAAACGTCAGTTGGCAAATTGCTTGCGACGTCGACAACCCTCTCGTAGGACCTAACGGAGCAAGCGCTATCTTTGGACCACAAAAAGGCGCCACCTCGAAGCAAGTATCACATTTAGACGATGCCCTAAAACACTTTGCTACGAAAATAGAACAACATATCGGCATAAACGTAAGCGATACTCCTGGCGCAGGTGCAGCGGGCGGATTAGGTGGAGCATTTTTAGCTTTTATGAAAGGTCAACTTAAGCCTGGCATTGATATCGTTGCTGACACGTTAAAATTATCCGAAGCCTGCCTTGATGCCAATATAGTCATCACCGGCGAAGGAAGAATGGATGGTCAAAGCCTTTCTGGAAAAACACCCGTAGGTGTTGCTCGAATAGCAAAAGCGGCAAACGCCAAACAAGTTTTAGCCATTGTGGGTAGCATTGAAGAAGGATACGAAAAAGTTTACTTACATAATATTGATGTAATTTTTAATTGCATACCCAAACTAGAACCGCTAGACAGTGTCCTAAAAAATGGTGCCCGAAACTTAACGATAACGTCTGATTCAATTGCGCGATTAATTAAGGGCATTATTGCGGGGTAATGCGATAGACAGCAGTGCGGCTATGGCTACAAAACTCGAAGAAAACCACAAGCATACTATTAAGCCATAATCTTGGTATAGCCAACCCGAAAGCACGGTACCTAAAAGTCGGCCCATGGCGTTTGCCATGTAGTAGAAGCCAACGTCTAAAGACACGCCCTCTTCACTGGCATAGCTCACTATCAAATAACTGTGCAGTGAAGAGTTTATAGCGAATATAGCGCCAAATATTAGTAGGCCAACAATGATTGCGGCCTTGTCGTGCCATTCCAACATTAAAGTCATAGCAATCAGTACGGGTATTACGCTCAGCAGTAACGCCCACATAAGCGCATGATGGCCATCGGGGTTTTGCCCTTTGGCGGACCCTGTTATTTTCGGTGCAATGGTTTGCACAAACCCATAGCCAATAACCCAAAGTGCTAAAAAACCGCCTACCCAAGAATGATTCCATCCAAACTGGCTAGAGAGGTAAACGGGCAGTGCAACAACAAACCAAACATCACGTGCACCAAATAAAAACAATCGTGCGGCTGAAAGCACGTTTACGGCTTGGCTTTTCGAGAAAAGTTCTGTGAATTTGGGTTTGGTTTTTGCTTTGCCGATATCTTTCTTTAACTTAATCAGGCTCAGTACCCAAACCAACGCTAACAGCACCACCATGATCCCTATTGCGTTTCGGAACCCAAACGCCGCTAACAAGGTGCCGCCCATAAAAAAACCAATGCCTTTCAGGGCATTTTTAGAACCAGTTAATATCGCTATCCATTTAAATAACTGACCTTCAGCATCTTTAGGCACGAGCATTTTAATGGCGCTTTTTGCGCTCATTTTATTTAAGTCTTTGGCAATACCCGAGAGCGCTTGCGCGGCCATGACCCAAGGTATTAATAGCAGGTTTACGGGCACGAGTAACATGGCTAAGGCCATTATTTGCAAAAACAAACCAATGTTCATGGTTTTATTTAGCCCTAAACGGGCGCCTAACCAACCGCCTAACAAATTGGTGATTACGCCAAACACTTCGTAAAACACAAACAACATGGCAATATCAAATGGGCTGTAACCCAAGCCGTAAAAATACAGCACTACTAACATGCGCAGTGCGCCATCGGTAAGGGTAAACGCCCAATAGTTACCGGTGATCAAAATGTATTGGCGCAGCGATGCAGGCAGATTAGCAAGCCCATTCATTTGCTATGAGTCCTTATCGGCTAAGCCAATCTTTCGCATCAACTCAGCTACGCGGTTAGCGTAACCCCACTCGTTGTCATACCAGGCATAAATTTTTACTTGGGTGCCATTAACGACCATGGTTGATAGCGCATCCACAATGCTAGAGCGAGGATCTGTTTTATAATCAATTGACACTAATGGGCGTTCTTCATAACCGAGAATGTCTTTTAATTCGCCTTCTGCGGCCTCCTTGAGTAACTGATTCACTTCTTCCGCTGTTACCACTCGGCTTACTTCGAATACGCAATCAGTTAATGAGGCATTCGTTAAAGGCACTCGAACCGCATGGCCGTTTAATTTACCTTTTAGCTCAGGGAAGATATGAGTGATGGCCGTTGCAGACCCGGTTGTAGTTGGTATTAAACTGGTGCCACAAGACCGTGCTCTACGTAAATCACTGTGCGGCGCATCTATGATCGTTTGAGTATTGGTGATGTTGTGAATGGTGGTCATTGAACCATGCTTAATGCCAATTTTTTCATGAATCACTTTAACAACAGGAGCCAAGCAATTGGTGGTACATGAAGCGGCGGTCACTATCGAGTGCTGGGTTTTATCGTACAGATGATCATTCACCCCCATCACCACATTAAGCACACCTTCTTCTTTTACCGGCGCGGTCACGAGTACGCGCTTTACGCCTTGGTCTAAATAAGCTTGCAGCAAAGCTTTGGTTTTCATTTTACCACTGGCGTCGATGACCACATCACAGTTGGACCAGTCGGTTTCAGCTATGGTTTTATGTTGACTGCAGCGAATGGTATGTTTATGGATAGCCATGTTATTGCCGTGTGCTGTAGCGTCATAAGCGCAACGGCCATGCACGGAATCAAAGGTGAGTAAATGAGCCAGTGTTTCAGCGTTTCCAGCTGGATCATTTATTTGTACGAACTCTACATCATCCCAGTCTATTGCAGCTCGCAGTGCTAAGCGTCCCATGCGGCCAAACCCATTAATGCCTACTTTAATTGTCATCTGTTGCTCACCTTAAATTATTAATAATATTTCAAACTTATGACCGTTTGATGACGATTTTATACCAACTGGCAGTGCATCGCACCGTATCGAATCATCTAAACTTATACAGAAATGTTCATTTTGACTTGATAGGTTATATGGCAGAATCGATGCTGTAGATGTTTATCACTCACCTGTTTACGATAGGAGAACACATGAAATTAGAGTCAATTGCTTTACACGAAGGGTATACCCCTGAAGAAACGACAAAATCTGCAGCGGTTCCTATATACCAAACCACTTCCTACACATTCGATGACACTCAGCACGGCGCAGATCTATTTGATTTGAAAGTAGCCGGTAATATTTATACTCGTATCATGAACCCAACAACCGATGTGCTAGAAAAGCGAATTGCCGCAATGGAAGGTGGTATCGGTGCAGTAGCTGTGTCTTCTGGCATGGCAGCCATTACATACGCGATCCAGTGTATTTGTGAAGCAGGTGATAATATTTTAAGTACTAGCCAGCTTTATGGGGGTACCTACAACCTGTTCGCTCATGCCTTCCCAAGACAAGGCATTGAAACACGCATGATTTCTCACGATGATTTCGACGGCTTTGAAAAGGCGATCGACGATAAGACCAAAGCTATTTTTTGTGAGTCTATCGGTAACCCTGCGGGCAACATTGTCGATATTGTTCGTTTATCAGAAATAGCTAGAAAGCACGGCATCCCTTTAATCGTTGATAATACCGTTGCGACTCCGTACTTGTGCCGCCCCTTCGAATTAGGTGCCGACATTGTTGTTCACTCGCTCACCAAATACATTGGTGGTCACGGTACGTCTATTGGCGGTGCCATTGTAGACTCGGGCAAATTTGACTGGGCTAAACACAAAGAACGCTTCGCTGTTTTAAACGAGCCAGACCCTGCGTACCACGGCGTTGTGTACACTGAAGCCTTAGGCGAAGCAGCCTATATTGGCCGTTGCCGAGTAGGTCCACTGCGTAATACCGGTGCCGCTATTTCACCCATGAACTCTTTCCAAATTCTTCAAGGTTTAGAAACGCTTGGATTGCGCATGGATCGCCATTGCGAAAACGCTGAGAAGCTTGCCGATTACCTACAAAAGCACGAAAAAGTTGAGTGGGTAAATTACGCAGCCTTACCCGATAGCCCATACAATACCGCTTGCCAAAAAATCACCTCAGGTAAAGCTTCTGGCGTTTTAAGCTTTGGTATTAAAGGTGGCATTGAAGCGGGCACTAAGTTCATTGATGCGTTACAGATGATCTTACGCTTAGTAAACATAGGTGATGCTAAATCATTAGCCTGCCACCCTGCTTCGACCACGCACCGACAGTTAAACGAAGAAGAACTTGCCGCGGCCGGTGTAAGCTCAGACTTAATCCGAATTTCAGTAGGTATTGAGCACATTGACGACATTATTGCCGATGTAAGCCAAGCGCTAGAGAAAGCTTAATTTATTACACATTATTGTGTTAACTTAGCGTTATTATAAATAGTTAAACTGAGTTAAATCGGTTTAACTATTTTTTGATTAAAATTTAGGAGAATGTACTCAAAACTGAGTCAAATTAAGTAAGTACTTCTTATTGTCTTTAAAATCAAAACAAAGAGCCGTAATGTCACGTCAAAAGAAATCAATGTCGGAAGCAACAACCAAGAACATTTGGAAAAATAGCAACTTTATATCCATTTTTGGTGCACATACGGTTTCTTCATTTGGTTCTGTTGTTACTCGCGATGCCATCCCGTTCATAGCGGTCTTATTCTTAGCAGCCCAACCTTTGAATATGTCTATACTTGCTCTTGCAGGTGTCATTCCCATTTTATTAGTGGCATTACCCGGTGGCGTACTCATTGATCGGCTGCCACGCATTCCAATCATGTTACTTGCCGATATTGCACGAGCGGGCTTGGTGCTACTTATTCCCATTGCTTGGTTTTTTGATTTTTTAACACTTTGGGTGCTAGCTGGGGTTATTTTCCTTACGACAATTTTTAGTGTTCTTTTTGATGTTGCGAATCAGTCGGTATTACCTGAATACGTTGAGAAAGATGAATTACTGTCGGCAAATGGCAAACTTTCAAGTGCGGATACCGCTGCGGAAGTGACCGCTTCTAGCCTAACAGGTTGGCTGGTTCAAACCTTGGGTGGTCCTATCGTCTTATTGTTAGATTCTGCTTCCTATCTAATGTCAGCTGCATTTATTTTACGTATTAAACAACCAGCACATAAAGCAGAAGCACTTGATCAAGATCAAGCTCGGCCAAAACAAACCTTTATTCAAGATATGCAATCAGGATTCAAGATTTATGCTCAAAATAGACAACTAAAAATATACCTTATTACTTCGGCCACACAGGCATTTTTCGGCGCGTTCATGGGTGCGTTATATGTCTTTCATTTGCTAAATACGCTGAGTATTTCTGCATCGATAACGGGCTTGCTAATCGCAGTGGGGGGTATTGGCGGGTTGCTGGGTTCTGTTCTCTCTGAAAAAATCTCAAACAGGCTGGGGGCAAACAGAGTAATGTTCTACTCCATATTTTTAAGGTCTTTCACCATATTACTGCTACCTCTCAGCGTTTTGTTATCCCCTATTTTAGTCATTATTGCACTCATCGTTGACCAGGTACTGGGTGATTTTCTCTTTGTTCAATACCATATTAATGAGCGAACAAAACGCCAACAAATTGCAGAGGTTCATGAGTTAGGTCGTGTGAATTCAACGGCACATTTTACTAGCACAGCGGCTTTTTCATTGGGCTTGTTGGCTGCCGGGGTTATTGGTGAATTTTCGAGTACAACTGTAGCGTTAATTATTGCGGCTAGTGGAATATTTGCTTTATCTATATTTTTTAAGGTAAGTTATTTAAATAGGTGTGCTAATTAAACCTGCCTGCACTCTTTTAGGACAAGTACTTATTATCCTAATGACCGTCAAGGACAATTCGTGATATTCCCGACTCCATTAAAGCCTGGCGACAGTATTGGTTTCTTTACCCCGTCTTCACCTGCAACCGTATTTGCTCCAAACCGTTTTCAACGGGCAAAAGAATTTCTTCTTGGTAAAGGCTTTACCTTAGTCGAAGGCAGTTTAACGGATAAGTCAGATTTCTACCGTTCTGGTTCAATTCAAGAGCGCGCCGATGAGCTGAACAGTTTAATTCGTGACCCAAAAGTACGTTGTATAATGTCGACGATAGGCGGCAGTAATAGTAATGCACTCCTCCCTTATATTGATTACGAAGCGCTGCGAGAAGACCCCAACATAATTATTGGCTATTCCGATGTCACCGCCATTTTATTAGGTATTTACGCCCAAACAGGGCTAATTACCTTTTACGGACCTGCTCTGGTGGCTTCGTTTGGTGAATACCCGCCTTTGGTCGATGAAACCTATCAATCGTTTATTGATCTATTAACAATACAATCCGACAGCTATCACTATTCTATGCCTGAAGCGTGGACGGATGTAAAAATTGATTGGGAAGCTCAACAAGCCGCAAAGCCGGTTTATTCTAATGAATGGGAGTTCAAAGGGACTGGGAATGTAACCGGCCGCATTATAGGTGGTAACTTAAACACCATGGCAGGAATCTGGGGAAGTAAATATATGCCTGAGATCCAAGCTGGCGACATTCTATTAATTGAAGATTCATTAAAAAGCATTGAAAACGTAGAGTGTTCATTTGCACACTTAAAAACATGCGGCGTATTCGACCGCATTTCGCTATCGTGTTAGGCAAACATAAACTCTTCGATGATAAAGGCTCAAATCGCACACTTCTCGATGTGCTTTTAGAGGTACTCAACGGGCAAATGATCCCCATTCTAAATGGCTTCGACAGCTGTCATACTCACCCTATGCTTGCGACGCCTTTAGGTCTGCAATGCACGATAGATTTTGGTGAGGATAGAATATCTTTGGTAAGCCCTTGGTTGACTCAAAGTAAGTTAGTAATTAGTTAGCTAAAATGTTCGTTAATAAACTCAAGGGTATCGGAAGTAGTACAATGTTGTACGCTGTCGATACCCAAACTCTGAGCGGCGGTTACATTTGCTAGGCTATCATCAATAAATACAGCTTGCTCGATTAACGTGTCAACTATGCTCAAGGTTTTTGAAAAAAACTCCAAACTCGGTTTAGCAACCCCAATCTCAGACGAGTTGATTACAACGTCGAAGGCATTCTTAAGTTTTGCTTTAGCTAAATCAGAGGGTAAGCGGCTAGTGGCGTTGGTTACTAGCACTATTTTTGCGCTGGGGGCTCGGGCTTTTAGTTGCGCTAAGAAGTCATAATCTATTTTAAACTTTGCATTACTCCAAAAAGCAACCAATTGCTTTGCAACCTGTTGGTTGTGCAATTGGCTTAACTTAGTTTCAACGTGACCTTGCCATTGCTCGTGGCTAACCTGCCCAGTGATAGCGGGCATTAGCAATTTGCTATCAAAAGCAACCGAAGCCAAGGTCCCCGGCGCTAATCCTAATGCATCTTCTTTTTGATTGATGTCCTCGTTAGACCAATGGCGAATCACTCCATCAAAATCAATTAAAATAGTGTTTTTCGCCATATCACCTAGTACCTAAACTTATAACCAGACTCACTGAAATCTTGTTTCAACTGATGCAGGACTTCATCTTGTAAGTGAATGCGATGCTTATCGTTTAATTTAATCAAACCGTTCGAGGTTTCATTTTGGTAGTTGACCCAAACAGAACAACCTTGATCTTCTGGCAAATCACTTTTAACCAAAGTCTTTAGTTTTTTCATAAACTCCGGAGCTTGGTCTGCCGTTGTTTTAAACTCAATACCTTTAATTAGGGCTTGCCGTGCATCCACCAATGTATAAACGCGTTGCGCTCGAATTCTTGGCCGGTCGTTATAATCATCCCAACCAAGTTCAGCTTCTACCACCACTACGGTATCGGGTACTAGAACATCTTTAAATTGCGCATACAACTCACCGAATAAAGTCATCTCAACACGGCCGGTACGGTCATCTAACGTTACGATACCCATAGTATCGCCCTTTTGAGTTTGGCGCGTTCGCACACCCATTACAAGACCGGCTACAGTTTTGATATTGCCACGACGAGCACGTTTAAGTTCTTCGGCCGAACCATCAAGTTCACCTAATCTTAGCGATACAACTTGTTTTACTTCATCTTCAAACTCATCAATCGGGTGGCCCGTTAGGTAGAGACCTAACGTATCTTTTTCACCGGCTAAACGAACTTTCAACGGTGCATCTTGAACCTTCAGGTAGGGTTCATACACATCCGCTTCAACTTCTGCTTGAATCTCGCCGAATAAATCCATCATACCCGCGGCCGCATTAGCCGCGCTTTGATCGGCCGTTTTAATGGCATCGGGCATTGCGGCCAACATTACTGAGCGGTTTGGACCAATGTTATCTAATGCACCCGCTTTAATGAGCGCTTCGATGGCGCGCTTGTTTACTTTTTTGCTGTCGATACGCTGACAAAAATCAAATATATCTGTGAACGGTGCGCCACTATTTCGCGCAGCAACAATAGCCTCTACAGGCCCCTCGCCTACGCCTTTAATAGCCCCTAAACCATAAATTATTTGATCGTTCTCGTTGACCGTAAAATAATATGCGCCGGCATTAACATCAGGGGGCAACACATCAATATTCATTTCGCGGCAATCTTCAATAAAGATCACCACCTTTTCAGTGTTTTGCAATTCCGATGACATGGTGGCCGCTAAAAACGCGGCTGGGTAATGTGTTTTTAACCATAATGTTTGATAAGCCACTAATGCATAGGCGGCCGAATGCGATTTGTTAAAACCGTAACCTGCGAACTTTTCAACTAAGTCGAATATCTTCATGGCGAGATCGCCATCGACGCCATTTTCAATGGCACCCTGTTTAAAGATAGAGCGCTGCTTTTCCATCTCTTCTGGTTTTTTCTTACCCATGGCTCGGCGTAGCATGTCAGCGCCACCTAGGGTATATCCCGCCAGTACCTGAGCAATTTGCATGACCTGCTCTTGATACAAAATAATGCCATAGGTTGGCGTTAAAATTTCTTTCAGCGATTCATGCTGATACTGCGAATCTGGGTAAGAAACTTCTTCTCGGCCGTGCTTACGGTTAATAAAGTTATCTACCATGCCCGATTGCAAAGGACCGGGTCTAAACAAGGCCACTAATGCAATCATGTCTTCTAAACAGTCCGGCTGTAACCGTGCGATTAGGTCTTTCATACCACGAGATTCCAGCTGGAATACTGCGGTGGTTTTAACATCCATTAATAGCTGGTAAGAGGGCTCATCGTCTAGCGGTATGGTGGCAATATCAATTGGTTCTTTGCCTTCGGCTTCTAACCTAGGGTTAATAATTTTCAATGCCCAATCAATAATTGTCAGGGTACGTAACCCTAAGAAGTCAAACTTTACCAAGCCAGCCGATTCAACATCGTTTTTATCAAACTGAGTTACCAAACCTGCACCATCTTCATCGCACAAAAGCGGCGAAAAGTCGGTTAGTTTCGTCGGTGCTATTACAACGCCCCCGGCATGTTTACCCGTTTGTCGTGTTATGCCTTCGAGCTTCAACGCCATTTCCCAAATTTCGTTGGCTTCTTCGTCGTCGGCTATAAATTCTTTTAGCTCCGCCACTTCATCAATGGCTTTGCCTAATGTCATGCCTGGATCGGGCGGGATCAGCTTTGATAAGCGATCTGCCAAGCCATAAGACTTACCTTGCACTCGAGCCACATCACGCACTACGGCTTTTGCCGCAAGCGTACCGAAGGTCACAATCTGTGATACAGCCTGCCGCCCATAGGTATCGGCCACGTATTGAATAACACGGTCTCGCCCATCCATGCAAAAGTCAACATCAAAATCGGGCATGGAGACACGTTCTGGGTTTAAGAATCGCTCAAACAGCAAATCGTATTCTAGTGGGTCTAAGTCGGTAATATCCAACACATAGGCGACCAGTGAGCCTGCACCCGAACCTCGACCCGGCCCAACCGGCACGCCGTTTTCTTTACCCCAACGAATAAAGTCCATTACGATAAGAAAGTAACCTGGGAACCCCATTTGAATAATGATGTCGAGTTCAAACTCTAAGCGGTCAACATAAACTTGATGACGCTCTTTATAGTCGTCCGCATCTTTATCAAGAATACCCTTAAGACGGTTTTCTAAGCCTTCAAAACTCAACTTGCGGAAATAATCATCCATTGTTGTGCCTTCTGGCACAGGAAAGTCGGGTAGAAAGTACTCTCCAAGTTTTACAGTAGTTGAGCAACGCATCGCAATGTGCAAACTGTTGGAGATAGCTTCAGGAATGTCAGCAAACAGTGCGTTCATATCGTCACTGCTTTTTAAATATTGCTCTTCGGAATAGCGGCGAGTACGTTTTGGGTCATCGATTACGACACCTTCGTTGATGCAAACTCGGGCTTCATGCGCATCGAAATCTTCCTTATTTAAAAACATGACATCATTGGTTGCCACAACTGGAATAGCCAGTTTTTTTGCTATGACTACACTGGCTTTTACAACGAGTTCGTCTTGATCACGCTCGGTACGTTGCAGTTCTAAATAATAACGATCACCGAACACTCCTTGCCACTGTTCTGCCAAGGCTTGCGCTTGCTCTGAATTACCTCTTCGAATCGCTTGACCCACATCACCAGATCGCGCGCCAGACAATACGATTAAGCCTTGGTTTTTCTCTATCAGCCACTCAGGCTTAACCACCGCTCTATCATGATGTTGGTTTTCTTGGTACGCCGCTGAAATTAACTCTGTTAAATTTCGATACCCTTTATCGTTTGCCGCCAAAACAGGCATTAAAAAAGGTTGCTTAGGGTCATTTGGATTCTCTAACCATAAATCAGCACCCAAAATTGGTTTAATTCCCGCGCCCAATGCGGCGTTATAGAATTTAACTAAACCGAAAAAGTTTGTAATATCGGTAATGGCAATCGCTGGCATGCCAGACTGTTCGGCCTCTTTGATTAACGGCTTAACCCGTACAATTCCATCGACCAATGAGTATTCGGTATGAACTCTTAAATGTACAAATTGACTCATAATGACAAACTTTTAACTCGTTAATTCCAGTTGATTTCGGATCGGTGCAAAACTTCTTCGATGCTCATCGATCACGCCAAATTTTTTAATGGCTGCTAAATGCTGTACAGTCCCATAACCTTTGTGCTGATTAAAACCATATTGAGGGTGTCGCTGATGGAGCTCTACAAGCTCTTGATCTCGCGTAACTTTGGCCAATATTGAGGCGGCTGAAATGGCCGCGATTTTACCATCGCCTTTGACAATTGCTTCTGCTGGGCACGGCAAGCCTTTCGGAATTTTGTTTCCGTCAATTTGGCAAAAATCAGGCTTCAAGGTTAACCCATTCACCGCTCGTGCCATCGCCAACAACGTAGCCTGCAATATATTTAATTCATCTATTTCGTTTACCGATGCCCGTGCAATGCAATAACAAAGTGCTTTTTCTTTAATTTCTTCAGCTAAGGCTTGACGGTTTTTTTCAGAAAGCTTTTTAGAATCATTTAAGCCAACAATAGGCTTGTTTTCATCCAAAATGACCGCGGCCGTAACAACATCACCGGCTAAAGGTCCACGTCCTACTTCATCTACACCGGCTATTATTTGGGCGGAGTTAGCAAAGTCGAAATCTGATTGATTCATTTTTTTATCAAACTCATCACAGCGGCTGCCGCTTGATCATCAGCATTTAGTGCTAACTGGTCATGCCAATAGCAGGCTTTTTTTAGAAACTCAGCCCGTTGGGTTGAATCTGTCAGTGCGGCAATAACATCGCTTTTTAATTGCTCAACCGTTGCTTGTTCTTGCAATCGCTCGGGAATCCAATCATCTTGCTCTAGGATATTCGGAAGTGAGACCCACTTCGTTTTGGCCAGTGATGATATTATTTTAAAACTGACAGCACTCATTTTATAAGCTACGACCATGGGCTTTTTTAATAACATGGTTTGCAATGTAGCCGTACCAGAAGCCACTAAAACCGCATCGGCTCGACGTAATGCTTCATCACTTTGTTTTTCAAGAATCTCGACATTAAAATTTAAATTTTGGTTCGCAATAATGGCACGAACTTGCTCTGTTCGAGCGCGATTAGGGGTAGGAATTACCACATTCAATGACCCTAATTCTTGTTTTACGGCCTCGGCTACTTGTAAAAATAGAGTGCCTAACTTTTCTACTTCACTGCTTCTAGAGCCCGGCAGCACTGCGAGTGTTTTTGTAACTTGAGTACTATTTTCAGCCTGTTTTAAAAGCTCAGCCAGCGGCTTTTGCGGTAGCTTATCGGCTAAAGTATGCCCGATAAAAGAAACCGGCACTTGATGTTGACGATAAAAATCGGCTTCAAAAGGTAAAAAGGTTAACATGTGGTTAACGGCTTTTTTTATTTTCTTTATACGCCCTTGCCGCCAGGCCCAAACTGAAGGTGACACATAATGTACGGTGGTAATACCGGCGTTTTTTAAAGCAAGCTCTAAATCCAAATTAAAATCTGGCGCATCGATTCCGATAAATACATCGGGCTGCCAATCTATAACCCATCGACGCAAAGCTTTGCGAATACAGATAAGTTCAAATAATCGGCCGATGACTTCAGAAAAACCCATCACCGATAAACGTTCGATGGGAAACAATGACTGAAACCCGTGGGAAATCATTGATTCACCTCCAATGCCGGCGAACTCAATATTCGGGTGACGCTTTAACAGAGACTCCATCAATCCTGCGCCTAATGTATCTCCACTAGCCTCGCCCGCAACAATAGCTATGCGCAATGGGCGTTCCATTATCGGGCAATGCCTCGTTTAGACGCTTGAATAGATTCAATAAAGACGCGAACTTCAGGGAGTAATGGATCTAGAGATTCAAGCTCAGCTAACGCTTCTTTTAACGTATTGCCTTCACGATAAACAACTTTATAGGCGTGGCGTAAAGCTTTCATAGCCTCTCTTGAAAAACCACGACGCTTAAGCCCTTCCATGTTCATACCATGCGGTGAAGCTGGAAAGCCTTGAACAGTGACATAAGCTGGAATGTCTTTTAACACGGTAGAACCGGTACCTACAAACGCATGTTCACCAATCTGGCAAAACTGATGAATGCCAGAATTACCGCCTAAAATAGCATGATTACCAATAACACAATGGCCAGCTACTTGGGTCGCATTCGCTAAAATACAATGGTTACCAATAATACAATCGTGCGCTACATGGCTGTAGGCCATGAACAAATTATGACTGCCAATACGTGTTTCTTCTGAATCTTGAATGGTACCACGATGCAAGGTGGTAAATTCTCGAATGGTGTTGTCATCGCCAATAATTAAGCGCGTTGGTTCGCCTTTGTATTTTAAATCTTGGCAATCTTCACCCACGCTGGCAAATTGATAAATTCGGTTGCGCTTACCAATTACGGTAGGACCGTTAATCACCACGTGCGGGCTAATAACGCAATCGTCTCCGATTTCAACATGAGCACCAATAACAGTGAATGCCCCTATGGTGACGTTTTCGCCAATTTTTGCGCCCGGATCAATAATGGCCGTCTCATGTATCATGAGTTAAACCTTACGCTCAGCACATAAAATATCGGCACTTGCCACCACTTGACCATCAACAGAGGCCACTCCTGTAACTTTCACCATGCCGCGTCGCGCGGACACAAACGTTACTTCTAAATCTAATCGGTCACCGGGTTTGACTGGGCGCTTAAACTTAACGTTGTCTAGGCCGGCGAATAAGTACAAATATCCATCTGATGGGCGGTTACCCGATGATAAATAGCCGTACACAGCGGTTAACTGCGCTAACGCTTCACAAATTAGCACACCCGGAAATATAGCGTTGTCGGGGAAATGCCCCTGAAACAATTGCTCATTAGCCGAAACATTTTTATACCCTTTAATGCTCTCACCTTCGACATAATCGGTAACGCGATCTAGTAATAAGAAAGGGTAACGGTGTGGAAGCAATTCTTTGATAGCTTCAATACTTAAAGGTAGCTCTATGCTCATAGGTTTTTCCTATTTTAATTTTTTTTCAATCGCGTCAACGCGTTCAAATAAGCTGTCTAGTTTACGAATTCGAGCCACCATTTTACGCCAAAGCCCACTGGCTTGCGCTGGAATACCCGATGAATATAATCCGGCTTCCGTTGTACCTTTGGTGACCATCGCTTGGCCAGTAAAATGGCTGTTATCAGCGATGTTGATATGCCCAGTAAAGCCGCTTTGGCCGCCAGCGGAGCAGTTCGCTCCAACATGGGTGCTGCCAGCTATGCCTATCTGTGCGGCTAAAGCGGTTGCTCGCCCTATTGTGACGTTATGCGCCAAATGTACCAAATTATCAATAATGGCACGGTCTTCAATAACTGTGTCTTCTATTGCGCCGCGATCAATTGTGCAATTAGCACCTATTTCGACATAATGGCCAATTTTAACACGTCCGGTTTGAGCAATGGGTTGCCAGCCTTTACCTTCAGGCAATGGCGCATAGCCAAACCCATTAGACCCAATAACGGTACCGCTTTGAATTAAACAGTGAGTACCCACTTCCACGCGGTGCAGCAATGTTACGTGATGTTGTAGACGGGTAAACTCACCTACTTTTGCGCCTTCGGATACAATACAATGAGCGCCAATGTGCGCATTATCACCCACCTCTGCATCGGCTTCGATTACCGCATAAGCTTCAATTGTAACATCACGGCCAATCTGCGCAGCGTCTGAAACTAAAGCCGTTGGATGAATGTGGCCCGAGCCTTTTGGTGTAAGATCAAATTGATGCGACAAATAAGCATAGGCAAGGTATGGGTCATCGACCACGATTGCAGTAATTGAGCTGGGGCAATTCTCGCGTTCTTTTTCGGTCAGTAAAATGGCACTCGCTTCGCTGCTTTCAAGTAAACGACGATACTTAGCCGACGCTAAAAAGCTGATGCTGCCTGCCTTAGCCTTATCTAAGGGTGCGAATTCATTAATCTCAATCGCTGCAGCTGATTCAGGGACTGAAACAGGTGAAGGCAACGCTTCTAGAAGATGTTTTAATTGCACAATTGGCCCCTGTTGGTAAATCGCACGCCGGTACCTCTATGGCAAAGGCGTGATTTCATTATTTTGGAACAGCTTGTCAAAGCGAGCGATGGCTTCTTCGGTAATATTAGCTATTCCATCTATATATACAACTGTCGACATATCAACAACCAAGTTGTACCCGCGTTCAGCGGCTAGTTCATTGATAAGCTGTTGAACGACATTTTTATACTGATTGACGAAATCATTCCGAGAGTTAGTTTGCTTTTGTTGACCCGCATTAATGGCATTTGAACGGTTTATCAGCAATTGCTGAATCTCTTCTTGCCTTAACGATTGCTCTTCTTCTGTTAAGGTGGCGCCATCAATGGCCAACTTATCTTTTAACGCTGTGACACGTGTTTCAATTTCGCCAATCTGTTTTTTAATGGCTTCTATTTCTGGCTGTAGTGTATTAGTCGCCGCTACAGCCGCTTCAGATTCAAACAATACACGCTGAAAATTTACGACAGCGATCGAGTTTTGGGCCGATGCAAACACAGCACCCAACAATATAAAGCATGTAAATACTAAATGTTTGATCCTCATAAAAGCTCCTTATTGCCTTAGTTTAATAGGAAATACCTATGTTAAAGGAAAAGTTCGTAACGTAATCATCTGGCTTATTATTCAATGGCCATGCGTAGCTGAAACTCAGCGGCGCAATGGGGGTTATCCAAGTAAAGTCAACGCCAGCTGAGTAACGTATTTCATCCCATAGAATACCTGATTCACACCGAGTATTCGTGGTTGCACATTGATCAGTAAACACATTACCGGCATCTATAAACAAAGAGGTACGGTAAGCGTTTTGATTCGACACGATTGGCGTTGGAATAATGAGGCCGACGCCATACTCAACTTTAATATTACCGCCGATCGGACTCGGTTCGGTTAATTCAGTTCCGCTTTCATCTGTTTGTGGCGTACCCAAAGGCCCTAACCCACCTTGCTGATAACCACGCACCGACCGTGAACCACCGGCATAGAAATTTTTATAAAATGGCAACAGTCCAGAATCTCCTAAGCCACCGCCGTAACCAAGATCCGTATGAAAACGTAACGCTAGGTTTTTATCAAAATGGACAAACTGCTGAGCGTTAAAGGTTGAACGGAAGTAGCTCAGATCACCCGGAGGCACCGCCACCTCGATGTTTGCAGACGCAAATCGGCCTTTGTCGGCCTTAATAGAGCCGTTCAGAGTGTTATAGTTCCAGCCAAATTTAGTGGTAACATTCGAGTAGACATCACCATTGGTCTCTCTGAAATCGAGCATCTCTTGCGTTGCTAAAGTATCGCTTAAAAACAATTCTTCATTGGCTAAACCGATGCCATAAGAAACACGTTGGTTTTCAGAAAGTGGGTAACCCAATGTTACACGGCCACCCGCAGCATTTGTGGCGTAAGTACCAAAGGTCGTGTCGCTGTAATCTGAATGCCGGTAATAGAGATCTGCCCCCAAACTGACCCCGTCTAAGGTAAAGTAAGGGTTATCGACCGAGATCGAATAATTTTGTGTGGTTTTATTAGCATTAAGCGTGGCAGAAAAATCTACCCCGCGACCCATAAAGTTAGTTTGCTTTAAAGAAAACTCACCATAAAAGCCAGAGCCACCAGCATAGCCACCGGCAATATTAATTTGCGAGTCTTTAGCTTCGGCAACACGAACGACTAAATCGACTAAATCGGTTCGGCCAGTAATTCTTTGCGTTTGAATAGACACATTTGTGAAATAGCCTAATCGTTCTAGCCGTGCCTTAGACGCCCGAATGTTATTATTAATAACCAATGCGCCCTCTAGCTGCCGCAACTCGCGTCGGATTACTTCGTCATTAGTCGCAATGTTGCCTTGAATTAATATGCGATTAACGTAAACCAAACTGTTCGGCTGCACATTAATCGTCACTTTCACGGTGTTGTTTTCGGTGTTCAGCTCAAAACCATCTCTAACACTCGCAAAGGCGTAGCCTTCTTCACTGAGTAATTCTGTTAGGTTTCGAACCACTAAAGAAACATCTTTACGTGAATAAACCTGCCCCGAGGTTAAGGTTACGGCCTGCTCAAGTTCAGCGCCTAAATGCAGTAAATCACCCGTTAACTCAACGTCTGAAATGCTAAAGATTGGGCCTTCAGTGATATTAAATGCCATTGAAATATCTGATTTATTCTCTGAAATGGACACTTGATTAGAGTCTAACTGGTACGATAAATGTCCGCGGTCAAAGTAAAAGTCTTCTAAACGCTGCTTATCCCCTGCGAGAGCGGCACTGGAATAGTGGTTGCGCTTATTAACGAAGTGCCAAAGGCTAGAACCTGATTTTTGCAACTGCAGAGCACGAGCTAATTCTTCATCGCTGTACAACTCATTTCCTAGAAAATGAATGTAAGCAATTTTGGCTACGGGTCCTTCTTCAATGGCTAGATCGATGTTAACCCGATTACGCGTTAAGGGAGTAACTGTTGATTCGACTACGGCGTTGTATCTACCTTGAACACCGTATTGCTTTTCGAGCTCTAGCTGAATGTTTTCTAACAACGCGGGGTTGTATATTTCACCTTCGGCTAAGCCGACATCTTTTAACACCGCCTCAAAGCTTTCGGTAGGGATGCTTTTTAAGCCATCGAAAGAAACTTTTTCTATAGCAGGGCGCTCGGTAACCTCGAAAATAAGACGATTGTCTTCGCGACTGAGCTCAACGTTGTAAAAGTAACCTGTTTTATAAGCTTCACGAAGCCAGCGATTAGCGTCTTGCTCTTCTACAACATCGCCTTCTCTAACGGTGAGTACGGATAGAACAGACCCCAAAGAAACACGCTGCAACCCTACTACTTCTATGCCATCAACTTTAAAAGTGGCTGCACCTACGGCCTGAGCAGATAACAAAAAAGCTACAGCCATCAATCGTTTTACACTCAACAACAAACTAACCACCCTATTAATAAACTTGAAAACCGACTAAAAATTTAGCCGGCTATTTTTACTTGATTTGCGCCACTTCGACAGTCTTTTTACATTAATCGACCAATATCATTGAAAAAAGCTAACGCCATTAGAGATATTAAAAGCATCAAGCCAATTTGCATACTGATCATTTGAGCTCGTTCGGATAATTCTTTTTTTCGTACCGCTTCTAATGCATGCATGATTACATGGCCGCCGTCTAAAATGGGCACTGGCAATAAATTCATAATACCTAAGCTAATGCTGATTAAGGCTAAAAAGGCAATGAAAGCTTCAAACCCTGATTCAACAGACGTGCCTGCCATTTGAGCCATGGCAATAGGGCCACCAATTTGCTTCAACGATATTTGCCCACTGACCATTTTCCAAAGCATGCCTAGGCTTAAGCTAACCATATTCTTTGTTTCTAGCGCCCCTTTATACAAGGCTGTCCAAGGCATGTATCGATTAACGATGAGTTGCTCTTCTGGCCAAGCGACCGGTGCGGCTGCAGCGCCAATGTAACCCTGCACTTCACCCTCTACTTCGCGCGCATCGGGAGTTAACAAAAGCTGCTGTGTTCCACCGTTGCGAATAATACCGACAGTCAGTGTTTGCTCAGGGCTGCTTTGTATAATATTAACCCATTGTGACCAGTCTTCTATATCGACACCATTCACTTGAGTGACCTTATCTTTAGCTAAAAGCCCATCTCTTTGTGCTGCACCGCCTTCCAGAAGACCACCAATAATGGCAGGCTGACTCGGATACAAGGGTGTAATGCCTAGGCTTCTTGCCATACGGGGAGATTGTTCACTTGCCAGCCAACGCTGAATGGGTAACGAAACTGGCTGTATTTGACCTTTTCGATCAACTTGCAACTCAATTTGCCCAGACTCACCCACTCGGGATGCCAACGCTAAACTGAGTTCAGAAAAGCCATCAACTGCTTCGCCATCGACGGCAATAATGCGATCGTTCGCCTGTAGGCCGGCTTCTTGAGCTACCGAGCCAGCAATGGGCTCCCCCACAATGGTGGCAACATCTCGAACGCCAATCATGAACATTAACGCGAACGCAACAATGGCAAATAAGAAATTGGCGACAGGACCTGCTAAGGCAATGGCTATTTTTTGCCCTGGCCGCTTAGTATTAAACGCTTGGTCTTTTAAGTTTTCTGGGACATCGCCTTCACGCTCATCAAGCATTTTGACGTAGCCACCTAAGGGAATCCAAGCAACAACAAACTCTGTACCGTGCTTATCTATTTTGCGCCAAATGGGCTGGCCAAAACCAACTGAAAAGCGTAAAACCTTTACACCATTACGCCGAGCAACCCAAAAGTGACCGTACTCATGAATGGTTACTAAAATACCTAACGCTATGATTAAGCCAAAGACAGAATTAAACATAATTACTTGTTCACCTTATTTACAAGCTTTAAGGCTGCAGCTCGAGCTCGCTGATCAACTGACATCAATTGATCCAGTGATTCCACCGCCTCAGTTTTGATCTCGTTAAACACTTGTTCGTTAATTTGGGCAATTTCCATAAAACCAATATGCCTATCTAAAAAGGCAGCCACCGAGATTTCGTTCGCCGCGTTCAATACCGCTGGCTGAATCCCGCCTACATCCATCGCTTCTTCTGCTAAACGTAAGCATGGAAAACGCGTTCTATCGGGTTGATCGAAAGTAAGATTAAGCATTTGATCAAACGCTAAAGCAGGCGAACCGCTGCTGATGCGTTCAGGGTAAGCCAAACCATAAGCAATAGGTGTACGCATATCAGGTGCGCCCATTTGTGATATCACAGATCCATCAACATACCTAACCATGCTGTGAATGACGCTTTGCGGGTGCACAACCACCTCTACCTTACTGGGCGGCACATTAAACAACCAGCACGCTTCTATTAGCTCTAAACCTTTGTTCATCAACGACGCTGAATCTACGGATATTTTTTGTCCCATAGACCAATTAGGGTGCGCGACCGCTTGCTCAGGAGTAACCCCTGCTAGCTGCTCTAAACTAAAGCTTCGAAATGGTCCACCAGATGCGGTTAATAGAATGGATTCGACACCGGCATCGCCTCCCGAAGGGGGCATACATTGAAAAATAGCATTATGCTCGCTGTCTATTGGCAACAATTGCGCATCATTATCGCGCACGGCGTCCATCAATAGTGCTCCGGCCACCACCAAGCTTTCTTTGTTTGCCAAGAGGAGTTTTTTACCGGCTTTAGCCGCGGCTAACGATGATGACAAACCAGCAAAACCGACGATAGCGGCCATAACCGCATCAACCTCACTTGCAGAGGCCACTTCAATAAGCCCTTGTTCGCCTACGCTAATCTCCGTTTTACTGTTAGGGATTAGCGCTTTTAAAGCGTCACGAGCTTGATTATTTGGGACTACGGCTACGGCAGGCTGAAACTCAACAATTTGTTCAGCCAGTAAGGAAATATTTTGAAAACCACTTAACGCAAACACCCTGAACTTGTCAGGGTGCCGTTTAATGACATCAAGGGTACTGCAACCAATACTGCCTGTTGCTCCCAGAACAGTAATGTTTATGGGGTTAGCGTTCATTTAGGCTCCAGCAACAACAAGCCAAAGCAAGACAAACATAGGGGCTGCCGCGCACATGCTGTCTATACGATCTAAAATTCCACCATGCCCAGGTAGCAACGAAGAGCTGTCCTTTATTCCAGAGTTACGCTTCATTAAACTTTCAAGTAAATCGCCCAATACGGAAATGGCAATGACGGCTACCGACAAGGCAATTAACCAAACCCATCGAATCGCGCTCAGCTCTCCTAGAAAAAACAGAGCAATCACAACTGATATAAGTATCGAGGTTGCCATGCCGCCATACACCCCAGCCCAAGTTTTACCAGGGCTGACGTTAGGCGCTAATTTACGGTTACCAAAGAATCGGCCTGCAAAATAGGCTCCTATGTCGGCGCCCCACACCAATAACATAAACCAAGTGAGCAACAGTACAGAGTTGTGCTGCAACTTTAACCACACCAACCCCATCCATAAGCCCGCTAACACAGGAATACCCGCAATAAGGCGAGCCATTTGAGAATTTAACCAGCCTTTATGTTTCGGGTAGCGAATAACCGCAACAAAGGCAAACGCCCACCAAACCAGGGTAGCCAGCACCATGACCGACCAACCTTGATCTGTAACCATGACAAAATAATGCAACCCAAAGAGTACTGCTCCGAGTAACAAACCAACCAAAACACGCGCGCGCATTGAGGTAAAGCCTGATAAATGCGCCCATTCCCACGCGCCTAACATTACAATAATGCCGATAAAGCCACGAAACCAAAGATCAGGTAACCAGTAAATGCCGGCTAACATTAAAGGCGCTAAAACCAGCGCTGTCAGAACACGTTGAAACAACATAGTTAAGGGTTCTCTTTCTGTAATTGTTCGTCGGTCCGCCCAAAACGGCGAATGCGACCGGAAAACGAGTCAAACGCTTTAAACAAAGACTCTTTATTAAAATCGGGCCAGTATTCAGGTGTAAAGTAAAACTCGGTATAAGCCATTTGCCAAAGTAAGAAATTTGAAATTCGTTGCTCGCCGGCGGTTCTAATGCATAAATCTGGCGGCGGCAGATCACCGAGCATTATTTCATCGGTTATGTGCGCATCGGTAATATCTTCAGGCGATAAAGCGCCTTGTTGAACCTTTTTGGCCAGTTTTTGCATGGCTTGCGTTATATCCCAATGACCACCGTAATTAGCCGCGATCGCAAGCGTCATACCGTCGTTTTCTTTGGTTAGCGCTTCGGCCTCTTTTATCGATTTCTGTATCGATTTATTAAATGCCGTGGTATCACCAATGATTCTTAGGCGAATATTATTGCTGGCAAGCTTTTTAACTTCGCGTTTCAATGCCATTAAAAACAAGTCCATGAGCGCATTCACTTCTTCTTGCGGCCGAGCCCAGTTTTCAGAGCTGAACGCATAAAGTGTTAATACCTTCACGCCCGAACGCGCACAATGCTCAACCGTAGTTCGCACAGCTTTAACACCAGCCTTATGGCCCGACACACCACCTAACAACCGTTTTTTGGCCCAACGATTATTGCCATCCATAATGATGGCGACGTGTCTTGGAATTTTTCTATCGGTGTTACTTTCGCTCATTAACTTCTCTTTTTTACCAAACATCCCTGATAAAACGCCTCTTCCTTCGGTTTTTAACCAATTAAATAACACAAAGGCAACATGTCGCCATGCTGCCTCTGAGGAAAGCTACTAAAAAGCCTAAACTTTCATTAACTCAGCTTCTTTTTCTTGCAAATGCTTATCAATTTCAGCAATGGCGGCATTGGTAAGCTTTTGAATCTCTTCTTCTGAACGCTTGCCTTCGTCTTCAGACATTTCTTTCTCTTTCACAAGCTCTTTGATGCTTGAGTTCGCATCACGACGGCCATTACGAACCGATACACGAGCCTTTTCAGCTTCGGCCCGAGCAACTTTAATCATGTCTTTACGAGTTTCCTCAGTCAACATAGGCATCGCGATGCGGATGTTGTTACCGGCTGTTGCTGGGTTTAAGCCTAAATCGCTTTTCATGATCGCCTTTTCAATGGCCGGCACCATGTTTTGCTCCCAAGGCACAACCGACAAGGTGCGGTTATCTTCAATAACAACGTTGGCAACTTGCTTCACTGGCGTCATAGTGCCGTAGTAATCGACCATTACGTTATCCAAAATAGCAGGGTTTGCACGGCCAGTTCGGATTTTATTAAACGCATCATCTAATGCGCCAATCGCTTTTTGGTTGTGAGTATTGGTTTCCTGCTTAATTTCTTCGATCATGAGCTAACGTCCTTAACTGGGTTAATCCACGCTGTTTTTACAGCTATGTTAAATTTTGCAGGCATTATACACACAAATTTCGAATTATTCCGCAACTCTCACCTGCATCTTTGATCAGTTTCACGCATTTTTTGGGCGCATAAAAAAAGGCAGCCTAAGCTGCCTTTTTCTTATAAATCAGTAACTTAGTTACCTTTAGCTGCCGCAGCAACTTCAGCAGCAAAGTCTACTTCTTCTTTCTCGATGCCTTCACCCACTTCAAAGCGAGTAAAACCAACAACATCAGCGCCAGCATTCTTCGCTAAAACACCCACTTTAACGTCTGGGTCTTTAATGAAAGGCTGCTCTGTTAAAGAAATTTCAGCTTCAAACTTCTTGATACGACCAATCATCATCTTCTCGATGATTTCAGCTGGCTTACCAGAACCTTCAGATTGAGCACGAACAACTTCTTTTTCACGCTCTAATACGTCTTCTGAAATTTCAGAAGGCTTAACAAACTGAGGGTTACTTGCAGTAACGTGCATAGCAATGTCTTTAGCTAGCTCAGGCGTGCCGCCTTGTAGCTCAACAGCTGCCGCAATTCGACCACCATGAACATAAGCTTCAACCGTTTTGCCTTCGCCACCTACAAAAGAAATACGACGAACAGAGATGTTCTCGCCAATCTTCTGAACTAGAGCTTCACGAACGTTTTCAAGTTCGCCAGCCATTAGCTTAGCAACGT
Organism: Reinekea marina; assembly: GCF_030409715.1. Classification (NCBI taxonomy): domain Bacteria; kingdom Pseudomonadati; phylum Pseudomonadota; class Gammaproteobacteria; order Oceanospirillales; family Saccharospirillaceae; genus Reinekea; species Reinekea marina. Next base: position 2,536,355 of record NZ_JAUFQI010000001.1, read on the forward strand.
CAGTTTCTTTTGCTGCAAACGCCGCATCAGCGATTGTGTTTGCAAAACCTAAGAAGTTTTCGTCACGTGCAACAAAGTCAGTTTCACTGTTGATCTCAAGCAACATAACCACTGAGTTATCTTCAGCAGTACGTGTAACAATAATACCTTCAGCCGCAGTACGACCTGCTTTCTTAGCCGCTTTCAGACCAGATGCTTTACGCAAATTGTCGATTGCCGCTTCGATATCGCCATTGGCTTCAACCAATGCCTTTTTACATTCCATCATGCCTAAGCCAGTACGCTCACGCAGCTCTTTAACTAAACTTGCAGAAATCGCCATGATTTTTATCCTCAATTCGATTAATAATAAGCATTCTCAAACCAAAAAAGGGGCCAAAACCCCTTTTCGAACGAATAAGGTCTAGCCTTACTCTGCAGCTTTTTCTTCAGTCGCTTCAGCAACTTCAACGAATTCGCTTGCTGTGTCAGCTTTAGCTTCAACAACTGCGTCTGCAATAGTACGTGCGTAGATTTCGATCGCACGGATTGCATCGTCGTTACCAGGAATGACAATATCAACGCCATCTGGGTTAGAGTTAGAATCGACAATACCAATGACTGGGATACCTAACTTGTTCGCTTCTTGAATAGCGATACGCTCGTGATCAACGTCGATTACGAACAAGACATCAGGCAAACCGCCCATATCTTTAATACCACCGATCGTTTTCTCAAGCTTAACGATCTCGCGAGAAGACATTAGACGTTCTTTCTTAGTTAACTGCTCGAAAGTACCATCTGCTTCTTGGCTTTGAAGATCACGTAAACGCTTGATCGATTGACGAATCGTTTTGTAGTTGGTCAACATACCACCTAACCAACGATGCGCAACGTAAGGCATACCCGCACGGATAGCTTCTTCACGAACGATGTTGCTAGCAGAACGCTTAGTACCAACAAAAAGAACCTTGTTCTTTTTAGCGGCTAATTTAGAAACCAAAGCAATCGCTTCTTCCATTGCTGGAACAGTGTGCTCAAGGTTAATAATATGAATCTTGTTACGCGCACCAAAGATGTATTGAGCCATCTTTGGGTTCCAGTAACGAGTTTGGTGACCAAAGTGAACACCTGCTTTAAGCAGCTCACGCATTGAAACTTGTACCATAAAATCCTCTCTAATTGGGTTAGGCCTCCACACATCCCATAGTCCAACCCGAAGGCACCCAGAACCACGTGACGATGCATGTGAGATTTTAAGTTACGGTCATGATAGACCGACTCTTACGAGTTAAGGTGTAAGAGCGGCGCGCTTTATACCAAATACATACCCCTATAGCAAGGGAAAAGATGGAGCGGTTTTGGGTTTTAGGCTGCGGGCTGCGGGTGGAGGCCGCTAAAAAAGGGCTGTTTAGGCGTGCTAGTCGAGGTCGACGGTATGGAATGGAGGGGCGTTTTTTTTGGCTGCGGGTTGCGGGCTGCATGTTAAAACCTATAACTGCCCTTTTACCGCTAGGAGCCCCCGGAACAGAGTGATGAAGCGATTTGCATTCCTTCAAGAGCCGCTATGCCTCGCCGAGATACCAATTTTTTTATTTCTCTCGGAAATCCGAGCCGTGGATGGCGAGGCTTAACGGCGCATGGATAATGGTATGGACCCACCCCACTTCCCTATCGGCCTCATAATGGGCCAAAATGGAAGTTGAACACAAACCATTTAACAGAAGCGGAGTGGGTCGATATGAAGATTACAACGATTGGGTTAGATATTGCAAAGTCTGTTTTTCATCTGTTTGCTACCAACCGGATGGGCAAGCTGGTTAAGAAAAAGCAGCTGCGTCGAAAAGAGGTTTTGGCTTACATGGCAAACTTAGATCCGTGTTTAATTGTGATGGAAGCCTGCGGCGGCGCCAACTACTGGGCGTGGGCGTTTATTGCGCAAGGTCATCAGGTCAAACTTATCGCGCCGCAGTACGTCAAGCCGTTTTTAAAAGGTAATAAAAACGACTACAACGATGCTGAGGCAATCGCTGAAGCCGCGCAGCGGCCAACGATGCGCTTTGTGCCTATCAAGAGTATTGAGCAACAAGATGTACAGAATTATCACTGCCGCCGTGAACGTCTTAAAAAGGCCCGTACCGGATTGGTCAATCAGGTACGAGGGTTACTGGCGGAGTATGGGATTGTGATTAACCAAGGGATTGCCTCTGTACGCCGAACATTGCCGGAAGTATTAGAAGATGCAGAAAATGGTTTAACGGTTATGGCACGAGAGCTCTTTGCCGACTTGCTCGACGAGCTGTACGAACTGGATCAACGACTGCACATCTGCGAGCAAAGGATAAAAGCAGTGAACAAAGAGAACGAGACCTGTAAACGCCTAGAAGGCGTGTTGGGCATCGGCGCAATAACCGCCAGTGCATTGTATGCGGCTGCAGGCGATGGCAAAAACTTTGTGAATGGTCGTCATTTTTCTGCGTGGATTGGCCTCGTACCTGGGCAACACGCCAGTGGCGGCAAGGCAGGTTTACTTGGGATCAGTAAACGGGGTAACGGCTACTTACGCACTCTATTGATACACGGTGCTCGCGCAGTACTCATGCATTCGGCCGGCAAGATCGATCGCTTCAGTTGTTGGGCACAAGCACTGTTGGCGCGCCGCGGGCATAATAAAGCCTGTGTCGCTGTAGCTAATAAACTAGCACGTATTGCTTGGGTAGTTATGGCCCGAGAAGAGAGTTACCGCTTAGCGGTATAGAAGCAAACGCCAGCCAAAGGCTGGCAATATAATAAGAGAAAGTAATTACCTTTCACTTCAGTTGCAAAAGACAGATTGATCGGATGGTGAGATAGGTCAGACCGGCTCATCCGAACCCTTACACGCGCATTGGCCTTCGAGGCCGTATGGATGATGAGGGGGTTGAGCGCAGATAACCATCGGGGCCAGGAGGTCAAAAACACCTTCAGTCAAAGGCCGGATATATGAGAGCAATGATTTTCTCTCACATGATGATCAAATATGTCTTGCAAACGGGGTGGGTCCATATATGCGCGAAAAGCGACCGAGGAAAGTGAAAATGGGTGGCTAGGCGGAATGTGGTGCTGAACATCAACACTTCGCGTCTCCGCTTTGCTTCAAACACTCCTACTTTTGGTAGGTTGATTCGAGGGTAGCCTAGGTACCCATTTTTACTTTCCTCGGAAATCCGAGCCGTGGATGGCGAGGCTTAGCGGCGCATGGATGCGCGAAAAGCGACCGAGGAAAGTGAAAATGGGTGGCTAGGCGTAATCTGGTGCTAAATTACAGCAGGTTGGTGAACCTAAAACTTCGCGTCTCCGCTTTGCTTCGAACACTCCTACTTTTGGTAGGTTGATTCGGGGGTAGCCTAGGTACCCATTTTTACTCTCCTCGGAAATCCGAGCCAGGGATGGCGAGGCTTAGCGGCGCATGGAAGCGCGAAAAGCGACCGAGGAAAGTGAAAATGGGTGGCTAGGCGAAATGTGGTGCTGAACATCAACACTTCGCGTATTCGCTTTGCTTCGTACACTCCTACATTTTGGTATCGTTTTAATCGGAGGATAGCCTAGGTAACCATTTTCAGAGGATTATTCCATCTAACCCCTATGGCTACTTTTTGGCAAAACCATTAGAATCTATTGATATTACTCAAGAATTTGATTTGGAAGGTCCATGGCTGTCACCATAAAAACACCTGATGAAATAGAAAAGATGCGCGTTGCAGGCCGTTTGGCTGCGCAAGTACTTGAAATGATCGAAGAACACGTGGTACCTGGCATCACTACGGGTGAAATTGACCGTATTTGCCATGACTATATCGTTAATGTGCAAGATGCTATCCCAGCACCACTGAATTATGGGCACCCTCCTTTCCCTAAATCTATTTGTACATCGGTTAACCATGTAATTTGTCATGGTATTCCGAGTGATGAGAAAAAGCTGAAGAAAGGCGATGTCGTCAATATTGACGTAACCGTAATTAAAGACGGTTATCATGGTGATACCAGCAAAATGTTTTACGTAGGCGAAGTGCCCGCGCATATTGACCGCCTATGCAAAATTACTCAAGAGTGCCTATATAAAGCCATTGAAATTGTTAAGCCTGGAACCACCCTAGGTGATATCGGCCATATTATTCAACAGCATGCCGAATCTAACCACTACAGCGTAGTGCGCGAGTTTTGTGGGCACGGCATTGGAGCTGGCTTCCATGAAGAGCCACAAATTGTACATTACGGTAAGCCCGGCACAGGAATGGCGGTTAAAGAAGGCATGTGCTTCACCATTGAGCCTATGATTAACCAAGGCAAGGCCGCCTGCAAAATTTTAGGCGACCAATGGACAGTGATCACCAAAGACCGTAAAGCCTCGGCACAGTGGGAGCACACCTTGCTTGTCACTAAAACCGGCGTAGAAGTACTCACAAAACGGAACGAAGAGAAATTCTAAAAAGGCTATCAGTCAACTTTGTGAATAACCACTACCTGACTTGATTTAAGGACCCACATTGGATCTTTCGCGATACGCCGATGAGAAGCTGCTCGATAAAGCAGCACTCATCGAACAGCTAAAAACGGAACCAGCGATCCCAACATTAAAAGCTGCGCTGGATAACTTAAGCAAAGTACTCGATCAACGCTTTGTAAAAGGAAAACCAATACGCAGCCTCGTTTGTGGCCGAGCTTGGGCAATGGACATGCTCCTTCAGAGCATATGGACGCAATTTACTTGGGAAAACCCAGAAAAAGTGGCCATCATAGCCGTTGGCGGTTATGGCCGAGGTGAATTGCTGCCCAAATCCGATATCGACCTGCTGTTTCTATTTGAATCCGAAAAAGACATTGATAACAACGTTTCCTCCTTACAATCATTCATCACCCTACTGTGGGACATTAAACTCGAAGTTGGCCACAGTGTTCGCACAATCAAAGCCTGCGTTAACGAAGCCATTGCCGATGTAACGGTGACCACCAACTTAATGGAATCTCGCACGATAGTCGGCAGCCACGAACTGTGTGAAGCCATAACCGAAGCCGCCTCGCCAACGAATATTTGGCCCAGTAAAGATTTTTACAAAGCCAAAATGAACGAACAATCGATTCGTCATGGCAAATACAACGAAACCGAATACAACTTAGAGCCTAATGTAAAAGCAGGTCCCGGTGCACTGCGCGACATTCAGAATATTGGCTGGGTGGCCAAGCGGCACTTTGGTGATGACTCGCTGCAAGACCTGGTTGAGCGAAACTTTTTAACCGATTCTGAGTATCACGAACTGCTCGAAGGCCAAGACTTTTTATGGCGTGTTCGCTACGCCCTGCACATGAACACTGGCCGCGAAGAAGATCGGTTACTGTTTAACTTACAAGAACAAGTCGCCGATTTATTTGGCTATGTAGAGCGCGAAGGTTTGCTCGCCGTAGAACACCTGATGCAAGACTACTTTCGCCAGGTCTTTAAGCTACGAGCGCTCAACATCATGTTGCTGCAACATTTTGATGAAGAAATTTTAGGCGACAAAAACAAAGAACAAGAAGTTATAGAGTTGAACTCTCGCTTTGTTGTAATAGATGGTTACATACAAGTGACCCAAGACAACGTGTTTCAGCGCACGCCCTCGGCATTGTTAGAAATATTTGTATTGTGCGCGCAAACGCCAGAAGTGAAAGATATTAAAGCCTCAACATTGCGGCTTATTCTGGCTAGCCACCGATTAATTGATGGCCACTTTAGACAAGACCTACGTAACATTACGTTTTTTATGGAACTGTTACGATGCCCAATGGGTGTATCTACCAACCTAAGACGCATGAACCAATACGGGGTTTTAGGGTTGTATTTACCTGAGTTTGGTAAAGTGGTTGGGCAAATGCAGTTTGATTTGTTTCACGCTTATACCGTCGATGCCCATACCCTTTTGACTATTCGTAATCTTCGAAAATTCCGCCACAAAAGCAACACCAAACGATTCCCTATTGCCACCAAAGTTGTTCAGCAGCTGCCTAAAGTAGAGTTGGTTTATATTGCCGCACTCTACCACGACATCGGCAAAGGACGAGATTCTGATCACAGCGTTGAAGGCGCGATTGACGCCAAACGTTTTTGTATTCGTCACCGGCTTTCAGAGTGGGACACCGAACTGGTTACCTGGCTAGTACGCAACCATTTACTGATGTCGATGACCTCGCAGCGCCAAGATATTTCAGACCCTGAAGTGGTCAATCAATTTGCGCAGCAAGTAGGAACTTCTCAACGGCTCGAATATCTTTACGTTTTAACCGTTGCCGATATTTACGCCACCAACCCTAATCTTTGGAATAGCTGGCGGGCTTCCTTATTAAAGCAGCTCTACGAATCGACAAAAATTGCGTTACGAAGAGGCCTAAGCAATCCAGTCGATAAAGATGAGTGGATAGCTCAAACTAAATCTAAAGCCATGGAACTGTTGGTTGAAGATGGGTTTACTCAAGAAGACTTTATCGCACTGTGGGATAACCCAGGTGATGACTACTTTTTACGGGAGACGCCTGAAAACATTGCTTGGCATTCTAGAGCTATCGCCAACCACGGAAAAAATGTTCCATTAGTGTTATTAAAAGAAACCAATACCGGAGCAGGTTATGCTGGCGGAACTCAGGTGTTTGTTTACGCACCAGACCGACCTTATTTATTTACCGACATTGCCACCACTCTCAGTAACTTAAACTTAGTGATTCAAGATGCACGCATTATGACGTCGTCGTCTTCGAACTTCAGTTTAGATACCTTTATTGTACTAGAAGCCGATGGCACCAGTATTGGCGATAATTCTGAGCGCTTAAAAGAAATTCAGCACAAACTGTTATTAGCCATTCAGGACCCTGACTCTATATCTGCGACTCATCGCCGTATATCGCGCCAGCTGAAACATTTTCAGGTACCAATCGAGATCACCATCAGCAATGACAGCATTAACCCGAAAACAATTGTAGAGGTTGTTGCGGCAGACAGACCTGGTTTATTAGCCGATATTGGCCGTTGCTTTAAAGAACAGAACTTAATTCTACAAAATGCGCGCATTTCAACTTTGGCCGAACACGTAGAGGATGTCTTTTTTGTTGTGAATCAAGACGGCGAGCCGTTGCAAAGCACAGAAGAAGTTGAAAACTTACAAAAAGCGCTGACACAAACTATTTCAGAGGTACTTGACCGTTGAACCCTCGTTTATCTGCATTACACCCGTACCCGTTTGAAAAGCTCCGAGCTTTATTAGCCGATGTTACTCCGGCCGAGCAATCTCCTATTGCATGGTCTGTTGGGGAACCGAAACACGCTGCTCCGAGTTTTGTAGAAAAGGTGTTAAACGCCAACCTCAGAAGTTTTGAAAACTACCCAGCCACTGCGGGCACACTTGAACTGCGCGAAGCCATTAGCGCTTGGTGCTACCGCAGGTTTAAGTTAAAAGAAACCGATGCCTTTAGCGCGGAAGCGAATGTACTGCCAGTCACCGGTACACGTGAAGCACTCTTTTCTGTTGTGCAAGCTCTATTCGATTCTGAGTCTGATGCCGATGAAGTTTGGATGCCAAACCCGTTTTATCAAATTTATGAAGGCGCAACTTTATTAGCGGGTGGTAAAACACGTTACCTAGACTGCACAAAAGAAAACGATTACCAGCCCGACTATCGATCCATCAACGATGAACAATGGCAACAATGCCAAATGCTGTTTATTTGCACACCGGGTAACCCCAGCGGTACAACCTTATCGATCGAGACATTAAAATGGCTCATCAAAAAGTCGATTCAACACAATTTTATTATTTTTAGTGATGAATGTTACAGCGAGCTGTATCGAGATGAAGCAAACCCACCTGCTGGCTTACTGCAAGCAGCCTCTGATTTAGGTCATAATGATTTTAAAAATTGCTTAGTCTTTCACAGCCTCAGTAAGCGCAGTAACCTACCAGGGCTACGCAGTGGATTTACCGCCGGTGATAGTGAACGGATTGCTACATTTTTACGTTATCGAACCTACCATGGTTGTGCCATGCCTATACCGCATCAAAAAGTCTCCATTGCCGCATGGCAAGATGAGACGCATGTGATAAACAACCGTAAACGTTACAACGAAAAGTATCGTGCTGTTACGGCCGAGTTAAAAGGCGTGTTACCACTTAGCGTACCCGACGCCAGCTTTTACCTTTGGCCAGATTTAGAAACAGATGACTTACAAGTCACCAAAGATTGGCTCAGTAAAGCCAACATACGAGTGTTACCAGGGCAGTATTTGTCTCGTACCGTCGATGGAGTAAACCCTGGTTATGGCCATGTACGTGTTGCTTTGGTCGCACCCTTAGATGATTGCATAACAGCGGCCAAAAGATTGAAAAATATTTTATAAAGGTACCGTTCCATGATTAAAATTTACGGCATAAAAAACTGTGACACCCTTAAGAAAACCTTAAAATGGTTTGACGCTCAAAACGCAGACTATCAATTCATAGATTACAAAAAAGAAGCGCCTACCCAAGCGCTTGCTCAACAATTTTTGGCGGCGCACCCTTGGGAGACCGTCATTAACAAACGCGGTACAACGTGGCGAAAATTGGATGACGAGACAAAAAATTCTATGACTGAAACCAAAGCCGTTGACCTAATGCTAGAGCAACCGTCAATTATTAAGCGCCCAATTGTTGTATCGAATGACACAATTATAGTCGGCTTCGATGAAGCGGCATTTCAAAAATTAATTTAATGGAGAATCACATGTCTTACTATGCCATCGGTTTAGGCACTGCAACGCGCAACAAAGAAGAAAAAATCATTGAAACATGGTACCCACAACCGCAGTTAAACCCAGGCGATGCCTTGATTCAGTCGGTCAACGCTATTGTTAAACACGATTCAGGCAACGCCGTGCATGTATTAGAGCCGGCACAATACAAAGCCCTAGCCGATGTGTTCGACGCAGAAGGTTTAAACTTAAATGCTACGTTATTAAACCACGCCAAAGACAGCGAACAGACGCTAGTGTTAACGCTCTTAGAAACCGATGCCGCCCCTGCAAACGTAGCAGAAGGCTTTCTTAAATTGCATTTATTGTCTCACCGCCTAGTGAAGCCACACGGTACCAACCTAGATGGAATTTTCAGTATTTTGCATAACATTGCCTGGACCAGTGAAGGCCCGATAGATTTACCCGAGCTACCGCAACGACAAATCGAAGCACGTTTGGCTGGCCGAGTTATCGAAGTAAACTGCATCGATAAATTCCCTAAAATGGCAGACTATGTTGTACCGAGCGGCATCCGCATTGGTGATACAGCACGGGTACGTTTGGGTGCGCACTTAGGTGAAGGCACCACCGTCATGCATGAAGGCTTTGTTAATTTTAATGCAGGAACCGATGGTGTTTCTATGGTTGAAGGCCGTATCAGTGCCGGAGTTATGGTTGGGAATGGTTCAGATGTAGGTGGTGGTGCTTCTATTATGGGCACCCTATCTGGTGGCGGTAAAGTTGTTGTGTCTATGGGCGAAAACTGCCTATTGGGTGCAAATGCTGGGGCGGGAATTCCACTTGGAGACCGCTGCACCATTGAAGCCGGTTTATACATTACGGCGGGCACCAAAGTGACCATGCTCGACTCAAATAAAGACGTCATTAAAGTTGTGAAAGCACGTGAATTAGCTGGGCTTTCCGATCTGTTGTTCTGGCGCAATGCGGTCAGTGGCCGAATTGAGTGTCTAACCAATAAATCGGCTATAGAGCTTAACAGTGAGTTACATTCTCACAACTAACCAATGGCCGTAATCGTTCCAAGCAACCTAACGGCTTGGAACGACCTACTTTAGGAGCAACATGACACAGCTAAAAACGAACATTAGCGGTTTAACGCTTCGCTACCCTGACCCTACTTTTGCTCCTCAACTGGCCAGTTTAATCGATGAAAATCGAACCTTTCTACGACAATGGTTGCCTTGGCTAGATTTTAGTACTCGCGAATCTGATTCTCAGCGCTTTCTCACCGATTGCCTAAACGGCATAAACAATGGCACACAATGTCCAATGGCTTTGTACTTACATGAAGAGCTCATTGGCATGGCTGGCTTTAATATTATTAACGCCTCGAATCACAGTGCTGAAATTGGCTATTGGCTGTCGAAGGAGCATTGTGGCCACGGCTATATGACTGAAGGCGTGCGAGCCGTTATTCAGCACGGTTTCCAAGAATACAAACTGAATCGCATTGTGATAAAAGCCGCCACCTTAAATCATCACAGTCGTGCCATAGCGCATCGACTTGGATTTCATCATGAAGGTACCTTACGACAAGCTGAAATGCTGTACAGTCGCTATCATGACCTAGAGCAATACTCGCTTTTGCATTCAGACTGGCTATAACTATATCAATATTTTTTGATATAGCTTGATATTCGACGAATTTTGGGTTTTCATTAGCCTCATAATATTTCTGTACCCGATAAAAAGAGAGTGTCATGTCTGCCAGCCAAGATCGAATTAAGTCCCTTTATTCTGCCATTAAAGAACGAATTCTAATTTTAGATGGGGCTATGGGGTCTCTGATTCAGAGCTATCAACTGGAAGAGCAGGACTACCGCGGTGATCGATTCTCTGATTGGCCTAGCGATATTCGCGGCAATAACGATTTACTGTCTATTACTCGGCCAGATGTCATCGAAGCCATATACAAAGCCTACCTCGATGCCGGCTCGGATATTATTGAAACCAATACCTTCAATAGTACTGCAGTGTCTCAGGCCGACTATGGCATGCAAGACCTAGCCTATGAGCTGAACAAAGAAGGCGCTGCTCTGGCGCGTAAAGTGTGCGATGCCAAAACTGCTGAAACGCCAGACAAACCACGTTGGGTGGCGGGTGTTTTAGGGCCAACCAGCAAAACATTGTCTTTGTCTCCTGATGTAATCAACCCTGGTTATCGAGCAGTTACCTTTAATGAACTGGTCGATGACTACAAAAATGCCTCGCGCGGTCTCATTGAAGGTGGTTCAGACTTAATCCTTATTGAAACCATTTTCGATACGTTAAACGCCAAAGCCGCTATCTTTGCAATCCAAGCCGTATTCGATGAAATTGGTTACAAACTGCCCATCATGATCTCTGGAACCATCACCGATGCCTCTGGCCGAACCCTCTCAGGGCAAACCACAGAAGCGTTCTTTTATTCAGTACGCCATGCACAGCCGATCAGCGTTGGTTTAAACTGCGCCTTAGGTGCATCAGAGCTGCGTCCTTATTTAGAAACTCTATCGTCTATTGCCGACTGTCACGTATCCGTTCACCCGAACGCTGGCCTACCCAACGAGTTCGGTGAATACGAAGAAACGCCCGAAGAAATGACTGCCGTCGTAAACGAATTTGCCGAAAGTGGCTTTGTGAATATTATTGGGGGTTGCTGCGGAACCACACCAAAGCACATTTCAATGATCAATGAAGCCATGGCTAACCACTCTCCTCGCAAAATACCGACACTCACGCCACAAATGAAGCTTTCTGGGTTAGAGCCGTTTGTCGTCAGCGATGCATTAAATTTTGTGAATGTGGGCGAACGTACCAATGTTACTGGCTCGGCTAAATTTAAGCGTTTAATTAAAGAAGAGCTCTACGATGAAGCGCTCGATGTGGCGCGTGAGCAAGTGGAAAACGGCGCGCAAATCATCGATATCAACATGGATGAGGGCATGCTCGAATCCAAAGAAGCGATGGTTCACTTTCTTAATCTCATTGCCTCGGAACCTGATATTTCACGAGTGCCTATCATGGTCGACTCCTCTAAATGGGACATTATTGAAGCGGGTTTACAGTGTATTCAGGGCAAAAGCATTGTTAACTCTATTTCGATGAAAGAAGGCGTTGAAAACTTCTTAGCGCAGGCCGAATTATGTCGCCGATATGGTGCCGCCGTTGTGGTTATGGCTTTTGACGAAGTCGGCCAGGCCGATACCAAAGAACGAAAAATTGAAATCTGTCGTCGCAGCTATGAACTACTGGTCGACAATGGTTTCCCTCCTGAAGATATAATTTTTGACCCCAATATTTTTGCAGTTGCCACGGGTATTGAAGAACATAATAACTACGCGGTAGATTTCATCGAAGCGACCAAGTTCATTCGAGAAAACCTGCCTTATGCCAGTGTCAGTGGCGGTGTATCAAACGTGTCGTTTTCTTTTCGTGGCAACAACGCAGTGCGAGAGGCGATTCACTCCGTGTTCCTTTACCATGCTTGCAACGTTGGCATGAATATGGGCATTGTGAATGCTAGTCAGCTTGTAATTTACGATGATATCCCTAATGAGCTCCGCGAGCTGGTTGAAGATGTCATTCTAAACCGACGCGCCGACGCAACCGATCGGCTGCTCGATATTGCTGATAAATACCGAAACGACGGTCAAACGGCTGAAAAGGTCGAACTCGAATGGCGCTCTTTCGACGTGAATAAGCGAATTGAATACGCGCTCGTGAAAGGTATTACCAGCCACATCATTGAAGATACGGAACTGGCCAGATTAGAAGCTCCACGACCCATTGAAGTCATCGAAGGACCGCTCATGGACGGCATGAACGTGGTGGGTGATTTATTCGGAGCGGGTAAAATGTTTTTACCGCAGGTTGTTAAATCGGCACGTGTTATGAAGCAAGCCGTTGCGCATCTTATTCCTTATATTGAAGCGGAAAAAGACGAAGGCCGTCAGTCGAACGGTAAGATTCTTATGGCCACCGTGAAAGGCGATGTTCATGACATTGGTAAGAATATCGTCGGAGTTGTTTTAGCCTGCAATAACTTTGAAGTTATTGATCTTGGGGTCATGGTGCCGGCTGAAAAAATCATAAGCACCGCTATTGAAGAAAAAGTCGATGTGATTGGTTTGTCTGGTCTTATTACACCGTCCCTCGATGAAATGGTTTACTTTGCACGTGAATTACAGCGACGTGACCTTAAGTTACCGCTGTTAATTGGTGGTGCAACTACATCTAAAGCCCATACGGCGGTTAAAATTGAACCACAATATAAAAATGATGCCACCGTGTATGTTTCCGACGCATCACGATCTGTCTCGGTTGTGCAATCGTTAATCTCGCCCGATCAGAAAGCTGACTTTACCGCTAAAATTCACGCGGAATACGATGTCGTACGTGAGCGTAACAAGAACCGAAAATCAAAAGCCCTACACACCTATGAGGCGGCAACAGAGAACACCTCTGATATTGATTGGGGCAGTTACACGCCCCCTACCCCAAGCTTTACCGGCGTAAAGACTATAGATGACATAGAGTTGTCTGATCTAGTCGATTTTATTGATTGGACCCCATTTTTTATTACTTGGGAACTGCACGGTAAATTCCCGAAAATATTGTCAGATGTCAAAGTTGGCGAGGCCGCAACCAACCTCTACAACGATGCCCAAGCCATGTTAAAGACAATCATTGAAGAAAAGTGGATCGAGCCAAAAGCCGTTGTTGGATTTTGGCCTGCGAATACCAGCGCACCCGATACCATTACTCTAGAAGCTGAAGGTGCTCAGGTGAATCTTGAGCACTTACGTCAGCAAACGATGAAACCAGAAGGGCAACCCAATTATTCACTCGCCGACTTCATAGCGCCCTCAGAATTTGCTCAAGACTATGTGGGTGGCTTCGTAGTGACTACCGGGCATGGCGTTGAAGAGAGAGCAAAAGCCTATGAGCAAAACAGCGATGACTACAACAGCATATTACTGAAATCCTTGGCCGACCGTTTGGCTGAAGCGTTAGCGGAATATATGCATCAGCGGGTTCGTACACAGCTTTGGGGCTACGCACCGAATGAATCACTGTCGAACGATGAATTAATCAAAGAACGTTATAAAGGCATTAGACCTGCCCCTGGCTACCCGGCCTGCCCTGATCATACAGAAAAGCGGAAGTTGTTTGACTTATTAGAAGCTGAGAAAAACACCGGTGTTGAACTCACCGACAGCTTTGCCATGACTCCGGCATCCGCCGTTTCGGGTTGGTACTTTAGCCACCCAGAAGCGAAATACTTTGGCGTTGGTAAGATCACCAAAGATCAGGTAGAGGATTACGCAACTCGAAAATCTATGAGCCTCGTCGAAGCAGAGCGATGGTTGTCTCCATTACTGGCTTACGAACCCGCCGTATAACCCACTGCCTTAAAGCGTCATTTTTACCAAGATGTAAAAATGACGCTAATACTAAAGCATTAACCAATCCCTAATTTTTTGAACGGAGTTCAACGCGCAGCTCAAAATGCTGTGCTATATTGAAATACTCAATCTTGAGTAGTTTTTTTTATGCCAAACAAGTTCCGCCCGCTCAATGCAATACCCGTCGTTTTTGTGGTCTCGGTCATTGCAATCATTTTAGCGGGTTTCGCACTTAAGTGGTCAAACTTTAACGATTTACTATCGCGTGACCACCCTGAATTTATTGAACTTGACTACGGTTTTACCAGAACCACGCAATCGGTAAACCCAGAAAAATTAGATGCGCTAGAATTTTCTCAAAGTAAACTCAATTCGATCAAACCTAAATATGGTGATCATACCGATTGGCACAAATTCACGCTGACCAATAAAGATACAAAAAGTAGCAGTTTGGTGGTTAAATTTGATAACCCCATGATCGATAACATAGACATTTATCGTTTTCGTTCCAGCACTCAAACCTATGTTCTAGAAAAACAAATAGGCGACCTTGTTAAAAACATTCCTGTCGATGAAAGAATTGCCTCGGCTTATCAGTTTTCACTGCGACCGATGGAAAGCCGAACTTTTATTGTAGCGAGCCAAACATTAGGCTCCCCTAAACTCCCTATTGTCATTTTTACGAAAGACGAGTTTTCAGATTACCAGCGAATCGAGTTTTTGATTTGGGGTACTTTTATTGGAATAGCCATGCTCATGGCAATTTATAATTTAGTGCTGTATCAAGGCGTTAGAGATTTAACCTACTTAGCCTACATTGGCTATGTAATTGCTATTTTGGTCAATTTAGGTGTAATTCACGGCTATGGTTATTACCTATTTAAAGAACCGGTTCAACTTTTCTTAAACCAGCACATTCTTCCTCAAAATGCACTATTGGCATTAATGACCATATTTTTTGCAGTTAACTTTTTAAAGTTTAACCGCAGCTATACCAAGATGCACAGCTACTACTCTATTTTAAGTGCCTGCTTAGCCATTTACTTTGTCTTCTCATTTTTTATTCCAGAATATCTAACGGTACCCGTTTTTTCGGTGCTTCAGCTTTCGCTGTATATTTTGGCTTATAAGATGGTAACTTTTAAAATCAAAGAACGCTTTAGTTGGAGTAAATATTACGTCATTTCTTGGTTACCCCTATTCATAGGTGCCGGGGTTGGTTTTGCCTTATTTACCGGAAATGCACCCTATAATTTTTGGACGCGGTACGCATTTTTGTTCTCAGCCATTTTCGAAATGACGTTAATTTCAATGGCTCTTGCTGAAAGACTCGGAAACACTGAAAGCCAACGACTTTACCAAGCCACACATGAAAGCAAATTTGGTTTTGCTAACGACGGCCTATTACAAAAAACCATAAACCGATTACAAGAGGGCATTCCCAAAGAACCCATCAGTTTAATTACCGTTGAAATCACCAATTACAATGTTATTGCCCCCTATTTAACAGATAAGCAGTTGTCGGTGATGATATTCGGATTAGCCAATTACATTGTTAGCCAGCTCAAGAGTACGCTACCGGTCATTGAACTCGACGAAGACAACAATAAAAACGGCGCTATTTCACTGGCACGTGGCGACTTATTGTCTATTTTGGTGAATACAGACGATTACACCAATATTGAAGATGCCTTGAAACGACTCAGCGATCTAGAGAACTTCAATCCTGTGCAAGGCTCTATCCCCTATCGCATTCATTGTATTTTCGGTGCCGCTATCGTTGATGCAAAAGAAACGAACCAGTTCGATTTAATCAATCAAGCGAAGCAAGCCATTACTCAGGCAAAAGAAAAAGATGTTCCTTATTTTATTTACAGCCCAGAATCCGATTTAATCAGTGAACGCCGAATCAAGCTGGCCTTAGATCTAGCCAATGCGATTCGCAACAACGAACTAGAGCTTTATCATCAACCTCAACTTTTTTCGAATCAAACCCATATCACGCCGAGTGAATTACTGATTCGTTGGAAGCACCCACTTTATGGCTTTATCAGCCCCGATGAATTTGTCATGATCGCGGAAGAAACAGGTTTAATTAACCACTTAACCACATGGGTTATCACACGTGCGGCAAAACATGCAAAAGCATTAGTCACATTTGGCATACACGATTTTCATTTCGCCATAAATGTCTCGGCGCATGACTTATCAAAAGACGGATTCTGCCATGAAATTTGTAATATCTTTAAACGACACAATTTGCTCACTAATCAATTCACATTAGAACTCACCGAAACAACTCACTCTCTCGACAGCGAAACATTTAATAAGAATTTATTTGATTTAAGTGAAGCTGGCTTTAACTTAGCCATTGATGACTTTGGCACGGGCTATTCTTCTCTGACTTACGCCAGTGACCACCCTTTTGATGATATAAAAATAGACAAGCAATTCATTCAAGACTTCTTTAACTCAGAGAAGCACCAAGCGATTGTAAAAGCTACGATAACGATGGCGAAGAATCTTGACTTAAACGTAACAGCGGAGGGTATAGAAGACGGTGTAACGCTTGAGCTGTTAAAAGAGTTAGGATGCGATAAGTTACAAGGCTACTATATCGCCAAACCGATGCCCTTTAATGAGTATTTAAAATGGCGCTCACCTAATTTTGAAACACACACAAAAATAGGTGAGAACCTAACTTTAGATTTTAACGAAGAACCGTCTAGTCAGCGTCAATAACGCCGCGACGAATTTGATCTTCTTCGATAGATTCAAACAACGCTTTAAAGTTGCCTTCGCCAAACCCTTCGTTGCCCTTACGCTGGATAATCTCAAAAAACACAGGTCCAATAACGGTGTTCGTAAATATTTGCAACAGTATGCCCGAATCTTCTGGAGCGCCGTCTATTAGAATATTTAAATCTTTCAAGTCTTGCAGTGGCTCTGAATGCCCAGGAACACGATCATCAATTTTTTCATAGTAAGTATCGGGCGTTGTCATGAAATCAACACCACGTGCGCGCAGTCTTCTGACGGTGTCGTATATATCTTCGGTTGACAACGCAATGTGCTGAATGCCTTCGCCTTTATATTCTTTCAAATACTCTTCAATTTGCGATTTATCGTCTGAAGATTCGTTTATAGGAATACGGATTTTTCCGCACGGAGACGTCATTGCTTTCGAGGTTAGCCCTGTTAACTTGCCTTCAATGTCGAAATAACGAATTTCTCGGAAGTTACCAATGCGCTCGTAAAAATCGGCCCAGTTTGCCATGTTGCCGCGCATAACGTTATGCGTTAAATGATCTAATACCTCTAAACCCACGCTGTTTTCAGCTAAGCGTGATTCCCAATCTGGGTAAAATTCGAAATCCACTTCATAAATAGTCTGATCACCGTAACGATCTACAAAGTATAAAGTTGAATCTCCAATCCCATAGACACCAGGGATATTAAGCTCCATAGGCCCTATTTGGCCCTGAAATGGCTTCGCACCGTTTTTAATCGAGTGTGCCATGGCATGAGCCGCATCTTTAACACGAAACGCCATACCGTTAACACTAGGACCATGCTGTGAAGCAAACTCTTCAGCGTGAGAATCCGGCTCACCGTTTACAATAAAGTTAATATCGCCCTGCTTGTACAACCAAGCTTGCTTGTTTCGGTGCTTGGCTATTTCAGCAAAGCCAAGGTCTGAGAACAGTGCTTTTAAATCGCTCAAGCCTTTTGCAGTCGGCGCTGTGTATTCAACAAATTCAAAGCCATCGGTTTGTAATGGATTTTGTAATCCGTTCATAGTCAAATCGGCCATGGGGCTCTCCAGTTCTTGTCATTATTTTATGGGCACTGCACTACACAGTTACGGGAAATAAATTTGAACTGAAACCGATTAAAAAGCCAGCTTCATGGGCAAGATGGTTTTGATCGATGTAAAGGAAAGTTGGCAACCCATTGTAACCATTCACTTACAGCTTAAATACTTTATTGAAGCCTGAGGTGTTTTAGCTTTAGTGTCGGGGTAAAGAACTAAAACACCTAGGCTATTTCGCCCTTATGAGGCGTGCTTACCAATTCGGTATTCACGGAGCTTGTTAGCAATAGCCGTATGAGATACGCCAAGCTTCTTGCCTAGCTGGCGACTGCTTGGATAAGCTGGGTACAATCGCTTTAAAAGCTCCGATTCAAAGCGCTTCATGGCTTCGTCTAAGCTGCCTTCAAAGTTTTCATCAACGTAACCCCAACCATTGGTGAAGCTCGGCAGCTGCAAATGTTCAGGCTCTAAAGTATCACCTTCGGTTAACGAAACGGCTCTTAAAAGTGCATTTTCCATTTGCCGCACATTGCCAGGCCAAGGGTACTGGGAAATGGCGTTTTGGCACGCCTGAGACATTTTAATGCGCTGTCGTTGCGGTTCGGCGAACCGTGCAATAAAGCGTTCGGCCATGGGCATAATGTCAGATTTTCGCTCACGCAATGCCGGTATGTGCAGTGATAATACGTTTAAGCGGTAAAACAAATCTTCTCGGAATTTCCCCGACTGACACAAATCGAGTAAATCGGCTTGCGTAGCACAAATGATGCGAACATCGGCGGTATATTCGGCCTCGTCACCAACACGGCGGTAAGAACCATCTTGCAATAAGCGCAAAAACTTAGATTGCAGCAGCTCAGACATGTCGCCAATTTCATCTAAAAATACGGTGCCACCTTCGGCTAACTCGACGATACCTTTCTTTTCACTTGTGGCGCCTTCAAAAGCGCCCGCAGCATAGCCAAACAGTTCACTTTCAGCCACGTTGTCGGGCAGTGCGGCACAATTTAGCACTAGAAACGGCTTATCTTTGCGTAAACTGTGTTGATGACAAGCTTTAGCGAGCAGTTCTTTGCCGGTTCCTGTCTCACCCGTAATGAGCAGTGGCGCGTCTAGCCCAGACATACGTTTAGCTTGGCGAATGACTCGCTTCATACCTTGGCTTTCAGCGATTAACATTTCAAACTGCCCAGTTTGCTTATGATAAGCGGTCATTTGTCGACCTAGCCGCTCAGGGGACTTAAAGGTGATGACACCACCCGCAAATAATGGCTCACCTTCGGTTTGATCAATGTGTACTGGGTAGACATCGGCCAGAAACGTTCGGCCTTTTAACTGAACATTGGCGGCATCGGAGGTGGTTTCTGGGTGATTCAACCATTTGTTAAAGTTAAACCCCTTTACCCAGGTTTTTAGTAATTTTCCGCGCACTTCTTCATGGGATGCATTGAGTATATCAAGCGCTGCATCATTGGCTAACACCACATAGCCTTTAGAATCTATCGAAATAACTGGCTCAGGCAAGGTTTCGAGCAGGGTTTGCATTTCTTTTTGCTCGCGCTCAAGCGGCATGTATGGCACTAGAGAAACATCATGAACACCCGGAATCATTCGCATTTCAGGCATTAAATGCTGAAACTCTTCAAACTCTAAATTTGGGAAATTCAAATAGATTTCACCACTGGGATCAATCTCAATGCCACGCAAATCGATTTCATGGTTCACTAAAATATCGAGAATCTCGGCGCAGATACCGAGCCGGGAATTACACTTTATATATAGGCGCATGTCAGCTCTCTCAGGCTACAATATGGATCAATGCAACGGCTTTGCTGCTCAATCTTTTGTAATTATTTATGTGCAGACACGAAAGTTGCCTGAAAGCGCTTTTTTTGTCAATTAATATTTACAACTATTCAGTCCCAAGCAGCTGATCTGTCTTAGCCGCGCAAATAAAGTCGTTTTTATGTAATCCGTTAATCGCATGTGTCCACCAGCGAACCGTTACTTTGCCCCATTCTGTCACTATTTCAGGATGGTGGCCTTCGTTCTCAGCTAATTCTCCAACTTGATTGGTAAAGGCTAAGGCTTGGCGAAAGTTTTTAAACTTATACTGACGCTCTAATTGCAGCACGCCGTCAATAACCGCCGGTGCCCAATCTGGAATCTCACGCATCAATGTCGCTAATTCTTCATCACTGACTTTCGGAGCATCAGCTTGGCACGCTTCACACTGTTGATTGGCTAATGTCATATTTTTATCCTTAATTTTGAAGAGATTTCGGTTCGAAACGAGGCGGCAGCATGGGCAATTTCTGAGCCTCGTGCACCGCTTTCATGATGTCTGTTTTGGCAATATCAAACAATTGATCTATAGATTCTAAGTAGAAATATACTGGTTGAAGAATGTCTATTCGGTATGGCGTACGCAATACAGTCATCATATCAAACGGTTCTCGGTCTGCCGCGTCACTCGCGTAAGCAAATTCGGTTTCTTTTGGCGAAGAAAGGATACCGCCGCCGTATATTTTACGTTCTCCAGAATGGTTTTGAAGCAAGCCAAACTCTACCGTAAACCAATAGAGCCTCGCCAAATACACTCGCTCCTCTTTGCTCGCCGCCAGCCCTAATTTGCCGTAGGTTTCTGTAAACTGCGCAAAGGCTGGGTTGGTTAACAAAGGGCAATGGCCGAAAACTTCATGGAAAATATCCGGTTCTTGCAAATAGTCCAGTTCTTCTGGGCTTCGAATAAAGGTGGCGACTGGGAACTGTTTGTTGGCCAGCAGCTCAAAGAACCTAGAAAAATTGATCAAAGCCGGCACCGCAGCGGTGCGCCACCCAGTTTCTTTAAGCAATACTTTATCGACATCAGCCAACTGAGGGACTTTATCGTACTGCAGACCCAAGGCTTTAAAGCCATCTAAATACTCTTGGCAGGCTTTATCTCCTAACGTTGGGTATTGCCGTTGAGACAAGGCATGCCATGTTTGATGTTCATTACTCGACCAAGCCACAAACCCATTCGGATCGGGTTGATGCGCCACATACTGAGACGTTTTAGACATAAATTTGGCTCACTGTTGTTGTAATTATTAGTCAGCCTATTTCGAACGTAGTTGATGAAAAAGTACAGTTTTTAGGTGTTTTAGATCCCTACAATTGCGTCAATTTTGCTGAACAGTTTTTAAGATTTGTTGACAACACAGCTAGCGCCCCCATTCCATAACGCCTTTTGGGCTACTCGTACTTTCAAGCTGTGAATTGATGTCAACTTCAGACCATGCCATTTCAACAATGTCTCTTAACTCAACCCTTGGGTATTGCTTAATCCAGCTGGCCAACAGTTTGGGAACATCGGGGTAGCGCACTTGAGTCGCCTTTGCCGTTGTCAAAAAGTAGCATATAGACTTAGCATCAATATGGTCGGTCACATCACCCCACCCGAGCGTTTTTAACGCTTCGGCATTTGAAAGCTGTTCGACTTGCCCTGCCAAAGGCTTAACTAATAATCGTTTGCCAAGATGTATGCACTCTGAGGCCAATTCAAAACCTGCGTTACAAATGACAGAGTC
Organism: Reinekea marina; assembly: GCF_030409715.1. Classification (NCBI taxonomy): domain Bacteria; kingdom Pseudomonadati; phylum Pseudomonadota; class Gammaproteobacteria; order Oceanospirillales; family Saccharospirillaceae; genus Reinekea; species Reinekea marina. The sequence continues at coordinate 2,557,904 of NZ_JAUFQI010000001.1, forward strand.
GCAGGCTTGCAAACTGTCTTTAAAGCCCGTCACCGAAAACCCTTTTACGTGAACGTTTCCATAGAATCCACAGTCGATATCTCTTGCATGCACAATGAACCGAAACGGTAACTTATTTAATGTTTTGATTACCTCTGTTGTAGATTCGAAAGGTAAATAAACGAGAGCGACTTTTGATGATGGATCGTTTATTGTCGAGAACGACTGCTGCTCGATAATTGGTGGCAGTATTGGCTGGTTAAAATGATGCCAATGCACCCCGATGGCCTCACTCACGGGTGCAAACCACTTCATTATGGCATAGCTGGCAAAGGCATTTTTTGTTTTTGGAATATCGTGTAGAAAAGCGTACTGATGCCCTAACCCAATACACGACACTTTTTTAACTTTCGCAGCCCAAGCCACAACGGGCTCAAAGTCACTGATGACTAAATCATATTGTTCTGGTTTTAACGCCTGTACATCTTTTAAAAGCTTGGTAAAGGACGCTTGTGACACAGTTTTTATTGGATCAACCTGGCCGGCTTTTATTGAAAAGCTCAACCCTTGAAAGCATTGATAATCGCCGAAAACTTCCATACCAAAGTATTCTTCTCTAGGTCGACCAGAAAATACCCAATCGACTTCAATTCCTTGGGCTAACAGCGCCTTTTGCATTGCTCTAGCTCGTGTTAAATGACCATTACCGGTGCCTTGAACGCCATAAAGAATTTTCATGACCAACCTCCCATTAAGAGTGCCCAAGTGCCTATTAGACTGCCTAAAGCGGCTCCCATGATTGTATCGAATGGGAAGTGCACGCCCAGTAACACTCTTGAATAAGCGACTAAAACCGCCCAACTGTAAAACACCCCTGTAAGCGCTGGATAATAGCTGGCCATCAAGGTGGCAAACAAAAATGCCGCTGAAGTATGGCCCGAAGGGAAACTGAACTGGTCACTGGGCTGTATTAAACTCTTAAAGTCGGAAATCGAATTCGCGGGTCGATTTCTTTTCAGACTGTTTTTTAAAATAAAGTAACAAAGGCGCTCAATGGCTATCGCACAAAGGGCTATTTGCACAAAAAGCAAACTTGCGGAAGTGTATTGCAGCCCAATGATGATCAATACCAACAGATAGCCTTCACCATCGGCTGATTTTGAAATAAAACGAGCCAAGGCTTGATAAGCGGCATGAGAACGTTGTCGATCGAGGCAGTGAAACAACCGTAAGTCGGCTGCGCTTAATTGATTTAGTAATTTCATAAAAAAGCCCTCTTCAATTGAGGGCTATTTAGTCAGAGCACTGTGACACTTATTTGACCGTTTTATAAAACTATTATGACAGCCTTAACGATTCGGCGTAAAAGTAGACGATTCAAAAAATTTAGCCAATTGCTCAATGCGCTGCGATAACTCATTTGGCTTATAGGCTTTAGGTGGTACGGCCCCCCAAACTGGGTTTGGCCAAGCGGCATCGGTCTTTTTTCGTAGAATATGGTGAATATGCAGCTGAGGTACTACGTTTCCTAACGCACCGATGTTCATTTTGTCACCTTGGTAGCCATTCATGAGCCTTTCTGCCACGAATGAGCTTTCCCAGATAAACTGCTCTTGGTCATCTCCATCGAGCTCGTACAACTCGGTCACGTCTTGACGTTGAGGAACCAAAATTAACCAAGGATAATTGGCATCTTTCATCAGTAAAATTTTACATAACGACAAGCTGCCAATTTCAACGCAATCACTTTTTAAACGATGATCTAACTCAAACATAAAATTACCAATAGAAAACGATATCAATGACAGACTATACTCAATTCTACGTTAACTATTCAACAATTGAGGGTTCAAAGCATCAATAATGCCTTTTATTCATCATAAAACATGGAGTGACCACCCTGCTGATGTTGAGCACCTTACCTCCAACCCTTTTGTGTCTTCACCTTTTATTAATGCCTGTGAGCAAGCTCAGGTCACGGATGTGCGATCTGGCTGGCAACCTCACCATATTAAAGGAACGGTAAATGAAGGCCACATAGCGGTACCTTGCTATATAAAATCTCACTCTTGGGGAGAGTATGTTTTTGATTGGGCATGGGCTGAGGCCTACCATCAACATGGTCTTGAATATTATCCCAAACTGCTTATTGCTGCGCCATTTACGCCATCGGTGGGCCCTAGGCTTTTGGGAGCTCAGTCTCTAGAAAGCGTCTCAGCATTAGTGTCGCACCTTAAGCACCATTGCCTAGCGCATGAATTTAGCGGGTTTCATATTCTTTTTGCGTCTGAGCAAGAGCAGCATTGGCTCAGCCAGTTAGATTTACTGGAACGTCACGATGTTCAATTTCAATGGAATAATAAGGGTTATAACGGCTTTGAGGATTTCCTTGCCACCTTTACCTCTCGAAAGCGTAAAAACGTCCGCAAAGAACGAGCCTCCATTGAGGAGCAGAATATAGAATTAAGAACACTAGAAGGTTCGGCCCTGACCACAGCCGATATGGACGCCTTCTATTACTTTTATCACGCCACCTACCTTAAACGGGGTCGCCAAGGGTATCTAAATCGCGCATTTTTTGAAGCCATTCACCAAACCATGGCTGAAAACCTCGTCTTGTTTATGGCCTATAAAGACAACAAACCCGTTGCTGGCGCTTTATGTTTTAAAGACGGCAAAAGCTTATATGGTCGATATTGGGGGTGTATTGAAGAGTTTAATAATCTGCATTTTGAAACGTGCTATTACCAAGGCATTGAGTATTGTATCGCCAATAATCTTCAGCATTTTGATCCTGGTACGCAAGGTGAACACAAACTGGCGCGAGGTTTTGAGCCGAAAATCACACGATCGTTTCATTGGTTAGCTCATGAAGGATTCATGGAAGCCGCCCAAGCGTTTTGCAAGCAAGATCAAAGCCATACACACTTGTATTTCCAACAAACAACACAATCATTGCCATTTAAACAACCTAATAAGGACAACTTATGAAGTTTTTGCACTCAATGGTTCGAGTGACTGATTTAGATGCCTCAATTCACTTTTACTGTGACTTACTCGGTCTCAAAGAAATAAAGCGCAACGACTACCCAAAGGGAAAGTTTACGCTGGTATACCTTGCGACCGCACCTGGCGAGCCAGAAGTAGAGCTGACCTATAATTGGGACAGCGATGAAGTGTACAAAGGTGATCGTAACTTTGGCCACCTGGCGTTTGAAGTCGATAACATTTATGACCTCTGCCAACACCTAATGGACAACGGCGTGACCATCAATCGCCCGCCGCGTGATGGGCATATGGCCTTTGTACGAAGTCCAGACGGAATCTCTATAGAGCTGTTACAAAAAGGCGATAGCTTACCTCCTCAAGCGCCATGGCAAGATATGCCTAACGTTGGTGAGTGGTAACTCACCTTAACGACCCGAAGGCTTCTAACTTTGGGTCGTTGCCTATACAATTGCGCATTCGTTTGTAACTTGTTTAAAAGGAACGCTCAATGCGCGCAAGTCGATATCTTTCTGCGACGGTTAAAGAATCTCCAGCTGATGCCGTAATTATCAGCCATCAATTGATGTTACGTGCTGGTTTAGTCCGTAAATTAGCCTCTGGTTTATATACTTGGCTACCCACGGGCTTAAAAGTTTTACATAAAATTGAAACCATCGTACGTGAAGAGCTTGATCGCGCTGGCGCTCTAGAAGTCTTAATGCCCACGGTACAACCGGCGGAGCTTTGGCATGAAACGGGCCGTTTCGATGCTATGGGTGGCCAGATGCTCAAAATGAAAGATCGCCATGATCGTGATTTTGTCTATGGCCCTACGCACGAAGAAGTGATCACCGACATCGCTCGTAATGAATTATCCAGTTACAAGCAACTTCCAATGAATTTCTATCAAATTCAAAATAAATTCCGGGATGAGTTTCGCCCGCGTTTCGGTGTTATGCGCTCACGTGAATTTATCATGAAAGATGGCTATTCATTCCATGTGGATCAAGAGTGTTTGAATAAAGAATACGACAACATGTACCAAGCCTATTGCCGTATTTTTGACCGATTAGGGTTAGAGTATCGCCCTGTGTTGGCCGATTCAGGTGATATGGGTGGCGATGCATCTCATGAATTCCAAGTGTTGGCTGATTCAGGTGAAGATTACATTGCTTATTCTGATAGCAGTGACTTTGCCGCAAACGTAGAACGGGCCGAAGCGGTTATGCCAGCTGGCGAACGAGCTGCGCCAAGTGCAGAAATGACGCTGACCGACACGCCAAATGCAAAAACCATTGCAGATTTGGTTGAGCAATTTAACCTGCCAATCGAAAAAACCATCAAAACATTGATCGTTGAAGCCAGCGAAGACTCTGAACATGATTTAATTGCACTTATTGTGCGTGGCGATCACGAGCTCAATGAAATTAAAGCTGAAAAACTAGAGGGTGTTAAATCGCCACTAGAAATGGCCCCTGAAGAGAAAATTCGCGACGTCATCGGTGCAAGCCCTGGCTCACTTGGTCCTGTAAATTTACCAATTCCATTTATTGTTGACCGTGCTGTCACACTATTATCTGATTTTGGTGCCGGTGCGAATATCGACGGTCAACATTTCTTCAATGTAAACTGGGACCGAGATGTCAGTTACAGCCGAGTTGAAGACATTCGCAACATTGTTGAAGGCGACCCAAGCCCATGCGGTAATGGCACCTTAAAAATACTAAAAGGTGTTGAAGTAGGTCATATTTTCCAGCTCGGCGATAAGTACACCAAAGCGTTAAAGGCCGATGTACTCGATCAAAACGGAAAAGCTAAAACCATGTTGATGGGTTGTTATGGTATCGGTATTACTCGTATTGTCGCTGCCGCTATTGAGCAAAACCATGATGACAAAGGCATTATTTGGCCAGATGCTATCGCGCCTTTCCAAGTGGGTATCGTGCCACTGAATGCGCATAAATCTCCTGAAGTTATGGAAGTTGCTGAAAAACTCTACACGCAGCTACAAGAACTTGGCTTTGAAGTGTTATTGGACGATCGTGACAAAAAGACCAGCCCAGGTGTGAAATTCGCCGATATGGAACTCATTGGTATTCCGCACCGGATTGTCGTCAGTGACCGTGGCCTTGCCGATGGTCTAGTAGAATATAAAGCCAGAAAAGACGCAGACAAGTCTGAAGTTAAACTGGATGAAATCATCGCGTTAATACAGTCTCAGACAAACCGCTAAACAACGCGCTAGTCGCTAATAAGAGTTTATGGGTCGCACGCCCATAAACTCATCTTTTCGTCTTATACCCCTGCCCTAGAGCCTTCAGTTCGTTAAAAGTCTGTTTTACACTCGATCCAATAAAGTCTACTATTTCAGTAACACCTGAACGCTTTCAGGTCGGTATTATAAAAAAAGGATACACATTATGAGCAACAACGCGATTACAGTAGCCGATTGTATGGTTCCGGCACGTTTAACCGTCACGCCACAAACGACCATTCGAAAAGCCGTGGAAGAGATGTTAAGAACGCAGCTCATTAGTGCGCCAGTCGTCGATGAAAAAGGAATGGTGTGCGGTTATATTTCAGAGCAAGATTGCTTACGCCACATGATCAGCGGCAGTTATTACAACGAAGAGAGCGGCTTAGTCAGTGATGTTATGCAGCATGAAGTGCTGTTTGCTGAGTCATCGATGGATATCATTGATTTAGCTCACCTAATGTGCGGCGCTAAACCTAAAAAGTACCCAGTTTGCGAAGACGGCAAACTCGTTGGTGTCATTACGCGTTCACACATTATGAAAGCATTACTGGAATCGACCGAAGACTAATCTCAGCGCTCCGCTTTTCTTTTAGCGACATTTTAATAGGAATGAATCGCGGAGCAGTATCAACTCGTAATCGACTCGAATATCATTAGAATACAGATTGTTTATCTATTCTTGGAGTTTGACGTCGATGCTACCTCGTTTGCACCAGCTTACTGCTGTACAAAAAACATACTTAGATTATTTAGATGCAGCAAAAAACGCGGGCTTTAGCGGCGACTTAAACCCCGATTACGCACACCGAACGGTTCTCTCCACCGACAACTCCATTTATCAGGTCTTGCCTCAGGCCGTCGTTTTTCCGAAATCAACCGCCGACATACAAACTTTATTGACGCTTATAGCGGAACCCCAGTGGCAACACATTGTTCTTTCGCCTAGAGGGGGTGGTACGGGCACCAATGGTCAATCTCTCACCGATGGCATCGTGGTAGATTTATCTAAACACATGAACTCTATTTTAGAAATAAATGCCGAACAAGGTTGGGCGCGCGTCCAAACCGGAGTCGTTAAAGACCAGCTGAATAAAGCACTGAAAGCGCACAACTTATTTTTCGCTCCAGAACTTTCCACCAGTAACCGCGCCACCATCGGCGGCATGATCAATACTGATGCCAGCGGTCAAGGCTCTGTAATGTACGGAAAAACGCGTGACCACGTTTTAGAATTAACCACAGCATTGGTGGGTGGCGATGTTATTCAAACTCAGTCCATCGAAAAACGTAAGCGCCCTCAAACTGGCACAATCGCCAACCTTTACACAGTTGCCGAAGACATTGCTTCTCGTAGAAAAGATGACATAGCCAAAAAATTTCCGCCTTTAAACCGTTGTTTAACGGGCTATGACTTAGCTCACATAGAGGAAAACGAAGACCGTATTAATTTAAACAACCTGTTATGTGGCTCTGAAGGCACCTTGGGTTTTATCACCGAAGCCAAAATAAATGTACTGCCGATCCCAAAATTCGCCGCACTGGTCAATGTGTTTTACAGCAGCTTCGAATCATCTCTGCGCGATGCGCAAGCCCTGATGCAGGCAACGCCAACTTCCATAGAAACCATAGACAGTACGGTATTGAATTTAGCGCGAGAGGACACCAGTTGGTCTACTGTTGCCGACTACTTCGACGCCAATGAAGCTCTTGTTGATGGTATAAATTTGGTGGAATACACCGCCAATTCCGAAGCCGAATTGGAACAAGGCGTCGCAAGACTGACACAACTTTTAGACCAACCTTCGGCAACCGCCGTTGGTTATTCTATTGCTTGGGGTGATGACGCGGTCAAGAAAATCTGGGCAATGCGTAAAAAGGCCGTCGGCTTGTTAGGAAACGCAAAAGGCGAAGCGCGCCCGGTGCCTTTTGTTGAAGATACTGCGGTTCCGCCTGAAAATTTAGCCGATTTTATTATGGAATTCAGAGCGGTACTCGATGCAAATAATTTGCGATATGGCATGTTCGGCCACGTAGACGCCGGTGTTTTACACGTGCGTCCTGCGCTTGATTTAAAAGATAAACAACAAGAATTAGAAATTAGAAAAATCACCGACCAAGTAGTCGAGTTAGTAAAGAAATACAACGGTTTATTGTGGGGGGAGCATGGCAAAGGAGTTCGTTCAGAGTTTGCCCCGAAATTTTTCGGCGATCTTTACCCTGAACTACAATTAATTAAGCGCACCTTTGATCCACGTAACCAATTGAACCCGGGTAAAATTGCCACACATGAAGCGGGTATCGAACTATTAAAAATAGATGAAGTCCCTACCAGAGGGTCATTAGATCGCACGATTCCAAGCCAAAGTTGGCATCACTTTAAAGAAGGTATGTACTGCAACGGTAACGGCGCATGCTATAACTTTGATCCAAACGATGCCATGTGCCCATCTTGGAAAGTAACTCGAGACCGACGGTTCTCTCCAAAAGGTCGGGCGTCTTTAGTGCGTGAATGGACTCGATTGCTAGGGAATCAAGGGCTTGATACCGAACAACTGGCAAAAAAGGAACAGCTAAAACTCCCACTCTGGCATTTTATACCTAGAGCATGGAACAGTTTTTCGAAAAAGCGCGGCCAATATGATTTTAGTCATGAAGTTGCCGAGTCAATGGACGCTTGTTTGGCGTGTAAATCTTGTACGGGCCAATGCCCAATCAAAGTTGATGTACCCGAGTTCCGGTCTAAATTTTTTCAAATATACTACAGCCGATACTTACGACCGTTAAAAGACTACGTTGTTGGATTGCTCGAATTTATGATCCCGGTCATTTCTAAACAACCGGTCAAGAGTATTTATAACGGGTTAATGCGTAATAAATGGATTACTCGTTTATTGCAAAATGTTGTCGGCATGGTAGATAGCCCACAATTGCACACGTTGAATTTACGAAAAGAATTGCGAAAACGAAAAGTATTGTTCGCCGATGCGAGTATGCTGTCGGCATTGAGCTTGGTTGAGAAAAATAAATCAGTGGTAATCGTTCAAGATGCCTTCACCAGTTACTTTGAAACCAACATGGTATTAGACTGCATCGACTTACTCCAAACCTTGGGTTTCCGTGTTTGGATGATGCCCTACCATGCCAATGGTAAACCTTTACATGTTCATGGCTTTTTGCACACATTCAAGTGGGTTGCAAACCGCAATCAACGTAAACTATCGAACATTGCTCACAGTGGCGTTCCAATGATCGGAATGGATCCTGCTATGACGTTGGCATACCGTTCAGAATATGCCAAATACGTCGATGCGGCAATGCCAACCGTTTTACTCATTCAAGAATTTTTAGCGCAACACCTGAGTGTACTGGAAGAAAATCGCACGCAGTTTAAACCCAATAAAGCTACGATGCTTGGGCATTGCACTGAAAAAACTAATGCACCCGCCTCTTCTGCTCAATGGGTTGCGGTATTTGACCAACTCAATCAACGCCTAATTCAGAAACCTGTTGGTTGTTGTGGCATGGCTGGCACCTTTGGTCATGAAACCAAAAACAAAAAAAATTCGATTGGTATTTATGATCTTTCTTGGCGAGAAGTTGTTGCAAATGAATCGATTGAAACACTCGTAGCGACTGGCTATTCGTGCCGAAGCCAAGTAAAACGGGTGGATCAAAAATCCATTCTTCATCCGGTTCAGTTTTTATTGAAACAAAAAATATAGCTTGCACCGTTTAGATTATTATCGTTATAATTTTTTAAAACGTCTTGTCGGAGTGCCCTTTTAAGGGGCTGAGACTGCATTGCAGAATTCGCGGAACCTGATCCAGTTAATACTGGCGTAGGAATCAAGATAGTACGCTTGAGTGTATACTTTTACATTGCGTTCGATTTTATTGTGCCATGTTTTTGGCGCTTCCCATTCGACAGACATTCACAAACGAACTGTGGTGATGCTATGTCGAATAACAATTCTCAATCGGTAAACTTTTCTGAAACTTTTTTAAACCAACTTAATGGTCAACCCTTTCCTGCATCAGAGAAAGTGTTTCTAAATGGGTCTGACGGCATTCAAGTACCGATGCGAAAGATCAGTCAAAGTGATACGTTGCTAGAATCGGCACAGGGTAAAATTAGCTATGAGAGTAATGAAGATATTTATGTCTATGACACCACAGGCCCTATAACTGACAAAAATTGTTTTGTTGATATTCATCAAGGCTTGCCGTTACTTCGAAAACCCTGGATTGCCAAAAGAGATGATACGCTAGAGTTCATTGCATCGAATAATCCGGTCCCCTCGGCCAATTTTGAACCTCAAACCACTACCTGTTTACGAGCCAAAAAAGGTTCCGCCGTGACTCAAATGGCCTATGCCAAGGCCGGCATTATTACTAAAGAGATGGAATTTGTTGCAATACGTGAAAACTTAAACCGTCAAGCGTATCAATCTGAGCTTTTAAAAACACAACAGAAGGGTGAGTCTTGGGGGGCAAACATTCCTGATGAGATTACGCCTGAATTTGTGCGTAAAGAAATTGCTGAAGGGCGGGCTATTATTCCCGCAAACGTTAACCACCCAGAACTAGAACCGATGATCATCGGTAGAAACTTTTTAGTTAAAGTAAATGCCAACATTGGCAACTCACCTGTCAGTTCAAACATCGAAGACGAAGTTGAAAAATTAGTGTGGTCTACCCGCTGGGGTGCCGACACCTTAATGGATTTATCGACCGGCGATAACATTCACCAAACGCGTGAATGGATTTTACGCAATGCACCGATTCCTATTGGAACCGTACCCATTTATCAAGCTTTAGAAAAAGTAAACGGAATCGCCGAAGATTTAAGCTGGGAAGTATTGCGGGAAACCATCATTGAGCAAGCCAATCAGGGCGTGGATTATATGACACTCCACGCGGGAGTGCTATTGCGCTACATTCCAATGACCGCGAACCGATTAACCGGTATTGTCTCTCGCGGGGGTGCCATCATGGCGAAGTGGTGCTTGGCGCACCATCAAGAAAATTTTATATACAGCCACTTCGAAGAGCTATGCCAAATTTTAAAACAATACGACATTTCCATTTCTTTAGGCGATGGGTTACGCCCAGGGTCTGTATACGATGCTAATGACGAAGCACAGTTTTCAGAGTTACGTACCTTAGGAGAACTCACTAAAATTGCTTGGCAACACGATGTTCAGGTGATGATCGAAGGACCAGGCCATGTACCACTGCAAATGATTAAGGAAAACATGGATGAACAACTTCGCCATTGTTACGAAGCCCCATTCTACACCTTAGGACCTCTCACCACTGACATAGCTCCGGGCTATGATCATATGACTTCAGCCTTAGGCGCGGCCAACATAGGTTGGTATGGGTGCGCAATGTTGTGCTATGTCACCCCGAAAGAACATCTAGGCTTACCCAATAAAGAAGATGTGAAACAAGGTCTGATCGCCTACAAAATTGCAGCGCATGCCGCTGATTTAGCAAAAGGCCACCCTGGCGCACAAATACGTGACAATGCACTGTCGAAAGCCCGATTTGAATTTCGATGGGAAGATCAATTCAACCTCGCCATGGACCCAATGACCGCACGTGAATACCACGATGCAACGTTACCAAAACCTTCGGCTAAGAAAGCGCACTTTTGCTCAATGTGTGGTCCAAAATTTTGCTCAATGAAGCTCAGTCAAGATCTAAAAAGAGATCACAAAGCAGAACAAGTATCATTGAAAACAGTCACTGGTAAAGACATTCAACTCGCCGAAACTCAAACCGACGACGGGTTTAAATCCATGTCTCAGAAGTTTAAGGAGCAAGGATCGAACCTATACGTCAATGCCGAGAATGAGGAATGAAAGTAGCCGTAATTGGGGCGGGCGTTGTCGGTAGGTTAACAGCGCTCTCTTTGTTGAACCAAGGAACGCAGGTCAGTCTTTTCGAAAAATCTGAACTCACTTCCAATCACAATGCGGCCTTTGTTTCTGCCGGTATGATCAGCCCCATTTCGGAGTCGGCTCATGCACACCCTGAGGTCGTTGATTTGGGGTTTAAAAGCCTCAGCTTATGGCCAAAGATACTTCAAAGAATGGCTGAATATGACCCCTTAGGGCGAGACGTCTATTTTCGAGATGACGGCAGCTTGGTGGTAGCATCGGCTCATGAGCAGCCGGGGCTACAACAATTTCATTATGACATTAAATCAAAGCTGGCTACTCGCGACGTCGATATAAAACCTTTAACAAATGCGCAGATAAACGATATTGAACCGGATATTAAAAACAGTCATAGCGCATTTTTACTGCAACCAGAAGCTCAGCTTTGTAATCGCAGTTTTTTGACTGCTTCCACACGTGTCTTACTCGAAGAATGCCATTCGATTTCTCAGCAACAGTTAACCGTGAGCAAAATTAAAAAGCTTCAAGATTCATTTGATTATGTTGTGGATTGCCGCGGTGAAGGCGCAATCGATAAAGAAACAATTCAGCAGGATATCGGCCCACTTCGCGGTGTTCGTGGGGAGGTTATTCGAGTGCACTGCCCCGACGTGTCTTTGAATAGATTTATTCGGGTTATCCACCCGCGACATCCTATTTATATTGTGCCAAAACCAAACAGCACGTTTGTTGTCGGAGCCACAGAAGTTGAATCTAAAAGCACTCACCCCATTACGGTTCGAAGCACATTAGAACTACTCAATACGCTTTACAGCATCAACCCTGCCTTTGCTGAGGCCACAATATTAGAAAGCCACGTGGGTGTTCGAGCGGCCTACTTAGACAATGCCCCTTCTGTTCTAAAAAAAGGCAATTTAATTTCGGCTAATGGATTGTACCGACATGGGTGGTTAACCGGCCCCGCCATTTCTCAAAAAATTGTAAATCACATTCAAGAGAGTAATTGATGCAACTGACCATAAATGGAAATCCAAAGACTATTGAACATCAATTTTTGTCTGAGCTGATTCAGCATGCCAAGTTTCAATCGCCTTTTGCGGTTGCGGTAAATCATCAGTTTGTTCCGAAGCAACACTACCAAACCACAAAGCTGAACGAAGGTGATCGCATTGATGTCGTCTCACCCATACAGGGAGGATAAGGTGTCTCATTTAACCATTTATAATAATTCGTACGCATCAAGATTGATTGTGGGCACCTCTCGCTACCCATCTCCGTTGCAATTAAAACAATCAATTGAACAGTCAGGTACTAATCTTGTGACAGTATCGTTACGACGACAACAGAACGACCTTCATTCGGCCCAACATTTTATAGATTTTATTCAGCAATCATCTATCGATGTCTTACCCAATACGGCCGGCTGCGAAAGCATAAAAGAGGCCATGACACTCGCGCACATGAGCCGAGAAATATTTAATACCGATTTAATAAAGCTGGAATTGGTAGCAGATCAATATCGCCTAGAGCCCGACATGGAAAAAACCCTAGACTGTGCACGTTTGCTTTTATCGGAAGGATTTAAAGTACTGCCTTACTGCACCGATAATTTGGAGTTTTGCGTTGAGCTTGCCACCGTTGGTTGCCAAGTTGTAATGCCGTGGGGTGCCCCCATTGGCAGCGGCCAAGGATTACAAAACCCAGAGCATTTAATGCAATTGCGAAAAGAGCTGCCCGATACCACGTTGATCGTCGATGCCGGCATCGGTAAACCTTCACATGCCGCGCAAGCCATGGAACTTGGATTCGATGGAGTGTTGTTGAATACCGCCATAGCTAAAGCACAAAGCCCGTACAAAATGGCCCATGCCATGAAACTGGCGGTTCAAGCGGGTCGTGAAGCATTCAAGGCGGGTACCATTATTGCTCAGGATTTTGCCACACCCAGTACCCCGACTTTAGGAATGCCATTTCGTGATTAGCCCCTCATCTCACTTACTGATCATCTCAGGATTAGAATCTAATGGCTTTGCTGGCGCACTGAAAGATATCGAAATCGCAGCTCGATTTTCTATATCGCCAAGACTCGTTGTTTCTACTCTCACCGCTCAAACTAATCATTCAATGCTGGCCAATGAGCCAACGCCTGCTGCGGTTGTTAAAGCGCAACTTGAGTCTCTTCAAGCGCCACCGAGTTGTATTAAAATTGGTGTACTCCCAAATTCTGACCAAGCTGTAACCATTGCACATTGGCTAAAAAACTTAGGTCCGAACAAACCAAAGGTGGTACTTGACCCAATTAAGCTCAGCAGTAGTGACCGCTCAGCTTTTTCCGATGAAACTCTAGCCAATATCATTTTGCCGTTGATTCCTTATGTGGATGTCATCACGCCAAATCTAAGTGAATATTGTGATTTAACGAACACGCCTAAACCCCTATTTGATCACAAAACGGCTTTTGTTCATTTCAAAGTAGCGTTTCCACTGTTTAGAGGCTGCCTATACATTAAAAGCGCTTTAGTGGATTCCAAAAACAGCCGTGTGACTGACTTATTGATACAACACAATACCCCCACTAAAATACAATACCTGACTCAACACATGAGCGAACTGAATTTACGTGGAACAGGCTGTGTTTTCTCAACCGCTCTAACGTGTGCTTTATTTCAACAACACTCGATAGAAAGTTCTGCAATTTTGGCCAGTGCTTGCTTAACTGAGTTGAGAGATTATCAACTGCGATCAACAAAGCCGAGTTTCGGTTGGCCAATAAATGTGAACTACTACCCTACCGTCGGTCGCCGCGGCCTGCCCACGGTTGCCAGTGCATTTCCTAGAATGGCTGATCAAGCCGGCTTATACCCTATAGTTGATTCTTCGACGTGGATTGCCAAACTAGCCTCTTGGGGGGTTCGTACCGTACAACTGCGATTAAAAAATAGGAACGCAACCGACATAGAAGCAGAAGTCATCAAATCTGTCGCTATTGCGAAGCAACATCAACTACAGCTGTTTATAAATGATTATTGGCAGTTGGCTATAAAGCACAACGCTTATGGGGTTCATCTGGGGCAAGAAGATTTGCAATCTGCAGATATTGAAAAAATTCACTCCGCCGGTTTACGCTTAGGTATAAGTACGCATGGCGATTATGAATTTTTGATTGCCAAACAATTACGACCCTCCTACTACGCCGTTGGCGCTATTTTCCCCACAAAAACAAAAGACATGTCGGGTAAAATACAGGGCATCGAACAGCTAAAACGCTATTGTTTTTTAGCACAAGAGACTCCAGTGGTTGCCATAGGAGGCATAACGCAGCAAAACATAACTCAGGTACTGTCTGCTCAACCCAATTTCATTGCAATGGTTTCAGCGATCACAGAAGCGAAAGACCCTGAATGTGTGACGAAAGAATTATTAAAGACACTGTCGAGAGGCTAGCGTTTATTGCGTTTAGTTTGATTCTTTTTAAGCATAAGTTTCAACACCCAAAGCAGCACTAGAAACCCTCCGGCTAAATAAAGCAGAACCATCAATTCCGATGAGGCACCTTCGGAGTTCATAAAGCGGGACATGTCTTGAATGCGGTCCCGCTGGTCCATAAATAAACTAAACCCCATACGACCTCCCGTGCTCTTCACGTAACGCTTGTACGCTTAAAAAACGGATATCACTCCGACAATGACAATTGCGTAGCGAGCCGCTTTACCGATGATCAACCAAGCATACGCCTTGCTCCGCGAAAAGTTAAGCGCACCGGCCATTAACGGTAATGCATCACCAACTATAGGTAGCCATGCAAAAAACAAACTTGGGGTGCCATAACGACGAACTTTTACCAGTACATTTGGGTGTTTTTCTTGCACATTGGTTAATTTAGATTCGAACCACGGCGCTGACCAACGCGCCAATTCAAACATGGCGATAGACCCTAAGGCATTTCCTGCGCTCGCAACAACCCAAATGGTGATGTATTGCTCTGATGCGGCAGACACCAGATAGACGACGTAGGCTTCAGATGCCATTGGCCACATTGTTGCCGCGATAAACGCCACAAAAAATAACGTTAACAATTTGATTTCATTCCTTTAGCGATGGCTCGCACAACTTTTAACCCCACTATACTATCTCAATGCCAGAGTATGACTTGTCATAATAATTAGACAATGCTTGAATAGTCTTTTCACTTCAACAGTAGAGTACCGCATGGCAACGTTTCGATTTTTTGCACTATTAGACCGGCTCCGTTGGATAAAACGCTGGGGGCTTAAACGCAATGTCATTGAAGAAAATGTCATGGAACATAGCTGGCAAGTAGCGACTATTGCGCACACCTTGGCTGAGATTCGGTTTCATGTGTTAAAGCAACCTAGCCATGAATATACCCCTGAACAAGTGGCGACAACGGCACTTTATCATGATTGCAGTGAAGTGATCACTGGCGACATGCCCACTCCGATCAAATATCACTCAACGACAATTCGAAAAGCCTACCAAACCATAGAAGATGAAGCTGAGCATGAGTTGTTTAATCAACTGCCTGAATCTCTGCAGCCTTCTTTCAAGCATCACATGCTGCACAAGCATATTCATCCAGAAGTGGCTAAATTAGTAAAATACGCCGATAAAATCAGTGCTTTCTTAAAGTGCCAAGGTGAGCTGCAAGCCGGGAATGCGGAATTTAAGCAGGCAGCAAAGGTTATTGAGAGTGATATACGAGAAATGAACAGCCCAGAAGTAGACTATTTTATGTCAAACTTTGTGGAATCGTATCAGCTCACCATTGATGAGCTATTGAGCCAACACGATTCTTTAATCGCTCAATCTTGATCTAAGCCTAGCCCGCCAAGAACAAGTGTTTTAATGGTTTTGGTCGCGGTCGCGAAGTCTTCTTCAGTAAGCTCTTCGCGCCCTAGCACCCATTGGATCTGAGTGGCAAAATCCGCATAATGCTGAGTGGCCCCCCACATAACAAAAATCAGATGATTTGGGTCTATTTCTTTAATTTTTCCTGCTTCTATCCAGCCGTAAAAGACTTTAGAGCGGTCGTCTATCCATTCTTTTAAGTCTTCAGATAAGAATTTCTTTAAATACGGAGCCCCTTGGATAATTTCCATGGCAAAGATTCGCGATGCCAATGGGTTCGTCTGTGAATACTTCATTTTTTCTTCAATATAAACAGACAGCACTTCTTTAGGATCATCATTTACAGTGGCATTACTGAAAACATGGTTCCAAAGCTCAAGAATATCGGCTAAAAGCACGCCATATAAGCCTAATTTACTTTTAAAGTAATAGAGTATATTAGATTTTGGTAAATTAGCCCGATCGGCAACGGCATTCAAAGAAGTGCCCTTGTAACCGTTGAGGGCAAATTCAATTTCTGCTGCTTGCAGAATTTTGGCTTCGTTTTGCTGGCGAATGCGCCCCGCTTTCTTCGGTGTGCGAAATGCACTGTTTAACTGTTCTTGCGCAGAGTTCACGGTGAGTTTCCTGTAATAGCCGTCTCAAGAGCACTCACTTTACCATAAATTTTTCACTATTAGGACTAAGAACTAAGGTAACCATAAATCAAAAGATGCGCCCCCTCCTTCATTGTTTCCCAAAGCAATAAAACCACGCTTCTCATTGTTTTTATGTAAGCCGGCAATTTTCTGACAAAAGAATAACCCTAATCCCGTGGTGCCTGTTTGAAAATCGATGCCATTTTGCTCTTTCACTAGGCTCACCATAGACTCAGGGTATCCATCGCCATCGTCTGTAATTTTAATATTTAACCAGCCGTCAATCTCATCCACGGTAAAATAAAGCCCAGAGCGAGTATAGCGGATGGTATTGGTCATAACATTGGCTAGCAGCCCTTCAATTAACATAGCATCCATAAACCAAACACTGTCTTTCACTTTGTAATCTATAGTTAGGTCGAGTTTCATAGACCTTAATAGTTCGGTGTAGCGGGCGGTAGCATCGCTGATGACATCGCTGACCAACACTTCATCAAAGCTGGGAACAAAATTGCCTTTCTGCATTTTGTAGAGCCCTAACATGTGAACCAGCCCGTTGTTAATACGACCACACTCTAACTGTATTCTGCGAATATCTTGAGCCGATTCCCCGTCGACATCTCCCAATCGTTGAGCAACATCATTCAACTGCCCATCGATGAGCCCTAATGAATTTTTAACATCATGAACCGTGGCCGCCATAATCATTTGCGTTTCAATATCCATTAGCTCTCCTGAATTATCTTTTTAACCGTTTTACGTAACTTAGCGTAGCGATCGTATTGATAATGCTGCTCTGGCAAGTGATCAATGCGCTGCAATAACTCTGAGCACTTCTTTACATCGTCGGTCGGGTTTGCAAGGGTTCGTAACGTTTGCAATTTGGATTGCACAAAGTTAAGAATCATACCGGGGTGGTTAGGTGAAATACGAAGGGCTTTTGCAAATAACTCTAACGATTCGACATACTCTTTTCGTTTATATTTTTCAATGCCTTGCACGTTTAGATCGTGCGCTTCTTTACGTTTAGCAATTGAGACAGGGTCCGCTTGCAGTTCATCTAAACGCTCCTTAAATTCTTCATCACCTTTAAATTGCACTCGCAGCCGTTTAACAATTTCATCGGCGTCTTCAAATCGGCCATTAAAATAAAACGTTTCAGCTATATAAAAGGCCGTATCCGGGATTACTTGATCGATATTAGAAAACAACTCTTTATAAAGTTCATCGAGCTTTGGGTTTAACGTACTTTGATCTTCAGATTCGGCTTTACGAATTTTTAGCGCGACATTAAAAAGCCGAGCATTGATATTACCTGGGAATCGCTCCGACATTTTTTTACTGACAAACATGAGGTCTTTATAAATTTCACGCTTTCGATTTTCTGTCGAATCACCTAATTCAGATTCGGTTTCTAAACCATCGACCAGTTTTTGATAATTCCCCAATTCTTCATGCATTGTGCCTTCGGCCAGCGCAATGGCTGCTTTGTAAGCTTTGTTTGAACGATGCATGTCTAAGTTTTGCTTGGCAACCCTGGCAAGATCTAAGTTACGACGAATGTTTCTCGGCGCTTTTACGATGGCCTTTTCCAGTAAGGCTTGAAGCTCCATTCGATTTTCAGTTTCTTTATAAATCCTTGCGAGTAAATCATAAGCGGCCATTGCCGTTGACTCATTCACTAGAACTTCTTTTAACCCTTTAGCTGCCGCAGCGTATTTATTTTGTATGAATTCAATTTCATGTAAATCGATTTTCACCCAGCTTTGATAGCGCTGTTCAAGCAATCCTAATAAAAAATTCTCCGCTTCTGTGAGTTTTTCTTGTTCAATCAAAGATTCGGCATACATTTTCTGAGCAAACGATCGATACCGTGGGTGCTCTTCTTCAATTTCTCGAGCTAATTGGCATAACTCTGGCCATTGTGCTTGCTCTGCACACACCAACAACGGCAGTAACACACGCCTTCGCTCAAACCAGCGTTCTAGTCGCCCCGCTAATACATCCATCGCAAAAGGTTTGGCTAAATAATCATCAGGCTCGAACTCTAAAGTGCTGGTTACCAATTCACGTGAGGTGTCTGCGGTAATCATAACGAAAACCGTCTCCTGCCCGATAAGCTTCTTTACACGCCACTCTTCCAAAAGCCGAGCGCCGTCTCGACCTTTGCCTAAATTAAAATCGCATAAGATCAATGAAAAATTAATTTCTTTAATCGCCTTCATTGCAGAATTGGCTTCGCCTGCTTCATAAACATATTCGTAGCCAAGTTCGTGCAACATGCCCTTGATCGATTTACGAACGTTATCGAAATCATCTACGATTAGAATCTTCTGATTTTTAGGCTCTGCGTTTGTAAATGTGTCGCCTAGTAGCGCGCTCTGTGTACTCAATGCTATCCCCGAATGTTCTACTATACTTTTTGGGTCAACTCACCAATTCTGCAAGCTGTAAATAACTGTAGACTAAATTAAAGAAACCACCCAATTTGGCCGATAAACTTATAACTTACCGAGGCAACCTGCTGCACAGCTGCTAAGCTTGTTAAGCAAACTTTTTGAGGATTATTAATGAAGGCTCGATTCATTGCATTGGCCACCTTGCTCGCGAGCACTAGTTTTTCAGAAGAATCCGTGACCCCTGTCGTTGTGCCACTTTTTCAAGCACCCGCCAATTCAGAAGAAGCGTTTAATACTGAAGCACTCGCGCAATTTGTTGCCTTAGTTCAACAACAAGATTGGCCTACGGCCAGGATGTTGGCCGATGAAATCATCACAGAGGCTGAAGGGTTACCCCGTTTTGATCTTTATTACGGCATACTTTTAATGCAAGAGAGGGCTTTTGATCAGGCGATTTTTCCGCTTGAACGCGTATTATTCACTAACCCAAGCCAGCACAGAGCACGCTTAGAGCTTGGTCGGGCCTACTATTTTCTTGGCAACTTCGAACGCGCTAAAGTAGAGCTCAATCAGGTATTGGCGATAAACCCGCCAACCAACGTTAAAACTCGCGTTGAAACGTTGTTAGCCGCTATTGAATCAGCGCAATCCAGCCGAGATATCAGTAACGTTGTCGGAGTTAGCCTATTAGCCGGCTGGGACAACAACGCAAATGGTGGCTCTAGCTTAGATGAAGCACTCGATTCAAACTTGCTGGGGTTAACCGAGCTCAGTAACGATTCCGAGCCACTCAGTAGTGGTTTTGGCCAGTGGTCAATCAATTACGCGCTTATTAAGCCGACCAGTCAAACCGGTAGCCAGCGATTATTGTTTGACTATACCAATCGCCTTTATACCGAACCAGAACTCCCATCAACGCATACCTTTACTCTAGGTGGGTTAATCACATCGGAGCAAGACAAGCTTCGCTCTAGCTTACCTATTACTATTCAGCTAGCGCTAGCCAAAGACTCCTTGGCTCAACTCACCTTTGATGCAAACTACCAGTTGGAACTGCTTGCATGGGGCCCTCTGTGGGCTGGCGTCAAAATAGGCACTCAACCGTCAATTTCAGTGAATGATTCATCCTCCACATCTGTCAAAGATATGGCAGCTTTGGTCTTAAATGCCTCAGAACGTGGACGAGATCACACTTTTTTGAGCCAATATTTGCAGACCAGTATCGCTGGGGAGGAGGATGGACATATCGAATGGCGCGCAATGGCGAACCAGTACCAGCTCAACTGGCCTTTAAAGCCTGCGTTGAGTTTGACCAGCCAGTTTGAGCACCAATGGCGAATTTATAAGGATGAAGATCTGTTTTTTACTGTAGACGAGGAATCTACCAAGTTAAAAACACGGCAAGATCACATTCTTAGCCTTAATAGCCAAGTAAATTGGCAGGCAAGCCCTTGGCTTACATCACAAACGCGACTTTCGTTTGAATGGCTAAGAAGTAACATTAATGCATATGAACGCAATCGCTTTGCCATCAGCCAAGCCATCAGTGTTCAATTTTGAAGAAGGTGTGCCCATGAATAAGTTAATACAGCTTGTAACGGTTATCTTAATCAGTGTCATGGCAACCACTGCTTTTGCTCAGGTCGGAAAGGTGATCATCGCTCAAGGTGAAACCTATGCCGTTGATGCAACCAGCCAGTCTCGAACCATTAAACGGCGCTCAGTCATTTTAGAGGGCGACACCCTAGTTACCGGTGCTGATGGTGAAGTGCATATTCGCTTTAACGATAACGCCATATTAGCTCTGCGAGCAAACTCTCAACTTAAAATTAACGAATATCACGGCCAAAGTAACGGGCAGCCTGAAAAAGTGCTGATGGAACTTTTATCCGGTGGATTTAGAACCATTACGGGCTCATTTGGCAAATCGAATAAAGAGGCCTATCAAATCAGAACGCCGAACGCGAGTATCGGTATTCGCGGTACTAACTATGAAGCCGTCATAAGCGGACCCGACTTAGTGGTGGGCGTATATGATGGTGGTGTCAAACTGCAAAACCCTAGCGGCACTTTAAATTTGGGCTTAGACAGTGCCTTTAGCTTTGCCAAAGTTGCTTCACCTCAAGGCCCTATTCAAGGTTTAGTGCAACCACCAGCTGAATTAACAGAAGCCTTAACGGTATCAACCAATGATGTTGCCCCTTCAACAGAGCCAGAAGAAGCCGACAACAGCGAACAGGCCAAAGTTCAAGAGGAAGACGAGGATGCGCTAAATATTGAAAATGTCACCATTGAAGAAGAAACGGCGCCTTCTCAGCCAGCCCCCGTCGAAACTGCAGTTCGGCCAACTCTGAATCCATTAAAAACCTTATCTCAAAGTACTGAACAGGCCATTGAGAAATTAAAGGCAGAAGCCAACTTATCAGAATATGCTGATGCTCGCTTAACTCTAGCGCAACTGCATGAGTTGAATAACAACCCAGGTGTTGGCTTTGTGGTTGTGAACGACCATTCCGATTATATGCCCGCTGTATTTAAAGCAGACAACCTAATTACGGCCGGCCCTACGATAGGAGGCGTAACGTTTGACATAGTCTTAACATCTGGGCTTGGCACCAAAGTTATTCCTGTTTCAATTGGATCAGTCACTCTATCTGAAGCGACCATCATGAGTGCAATCAGTACAGCAATTGATGCAAACCAAGATATGCTCGATGGTAGCAGCACTTTAATCCCGTCAAATATAAAAGTAAGTGTTGATCCTAGCGGCCGTTTAACGTTGACCGGCTTCGGTAATAATGATGAAAACGGTTCTTTGAAATTCGAAATTAACAATTTCTCAGGCGTTGCAGCCGATGTAAACGATGTCAAAATAAGCTTAGGCCTATGCACTGGCGATTGCAGCAACACGCCTACATTCACATCTGATAGCCACGCCTATGGCAGCAACGATGGCGCCACCCATTACGGCTACGTTTTAAAAGGCAAAAATGGCCCTGTTTTCGTCAACTACGAATCGGAAAGCATTACAGTACTTAATGGTGGCTATAAAACACCAGACCATGTTTTTAGAGGCCACCCCGATGCGACCAATACTCGTTTTAACTCATTAGATACCAACAACGATGGCGTGAACGATATCGATTGGGGCTTCTGGGATGCCAATACCAGCCAACCGGCCATATTAATGAGTGACCCAAATAACGCCACGGTTTCAGAAAAAATGGACAAAGGCTTCTACTATGTTCGAGCTACGCCGGCCAAACAAGCTGTCTTAACGGGCTTACGAACCTTCGATTGCAATCCTTGCACCGGCAATAACTGGCACGCGCAGAGCTCAACGGGCAATGTAACCTCCCTATCGGCTAATTTAGAAGTAAGCTTTTCATCTGGCGAAGCCGTTGGCAATGTCAATATAACCGATGCCAACGACAACGCATGGGATCTTACCTATTTTGGCATGGCCAGTGGTTCTAAAATCAATAGCGAATTTGCCTTTGGTACCTTAAATTACCAAGGCACCACCTACGATGCTGTCGGTCAGGTTGATGGCATGTTCGTGGGCGATTCCAGCCAACTCGGGTTTTTAGCTGGCTTCGGGTTTAATACCACAAACATGGATAACTTCCATCAATCGACCGAAGGCGTTTTTTATATACCCGAATAATCAACGATCTTTTTCCTATCAAGCATGAATAGTGGGTCGGTTTTTTGATATGGTGACGCCTGAATTTACTTAATATGGGTTTTACCATGTCAGATCGACCTTCTTCATTAGATAAAAACGACCTCATTGAGTGCGGCCATGGCCGAATGTTTGGCCCAGGCAATGCACAATTACCTGTCGACAACATGTTGATGATGGATCGAATAACCACCATTTCCGATGAAGGTGGTGAATACGGCAAAGGCTTTATTCGCGCAGAACTCGATGTAAACCCCGATTTATGGTTTTTCCAATGCCACTTCCCAGGCGACCCAGTAATGCCTGGCTGCCTTGGCCTTGACGCCATGTGGCAATTGGTTGGCTTTTACTTAGGCTGGCGTGGCAACCCTGGTAAAGGGCGAGCGCTGGGCGTAGGTGAACTTACCTTTAAAGGGCAAATCATGCCCGACGCTAAAAAAGTAGTTTATAAGCTCGAAATTAAGCGCGTCATTGAAAGTCGCTTAGTAATGGGTATTGCAGATGGTATTGTTGAGTGCGACGGCAAAGAAATTTACTTTGCAAAAGACCTCAAAGTTGGCTTATTCAAGCCAGAACAAATGAAGTAAGGTGACACTATGAAACGCGTTGTAGTTACAGGAATGGGCATTGTGTCTTGCATAGGCAACGATGTCGCCTCTGTTACAGAATCTCTTAAAGCAGGTAAGTCGGGTATTTCGTTTAACGAAAAATACGCAGAACTTGGAATGCGCAGCCATATCAGCGGTACTCCTTCGATTGATTTAAAAGAACACATTGACCGCAAATCTATTCGGTTCATGGGCGAAGCCGCCGGTTACGCCTACGTTGCAATGCAACAGGCAATCGAAGACGCAGGTTTAAGCGAAGAGCAATACTCTAACCCACGTGTGGGCTTAGTTGCTGGCTCTGGCGGTGCTGATTCAGCAAGCCAAACTGAATCTGCGAACATTCTGTTAGAAAAAGGCCTAAAGCGTGTAGGCCCTTACCGTGTGACGCAAACCATGGGTTCTACGGTTTCGGCTTGCCTAGCAACGCCTTTTAAAATAAAAGGGGTTAATTACTCAATTACATCAGCCTGCGCGACCAGTGCACATTGTATTGGCAACGGCATGGAGCTGATTCAACTGGGCAAGCAAGATATCGTGTTTGCTGGCGGCGGTGAAGCTGAACATTGGACCATGAGCTGTTTATTTGATGCCATGGGTGCTTTATCTACGAAGTACAACGATGCACCAGAAAGCGCAAGCCGCGCTTACGATGCGGATCGTGATGGCTTTGTTATTGCTGGCGGTGGCGGTATGTTGGTTCTAGAAGAATACGAACATGCTAAAGCTCGTGGCGCAAAAATCTACGGTGAATTAGTTGGCTATGGCGCAACCAGCGATGGTTACAACATGGTTGCTCCTAGCGGTGAAGGCGCTGTACGTTGCATGCAAATGGCCATGGAAAATGTCGACGGCGATATTGATTACATTAACGCACACGGCACCAGTACACCGGCCGGTGACGTTACAGAATTGAAAGCCGTGCGTGAAGTGTTTGGCGATAACATGCCAGCCATTGCTTCAACTAAATCTTTAACAGGTCATAGTTTAGGCGCAACCGGCGTACAAGAAGCCATTTACAGCCTTATCATGATGAATGAAAACTTCATCGCGGCCAGTAAGAACGTTGAAAACATAGATCCTGAAGCTGGTGATAATGTGAACATTGTTACGGAGCGCAAAGATGGGGTTACGCTGAATAACGTAATGTCGAATAGCTTTGGTTTTGGTGGTACGAACGCTACCTTGGTGTTTTCAAGAGCCAAGTAAACGCATGCTTTAAAATAAAAAGGGCGCTGTCTATGAGACTAGCGCCCTTTTTTATGCATTCAACTTTAGCGGTTGTTTTAGTCTAAATAACCTTTCTTCTTCAGTTCGCGTTCGCTGAAGTATTCTCGCATCACCAAGGTTATTGCTAAGGCAGCAACAAAAAAGGCGCCCAGAGTAAACAGCAACTTCCAAAAAATTTCGCTGCTAAACGGAGTGAACCAAACTTGCACCACCGTTAATATGACGGACAATACAAATAAAATTGTGCAAACAATGGAGCCGTATTTCATTTTTCTCGACCTAAAATAACGACATAAGCTTCACGCTTCCAAAACAAAAGCATACGACGGATATCCTTTTCCATTGTTTGAACTCGCCAACCTTCTGCAGAGTTCTTATTTAAAAATTCCGTGAATTTTATCGGGTTAACCTTAGAACCGCCTAACACCAATGACCCCAGCATCCCTTCTTGATAAATAACTACTTTGTATTCCATTTTTGTTCCCTTTTTGGTTTTGCTTGTTATTGTTGCATTCACTAGATGCTCTCTGATCTAGTGTTAAAACTCATAATCGAACTGATAAAAGTGAACACCCTCTTTTATATCGATTTTCATAGAGCCTTTTATACCAGCTAACTCACCGGTACCTGAATCAGCCACGACTTCAAGAATTAAGTTATCTTCGCCTTTATCCATTGTGCCAAAATGCTGCAACACAAAACTACCTTGTTTACCGGCTAACGACCCCTCAACTTGTTCGATCGCAACATAACCCGCGGAACCTTGAGTAGATGTCATGGCACTGAGCATTTCACCTTGGCTTGTAGCGTCTAGGTCGCCGGTAAATGTTTTATCAATAGACATACGCCCTAAATTATTTCCGTGCTTGCCCTGAGCATAGCCATCTATTGGTTTAAGCGAGACTTCGAATTGCCCTTTCGCATTCATAAACACCCCTTGATTTTTTATTTGACCACATAATCTAAAACATTTCGAAGCCTTCCGCGAGCAATAATTTTAGCAGCGGCCTATTCGTTCGTAATTACATTTCAAGCTAAAAGGAAGAGCCCGGCTGCTCTAGAAACGCTATTTCTTGCTCACTCGATTCGCGACCTAAAATATAATTTCGGTGTGGATATCGACCATATTTTTCGATGATCGCCTTATGGCGGCGCTCAAATTCTAGTGTATTTTCGTTACCCAGTGCGGCAAACAGGCGCTCGGCTTCTTCGTGCACGACAAGTGATTCACTGTGCATATAAGGCATGTACAAAAAACTGCGTTGTGAGGGCGACAATGCTTGGTCATCACCTTGCAAAACGGCTTCTTGCGCTAAAGCGAGTGCGAGCGTATCCGATGCAAAAGCTTGCGCCGTGTCGCGATACATATTTCGTGAAAATTGATCTAATACGATCACCTCGGCAAGTCGACCTTGCGCCGTAGCTCGCCAAGAAAATAGTTCACACTGATGTGCTTGCTGGTGCAAATTCAGAAAGCGTCGACGAATATCTTCATCAAACGCTTCATCTTTTACCCACCATTGTTTTGGGTTAATCTCCTCAAACCAAAATGCTAAAACATCATCGTGTGTCATGAGTTGGCCTCTAGTTAATTGGCTTATTGTGAGTGAACTGTGACTACCACTCTAATATAACCTTACCTGATTGGCCACTGCGCATAATATCAAAGCCTTTTTGAAATTCATCAATCGGCAAGTTATGCGTAATAATGGGTTTTAAATCTAAGCCCGATTGAATAAGCCCGGCCATTTTGTACCAGGTTTCAAACATTTCACGGCCATAAATGCCTTTTATTTCTAAACCCTTGAATATAACTTGCGTCCAATCAATCCCCATTTGCTCAGGAGGAATACCCAGCATGGCTATTTTGCCGCCATGGTTCATGGATTCAAGCATGGCGCGAAACGCACTCGGTACGCCCGACATTTCTAACCCAACATCAAAGCCTTCCGCCATACCTAAACGCTCCATAACCTCGCTCAACGATTCTTGAGCCACGTTGACGGTGGTGCTGGCACCCATTTGCTTTGCCAAGGCTAAGCGATAATCGTTGATATCGGTGACCACGACATTGCGCGCGCCAACGTGCTTAGCCACAGCTGCAGCCATGATTCCTATTGGACCTGCTCCCGTAATGAGTACATCTTCGGCCACCATATTAAAGCTCAGTGCCGTGTGCACCGCATTACCAAACGGATCAAAAATGGCGGCCATATCATCAGTCACGTCGGCCGGCAGCTTAAAAGCATTAAAAGCAGGTATCACTAAATACTCTGCAAAGGCTCCGGCTCTGTTAACGCCCACACCTTGCGTATTTCGACATAAATGACGACGCCCTGCTCGACAGTTTCGGCAAAAACCACAGGTAATATGACCTTCCCCACTGACACGATCGCCAACGCTAAAACCGCTAACTTCTTGGCCCATTCCCACCACTTCGCCAACGTATTCATGACCTGTAACCAAGCCAACCGGCACGTTTTCTTGTGACCAATGATCCCAGTTATATATGTGAACATCGGTACCGCAAATGGCGGTTTTTTTAATTTTTATCAGTAAGTCGTTATGTCCGACTTCTGGCTCAGGAACATTGGTCATCCAGATGCCGGGTTCGGCTTTTAATTTTGCTAATGCTTTCATTTAATCACTCCGTGCAACTTACCCACTTCAATAAACGCATCGATGGCTCTATCTAATTGAGCTTTGGTTAGAGCCGCGTTCATTTGAGTACGTATTCTCGCCTGCCCTTTGGGTACAACAGGAAAGCTAAAACTAACAACATAGATATCGCGTTTGAGCATTTCTTCTGCAAACTTACCGGCTACTACGGCATCACCGATCATGACGGGAATAATGGCATGATCTTTCCCAGCTAACGTAAAGCCGGCAGCTTCCATTCGCGCCCTAAAGTAACTAGCGTGAGCCCACAGCTGTTTACGCAGTTGATCACCCTGTTGTACCAGCTCTAGTGCCGTTAATGTGGCGTGTGCTATGGCAGGTGCCAAAGAATTAGAGAATAAATAGGGCCGTGAACGTTGGCGCAACCAATCAACAATGGGTTGCTTTGCCGCCGTGTAACCGCCACTAGCGCCACCTAAAGCTTTACCTAAAGTGCCCGTTATGATGTCTATTCGCGAGATCACATCACAGTATTCATGGCTGCCTTTGCCGTTGTCACCTAAAAAGCCAGTGGCGTGGCTGTCATCGACCATAACTAGGGCGTCGTATTTATCGGCTAAGTCACAGATAGTTTTTAAATCAGCAATGACGCCATCCATAGAGAAAACGCCGTCGGTTACAATTAATCGTGTTTTGGCGTCTTGACACTGCTGCAATATGGATTCGAGTTCATCCATATTGTTGTTGGCATAACGAAACCGTTTTGCTTTACACAAACGAACGCCATCAATAATAGAGGCATGATTCAATGAATCTGAAATCACCGCATCTTGATCATCGAGCAACGTCTCAAATAGGCCGCCGTTTGCATCAAAACAACTGGAGTACAAGATGGTGTCGTCCATCCCTAAAAATTCACTCAGTGCCTTTTCAAGCTGCTTATGAACCGCTTGAGTTCCACAAATAAATCGTACCGATGCGGCACCAAAACCGAACTGGTCCATGCCCTGTTTAGCGGCGTTTATTAACTGCGGAGAATTCGCTAAACCAAGGTAATTATTGGCACAAAGGTTTATAACTTCTCCCTGATTGGTTGATATTTCGGCA
Source organism: Reinekea marina (assembly GCF_030409715.1). Classification (NCBI taxonomy): domain Bacteria; kingdom Pseudomonadati; phylum Pseudomonadota; class Gammaproteobacteria; order Oceanospirillales; family Saccharospirillaceae; genus Reinekea; species Reinekea marina. The sequence goes on from NZ_JAUFQI010000001.1 coordinate 2,586,186, forward strand.
CCTTGTGGCCCTAAAAGTTCTCGTTCATTTTTGAACAAGCCCTCTTCTTTTAGTTGATTCAGCTGCAATGGCAATTGCTTTAATAATGATTTAGACATGAGCGGCTCCTATATTTGCTGTATAGGGTCTGATGCTTTCAACCTAAAATCAACAGACAACATGAAAGGCGTGTGAAATTAGCTGTCATCGAGTGCTGACACCTACTATTTAGCCCCACGACAACATAGTAGTCATTTTGATTGTCATGTTGATTTTTGACCAAGAGCCCGCATAGTAATTACGACTTAAGTAGAAGAATTTGCGCCAATTTGTCACAATAGACCAGTCAGCTAACATTGGTTACTTGAGCATTTTATGAATTGGGCGGTATAACCCAATTTCATGGTCTAAAATGAATAAACAAGCTAACGTCATGGCGGGAAGCCCATAAAGCTTAGAAAGTTTTTAAAACCTAGAGGGATGCAGAATGGATCCAGAATTAATAGCACTTGAAAACGCCATTGAAGATGCCGAAATGGCAAAGCGTGCCTTTGTTAAAGAAAACCCTAACGGTGCAGGTGATAAAGACGAAAGAATGCGTCTTTACACCAACGTTGAACGAGCCCGTAAAGCTTTAAGAGAATATAAAAAAGCGAACCCACACCTGTTATAACTTCAAAAATGCAGACCCTTCTTGGGTCTGCCAATTCTTCAGTAATTACTCGGTATTTTGCCTTGGTACTGACCAAAAAATTCGTAGCATTCTTGAGCATCTTTTTCGACGCTGTCGGTAGGATAGAATAAGTCTAAAAATCGAACGGTTTTAGTCTTATAGTCAATAGTTACCCGGAACACAGGAACATTTGCAGCTTTAGCAATTCGCAAAAAACCGGACTTTAAGTGTCCGACTTTTTTACGTGTTCCTTCGGGCGCAATAGCCACCAGCATGGTTTCGTGAGCTTTAAAACGATCGGCAATTTGTTCTGCCAACCCTTTAGGTGCATGACGATAAACCGGAATACCGCCCCACTTCGTCATTATTCCGTTAAATGGCCAGCTAAACAGGGTGTGTTTGCCCATCCAATACACTTTAAAGTCCATAGCGAACATCACCATTAAGCCAATCGGGAAATCCCAATTACTGGTGTGCGGCGCCACCGTAAACATGGCTTTAGGGATATCAGGTATTTCGCCTTCTACTTTCCAGCCCCAAGCTTTTAAAACAGTTCGTCCCAGCCAACGGCTAAAACGATTGCCAAACCGATCCCAGCTGTCTGGGATTTTTGGAAATTCAGACACATCAGCCTCCACAAACTATACACTTGTCTATTAAATGCATTGTAGCGGTTTTGGCCAGTAGTATTAATGAATTTAGAACATTTTTATTTGTCAGTGAGCGACCCAATGCCGTAAATAAAAGAATTCGATTAAAAAGCTCTATATTGGTTTAATTCAAAAGCAAAAAAAAACCGAGCCCCGCATTCGCCAAGCTCGGTTTTTACTCAATCCTTAAGCGATTAGAAGCTTAAAGAAACGTCTCTATGGTGCGATTGACACGCAGCGATAGACAACGCCATCGACTCAGACAACTTAGGCTGCTGCCTAACACCAATATTAGTAGCAATAACTTCATCAAATGCTAACAAGTGCGGTAACACCTGCTCTGATGCTTGCTCAAGCCAAGCCAAATCTTGAATCAGTTGATCAATAGCCTGATTCTTATACAACACGGCTTCCACCGTATCTGGAGTATCGCCACGTAAAGCTCTTCGTGCTTTCGTGACTAAACGAGCCACATCGTAAGAACCAGGTACATCGGCTAGACGGTCTTCGAAAGTTTTAATCCACTCCATTGTCGCTTCGGCACCATCGTTTTCAATACGGCTTTCGATGGATTCAATATCACCACGCAATGCGGCTAATTCATCTTTCGCTTGAATCACCTGTAGCAATTCTTGGAATGGCGTATAAGTATTATCGACATGATTACGATAAGCAAAACGACTGGTCTTTAGCGTTTTTTCCAGTGCTTGATAAGTCGACTGAGTTTCTTGCCAGCTCTCAGGAATAGTGGCCGTTAATCGTTCAACTTCCGCCTCCAATTCAGCTATTTCTTTTTCAGCATCTAACACATCTTCAGCGCTGGTCGATTCTTCATAACGTGCATCGGCAATAAATTTCGTTAACTCTTCAACTTTGGCTAACAGTTGGTTTTGCTCACGCTCAATTTGACGAACATTACCATGCAATGGACGGTACGCATTAGAGGCTTCCTCTACGGCTAACTCAGCTTCTCGAACGACACTGACTTTCTCAAACGTTTGCGCCGCCTGCGATAGTGAATCGCTTAAAGACGATTGATACTGCTCAGGCAACATAGATACATCGATCTGACGCATCGCTTCAATTGCATCTAAAATTTTGCCTTCATCTCGTGCATACACCGAGAATACTTCTTCTTCTAAACATTGCTGAAGCTTTGGATTAATCGGTGGCGGAGAGTTCTCAGAAGTTAAAAAGGTTTTGTTTGGCAAGTAGTTCACCAAAAATGGCATGAACCCAACAATGACTAAGGCTAAAAGCTGCAACCCAATGAATGGAATTACACCTTTATAGATGTCCATGGTTTTAACCGCTTTTGATGCAACACCACGCAAATAGAACAATGCGAAACCAAACGGAGGTGTTAAGAAACTTGTCTGCATGTTGAGACCAATCATCACACCTAACCAAACAGCAGTTATGTTTGCATCTGGAGCGGCCAACAAAATAGGCGCGACTAGCGGCACCACCACTACGGCAATCTCAATGAAGTCTAAGAAAAAGCCTAAGACAAATATAACCAACATAACAACGAAGAACTGAGTCCAGAATCCGCCAGGTAGGCTGGTCAAGGCATGACGCACCAACTCTTCACCGCCGAAGGCACGGAACGCAGCGGTTAACATGGCTGCACCGAGTAAGATCACGAAAACCATACTGGTGGTTTTTACTGTTTCAATCATAACGTCGTGCAAGGTGTTATCGGTGCGGTGAACTCGAATGATGCTCCATGCTATACCTAGGATTAAAAACACCACTAAAATAACAGCGATCACCAATGCAAACGATTGGCCGCTAGTCTCTAGGTTTTTAACGTTAATATTCCAAATAGATAACAATAAACCTAAGCCAATAACCGACGCTAGAGCGATCATCGACGGCGTATAAACGTGCTTTTCGCCTTTATAGAGACGGTAGCCACCCATTAAAATAGCGCCAACGGCACCAATTGCGCCTGCTTGGTTTACCGTAGCAACGCCCGACAAAATAGAACCGAGTACCGCTATGATGAGAGCCAATGGTGGAATAAGCGCTTTAAGTACATTCGCCATAAAGCTACGATCGTATTCACCTTCGTAAGGTACCGGCGGAGCCGACTTAGGGCGAAGTAAAGCGCTGCCTAAGATGTATAAAATATACAAACCCACTAAAACTAGCCCAGGAATAATAGCACCCATGAACATATCGCCGGCACTGGCCGAAACCACATCTAAATGTGATGGCATAGAAAACTCGCCAGTTGCAGCACGATAAGCCGCAGCACGCATTGTAGAAGCTTGATCTGCCGCGGAAGACAATTGATCGGCTAAAATAATTAAAACAATAGAAGGCGGGATAATTTGCCCTAACGTACCCGAGGCACAAATGGTGCCCGTAGCCAGTGACTTGCTGTAATTGTTTCTCAACATCGCGGGTAAAGAAATCATACCCATGGCAACTACGGTTGCGCCCACAATACCTGTGGTGGCCGCCAGTAAAGCACCCACTAATACGACTGAAATACCCAAACCACCTGGCACAGGACCGAATAGTTGAGCCATGGCCACTAATAAATCTTCAGCTATTTTAGAACGCTGAAGCATGATGCCCATGAAAATGAATAAAGGGATGGCAATGAGCGTATCGCGCTCGACTTCCCAATAAATGCTCCTAAAGTTGGTTACACCGGCCGTTAGCCACTGAACCGGCCCACCGTCGGCAAAATAAGCACTGCTATCACCGGCAAAGATTAAGCCACACACAGCCGCCAATGAAATAGCGATAATAGCTGAGCCAGGTAACGCAAAAGCTACAGGAAAACCGGAGACTAAGGCTCCGATCATCAAAAATACGAGTATTGCTAGAAAAAACAGTTCCATGATAATCCTTACCTATGCGCCAACGTCTTCATGTGCGTCATCGGCGACTTCAACTTCATCGACCAAGATAGCAACGTGTTTAAGGAAGTAACTCGAAAATTGCATAATCATTGTTAAAGCAAAAACAGCGAGATACGCAGCTAATAAATATTTAACGTACAAACCATAACTGGCTTGAGAAATTTCAAACGTGGCGATTGGGCTGTTTAGCACACTGGTGCTTTCCCACATGCCGATGCCTAAAATTATCCAGCAAAGTGGTAACCCCAGAGCAACAATACCAACTACATTCACCCAAGCTTTAAACCGTACGGGTTTGCCGGCGTATAAAACATCGACACGAACATGCCCTTCAGCATTTAACGTATAGGCCGCGGCCAAGAGAAATAACCCCGCATACCAAAAGCGAACTAGATCACCCATAAAGGTTTGTTCATACGAAAACACAAAACGTGTAATCACAATAAGTAACTCAGCTAAAACGACCATTAACGCTAGCCAAGCAATGGAATATTTTTTAACAAAAAATGCAACAACAAAACTGATTAGAATGAGTGGAAAGTGAATGTACTGCCCACGAAAAGTTGCGATGCCAAGGTTTCGTTCAAAGTCTTCGCTAGTGAAATAACCTAACAAGCCCTCGACTCTTAGAAACGAAATAACACTGTCTACTAAACCAATCAGTAGAACTGTCCAAAATACAGCTCGAACGACATAGGATGTCCAACGAGTTAATTTTTCGCTGTCTTGAATAAGCAGAACATCAGAAGAACGCTTACTCCAAACTAAAGCAAACGGAAAAACAATTAAATAAGAGGCTAATTGAAGCCAACTTAATGTCGTGGCGCCTTCTTCGGACCAAAAACCAGCTATGCCAGGCCAATCCTGAGCGACAACGAGATAGTTATTTATAAAAAATACAAATGTAAAAAAAACCATGCCCAACGCAAATGTACGCGCAAAAAGATTTATTGATTTGTATTTGGGGGTCGAGGGTTGCTCATGAACAGCGACAATATCCACTAGATCACCACATTAAATAGAAGGTAAGAAAACTAAACACCCGCTTAGTAAACCTAAGCAGGTGTTTTCTTATGTGTTATTAGTAGTTGTAGCGATTAAAAAACTACAGGCCTAATACACGGTTACGTTGCTGTACGTATGCAGAGTCAGAAATATTGTTCCAACCACCAATCTCTTTACGTGCTTTCACCATACTGTCATGGATCTCTTTCGCTAATGGAGAGTGATCTTGCACGTCTTCAAATACTTCTTCAGCGGCTTCACCGAATGCATCGTAAGTATCGTCAGAGAAATTACGTAGTTTAACGCCTTGCTGGTTAACCAAACGCTCTAATGCAGCACCGTTTTTCGCATTGAATTCAGCGAACATAACGTCTGTTTCCATTGCCGCAGCAGCTTCAATGATTGTTTGGTCAGCTTTAGACAGACCATCCCACCATTTTTTGTTCATCTGAACACTTAACGCTGCACCTGGCTCATGGTAACCCGGGTAGTAGTAGAATTTAGCGGCTTCATAGAACTTCATGATCTCATCGTTCCAAGGGCCAACCCACTCAGTTGCATCAATTGCACCAGAGATTAGGTTTTCATAAATCTGACCGCCAGGTAGAGAAACTGGAGATGCACCTAACTTAGCAAGTACAGAACCACCTAGGCCCGGCATACGCATTTTCAAGCCTTTGAAATCAGCAGCTGAACGCATTTCTTTACGGAACCAACCGCCCATTTGTACACCCGTGTTACCACAAGTAATACCTTTAAGACCGAAATCTGCAGATAGTTTGTCGTATAACTCTTGGCCACCTGCAAAACGCATCCACGCTGTGAATTCTGAAGCGGTCAAACCGAATGGTACAGCTGTGAAGTAACCAAAGCCTGGGTGCTTACCTGTAAAGTAGTAATCGGCTCCGTGATACATTTGTGCGTTACCTGATGCTACTTCATCAAATACATCGAATGCACCAACACGCTCACCGGCAGCAAAGTACTTAACAGTAATACGACCATCGGTCATATCTGACAAGCGCTGTGCGAAACGCTGGGCACCCGTTCCCAACCCAGGGAAATCACGAGGCCAAGTAGATACCATGCTAATTTCAATTCGATCAGATGCGATTGCTGGCGCTGATATAGTCGCAGCAGCGGCTACAGAACCTGCACCGATCAAGCCTTTTTTAATGACGTCACGTCTTTTCATTGTTTTCTCCTGGTTGGTCACCCATATTTCTATTCCTGAAATATCGGTTTTCTTTATAATTGTTTTATAACTGCATAGGCAGTGAACCATCTTACGGAGCGATTTTGATCACTCATATGCGCTTGGTTATTGTTAATATGCGCACTCTAAATCTAACGAAACAAAACACCTTTGAATAGCATTTATTTCAGACTTCCTACTATTGTACGACAAGAAATTCCCAATACCCTCATACTAAAGTAGCAGATTTTCTCAAAACACTGTTGCAAAAATCGCGCCCTAAAACCGCCATATTTTATTGAACTCTGTACGCAGTCAATGCATTCTAAAAGGGTTTAAAACTAAGTTCCACTAAAGTTCTCTAACACTCAGGTAAGGAGAAACACCACTATGCCGTTAACGATAGCTGTACCACACGATAAGGCTCCAGGCGAGGCTCGTGTACCGGTCAGTCCAGTTACGACTAAGAAATTAGTCGACCTAGGCTTTAATGTTGCCATTGAAAGCAATGCAGGCGCTGCATCACAATTCTCAGATGATGATTACAAAGCCGCCGGCGCGACCATAGAAACAGATGCTCAAGCCTTACAGGCAAGCGCAGATATCATTCTAAAAATCAACGCCCCAAGCAGTACCACTGAAATCGACCAGTTAAAATCGGGTCAAACGTGGATTTCCTTTTTAGCGCCCGCTCAAAATGAAGACTATTTAGCTGCATTCCAAAACAATGGAGCTTCTGCCATTGCTTTGGAATCCATTCCTAGAATTTCGCGCGCGCAAAAAATGGATATCCTTAGTTCAATGGGAAACATTGCGGGCTACCGCGCTGTTGTTGAAGCTGCAAGTAATTTCGGGCGCTTTTTCACCGGGCAAGTCACCGCTGCCGGTAAAATCCCACCGGCCAAGGTACTCGTTATTGGTGCCGGCGTCGCTGGCTTAGCGGCTATTGGCGCCGCCAAAAGCATGGGGGCTATTGTTCGCGCTTTTGATACCCGCTTAGAAGTAAAAGAGCAGGTTGAATCGATGGGAGGTGAGTTTCTTACCGTAGAAATCGATGAAGACGGTGCAGGCTCCGGCGGTTACGCTAAAGAAATGTCAAAAGAGTTCATCGAAGCTGAAATGGCGTTGTTTTTAGAACAAGCTAAAGAAGTCGACATTATTATCACCACGGCACTCATTCCGGGCCGACCAGCACCTAAGCTGATTACCGAAGACATGGTTAAAGCCATGAAACCCGGTTCGGTCGTTGTCGATTTAGCTGCGCCTAACGGCGGAAACTGTGCTTGCACGGTGAAAGATGAGGTCGTACAAGCGCATGGGGTAAATATTGTTGGCTACACCAACATGGCATCTCGTGCGGCGAGCCAATCCAGTACGTTAATGAGTAACAATATATACAGCCTCATTGAACATATGTGCCCTGAAAAGAATGGCGAGCTGGTGTTTGATTTAAACGACGAGATTACTCGTGGCTGTACAGTGGTTCACGAAAAAGAAATACTGTGGCCTCCACCACCTCCAAAATTATCGGCCGCGCCAAAGGTGGTTGAAAAACCTGCGGTTGAGCAAGAACCCAAGCCAGAGCCTGTTAAAAAAGCACAACCCATCGCCCTTTATTGGATTATTGCGGGTGCGCTAATTCTTGGCTTAGGCAAAGTGGCTCCAGCCGACTTTATGGGCCACTTTACCGTATTTGTCCTGTCTGTTTTTGTCGGTTGGCAAGTGGTTTGGAACGTCAGCCATTCTTTGCATACGCCGTTAATGAGTGTGACGAACGCCATTTCAGGCATTGTTATTATTGGCAGTTTGCTTCAGGTTACTTCAGAAGGCTCCAACCTTGTGACCATTCTAGCGGCGATCGGTATTTTAGTCACCAGCATTAATATCGCCGGCGGATTCTATGTAACCCGCCGAATGCTCAATATGTTCCGCAAGGAGGGTCAATAATGACTGGCGTATTATCAATGGCCTACCTATTGGCGGGCATCTTTTTCATTTTATCGCTGAGCGGATTAAGCTCTCAGGAAACTGCGCGCCGAGGTAATTTCTACGGCATGTCCGGGATGGCAATCGCAATTCTAGCAACAATTGCCGCACCCGAGGTAACCAACTACGGCATCCTCATTACCGCTATGTTGGTCGGTGGTGCGATTGGTTTGTGGCTTGCAGTTCGAGTAGAAATGACCGCTATGCCTCAACTTGTCGCCATGTTGCACAGTTTTGTAGGGCTAGCAGCAGTGTTAATCGGCTGGGGTGGCTATTTAGACCCGTCTATTCATTTAGAAGGTGCTGAAGCGGCCATTCACAATACCGAAATATACCTTGGTATATTTATCGGCGCGGTAACGTTAACTGGCTCGTGGGTAGCCTATGGCAAGCTGCAAGGGTCTATTTCTGGTAGCCCGATGACATTACCTTTTCGCCATGGTCTTAATGTTATTGCCCTAGTCGCCTCAATTATCATGTTAGTGTTATTCGTTATGGATTCGCACAGTAGCAGCGCCATGATGATGTTGATTGCGATGACCGTCATTGCCTGCTTGTTAGGTGTGCATTTAGTGGCCGCCATTGGCGGTGCCGATATGCCGGTTGTCGTTTCAATGCTCAACAGTTACTCAGGCTGGGCCGCCGCCGCAACGGGCTTTATGCTCGGTAACGATCTTCTGATTATTACAGGCGCGTTAGTGGGCTCCAGTGGTGCTATTTTGAGTTACATCATGTGCAAAGCCATGAATCGCTCGTTTATCAGCGTTATTTTGGGCGGATTCGGCAACGACAGCAGTTCAACTGCAGGTGATGATACCGAGTACGGTGAGGCGGCGAGTGTTTCGGCCGAAGAAGCAGGCCAGTGGCTAAAAGATGCGGATCGCATCATTATTACCCCTGGTTTTGGTATGGCCGTAGCGCACGCTCAGCAGGCGGTTGCAGATTTAACTGAAAAGCTTCGTAAGCAAGGCAAAGAAGTTCGTTTTGCTATTCACCCTGTCGCCGGGCGCTTGCCTGGGCACATGAACGTATTACTTGCCGAAGCCAACGTACCTTACGATTTAGTACTCGAAATGGATGAAATTAATCAAGATTTCCCAAGTACCGATGTTGTAATGGTTATTGGTGCGAATGACATTGTGAACCCAGATGCGATCGAAAAACCGAACTCTCCTATTGCTGGCATGCCAGTTTTAGAGGTATGGAAAGCAAAAAAGGTCATTGTTCTAAAGCGCTCAATGGCTACAGGGTATGCCGGTGTTCAAAACCCACTTTTCTTTAAGGAAAACAGCGCCATGTTATTTGGCGATGCAAAAGAAAGTGTGCAGGCATTGGTGAGCAATACTTAGCCTTTTGCCTTTTAACATGAGCCCGCATCGTCAGCGGGCTTTTTTTTGCCTACCGCTCATATTGCTCTACTTAGCTTATATTCAGAACATCCTCGATCGGTGACGGTCTTCCGAGTAAAAAGCCTTGAACACTATCTACGGCTAACTCTTTAAGGGAGTTTAACTCGGCCTTTGTTTCAACTCCTTCAGCAATAACGCGACAGTTGATAGATTTAGCAAATGCACATAAGGCTTTGGCTAGCAAGAATTTTCGTGGTTGCGAGTGGATATTTTGAGTCAGGCTTAAATCAAGTTTTATAATGTCGGCCTGTAACTCAAGCACATGCTGAAAGCTCGCATATCCAGCACCAGCATCGTCTATCGCTAACAATGCACCCTTTTTTCGCAACGGATCTAAGGCTTCTCGCAAGGCTTCGTAATCTTGCACGGGAGAATGCTCGGTTATTTCAAGCACTACCCTTTTTGCATCTACATTCGCCAACACTTTCTCTAAATGACCACTGAGAATGGTCTCTGGAGAGGTATTTACAGCAATGTAATGTGAAGAATTTAAATATTCTAAACCTTTTAAAGCCTTTTCTATTGCAGAAACCTCTAACTCTACACCCAATCTTAACTTCGATGCTTCATCAAACCAGACATCCGGCGTTCGATAGGGGTCAGTAAAAAATCTAGATAAAGATTCATACCCAACCACACCTTGAGTTTGTAAATTAAAAACCGGCTGATAATAGATAACATGTTTCTCGGTATTCAATACCGACTGAATGCGTTTACTGCAGACATCTCTAAATTTCTCTGACGTGATGTTTTTTTCAATCAATACACTGGTGATTTCACACGCGGCTTGTAAAAAGGCGAAGTCGCGTTCATTTAACGTCGAATCGGCAGACTCTTTATAGCAACAAAAAGTACCATAAACCTCACCGCTTGATAATCGTATAGGCGCTCCCATATAGGAACCGATGGATAATTTTTCAGTCACCGTTAGGTTTCTGGTAATGTTGTTTTCATGGGTGTCTAAAATAATACTGTCTAAATTTCTGTCCACTATTTTCTTGCAATAAGTCTCTTCTAATGGATCTGAATCTCCAACATTAATAGCGGCACTGTTGTTATTAGAATCGATAAATCGGAACACCCGCTTACCATCTACAAACTGGGAAATAAACGCAACGTTCATACCCAGGTGTTCACGCATAATGGTTAACAATTTATTGAGCTTGTCTTCCACTCGCTCATTGCCAGTAGGTTTACTAACCAGCTGCTCCAGTAAATCACTCTCAAGGTGGTTAGGTGTTGTGTGAAAGGTCATGCTTACTCCGGCAGTGCTTTTCTAGTGCTCGGCTTGAGAATTGTCCAATCTAGCGAGCCGCAGTTATTATTATGTTAATACTCCAATTAAAAATAGCAGAAATTTACTATATATCCATATAGGTACGTTCTATTTGGCAACCTAGGTTCTCAAATACGGCAATTTAGGAATAAACTGAAATATTAAAATGACACCGTCAATTTGGTCTTGAGCACTTGTGTATGGGTTTATTGCCACCTTTATGCTTTCTTGGTCTGCGCGTTCGACAAGCCGATCCACCGACTTTTTACTGGTTTTGGCAAGGTTAATGGCTTCGTTGAGCCCTTCAAAATCAAAGGTTAGAGAAATATCTGTAAATGGCCTGTTTATATCTAAGGGAAGAAGTTTGACAAAATCTTTTGCTTTCGCCGTAAACTTTCTTATCAACAAATTGGCGTCTAAATAAACAACACCCAAATCTGTACACATCAACAAGGTGTCAAAATCAAAATTAGCCGCTTCCAATTCTCTTATTTTCTCTTGATACTCACTGTTAACGGTAAAGAGCTCTTCATTGACGGATTGCAACTCTTCATTACTCGATTGCAACTCCTCATTAGAGGCCATGAGTTCTTCATTAGAGACTTGTAATTCTTCGGCTAAATTTTCAATATCTTTCTGACGCTCCGCTAGGATTTCCCGCGCGTCCACCAACGCGGCATCGAGTTTTGATATTTGCCCCGTCATTTGATTATGCCGACGGAAATCTCTTTCCTCTTCAGATTCCGCGCTGGTTAAAGCTCTTTCAACGATAAAGCTTACCGTAAAATTTTCGACATTTTTCGTTACAGGACTTTCAATAAAGTTACCTTCAATACTGAGTTTTATGTTTTCAGGCAACATAACTAAGTTTTCAACTCTAACCGGCAAATGCGTATCTTCGACTCGTTTAATAAGTACACTGACGGCACTGGCAATATCATTATGGAGCAAAGCACTTATATTGAGTGACGTAGCGCCGGGTACAATTTTTTTTGAAAACAGCTGAGTATCGCCAATGGAATAAATAATATTATGGTGTTTATCTGTAATGATAGTTGGCGGTGCATAGGTACTTAGTACTACATCTTTTACACGCCCAATCACAGACTGAGCCGACAAACTAAAATCACCCGCTTTTAAAAATGTTTTTACCTTATTCGTTTGCTCAACAACTTTAGTATGTTTATGCGTTTGGAGTTGTTTTAATCCCGCTTCTAAGAGAGTAATTCGTGTGTCGTTATTTTTTTGATAAATTCTATTTTTGGAATCAACAGGATAATAGTAATCTGTTAACGCTCCTAATGTTTCAGCAGAGCCTAATAATAAATATCCGTTAGATTTTAAACCAAAATGAAAATACGACAATATTCGCTTTTGTGCCGAAGGCTGGAAGTAAATCAATAGATTTCGGCAACTGATTAAATCTAAATTTGAAAAAGGCGGATCAACCGCGACATTGTGGCTGGTAAACACAACATTCGCCAGCACTCGCTTGCTCAGTTCATAGTGCCCGCCTGCATTAATAAAGTATCGTTCTAAATACTTGGCTGGAACAACCTCTTCTATATCTTGCTCATAAGTAACGCCCGTTAGATTACGGTATTCAGATCTTTGAATATCGGAGCCGAAAATCCTTACTTCGCGATGCTCGCCTAATTCTTCAAATGCGTACATAAATAACATACTGAGCGTATAAGCTTCCTCACCGCTCGCACACCCAGGAACCCAAATTCTAATATCCTCATGCTCCGGCTTTTTTACAATCATGGGTTTCACTATTTGTTCCAACAGTACCTCCCACACTTCTGGATCGCGAAAAAATTGTGTCACACTAATCAGCATGTCCTTTGCCAACATAGATACTTCGACTTTTTCACGAAGCACATATTCGTAGTATTCTTGAATATTATTTATTTCTAGAACACCCATTCGATGTTGAATTCTTCGTTCAGCAGTACCTATTTTGTATTCCGAGAAATCAATATTTGAGTCTTCTCTGATAAGATCAAATATTTTCTCTGCCAACGAAAAATCGGATTTCCGTTGAGATATTTTTACATCGGTGTTTAACCGACTATTTACATGCTCACATATAATGCGACTGAGGTCTTTTGCATCGGCTATATGATCTACATCGTTGTTTTCAATAGCGCTATTTGGCATGCCATCGAATTCGGCTTCTTGCGGCGATTGACAAAGAGTTAGGGCTCCCACTTGCTGTAAAGACTGAAGACCTTTAGTACCATCATTTCCAGTACCCGACAAAATGACACCGTAGGCTCTATTTTGAAACTCTTCCGACAGTGATTTAAAAAAGTAATCAATTGGATGGCGATACTGATTCACCTCAGTTTCTGAGAGCACAATACGGCCACCAGCGATAGAAAGGTAGGTGCGTTGCTCTAAAACATATAAGCAACCGCCCTCAATTATCTGAAAATCATTTGCCAACTTAACGTTGATAGGACAATGTTTTTCAAGAATTTCATCCATAATGCTTTTAAAATCGGGCGATAAATGCTGAACTAAAATAAACGCCGCTTGGGTAGTGCTAGCAATGCCTTTAACAAATTGAATGAGAGCACTTAAACTTCCGGCTGAGCAGCCTATGCCAACCACATACTCAGCTTTTTTTATACTAAGTTCAGTGGCATTTATAGACCTGGTATTTTTTTTATTGCTCATAATAGTGGGTAATCCATTTTACTAATTTTTTTGGCGGCATTGGTTTCGCAACCGCAAATCCTTGTATACAGTCGCACCCCATTTTCGATAGTGTTTCACGTTGCAAATCATTTTCAACCCCTTCTGCAACGACTGTTAAGTTGAGGGAGTGAGCTAATCGCAAAACACCATCGACCAAAGCTCGCTGCTCAGTTTTTTTCAATATCGGCTCAATAAACGATTTATCTAGCTTTATTGCGCTTAACGGAATTTTAGTTAAGTAACTCAGTGAGGAATAACCGGTACCAAAATCATCCATATTAATTTGGAACCCTTGATCAATAAGTGACGCTAAGTAATCAATAATATGCTGTTCATCGCTTACAATCATAGACTCGGTTATTTCTAAGGAAATTTGTGACGGGAGAATGCCTTTATCTGTGATATAAGCTAAAAATTCGGATAAATGAACAATATCGACTATTTGCGATGCGCTTAAATTGATAGCGACCCGAAAGCTATGGGAGGCAAGTACGCCCAGTTCCGAAAACAAAGCAATATCACGGCTCACCTGTTCAATCATGCAATATTGTATATCGGCTATTTTCCCGTGTGATTCAGCTATGGGAATAAAACGATCAGGCGTTATTTGGCCAATATCTTTATTATTCCAACGAATCAAAGCTTCAACCGTCGTTATCTCGCCGCTTTTACAATTAACGATCGGTTGGTACACCATATTAAATTCTTTGTTCTCGATGCCCGTCGTCAGTTTTTGAAGAATGTTATAAAAATCGGTAACCTTTTGAGAGTCATCATTAGTAAAGCGAACATATCGGTTTTTTCCCTGCTTTTTAGCACTGTAAAGCGTTATATCTGCCCTTTGAATTAAATCGTCCATTATCAGTTTGGCCGATACTGGCGGTGCACTCACAATCGCTTTATTTGGAATGTAGTCGGAAATGCCAATACTGACCGACGTGTGCAAGGTAATTTTCTTTATCTGATAAGGAAGCCCTACCCTTTCGATTATCTTGGTTGCAATACCATCAACAACCGATTGATCAATAGCACCAGGAATGATCAACAGAAATTCATCACCGCCAAAGCGCGACACTAAATCAGAATCACGTACACTTTCTTTTAATCGCTCCCCGACTTCCTTTAGCAATAAATCACCCACAGGGTGGCCGTATAAGTCGTTTATCATCTTAAAGCTGTCTAAATCAACGAACAACAAATGAATAGGCTGAGTCAGCTCTTGAGCAATATTTATATAACGCTCTAATTGGTGCAAAATAGACAGTCGGTTGTGCAGCCCGGTAATTGGATCAAAATTGGCTAATCGGTGTATTTCGTTTTGCCTTTCGACACGATCAGATACATCTACAAGGGCACCCACAGCATGGTTTAAAGTCCCATCGGCATTTAATTGGCCTTTGAGTTCCAATTCCAATGTTTTAGTACGGCGACCAGGGCTGTTTATCGCTAAATCTACTCGAGCAACGCCTTCGGTTGAAAGCTGGCTCACTAATGACTGCAAGCGCTCATGTTGATGCATAAACACATCAATCCACTCTCTTCCGGCCAGCTCCGCTTCGGTTTTTTCAGTCAGCAAACAAAACTCGCCGTTCACAAACTCGCATTCCCACTCCCCATTTATACTGATGATTCCAATAGGCACACTGTATAAAAGTTTATCTATAGATCGGGGCATGCTAGAAATGGCAGGTTGCTTACTGGTTTCACTCATCCAACAGATAAGCCCAAATTCTAGAGGCTCTTGTTCGTTGGCGGCGCTGGAATTAAGCCGTGTTAAGACTCCTTGCGCCATTAAAGGGTATTTTAAACCGCTGTGTTGAAGGGGGAAATTGACCAATTGGTAAGAAAGATTCTTTTTAGCATTAAAATTGCGAAGAATTCGCTTTAAGGAGGTAAGCTCTATCGGGTAGGTTGAAGTATCGCTGTTGTTTGTTAAACGACCTAACCAGCGCTTTAACGCAGAATTGCAGCTGACGACTACGGCTTCTGCGTTAACGATGGCACTGCCAATGTCGGTTCCGTTGAACAACTCACTCAAAGGTTTAGGTAAATTGGGGCTTTCGACTTTGCTTTCAGAAGCATTACGTGGCGACATAACACCACCGATCCAAACTAATGTTGAACATACCCTTCTACCTTTATGAGCAGACTTGGTTAGATTATCACCAATTTAGCAATGAAGGTAACTTTTTAGGCCCTTCGAATAGACTTAAAATAGCGTCACAACGCCGTAGTTTTGCCTAAATTTAATTGAGATAAATGAAAAAGCGCCAAAAATGGCCTGTAGTCAATTGCTAAAATGGCACAAACCCTGCGAATTACAGTGTTCGAAATTAGATCTGTAAATATTAATAAAAGTCAAAAAGGTTCAATGTTGGGTGAAACGTAGGCTTCCCTGGCTTCTTGTGAAAACAAAAGTTCCTTAGAGTAATGAGTTAACATTACATCAACGTCTAGCAGCTTAGGGTTATGTTCAATAAACTGCTGAGAATCATCATAGACTTTTCCGGCCACTATAAAATGATTTACAGCGTGCAACCAAGCTTGGGTCAAGGTTGCATGGTACTTTTCAGCAGGGTCTATTCCTGCGTGTTGCAATAAACCATAAAGAGATTGTTTCATTACATCGACAGATTCAACAACGCCATGCTCAACGATATAAATATAGGCTAAGCGAACGTGTGCCCTGTGGTTAAAATCGGGCACTGGGAAGCGACAATGCTCTACATCGCTCTTAAAATTAAGATCTTCGAGTGAGATTTTGTGGTTCATAAGAAGCCTTGAGTATTAAGTGAGATTAATACAATACAGCCTAAACGGTTACCTTACGGCAAATGGCAGACCGCTTCTATATTGTGACCATCAGGATCTATTACAAAGGCCGCATAATAACTTTCATGATAATTAGGGCGCAAGCCTGGCTTTCCGTTATCTTTGCCTCCAGCCTGTAAAGCTGCAGAATAAAATTCATCGACCTGTTGCTGAGATTTTGCAGTAAATGCAATGTGAAGAGGAGCGGGTTTTTCCGCCGACTGATAAAAACAAAGCGAAATATCACCGTCAGGGTCGTATATCTCTATTCCAAGAGGAGGCCAATCTGTATAACCAGTAATACCTAAAGGCTTTAAGGTACTTTGATAAAAGCGTTTACTCACCTGAAAATCACAAACGCCAAATTTTACATGATCAAACATAGTAATTTTCCGTTACATTTTAGGTTCTAATGTTCATTTATCTCTTCTAACTCAACATCCACTAGCGTTTTTGTCATAAACCGGCTATTTGGGTCGGCTGTGTATTGAGCAAAAGGACCGCAATACTCGAAACCATGCTTTTGATAGAGATTTCTCGCAGCTAAAAAGTAGTCTTGCGAGCCGGTTTCTAAGCTTACAGTTAAATAGCCGTGCTGAGTGGCCAGTTCAAGTACATGATTCAACAACTTAGAAGCAACGCCTAAATTACGCGCCGTTTTTACGGTTCTCATTGACTTCAGTTCAATATGCCCGGCGGTCAACCGCTTAGTAGCAATACAACCCAGCAACGAATTGTCATTCCATGCGCTGTAAAACTTAATTTCAGGTGCTTTCAGCGCATCCACATCTAACGCATGCACACTTTCCGCTGGCGATGTTGCATACATATCAGCCAGGTGCTCTTCTAGCAACGCAACAACTTCACCACCCGATAAATCATCAACAATAATGTTCATTCTTAAAACCTTTTAAGAGCTATGGAAATATTCTTAATTGATAATACATTAGATTGAACCCTTCGTAACGCGCATTCAGATCAACACTCGTTAGGGCTCTACTGGAGGCCGTTAAAAAAACTATCGGTGGGGCGTAGCGGTACGAGATTGAACTTTTTGTTAGATGCATTGCGCAGTTGGATATTGAGAAAGCCGCCGTTTGTTATAACCTATTCTCTTATCCCATTTCTACATTTACTTTTTCAAGATTCAAGTTCCCTGTCTCATCACGAATAGATCGCAATGCAAAGCTGAACCTATTAACATCTAAACACAAATCAAAATCTGATGATAGGCACCACGGTTTATTTGGGTCGAAAAATCGTTGTGAGAAGGGAGATTTACGTAAAGTCTCAACAATAGTGGTCTCATCAAACGGTTGGTTGCTTAACAACATCTTAATATATTCTGCACACAGGTCATCTTCATCAGATTGGTTTTTAGCCTCAAGCCCCATTTTAACCAGTGTTACTTTATCAGGGTTTCTATCTTTAATGTATTTAGCTGTAGCCTTGGCGTTTACAAATGCTCCCGTAAGAACTTCATCTGCATTTAATGCGTTAACTATTCCTTGGGTACCCGCGTGCGTGGTATGAACAACTGTCTTACCTAATAGGTTCGCAGCTATAATTTCTGTTGGAGAGTTCCCATAGTCAAAGCCAGGTAACTTCTTACCTTTCCTTTCACCAATCAGAATCCCGTCAGCAAAATTTTTCACTAAATTATATGAGTCATCAACATCACCTACAGGGTATATTTTTGAAACACCCTTGCTAAAGCAATAACAGGCTACAGAAAAAGCCCGAAAAACATCAATAACAACGGCTATACCTTCAGCATTCCTAGCCCCATCTACAAAATTTACTATTTCTATTTTCATGCTTTCTCTCAGGGTAACTTGAACATCTAACGCTGCGTTAAGCGGTGAACGACGCAACCACTTAGCCTAAACCATTGTGCCGCAAACACTTGAGCCGATCTAAACCAAAACTGCCAAACGTGGTAAATCCGTCTTGAGCGCTTGTTTTGTGAATTCTAGCGTTCTAGCACCCAAATTTGGTCTGCATAGTCATAGCCATCCGGCTTAATCTCGTGACTAAAAGACATCCCCAACTTACGCAAAACACCAATCGATCTTAGATTATTTGGATCAACTTGCGCGTATACAATTGATAAGCCGCACTTTTCGAATGCATGCCTAACAATAAATCTCGCGGCTTCAGTAGCTAAACCTCTACCCCAGAAACTTGGAAAAATGCGATAACCAATTTCGGGTAACTCTGAATATTTAGAGCGTAGCAAACTGCAATAACCGATAACCTCATGTGTTTCAGCCAATACGATTGCAAAAGTACCAAATGAGTCACTCGAAGCGTACTGTGATGCTATAGACTCAAACCACGTATCGATATATTCGGACGCAACAAAACCCTCGCTGAACTCCATAACTTGAGGGTCAGAAAGCAGTTTTGAAAAAACTCCAAGATCATCCTCGCAAATTTTTCGCAACATGACTTTGCTCATTGAAGCTCCATTTACATAACGCCCGCCATATGCGTCAGACTTTTTGTTGATTGTTTTTGCTAGCGTAATCGTTAAAGGACAAACGAACAACGGAAAGTTTGTCCAGTCCACGGGCGGCGGTGCATGATGGCATTGTTATGTGTTTTTAACTGTTGTTCCATTTTCATTTTTTAAAACAATATTCCAATCAAGCTTAGAGTAGAGTTCAGGGACATCCGTTAGCGCGTATAGCTCTTCCGCTACCTCTTGTGTTTTGTCAATCATTTTAGAAGCAATCCCCATTCCGCGAAATTTCGGGATTACAAATACAGCATTAATCCAAATTGCTATACTGTCACTCATCGGTACCTGGTAGCTTGTAAATGACAATCCTCCTACTAACTCGCCATTTATCGATGAGACTATTGGATCAGGTATTTTTACACCTAATTTTTCTTGTTTGAAGCCCTCAAATTCAGGCCACTCCGATTTTAACAGTGAAAATAGTTTTTCAGCTAATTGGGAGTTAGTTTTTACACTTTTAATTTCCATTCGGAGTTCCCTGATGGCTTTACACATAACGCCTATAGCACGCGCGAGTTTACGAGTCGCCGTGCCTATGATTGTTAAAACGGCCCTCTCAAGCCAATTAAATTACCAAATGGATCTGTTACTTGGCACATCCATTGGTTTGCCTCAATCTCCATTGGTCCTCGGTATATAATAGATCCAATGCTTTTAAACCTTTCCATTTCATATTCTAGGCTTTCTACTAGCCAATAGGTTACTGATCCACTCTTACCAGATCCAACCTTTTCATCAGCTAAAACCAATTCTAACGCAAAACCATTTACCTCGAGGAATGTAAAATCGTCAATGGTCCGTACAATTGCATCAGGGAAAGCCTTTTGGTACCAATCAAGACCTAACTTAAGATCTTCCACATGTATTAGGTTTGCAATAGGTTTCATAAGCCTTTTAACGCTAGCAGCAGTTGCGCGGGCTTTTTCGCGTCGACTGCCTGTGTTTGTTAAGTGAAATTGCCACCGATCAGCTCCTTAATTGCAATATATTCATCATATCGAATTTCCTTAATTTCGGGCAATCGGTTTGATATGAAGTCAATTACATTTGAATAAGACAATAATTTATAGTGCATGGCACTCTCACGCCTGTGATCCCGAAGCCTATTCTCACTAAAACTATCAATCCATATCGAGTTTTCAATTCGCAACATCGGGTAATATATTTTCTTGGCCTCATTTGAAAAAGGAGGCACTGGATCTCCACGTTTCCTGTCCATGTTAGGATGGCAAAACTCCTCAAGAACCTGAAAGGCTACCACATCCTCAACAGTAATAAGGTAGGACTTTTTCTCATCCATCATACCACTAGCGTAAACCACAAGATTATTGTCATCTAAACTCATGGTTAGATACTCAGAAAACGTGTCCGGCAGCGCTATTTGTGTGAAGATTCTCTGGTATTTTTCCATTATCACTTAACGCTTGCAGCAGTTGCGCGTGCTTTTTCGCGTCGACTGCCTGTGATTGTTAGGTGGGAAATTTACCATGGGCGCCTACCTTTATTTATTGGTATCACATCACCATTTTTTATATTTACAATGAAATCTAGACCAACCCAGTTACCAGCAATTAATTGACCATCCTCAACATGCATATCCATATAAGCCTTATCTTCTGTCGCTCCACCAGCTGGACACTCCTGTATTATCCAAACAAGACTCCCATCAGCTTTATGAGCCTCAATATTTCTGTTTAATTTTCGCGAGGATAATCTACGAGAGCTTCATAGGAAGGATACCGTCTAATAATCTCGAGGCCTTCAATTTCAATCCTCTGTTTGATTTCAGCTACTTCCATATTGCACCTAACGCCCTGTTAACAGGCTAAATATAGTTGGCTAGAATAAGCGACGAAGGAGCAAAAGCCAACTGTATTTTGTCCTTGTTTAACAGCTTGTTAGAGAGCTATTTACGGCTAGGCTCGAACGAGTCATATCTTGGTAGCTTAGCATCTAGTTCTTCCCAATTTGCTTTTGACGAAACAAAATTATGAGAGATTGGGCGTTCTTCTATATCTGAATCAAGAATACCCAACCTTAATCTATAACGTGTAGGATCTTGTTCATTTGAACTATAAACTGGAGAGCCACAATTAGTGCAGAAATGCCTATTTTTTCCTGGCTTAAATGAAAATGTGCTTAAGCTATTCTTGCCTGATGCAATCTCTAAATCTACAGAGTTTATGAAACCATTTGTGGCAAAAGCTGTACCGCTATTTTTTCTGCACAAAGAACAATGACAGTGAATAATGTCACTGATTTCACCATTTATTTTTATTTGCACTTCGCCGCATAAACACTTGCCTAGATACATAATTCGATATTCCTACAGCTCTCTAACGCCCGCATTTACGGCTGGTTTGAAGCGCAGCGGAAAACAAGTCCGACAACATGCGATTGTTAGTTTTCATTAGCTACTACCTACTTTTCCAGCTTTTATCGACCTTTAGCCAAAACGCAGGCGTCAGCGATTTTATTTTTTTAAAACTTACCTCTTCCCCATCATGCTCACCAAGAACTTTGCCCTCAACCATTTCGGCAATTGCGGCCAGAGAGTTTGTTGAGTGAGGCACTTCATCCACATCAGTGCAGGTTTCAGCAAACCAACCTTGATAAAATCTGCTACAAGGACCGCCCATACCATAGGTGTTTGGGGCGTTAACGTTTTCAATATACTCCCACCAACTTATTGCTTCGATGAGAATTCCACTTTCAATAATTGCTTTCGCGAAAGAATGATATTTTTCTCTCGATACAATTATGTCGATGTAACCGTCTCCGACAGGCTGCGCTTTATATTCTTCTAACAGCCCATCGAGCCTTACTTTATCGGACATAGTCATGGGCTTATCCTGAAAACTAACGCTTACAGCATTGGCGCGGTCTTTTTCGCGTCCATTGCCTGTGATTGTTAGTTTATCTTGCCGATAAACTTGCCAATATTTTATCTAATTCCTCTCGACCTATAAAAACGTCGTCTAATCCTTCATAGGTTACTAAAATCGGACCAGCATTGGTGCCAATATACGCAATGATAAAGAAACCATCTGAGGATGTGTTTTTGAAGCTTGCTAGTCTAAAGTTTAAATGAGGCTTAGGTCTAACATCAGCAAACCCTGTTACTAACTCTAGAGGCTGATCATTAGGCATTTTAGAATATGTATCTTCAATATAAACCGAAAACTCCACGAACTCCTCAGGACTTTCGAGTGCATAGTTTGATGCTATGAAATACCTGTTTTCTGATTGGGAATGAAGACTACCATCTTCCATTTTCTTAGATTGCCAGGTTCCAGGCATGTCAAACGCAAACGGCCCAAGCTCAATTTTCGTAGGTCCTTGTGCAAATGAAACTTGCATAAATAGAATCGCTGTAATTAAAAAAATTCTCAATTTCATTCCGTAAACTAACGTCTATATAACTGGCGAAATTACGCGCCAGCGTGATTGAGTCCAGCGCGTACCCCGAAGGGGTATTTTACGCGCGAGGTTCATTTACTTGTTAGAAGGAGGCCTTAGCACCAGAGCTGCACTTTGACTATTAACATTATGAAACTGCTCGATTTCAGCCATTTCACTAGAACTAAACCCTAGAAGAATTTTCACTTCTGCATCTCTTTTAAACAAGTCAACTGTGGTTATAACACCCGTAACAGAAGTACCGACCTCTTTTACCCATACATCAATGCCTTCCCCATCACCGCCTATAGTACTTTCTAAATAACCATAATTGTACGGATAAACGATTCTCTCGAACTTTGGATGAGTACTATTCTTCGGACGATCGATTACTACTTGCGATTCCGAAACCAGTTTATCAAGTGCGTCCCAGTAGTTCATTTAATGCCTTCTAACGCAAAGCACTGCGGCGAACGACAGTGAGTCCAGTGCCGTAGGCACGATGCAGCTGCGCCTTGTTACAAGTAGTGGCTTGTGGCTCTTAACTATCACGTGCCCACGTGCTTTTTAATTTATTGTTTTCCATCAGGCTCCGCTTTTGATGCAGTATTTTTGCTTGATGGCCTTTTAACTTGCCTGCCAGCTTAACGAGGCCGGCTACTCACTCTACCCTAGCTTGGGAGCGATGACTATTGCGTAAAAGCTAGCCTGTTAAAGTTGTGAACCGTTGCAATTAAAACCACAAACTAATACGGGCAAAACTAATCTGTTGGTGCAGGATTCAATAATTAGCTTTGAATGCCCTTCCACCTGTAACGTTGTACACAGTGGCGAGCGTGAGCGAGTCCAGTGCCGTAGGCACGATACTGCTGTACTTTGTTAATGTGCATTGACCACCACTGCCTTTATTTTTAGATTACAAAAGCATAAATACTATGACTTTTGCCACGAATTAGTGCCTTTAATATGCCAGTGGAAAAACCTTTAAGCCACTGGAAATTTAAGCTATTCACGAGGAAACTGGCGCTAAATTAAAAGACAATTACTACATAGTGCCATTTAGTTTTACATAACCCTCGTCTGCACAATAACGCCCATATTTTGCGGCGAGTTTACGAGTCCGAAGCCCGCTTGCGTAGCAAGTTGTTAGCGGGCTTGAACAACAATTTCTTGTTAATAGTACACGTTTAAGGATACTGACATTCTTCAGATTCGGATATTAAATTATCCTCTGAGGTATAGCATTCAGCTTTCCCCCAACCCCCTAGGAAAAGAGTGCTTACAGTAAATATAATCGATAATGCCAAACAAACTCTGCTAACGCGAAGTAATCTAGTCTGACGAATAACCAATGAAATTACCATTAGAATTAGTACCAAAATTGAAACTATCAATCCTGACTGAAACAGAATTGCCGGGTTTTCTATAAAGTCCATTTATACTCCAGTTTTCCTTGTACGATTAACGCAAAGCACTGCGGCGAACGATAGTGAGTCCAGTGCCGTAGGCACGATGCAGCTGCGCCTTGTTACAATTAGTGGCTTGTGGATCTTTACTATCACGTGCCAGCGTGCTGAACTATTTATTGTTTTCCATCAAGCTCTGCCTTTGGTGCGCAAGTTTAGCTTGATGACCTTTATACTTGCTTGCCAGCTTAACTAGGCTGCTAATCACTCTACCCTAGCTTGGGAGCGATGACTATTGTGTACAAGCTAGCCTGTTAAAGTTGTGAGCCGTTGCACTCAAAACCACAAATTTAAACGAGCAATACTATTTTTTGGTGCAGGACTCAATAGTTAGCTTTGAATGCCCTTCCACCTGTAACGCCCAAAGCAGCGGCGCGCGTTAGCGCGTCCAGCCCGCAGGGCGATGCTGCCTTTGTTTGTTAAGGTGCTTACTAGCGGAATAGGGGTAAACATAATATAACCACCAGTGAACACATACCAAATAATAGAGTAGCTGCACCAACCCATGATAAAAATTTAGCTTGTTGGTAGTTATGCCGCTTGTGTAGGAACTTACCTGCAAATAACCAAGTGCCTGCACCGAGATAAATTGTGCATAGTAGTCTGGCTTCGACACCATAAAAAGTAACGAAAGTTCCGATTGGTGGATTGCCTCTACCAAGTAACGTACAGCTGCCTTGAATTAGCGAATAGACACCATAACCAAACAACGCACTAGATAAAATAAGGCCTAGTAGCACCATCTCTACTTTTTCAAATTTAGGCTGTGGCTTTATGCTGATGCTCATTATTCGTTTTGCACCTTAACGTTTGCGATTACCGGCGAAATGAGCGCCAGCGAAATTGAGTCCAGCGCTTACCCCGAAGGGGTGTTTTAGCGCGAGGTACATTGCTTTGTTACTTTTCATGGAGCAACGGTGCTTCATAGCTGGCTGGCTTACGAATAACCCAGTACCAAAATGTATGGCTGCCTGCTAGAACTACTGCAATATTCTTTACCCAAAATAAAGGCTCATGTGCATAGTTTCTAAAGTACACTACTAGTGTCGCTATCGCAGCAATGCAGATCAGAAGACCAAGCCAACCGAATACTCTCATAAATACTTTAAGCAACAATCACCTCCCTGATCAAAAGTAACGCAAAGCACTGCGGCGAACGACAGTGAGTCCAGTGCCGTAGGCACGATGCAGCTGCGCCTTGTTACAAGGAGTGGCCTGTGGCTCTTAACTATCACGTGCCTACGTGCTTTATAATTTATTGTTTTCCTTCAAGCTTCGCCTTTGGCGCGGTATTTAAGCTTGATGTCCTTTAAATTTGGCTGCCAGCTTAACGAGGCAGGCTATTCACTCTACCCTAGCTTGGGAGCGATGACTATTGCGTACAAGCTAGCCTTTGAAAGTTGTGAGCCATTGCACTTAAAACCACAAGTTAATACGGGCAAAACTATATTTTGGTGCAGACTACACTCAATAGTCTTTAATACTTTTCCACCTGTAACGCCCCTAAACTGCGGCGCAATGAAGCGCAGCGTAATGAAGTCCGATGCCCGCCGCGGAGCGGTTATTGGCGGGCATGAACAGCTTTGGTTTGTTAAACCATTATGACGCTACCGCTATAGATCGTCGCCACATAAACCAAAGCCAAAATCACATTCCAAATACCGGCAATGAATAAATGCAACCAATAAGCGTCGCCTTTTCCCTTATAAACGTGAGCAAAATAAAGTGTTATTAATCCTACTAGAATATACGGGAATGTATAACCGACAGTGGTTATGTAAAACAACAACCCAAAAACAAAAAACACTCTAAGCCACTCGAAACCCTCATTACCATACAAAGGTCCAAAGATACTTATGTAACCCAAATAACCAATCGTGCCAATAAACGGGATTACGTAGTGGATTATTTTTTTCAAATTCTACCTTTTGAGGTTTAACGCAGAGCTTAGCGGCGAGTGGATGCGAGTCCACAGCCTGCCGCGAAGCGGTGTCTTTGGCTGTATTGCTACAGCATATTGTTACTTTAACTTGCCACTGCCTTTATAGCTTCCCATATCAGGGTGCCGACTAATGATATGGATATTGCTCCAATTGCTATCTGATGTCTGATTGCTTTTTCGAATGTGCTTTTGTATTCGATTCTCGGGAATGCCCATCTTGCGTAGTGGTAGACAATACGAAAAGCTATAATAGTGGCAAAGCCAACATAAAGATAAAGCGCACTCTTAAAAAAAGAATTGAAACTAGCGAATGACTCAACAAACCCTGAAACTTTATAGCTAAGGAAAAAGGCGAACGGCATCCCAATTAACCAAAGAAACAGATCGTAAGTTGCATGTTTATGAAGAAAGAAACCCGGTTTCTTTCTATTCCTCAAATAGTTTTCTATTTCAGCGTATAGTCCATTTACCCAGCTGGAATCCAACCCTTCTACCTGAAAATTACTATTATTGGGAGTTTTATACCCAGGTAAAACAGAGAAATCTAAAAGCTTGGGCTTCGTAAAATCAATTAGGACAATAACTTTGTTACGGGGTGTAAAATCACAATTAACCTTTAAGCTAGTTTCTGAAGATGCGAAAACCTTCGTTACTACATCAGGAAAGTTTGGAGAGTCGAAAACATCTTCAATTGTCCCCTGAAGCTCTTCTCCATTTGAACCATTCAGTGTAATTGTTAAAAGGAACGAATCTCTAATATTTTGTGCTAGCTCGTCATAGTTCTCTAAAGCTCTAGATTCTTCGGAATAGTTGGCTTCTTCTAAACCAATTGCCTCAGGGAATCTACTCTCAATTCGTGACAAAAGCGCGCGAACGTCGCCCTTAGCTAAGGATGTACTTTCAATGTTCTTCATCAGATTGGTTCGATGAAATGAAGCGGAATTAGTCATCGTTTATCCTTATCTAAAAGTAACGTTTACGTTTGTGGTTAGTTGGCGCGTAGCAGAAACTAATCCACAACACGTATTTGTTAAGTGGTTTAGACTTCCATTGCATAGCGTAATTCAACTAGTCCTGTCTTGGGATGTATAGTCTTGCCATTATCAGGCTTCATGCCACAGTGCTTGTAGAAATTAGATCCTAATTTATTCTCTTCAAGAACCCACAAAACAATTTTAGTAAACCCTGCTTCAGTAAGAGATGCTTTAGCTTTTTGGAAAAGACGATAACCTAAACCAGTACCAACTAACTCGGGGCGTATATATATAGACGTTATTTCGCCTATGTTTTCGGAGCCTAAATCATTACCCCGATATTCTGAGACGTGAACAAAGCCTGTAATTTCACCTTCGTTAGACTCTGACACGTACATTGGCAGGGAGCTTTCCTGCAAAACTAGCTTCCAATTTTCGCTACGCTTGCTGTAATCAAGAGAGTCTAAAACTTGGTCTTCGATGATACCCTTGTAAGCGAATCTCCATGAATCAACATGTACTTTTGCAATTTCTAAGGTGTCTTCTGAGTTTGCTTCACGTATCACGATAGTCCTTAACCTTTATACACTTAACGCAAAGCACTGCGGCGAACGACAGTGAGTCCAGTGCCGTAGGCACGATGCAGCTGCGCCTTGTTACAAGTAGTGGCTTATGGCTCTTAACTATCACGTGCCCACGTGCTTTTTAATTTATTGTTTTCCATCAAGCTCCGCTTTTGGTGCAGTATTTCAGCTTGATGGCCTTTAAATTTGGTTGCCAGCTTAACGAGGCTGGCTATTCACTCTACCCTAGCTTGGGAGCGATGACTATTGCGTACAAGCTAGCCGGTTAAATTTGTGCACCGATGCACTAAAAACCACAAGTTTATACGAGCAAAGCTAAATTTAGGTACAGACTACATTCAATCGTTTCAAATGGTTTTCTACCTGTAACGCTTACAGCTGTGGCGCATGTTTTTCGCGTCCACTGCCTGTGTTTGTTAAGAACCAAGCCAGATTAGCTCGATTCGCAATCCAGATGGCTCGTTAAACATCATGTGTTTTCGAGGGCCACCTGATAATAATTCAGGGGAAAACTCTACCTTGCAGTTTTCAAGCTTACTTATCTTTCGATTTAACTCGTCAAGCTGTTCCTCAGTAGAGACCTGTATAGCTAAATGATGAAGCCCTACATTTTTACGTCGATTGAAAGGCTCGCCTTCTAGAGACTCATCTACTTGCCAAAGCGTTAACTTCAGATTTCCATCAGAAACTGCAGTTCTGGGATACGAAGGGTCAAACCCAGATTCTTCCCAACCAAGCACTGTAACAAAAAAGTCCTTTGTAGCCTGCAAATCACTAACAGATAAACCTAAATGATTTATTCCTTGAGTTTCTGGCACAGTATTCCCCTTGATAGTTCTTAACGTTGTACACAGTGGCGAGCGTATGCGAGTCCAGTGCCGTAGGCACGATACTGCTGTACCTTGTTAATGTGCATTGACCGCCACTGCCTTAAATTTTAGATTACAAAAGCCTAAATACTATGACCTTTGCCACGAATTAGTGCCTTTAATATGCCAGTGACTAAGCGTTTAGGCCACTAGATATTTAAGCTATTCACGAGGAAACTGGTGCTAAATTAAAAGACAATTACTACAGAGTGCCATTTAGTATTAAATATCCCTCTTCTGCACAATAACGCCCCTATTCAACGGCGAGGAGCTTTTACCGAGTCCGTTGCAATGGTTTGTTAAGTTTTAGTAGCGACCAATGCAATATATTAAACACTCCGCAACCCATAAATAATGCTATGGCTCCCGCCCCAATTAGAAACGGCCAAAACAAAATATACATATGCGATGCCCCCTCATAAAAATCGGGACGTTCGCGAATAAATATTAAGTAGAGCCAAACGGCTAAACTACCTAATAGAACTAAGTCTGAAGCAGCCCTATAAACGTTAATTCTTAATATCGTGAAGCTAGTTTGATAGGATGCAAAGAATGCCATAAAAGCAGGTAGTGCCGTAAGAACTCCGAAGATTATTACAGCAAATACAGCATTTAGACTGATCCCAGCTTCATAAGTGTCAAGAGCAGCATTAAGGCTCCCCATTAGTCCTAGAAAAAACATAAGCTTAAAGCGAATATCCAACTCCTTTTAAAAAACTTAACGCCCGGCTAACCGCGCAAATGTTTGATGGCGGCTTTTTTGCGGCCCTTTGCAAAAAAGGTGGCAGCAAATATTTGTCCGGTTGAGCCGCTTGTTAAATGGTTTTTTCATTGTCGCATGTAACCTTTGAACTCTTGAAGGCTACCTGCAATTTTTATTGCTGTATCTGGTGACATGCCTATAGCAGGCATATAAAAAACCTCACCTTGGTCATTAACAACCAGGAGCTCACCGCCACCGTTACCGCCGAAAGTAACAAAACCCGGCGCATATTCTTTTAGCTCGTAATCTTTGTTGAACTCTTCGATTTCTTCAGGACGCCACAAAACATACCATTCAGGCTCTACCGAAAGCTCTCCTTCGATGTAACCTTCATCAATCCATGATTCTAGAGTTTGCTTAATTGCTTCGATGTTCATATTTACCATTTAACGTCTAAATAACTGGCGAAATTACGCGCCAGCGTGATTGAGTCCAGCGCGTACCCCGAAGGGGTATTTTACGCGCGAGGTTCATTTACTTGTTAGAAGGAGGCCTTAGCACCAGAGCTGCACTTTGACTATTAACATTATGAAACTGCTCGATTTCAGCCATTTCACTAGAACTAAACCCTAGAAGAATTTTCACTTCTGCATCTCTTTTAAACAAGTCAACTGTGGTTATAACACCCGTAACAGAAGTACCGACCTCTTTTACCCATACATCAATGCCTTCCCCATCACCGCCTATAGTACTTTCTAAATAACCATAATTGTACGGATAAACGATTCTCTCGAACTTTGGATGAGTACTATTCTTCGGACGATCGATTACTACTTGCGATTCCGAAACCAGTTTATCAAGTGCGTCCCAGTAGTTCATTTAATGCCTTCTAACGCCTTTGTCAGTTGCGTTTTGGTTGGAGTGGAGTTTTGGGGTAAAGTGGCGAAGCCACCCCAAAACGGAGCGTAGACCAAAACGTCAACTGGACAAACTTGTTAGGCATTTAGTTGTTTTCTCGCAATAATGTTAGATATGAGCGCTCTTTATCTTTATTGGCCCATGTTTCAGCAATGTGCTCAGACAAGCCTGGAATATCTTGCTCCAATGTGGACGGCCACAAACAAGGGTTGTAGTCAAAAACTCTTAGCATATGGTCAATGTCAAAAATGGGTGCTGTGCCTTTTGCTCTAATTAAACATACAGGCTTATTAAAGGCGATCCTCATACCAAGCTCAAACAATACGTTTGGATTATGTTCCGTCAAATCAACTATCACCAAATCAGCAGCATCGAGATCATTAACAATTGTGGATTGTATGATTTCACTACCAGACTTCTTTGCTGTTTTGGCATTAAAATTGGCTTTTACCGCCGCTGGTGTAATTAGGTGTTTAAGAACTTCATCAAAGTACCCTTTTGGGTAATTTGATGTTTTCTCAGAAAATGGCATAGCTACAAATGCTACAAGTTCACCGCTATTACTGGATTCCCCAAGCAAAATAGAGCCAGAGCTTGAACTCTCAATATTTCCGCTAGCTTCGCTATCAGAGACTCCCGTTTTTGCTTGAATCTCATTTATGTATTTGAGGTTTTTCTGGTAAAGATCATAAAACTCGTCCTGATGAAGTTCATCGACCTCGAATTCAGTTTTTAGTGTGTTTTTCAAATACTGAATTTCAGGTAAGTTACTACCCTGATAGTATTCATAAACCTTCTTAAACAAATCTACATTTAAAAATGCTTGTTTAGTAGCTTCATACTCTTCATCCGGTGTCTTTGGGTAAGCCAACTTTTTCCCAATCTCATCAATCTCTATTTTGGGCGTATCTCTTGTGCCAATCGTTAATCCGTAATCGCGAGAGGAAGCGGTCAAATAGAAGAAATTGTTTCCTTTTCCCATACCGAGAGCTTTAGCAACTTCAGTAGGTGACCAAGGGTTTCCAGCATTAAACTCCTTAATGACATCAAGAACTTTTTTACTTTCTTCGATGCTACTTTGAGGGAAATTCTTCTTTGGCTTAGCCTTTTTCTTGGCGGGCGTCTTCTTTACCTCCGGCGTGGTAACTTCCACCTTAGGGCTATCATCTATTTCCGTACCTTTTGATTCTTCACTCATTTACAAAATCCTATCTCGATATTAAAGTGTGGATGCCTAACGAATAGCACTGCGGCGAACGACAGTGAGTCCAGCACCGAAGGTGCGATGCAGCTGCTACTTGTTACAACTAGTAGCTTGTGGCTCTTAACTATCACGTGCCAACGTGCTTTTTAATTTATTGTTTTCCATCTAGCTCCGCTTTTGGCGGTGTATTTTAGCTTGATGGCCTTTAAAATTGGCTGCCAGCTTAACGAGGCTGGCTTTTCACTCTACCCTAGCTTGGGAGCGATGACTATTGCGTACAAGCTAGCCTATAAACTTTGCTAACCTTTGAATTCAAAACCACAATTTTATACGAGAACAACTCAATTTTGGTGCTGGATTCAGTTATTAACTTTGAATGCCCTTCCACCTGTAACGCCCCTATTCAACGGCGAGGGGCTTTTTCCGAGTCCGTTGCAATGGCTTGTTACTTTCGAGATTTCTTATGATGAAAAGACTGAAGGCTCTTCTCGAACCCTAGTTTCTCATAAAACGCCTCTTTCTCAGGTTGAGCCCCAAAAAACAACGATGTTGGTGCTTCCTCTTTAGCTAGTTCAAATAGCTTAGTTCCGATACCTTCACCTTGCCATTCAGGCAAGACAAATGCTTCTGGTATTGTAGAGAAAAAGTAACCATCAGTTAGAATTCTAAGGCACCCTATCAAACTACCATTATCTCTAGCGCTTAGGTTGATAGTTTTCTCTAACGCAGCCTTAGCTTTTTCACGATCGTACTCACCTGGCCAGTTGCTATTTGCTAGTGAAAGAAATTCATCTATTCCAACATGCGAATCTACCTGATATTTCACCTTACCTTCCGAAAGTAACGCAAAGCACTGCGGCGAGCGTGAGCGAGTCCAGTGCCGTAGGCACGATGCAGCTGCGCCTTGTTACAAGTAGCGGCCTGTGGCTCTTAACTATCACGTGCCAGCGTGCTTAATTATTTATTGTTTTCCATCAAGCTCCGCCTTTGGTGCGGAAGTTTAGCTTGATGACCATTAAACTTGCTTGCCAGCTTAACTAGGCTGGCTAATCACTCTACCCTAGCTTGGGAGCGATGGCTATTGCGTACAAGCTAGCCTGTTAAAGTTGTGAATCGTTGCACTCAAAACCACAAATTAATACGGGCAATACTATTTTTTGGTACAGATTAAATTCAATAGTTTCAAATGGTTTTCCACCTGTAACGTCTTTGTTTAAGGGCTAGCGAATGCGAGTCCAAAGCCCGCCCGCTTAAGTGGGCATAAGGCGGGCTTGCCTTACAACTGCTTGTTACAAACCTAGTTGCTGATAGATTCATATCTTTGAAGCACCCATTTACCATCTAGCAACTTAAAATACAAACTAAGGCTGATACCATTCTCAACACCCTCAAATGAGAGAACTCGTTCACCTGTATTCTCTACGGTCTTTTGAAAATTGTCGTAGATTATTAAGTCGTAGCAATTTGTTTTGCAGTGAAACTTATTGGGCCCAGGTAGATACTCCCAATCTACCGAATACCTTGTTTCCTCAATATACTCTTGCGTTTTGTCGTCGTAGTATTCAAAAGTATACTCACTTGCAACATACTCCGACTGAGATATCTCATTCCCGAAGAACTCATATAAAAACAACCGAAAGTCTAAAGTTTGATCGGAAAGTGCAAATCCTGAGATAAAGAATACTAATATTGATCTATATAGATTTTGCACAGCACTTTCCTGGTTTGTAACGTTTTTAGCACGCGCGAGTTTACGAGTCGCAGTGCCTATATTTGTTAATGCGGCTTACTCCACCGCCAATTTAAGTTTCCGCTGGATGGCTCTGAAATTCGAACCCACCCTATATCTTCCAATTCGTGCCATATTTCAACAAGTGGATCGTTATGCAATTCAATCCAGCAATATCTTTTATTCACATTACCTTCTAAGCAGTCACCTTTTCTTCTTGTGACTTTTACTTGGAACGTTGAGTCACCGAGAAGAACAGAAGATCTACCCTCTCCTAGATATTCCAGTACCAGAATGTTATCACCAACTTCCTCTCCTTTAACCTCGCTATTTTTACGAGTAATCCTCCCATATCCAGGATTGATTTTTAAAAGTACATTTTTTACGTTATAACTTTTCTCTAACTCCACTAAACCTACAACTAACGCATCAACATTTGGTTTTGAATAGATTACATCTCCACTTAAATATGATTGCTCTGCGACTGCACAGTCATATCGGTAGCATTCTATCTTACTAATCGTTTCGGCAAAGCAAAGCAGAGACATAAATAAACACAAGCAACCAATTATTAATTTCATAAGCTCATTAACGTTGTACACAGTGGCGAGCGTATGCGAGTCCAGTGCCGTAGGCACGATACTGCTGTACCTTGTTAATGTGCATTGACCACCACTGCCTTTATTTTTAGATTACAAAAGCCTAAATACTATGACTTTTGCCACGAACTAAAGCCTTTAATATGCCAGTGGAAAAACCTTTAAGCCACTGGAAATTTAAGCTATTCACGAAGAAACTGGCGCTAAATTAAAAGACAATTACTACATAGTGCCATTTAGTATTAAATATCCCTCGTCTGCACAATAACGCCTAGCTAAACCGCGCGTCTTTTAGCGTCTGATTTCAGCGTATTGTTATGTGATTTTTGATACATACTTTGCCACCCAAAATTTCCTAAGAAAATAGCCACCTATGCCAGAAGCTAAGTATATAACTAAATAAACTTGAATTGGCCAGCTTACAGGCTCAATGGAAATCCAGTAAATGTAACCTGCAGCAAAGCCAAAAATAAGAGCAACTAAGGGTATTCCAACTAGCACGCGCCACCAGGAGAAGCCCCTTGAATAAAACAACTCATATAACCGCCACAGCCCTCGACTACGAAGTAACACTGTGTTTTCAATACTAGATGATTGGGTAATTCCAATTATCAACCCCAAGACCATTACAAGTAAAACTTGAATAAGAACATTCATATTTTAAGCACATAACGCCAAAATAACTGGCGAAATTGCGCACCAGCGTGATTGAGTCCAGTGCGTACCGCGAAGCGGTGTTTACGCACGGAGTTCATTGCCTTGTTAAGGATATGCAGGCCAACGGTTTTTTAGTTTTCGTTAACTTAACATCATAAATTTTTGCACTACCATCATCAAATATTATCAATCCTGAAAGATCTCCGATATAGGCTTCCGTTGGATGGCTAAGTCCTAAAAAATCATCCAAGTATAAAATTCTTTCAAGCTCTACTTCGTCTCGCCATACGATGGCTCTCGTATTATAACGATCGATGTAATAAATGTTCTCTTTAGTCTGACAGGTATATGTCCATTTATACTCTCCGATAGGGATATTTGTTTCGTCAAATGCAAAGTTGTTTGTCATCAAAATACACAAGAAGATGAATCTTAGAATATAGTGCACTGTTTCTATTCCTTAACGCCTTTATTTTGTGGCGAGTTTACGAGTCCAAAGCCCACTTGCGAAGCGAGGATGTTGGGCTTGAACAACAATTTCTTGTTAGGCTATTGGTAGTACAATTCATCAGGCTGTTTACCAATATTATCTGGTTCCAGTGGTTTCGTAAATTGTACGGCCAATATAGTGTCATGCCCTTCCATCTTGGCCTTACAAACACGGTGCATACCGTCCATTATTCTACCTTCGCTACATAAAATAATTGGATAGCTAAGGTCAGCTTCGTAAATTTGTTTCGCGTGCTGAATTATATCTTCGCACTTAGCTTCCATTCCGGGCATAAAACCGAACCAATAGTTCTCTTTGAGCTCTCCAATTTCCTCCACCTTTTTTTCGAAAACCGGAAAGTCTTTGGATAATTCAATTAATTTTAGAACATCCCACGACAGTAACCCTAGGGTGGAAGGTCTAAAATGATATTGTTGATGTAATTTATTTTTCATAAAGCCTAACG
Source organism: Reinekea marina (assembly GCF_030409715.1). Taxonomy (NCBI): domain Bacteria; kingdom Pseudomonadati; phylum Pseudomonadota; class Gammaproteobacteria; order Oceanospirillales; family Saccharospirillaceae; genus Reinekea; species Reinekea marina. The sequence goes on from NZ_JAUFQI010000001.1 coordinate 2,621,279, forward strand.
CCCTTGTTTTGCGGCGAGTATACGAGTCCGAAGCCCGCTTGCGAAGCAAGTCTCTTGCGGGCTTGAACAACAATAGATTGTTAAGTATAAATCAGCCACTGAACATACTTTGAAACTGACATTACCCATAAAACTATCGCAAGCATACCACCAATTCGAAGATACTTACTTTTAGTTAAATACCTCCAATTAATAGCTAGTATAATGAGAAAGATAGCTCCTAGAAGATCGGGCACAATACTAAAGTCTATCTTTCCTTGAACAGTCATCATTGAGGTTGGTCCACCATTCCCCCCAATAACTTCAGCGTTCATTAGCCACGAAAATAAGCTTGGAAAAAAGGTTAAACTAGCAATGAAAATTACTATATATAAAGGATACAGCAGTATAAATAGAATCAGAATTTTCCGATAAATTATTGAATTCATTCAGTACCTTTATACTTAATGCCAAGCTAAGCGGCGGGCGTTAGCCCGTCCTTGCTTGAGCGCCTTGTTAAGTGTTTGTAGCCGCATTTAAACCAGTAAATGCCAATACCTACCATAGGTATGCTTATGCCAAACGATCCAAAACTGGTAATAAAGTTTGAACCTGTATATTGAGGTTGAGTTTCGACAAACACGTTATATAAAACCCAAACGATTATCGCGGACCCGATTCCAATAGCTAGGATTGCCATCACAAAGTAAATTAATCCTTTAATAAGCCACATGCTTCATTCTCAATTGACACTTAACGCCCCTGTACAGTGGCGCAATGTAGCGCCAGCGAAATTGTGTCCAATGCCCGCCGCGGAGCGGTTGTTTGCGGGCATGAACTGCTACGGATTGTTATGTGAAGTACTTTCTCCGTAACTCTCAAAACCTTGAAGCCACTTTACGCCCTGTGAGGAAACGGATAAAACCTCATACTCGTTCTGAGGTGTAAATGACTCATCCCCAACTATAAATTCTGTAACCGTGTATATACGTTCGCAAGTCTTCCACCCTGTGCACGGACATTTATTTGGTGGAAAATCCCAAGGTATAGCAGCCCTTCGTTGAAGCTCAGCTAAAGCTTCATCAAAACTTTTAAAGTCTCCTTGCCATTCCGCATGGACTTCATCTTCTATAGAGAATCTACGCATTCAATTACACATAACGCAAAGCACTGCGGCGAACGACAGTGAGTCCAGTGCCGTAGGCACGATGCAGCTGCGCCTTGTTACAAGTAGTGGCTTGTGGCTCTTAACTATCACGTGCCCACGTGCTTTTTAATTTATTGTTTTCCATCAAGCTCCGCTTTTGGTGCAGTATTTCAGCTTGATGGCCTTTAAATTTGGTTGCCAGCTTAACGAGGCTGGCTATTCACTCTACCCTAGCTTGGGAGCGATGACTATTGCGTACAAGCTAGCCGGTTAAATTTGTGCACCGATGCACTAAAAACCACAAGTTTATACGAGCAAAGCTAAATTTAGGTACAGACTACATTCAATCGTTTCAAATGGTTTTCTACCTGTAACGTTGTACACAGTGGCGAGCGTATGCGAGTCCAGTGCCGTAGGCACGAAACTGCTGTACCTTGTTAGTTGCTTTTCTCTCGTTTTAGCCTTTGAATCCCTGGTAATGCTCCAAGATGCGAAACCAATTGGTTGACTCCTACTTGATAAATATCTCTTGTTGTAGCTTCCTGAGGTGGTTTCATAAAAAGGCTATGCTCGTGCCATTTAAGGTTCCCACAGAGCTGCTTCACTCTGTTATCGCTGAATGATGCTGTAATCTTGTGAGCAAATTCATTTCTGATTTTTCCAACGGTCTTAATATCCTTGTATACCAGTTCTGGAATTACACCAAGTAAATATAGTAGCCTTGCTCTTGGGATTAACCCATTCAGAGGTCCTATCGAGTCACTCAAGAGTTCTGCTACCTCTTTAGGATCATCAATGAAAGTAGCCTCAACTATTTCCTTTATCAGGCTTTCAATATATGCACAGCCGACAATCACGATTTCCCGATCATTGTCATGCTCATAATCAAATGAACTAAAAAATTCTAAAAGCCGTTCAGTTTCTGAGTTCAAGAGCTCTCCTGACGCAACTAACGCAAAGCACTGCGGCGAACGATAGTGAGTCCAGTGCCGTAGGCACGATGCAGCTGCGCCTTGTTACAAGTAGTGGCCTGTGGCTCTTTACTATCACGTGCCAACGTGCTTAATTATTTATTGTTTTTTACCAAGCTTCGCTTTTGAAGCGGTATTTAAGCTTGATGTCCTTTAAATTTGGCTGCCAGCTTAACGAGGCTGGCTATTCACTTTACCCTAGCTTGGGAGCGATGACTATTGCGTACAAGCAACCCTTAGAGAGTTGTGAACTGCTACACTTAAAACCACAAATTAATAAGGGCAAAACTATATTTTGGTGCAGGATTCAATTATTAGCTTTGAATGCCCTTCCACCTGTAACGTCTAAATAATAGGAGCGCGCTTTATGCGCGTCCTTATTAATTTACTTGTTACTTTCCAGTAGACCACTGTCACTGCTGTTACTAATGCAGTTGCAATGATCGCGATTATCGAGAATGAAATTAGTGATACACAAGTCAAAACCAGCAACCATCCTGCCAAATACCAGAAAATAACCTCCTGTATTGCTTCGCTACAGCTTACAGGGAAATTCTTTAGCGAATGCAAGACATAGCCAACGGGCGGAAACACTAATGCAGCTCCAGCAATACACCATCCAACTAGTCCGCCAATAAACAGGCCAGCTATGATAGCTAAAGGTGCCAGAAACATTGAAAATATTCTAATTAATATTCCCAAAATGTTAATTAACTCTGTCTTTACTTCATTATTCATATAGAAAGTAACGCCTTGAATAAGCCGCCGATTTGGAGCGATAGCGGAAAATCGGTCGGCCTAATTCACTTGTTAAAACACATCGGCCGATTAATACAATTAACCATGATGACCTCGCCTATAGTGACATGAGTGAGACCGCAATTCTCATGAGGAAACCGAACTTTATGTGGCAAAGCTAATATGTTGTTTATCAGCTCTCTTAGCATATGGCCATGAGTTACCACCAAAATCCTTTGACAAGGTTGAGACAGAATTACCTCCTTGGTCCGTCTCACGCGGGCTAGAAATGCACCTCCAGTTTCATTTTGAGAGGGGTAGTCATAACCAGCCCCGTGACTGAAATACTTGGGTTCTTCCTCATCATGTGAACCAGAGAGCAATAACTGCCCTTCAGCTAAGCAAGAATGAACTTCTATATTTTTCTTTGCGAACTCAGAAAACGGTCTGACGGTTTCCAAAGCTCTAGGATATGGAGAGCTCAAAATGCTATCGATTTCCAGTGCAAGGAGGCCCTCAATGATGCTTTGTGCCTGATGATGACCGTGTTCAGTAAGCGCATCATCGCTTCCGGTTGCTAATCCGCCTTCACGATTTGTTTCGGTTTCTGCATGCCTAAGGAGAAATATTTCCATACTTTCCGTGCTCTAACGCAAAGCTTAGCGGCGAGCGACTGCGAGTCCTACAGCCCGCCGCGAAGCGGTGTATTTTAGGGCTGTATTGCTACAGCACTTTGTTAAGGTTGAAGCTCAAAAGGCTCTACCTTAGTTCCTTGGTGAAAAATAACCTTCCACCCGTCTTCAAACTTTTGCCAAAAGCTACTTCTATGAGAGTAAGTGCCACTATCAGCTTCATGACTCTTAATATACGCTCTAAATACCAACTGGCAAAATTCGGGATTAATTTGCCTAAATTCGAAATCTTGCACTTTAGCAGACCAAGATTGCTCAGTGGGAAGTCGTTCCAAAATGCTATCTAACCCAAAATAAGAACCACTAGCACCTATTTCCTTAAACCCTGGAGCGATCCGTTCAAGCAATTCAGTTTTTGATTTTCGCACTTCAATTGTGAGTAGCGACTTCTCTAAACTGATGATTTGGGCTTCAAGATCCATAAAAACCTTAACGTCCGTAGCAGTTGCGCGGGCTTTTTCGCGTCGACTGCCTGCGTTTGTTATGAATTGCGATGCAACTCACTTTCTATACTGTTTATCAGCTCGAAAAGTTCAAGCTGGTTTGTGTAGTACTCTTCGATTTCCCCAAAGGATCTATAATTAGAGATATTGAATCCTTCCTCGATATCGTTATACCAAATTACCTTGTTGCCGGCTAAAGCTACTACCCAAAAGCCGCCTCCTTCATCACCCAAGGGAGGGCACTTCCATTTCGTAGGCTTGACCTTCAGGAGCTCCCATAATTTTAGTGTTGGGCCTTCAAGTGCTTGCTCAGAAAGCCAAATATCTTTCTCGAGCTCGTTAAGGGTTATTGGTTTCCAACTACTCATACTAATTCATAACGCCTAGCTAAACCGCGCGTCTTTTAGCGTCTGATTTCAGCGTATTGTTATGTGATTTTTGATACATACTTTGCCACCCAAAATTTCCTAAGAAAATAGCCACCTATGCCAGAAGCTAAGTATATAACTAAATAAACTTGAATTGGCCAGCTTACAGGCTCAATGGAAATCCAGTAAATGTAACCTGCAGCAAAGCCAAAAATAAGAGCAACTAAGGGTATTCCAACTAGCACGCGCCACCAGGAGAAGCCCCTTGAATAAAACAACTCATATAACCGCCACAGCCCTCGACTACGAAGTAACACTGTGTTTTCAATACTAGATGATTGGGTAATTCCAATTATCAATCCCAAGACCATTACCAGTAAAACTTGAATAAAAACATTCATATTTTAAGCACATAACGCCAAGCTAAGCGGCGCAGCTTTGCTGCGTCTGATCTTCCCCCGATAAAATGGACACCTCGGGATTCACGCTGCCATTTGTTCATAATTAATTGGTGACATATACCCAATACCTGAGTGTAACCTCACCGTATTGTAAAATTTATTTATATACCTGCTAAGCTCAGATCGCAACTCTTCTATTCCTTTAAAATAGGTTTGCCGGATTAACTCACCTTTTAAGGAATGGTAAAACGATTCCATGAACGCATTGTCTGTACAATGTCCTGGTCGATTGACACTGTGATGCATACCATATTTTACCAATTCAGATTGAAAGACCGAGCCCGTAAATTCAACACCTCTATCGGTGTGAAAAATAACATTTTTTGGGTTTCGCCCTTTTTTAATGACATACCTTAAAGCGGTTGTCGTTAACTCCGTTGTTCTAGAATAGGATAATGACCAACCCAATATCCGGCGCGAGTATTGATCCATGATCGTTGCTAAATACGTCCACTTTCCTTGTAATTTAATATAGGTTACATCGGCGACCCAAACTTGATCCGGTGCCGTTGCAGCGTCGCGCGCTAATAATCGATTTTCACCTTTCGCTATGAAGCGTTTAAGTCCTGGCATTCGCCGCGTTACTTTGGTGACCCTGGCTTTGAGCCCTGCTTCACGCATTAGCCGCTCGACACGCTTCTTAGCGATGCGGTAACCGCTCTGACGCAGGGATTCATAGACTCTAGGACTGCCATATCGTCCGTGACTGTCGTCAAATATCTTCGTGATCTGTTTTAACAATTGCTGATCGGACAATGCCCGATCTGTTGTCCCTCGCTGACGCCATGCATAGTAGCCGCTGGGCGATACCTGCATCCAACGACAAAGGTTACGTACCCCTATTTCTTTTCCGTATCTGTGGATGAACCCAAATCGTTCTGATGTTGATCCGCCAGATACTGTTGCCACTTTTTTAGAAGGTCATTTTCCCTCTTTAATCTATCGATTTCTTTTTTTAACTGAGCGTTCTCAGTTATTTGCTTCGCCGATTTCACTTTGCGTTTCTTTGACAAACCTACTCGCCTTTTTCCATCACCTTGAAGATGGCCTTCTCGATACTCTTTGCGCCAACGGGACAACATAAATGGATGAATACCCAAGCCTTCCGCAACCTGAGAACTTTTAATATCAGGTTGATAGCTCATTTTAACAGCTCGAACTTTAAACTCTGTTGAATACTGCCACGTTTTACGTGGATTATTATACTTTGGCAAAATTACCTCCAGATGCGTTATCTAGAGGTGTCCACTAAAACGGGGGAAGTTCAGTCCTTGCTTGAGCGCCTTGTTATGCCTTTACTCGGTAACACTAAAATTTACCTTAGTGCCATCGGGAAGGTCTTTGATTTGTAAATTCATTTGCCCTGACATTGCAAAGTGAACCTCAATGTCTGTTAGCTCAAAGTTATCTGGCTCGTACTTGCCACCCAAAACAGGTAATTGCTTGAAGCCGAATAATTTACCTTGCTCAAGAGTTGCCCCTTGTTCTTTGAGCTGCGCAACAACAGGGACTAAAAACCATTCATGAATTAATTCGTTGTCTTGGAGCTTACCTTGAAACTCTTCATATGAATCTGCGACCTTTTCAAATTCTGCGCTACCAGTTATTAGCCAGAATATTTCACCAGTTTCGGACTGCAGGAATGCATCGCCAACTGAAGTTATTAGAATAGGTAGGGCTGAACCAACAAGCCATTGCCAGTCTTCTATCAATTTAGTTCGATCAAGATGCTCGAAGTCAACCGTAAGATCATTCCAAGTTAAAGACACCAAACGCTCCTTGAGGCATAACGCAAAGCACTGCGGCGAACGACAGTGAGTCCAGTGCCGTAGGCACGATGCAGCTGCGCCTTGTTACAAATAGTGGCCTGTGGCTCTTAACTATCACGTACCAACGTGCTTAATTATTTATTGTTTTCCACCAAGCTTCGCCTTTGGTGCGGAAGTTTAGCTTGATGACCTTTAAACTTGCTTGCCAGCTTAACTAGGCTGGCTAATCACTTTACCCTAGCTTGGGAGCGATGACTATTGCGTACAAGCTAGCCTATTAAAATTGTGAACCGTTGCTCTAAAAACCATAAATTTATACGAGCAAAACTATATTTCGGTGCAGGATTCATTCAATAGTTTTAAATCCCCTTCCACCTGTAACGTTTTGCACACCGGCTAAATTGAACGCCAGTGAGATTTAGTCCAAAGCCCGGTACGGGCCGGTGCTGCTACTTGTTAGGCTTTACGTGCAGCTACCATTAAATACTCGCAAGAGTACCCTGCACCAGAAGTGTAACCAACCGCTCTTTCCTGTTGTGATACCACAAACCCGGAATTAACAATGAAATCATTGATTTCCGATTCAGCGTAAGCAGTGTGAACTACTTCTCCACTGTAGGTATTTCTAGGAAGCTTTGTATTATTTGGGTCATGTACCTGAAAGCTGATAAGGGCTATACCACCTGGTTTTGTTATTGCTGCTACTTCTTCCATGAAAAACTGTATATTGCTGAGAAATTCAGAAAACCCAAGAGCAACCACAAGATCATTAGGCTGTTCAAACAGTTGAGAAAATGACTTATCCAAATCCATTTGAATTGTCTTGTTGTAGCAGGCTTTAGACTCAGCATATCGAATCATATTCTCTGAGATGTCGATTCCTGTAATATGTGCGTCTGCAAAGGAGTTTCTCAACACTTCACCGAGTACACCGTTGGCACAGCCCAAATCTACAATAGATGAGCAAGTAAACCTGTTGGCTTCTAGGAATCGAGATAACCAATCAGGGCCAATATACATACTACTATCTACAAGATCCGAATATCTATGAGCAGTTTCGTTATACAGTTCTTCTACGTTCATGTACTTATCTGTGAGCCTAACGCAAAGCACTGCGGCGAGCGTGAGCGAGTCCAGTGCCGTAGGCACGATGCAGCTGCGCCTTGTTACAAGTAGTGGCTTGTGGCTCTTAACTATCACGTGCCAACGTGCTTAATTATTTATTGTTTTCCATCAAGCTCCGCCTTTGGTGCGGAAGTTTAGCTTGATGACCATTAAACTTGCTTGCCAGCTTAACTAGGCTGGCTAATCACTCTACCCTAGCTTGGGAGCGATGGCTATTGCGTACAAGCTAGCCTGTTAAAGTTGTGAACCGTTGCACTCAAAACCACAAATCAATACGGGCAATACTATTTTTTGGTACAGATTAAATTCAATAGTTTCAAATGGTTTTCCACCTGTAACGCAAAGCACTGCGGCGAACGACAGTGAGTCCAGTGCCGTAGGCACGATGCAGCTGCGCCTTGTTACAAGTAGTGGCTTGTGGCTCTTAACTATCACGTGCCCACGTGCTTTTTAATTTATTGTTTTCCATCAAGCTCCGCTTTTGGTGCAGTATTTCAGCTTAATGGCCTTTAAATTTGGTTGCCAGCTTAACGAGGCTGGCTATTCACTCTACCCTAGCTTGGGAGCGATGACTATTGCGTACAAGCTAGCCTGTTAAATTTGTGAACCGTTACACCTAAAACCACAAATTAATATGGGCAAAACTATATTTTGGTGCAGACTACACTCAATAGTCTTAAATACTTTCCCACCTGTAACGCCCCGCTAAACGGCGAGCGTCAGCGAGTCCGGTGGAGGCCACGCCTTTTGTGGCCGGAAAGTATTTGAGCGGCTTGTTAACTGTGTCTTCGCTCCATTGTGATTAGACCCGCAGTATTCATACCACGTTGCCAAGCTCTATTTGTCCAGTATGTTCCTTTTAAAACTGTTTTTTCTTCCTTAACTATGATCTCTAGCTTGGCCGCCCCGTCAAAGAGTCTATCATCTGTTTCTTTAGGAATCGGAACTGACGCTTCAAAAATATAACTTAGATAGAAAGTTCCTGTACGAGGATCTCTATAAAGCTCGCTCTGTATCACCTTACTTTCTTGGTAACCGTCCAATGACCTCAATGCCAAGCTAAACCCAAACAAATCCGCCTTAACGGTCAATTCAACTTCTTTTGTTACTTTGTTGCCGTTTTCGTCGGCATAACTTGAGTGGATCTCTCCCAACCACTTCCCGTTGAGGTTTGGACACACAGATTTATGCAGGATCGCCCCGAGAAATGGGAGTTTCCAGAAAGCCAACCATCCCCATTTCCCAATGACAAAAATAACAAAGACAAATATTAGCGTTATCGGCGCTGTAAGCTGAAAAGAGTCACCAAAGGTATTCCAGGAAAGCTCTCCACCATTAGGGCCCATTAGCAGGATCAATGCAGAGAGAAATAATGCTGAAAAAATAGCGAGTAATAGCTTTAATAACCCGAGTTTCGGAAATACCTTCCACATATTTATCTACCTTTAAAATAATTTTTCCTGGGAGGATTTCTTAGAGGTCTGGAAAGCCCAGTTATGCGAACTTTAACTGCACCCATGCCCTTTATATTGTTCTTATCAAACACCAAGCATTCCATATAGTGGGTGCCGCTATAACTGCAACCCTCATACCGCTCCTCGCTAACAGAAAGTACCGAAGTATGGCCAAGATCGTTGACTCTTTTTGCTTCCGCATCTTGATTTCGTACAATCCAATGAACTTCGGCAGTTTCACTATAGTCAGCGTCATTCTCTATTGAAAAATAAAGCTCTTCATCACGAAACACCTTTATTTCATCTTTCACACCACTAGATAGAAGCTTCTTATTTTTGTCTAAATGACGAACTTTAATTTTAGGGGGAACTGTTATTGCGGGAAGGTTTGTATTCTTGGATACTTCATCAATCCTTTCAATAAAAGGAGGAAACATGTGTTCAAATGTTGCGCTCCACAGAACATATTGCTGGAGACTATCCTCTGATTTATTGATAAATTCACACACATTTTTTAATGAATCTGATCTATTTTTAATTTTTTGATATTCATTTCCTTTGAAACCAAACAAATCCCCTCCGCCGCAGGGATTGTCTAGCGAGTCATTTTCGATAATGTAATTCATAACATTTACTGCGGTTTGAATGAAGGCGTCATCGTCATCATCCGCCTCAACATATAGATCTGCAACTAACACCGTAACTGCTATTGATGGAATTCGAATTTCATCTTCCTTTCCTTTGATCGCAGTCCAAACCTTTAGATATTTGATTATCCTTCTAAGCTGAGCCAAAGATTTTGGCGTTAAACTCGATAATTTTTTATTGAACCAATCCTGAAGCGCTTTCGGGTCACTATCAACCCACTCGTCCGATTGAACTGCTAGCTTACAAGTGTCTGTTTCAGCATCGTAATAGTAGATAGGTATATCAATATGGAAAGATGAAGGATAAATCAGCCGCTCGCAGCTCGTTTTACTATCCCCGACTTTGGCTTCAGGTCTATTTGAAACATACCACTCAAGAATGCTTCTATTAACCTGCTTTACATCTAACGCAGATAATCCTTCGTCTTCTGCATTGCATAAAACATATATTCCAACATCAATGTCAAATTCATCGCCCTTTTGTATAGGCCTTACAAGGGTTTGATTTTTATAGGAACCTTGGAGCCAATGTCTTACTGGAACTTCCAGTGATGAGGAAAGCTCGGGCTTGATTAGCTCAAGTAGCTTATCTTTCTTGGCTCTAGCATCTTCCAATTGTTCTGGCGTCAACGAAATACGTGTAAAGAGTGTTTCATTTTCGTTATTCTCAAAAAACAGCTTAGCGCTTAATCCCATTAATTTATTTCCCTATGGCTGCGTACGTACACCGGACAGTTAACGCAAAGCACTGCGGCGAACGACAGTGAGTCCAGTGCCGTAGGCACGATGCAGCTGTGCCTTGTTACAAGTAGTGGCCTGTGGCTCTTAACTATCACGTGCCAGCGTGCTTAATTATTTATTGTTTTTCACCAAGCTTCGCTTTTGACGCGGTATTTAAGCTTGATGGCCTTTATACTTGGCTGCTAGATTAACGAGGCTGGCTATTCACTCTACCCTAGCTTGGGAGCGATGACTATTGCGTACAAGCTAGCCTGTTAAATTTGTGAACCGTTGCACCTAAAACCACAAATTAATACGGGCAAAACTATATTTTGGTGCAGGATTCAATAATTAGTTTTGAATGCCCTTCCACCTGTAACGTATAGCACTGCGGCGAACGACAGTGAGTCCAGCACCGAAGGTGCGATGCAGCTGCTACTTGTTACAAGTAGTAGCTTGTGGCTCTTAATTGTCACGTGCCAACGTGCTTATTTATTGCTTGTTTTCCACCAAGCTCCGCTTTTGGTGCGGTATTTCAGCTTGATGGCCTTTAAATTTGGTTGCCAGCTTAACGAGGCTGGCTATTCACTCTACCCTAGCTTAGGAGCGATGACTATTGCGTACAAGCTAGCCTACTAAAATTGTGAACCGTTGCTCTAAAAACCATAAATTTATACGAGCAAAACTATATTTCGGTGCAGGATTCATTCAATAGTTTTAAATGCCCTTCCACCTGTAACGCAAAGCACTGCGGCGAACGACAGTGAGTCCAGTGCCGTAGGCACGATGCAGCTGCGCCTTGTTACAAGTAGTGGCCTGTGGCTCTTTACTATCACGTGCCAACGTGCTTAATTATTTATTGTTTTTTACCAAGCTTCGCTTTTGAAGCGGTATTTAAGCTTGATGTCCTTTAAATTTGGCTGCCAGCTTAACGAGGCTGGCTATTCACTTTACCCTAGCTTGGGAGCGATGACTATTGCGTACAAGCTAGCCTTTGAAAGTTGTGAACCGTTGCAATTAAAACCACAAATTAATACGGGCAAAACTAATCTGTTGGTGCAGGATTCAATAATTAGCTTTGAATGCCCTTCCACCTGTAACGCAAAGCACTGCGGCGAACGACAGTGAGTCCAGTGCCGTAGGCACGATGCAGCTGCGCCTTGTTACAAGTAGTGGCCTGTGGCTCTGAACTATCACGTACCAACGTGCTTAATTATTTATTGTTTTCCACCAAGCTTCGCCTTTGGTGCGGAAGTTTAGCTTGATGACCTTTAAACTTGCTTGCCAGCTTAACTAGGCTGGCTAATCACTCTACCCTAGCTTGGGAGCGATGACTATTGCGTACAAGCTAGCCTGTTAAAGTTGTGAACCGTTGCTCTAAAAACCATAAATTTATACGAGCAAAACTATATTTTGGTGCAGGATTCATTCAATAGTTTTAAATGCCCATCCACCTGTAACGAATAGCACTGCGGCGAACGACAGTGAGTCCAGCACCGAAGGTGCGATGCAGCTGCTACTTGTTACAACTAGTAGCTTGTGGCTCTTAACTATCACGTGCCAACGTGCTTTTTAATTTATTGTTTTCCATCTAGCTCCGCTTTTGGCGGTGTATTTTAGCTTGATGGCCTTTAAATTTGGCTGCCAGCTTAACGAGGCTGGCTTTTCTCTCAACCCTAGCTTGGGAGCGATGACTATTGCGTACAAGCTAGCCTATAAACTTTGCTAACCTTTGAATTCAAAACCAAAATTTTATACGAGAACAACTCAATTTTGGTGCTGGATTCAGTTATTAACTTTGAATGCCCTTCCACCTGTAACGTTTTTAGCACGCGCGAGTTTACGAGTCGCAGTGCCTATATTTGTTAATGCGGCTTACTCCACCGCCAATTTAAGTTTCCGCTGGATGGCTCTGAAATTCGAACCCACCCTATATCTTCCAATTCGTGCCATATTTCAACAAGTGGATCGTTATGCAATTCAATCCAGCAATATCTTTTATTCACATTACCTTCTAAGCAGTCACCTTTTCTTCTTGTGACTTTTACTTGGAACGTTGAGTCACCGAGAAGAACAGAAGATCTACCCTCTCCTAGATATTCCAGTACCAGAATGTTATCACCAACTTCCTCTCCTTTAACCTCGCTATTTTTACGAGTAATCCTCCCATATCCAGGATTGATTTTTAAAAGTACATTTTTTACGTTATAACTTTTCTCTAACTCCACTAAACCTACAACTAACGCATCAACATTTGGTTTTGAATAGATTACATCTCCACTTAAATATGATTGCTCTGCGACTGCACAGTCATATCGGTAGCATTCTATCTTACTAATCGTTTCGGCAAAGCAAAGCAGAGACATAAATAAACACAAGCAACCAATTATTAATTTCATAAGCTCATTAACGTTGTACACAGTGGCGAGCGTATGCGAGTCCAGTGCCGTAGGCACGATACTGCTGTACCTTGTTAATGTGCATTGACCACCACTGCCACTTTTTATAATTTGTAAAAGCTCAATCAACAAAAGCTTTTACGACGATTTCCTTGCCTTTAATATGCCAGCCACAAAACTTGGCGGCTAGCAATAGTTTTGCTTTTTTTCAGAAAGTATGCTACTGAAATGTAAAATAAAGTATCAGTTAAGCCAGCTTAAAAAGGCATTCTCATTCTGCACAATAACGCAAAGCACTGCGGCGAACGACAGTGAGTCCAGTGCCGAAGGCACGATGCAGCTGCGCCTTGTTACAAGTAGTGGCCTGTGGCTCTTAACTATCACGTGCCAACGTGCTTAATTATTTATTGTTTTCCATCAAACTTCGCTTTTGGCGCGATATAATAGCTTGATGGCCTTTATACTTGGTTGCCAGCTTAACTAGGCTGGCTAATCACTTTACCCTAGCTTGGGAGCGATGACTATTGCGTACAAGCTAGCCTATTAAAATTGTGAACCGTTGCTCTAAAAACCATAAATTTATACGAGCAAAACTATATTTCGGTGCAGGATTCATTCAATAGTTTTAAATGCCCTTCCACCTGTAACGCAAAGCACTGCGGCGAACGATAGTGAGTCCAGTGCCGTAGGCACGATGCAGCTGCGCCTTGTTACAATTAGTGGCTTGTGGATCTTTACTATCACGTGCCAGCGTGCTGAACTATTTATTGTTTTCCATCAAGCTCTGCCTTTGGTGCGCAAGTTTAGCTTGATGACCTTTATACTTGCTTGCCAGCTTAACTAGGCTGCTAATCACTCTACCCTAGCTTGGGAGCGATGACTATTGTGTACAAGCTAGCCTGTTAAAGTTGTGAGCCGTTGCACTCAAAACCACAAATTTAAACGAGCAATACTATTTTTTGGTGCAGGACTCAATAGTTAGCATTGAATGCCCTTCCACCTGTAACGACCAAATTTGGGGCGAGCGACGCAAGGAGTGAGTCCCTTGGCCCGCCGCGAAGCGGTTTTTGGCGGGCCAACTTGCAACATTGTCTTGTTATGGTTAGTCATTCACAAACCAATATCTATTTTTTTTAAAACCACTTCGATTGCCATAAAATTTTTTAGCCTGCTTTTTAATATTGACCACATCACCAGTAGAGTGCCAAGGTGCTGACTTCTTTAAGAGCTTAATTTCTCTATTAGCATCTTTAAAAAAGACTTCTTGAATACAATAGCCATCTCGGCATAGCATTTCTTCTTTAATAACTTCCAAAGAAACTACCTCGATCTTTGGCTCATAAAAGCCAAAGTAAAATACTACGACAACTAGTATGATAATTATTAATGATAATTCTCTAGCCTTTAAGCCCATCTAGATAGCTCTACCATAACGCAAAGCACTGCGGCGAGCGTGAGCGAGTCCAGTGCCGTAGGCACGATGCAGCTGCGCCTTGTTACAAGTAGTGGCCTGTGGCTCTTAACTATCACGTGCCAGCGTGCTTAATTATTTATTGTTTTCCATCAAGCTTTGCTTTTGACGCGGCATTTAGACTTGATGCCCTTAAATTTGGCTGCCAACTTAACGAGGCTGGCTATTCACTCTACCCTAGCTTGGGAGCAATGGCTATTGCGTACAAGCTAGCCGGTTAAAGTTGTGAACCGTTGCTCCACAAACCACCAATTAATACGGGCAAATCTATATTTATGGTGCAGGATTCAATAATTAGCTTTGAATACCCTTCCACCTGTAACGTTAAGCGCTGGGTCGAGGTTACGAGTCCCAAGCCCGCCGCGAAGCGGTTTTAGGCGGGCTTATTCCAGCCGCGCCTTGTTAAATTTTTTATACCAGCACTATCGCGGATACTAAACCCGTCGCTAACAGTATTACCGGTACCCACATTATTAATTTGTATTGGGCAAATGATAGCAAGCGCAAAGGCCGAGCGAGAAAGTGCACCATAAAAAGTAGTGATAACCCAATCCAAAGAAGCGAAACAAAGACCGCATCGCTACCCTGATAGTAAACAACAGAACTTCTACCCCAAAAGACTGCCTTAGATTGAAGCAGAAAATACAAGGCATAACCGGCAATAGTTGTGGGAACTATGATACCGAGTACGACTACTTCGACTTTTGCGTATCTTGGTAAGCGCTTCATCTTCCCTTAAATTTAACGAATAGCACTGCGGCGAACGACAGTGAGTCCAGCACCGAAGGTGCGATGCAGCTGCTACTTGTTACAACTAGTAGCTTGTGGCTCTTAACTATCACGTGCCAACGTGCTTTTTAATTTATTGTTTTCCATCTAGCTCCGCTTTTGGCGGTGTATTTTAGCTTGATGGCCTTTAAAATTGGCTGCCAGCCTAACGAGGCTGGCTTTTCACTCTACCCTAGCTTGGGAGCGATGACTATTGCGTACAAGCTAGCCTTTGAAAGTTGTGAACCGTTGCAATTAAAACCACAAATTAATACGGGCAAAACTAATCTGTTGGTGCAGGATTCAATAATTAGCTATGAATGCCCTTCCACCTGTAACATTTTATTCTTCCGCACTAGCGGCTTTTACTGGGAGCGGTTAAATCTTGCAATAAAATACTTAAAAAACTCCCAACCCCACTCATAATGTATCTTAACGGTTTGCCTGTCAATTTGATCATCAGTGACATTGCTGCACGTGCAGTGTTATCCCTGTATATACCGCTCGTATAGGTCAGTAAAATGCTGGTTTTTATATTTCAATCAATTGCTGCTTATTTTTTTAAAATTATTATTTTACCGCCTATGCAGTATATTCAGGATAAGCACTTGGAAAAGCCGCGCCGATTTTTAAATTGAGAGGTTTATCACAAATTTTAGCTTCGCGGTTTTAAAAAGCTTAATTTACGAGTGTCTATGTTTTCAAATGATTACAAATAGCTTAATTTTGAAAAACCGCTTGCTGCGTGAATAAATACTTACTATTCATTCAGGGTTGGTACTCCTGTTTGTCCTACTCCTACTTGCTCTGAAATTATTTCGGCTTCTTTTTTATCATTCTTATCAGGTTGCAAGCCTTCTTGTTCTTTGCCTTTATTTGGCTCAAAACTTAATACGGTAAACAATGAGAAGTGATCAGAACCTATGTGCGGTAGTCGCTCTATGTGTTTTAAGCAAAAGTGCTCACTATGAAAAAGGTGGTCTAGTGGCCAGCGTAAAAATGAGTAATCGGCGTGGAAGGTGTTGTACATACCACGCCCTACTCTTGGGTCGAGTAGGCCACTTATTTTACGAAACAGTCTTGTGGTGAATGACCATGCAACGTCATTTAAATCGCCGGTGACTATTACCGGCTCTTTTGTTGTTGCTACACTTTTGGCAATGGTAATGAGTTCGGCGTCACGCTCTGTCGATTCCTCGTTTTCAGTTGGGCTGGGCGGTGCTGGATGCACAAAGTGCATATTCACGTTTGCTCCGTTACGTAATTCAACGATGCAGTGCATTGACGGCACGTCTTTTTCTACCAAAAATGAAATTTGCTCTTGTGCTAATGGCAGCCTTGAATACACATGCATTCCGTATAAGTTTTCTAGCGGGCACTTTATGGTGTGCGGCATCTCTATTGCTATTGGCGCTAGCTGGTCTTGCCACCATCTATTGGTTTCTAAGGTAACTAATATATCGGGTTTTCGGGTTCGCACTAATTGAATCAGAGCCTCAGTATTATGGTTCGTTTGCAATACGTTGGCGGTCATAATACTGAGCTGATTTTGAATGTTGCTCTCATTAGTGCTCTTTACTTCGGCTGGCCATATGGGCGTATAAGGAATTATCCACCACAGTTGAACAGATAAACTAATCAGGGTGGCGAGAAGATTCAATTGGCCAAGCCATTGGTCTAAATCTGTAAAAATTAAGTGAAATAACGCTACAGCACAGGCTAAAACGGCAATTTGAAAACGAGGAAAGTCGAGTCCCCGTATAACCCAATGGTTAATTTTTAAAAGTGGAAGGGCCGTAGTTAAAACAATGAACATTGTTATGACACTTGCGGCTATCATGGCCAGCTACTCAAGTAACGTTTAGGTTACCGAACATAACCTATGCCTGCGAAGGCTACAAGTGTTAAACCTCAGCGTACGGCCGTGGTGGTTTTTGGGTACATTTATTTTAGCCTGGGCTTAGGCCGCGTAAACGCTCGGTTCTGCGTCTTAATAATTCAACCACCGTCAACAACAAAATAGACAAGGCAACTAGTATGGTGGCTACGGCTAAAATGGTTGGGCTAATTTGTTCGCGCAAGCCAATAAACATTTGCCATGGCAATGTTTTTTGTGCCGAAGAGCCTACAAACAATACCACGACAACCTCATCAAAAGACGTAATAAAAGCAAACAACCCGCCCGATACAACTCCAGGTAAAATTAACGGCATTTGTATTTTCCAAAAGGTTACTACAGGGTTTGCGCCTAAATTCGCGGCTGCTCGTGTCAGCGAATGATCAAAACCCACCAATGTTGCTGTCACGGTAATAATGACAAACGGAATGCCCAACACGGCATGCGCTAATACCACTCCCCAGTAGGTGCCTTGTAACCCTATGCGGCTGAAAAAGAAATACATGCCAGCGGCTGATATCACCAAGGGTACAATCATGGGCGATATAAGTATGGCCATTATGAAGCGTTTAAAAGGCACGTGCGGTTGGCTTAACCCTATGGCGGCGAGTGTACCTAAGCTTACCGATAAAAATGTTGCCATCGGTGCTATGCGAATAGAGTTCCAGATGGCATTTGTCCAATCGCTGTTGGTAAAAAAATCTTCATAGTGCTTAAAAGAGTAACCAGCAGGGTCAAATGCCAACATTTCTTTGGTAAAAGTAAAAAAGTCTTGAGCGTTAAAAGACAAAGGAATAATGACGATAATAGGCGCGATTAAAAAGAACAATATTAGCCCACAGATAACTCTAAAACTATAAAACCAGAGTTTTTCGCCGGTCGAGGCATAAGATGGAAGTTGCAACATAACAGATTACCCTAGTTTTAAATTATCAATGCCAACGTACTTGTCATACAGCCAATACAGCACCAGCACTACAATCAACAAAATGGCACCTAAGGCTGAAGCTAAGCCCCAATTAAGCGAGCTGGATATATGGAAAGCAATGCGGTTAGAAATAAAGATACCCGTTGTACCGCCCACAATAGCTGGGGTTATGTAATAACCAATGGCCATAATGAATACTAAAATAGAACCAGCGCCAATACCGGGAACCGATTGCGGAAAGTACACTTTCCAAAACGCGGTCCAGTTGGTTGCACCTAAAGATTTAGCGGCACGAACATAGCTAACTGGAATGGTTCGCATAACCGAATACATGGGCAATATCATAAAGGGTAATAAAATATGCGTCATGGCGATCATGGTACCGATGGCGTTATTCATCATAATCAGCCGGTTAGCGTCATCTACCAAACCGATCCAAACTAATAAATCGTTGATCACTCCTTGTTGTTGCAGCAACACTTTCCAGGCCGATGTACGCACCAACAATGATGTCCAAAACGGCAATAAGACTAAAATTAATATTAGGTTTGCCTTGCGCATTGGCAAATGCGAGAGCAAATAGGCAATGGGGTATGAAAGCAAAATGCAAGAAGCCATGATCGCCAGCGATAACACCAATGTGCGTACAAACAATAACTTATACACTTGCAAATTTTCGGGTTGGGCTTCTATACCATCGGCTGTTTTATGCATATCTAGAGCATTTAAAAAATAGCCATTGGTGACGGCAGGCGCATATCGTTTCAGTACGCCCCAAGTATTTGTTGCTAGCCAATCTTCATCGGCCGATTCAAACTGCTCGATAATATTAATTGGCTGAAAGTTTTCTACAGCGCTTTTTGTACTGGTCCACCAGCTGTAGCTTTGTAATTTTGTTGGTGCATTTGGCTGAGTTAAATCTAAATAAAGGGCATAAAATAAGACATCCTCAGGGGTTTCTTCTTTGATGTCTTTTTCATCTTCAACTAATAATGCTTGCCAACTTGACCAAACAGAGGCGGTTGTCGGTAGAGCATCAGAAAACTCTGGTTGCTTTGTAATCTCTAGCCAAAATTCAGCCGATTCCCATTGCGGGTTAAGTGCAACAAATTGATCGGTAATTTCATCGGTTTCAAAACGGCCTACTCTTCGGCCTGTTTTTCGGAATAAAGATGAAATACCCGATTCTTGGTAATTTAAACGAGACCCAAGCCGAGTATGTATTTTCAATTCAGCGGCAAAAAACAAATCAAAATACAGCGCATTAAAAACCGCTTCACCTGGCGGTTTTCCACTGCTTTCCTGCCAACTGGGCAAAAGCTCGACTGTTCTGGGTAATGTCTCCGACACAATACGGTTATCAACAGCCCGATACAGCATATCGGCAATGGGCGCGATAAAAGTTAACAATACGAATAACAACAAGGGCGCAATAAGCATTAAGGCGCGTAACTTTTGTCTTCGCAGCGCACGCTGTAAGCTTTGCTCTAACGGGCGGCCGTCTGCCGCTAATGGTACCGTTGCCGTGTCTTGTCCAGTCATCTTTTATTACTTCGCACTGTTGTATTTTAAAATTAAAAGGGCACATAGGTGCCCCACTTCAAGTTAAACGCTTTGCTTAGTTACGCACCAACCATGCTTGAAATTTTGCGTCGATGTCATCGCGGTAATCGGCCCAAAACTCGTAGTTATATAAGAAGGTGTTTTTCGCATTTTTAGGGTCGGTTGGCATGTGCGGAGCCATATCGATTCCCAATTCCGCGTGCTTACTGACAAGCGGAGCCGAACTTTCACGCGCAGGTCCGTAAGAAATGTATTTTGCTTGGTCCGCTAAACGCTGCGTATCGGTAGCAAAATAAAGGTAATCTTTAACGGCCTGAAGTCTGTCGGCTGGTAAACCTGCAGGTATAATCCAACCGTCTAAGTCGAATACTTGCGCATCCCACAACATTTCTACTGGTTGGTTTTGCTCAACAATGACAGAGAACAAACGGCCATTGTAAGTAGAGCCCATGACAACTTCGCCATCGGCTAATAACTGAGGCGTATCAGCACCGGCCGACCACCAAATAACATCGTCTTTAATGGTGCTGAGCTTAGCTAACGCTCGCTCTTGCCCTGCATCGGTTTCTAAAACATCGTACACGTCGTCTTTATCTACACCATCACACAACAAAGCCCATTCCATGTTGTTGATTGGGCGCTTTTCTAACGCGCGTTTGCCTGGGTAAGCTTTGGTATCGAATAACGCACAAATATCCGTCGGCGGAGTACTGCCCACTAAATCTTTTCGATAGCCCACTGTGGTTGAATACACAATTTGCGGAATAAAACATTCCGACACAATTAAGTCTCCAAAGTCATCAGAGGCATCGGTGCCATCTGGCGCGGGTGCCAACACTTCATCGTGATCAATTTCCATCGCCAAGCCTTCATCGCATAGGCGCAGGGCATCCGATGCAACAACATCGACTAAATCCCAAGTAACATTGCCAGCTTCATTCATGGCGCGCAGTTTTGCAACAGCTTCTGCAGAGCTTTCATCGTTAATGATATTAATGTTCGGGTTTTTCGCCATATAAGGGTCGTGGTAGGCTTTTTGTTGCGAATTCGAATAGGCGCCGCCCCAAGATACAATGGTTAAGTCTTGTGCGATTGAAGAAGTAGCCGTTATCAGAGATAACGCTCCGACTACCCAAAATGATTTTGACATATCCATATTTTCCTCACTTAATTTTTGCCCCATCTTATTATTGGCTCCGCTTAAACTGGGGTATAAAAAAGCGGATAAGCGTTTATTAATCGGCGTCTAAGGCGCGACAATCAGCGGCGGCCCAACCAATATTAACCTCTTGCCCAACCATGACGCGTGGACTTTCGGGCGAATTAGGAATTTTGGCAATAAATTGGTCGTCTCCATGCACACGCATACGGCACCGAATGTGATCCCCTAAATAGATAAGCTCCAACACTTTGGCTTGTGTGACATTTTCGGTAGCCTGCTCGCCAATACGAATGCGCTCTGGCCGAATAGATAACAAAGTACGCGAACCGGCTGCGCCGCAGTTTACGGCTAATGCACTGCTTTGCTCACCACTGTCTAAAACGACGACACTGTTTTCGCCATCAAGCCGGTCTACTCGGCCCATTAAGCGATTATTTTCACCAATAAATTGCGCCACAAAAGAGTTTTGAGGGCGTTCGTAGAGTTCTTCAGGGGTCGCCAGTTGTTGAATGCGGCCATCATTAAACACCGCAACACGATCAGACATGGTGAGTGCTTCAGATTGGTCATGCGTTACATAAACCACGGTAACGCCTAATTGTTCATGCAGGTGCTTAATTTCAAATTGCATGTGCTCTCGCAGCTGCTTATCAAGTGCGCCAAGCGGTTCATCCATCAACACCAATTCAGGTTCAAACACCAATGCTCGCGCTAACGCTATGCGCTGCTGCTGCCCGCCCGATAATTGGGCGGGACGACGATTCGCAAACTCTCCCATTTGCACCATTTTTAACGCTTGGATTACTTTGGCTTCGCGTTCGGCTTTTGGCATTTTGCGAACGGCTAACGGAAAGGCAAGGTTTTCAGCGACGGTCATATGTGGAAACAAGGCATAATTTTGAAACACCATGCCAATTCCACGCTTATAGGGTGGAATATTATTAATGGGCTGCCCATTGAGAAGTATGTCGCCATGCGTGGCGGTTTCAAACCCGGCCAGCATCATTAAACAAGTGGTTTTACCCGAGCCAGAAGGGCCGAGCATGGTTAGGAATTCGCCTTTGGCAATGTCGAGATTCAGGTCTTTTACCACTAAATTGCGACCATCGTAGCTCTTTTGTACGCGGTCAAATACCACAAACCGATCATCGTTTGCTTGGGTCACTAACACACTCCTTGGTCGTGTTTTTATTATGTACGTTTGTATGCAAATAACCCTACCGCTATCAATATATGCTTTCAAGTCTAAATATTATTTTTTTATAAATCTCACCAAAATGGCGCATAACTGCATCACACACCCTAAATCAGTGACCTATCCTGTAAAAACTTTATAAAAACTGATTTTTTAACAATAAATATTCATTAGAACTCAATACTTATACCGATCCTAACTTTTGTAATTAAACAGTGATCATTAGGTTCAAATACAAAAGCTCATGCTTAATCGCCATAACTTATGGTAACGTCGACGCTTAAATCATCGTGTTTATTTGGGTAATTATGGACATTCTAAATTCACTTCAGACTATTGTTGGGCA
Organism: Reinekea marina; assembly: GCF_030409715.1. Lineage (NCBI taxonomy): Bacteria > Pseudomonadati > Pseudomonadota > Gammaproteobacteria > Oceanospirillales > Saccharospirillaceae > Reinekea > Reinekea marina. Next base: position 2,643,522 of record NZ_JAUFQI010000001.1, read on the forward strand.
AAGCAATGTTTTAACAGGGAAAGATGTAACCTCTCGCAGCGTTGGCTGGTTTGATAGCAACGCTCGTCAGGCGTTAGCCCTGGTTCGACCGAAATGCACAGTAGAAGTCAGCCAAGTTGTAAGGCTGTGCTATCAGCAAAGCATATCCATCGTTGTGCTCGGAGGCGGCACAGGTTTTGTGGAAGGTTCGATCAGCCACGAGCATCAGGTGGTTTTGTCGTTTGAGCGCATGAATAAAATAGAATCCATCGATGAGGATAACCGCAGCGTTTTGGTACAGGCAGGTGTTCCATTGCAAGCATTGCATGAATTTGCTCAAGATCACCAACTGCACTTTCCCGTAGATTTAGGAGCGCGCGGAAGTTGCACACTGGGCGGAATGGCCGCGACTAACGCTGGCGGTAATGAAGTATTACGCTACGGCATGTTTCGAGAACAAGTGCTTGGGCTAGAAGTGGTGATGCCTAACGGCGAGATCATCACTAATTTACGGGCGCTGTTAAAAAACAACACCGGCTACGATATAAAACAACTCTTTATAGGCAGTGAAGGCACACTGGGCATCGTTACGCGACTGACGCTCCGGTTGCGGCCGCTACACAACAGCGTTTCTACAGCCTTGGTCGCGGTTAGCCAGTTTGAACATCTTGTTACGGCATTGCGTAATCTCGATAGGCAGCTGGGTGGGCGCTTATCGGCATTTGAAGTCATGTGGCAAGACCATTATCAATTTATTATCGACGATGGCCAAAAACACCAAGCACCACTTTCTACCGAACACCCCTATTATGTCTTAATTCAAGCGGCAAATTATCACGATTTAGAAGCCGACATTTTTATGTCTGCACTGGAAGCTTGTATGAACGATGGCATCATTGTCGATGCAGCGATTGCATCATCTAAAGCGCAACAACAAGCTATGTGGGCCATACGAGATGACATTGAGCGGTTAACCACCGGCCTAGCGCCCTATATTGGTTACGACATCAGTTTGCCCATCAATAGAATAGCGGGCTACATAGATCAATTGCAAACGGCCATTAAAAGCCAGTGGCCCGAAGCGAAAATCATTGTGTTTGGGCACTTAGGTGATGGCAATTTACATCTATTCATTCACGTTGGTCCTACTTTAACGGCGAAAACTAAAGATGCGATCAATCATTTAGTTTACCAACCGTTAGCCAACCTAAGTGGCAGTATTTCTGCTGAGCACGGAATTGGCTTACAGAAAAAATCCTATTTAAAATACAGCCGAACTCAAGAAGAAATTGCGCTCATGCAGTTACTCAAAAAACAATTAGACCCGAAGGCTATTTTAAACCCTGGCCTAATTTTCGATTACTCGGAGCGTTGAATTGGCACATATAGATCGTGAATCCATTAAAAATGGTTTCTTTCAAAAAATGGCTCAAGCCGCACACGATAAGGGGTTAATCACCTTAACATCGGCCGAAGAACGTGAACGCAGTTGGCGACAAACGCTATCAACAAACCCCAACCAAGACGGCAGTGTTTGGGTATTTGCTTATGGCTCATTATTGTGGAATCCAGCCATGCATATTAGCGAAAAAACGGACGCTTATTTAGAAGGCTACCACCGAGATTTTTGCCTGCAAACATACGTTGGTCGGGGTTCGGAAACACATCCCGGATTAGTGTTAGGTTTAGAGCAAGGAGGCAGTTGCCACGGTCAGGCTCTTAAAGTGGATCCCAGTTGTATCGAAGAAGAATTCAGTGTTTTATGGTCTCGCGAGATGGTCGCTAGTGCCTACCAGCCGCTCTGGTTACCCTTAAAAACAGATAAAGAAGCGACTCTATATGCCGTAGCGTTTGTTATGGATAAAAACAGCCCACAATACGCCGGCAGCTTAAATTTTGAACAACGCTGTATTCATTTAGCCCAAGGTGAAGGCGCTCTTGGCAGCGCGGCCGATTATTTATTTGAAACCGTAAATGCGTTGCATGGCTTGGGTATTAATGATGAACGATTAGACAAGTATGTTAAAAGGGTAGAAAGCCTTTTAAATGAAAGCCGCACCGAGTGAGCGGCTTTATAACGATATATTCACTCGTTGTCATTGATTTCTTTTAAAGCACGCGCAACCTGTGTTCGCCCTTCGGCTTCTATCATTAAAATTTTAGGGATCTGCCCATTTAAGGCTTCTTGCGGTTTGCTTAGCCAAGCGTGCGCTAAATCGGCATCACCAAATTTTGAGCAGGCTTTCACAACAAGTTTGGTTATATCGTCTACCACTCCTAACATGGGGGGCTCTTCTGACATATCCATAGACACCAACTCGGCACCGGGTACCGCAGAAATGACCTGTTGCTTGGCAAACTCAAGTAAGTCGGTAGCGTGCTGGCCTTCTCGAACAAAGTGCACACTGAACTCTTCACCGTTATAAGCTTGCGATTCTACATGAAAGTCGCTGCCTTCTATCTGGCTAGCTACTTCGTTTACATCAACTGGTTGACGCTCTGCCATCTTAAATGTCAAGGTGAAATGATGTCGCATAAGGTCCCTATTAAAAAATGAAACTACCCTAAGAATATAACCAAAGAGTCGCCAATTAGCCAATTAACTTATCGACCACAAGGGCAATTTTTTTGCTAAACTGCAAACAAACCTAATAAGGCAACCAAACATGTCACAATTCCAATTTCCTCAAGTCACCATTAGTGGCACAGGCCTATGGCACCCAGAGCACAGCATTTCTAACGAAGAATTAGTGCAGGTACTGAATGAAAACGCCGACCGTTACAACACGCAGCACGCCGCTGAAATAGAAGCCGGCGAGTTGCAGCCATTGGCAAAATCGGATGCCGACTTTATCACCAAAGCCAGTGGTATTAAGCAGCGTTACGTTTATGAAAAAGAGGGCATTCTCGATTTAAACCGCATGCGCCCCAACCTGCCCGCACGTGCAGAAGATGAGTTATCGTACCAAGCCGAAATGGCTGTTAAAGCCGCGCAGGCCGCGTTAGATAACGCTCAGAAAAAAGCGGCCGACATCGACGCCGTCATAGTGAGCTGCGCTTACACCGAGCGCGCTTATCCTGCCATTGCTATTGAAGTGCAAGAGCAATTAGGAATCACGGGGTTTGGCTTTGATATGCTAGTGGCTTGTTCGGCGGCAACATTTGGGTTGCATCGCGCTTACGAGATGATTCGCTCTGGTAGTGCAAAAGCCGTGTTAGTGGTAAACCCAGAATTAGTGACGCCTCAGTTAAACTATGCCGATAGAGACAGCCATTTTATATTTGGTGATGTAGCCACAGCGGTCATTGTGGAAGCGGAAGAAACAGTAACGACTGACACTTATTTTAAAGTGCTCAGCACAAAAGCGGTGACCCAATATTCCAACAACATTCGCTCTAACTTCGGGCATTTATCACGCGCGCACGACAGTGATGTTTTTGCTTCACCTAACTTGTTCCACCAAGAAGGGCGCAAAGTATTTAAAGAAGTGTGTCCAATGGCGGCAAAGCACATGACTGAACATCTCAGTGCTCACAACATTGAAAATGCTCAAGTAAAACGCTGGTTTTTACATCAAGCTAACTTAAATATGAACCAACTGATTGCTAAAAAACTGTTAGGCCGACCTGCCACTAACGATGAAGCGCCAACCATTTTAGATGAGTTTGGTAATACCGCATCGGCTGGTTCAATTATTGCCTTTAACCGCCACAATAGTGATTTTAAACACGGCGACATTGGCATGATCTGTTCTTTTGGCGCTGGTTATTCTATTGGTTCATTAGCGGTGGAATGCGTAAAAAAATAGCTATTGGTGAGTTTTAGCTTGTTGCCAATAGGCTTCAAGCTCTTCCAGGCTGTATTCAGACCAAGCTCGATCACTTAAGTTGACTTGGTCTTCTATATACCCAAAACGATATTCAAACTTAGCGTTTGTTTTGCGAACAGCACGCTCAGGATCAACCTTTAAATGGTTGGTTAGATGCGAAAGCGCAAACAAAACATCACCGAGTTCAGATTCAATTTCTTCTTTATCCTTGCTTTGAATCGCCTCTTCTAACTCGTCTAATTCTTCGCGGATTTTGGCTAGCACGCCTTGGCTATCAGGCCAATCAAACCCCACTTTCGCGGCACGTTTTTGAATTTTTTTTGCTCGCAATAAACCTGGTAACGCCTTTGGAATATCATCGAGTATACGCTCGGCTTGGTTTTTCGATTTTTTTTCTTTTTGCTTTATCGCATCCCACTGACCACTGACGCTTTCGGCGTTAATGGTTTGATCGTCTCTCTGGCTGGTTAACGTACCTTCTGGGAAAACATGTGGGTGCCGATAAACCAGTTTTGCCACCAAGCTATGAATCACATCATCGAGTTCAAAGCGAGCTTCATCTTTGGCGATTTGAGCATAAAACACTACTTGAAAAAGCAAGTCACCTAGCTCTTCTTTTAAGTGTTTGTAATCGGCTCGTTCTATGGTGTCGATCACTTCATACACCTCTTCGAGCGTATGCGGAACGATCGATTCGTAGGTTTGCTCGATATCCCAAGGACAGCCACTTTGAGGGTGACGCAAGCGCGCCATTAAATACTTTAGGTCTTGGTAATTGTATTTTTTTGTCATGGCATTCAGCTGCTATACACTCGGCGAACGTCGGCAATATTTGGGACTTTGGTAAGCAACGACATTATTCGCCCGAGCGAATCGATGCTTTCCACTTCAACGGTAACTCGCATATCGCATGAGTTATGTGACTTGTCGGTAATGGTTTGCATGCCCACCACGTTAATACCAATGTTGGCCAATACCGTCATAATATCGGCTAACAATCCGGTGCGGTCGTAAGCGGCAATATGCAATTCTACTGGGTAAGTGGTCGACACGTCATTACCCCAAGAAACATCAATGATGCGTTCTTGCTCTTTGTTACGCAGCTGCAACAAATTAACGCAATCGTCTTTGTGTATAGAGACACCGCGCCCCAAGGTTATATAACCGGCTACGGCATCACCAGGTACTGGCTTACAGCAGTTTGCAATAGTGGTCATCATGTTACCCACACCGCGTATCATTAAATCGCCACTGTGGTTTTGCTCTTTGCTTTCACGTAGCTGAATTTCTTTTGGCTTGGGCGGGTTAATAATTTCCTCAGCGTGATGAACTGCGTGCATTAAACGAATATCGTTGGCACCAATGGCCGCGTATAAATCATCTTCTGCGTGTAAATTCAAAGCTTCGGCCAGCTGAACCATGTTGATCTTATTAATATTAAATCGGCGTAACTCTTTAGTGAGCATTTCTTTGCCGTCTTTGATATTAACTTCGCGATCTTGCGATTTAAACCAATGCTTAATTTTTGCACGGGCACGCGCAGAGCGTACAAAGCCTAAATCGGAGTTCAACCAATCTCGGCTTGGGCTGGCTTCTGATCCAGTTAAAATTTCAACTTGATCACCGACAACGAGCCGAGTATTTAATGGCGCAATACGGCCATTGACCTTTGCACCTCGGCAACGGTGGCCAACATCGGTATGCACTTTATAGGCAAAATCAATTGGCGTGGCATCGGAAGATAAATCGACCACGTGGCCTTCTGGTGTTAATACATAAATACGATCAACAGTGACATCGGTTCCAAGTTCATCGACCATTTCATCGATGCCGCCGAGCTCATCATGCCACTCTAAAACCTGCCGTAACCAAGCTACTTTCTCTTCGTAACCACGAGATTGCGCCGCTTTTTTCGCATCGGTGCCTTTATAAAGCCAGTGTGCGCAAACACCTAACTCGGCGTCATCGTGCATATCGTGTGTGCGTATTTGAATCTCTACTACTTTTCCTTCTGGCCCTATCACGGCCGTATGGAGTGAGCGATATCCGTTAGGTTTTGGCGAGGCAATGTAATCATCAAATTCACGTGGGATGTGTCGCCAAAGTGAGTGCACAATACCCAAAACGGTATAACAATCGCGTACTTCTGGCACTAAAATACGAAACGCACGAATATCATAGACTTGGCTAAAACTGATGTTCTTACGTTTCATTTTGCGCCAAATGGAATAAATGTGTTTTGCTCGGCCTTGGATTTGCGCAGAAATGTCGGCTTGTTGAATCTCATTAGAGATCAGCTGCTCAACCTTTTCAATATACTCTTGGCGATCTAATCGCTTTTCATCTAACAGCTTGGCAATTTTTTTGTAATCTTGAGGTTCAATATAACGGAACGCTAGATCTTCTAGCTCCCATTTTAAATGCCCCACCCCTAAACGGTGCGCAAGGGGCGCGTATATGTCAAACACTTCTCGGGCGACTTTATAACGCCGCGCAGCAGGTGAGCTTTTTACGGCTCGGATGGCGCAGGTTCGTTCGGCCAGTTTAATTAGGGCAACACGAACATCGTCGATCATTGAGACCAACATTTTGCGGATGGCTTCGCCTTGGGTTTCGTTTTGGCCAAACACACTGGCTTTAGTAGAACGATACTTGGTATGAATTGCGGCCATTTGCAACACACCACGAATCAAGTTCGCAACTTTTGGTCCGAATTGATCTTTTACAGTGTCGAGCTCAAGTTCTTCTTCTCGCACAGCTCGGTAAAGCACGGCGGCTATCAATGCATCTTGATCCAGCCCTAAATCGGACAAAATTTCGACCATTTCCAAGCCCGTTAAAAAGGAGGAATCACCCTCTCCCCACTGATTCGCACGGTGATCAGTTTCTTGCTCGGCGGTCCGTGCAATGCGGCAGGCTCGAATCAGCTCTTCCGGATCAACAATTGGGGTTTTGCTTTCTAACCGTTCTAACCAGGCTTCTAAATCGACGGTTCCGTCTCGAAACACAGGTTGATCTTCACGTACTTTCACAACTCAAGTTGTCCTATTTTTTCTTTTTTTCTAGCAATGCCATACTTTCAATATGACGAGTATGCGGAAACATATCCATAACGCCGACCTTTCTCAAGTGCCATTTATCATGAATTAGCTCAGCAATGTCCCTTGCCAATGTCGCTGGATCACATGAAATGTACAGGATTTTTTGCACCGTAGGCAGCGTATTCATATTCTTTACCACGGCTTCGGCCCCAGCTCGCGGCGGGTCGAGTATAACGGCTGTAGGGTTAAACTGCGCTATTTCTGGAATATCTTTTAGCGGTGAAGTGAATAAGTTTGCAACGCAGTAGCGGGTTTGCTGATTGGCTTGCTCACTGTTCATCGCCATATCGATTGCTTCTTGGTTGGCTTCTAAACCAAGAATGGCCTCAACGTTTTTGGCAAATGGTAGGCTTACGTTGCCATTTCCGCAAAACAAATCCAATACTCTGTCACTAACGTCTAAATCGAGCCAGGCCTTGGCTTGTTCAATCATGGCGGTATTCACCCGCCGATTCACTTGCGTAAAGCTGCCAGGTTTCGCCCAAGTTTGAGCGCCAGCACTGCGATACTGTAAAGGTGCTTGAGACACCCAGCCTTGTTGCTCACCCCACTGTGCAAGCGCACTTTTAGAAGCACCCGACCCTTCTACAACAGAAATGCCTAATTGATCGGTATCGTCGATAACCAGTTCAAGCTGCTTTACGCCTTCTAACGGCGCTTCACGCTTTACTATGATTAAAGCGTCGTTGATGGCAGGTACGACCACGGCACACTGGCTAATAGGCACGATGCGATTGCCTTTAACATTGAAAAAACCAACCTCTCCTTTTTTAGAGACTTGGAACCGTGCTCTGTGCCGATAGGCAACTTTCTCGATCGAAATAGGTTCAGCCAATGCATCGTGAGGAACTTTATTTCGACGCAAATGATCTTCCAGTGCGCTTTGTTTTAAGGCAACTTGATCGGATACCGGCACATGCTGTAAAACACAGCCACCGCACTCACCATAATATTGGCAAGTTGGCTGTTGGCGACGATCGCTTTGTGTGAAGTGTTTAACGGCCTTGCCTTGCCATAACTTAGTATTGGCTTGTTCAAGCTTTACTTGCACCTGCTCACCCGGCATAGCGTTAGACACCATCACTACGCGGCCTTGATGAATACCTATGCCTCGGCCATCATGACTGTATCGGTCTATTGTGAGCTCGAATGGAGCGGGCAAATTGGCTTTTTTAGGGCTTCTACGGCTATTTCTCACTAACGGTATACCCCGGTCGATAAATATCGATCTCCGCGATCACAAATTATCGCGACAATAACGGCATTATTAACCTGTTCAGACAATAATAACGCTCCAGCCACAGCCCCCCCAGAGCTAACACCTGCAAAGATACCTTCTTCGGCGGCTAATCGTCTCATGGTCGTTTCAGCGGTCACTTGATCCATATCGATCACCGAATCCACACGCGCTTTTTGATATATTTCAGGCATATAATCGGCTGGCCAACGACGAATACCGGGTATTTGAGAACCATCGGTGGGTTGCAGCCCAATAATTTGAATATCTGGGTTTTTCGATTTTAAGTACTCAGAACAGCCCATTATTGTCCCTGTGGTGCCCATCGCCGAAATAAAGTGCGTTATTTGACCATGACTGTCTTGCCAAATCTCTGGACCCGTTGATTCAAAGTGCGCGGCGGGGTTATCGGGATTACTGAATTGGTTCAGAACTTTACCTTCGCCTTTTTGCTCCATGGCGATGGCTAAATCACGCGCATACTCCATGCCCTGCTCTGGTGTAACCGAAATTATTTCGGCCCCATAGGCTCGCATACTGGCACGGCGCTCTTCCGACAGGTTAGACGGCATGATCAAAATCATCTTGTAGCCTTTTATGGCCGCCGCCATGGCAAGAGCGATGCCGGTATTGCCACTGGTCGCCTCAATTAGGGTATCGCCTGGTGTTATGTCACCACGTTGCTCGGCTTTTACGATCATATTCATGGCCGGTCGGTCTTTAACCGAGCCAGCGGGGTTGTTGCCCTCTAACTTAACCAAAATTGTGTTGGTTGGGTTAGGGTTTATGCGTTGCAATCGAACCAAAGGGGTTTTCCCTATAAATGCTTCGATTGTAGGAAACTGACTCATTAATTCTCCTGACCATGAAAAATTTGGCTAAATATCAATATTGGGCGTGATTATAGCGGTTTATGGGTCCAATCAATAATAATCTTCTCATCTAATGTCGTTCTCTTTTGACATGAAACCTATACACTGTGATCTTGACAGTTTTTTCGTCATAATGATTAAAAACAACACAAAATACGACGGGTCGCCTATGAATTCATCCGGATTACAAAATAGACTGCTTTTTATATCGCTGATTCCAGTCTTTATTCTGGGTGCGCTGGCTTTTTCATGGTTCACTTACAATGATCTCAACCAGCAGCAATTATCTTTTAGTCAACGCACAGAAAGTATGTCGAAACAGTTGGCCGATACATTGGCGGGTCCTATTGCTCGGAATAATACCGAACTGATTGATGCGCTCATGCGCCGTTCGTTAAACGAAAAAGATGCTCGCTCGGTTCGGGTGTACGATAATTTTGCATCCATGATTATGTCTTCAGGACCTAACCCAATTGGCCCGAGATACCCTGCATCGATCACCGATACAACTGAGCTTACGCTATATCAAAGTGGTGAAACGTTCCGTTATTTAGTGCCTATTTTTCATCCAGACGACCTCATTTTGAATGCTGTGTTATCTCGTCCGGTTGCATGGGTTGAGCTTGAGTTCGATAACGCCAACATTCGTGTCGCTCAGTACCAGACCATTCTTATAAATTTACTCATATTGTTGTTTATTCTAATCATCATTACTGGCATTGCGTTATACCTAAACCAAACCGTCATTGTACCGGTTCACAACATGATCAGGGCTGTCTCTGAAATACGTGATGGCAACTTAGAAGTTCGAGTACCGACGCAATCGAAAGGTGAATTACGCGAGCTCGAAGAAGGCATAAATGCAATGGCTGAGACCATCAAAGATGCCTACAACGAAATGCAAACCAGTGTTGACCAAGCCACCTTTGATTTACGAGAAACGCTCGAAACTATTGAAATTCAGAACATTGAATTAGACATGGCACGTAGAGATGCGCAGCAAGCTAACCAAGTTAAAACCGAATTTTTAGCCAACATGAGCCACGAAATTCGCACCCCACTTAACGGTATTATTGGCTTTGCTCGGTTGCTAACTCGATCAAATTTAACCAAGAAACAAGAAGACTACGTGGGCACTATTTTGTCGTCGTCTCAAGTACTGTTGACCATCATTAACGATGTACTCGATTTTTGTAAAATTGAGGCCGGCAAATTAATGCTCGACCAGCGCAGCACAAACCTAAAAGTTGCCATCGAAGAAGTGTGCATGATGCTTGCGCCTACGTCTCAATCTAAAGGGTTAGAAGTCGTTTCGTTGTTTTATGAAGATGTACCAGAGCAACTGGTGTTTGATCCGCTGCGAGTAAAGCAAGTACTCACCAACCTGATCAGCAACGCCATTAAGTTTACCGCCGACGGTAGCGTCGTGATACGAACCATGATTGAGCAGCAACAGGGCAACAAAGTTTTGGTTCGAATCAGTGTCTCTGATACCGGGATCGGGCTAACCAAAAAGCAACAAAAGGCTCTCTTTCAAGCCTTCGCACAGGCCGATTCTTCGACCGCTCGTGAATTTGGTGGTACCGGTCTCGGGTTAGTTATTTCCAAGCGACTCGTGGAAGAAATGGGCGGCGACATTGGCCTAGAAAGTGAAAAAGATAAGGGCTCGACATTTTGGTTCAACATTAAATCTGAAGTCGCCCCCGCGGCACAACAGCCTCCTAAGCATCGAGGGCTAGAAGGACATACCGTTGCCTTAATTGAACCACGAGAAATGAGCCGCATTGCGTTGAACCATCAGCTTTCTAGCTGGGGCGGTGAAGTAGACGATTATGAATCGACCAAACAGATGCTCATTAAATGGACCAAAAATCAAGCGGCACCAGCCGATTTAGTCGTGATCGACATTCAAGGGTTAGAGGCGACTGAAGACGTTTACAAACACATTGCCCACATGAAATCTAAATTTAAAGCCAAAGTATTGGTCATTACATCTTCTACCGATGAAGACGATCTCGATACTAAATTGCTTGAGAAAGGTGCCGATTTTTCAATCGCGAAGCCGTTACGCAGCTCGGTAACCTATCAGGCTGTTATGCAGGTGCTGAACCCTGAAACCCCCAAAACAAAAGAAGCGCGCGATTTGAAACTCGGTTCAAGCCAAACCGAAGTGCGAGTATTGGCCGTTGATGATAACTCCGCCAACTTAAAGCTCATTGCCGTTTTATTGGAAACGTTAGGCATCATGGTTACATCGGTGAGCAGTGGCGAAGAAGCGGTAGAAAAAGCCATTGTTAATAATTACGACCTGATTTTTATGGATATTCAAATGCCAAATATGGACGGTTTAGAAGCAACTCGCCATATTCGACGCCAAGAAGCAACGGACCGACACGTGCCCATTATTGCACTGACGGCTCATGCCTTAGCCGAAGAGCAAGAAGCCATGTTAGCGGCCGGCATGGACGATTACCTTGCGAAGCCGATTGATGAAGACCAGCTTCAGCGGACGCTGTTTAAATGGACCGGCGCTATGCTCGGTAACAGTATCAACCCCAACGTTATTGAACACTCTGAAGATTCGGTCGAAACTTTCCCAACGGTCGATACGGACGCGCTCGCAGAATACGAAACCGTAGACCTAGTCTTTAGCTTAGAAAAAGCCAACGGCAAACTCAGCCTTGCGAAAGATATGTTTGCTATGCTGCTCGACTCATTAGAAAAAGACCAAGAACAAATAAACAACCAATATCAACAAGGCGATTACAAAGCATTGTTAGAGCTAGTACATCGCTTACATGGTGCGTGCGCTTATTGTGGAGTGCCTAGATTAAAACTAGCGGCTTACAGTACCGAATCATTACTTAAGCAAGGCTTTTATGCGCAACTCGAAGATGCGTTATTTGTACTAAATGAAGAGATTAACCACTTGGTGCGTTGGGCAAAAGACAGCGAGATTGATGAAGCCTTTGATCGTGCTTTAAAAGTATACGCTTTGTCTAAACAACAAAAGAAAACCTCACTCACTCTGCAATAGATGTGCGTGAGGCCACTAATTGAGAACGACAAACGCGACCGCGTAATCTTTCTCATCTGATAAGCTGATTGAAACTTGCTGACCGCCCTTTTCTTTAAACAATGCTAGCGCATAACCGTACAATGTAACGATGGGGGCTCCGAATTCATTAGGCAGTATTTCGAGATCGTTAAAGTTTACTCCTTTAGCGATGCCGGTGCCTAACGCTTTCGCAATCGCCTCTTTTGCAGCGTACCGGTTTGCTAAAAATGCCATAGATTGCTTTCGAGCATCAAAGACTTCACGTTCCTTTTCAGTAAGCAATCGCTTTAAAAAACGCTCACCTTGCTTTTGGTAAACCTTTTCTATGCGCTCTATTTGCACAATATCGGTGCCTAGCCCAATCATTTGTTAGCCTCGCTTTGAACGGGTAATGTTTTTAACCACTCTCGACTTAAAATAGGCTCATTATCGAGCGCCATCAATAATTGTTGGTGCTGGCATTCTCGCGCCGTTGCTAATGCGCCTTTTACTTCATAATCGCTTCGTGCGTTGGCAAGAATGGCCTCACCTTTGAATGCGCCAGTAGCCTGTTCACAGAAGCCTTGCCCGGCTTCAAAGTGGTAACGATGTTGCGCATGAATGGCAACACCATTAACACTCATCAAATAATCAATGCCCAAGCCGATATGCACCAACAACTGCTTTTCAAAAAAACGTAAATTGGCTAGGCGGTGGTTATCGGCCTGCAATTGAATCAGCGTGCTGATATAGGTGCCAAAAAAATTATCTATGTCCACTTGCGTGGGTACCAACCGATACACCAGTTCATTCAAATATAAGCCATACAACCGTGCGGGTGATGAATCAATGAGTAGCGTTTGCGTGTAGCGAAAATCATGACACGAATAAAATTGATTGGTTTCTTTGAGTTTTATTTCAAATTGGCGAAAAAATTCAGGATGCTGACGATGAAACTTACAGCGAATGAGCCCAAGAGTTGGGCTCAGTAAGGCGCACATAAAGTTATGCTCTTCTATGGCTTGCGCATGCACTAGAAAACCTTGAATAACCGAAGCACGCACAGCCATAATTTGGATTACTCGTCGAAATAGCCCAAGCTTTTTAGCGCGCGCTCATCATCGGCCCAGCCACCTTTTACCTTCACCCAAAGGTTCAGCATAACCTTGGTTTCAAATAAGGATTCCATGTCGATTCGCGCTTCTTGGCCAACTTGTTTGAGTCGAGCGCCTTTATCGCCAATCACAATGCGCTTTTGACCCGAACGCTCGACTAAAATAAGCCCATGTATATGCAATACTCGGTCTTCAAAGGTAAATTGTTCAATTTCTACGGCCGTTGAATACGGTAATTCGGCCCCTAACTGACGCATTAGCTTTTCACGGATAATTTCAGAAGCCATAAACCGCTGACTGCGGTCTGTAATTTGATCTTCGGGGAAGTAATACAAACTTCTCGGCATCTGAGCGGTTATCAGCTCCATTAAACGATCTAAGTTATGACCGCGCAATGCCGAAATAGGCAGCACTTCTTTAAAGTCGAATTTTTCAGATACTTTATCTATATGCGGAAGCAGTGTTTCTTTATTTTCAAGGTGATCCACCTTGTTAATCACTAAATAAACGGGTGCTTTTACATGCTTAAGTTTATCGAGCACCCATTGATCTTCATCGGCCCAAACGGTTCTATCGACCACCATCAAAATGGCATCAACATCGGCTAGCGCAGAATCCGCAGCGCGGTTCATAACTTTGTTTATGGCTTTTTCTTGGCCTCGGTGCATCCCTGGGGTATCCACGAAGATTACCTGAGTTTTATCTTCGGTATAAATACCGACAATTTGATGCCTTGTGGTTTGCGGCTTACGCGAGGTAATCGATATCTTTTGGCCTAAAATATGGTTCATCAACGTCGACTTACCGACATTTGGACGACCAACAATGGCGACATAGCCGCAATGAGTATCGAGTGTCTGGTTTTCTGTCATGATTTTTCTACCTCACCTAACAAGGTTAATGCGTGTCGGGCCGCTTCTTGCTCGGCAATTCTGCGGCTGTTGCCTACCCCTTCGACGACTTCTGATTGGCCTTCAATGGTGCAATGAACGGTAAACTCTTGTTGGTGTGCTTCACCGGTAATATTCACAACTTCATACACAGGCAAAGCCAGGCGACGAGCTTGTAAATATTCTTGTAACCGTGTTTTAGAATCTTTAATGTTTTCTTTTAAATCTAAGTTCGCTAAACGCCCTTCAAACCAACTCAGTAAAACCTTTTGAGAAGTCGCTAAATCGGCATCTATGCTTATCGCACCAATGATAGCCTCTACTGCATCGGCTAAAATACTGTCACGACGAAATCCGCCACTTTTCAGCTCACCACTGCCCAGTTTTAAAAAATCGCCAAGCGCAAATTCACGGCCAATTTCAGCCAAGGTTTCACCCTTAACTAAATGCGCACGCAAGCGCGACATCTGGCCTTCTTTGGCTTTTGGAAATTGCTCGTAAAGCGCTTGTGCAATGGTGCAATTTAAGATCGCATCGCCTAAAAATTCTAAGCGTTCATTGTTGGTTCGCGAAAAGCTTCTATGCGACAAAGCCTGCTCTAGCAGGCTTTGATTTGTAAATTGGTATTGAATGGATTTCGTTAATCGAAAGTATTTATCAGCCAAAGCTATAACTCATATGTTTCTGAAAAGGACAAAACGGCGTCGACATTACCCATCAGGTGTACGCGTTTTTCGTAATTTAATTCAATGACGATAGGCTGAGAACGCTTATTAATTTTTAGATCCTTCTTTAAATCTAGTCGAATATTGTTAATTTGCATGTTCTTTTGAAGTCTATCTTTAAACTGAGATTCATCAAATCGGCCTGCGCTAAAGTCACTCAAGCTGGTCGAAATCATTTTATCTAAGGTCATGTGATCGTAATAATGGCCACTCAATTTAACGAACAAAAGCCCGAAAAAGATAACCAAAAATAGTAGAAAGGCCACACCATACAGGCTTAACCCTTGTTGTTTGCTTAATCCAGCCATGGTTTTAGCTCCTAATTAAATTATTGAATGGCGCCTGTACGAGAAAAGCTAGGATAAAAGCCCTTCCAGTGCATCCATACCACGAAAGCCTTACCTAAAATGGCGTCTTCGTCAACAAAGCCCCAAGCATTATTGCCTTTATTGCTGGCATCACCTTCGTATAAACGGCGCGTTCCTTCCCAATAGCGAGCATCGTGACTGTTATCTCTGTTATCACCCATCACAAAATATTTGCCTTCTGGCACTACAACACCTTGAATTGGCAGCCATTCATCACGTCGGCGGCTGGCAGGCGATTGATTGGTATAAATGGAGTGGTCCTGATCAAATAAATGCTCGGTATACAAATTAAATCGCTCACCGTTTACATCAACACGCTCTTCTAGCGTTTTTTCTATCAACACCCCATTGACGCGCAATTGTTTGGTGGCGTAATCGTATTGAACACGATCACCCGGTACTGCAATGACACGTTTAATGAAGTTTTTATCCGGCTCATGAGGTGGCTTAAATACAATCACTTCACCGCGTTCGGGCTGATCGACCGGAATTAACACCTTATTACTGATAGGCACACGAATACCGTATGCGAAGCGATTCACTAATATAAAATCTTTAATTTCGAGTGTAGGTCGCATAGAACCCGACGGGATTTGGAAAGGCTCAACCAAAAAACTACGCAATACAAACACAAACACTAAAATTGGAAAAAAGGCTTTGCTGTTTTCGATTAAACCTGGCTCTAAGGCACTGCGATCAACCTGATCATCAAAATTCGGAATGGTCTCTTCGGCTTTGGCCAGCAAGCGATCGCGTGCTTTTTTGGTCAGAATCTTATCAACTCCCCAAACCACACCCGAAAATACCGTTGCCCCGAGCATCAATACCGCGAAATCAAAACCCTGCTTTATGGTTTGCAATATCAGGTAACCCAATACTGCAATCAGTGCGTAACCTAAAATTCTTTCCAACCAGGTCGATTTAAATACGGTCTCTAATTGCTCGACACTGAGCGATTGACCCGATTCAATGCTTTGAAGGCG
Organism: Reinekea marina; assembly: GCF_030409715.1. Taxonomy (NCBI): domain Bacteria; kingdom Pseudomonadati; phylum Pseudomonadota; class Gammaproteobacteria; order Oceanospirillales; family Saccharospirillaceae; genus Reinekea; species Reinekea marina. Next base: position 2,659,659 of record NZ_JAUFQI010000001.1, read on the forward strand.
ATTTCGGTAACTCCAAAAGACTAGTCCGGTTTGCGCTAATGCAAACACTAAAATCGCCAAAGACAGCGCATACAAGCTCATTTAATTTCCCTTGATATTAGTCACTCGGCTCCATTAGGGGCTAATTAGAGCACTCTGAAAAGAGCCGAGGGTCATTCCGACACGATATTTACGTTTAGTTATCTACTTTCAACACGGCTAAAAACGCTTCTTGTGGAATCGATACAGATCCCACCTGTTTCATTCGCTTTTTGCCTTCTTTTTGCTTTTGAAGCAGCTTCTTCTTACGCGAAACGTCACCACCATAGCATTTTGCGGTAACATTTTTACGCAATGCCTTTACAGTGGTACGCGCAACAACATTAGAGCCATGGGCGGCTTGAATAGCCACATCAAACATTTGACGAGGGATCAGCTCTTTCATTTTTTCACACAGTGAACGGCCGCGGCGCTGAATAGAGTCAGCATGCATAATAATAGCCAATGCATCCACTCTCTCGCCATTCACTAAAACGTCTAAGCGCGTAAGGCGTGCGGCTTCAAAACGATCAAAGCTGAAATCGAGCGACGCAAATCCACGACTGACCGATTTTAATCGATCAAAGAAATCTAAAACCACTTCAGCCATAGGAATATCGTAGGTTAGCGACACTTGTCCGCCCAAAAACTGCATATCGGTTTGTACGCCACGCTTTTCAACACACAATGTAATAACGTTACCGACGTGCTCCTGTGGCACCAAAATATTCGCTTTAACGATAGGTTCACGGAACTCTTCAATGTTATTAACCGCGGGCAATTTTGAAGGGTTATCTACATAGATCACTTCGCCATCGGATTTTAAAATTTCATACACCACGGTTGGCGCTGTGGTGATTAAATCGAGGTCATATTCTCGCTCTAAACGCTCTTGGATGATCTCCATGTGCAGCATGCCCAAGAAGCCACAACGGAAACCAAAACCCAATGCGTCTGAGCTTTCTGGCTCATAAAACAGCGAGGCATCGTTTAAGCTTAATTTTCCGAGTGCTTCACGAAACGCTTCGTAATCGTCAGAGCTGACGGGGAATAAGCCGGCATAAACCTGAGGTTTAACCTTTTTGAATCCGGGTAACTGAGCGACATCTGGCGTTGAAGCATGGGTTATTGTATCCCCTACTGGAGCGCCTTGAATTTCTTTAATAGAGGCACAGATAAAGCCCACTTCACCGGCTTTTATCTCTTTTAGTTCGTTCATTTTAGGTGTGAAAAAGCCTAGGCGATCAACAACGTGGGTTCGACCCGTGCTTTTAACACTGATTTTATCGCCCTTTTTCAGCACGCCATTCTTAACACGCACTAAGGAGACAACGCCTAGATAGTTATCGAACCATGAATCAATAATTAAGGCCTGTAAATCGGCTTCTAAATCACCCTCCGGAGGCGGAACGGCACGAACAATCTCTTCAAGGGTTTCTTCAATACCAATGCCACTTTTCGCAGATGCTTGAACCGCACCATGTGCTTCAATACCAATAATTTCTTCAATTTCAGCCGCTACTCGCTCAGGCTCTGCTTGGGGTAAATCCATTTTATTCAGGATAGGCACTACTTCTAGCCCCTGCTCAATAGCCGTATAGCAGTTTGCGACCGATTGCGCTTCTACGCCTTGAGCGGCATCTACCACCAACAATGCGCCTTCACAAGCCGACAAAGAACGCGATACTTCGTACGAAAAATCAACATGGCCGGGGGTATCAATGAAGTTTAATTGGTAGGTTTTACCGTCTTTCGCTTTATAGTCCAGCGTGACACTTTGGGCCTTAATTGTAATACCGCGCTCTCGCTCAATATCCATTGAATCGAGTACTTGCGCGGCCATTTCACGGTCTTCTAGACCACCGCAGAATTGAATAAAACGGTCAGCCAAAGTCGACTTGCCGTGGTCGATATGGGCAATAATGGAAAAGTTGCGGATATGAGATAAATCGCTGCTCACAAATGTCTTCACTTGGCTGAAAAATGGGGCGTGGAGTTTATACTATTTAGCCCCTGAACTCTATGGTTTTGCCCACGAAGTGCGGGCAAAACCATATTTTGAGGTTACTTAATGGGAATTGCCAGATAGACGATACTGTTGCCTCGGATAATTCGCACCGCAACGGCCCCATTAGCGGGCAGTTCTGACATAATTCGATCGAAATCATCTTTGGTACGAACAAACTCATTACGCATCATGGTAATGATGTCATTGGCTCGCATTCCCGCGCGTTTCGCAGGGCCCTCCAGCACTTGCTCAACCAAGACCCCATTTTTGCCACCCGCGTCTCTCACAACAATGTTTAATGGATTATCGGCTTCAGGGTTGACCGCTGACGATGAGGCCAAACTGCTTTCATTCAACACCCCGATTGTCACGCTTACTTTACGCTCTTTACCATCGCGCAAAATAGTAGCCTCAACCGTTTCACCTGGCTTAATGGCACCCACCAGCGGCGGTAAATCACTGTATCGCTGCACCGTATTGCCGTTTAGCTCAATAATGACGTCGTTGGCCTGCAAACCTGCTTTATCGGCGGGACTGTTATTGAAAACTCGGGCAACTAATGCGCCTTCTGCCCGTTCAAGCCCGAGTGATTTAGCCAATTCCAAATCATCGTTAAAGGCGGCATACATTTCTACACCTAACCAACCGCGCTGTACTTCCCCAGTTTCTACTAACTGTTCGGCAACACTCATGGCAATATTAATTGGGATCGCGAATGAAACCCCCATAAATCCGCCCGAGCGAGTGTAGATTTGTGAGTTGATACCCACTACGTCGCCGTCTAAATTAAACAGCGGACCACCAGAGTTACCCGGGTTAATAGCCACATCCGTTTGAATAAAGGGCACATAGCGATCGTTGCCGCCTAATGCACGGCCTTTGGCGCTCACTATTCCCGCTGTTACGCTGTACTCAAAATTAAAGGGTGAACCGATAGCGAGTACCCACTCACCTACTTTTAACGCATCACTGTCGCCTAAAGTGACGGCCGGAAGATCGTCGCCCTCAACCTTTAAAACGGCCACATCGCTGGCTGAGTCTGCACCAATAAGCTCAGCTTCATATTCATCGCCATTGGTTAAGCGTACGGTAATTTTATCGGCCCCCTCAACCACGTGATTATTCGTTAAAATATAACCATCTTCGCTGTAGATAAAACCAGACCCTAACCCTTGGCTCGGCTGAGGTTGGTTGTAGTTGAAATCATCGGGCAGTTGATCACCAAAGAAGTACCTGAACAGTTCAGGAACATCTTCGCGCCCTTGGGCAACCGCTTTACGAGTTGACTGGGTACTTATTTTCACCACCGAAGGTGATTGGTCTTCAACCAGCTGAGTAAAATCGGGCAAGCCGGATGACAAGGCGTATGTCATCGACGCTGAAATAAATTGTAGATTGATCAGTAGTATAAGCCGCTTGGCCATAATGCCTACTCCTGTGATACAGCACTTAGTTAGCGCTTAGAGTAAGGGCTCTACAGGAGGTTAGAAGTCGCTTTACGTCTGTTTTACAAGGTTTGTGCTAATTTGACGAAGCAATCACATTAGGCTGACGCTTACCATACACTCGCACAATCTCTGGGGTAAGTCGCGGCGTTTTTATAAACGACATACGCTGCAAAAACACGTAGCTGGCAAGGATACCGCCAACGAACCCAATCAATTGAATGGCCTCATTTAGATTTAACTTAGTGGCCAAAAACATCAAAACAAAGCCCACCATTAGAGGTGCGATATAGACGATCATCGCAACGTGAGAGACAACATCTGGGTGCATACCTAAGGTGACAGTATCTCCCACCTGCAACGATTGCTCAGTTGGAATACTGAAATGATTCTTAGCCTGCTGCTTGGTTTCATCGCCCCATTCGCTCAAAACAGCTTGTCCGCATCCCTGTTTAGCCTTACAGCTTTGACAGGCGCTTGTACGCAGTACCTCAACGATAACTTCATTGGGCTTAACGGCAACCACAGAGCCCTGTTCTTCAATCATCATGCGGGTTAAAAATCCTTAATTAGGGTCACACTTTGTGCGAGTTTCATCGCTGTTTGTTCAGGTATTTCACCAACGACAGTGACCCCCAGTTTATCACGACTGACCATAATTGCAGTGGTCGCACCCATTTTTGCCATGGTTGATTGTGAACTGGCCAAGCCTTGGCTATCAACAAAGACAGAGAAACTCGTTAACCCATCGCTGTAACTGATTTTTTCAGTCCAGCCATTGGCGCTGGCCATTGTTTGAGAGTGGTTCACTAAGAAGCCGCTGGGCACCCAAGTTAGCGTAACTTTGTCGCTCTTGACTTGGTTCGACTGATGATTGACCTGGCTCGATTGCACTAGAGCTGGCTGTTCAATTTTAGGCCGCAACTCTTGGTTCGATAAAGCGACATTCAACTCTAAGCGCGTAAACCTAAATTGCTCTAAAACTTTACCATGGCTGTCGATGATTTCAGACTGCAAAAGCATGTGCGTTTCTTTTTCTAACCAAAATCGATACTCGTAACGCCACTGATCGGAAGTTAGCTTGATAATATTTGCCATATATCCCGCCACACGATCCTCACCCACCTCGCTAGCGGTATAGGCTAGGCTAATTTGCTCCAATCCCATCTCACTGAGCTGACTAAACGGTGCTGCGGGGACAGGATGCTCAGCTGCACTTTCTGTGCCTTCAGGAAAATAGCAGGTAAGCTTCTCACCTTGGCGTAACACCTCAATCATATGGCCATCCAGCTGCCGCAACAATTCAGTTGCCGTTCCGTCGGTAAAGCGATGCACAATGCTAAACACCTGCGTATCGTCTCCTCGCCGATGCATAAACTCGCCTCGGTAATTGAGTTGCTGAACCGAGAGGCGCATTTTCTCTAACCACATCCATTCCATGGCATGCAACGGGCTGCACACCACAATCAACAGGAACATTGCGCTGACTACTCGCTTATTCATCGGCAGTTTTCACCTCTGTCCATATAAGTTCACTGGGAATAACCCCATGACCGGTCGAAAAAGATGCCTGTTCAATATGCTGTTTTAAAAAGTATTCCAGCCTCTGCTGCGCCTGGAATTGTGACGCCGATATGGCTGCGTCGGTTGGTTCTGTGCTGTTTACGCTGATTCGTGGTATATCATCGTTCAGAGAAGGCGTTTGCATCACCCAATAGCCGCTGCTAATGGCCACGGCAAACAATGCGGCCACCGATATTTTCGGCATCCAGCTTATTTTTTGAACCTCGGGTTTGGGCTCGGCAGCGCTGGCCTCTGAGTTTAGCCCCGCCTGACTGATTTCATCACCTTGCAAAACAGCTTGAGCACAAGAAACCTGATGCCATTTCTCGATGACACTGGGGTCTTCTTCCATCGCATTTAACATGCGCTGGACGTCTAATTCACTGGCTTCGCCATCTAAGAAGGCTGAAAAACTCTCATGTACTTTTGTCATTTAACAACGACCTCAACTTTGCGCGTGTAAACGGTTACGACCGGCCATAACCGACTGCATGTTAGTTTCTATAAACTCTCTTGCCCTAAAGATTCTTGAGCGCACCGTACCAATGGGCGTGCCCATAATGTGCGAGATATCTTCATAGCTCTTTCCTTCAAACTCTCGCAGCGTAATCGCAACTCGCAATTCTTCCGGTAATGTATTTAATAATTGATTCAACTCAGATTCTAATTGCCCTCGAGCGAGTAGATTATCGGGAGACTCTTCACTTTTTAAAGGCTCCGGTGTTTCTATCACCATCATGGCATCTAAGTCTTGCGCTCGATAACTCGGCTTCCGAGCAGCCGATTCAAGGTGATTCTTCGCCGTATTCGTGGCAATTCTATGCAGCCAAGTAAAAAAAGCACTGTCTCCACGAAACCCAGACAAAGCTCGATAAGCTTTCACAAAGCTTTCTTGGACAATATCCTCAACAATATCGCGCTCAGAAACGAGTTGTATAACAACCGTGGCGAGTTTGTGTTGATATTTCAACACCAGCAAATCAAACGCCCGCTTATCACCGGCTTGCGCTTTTTTAACTAGGATTAAATCAACATCGGTGGCTTCTGCCATTCCGTCTGCTCCAATTTACGAATACTTCATAGACGATGATCACTGCGAAAAGTTCCTTCAGGGTTGAAATTACCTCAGTTCGAAGAGATAAATGCAATTTCTGAGATGCACTGACCTTGCAAACTCCGTACAATCTTCGCCGATTCATGTCTTGAGTATAGAATTATGTCCGCTCGTCTTGCTACTGATGTTTTAATTGTAGGCTCTGGTGCCGCCGGTTTAACCATGGCCTTAAGCCTGCCCAGCCATATGAATATATTGGTACTCAGTAAAGGCGAATTGGGTGGCGGCTCTACAGCCTGGGCGCAAGGCGGTGTTGCTGGCGTGCTCGACGAAGTAGATTCTGTAGATCAACATGTAGAAGATACCTTAAATGCCGGTGCCGGCCTGTGCGACCCAAAAGCAGTGCGATATACCATTGAACGCTCGGCCTGTGCGATTCATTGGCTGGTCGATCAAGGTGTGCCTTTTACCATGGCCGATGGCTCTGACGCACAATTTCATTTAACCCGTGAAGGCGGCCATAGCCAACGGCGAATTATCCACGCGGCTGATGCGACCGGCATGGCGATATCTACTACCTTGATTGATCGTGTCAACCAAGCCCCGAATATTCTCGTGCTCGAGAATCACGTCGCTATAGATCTAATTACCTTAGAAAAGCTTGGCGTTACCAACGAACCGAACCGCTGCGTGGGCGCGTATGTACTCGACACAACAAAAGATGAAACCATCACCATTGGCGCTAGTTTCACTTTGTTAGCCACGGGCGGCGCCAGTAAGGCTTATTTGTTTACATCGAACCCCGATGGAGCTACCGGCGATGGCATTGCGATGGCTTGGCGCGCGGGCTGCCAAGTCGTTAATATGGAGTTTAATCAATTCCACCCTACTTGTTTGTATCACCCTAAAGCTAAATCGTTTTTAGTGTCTGAAGCGGTTCGCGGTGAAGGTGGCTTGCTTAGGTTGCCTAACGGCCAACGATTTATGCATAAGTTTGATGAACGTGCCGAATTAGCACCACGAGACATTGTTGCTCGAGCCATCGACCATGAAATGAAACGCTTGGGTGCCGACAATTTATTTTTAGACATTTCTCATAAACCAGCCAGTTTTATTAAGTCGCACTTCCCCACCATCTACAAACGGTGCCTTGAATACGGTTATGACATGACCAAAGAGCCATTACCAATTGTACCTGCGGCACACTATACCTGTGGCGGTATTCGCACTAATGAACACGGATCAACTGATTTAGTCGGGCTTTATGCCGCGGGCGAATCTGCCTATACGGGTTTACACGGCGCTAACCGTTTAGCTTCTAACTCATTACTTGAGTGCATCGTTTATGCACGAGCGGCCGCTGAACACATAGTGAGTTCGAGCTTAAAACCGTTCAACGCCGAACAGTTGCCATTGTGGGATGAATCTCGCGTCAGTGATTCCGATGAGCTCGTTGTGATTACTCATAACTGGGACGAACTGCGACGATTCATGTGGGATTACGTAGGTATTGTGCGAACCGATAAACGCTTAGAACGAGCGCAGCGCCGAGTAAAACTGCTAAAGCAAGAAATAATGGATTACTACTCAAATTATCGAGTGAATGCGGATTTATTGGAATTACGTAACTTAGTGGTGGTGGCCGAGTTGATCATTGAGTCGGCTTTATCTCGCAAGGAAAGCCGCGGTCTGCATTATACTCGCAGCCACCCACAAACGAATGACAATGCTGAAATTACGGTGTTGTCTTCAACAGAGCGTTAGCTTGTAATGCTTGAGATTGCCAAACCGTAAACGCCATGTTTAAGGCGCGCCAGCTGCTGTCACTGACCTGGTCTTTCCAGACGACTAAACGCTCTTTGCCTTGTTCGCTTTTAAGGTGCCAAAGTATAAATTGCGAAGATCGCCGACCACGCCCAGTCCATTGCCATTCACTTTCGTCGTGTTCAAAGCCAAACGTCAATTTACCCATTTGCCATGATAAACGAGAAATTGGCATGGGTCTAAAAAACCCATAACTGGCAAAAGCCATAAACCAAACTACGAAGGCAAGTAGGCCGATATATTGAGCCAACACTATTGAAAAAAGCAACCAGCCAATACAATGCACGCCCATTGGCCAGCGGCTTTTAGTTAAAGATACGTTAACCGTTGCGGGCATAGTCTAAAATTATCTCGACCATACGTTGCAGCTCGGCATCTTCACTTTTAGATTTCTGCATAAACCAATCGAACAAATCTTGATCTTCACTATCGATTAACCGGCGATATAAGAACTTATCGGCCTCATTTAGGCTGCGAAACTTATTTTCGGTAAATGGGACTAGCAAACCATCGAGTTCTAGCATGCCTCGCCGACTGTGCCACCAAAGACGTCGAATTTCTTGCTCTTCTTTTTCCTTTTGATCCACTTTCGATTACTCTACACCATTGAATATTGTCGATAGTTTACCATTTTCTAGAGTCAAACCGAGCCTTATGAACAAAATAACTCAACATCCGTTAAAACATTTAGCATCATTGTCTGTACAAGGTCACGATGCATTCACTTTTTTACAAGGCCAATGCACCCAAGATTTATCGAAGATCCCAGACTTTGGTGCGCTTCCTGGCGCATTTTGCACACCAAAAGGCCGAGTGGTTGCGAACGTTTGGCTATACAAAGTCGGAAATAATAACGAGGCTTTTGAGTTAGTGTGCCATGAAAGCATCGCTGAAGTGCTTTATAAACATCTCAAGAAATACGTCCCGTTTTTCCGTGGCACAACCATGACGGTGTCTCCCTCTGATGAGTTGCAAGCCAGTGGGCACTTAGGTTTAGGTGAAAAACCTGGGTTTATGCTTAACGAGCACATGTCTATCGAGCTTCATTCTCAACTTCCAGAGGATTCATCAGCGACGCCTTGGCAGATCGCTGAAATAGAAAACGGTGTGCTTTGGTTGAGTGACTCTCAATCTGAACAATGGATTCCGCAAAACGTTAATTTAGACAGCCTAAACGCCGTGTCATTTAGCAAGGGCTGCTATACCGGACAAGAAGTGGTTGCACGATTGCACTACAAAGGCAGCAGTAAAAAAAGACTCTTTGCGGTAAAATCAACGATAGGCTTTGCAAGCAAAAGCTTAATTAACCAAGAAGGTAAGGCCGTAGGCGATGTCATCCAACATATCGATGCAATACCTTTTAGTTTTGCTTTGGTTGTTATGAAAACAGAAGCCGCAGAGTCGCCAATTTTTGTCACAGAAAACGAGCAGGTTTCAGTAGAACTGCTACACTCATTTTAAATAGCTTCGAACGGGCATAGAAAACAGATGAGCAACATTGTAGAAACGGTCACGCAAGATATTATAGATGCGCTAAATAATGACCAGTTAACACTACCTAGCCTTCCAGAAATAGCCTTAAAGGTCAGAGATATCGCAGAGTTAGAAGACACTACGATCAATGATTTAACCGATATCATCATCCAAGATTCAGCTCTTACGGCCCGCATCATTCGGGTCGTGAACAGCCCTTTACTGCGTGCGCCTCAAGAAGTGAAAAACCTTCCTATGGCGGTGAGTCGCTTAGGCATGAACTACACGTCAAATTTAGCCATTGGTTTAGCCATGGAACAAATGTTTCAAGCCACCAGTGAAATGATCGAAAAACGCATGCGTGCCTTATGGCAGCTCACCGGTACAATTTCCACTTGGGCTTCGGTATTAGCGACCCACACCAAGATCTTACCACCCGATGAAGCCATGCTTGCGGGGTTAGTCCATCGACTGGGCGCACTGCCAATTTTAGCCTATGCCGAAGAACGGGATGACATTATTCAAGACAACATCACGTTGGGCAAAATCATTGATCGCTTGCATGGCCCACTAGGCGAAGCTATTTTAAAAAAATGGGAGTTTTCTGAAGATATCTCGCAAATTCCAAAACTGTACCGAAAAACGGATCGTGTTTCAGATGAGCCCGACTTTGTTGGCCTGATCACCTTAGCGAACTTAATCCACAACCGTGAAATCCATGCGGGGTGGGGTTTAAAAGAATGGAAAGATATTAAACTCTTCGACCAATTTCATCTTCCTGCCGATAAAGAGCACGTGATTTACAATGAACTAGAAGAAAAGGTGAAGGCGTCACGCGCTGCACTTATGTAACGTTGATCGTCGTAATCACTTCCAGATTATTAAGAATAGAGAGCGCCTGCTCTCTATTTACTCCACAAATAGCCGCTTCGGCCTTAAAATTAGCGCACACCGTTGGCCGCTCGGGTCGATCAAAAATTTTGCAATTAAATTTTTGATCTAAATGGACACAGACCACTCCGGCGGGCTTTCCACTGGGCATACCATAAAAAGGTTCATTAATGCTGGGGGCAATGCAACAGGCACCGCACCCTAATCTACATTCCATTGAACTTGCCTATAACGGGAGAATCGATAAACTGCTTCACAACGATGAGAAGGAAACAGCATGCTAAAAACAGAAACACTCGGCAGTGGACCCGATTTAATCTTTTTACACGGTCTTTTTGGTGCCGGTGATAACTGGAAAAGTATCGCACGATCTTTGAGCGAGCACTACCGCATTCATTTAATTGACTTACCAAACCATGGTCGATCTGGCTGGACAGATGACCCTTCATACCCGGCTATTGCCTCTATAATAGAAGAGTGGATTGAGTCTCAAGGCATTGACAGCTACCTATTGCTCGGTCATTCAATGGGCGGTAAAGTGGCCATGCAAATGGCGTTGAACGAACACAGTTCTCGTATCAAGAAATTGATCGTTGTTGATATTGCCCCCAAGTTTTACCCGCCGCACCACCAAAGTATTTTTAAGGCGCTGAACACACTAGATTTAACTCAACATAACAATCGCCAGGCAGTTGAATCCGAACTACGACCTTATGTAGAAGACCCAGGCATTCGCCAGTTTCTGTTAAAAAGCCTGTATAAAAAGGACGGCGTGTTAACCTGGCGTTTTAATTATTCGGTGTTGGAATCTAAATACGAAGAAATTGCTAAAGCGCCTACGGCATCGCAACCGTTCACTCTCCCGACACTTTTTATAAAGGGTATGAACAGCCAATACATCACCAAAGAAGACCAACCAGAAATAAATCGATTATTCCCAAATGCGCAAGCTAAATTGATCGAAGGCGCTGGCCACTGGCCTCATGCAGAAAAGCCAACGGCTTTTCAAAAAATCATAGAAACGTTTTTAAAATAAGGACACAACGATGGCCGGAACTAGCCTACTGACCCTGATAGATGATATAGCAACCTTACTTGACGATGTTGCCGTGATGACCAAGGTTGCCGCTAAAAAAACCGCTGGTGTATTAGGCGATGATTTAGCTTTAAATGCACAGCAAGTGACTGGCGTTAAAGCCAATAGAGAGATACCCGTCGTCTGGGCTGTTGCAAAGGGCTCTTTTTTCAATAAGTTGATACTGGTGCCATTGGCCTTAATTATCAGCGTTTTCTTACCTTGGGCGATCACGCCGTTATTGATGCTAGGTGGAGCTTATCTGTGCTTCGAAGGCGCTGAAAAAATACTGCACAAATTTTTGCACTCTAAAGAAGAAGCCGATCATCAACACAAAGCCAAATTACAAGCCGTTGCAGACCCCAACGTGAATATGGTTTCCTTTGAACGTGAAAAAGTAAAAGGCGCCATTAGAACTGATTTTATTTTGTCGGCCGAGATTATTGCCATTACCTTAGGCACCGTAGCTACGGTAAACCTCACCACTCAATTTTTTGTGTTGGCTACCATCGCAACCGTTATGACGGTGGGTGTTTATGGATTAGTTGCGGGCTTGGTCAAAGTAGATGATTTAGGTTTGTATTTAACTCAAAAGCCTGAGGCTTCCGCGTTTACTCAATCAATTGGTGCTTTATTGTTAAGTTTGGCGCCTAAAATGATGAAGTTTTTATCCATCGCTGGCACCATCGCAATGTTTTTAGTGGGCGGAGGTATTATTGCACATGGTATTCCCGCGCTTTATCACTTATTTGAAACTTGGGCCGTTGAGTTCGGATTCTTGTTAACACTGCTTAACGGAATTACCGGTTTGATCGCAGGGTTTTTATTGGTAGGTCTGTATACAGTATTTGAGAAAGTTAAAGCGCGCCTTAGCGCATAGCCTTTTCTAGTACAAATTAAAAGGCGGCGAAACAAATGTTCAGCTGCCTAATACTTTTTAACTATTAACCATAAACGCACAAGTAAGCCGTACTTACTGGCACTTGCAATTGAAACTTACTGTTAGCGGGTACATGAAACTGGGTGCCGCTTAAATAAGTGATCCAATCTTCAGTCCCTGGCAATTTCACAATTAACTCACCTTCAATGACCTTCATTAGCTCAGCGGCTTCAGTACCAAACTCATAGCGGCCTACCGACATAACACCGACTGTGGCTGGCTTATCGTGATCATCCAGCGTTAAAGATTGAACCGCTCCGGCAAAGTACTCATTATGTTTAATCATTTAATTTAATCCTAATAATAGTGTTTATTGTGCTTTTTAAGCCTCAGCTCAGAAGCGCAGAGTTGAGGTTATTCCTCGCCTAAAAAGCCACCAGTCTGATGTTGCCACAATGCGTTATAAATTCCGCCTTGTGCAATGAGTTCTTGATGCGTACCTTGCTCTACTATACGGCCTTGATCCATCACGACTAATCGATCCATCGCGGCAATTGTCGATAACCTGTGCGCGATAGCAATAACAGACTTACCTTCCATAAGTTTATAGAGGTTTTCTTGGATGGCCGCTTCTACTTCAGAATCGAGTGCTGACGTTGCCTCATCTAACACTAAAATGGGGGCGTCTTTCAACAAAGCTCTTGCTATGGCGATACGCTGGCGCTGACCTCCGGAAAGTTTTATCCCGCGCTCACCCACTTGTGCGTCGAATCCTTTTAACCCATTTGGGTCGGTCAGATCGGCAATAAAATCGAGTGCCTCGGCTTTTTTACATGCGGCTAATAGCTCATCTTCGGTTGCGTCGGGTTTGCCGTATAAGATGTTTTCTCGCACCGAGCGATGCAGCAGCATAGTATCCTGAGTCACCATACCTATTTGCGCCCGTAGAGATTCTTGTTGCACAGACGATATTTCTTGGCCATCAATTCGTATTGCGCCAGTTTCAACATCATAAAACCGCAGCAACAAATTAACCAACGTAGATTTACCCGCACCAGAGCGGCCAACCAGACCCACTTTTTCACCAGGTTTAATCTGCAAATTGAACGAATCAATAACCCCAGCACCTTTGCCATAGTGGAACCCTACTTGATCAAATTCAATGGCACCTTGATGTACATTTAACGCTGGAGCATTTGGTTTATCTTCAATTGCAATAGGCTTGCTTAATGTAGATATGCCATCAATGACGGTACCAATGTTTTCAAACAATGCCGTTACTTCCCACATGATCCAATGGCTCATGCCGTTTAAGCGCAGCGCTAAAGCCAACGCAACGGCTATAGCGCCAACTGTTATACTGCCTTGCAACCACAAATACACCGACAATGCGCCAATTGAAAACACCAAGGTGTAATTCAGCCATTCAATGCACAAGTTTAAACCCGTCACTAAACGCATTTGTTTATGAACTGTTTTTAAAAAACCATCCATACCTTCTTTGGAGTAATCGGCTTCGCGTTCGGTATGAGCGAACAACTTAACTGTTTGAATATTGGTATAGCTGTCTACGATACGGCCTGTCATCAGTGATCGAGCATCGGCTTGCTCCGCAGCGACATTTCTTAACTTTGGCACGTAATAGCGCTGAATGGTTATATAGCCTACCAACCATACCAGCATTGGAATCACCAAAATCTTTTCAGCATTACCCACTAAAAAAACCATGGTAATAAAATAAATAACCACATAAACCAATACATCCAACAGCTTCATGACGGACTCACGTACCGACAGCGAGGTTTGCATAAGCTTTGTGGCTACTCGACCTGCGAAATCGTTCTGATAAAACGATAAGCTTTGCTTAATCAAATACCGGTGCGCTTGCCATCGAATGGCCATTGGGTAGTTTCCAAGCAGCGTTTGATGCACCAACATAGAATGCAACAAGACGACACCCGGAATGACGACTAACAGTAAAATACTGATAGCTACGAGTTCGAATTGATAATCGATTAAAAACGTTTCTGGATTACTGGTGCTAAGCCAATCGATCACGACACCGATCATGCCAAACATAGACGCTTCAGCAATGGCTACGAGCGACGTCAGTAAAGAAACAAACAGAATAGGCCACCACATTCCGCGGGTGTAGTGCAAACAAAACTGAATCAGTGTTGATGGTGGCTGTTCGGGCTGTTGAGAAGGGAACGGATTTAAAATCCGTTCGAAAAAAGAGAGCATGGAACCCCTTAAAAATTTTAATCGATAAAGTTAACAACCCCAGTTTCAAGCGAATACTCTGCCCCGACCACGGTTACTCTTTCTTGCTGTACCAATTTCTCTAAAATAGGCGATGAATATCGAATGTGACCTACAGAGGCTCTAACATTGGCGCGAATGGAATATTTTTTCAATTCTTCTTCATCTTCGCTGATATTCGATTCACAAAGCGTCTCAATAACAGGACGAATACGGGAAACGATGGAATTGAGATTGTGTGATGAAGAATCAACATTTCCGCGTATGACGTCGATAGTCGACTTTATCGCACCGCAATTACTGTGCCCTAACACCACTACTAAAGGTGTACCAAACTGCTCTACCGCAAACTCAATTGACCCTACCTGAGAAGGCGCAACAATGTTGCCCGCGACACGAATCACAAACAAATCACCTAAGCCTTGGTCAAAAACGATTTCCGCTGGAACGCGCGAATCAGAACACCCTAAAATAACCGCAAAAGGTTTTTGCTCAGCAACCACAAGCTGCCTACGCTTCTCTGAAGACATTTCTTCATGCTGGCTGTTTCCAGCAACGAATCGTTCATTTCCTACTTTCAAACGCTCTAAGGCTTCAGCCGCCGTGATCATAGTAACTCCAACTTAATTCATTTTCTCTAAGATATCGCAATATGCGAACACCGCAAGACTAGAATGGTCAGAGCAATAGTGAATTTTTGGAAAAAACGATCACATACGCAGTTACAGGCTCGCATATGGACGCCAGCCTGATCTGCAACCTAATGTAACTATCTATTAAGCCGGCACGTGCACTTGACCACTCATGATAATGCGCGCACTTCGGCTCATGGTGGCTTTTGTGACTTGCCACTGGCCATTCACTTCTTTTGCTTCGGCACCAACTTTTAACGTACCCGATGGGTGTCCAAAGTTTACCGAAGCCTGTGCACCGCCGGCGGCATTGCTGACTGTGGTGCCAGGAATTGCGGCCGCAGCCCCAATGGCTACCGCGGCGGTACCCATCATAGCGTGGTGCAATTTACCCATAGACAATGCTCGCACATTAAGCTGAATATCGTAGTCGTTTACGGGGGCGCCACTGGAGCTTTTATAACTTTGAGGCGGTGCAACAAAAGCGACCTTTGGCGTATGTTGCCGTTCAGCCGCTTCTTCAATACTGGCGATCAATCCCATTTTTACGGCGCCCAAAGCACGTATTGTCTCGAACCGACTAAGGGATTTTTCATCACCATTAATGGCTTCCTGTAATTCGGTTCCTGTGTAGCCAAGCTCAGCGGCATTGAGGAAGATGGTTGGAATGCCTGCGTTTATGAAGGTGGCATTTAACACGCCACTTGCAACAATTGCTTCAGGTACTTCCAATTGGTCGATGACATTGCCCGTTGGAAACATTGACCCTTCGCCATCGGCTGGGTCTATAAATTCCACCACAATTTCAGCGGCAGGAAAGGTAACACCATCTAATAGAAAATCACCCGTTTCTTGAACCTGGCCATCGCACATTGGCACGTTCACAACGATGGTTTTTTGAATGTTAGCCTGCCAAATTCTCACTGCCGCTAAACCATTTTCAGGAATTCGATCGGCATCAACCAAGCCTTTGTGGATAGCGAATGCTCCTACCGCGGCCGTTAGGTTGCCGCAGTTTCCGCTCCAATCAATAAAAGGTTTATCAATCGCTACCTGACCAAATAAATAATCAACATCGTGGTTTGCTTGGCTACTTTTGGACACGATGACCGCTTTACTGGTGCTTGACGTGGCAGCGCCTAAACCATCGGTGTGCTTTCCGTAAGGGTCGGGGCTACCGATGACTCGCATAAGTAGTGCATCTCGTGCCGCACCGGCCTGTTGAGCATTTAGCGGCAAATCATCAAGGCTAAAGAAAACACCTTTACTGGTACCGCCGCGCATATAAGTCGCCGGTACCGTCATTTGAGGCGTGTGCTTCATAACTGTTTCCTTTTTTAATTTAACCGACTGTTGATTCTAAGAAATCTTCGGCAAAACGCTGCAGAACACCACCGGCTTTATAAACCAACACTTCATCTTTCGTATCGAGTCGGCATATAACCGGTACTTTTAGGGTGTCACCGTTACGGCGATGTATCACTAAGGTCAGTTCCGCTCTGGGTGCAGCTTCGCCTTCTACATCGAACGTTTCAGTACCATCAATGCCATAGGTTGCTCGGTTTTCACCCGGTTTAAACTCTAACGGCATCACACCCATGCCCACAAGGTTGGTACGGTGAATGCGTTCAAAGCCTTCCGCGACAATCGCTTCAACACCGGCTAATCTCACACCTTTTGCCGCCCAATCTCGCGAAGAACCTTGGCCGTAATCGGCACCAGCAATAATGATCAGCGCTTGTTTTCGTGCCATGTAAGTTTCTATCGCCTCCCACATACGCATTTCTTGGCCTTCAGGTTCAACGCGTGCGTAGGAACCTTGCTTAACTTTTCCAGCTTCTTGCACCATTTCATTTAACAGTTTTGGGTTGGCAAAGGTGGCGCGCTGAGCCGTTAGGTGATCGCCTCGGTGGGTTGCGTAAGAGTTAAAGTCTTCTTCGGGTAACCCCATTTTATGCAAGTATTCACCCGCCGCGCTTTCTCTTAAAATGGCATTAGACGGTGATAAATGGTCTGTCGTGATGTTGTCACCCAACACGGCTAACGGGCGCATACCTTTTAAAGCACGTTCCCCGGCGAGCGCACCTTCCCAATAGGGAGGACGACGAATATAAGTCGATTGCGGTCGCCAATCGTATAATGGACTGATCGATTCGCTTAACGCTGGTGTTGCGTCAAACATAGGAATATACACTTCTTGAAACTGTTCAGGCTTCACGTGTGCTTTAACAATGGCATCAATCTCTTCATCACTTGGCCAAATATCTTTGAGGCGAATTTCGTTTCCAGCGTTATCGGTACCGAGAACATCTTTTTCAATATCAAAACGAATCGTACCGGCAATGGCATAAGCAACCACCAGCGGTGGCGAGGCTAAAAAGGCTTGCTTCGCATAAGGATGAATGCGCCCATCGAAGTTACGGTTACCCGAAAGTACCGCCGTAGCGTAGAGATCACGGTCAACAATTTCTTGCTGAATGCTTGGGTCTAAGGCACCACTCATACCGTTACAGGTGGTGCAAGCAAACCCGACAATGCCAAACCCTAGTTGCTCTAATTCGGGCAACAGTTGGGCATCGTTTAAATAAAGTTCAGCAACTTTCGAGCCCGGTGCAAAGGAAGTTTTCACCCAAGGTTTGCGTTCAAGACCCAGCTCATTGGCTTTTTTAGCCAACAGTGCAGCGGCCACAACATTGCGAGGGTTACTGGTGTTAGTACAACTGGTAATGGCGGCAATAATAACGGCACCGTCTGGCATCTTGTCACTTTGCGGCTCCATTGCGCCTGAAATACCTTGCTGTGCTAAATCGGCCGTAGACACACGACGATGCGGATTTGACGGGCCTGCAATATTACGACCGACTGTTGATAAATCAAATTGCAGCACACGTTGGTATTTAACCTTGCTCATGCCATCGGCCCATAAGCCGGTGTGCTTAGCGTAATCTTCAACTAACTGAACTTGCTCTGGCTCACGCCCGGTAATTTTTAAATAGTCGATGGTTTGTTCATCAATATAAAAAATACCCGCACTGGCACCATATTCCGGTGTCATATTTGAAATGGTGGCCCTATCGCCAATGGTCAATTTAGCTGCGCCTTCGCCAAAAAATTCCAAGTAAGACGAAACCACTTTTTCATTACGCAAAAACTCAGTAATGGCTAATACGATATCGGTTGCGGTAATGCCTGGCTGACGTTCACCGGTAAGCTCCACCCCTATGATTTCAGGCAAACGCATATAGGAAGGTCGACCCAACATGACGTTCTCTGCTTCTAAACCACCCACGCCAATGGCGATGACGCCTAAGGCATCTACATGAGGGGTATGGCTATCGGTACCGACTAAGGTATCGGGGAAGGCCACGCCATCAACATGGTGAATCACCGGCGACATTTTTTCTAAATTAATTTGATGCATGATGCCGTTGCCTGGCTGAATCACATCGACATTTTTAAAGGCTTTTTTTGTCCAGTTAATAAAATGGAAACGATCTTCATTGCGGCGGTTTTCGATAGCACGGTTTTTATCAAAGGCATCTTTTTCAAAACCTGCGTGTTCAACAGCCAAAGAATGGTCAACAATAAGTTGCGTAGGTACCACAGGGTTAACCAAGGCAGGGTCGCCACCGCGCTCGGCAATGGCATCTCGTAGGCCTGCTAAATCGACTAACGCGGTTTGGCCTAAAATGTCATGGCACACAACGCGGGCTGGGTACCATGGAAAATCTAAGTCTTGTTTGTTGTCTATAATTTGCTTAAGCGAATCGGTTAAGGCTTCTGGCGGACACTTACGTACTAGGTTTTCAGCTAACAGTTTTGAAGTATAAGGCAAGGTGTCGTATGCGCCCGGTTTTATTGATTCTACGGCTTCACGAGTATCGTAAAAATCGACACTCGCGCCCGGTAATTGCTTTCGAAATTCAGTATTCATAATGTGTCCAAAATAAATGAATGAACCTAAACAACAAAGCCACCGATAACGGCAGCTTTGTATTTTGGTTTAGCGTTCAGAAATGGGTTGATATTTGCGAGGCTCTTCACCAATGTAATCGGCATTCGGACGAATGATTCGATTATTTGCACGCTGCTCTTTAATGTGAGCCGTCCAACCTGCAACACGTGACATAACAAAAATAGGCGTGAACAAATCGGTCGGGATACCCATGTGGTGATAGGCCGAGGCATGGTAAAAATCCGCGTTTGGAAACAATTCTTTTTCACGCCACATCACTTTTTCACAACGCTCAGAGATATCGTATAAACGCGTATCACCCACCTCTTCGCTGATCTTCTTCGCCCATTCTTGAATGACGACACTGCGTGGATCACTGGTGCGATACACGGCGTGGCCAAAGCCCATAATTTTATCTTTGGCCGCTAACATGGCCATTAAACCTTTCTCGGCATCATCCGGGTCTGTAAATGAACTGATTAACGCCATGGCTGCTTCGTTTGCACCACCATGCAGTGGGCCTCTGAGCGTTCCAATCGCACCCGTAACGGCACTGTAGATATCGGTTAAGGTGCTCGCAGCAACTCGGGAGGCAAACGTCGAAGCATTGAATTCATGCTCAGCATATAAAATGAGCGACACTTGCATGGCATTAATATGCAACTCGCTTGGTTTAGTTTGAGAAAGTAACGTTAAGAAATGCTCAGCAATAGAGTCGGCGTTTGAATCGGTATCAATTTTTTTGTTGCTGAAATGAAAGTGGTACCAGTAATTCATAATGCCTGGGAATTTGGCCAGCATATTCACAATGTGCTCGTCTTGCTCGGCAAAACTTTGCTCGGGTTGTAACACCCCTAAAGCCGAACAACCGGTACGCATCACATCCATTGGGTGCGCCGTTTTAGGAATGCGTTCTAATATTTCTCGAAGTGCCACCGGCAATTCACGTTGCTGTTTCAAATTTTGCTTGAAGGTATCGAGCTCGGACTGTGACGGTAGCTCACCATGTTGCAGCAAAAATGCGACTTCTTCAAAGGTGGCGTTGGCGGCTAAATCGGCCACATCATAACCGCAATAGGTTAAACCACTGCCACTGACACCCACGGTACACAGTGCTGTTTCGCCAGCGACTTGACCGCGCAAGCCTGCCGTTGACGTTGATTTTTGAACCATGATGTTCTCCTTATTTTTGTATGAGTATTAGATCAAAACGGATCGTTATTTTTTAGTGAACAGTGCGTCTAGCTTTTGTTCAAATTCGTGATAATTCAGCACATCGTATAAGTCCATACGTGTTTGCATGGTGTCGACAACCGCTTTTTGATCGCCATTTTCGTGAATGCTGCTGTAAACATTCAGCGCCGCTAAGCTCATCGCACGGAAGGCACTTAAGGGGTAAAGCACCATGGCACAGCCCACCTCGCCTAATTCTTTTTGGTTGTACAAAGGCGTTTGCCCAAACTCAGTAATGTTCGCTAGGACAGGTACATCGAGCGCATCGGTGAAGGCTTTATAGTCTTCTAAGGTATGAACCGCTTCAGCGAAAATGCCATCCGCTCCGGCTTCAACACAGGCTTTTGCACGATCAAGTGCGGCTTCTAACCCTTCTTGAGCAAAGGCATCGGTACGCGCCATGATAAAAAAGTTTTCATCCACGCGAGCATCAACACAGGCTTTAATGCGATCGACCATTTCTTCTTTACTGACAATCTCTTTATTCGGACGATGTCCGCAGCGTTTTTGTGCAACCTGATCTTCAATGTGAACCGCCGCAACGCCTGCACGTTCCATCTCTTGAATGGTACGAGCAATGTTAAACGCGCCGCCCCAACCCGTATCGATATCAACCAATAGCGGTAAATCACAAGCCGCTGTGATACGACGTGCATCTTCAACAACATCGTTCATAGAAGTAACGCCTAAATCGGGTAGCCCAAAAGAAGCATTAGCCACACCACCACCCGATAAATATATTGCGCTGTGCCCTGCTCGCTTAGCTAACATGGCAGTGTAGGCATTAACCGCGCCAACGATTTGGAGTGGTGAGTGGGCTGCTAGAGCTTGACGAAATTTTAAACCTGCGCTCATGGGGAATCCTCTTAATGTTGTATGTCGTTCGACGAAAGCAAAAGTTGCTTAGCCGCTTGAATGTGTCGCTTCATCAGTAAGGCGGCCAATTCACCGTCTCGATTTGATAAAGCCTGAAAAATGCGCTGATGCTCTTCTAACGCCTTCGACGGACGACTGCGTTGGTGTGCTGATTGATAACGGTACATTCTTACGCGGTGATACAATTCATCGCATAATAAACGAATAAGCCATTGGTTTTCTGAACACTGAATGATAAAAAAATGAAAATCTAAATCAGGATCTTGGTCAATATAGGTTTGACCATCATTACTGTCTAAATAGGCTTTATGGCGCTCCAGTATAGACTGTAATTCCGTCAACTTAGCGTCACTCATATTCCTAGCGGCCAACTCACA
Source organism: Reinekea marina (assembly GCF_030409715.1). NCBI lineage: Bacteria > Pseudomonadati > Pseudomonadota > Gammaproteobacteria > Oceanospirillales > Saccharospirillaceae > Reinekea > Reinekea marina. The sequence goes on from NZ_JAUFQI010000001.1 coordinate 2,681,225, forward strand.
GGCCAACGCTTCCAAGTTTTCACGCAGCTGGTAAATCTCAAGGATTTCACGTTCATCAAAGGCAATGACTTGCGCGCCAACATTTGGCACTTTAGTGATCATTTTACGGGCTTCTAATTTATGAATTGCCTCACGCAAAGGCCCACGCCCTACCCCGAGCTCTACCGCCAATTCAGTCTCCCGAAGGCGAGCATTGGGGGCTAAATCACCCTTCACAATAGCTTCTAACAGATACTGATAAACTTTCTCAACACTGGATAAATCAGCCATATTGTTAACAATCACTAATATTTTCAGGCAAAAATACGCTTTTAATCCTAAAATTACAACAATTTTGTTAACAATACATAAAGTGGAGGTGAGGGAAGAATCTGTTAAACGGCTCAGTTAAAGAATGCAGGCCACGTAAATGCCTATGATGATTAGTGGTTTGAAAGCCAATGGATGGGCAATAAGGATTCGAAGGGTTACTTAAGTTTTTTGGTTCTTAGGTACGGCCTATAGAGTAAGACTCATTAACATTGGAGCACCCTTGGCGCTTTCATGGGATATTTGCGTAAACCCTATCTGCCGATATAAATGAATGGCCTGGGCATTTTGCGGCATCACTTCGAGAAACAAAGCACTTAAACTAGCCGATTTACAGGTGCTTAGTAAGACATTCATTAGCAGAGCACCAAAGCCTTTATTCTGATACTCAGGCTTAACGTACATTTGAATTATTTCGCCCGAATTTAGTTGACGCTCTGTTTCAAAGGTAACACCGCAAATACCCACCAGCTGCTCACCATCAAACGCGCCAAACATAAGCCCTTGATTTGATTGCTCTTCGATGATTCGTTCAAAATACAATTTATCCAGACTTAATTGCTGTTCATAGCCAACCCCAAAATGCTCAGGGTAGCGTTTTAATGCTTCGAGCCGTAGTGACCGATATCTTAAAGCATCCTCTGATTGCAATATCCGAATCAAATTAAATTCCTCAAGTTCAACTAGGTACTCACTTAAAATTGACTTGTTTTACATGAGGATTATCAATGGTTACCTCTAATGATTTGATCGATCCAATTTCCTGTAAAAAAACAGAATCGTCTAACGTCAACTTTACGCACTCCGCGTTCGCCTCATTGCGCACAGTATCCAAGGCCGTACCCAAGATAACGTCACCCGTTACCAATGTTAATTTAACTGGGTACCGAAACATGCAAACAATTTCAATGTAATCGTGGTACTCACAACTCAACATTACCACCCCTTCTTTAAATTAAATGCTGATGAATAAAGCCCACGTTGTCTTTTAACCCAATTTCAGCGTAACTGCCATTAATTAAGGTTAAATTAGGGGGGTACATGGCCAATATCGACATCATACAGAACAGGTATTCCCTTGTTCGCTAAATGCGCTTGCAATACATCGAGGTAACTTAATTCATCCTCCGGCTTATCAACACGGAAATTACGCCCTAAAACTAGCCCATTAATCGATGAAAAAACACCTCTAAACATCATACTGTGAATTGCACGAATTAAATCACAAGGCGACATTTCAACATTTTCTAAATAAAGTAAAACACCTTCCAAGTGCCTCTCCTTAAAAACTGACAGAGGCAAAAAAGTGGTTTCGATTAAATGCGTTAGTATATCCCAGCAACCCCCAACAAGCCTTCCAGACATAAACTCACCATTTTCAGGAGGCACCAACCACATCCACTGGGTGGTTTCATCTCCGACAATAAACGCACTAGGGTTTTTCTCAATATCTGGCCATTTCCGTGTGTGTTTTTCGGAATTATTTTGCGTAAAATTCGATCCCGCAGGTAGCGATAAATAATTTAAAGCTTGTTTTGTGAGAGCGTCTTCACAGGTGCTTATTAAATCCATCAAATTAGAACAATGAGCACTTGCCCAACCTAGCTTTGAATAAAGCGCAACCGATATAGTACAAACGTCTGAAAAACCCAAAATCCATTTAGGTTTCGCTTTCTTTAATCGCTCAAAGTTTATTAAAGGCAACAACTCAATCGCCAACTCACCACCCCAAGGTGGCGCAACAGCATCAATATTGTCGTCCAATAAAAACTGCATTAATTCATCCGCTCGCTCCTCCTTCGGTGCACTGACATGCTTTTCATTACCAAAGAGGCACTGCCCAAAAACCACATTAAAGCCCTGCACCCGTAAACCATCAACCACCGCCTCTAATCTAGGCTTTTGAGATTCAGTCACGCCTGAAGAGAACGCAGTAACGGCAATGGTAGAGCCTTGTTTCAAGGGTGCGGGGTAGATCACGGAATACTCCTGTTAGATAGTGCTGGGTGGACTCCAGCTTCTCGCAAAGTGCATTTAAATGCAATGGGTTTGGATTTGGGCTGCAAGCTGTATGCTGCATGGAAAATGAAAACACATTGAACTAGAGTGCGGTAGAACAAGTTAGCTTGTGTGGTCAGTTTTATTTTTGTGGGCATCTGAGCCAGGAAGGCGAAGTTGAGCGGTGCATGGATGCACGAAAAGCGACCCGCGAAAATGAAACTGGCCGCACGAGCCGAGGTTGGCTAGGGGCTGCGGCTGCGGGCTGCGGGCTGCGGGTAAAATCAAAACACTTAAACAATCGCGTCTTCGCTTTGCTTCGAGCGCTCCTACTTTATTTGGTTAGTTTTTTAGCCATACCGCGAAATACTTTGCAATTTTATTTATTTCATTCGAATGGCTTGGGAATTCTTTTTCTAGCAATACTAGAGCATCGGCTAAGGTTACCTGATGAAGATTAATGCAGTCATCGAAAATTAACGCATTAATATTTTGTTGGAAAGTTGCTGAACTGCTCTCAAGGCTTTTAAGAATGCTTTCGTCTAACATATCTTCAGGGTCTTCTAGAGGTAATGTTGCTTGGTTGTACAAATGCAGATATATCTGAGCCAACTGTGTTGGCGTAAATGTTTCTTTGCTCCGGATTAACCAAGCTAATGATATTAGATTATGACCAAAAAAATGAGGCTGCTTTAAACAGGCATCTAGCAAAGTTGATAGACTAATCTCTTTTGAATTTCTGCTGATCGGAAAGCTACTATGAATGTAATAAGTAGAAGTGACGAACTCCGTCATTCTATTTAAAAACACGGGAATTTGACCCGATTTTAACAGAGGGTACATACATTTAAACGCAAGCAGAATAGTTATGTTATGTGACAAGGTATCGCTTTGCTTTGAAGCAAGATCAGCATAAAACTCGAAAATACTCTCAAAGCCCTTTTGCTCATGCCACTGCCACATAGCTTGATAAGCCGCAGGGTAAATCCCGCTTTGTAATATTCGCGCAATACGCACTTGTGAGAATTTTGGCGCTTCGACTTGAACTGAGAACTCCCCTGTAACGGTTAACTCACTCTTAGAGATTAATTTACTAACTTGAGACCAAATTGCATCGTTTTGCTCAAATGCCGTTTGAAGGAAACTAGCCGCCAAAAACGCCTTAAGTGCATGTGGCTGGTGAATACTAGCACTGCTATAGAGTGCACATTCAAGTAAACCTTCTTTAGTCATTTAAACTCCAAAACAATCCATCGCAATTATGTTCACACTAAACACACCTTGATTACACCACGTTATTTTAATATGTGTGGCAGTACAAGCTCATTATTGGTGATTACGAAAGGAACAATCTACTTGACTCCCAAATGAGAATGACTATCATTTGAATTCGAGGAACAATAATTAAAGGAACACCTATGAGCTATCACATCAATGCCTGGTTAGAAAATGGCGTACCTCAGCTGCAAGTTATTGATGCTCAGACAAAACGTGTTTGTATGAATTGGAGTTACCAATCTGAGTCCGAGCCAAGCGAGCAGCAAAAACACGAGATACAGCGGCTTTTTAGAGAGTTACTGCTGCTGACTTGTAAGCAAGATATTGCGAATTGTCGGGTGTTTAGGGTTGGGGTTTAGGTTTTTTTTAGCTGCAAGCTTCAAGCTGCAAGTTATTAGCTGCAAGTAAGGTCAAAATATTTAAACCGCTTTGGTGGTGTGTTTTAGGCTTCGGGCTGCGAGCTTCGGGTAAGGTCAAAACATTCGCGGCTTTGCTTTGCGCGCTCCTACTTGAGTGTGATGCTGATGATTAGCTTTGGTGGTGGGTTTCGCTGGAGTGGGCATCTGAGGCATGGATGCCGAAGTTGAGCGGCGCTGGGATGCGCGAACAGCGATCCACGGAAGTGGAACGCACCACCAAAGCGGAAATAAACCCATGAGTTTTAGGCTGCGGGCCTCAAGCTGCGAGCTGCGGGCTGCGGGTAAAGCCAACACATTCGCGGCTTCGCTTTGCTTTGCGCGCTCCTACTTGAGTTTGATGCTGATGATTAGCTTTGGTGGTGGGTTTCGCTGGAGTGGGCATCTGAGGCATGGATGCCGAAGTTGAGCGGCGCTGGGATGCGCGAACAGCGACCCACGGAAGTGGAACGCACCACCAAAGCGGAAATCAACCCATGAGTTTTAGGCTGTGGGCCTCAAGCTGCGGGCTGCGGGTAAGGTCAAAACATTCGCGGCATTGCTTTGCGCGCTCCTACTTGGGAGAGGTGCTGTAGGTTAGCCTTGTTGGGTGGCTTTGCTGGAGTGGGCATCTGAGCCATAGATGGCGAAGTTGAGCGGCGCTGGGAAGCGCGAACAGCGACCCGCGGAAGTGAAGCCAGCCATCAAGGCGGAACAATGGTGCAAAACAAAAATAACAGGGTAATAAACAGCGATTGAAATGAGAAACAGGAAGTAAATAGAAACAAACTGGGGAAAGTTGGTCGGAGCAGAGGGATTCGAACCCCCGACCCTCTGGTCCCAAACCAGATGCGCTACCAAACTGCGCTATGCTCCGACTTTTAACTGGCGGTGAGTGAGAGATTCGAACTCTCGATACGATTTCTCGTATACACGCTTTCCAGGCGTGCTCCTTCAGCCACTCGGACAACTCACCTAAGGGTAAGTGTTGGCTTAATGACATAAGCTCTGACTCACCTCGTTTTCAAAAGAATGACTCCTCTCGAAAACGGGAGCGAACTTTACCCAAATATTCTTAAGTTCGCAAGTTTTATTTTTAAAAACAACGAGTTACCCGTTATTTAAGGCTTAATTCGGTAACATAATCTTCTACAACCAAGCGCTGAATGTGCTTATCATCGTTCGAAGGTGTGCCTAAATATAAAAAACCGACAATTTTATCTGTTTTTTCTAAACCCAGAGCCTCAACTAAATATTCTGAATCTGCCAAAGCGCCTGTTCGCCAAACGGCGCCAAAACCCTGCGCGTATGCCGCCGCGACGATATTTTGAGCCGCACACCCGGTCGCAACTATCTGCTCCCAAGCCGGCACCTTTGGGTGATCTTGAATGTGGGCCACCGCAATAATCACCAGCGGTGCCCGCAGGGGACCTTTTTGTGCCTTTGCCACAACGGCTTCAGCAGCGTCAGCATCGTTTGCTAATACAGCTTTTGCCATTAACTCACCCAAAGCCTCTCTTTGCTGGCCACGCACTTCAATAAACCGCCAAGGCCTCAAATAAGCATGATCTGGCGCGCGAAATGCCGCCTTATAACATTGCTCCAGTACAGACTTATTTGGAGCAGGTTCAGTTAGAATGGCGTGAGAAACACGATTTTGCAGTCCTTCCAAGAATTCAGGGTTTTTATTAATAGTCATGGTTAAGCCAATGATTTAATTTGGTTTTATCATACATTATTTAGCTAAATCCGCTATGATAGCAAAAAATCAATAATAATTAGATTAGAAGAAGTGAAGGCACTCGATGGCGCGGCAAAAAACACCCCAACACCCCCTTAAAAAATCCGAGCAAAAGTCGAACAACTTAAGCCAACATGAAGTCACCCAAGAGCTTGAACTGTTTGATGATTTTACTGTACTGCCCATATCAGCCGAATTTAACTCGCGGTCGATCATTTATTTAACATTGGCCGGCACATTAGTGAGCAGCATCTCGTTTGGTTCAATGTCCTCCCTGTTTTCACTGGTTGTTGCCTTTTGTTTATTGTATCCAACCTTTATTCGCTTTTTGAGTTTGCCTCTTCGCCGTCAGCACCCAAAACAAATCGGGTACACCCTAATATTATTTGATGCCTTCTTTATCGGTGCAATCTTAACGGTCATGGGCTTGCCACTCGAACCAACCATTTTCATTCTCATCATGGCGAATGCCAGCTTTATTGCCTTGGGCGGCGCAATGGCCTATTTGCTCTGTGTACTATTTCTATTTGGCGGTGCAGCAGCATCCTATTCTATTCAACCTAATTTCATGATTCATGAAACCAGCACATTAATGATGTTTATAGCCGCATTTGGTACAGGTTTGTATGTTGCCGTTACGGCTTACTATACCAATCAGTCGGCCCGTCGTTTGAAAGTTGCTCGTTTAGACGCCTACCAACAAAATGAAAAGTATCGGACCATATCTCGCCAACTGTCTAAGTACTTATCGCCACAAGTTTGGGAAAGCGTTTTCAGCGGAAAACGTGACGTGAAATTAGAAACCACACGAAAGCGCTTAGTCGTATTCTTTAGTGACATTAAAGGCTTTAGTGAACTCTCAGAACAAATGGAATCTGAAGCCTTAACGGAATTAATTAACACCTACTTAACCGAGATGAGCCGAATCGTGATGAAGCATGGCGGCACCATCGATAAGTTTATCGGTGATGCCATCATGGTGTTTTTTGGAGACCCAGAAACAAAAGGCGTAAAGAAAGACGCTGAAGCTTGCGTGTCGATGGCTATTGAAATGCGACGACACATGAAAGTACTTCGACAACGATGGAAAGCGCAAGGCATTAAGCACCCTCTTGAAATTCGTATGGGCATCAATACGGGGTATTGTACAGTGGGTAACTTTGGTGCTGAAACGCGAATGGATTACACCTTGCTCGGCAAAGAAGTGAACCTAGCCTCACGATTAGAGTCGGCCTCTGAACCTGGTGAAATTTTAGTCTCATACGAAACCTACTCACTGATTCAAGACCGGATATTATGCAAAGAGAAAGGGCAAATCCGAGCTAAAGGGTTTTCACGTCCAGTTCCTGTTTATCAAGTTATCGATTTTAGACGTGACCTAGGCGGTAGCCGAACCTTTACGGAAGTTGAAATGGATGGCTTCTCAATGGCGCTAGATTTAGAAAAGATTAAAAACTACGACAAAGATCGTATTTTAGAGGCCTTAGAAAAAGTGAAGAAAACCGTTGTAAGTAAAACGATCCCGTAAAACTTAATGACAGCCATGACCGGTTTGGGCTATGGCTGCACTCTTTAGGCTTATTGCCGAACCAATCGAATGTTCTCAGGCTGAGCACCCTCTACATTGGAACGAAACGGATTAATATCCAAGCCACCTCGGCGCGTGTACCTTGCATATACAGAAAGCGACTCGCAATGACACTGCGCCATTAAATCTGTATATATGCGCTCCACGCATTGTTCATGAAACTCATTGTGCTGCCTAAACGATATTAAATATTTAAGTAACGCCTGCTGATCTATTTTCGGTCCAGTGTACTCAATCACAACACTGCCCCAGTCTGGCTGACCTGTAACTAAGCAGTTGGATTTTAACAAGTGCGATATTAGTCTTTCAGTGACTAATACCTCGCTATTTGCCACCAGCATATTAGGTAGAGTTTGATAGTGCTCAATATCGACATCATGATCATCAATGCATTGCGCTTCAATAGTACCAATATCAGCCGAATGGCCCGCCTGATGCAAATACACGACAGTAGCGTGCACCTCAGCACCCGCTGCACTCGATAAATCAGCCTCTAATTTATTTTGCACGGATTGCAAAGAATCGAACTTAGATTGATTAAAACTGTTTAAATAAAGCTTAAACGATTTTGACTCAATCAAATTTGGTGAGCTTGCTGGAATAAAAAATTCAGCCAACGCCACCACTGGTTTGCCTTTTAAATTCAACCACGATAACTCGTAAGCATTCCAAATATCGACTCCTGAAAAGGGAAGCTCGCCCTCAATACCCAGCTCAAGGCGCTTCTCAATTCTAGGAATAGGGAACAGCAAAGAAGGATCGTACTGATCTATGTAGGCACTGGATTTTCCCAACGGTGATTGTTCTGGCGTTGCCATATTAACCTCTATGTTAACGAATATTTAAGAGCGTAGCCCTTTTGCGGTATTTAACAAATGGAGCGCCCATCCGCCTAACACCAATACAAATATAGCCAACATAATATATGCAATGCCTACCGGTATATCGGTAATACCTATGATGCCATATCGAAAAGTGTTTACCATGTATAGAATTGGATTCAGTTTACTGACCCACTGCCAAAGCTCAGGCAATAAAGAAACCGAATAAAAAACGCCACCTAAATAGGTTAATGGCGTTAAGATGAATGTTGGTACTATGGTCACGTCATCAAATTTAGTAGCGAAAATTGCGTTGATCAAACCGGCGGTAGCAAAGACAATCGCAGTTAATAGTATCACCGATAAGGTGACCCAAATGTTATGAACGTGTAGGTCTGTAAACCACAACGAGAGAGCGGTAACAATTAACCCGCAAGCAAGCCCGCGCGCCACCCCGCCAATGACAAACCCAGCTAAAATAATCCAATTAGGGACAGGAGCAACAAGTAATTCTTCAATAGATCGCTGGAATTTATTTGAGAAAAAACTGGAGCTTACATTCCCATAGGCGTTGGTGATCACAGACATCATGATCAGCCCGGGTACAATAAACTGCATGTAATCGAAACCATCCATTTCACCAATACGGGAGCCGATTAGGTTTCCAAAAATCACAAAATAAAGCACCATTGTTATCGCAGGCGGCAGTAATGTCTGTGGCCAAATTCTAAGGAATCGTTTTACTTCTTTATAGACGATAGACCAAAATGCGACCCAATATGGATGACTCATAATGCGGTCTCCTTAACTTGCTCTTTCCCAGTTAAATCAATAAACAACTCTTCTAACCGATTAGTTTTTGGTCGAATGCTATTCACTTCTAACCCAACCTCTGAAAGTGCTGAAAATATTGTGTTCAAACTGCGACCTTTTTGTAAGCTAAATTCTAAACTGGTGTTATCTACTAGGCGTGCATCGAATGGTGCTAAAGACTCAGGGACCTCTGCACACTCACCGGTTAAATCGGCAACAAAGGTCGATTTATTTTTCTCTTTAAGTAATTCCTTCGTTCGCCCTTGGGCAATGATACTACCTTGGCCGATGATAGCGATATTTCGACATAAGCTTTCCGCTTCTTCTAAATAGTGCGTCGTTAATATTATGGTTGTGCCTTGAGCGTTGAGCTCTTTCAAAAAAGTCCACATCGAGCGGCGAATTTCTATATCAACACCCGCCGTTGGTTCATCTAAAATGAGCATTTTGGGTTCATGAACCAAGGCACGGGCAATCATTAATCGGCGCTTCATACCACCCGATAATCGTTGCGCCTGAGTGCTTCGCTTATCCCATAAATCGAGTTTTTTGAGATATTTTTCGGTTCTTTCTTTGGCAAGTTTTCTGGGCAAACCATAGTAGCCTGCCTGCTGAATGATGATGTCCTCTACTTTTTCGAATGAGTTAAAGTTAAATTCTTGAGGCACAATCCCTAAACATCTTTTTACTTGCTCACGCTGTGTATCTAGGTCATAACCAAATACCTTCACATTACCAGCAGATTTATTCACCAAAGAGGAAACAATACCCAGCGATGTCGACTTACCTGCGCCATTCGGACCTAACAATGCAAAGAAATCACCTTCCTGTACGGCTAAGTCGATGCCTTTTAAAGCACGAAAACCATTTTCATAGACTTTTTCTAGCTGAGAAATTTCTAATGCATTCGACATAGCGGCCCTACTTTTACCAAAAGGAAGACCCAATATGGGTCTGATTCAACAAAGTTCAACATGTATTATTAAAATCGCTTTGACAGCACGTTATCTATATAGCTTCGAGAGGCACACTCCATTCCAACGTCGTGTCCTTTTTCCTCGCTCAAATACCAACGATGCTCGAGAATTTCATGGAACATCTCAGCATCATCCAAGTCACCTTTTAAGTGAGACGGAATTTCCTGAACGGCGGGGTTGAATATTTCAGATAACCAACGATAGGCTGCTACCGGCAATGGTACTTCTGAACCGGCCTGCTCAGACAAGGTGACTTTGTAGCGATACAGGCTATTGAGCAACCGGCGGGCTTGGTTTTCTTGCACTTGCAAGCCCGTTAAAGAAGCCAACCTTCTTTTATGATGCCAGTGCTCCACGACTCTAGGCACCATTCGAACCTGCTTTCCGTTGTCGACGGTGGTGATTTCCATCTCTTCTACATCGAACCCTAAGTCGTTTAATCGACCAATTCGCTTCTCTATTAGGTATTGGTCTTCTGGGTCGAACACTTCATCGCGCGTTAACTCAGCCCAAAGCAAGTTATAGCGTTCCACGAGATAATCGGACAAATCAACTGGATCAAGATTTCCGGGTAACCCAACGGATGCTTCCAGATCCATTAAATCTCCCGCAATATTTGTATGCGCAATATCGACATCAAATTCACGTCGGTTTTGCGACACTTCGTCCATAAGCTCACCGGTTTCGGCATCCACTAAATAGGCCGCCATGAGTCCAGCATCGCGCCTAAACAATGCGTTCGAGAAAGAGCAATCGCCCCAGTAAAACCCTGACAAATGCAATCGAACCAATAATTCGGCCAAAGCATCCAGCATTTGGTGCATTTGAGCCGGGCTAATGCCTTGTTGAATTATAATTCTATAAGGAAGAGCCCCGACTAAATAATTTGTGATTAATAAGCCTCGGCCTTTCATATCAAAATGGCGTTCTGACGTAACTAAATGCGAGCTGGCTTCTTGGATATTTTCATTTCGATGCGTCACCAAACCCACAGGCTCTACCACCGGTAATCCCATTTCTTCTAGTTCGCGCAGTAACCGGTATTCTTTTGTTGCTATCGGTGTTGCCAATTCTTTAAGTGCATACACACGTTCTTTGTGGCTGATAAATTTAACAACGTTTCGATGTATTCCTCGGGCAACCTCAACAAACAACGATTCCGGCCACTCATTAAGATGGCGAGACCATGGCAGCCTTAAGTCTGTAAAGTAATGACTGGGTGACGCTATCTGAAATTTCATTTTAGGCTCACTTTATGTATACAACTGTACATTGATTTAAACCGAAACCATTAAAAAAGCCGACATTATCGTCGGCTTTTATGATTCAACTTCTACACTAACATACCTGTACTATAGACGCTCTTGCGTTTCGGCATCAAAAATATGCAATTTATCCGCATTAACATGTAAAGCCACTTCATCGCCCATTTTAGGCGTTTTATGAACGTCCATTTTAGCAATAAAAGGCGCTTTTTCACCCGCAACGGTAAAGTGAACCACAACTTCGTGGCCTAAAGTTTCTACAATACTCACATTACCCGTAATGTTTGCCACGTTTTTCCATTCGTGTTCTTGAGCTTCACGGACAAACTCAGGACGGAAACCAACGACAACTTGCTTACCTTTACGTGCTTCAACACCTTCTTTCCATGCCTCTGGAGTATTAAAAGTAACGCACTCACTGACTAACTGTTTGCCATCTTCTGAAACCGTCATTGTTAGAACGTTCATATTTGGCGTACCAATAAATTGGGCCACAAAAACGTTCGCTGGCGTATCGTACAAATCTAATGGCGTGCCCACTTGACGTAAATGGCCGTCGTGTAAAACAGCAATACGGTCACCCATGGTCATTGCTTCAACTTGGTCATGGGTCACGTAAACAGCGGTAATACCTAATCGCTTTTGCAGGTTCGCAATTTCGGCACGCATTTGCACACGTAACTCGGCATCTAAGTTCGAAAGTGGCTCATCGAACAAAAATACTGAAGGCTTACGAACAATCGCACGGCCTAAAGCAACACGCTGGCGCTGGCCACCAGAAAGCGCCTTTGGTTTTCTATCTAATAACTGAGCTAAACCTAAGGTTTCAGCGGCTTCAGTCACCAGACGATCAATTTCATTTTTATCCATTTTACGCAAACGCAAACCGAAAGCGATGTTTTCGAAAACGGTCATGTGCGGGTATAGCGCATAACTTTGAAACACCATCGCCACATCACGATCTTTTGGGTGAACCGTATTTACAACTCGGTCACCAATGTAGAGTTTTCCGTCGGTGATTTCTTCTAGCCCTGCAATCATGCGTAATGTTGTAGATTTACCGCAGCCAGAGGGTCCAACCAGAACCATGAATTCTTTATCTTGAATCTCTAGGTCTAGCCCTTTAATGATGTTCACATCACCGTAACTTTTTATAACGTTCTCGAATTTAATACTCGCCATTAGTGTTTACTCGTTTGTCGATTCAACTCGTCTACTCATCTTCTCAGAGGATGAGAGCCCGTGCATGCTTACCCCCTGAGGGTTCGCATAGATACCGCTTTTATTTTTGTTGTTTTATTACAGCACAATTCGAATTTCATGTCGAACTTTTTCCAAACACCTGTAATTAAACTACCAATTGACACCCTATATTAAAAAGCCCCACTTTATGGGGCTTTCAGAAGAGTCAATGACGCAAAATAATCCACAACAACGTTATTTAACCTAATTTGCTCGGATTTTATTCAAAGATTTACAAAATTGAACAATTTCCGGTTGTTTGAAGAGAGCTTCGGTACTTTTTGAAAGTTTTCTACGCCAATTCGGATACTCAGAACTGGTTCCTGGAATATTCACTGGCTTATTAATCAGCATGAGATCTTCTAGCTGTACCGCGACTATTTGCGAATTTACCTCGGCTAACTGCGCATGTATCGCCATGCAGAGTGCTTCTGTCATTTCAGGTACTTGCTCTACTTCGCTCGACACGGTGCTCGGTAATCGATTATACCGCTTTAACAGGGTTAAAATATGCTGCTTATTTGTATCGCGGGTAACTTGCTCTGCAGTGTAGTCTTGCTCTGAACCGAACATACCCAGCTCCCAGCGTAGCGCAAGGTCACTTTTATTCCAAAACGCTTTGAGCGTTGGCATATCATGGTTACACACAATCGCCAATGCTTTGCTCGCGTAGTCCGCAGGTTCCGTACACCCTTGCTCCGCTATTTCAAAATAGAACACCTTATTCGAATAAAGCTCTGCTTTCGGGAAAAACTCCGTCACTTCATCCGGTACCGTTCCTAAATCTTCAGCAATCACCAAACATTGGTTACGCTGCGACTCTAAATTTAAAATGCCGAGCATATCGAACATATCGTAATAAACATAAGTACCGTAGGCGGCCGTTTTGCCAGGTGGGCACCACCATAAACGCAAAAGAGACATAGCATGATCTATGCGGAGTGCACCACATGCCCTCATGTTATTTCGCAGCAATGTAATAAACGTACTGTAAGCATTATCTTTTAGTTTAACAGGGTCTAACGGAGGCAAGCCCCAGTTTTGGCCGTTTGGTCCTAAGGCATCAGGCGGTGCTCCCACCGAGGCATCTAAGCAAAAGCTTTCTTTATTCGACCAGATTTCAGCGCCACCCTTGTCTGCCCCGACGGCTAAATCACGGTATATCCCGATTTTCATGCCTAACTGTTTCGCTAACGCATCTACCGCTTGCAGCTGCTCATCGGTAATAAATTGCAAGTATTGCCAGTAGCGAATAGCTTCTTGGTTTTCTTTTTTAAAGGCTTTAACTTCTGCAGAGCGATGGTCTTTATAGGCATCCGGCCAAACCGGCCAACCCCAGGCATTAATATCGAGCGCTTTAAAGTGAGCCAGCAATGCTTCAAACAGTGCGTGCTGCACTAGTGGCTCACCTTGTTGCTCTACAAATGCATTGAAGGCCTGTTCTCGCGCCGAGCCAGTGCCGTGGTGCTCTTTCAAATAGGTTTGATACAGCAATTCAAAGCATTCATGTTTTGCGGCACTCACGCCCTGATAGTCTACATCTTCAACAGCTCTAAGCTGCTTTAGACGCTCATTAAACACCTTTGAACTGACCTTTTTTTGCAAGGCTTTAGAGTGCTTAAACTCTGGCACCTTCGTCACATCCGCATACAAGCTGTTCAAAAAACTTCGATTCGAAGGAGAATATGGACTGTTGTGATCTGGACTGATTGGATAAAGCGCGTGAATAGGATTTAATCCAATGACATCAGCGCCTTGGGCGGCTAAATCTTCTATAAGCTGAGCCAGGTCGGTGAAATCTCCCATCCCCCAGTTGCTGTCGGAGCGCAAGGTATATAGCTGAATCGCTGTACCCCAAATTTTATCACCTCTGGCCATTGGCTCAGACTGAAAGCTGGTTTTAGGGGTGACAATAAGCGGGCGAGTTTCTACCCGATCACCAACGACAACTTTAATTTGGTGATATCCTAAGGGTAAATCTGGCGGCAACGTGAGAAGTCTTCGTACATATTGTGTCTCACCCATCCAATAATCACCGGTTTGAGTCAGCATATCTAAATGCACAACACTCTCTAAAGTACTTCCGTCTTCAAAGGAAATTTGCCAGTTAGAAGGAGTCATTAAATCTTGGCTGGTGATGTACAAATTAACACCCCAAGAATCACGTAATGGAGACAACACAGTAATTGGTTCGAGTAAAGTTAACCACTGATGTGTATCTAATTGCGTAGCTTGCACACTTAAAGCTTCATCATCGTCAAGGTTGTAACCCATTGCGCGTAGAATTAACTCTATATTTTCAAACGCAACGTCAGCTTCATTACCAAGATAATCTACAAATTTATTTGAAACGTGACGCAGATGAGCAACTTTAGATGAAAGCTCATAGTTTGCCATTGATAACCCCTTTGTTTATGCACAACGTCGTCAATCTTGGTTGTACAATTATCCAATTTATTGAGGCATTTTAGAGCACTATTAGAAAGAGCGCGCGTAAGAAATTATCTTTTAAGGTGGGATTTTTCATCAGGTGGAGTTTCTAAATCTAGAACGCCACTGTTTACTTTCCCAAGGCACTTTGAGCTAATTGAGTTACACGAGACCAGTCTTGCTGATTAATGGCATCGGCAGGCACCAGCCAAGACCCTCCGACACAAAGCACACTCGGAAGCTCGAGATAGTGTTTAAAGTTAGCCTCTGTAATGCCACCCGTAGGGCAAAAAGATACATCCGGAAATGGACCAGCAAAAGATTTAAGCGACTCCACACCACCGGCGGCCTCGGCTGGAAAAAATTTAAAGCAACGATACCCGAGCTCAATACCTTGCATCATATCCGACACACTTGAAATGGCCGGTAAAAAAGGCACACCGACACGCTTTCCAGCTTCCAATAACTTTGGCGTTGCACCGGGGCTGACGGCAAAGTCTGCCCCTATCGATAACAACTCATGCAATTGGCCTTCGCGAGTTACCGTACCTGCACCAATGAGTAGCCCGTCGATTTTTTTCATTTCGGCTATGGCATTCATGGCAGCGTCCGTTCTTAGGGTAACTTCAATTACACGAATACCACCTTGTTTTAGCGCCATCGCTAAAGGCAGCGCATCTTCCACTCGATTTACAGTTAACACTGGAATCACAGGCGCTGCGAGCGCCAGGATTGCCTCAATTTCTTTACTCATTTTACCAATCTCAATGTACTTCGCATTTTAATTCTGAGTATGAACTTGATGATTCAATACCGCCGCCGAGCCCAACAAACCTGGTTGCTTCGCCATAACAACGTACGTTGGAATGCTCTCAACAAATCCCGACAACCTCGCTTTTTCTTCGAACCGAGCTCGAAACTCGCTTTCCAAGAAATAGTCTAGAAAACGCGGCACAATACCACCCGTAATATACACACCGCCTTTTGCTCCAAGGGTTAAGGCCACATCACCGGCGTAACTTCCTGTGATTGCGCAAAACGTAGATAAAGCTTCTTCGGCTATCGGATCTGCTTGCTCAAGCGCTCTTTTCGAAATTTCAGGTGCCGTTAATTCTACAATGGGTTGCTTATTAAAATAACAAAGCCCTTGATAAATATTTTCTAAACCCATGCCAGACACTAATCGCTCGTTCGAGACTCGATCATGCTTGGTCAATAGATACTGCAATATGGCGATTTCTTTTTCATTCGTTGGGGCAAAGTGAGCATGCCCACCTTCTGTTTCTATGGTGATAGGTCCTAAATCATTAAAGGCCAACGCAGCCAAACCCAACCCTGTTCCCGGACCTGTAATTGCCATCGGTTTGCCAACTACGGCTTCACCACGCCCTACTTTCACTAATTCGTCAGCGGCCAAATGCGGAATAGCGTTTGCCATTGCATTGTAATCATTAATGAATTTTAAGCTCACTAATCCTAAACTCGCTTTGAGCGCAGAAACCGAGAATGACCAGGTGTGATTGGTCATGGTGATTTGGTCTTTGTCCGTTGGGCAGGCAATTGCCATAACCGCATGCTTAGGTTTTGAGTATTCTTTATCAAGGCCCGATAGATAGGCTAAAATGGCGGCTTCAATCGTTTCATATTCTGCGCCGTTTAAGGCCTTCGGGGCAACAAGCTCACTTTCAGACAAACTCAGTAAATGGGGATGTTCAAAACTTTTGATAGGCGCTAGCGCGAACCGAGCATTAGTGCCGCCAATATCCGCGATTAATCCATACTGAGTCATTATGTAAAACCCTTATAAAGTTAAAAATTGAAATGCTTTTTGTAACTATATTTCAATTAAGGTCGCCATTGCCACTTTTTATAGCATTATCTAGTAACTTAATTACCAAAAATCTAAAATTTAAGCCCATACTAAAGCCCATGGTTTCATGCGAGCGGGCTTCTTTGTTCACAATATTCGAACTTAGTTTATATAAAACGGAAATCTATCGCCTTTTTGCTTTACCTCGACTACTGATATTCCCTACAATCTACCGAAGACCCACTGTTCGGAATACAATTATAATGGCCACAAATATACTAGATCGCCTCAAATCGAACCCAAGCGTTTTAAGCAAAAGCGAACGCAAAGTGGCGGTCGTAATATTACAAGATCCCAACAAAGCGATTCGCTCCAGTATAGCCAGCTTAGCAAAATCAGCTGACGTATCAGAACCTACCGTGAATCGCTTTTGCCGGTCATTAGACTGTACAGGTTTTCCAGATTTTAAATTGAAACTCGCGCAATGCTTGGCGACCGGAACCCCTTACGTTAACCGAAATGTTGAGCCTGATGATCGTGTCGAGGACTACAGCAGTAAAATATTTGAAGCAACCGTGAGCGCTATCAGCGATGCCAAACGCTCCATAGACCCAAATGCGTTAAGCCGTACGGTTGATGCGCTTTCACAAGCAAGAAGAATAGAGTTTTACGGATTAGGCGCATCAGGCTCAGTTGTGATGGATGCCCAGAATAAATTTTTCCGTTTAAACACGCCTTGTGTCGCCTATATCGATGTTCTACAACAAAGAATGGCCGCAGCCGCTACCAAGCCTGGCGATGTCGTAGTTATTATTTCCAATACGGGTCGAACAATTTCCTTGGTAGAAACAGCAAAGATCGCCAAAGATTCTGGCGCAACGGTTATAGCATTAACCTCTCCGCATACACCACTGGCTAACAGCAGCCATATTTTGTTAGGCGTTGATAGCCCTGAAAACACCGACATCTATACTCCACAGACGTCTCGATTAGTGCACTTAACTATCTTGGATGTGTTAGCGACTGGCGTTACCTTAAAGCTAGGTCCCGAATTTCAAAGCCATCTCAAGCGAATTAAAGCCGCTCTGTCTGAAACGCGTTTTCAAGAAGAACAAAGCGACTGATCCCTTCTTTTCTCACTATTTATACCCACACCTGCTTAACTCAATTTGCAGGTGTGATTCGTTTGAGAATCGAATCTAATTGTAATAAAATTACAAAATCAACTTATTATTGCTTGTACTGTAGTAGACTCCATTGGTTTTTTTCATATAAAAATTGAACAAGAGAGCCAAAAGAATGACCTTAAGACGCACTAAAATTGTCACCACGCTTGGCCCAGCCACCGATGCAGAGGGTGTTTTAGAGCAACTACTGATAGCCGGTGCCAATACAGTTCGTCTAAATTTCTCTCATGGCGACGCGGAACAACACCGTCAGCGAGCATTAGCCGTTCGATCTATTTCTAAAAAATTAGGTATTTCTGTTGCGATTCTAGCCGACTTGCAAGGCCCAAAGATTCGTATCGCTAAATTTAAAGACAACAAAACCGTCCAACTTCAAAACAACCAATCTTTTATCCTTGACGCCGATTTCGATAAAAACGAAGGCTCAGAATCAATAGTTGGCATTGATTACCCAGAGTTAGCGCACGACAGCAAACCGGACGATGTTTACCTTTTAGATGACGGACGTGTTCGAGTAAAAGTCACTGAAATAGTAGGCAATGCCGTACATACTACGGTCATCCAAGGTGGCCCGCTGTCTAATAACAAAGGGATCAACAAGCTAGGCGGTGGGCTTTCGGCGGCCGCCTTAACTGAAAAAGATAAAGAAGACATTAAGTTAGCTGCCGAGCTTGAGGCCGATTATTTAGCCGTATCATTTCCGCGCGGCCCTAAAGACATGCATGAAGCAAGGCAATTGCTCAATGCGGCCGGTTCAAGCGCAGAATTAGTGGCTAAGCTAGAGCGAGCGGAAGCCGTTCTCGATCATGAAAACTTAGACAACATTATCTTAGCGTCTGAGGCAGTGATGGTTGCACGCGGTGACTTAGGTGTTGAGATTGGCGACCCGGAATTAATAGCCGTACAAAAGCACATTATTAAACGAGCACGCACATTAGACAGAATAGTCATAACCGCGACTCAAATGATGGAATCGATGATAGAGCACCCGTTTCCAACTAGAGCCGAGGTGTTTGATGTCGCTAACGCAGTGCTAGATGGCACAGATGCTATTATGTGTTCTGCTGAAACCGCTGCCGGCAAATATCCATTAGAAACGGTCCGAGCCATGAGTGATATTTGCATCGGAGCCGAAAAGCACAAATTGACTACCGAGTCTCGACACCGATTGGGCTCTGAGTTTAAGCGCATTGACGAAACGATAGCCATGACTGTCATGTATGCGGCTAATCATCTTCGCGGCGTCAAAGCTATAATTGCCATGACCGAATCGGGTTCCACGGCTAAATGGATGTCACGAATCAGTTCTGGCATGCCTATTTATGCACTGACTCGCCATGAAGCAACACAAAGTCGCGTGTCTTTGTATCGTGGCGTTGAAGCCATTCCATTTGATTTATTTAGTATCGAAGACAAACAAATTAACAAAGCCGCTGTTGATGAATTAAAAAAACGAAATCTGGTTAAAGATGGCGATTTAGTCATCTTAAGTTATGGCGATCATTCGGGCGTCCATGGCGGCAGCAATACATTTAAGATTGTAAGTGTTGGCAATATACTGTAAAAAGGCGTCCGTTAAATAACATTTCCCAAACGGCAGCCTCGGCTGCCGTTTGGCGTTTTTGGGACAGAAAAAAGCGTAATTTCGCCAGTTTTCTTTAACTCGCTAAATGGCGTAAGTTAGCTAAAGTAAACTGATTAAATGACAAACATAGATGTTTGAAACACACCATTGGGGCAAGAGGGTATTAACCTATGGAACATGATTTAGATCCTATCGAAACACAGGAATGGCTAGATGCACTGGCATCAGTCGTACGTGAAGAAGGTAATAATCGAGCGCAATTCTTATTAAAGCGATTATCGGACCAAGTAACAGACGGAGGCTCAGACGTTCCGTTTGCAATCAACACGCCGTTTCGCAATACCATTAAGCTTGAAGATGAGCCAAAGTACCCAGGCGATAATGAAACGGAGCGAAAAATCCGTGCGATGATTCGTTGGAATGCGGTAGCAATGGTAGTTAAAGCCAATAAATCTGGCGATGACTTAGGCGGCCATATTTCAAGTTTCCAATCTTCTGCAACCTTATACGATATTGGTTTCAACCATTTTTGGCGTGCACCAACCGAAACCCATCCAGGTGATATGATTTATTTCCAAGGTCACATTGCTCCGGGTATTTATGCACGCTCTTATGTTGAAGGCCGTTTAACCGACGAGCAGCTTGAGAATTTCCGCCGTGAAGTAGACGGTAAAGGTCTGTCCTCTTACCCTCACCCATGGTTAATGCCAGACTACTGGCAATTCCCAACGGTTTCGATGGGCTTAGGTCCTATTCAAGCCATTTACCAAGCCCATGTAATGCGTTATATGGAAAACCGTGAAAAGATCGACAAAGGGGGTCGTGTTTGGGCTTTCTTAGGCGACGGAGAAATGGATGAGCCAGAATCATTGGGTGCCATTTCGTTAGCTGGACGCGAAAATCTTGATAACTTAAACTTTGTGATCAACTGTAACCTTCAGCGCTTAGACGGCCCTGTTCGTGGAAACGGAAAAATCATTCAAGAACTTGAAGGCATGTTCCGTGGCGCGGGTTGGAATGTCGTTAAAGTTGTCTGGGGTCGACATTGGGATCAACTGTTTGCTAAAGACAAGAAAGGTTTCATGCAAAAGCGCATGGACGAAGTCGTTGATGGCGAATTACAAGCCTACAAATCTCATGGCGGTGCGTACACGCGTGAATTCTTCTTTGGAAAATACCCTGAGCTGGCTGACCTGGTTAAAGATATGTCCGATGAAGAAATTTATCGCCTAAACCGAGGTGGGCACGATCCGTATAAAGTTTATGCCGCTTTCCAAAAAGCCGTAAGCGACAACAATGGCAAACCAACGGTAATTTTAGCGCATACCGTTAAAGGATACGGCATCGAAGCGGGTGAAGCGAAAAACATGACTCACTCGTTGAAAAAGCTATCGGTCGATGATCTAAAAACGTTCCGTGATCGCTGTGGTGTTCCTATTAGCGACAAAGACTTAGAAGATGGGAAGATTCCATTCTATCGTCCAAGCGAGAACAGCCCTGAGATGCAATACATTCGTAACCACCGCAACAACCTAGGCGGTTACATTCCAGCACGACGCATCAACGCCGCTGAAAAAATTAAAATTCCAGGTATTGAAACGTTTGAAGCGCTAACCAAAGAAAGCGGTGAGCGTGAAATTTCGACAACCATGACTTTTGTTCGTATGTTGTCGCAATTAATGAAAGATAAAACCATTGGTGATCGTATTGTTCCTATTGTGCCTGATGAAGCACGTACTTTCGGTATGGAAGGCATGTTCCGTCAGTTTGGTATTTATTCTCCGTGGGGGCAAACGTACATCCCGCAAGATAAAAACCAAGTCATGTGGTACAAAGAAGACATCAAGGGTCAAATACTCCAAGAAGGTATCAACGAAGCTGGCGCTATGAGTGCTTGGATTGCAGCTGCAACCTCTTACAGCACTTACAACCACCAAATGATTCCGTTCTACGTTTATTATTCTATGTTTGGTTTCCAACGCATCGGCGACTTAGCTTGGGCGGCGGGTGATCTACAAGCCAGAGGCTTCTTAATTGGTGCTACGTCTGGTCGTACCACTCTTAACGGCGAAGGCTTGCAGCATCAAGATGGTCACAGCCATATATTGGCAGGCACTATTCCAAACTGCATCACTTACGATGCTACCTATGGTTATGAAGTTGCCGTGATCATCCAGGAAGGCATGCGCCGAATGGTCGAAAACCAAGAAAATGTTTTCTACTATCTCACTACGCTGAATGAAAACTACCAAAACCCAGGTTTGGTCGATGACAAAATGGCCGAAGGCATCAAGAAAGGCATGTATTTGCTTGAAGATGGCGTGAAAAAAGGCAAGAAAGCCGTTCAGCTAATGGGGTCTGGTTCTATCTTGCAAGAAGTTCGAGCAGCCGCAGAAATTTTGCGCAACGACTTTGACGTACAAGTCGATGTTTGGGCGGTTACATCGTACAACGAACTGACCCGCGACGGTTTAGATATTGATAGAACCAATTTATTAAACCCTGAATCTAAACCAAAAGAGGCGTATGTCACTAAGACATTATCGAAGCGTCGTGGACCGGTTATTTCGGCCAGTGATTACATGAAAAACTACGCCAACCAAATCCGTAAATGGGTGCCACAAGATTACCATGTCTTAGGAACCGATGGTTTTGGACGCAGTGATTCTCGCGCGAAATTGCGTCACTTCTTTGAAGTGGATCGCCATTGGGTCACCGTAGCAGCGTTAAAAGCGCTAGCAGATGAAGGAACGATCGAAGCGAAAGTCGTCTCACAGGCGATCGAAAAATTCGGTCTAGACATCAATAAACCAAACCCAATGACAGTGTGATTGCGGAATTAGGAGTCTTATATGACAACTGAAATAATCCGAGTACCCGATATCGGTATGGATTCTGCCACCTGCATCGAAGTGGCAGTAAAAATAGGTGATACGATCAATGAAGACGACACTCTCATTGTTCTAGAATCAGACAAGGCGTCAATGGATGTTCCGTCGCCTATGTCTGGAAAAATAACTCAAATTAAAATTGCCGAAGGTGATGAAGTTAAAGAAGGCGATGAGTTGGTTTACCTTGAAGTTGAAGGGTCCAGCAATGCCAATGAAAACTCGGCACCAAAAGCGGAAGCTTCTGATGCATCCAATAGCGAAGAAAGCACAGCCAATGCGCCAGCCTCTAGTAGCGTAGAAGAAATTGCGGTACCAGACATTGGTATGGACAGTGCGAATGTTATTGAGATCGCTGTGAAGGTAGGTGATACCTTATCAGAAGATGACACTTTGGTTGTTTTAGAATCAGATAAAGCGTCCATGGATGTTCCGACACCCAAGGCCGGTGAAGTTGTCGCGATTCGCGTTAAAGAAGGCGATGAAGTTTCTCAGGGCGCTATTTTAGTCGAGTTGAAAACAGCGTCTTCAGGCGCTGAAGCTTCGGCTCCTGCACCATCGAAAACGGCCGAATCAGCACCGGTAGCATCCGCTGAATCGAGTGTTGAACAAGTAAAAGTTCCCGATATCGGCATGGACAGCGCAAAAGTCATTGAGATCGCCGTTAAACCGGGTGACCAATTGAGTATTGACGACACTTTAGTAGTTCTTGAGTCTGACAAAGCCTCTATGGATGTTCCTTCTCCCGTAGAAGGCGAAGTTACCGCGGTAAAAGTTTCTGATGGCGACGAAGTATCTCAAGGTGATTTGCTAATAGAAGTAAAAGTAAAAGGATCGGCGACATCGTCTTCTCCTGAAAGCCCTGCGCCAGCTAAAACGTCTAGCGCAGCGCCGGCGAGTTCTCCAAAAGCCGCAGCAGAAGAGCAACCGGCTGTATTAGCTCATGCCTATGAATCTGCCCCTGTTAAACCGAGCAAAAACGTTCATGCAGGCCCTGCTGTGCGCCGTTTGGCTCGCGAATTTGGTGTTGATTTAGCGCTAGTGCCCGGTACAGGACCACGCAACCGTATTATAAAAGACGATGTGGCAGCATGGGTTAAAAAGCGCTTACAAGAGCCAAAGCAAGAAACCGTGGGTGGTGCTTTGCCAACTGTGCCAGACCAAGATTTCTCGAAATTTGGCGATATCGATATTGTTGAGATGAATCGTATTCAACAAATAACTGCGGTCAATATGACGCGGAATGCGTTGGTCATCCCACATGTAACGCAATTTGATGAAGCTGACATCACTGACACCGAAAGTTTCCGACAGTCTTTAAAGCCTGAGATGGAAAAACGAGGCGTCAAAATCAGTCCGCTTGCTTTCATTGTAAAAGCTTGTGCTTCGGGCTTAGTAGAATTCCCGAAATTCAACGTTTCACTCATGGCAGACGGTAAACGCATGGTGCAGAAGCACTATGTAAATATTGGCATTGCGGTGGATACTCCGAACGGCTTAATAGTTCCGGTCATTAAAGATGCTGATAAGAAGTCGATCTGGCAAATTGCTGAAGAAATCATTGATTTTGCAAAGCGCGGCCGAGATGGCAAAGTGAAACCAAACGAAATGCAAGGCGGTTGCTTCACTGTCAGCAGCCTGGGCGGATTAGGCGGAACAGCCTTTACACCAATCGTAAATGCTCCTGAAGTGGCCATTCTAGGCGTTTCTAAGAATGCCGTGAAACCGCATTGGAACGGTTCTGAATTTGTTCCTCGTACATTCACTCCGTTG
The DNA here is from genome assembly GCF_030409715.1 of Reinekea marina. Classification (NCBI taxonomy): domain Bacteria; kingdom Pseudomonadati; phylum Pseudomonadota; class Gammaproteobacteria; order Oceanospirillales; family Saccharospirillaceae; genus Reinekea; species Reinekea marina. The sequence continues at coordinate 2,705,325 of NZ_JAUFQI010000001.1, forward strand.
TCGCTTTCATACGATCATCGAGCGATTAATGGGGCTGATGCCGCAAAATTCACTACTTACATAGCCAGTGTAATGGCTGATGTGAGAAGGCTAGTGCTATAACAGCAATTTTCTAAAACTGCTCATGTAAAGCCAACGTGTTCATCGTTGGCTTTTTTTTGCCTCAAAGACGAATATGAAAAGGCATAATTTTAGGTGAGCTTCTGCATTAACAATCTATAAAAATCATAAATTGTTGTAATTAAACAACAAAAATACGCTATTCACCCACCTATTTTACTTGGAATGAGCCCAGTAACTTAAAGGCATTACAGCCATCGCACCCTTTATTTGCTCCCTTAAACGCCATTTATAGCGACAACTAGCGTTTTTTTTGGCATAATCTAAACTTATAATGAACACCGCATACAAGCTAAATTTTGTAGTATTACCAAAATTTAACGCCAACTAAGTGACATTATAATAATTTAAAGTTTAGCGGGTTCTATCATTACGTAACCATTCCATAAGGGGTTTCTTTACCATGAGAAAGACTAAGATCGTTTGTACTATCGGACCGGCTTCCGAATCTAAAGAGATGCTAACTCAGTTAGCCAATGCTGGCATGAATGTCATGCGACTCAACTTCTCTCACGGTGATTACGAAGAGCACGGATCTCGTATTCAAGCTGTTCGTGAAGTATCTAAAGAAACCGGCAAGAAAATTGCGATTCTTCTCGACACCAAAGGTCCAGAAATTCGAACAATGAACCTAGCCGATGGCGATGTTCTCCTCAATGCAGGTCAAACATTTACGCTCACCACCGATCAAAGCGTTGTTGGCGACAGCACTAAAGTGGCCGTCACCTACCCTGATTTCACCAAAGATTTAAGCGTCGGCAATACGGTTTTACTCGACGATGGTTTGTTAGAACTCACTGTCACTGAAATTAAAGACAATGATGTTATTTGTCGAGTAGAGAACACTGGTGAATTAGGCAATAAGAAAGGCGTCAACCTACCAGGCGTTAGCGTTAAATTACCGGCACTATCAGAAAAAGATAGGTCAGACATCATTTGGGGTTGCGGACAAGGCGTAGACTTTGTTGCGGCTTCGTTTATCCGCAAAGCCTCGGATGTTGAAGAAATTCGTGCATTATTGAACGCAAATGGTGGCGAACAAATTAAGATTATATCTAAAATCGAAAACCAAGAAGGTGTTGATAACTTCGCTGGGATTCTTGAAGCCAGTGATGGCATCATGGTAGCTCGTGGTGACTTAGGTGTTGAAATAGCCGTAGAAGAAGTTATATTTGCACAAAAAATGATGATTAGCGCCTGTGTTGAAGCTCGTAAACCCGTTATTACGGCAACGCAGATGCTTGACTCGATGATTAAGAACCCTCGACCCACACGTGCCGAAGCTGGTGACGTTGCAAACGCAATCATCGATGGCACCGATGCCGTGATGTTGTCGGGTGAATCAGCAAAAGGTAAATACCCTGTAGAAACTGTTTCTATCATGGCACAAATTTGTGAGCGTACCGATGATGCCATGTCGCAAGTTGAGCGAATCAGCAACGAAGAAGGTGGTGAACTTCGCGTCACGGAATCTGTGTGTAAAGCAGCCGTGCAAACAGCTGTTGATTTAGATTCATCTGTCATTGTCGTTGCTACGCAGCATGGTAAATCAGTTAAATCAGTCCGTAAGTACTTCCCGAAAGCGCAAATTTTAGCGCTCACGCGAGACCCTAAGACAGCTCAACAATTATGCCTAACTAAAGGCGTAACGACTTCTGTAGTTGAGCCATTTGAGAACAGCGATTGCATATTTGAAAAGGCCAAAGAAAAAGCCGTTCAGTATAATCTCGCTAAATCTGGCGAGCCTATTGTCGTTGTTGGAGGCGCTTTATTTGCATCGACCAATACCATGTCAGTGCATTTTATAGACTAACTTTTGGTAGGGCGTAATCGCCTATACCTATAAATCGGTATAACCACAAAAGGCTTGTTCGCAAGCCTTTTTTTATTTTTTAAACTTTTTAAATATTAATTTATAAATTATTCCTCTCAGCCTACTCTGGCTATAAACTAAGCTAAACTTTCAAAATACTCAGTCGCAGCCGCGGTCCAAGAATTGAGTAATTCTATTCAAGAGATTGCGAATAGTGCTCAAGGTACAGCAGAGTCAACCAATGATGCCAACGAAGAGACTCAAGCTGGACTAAAAAACCTCAACAGTGCAACCAAGAAAACCGAATCTCCTGTTGCTACTAGGAATGATACTGAAAAATCAGTGAATCAACTCAACAATCTGTAACGGCAAATGAAATCAGCAGTAGCTTAGAAAGTGATTTAGCATTAACAGCCGACTTAGCCGAAAGCGCAGCCCAAACTATGCAATTCGGAGATGACTTGAAGCAACGATCCGAGCAACAAGCAAAAGTGATTCGTCAGTTCAGATAAAATGCTGAAACAAAAAAAAAAGCTTATACCGAAGTATAAGCTTTAAAGTCTACCACACTTAAAATTGGGTCAGATTACTTAGAAATATGAGCAGCCAAATCCAACACTTTATTTGAATAGCCAATCTCGTTATCGTACCAAGAAACAACTTTCACAAATTTGTCAGTTAGTGCAACACCAGCAGCGGCATCAAATACAGATGTCTTTGTTTCACCAATGAAATCTTGTGAAACAACTGCGTCTTCTGTGTAACCCATAACGCCAGCCATATCGCCTTCAGAGGCTTCTTTCATGGCCGCACAAATTTCTTCATACGTAGCAGGCTTAGATAGGTTCACCGTTAAGTCAACAACAGAGACGTTCGCTGTCGGTACACGGAAAGCCATACCTGTTAACTTACCGTTCAACTCAGGAAGTACAACGCCAACTGCCTTTGCTGCGCCTGTTGAAGAAGGAATAATATTTTGAGAAGCGCCACGACCACCACGCCAATCTTTTACAGATGGGCCATCAACCGTTTTTTGAGTTGCTGTAGTTGCATGAACCGTTGTCATAAGGCCACTTTCAATGCCCCACTTATCATTCAATACCTTAGCAATGGGTGCTAGGCAGTTAGTGGTACAAGAGGCATTAGAAACGATGTCTTGACCCGCATAAGTCTCATGGTTAACACCCATAACAAACATAGGCGTAGCGTCTTTAGAAGGGCCTGTAAGAACAACTTTCTTAGCACCTGCTTGAATGTGCTTACGAGCGGATTCGTCAGTTAAGAAAATACCTGTCGCTTCAGCCACTACATCAACACCCACATCGCCCCAAGCGAGGTCTTCAGGGTTGCGTTCAGCCGTTACGCGAACAACATTGCCATTTACAACAAGGTTGCCATCTTTAACTTCTACCGTGCCGTTAAATCGACCGTGAGTAGAATCGTATTTCAACATGTAAGCCATGTAATCAACATCAATTAAATCGTTGATCGCAACAACTTGAATATCGTCACGTTCACAAGATGCGCGAAATACGAAACGACCAATACGGCCAAAACCGTTAATACCTACTTTAATAGCCATGGTATTAAAACCCCCTATATTAGGTGTGTGATTTATGTAAAAACAATTAAGTAGTAAAATTACAAAATTCAGCGAAATAGTCAACCTTTTTCACCATATACTGCGCAAATACACTCAAATATGTTGAAAGATAACAACAAAAATGCATAAAAGTGTGGTGTAGCTAGCAGTTTAGTAAATTGACCACGTTTTGCATGGGAAAAGTTTTTGGGTTTTTTTGGAGTGTTTTGGGCTTCGGGCTGCGGGCTTCGGGTAGGGTCAAAACATACGTGTCTTTCCTGCGAGCGCTCCCTCCATTAAATATAGATTGGTACCGTTTTGAGCTTGGGTGGCTACTGCCCATTGATCGGAATCTGAGCCTGGAAGGCGAAGTTAAGCGGTGCATGGATGCACAAACAGCGACCGAACAATGGGCATTGGCCGCCTAAGCGGAGTTTTAGGCTGCGAGCTGCTGGCTTCGGGTAGGGTCAAAACATTTGCGGTGACGCTAGTGCTTCTCCCTTAAAGGAATGCCGCCATAAAATGCATTAGTAATCTGCTTCATTATGGCGGTTCAAAAAGGCTGATTAGTTGCCTTTACCTTCTTTATAAAGGTTTTCATAGCAATATTGAGTCGCTTCGACAAAGCCCTCAACTGAACCACAATCGAAACGTGTGCCTTTAAAGCGGTACGCTAACACCACACCATCTTGGGCTTGTTGCTTTAATGCGTCTGTAAGTTGAATCTCGTTGTTCTTGCCTGGAGGCGTGTCTTTTAAGATTTCAAAAATGTCCGGTGTTAAAATGTAACGCCCGATAACGGCCAAGTTACTTGGAGCATCTTCTTTATCGGGCTTTTCAATCATATCACTGACTCGATAAAGGCCATCTTTCATGGCTTCACCTGCAATGACACCGTATTTATGGATCTCGTCTTCTGGTACTTCCATGACGGCCACGATTGAGCATCGGAATTGCTTATAAACCTTAACCATTTGCGCAAGGACATTATCTTCACCAGAATCGCCCACGCATAAATCATCGGCTAAAACCACGCCAAACGGCTCATTACCCACCAGAGTCTCGCCGGCTAAAATTGCATGACCTAAGCCCTTCATTTCTTTTTGGCGGGTATAAGAAAAAATGCCTTCATGCATCACGTGTCGGATAGACTGAAGATACTGTTCTTTAGATGTACCGCTGATCTCTTGCTCTAACTCATAAGAGATATCAAAATGGTCGGCAATTGCACGCTTGCCCCGCCCTGTAACGAACCCGACATAATTTAAGCCGGCCTCGATCGCCTCTTCTACACCGTATTGAACCAACGGCTTATTTACAACAGGCAACATCTCTTTTGGTAATGCTTTGGTTGCGGGAAGAAATCGAGTGCCATAACCACCCACCGGGAACATACATTTGCGTATCATTTGCATTTTTCCTTAAATTCAATACACCGAGACTGACGATTACCGTTACATTGAGCACAGCGACCATAGTCAATTAGATTTTACGGCTTTATAGAGCCTATTGTGCCCTATATTTTGAAGTTACACTACCATCGCAAAAGATCGCTTGGCAAAACATTGCTTCCTATTAATTTTGGCATTAAAGTCAACGCCCTCCATAAAACTGCCAATATCGAGAGCGAATGCCGAGTCATCAAAACCAAGGTGTGATCTTTGCTTTAGTAGCCTATACCTTTTGGGCATTTGCCCCAATCTATTTTAAATTAATAGACCAAGTTCCAGCTACAGAAATATTAACGCATCGAGTTATCTGGTCTTTGCTAATTACGCTAATTATTATTGCATTGACGAACCGTAAGGCCGCATTATTAGAGGCGTTAAAAAGCTCTAAGACACGAAAATACCTGCTCTTAACCACCTTACTCATTGGCGGTAACTGGGGCGTATTTATCTGGTCGGTCAATGACAACCGAATGCTCGATGCCAGCCTTGGTTACTATATAAATCCGCTCATCAACATTATATTAGGAATGTTATTTTTTGCCGAACGGCTCGACAGACCGCAAATTATTGCCGCTGCACTTTGTGTGATCGCGGTAGGTTTCGAGCTTATTCAGTTTGGTAAAGTGCCATGGGTCGCCTTATTTCTTGCGACCAGCTTCGCATTATATGGATTTTTTCGAAAAAAACTGGGCGTAGACAGCTTCGTAGGCATGGCACTAGAAACGGGTCTTTTACTACCCATTTTTGCAGTTTACTTTCTATGGATGCCCCACACTACACTGAACTTGACAGAAAACAGTACGAGCCTAAACGCACTTTTAGTATTAGCTGGCCCTGTCACGATGATCCCGCTGCTGTGCTTTGCCGCGGCAGCCAATCGAATTTCCCTTTCGGCGCTTGGCTTTTTCCAATACATCGGTCCCAGCGGCATGTTCCTTTTAGCTGTCTTTGTTTACGATGAACCCTTTAGCACAGAAAAGCTCATTACCTTCTCAATAATATGGTCAGCACTTGCGATTTTGATTTGGGACAATATTTTAAAAGTTAAACACCGTCGAGGCGCAATCAAGCAAATATAGGGCGTTCGGCTGATAACCTTACGCGTTTAGCCGCAGTATGCTGTCTCTATTCTCAGTCGAGCAATTAACGCTCAGAAAACAATAAAGCGACGTTGGAGACCTCTCGTGAACATAAAAGATTTTTACTCTGCTCTTTGGCAAGACTACGTAAACATGACACCCCAGGCCGAGACAATTGCCAATGCTTTGCGCCAACGCGGTGAAGAAGTGTTGAACGATCATGTCGCATTCCGAACATTTAATATCGGTCCAATTACCATTAAAGATTTAGAGCCTTATCTTTTAGAATTAGGCTATACAAGGTACGAGCCTTATCATTTTGCGGCCAAAAAACTCGATGCCTATGGCTACACGCCACCCTCAAAAGATTTACCACGTGTATTTTTAAGCGAACTTAGGGTTGAAGAGCTCTCCGATACCGCTCAGAAAATTGTCCACGATTTGGTGGTACAAATTGACGCCAAAGAAGTCAACGACCCGAGCATTTTTTGGCGCGGGCGCTTATGGCGAGCACCGAGTTACGAAGACTACTTAACGTTAGCCGAAGAGAGTGAATATGCAGCATGGTTAAGCATCATTGGGCTAAGAGCCAATCATTTTACTATCAACGTAAATGCATTAATGCAAACCACGGAAGTCGCTCAAGTGAACGATCTCGTTGAAGAGCTTGGCTTTCAAATTAATGAAAGTGGCGGGCGCATTAAGGGTAGCCCTTCTGTATTGCTTGAACAGAGCTCGACCATGGCATCTAAACAAGAATTTGAATTCTCAGATGGCCAGAAGCATGAAGTCACTACTTGTTACTACGAATTCGCAAAACGCTATTTTGATGAAACGGGCGAATTGTATCAAGGCTTTGTCGCAGCGAGTGCAGATAAAATCTTTGAATCGACCGACATGAAAAAATAACAATCTTACGATTGTTTCGGTAAACACACTGCTCTAAACTCGATAGTTTTAGAGCAGTGATTAAACAAATGACTTCACACAGCAATGCTATTGTATGGTTAGACATCCCCGTTTCTAATTTACCGCGTGCCATATCGTTTTATCAGGCTGTATTAAATTTTGATCTCGTCTCGACACAATCGAACCCTGATATGGCAACGCTGATGAAGCAAGGCTCAACAAGTGGTCTTTCGCTGCTCAGCATACCGAATGTAACACCTACCCCAAACGCCATGCTGCCCTACTTTAATTGTGAAGGGCGATTAGAACAAGCCGTCAGTATAGCAAAACTGGAAGGTGGAAAAGTATTACAGGCGATACATTCTATGGAACCTTTTGGCCATCGCGCAGTCTTACAAGATGTTGATGGCAATCGATTTGCTGTGCATTCTAGCTGACAAACTTTAATCTCTTAAGAGCGAAACCTCCATGTGCTTAGCTGTTTTTTCTTGGCAACCTCAGTCACAGTACCCTCTTACCGTGGTCGCCAACCGCGATGAATTCAGAGCGCGACCAACACAAGCTATGCACTGGTGGTCGAATGAAATTCTTGCGGGTAAAGATTTACAGGCGGGCGGAACATGGCTTGGACTAAATCGTCAAAATAAGTTCGCATTGTTGACGAATATACGCCCTGGATACATCGGCATGAAAAGAGAACTTAGCCGCGGCGAACTGGTAACAAAATTTTTATCATCCGAATGCAGTATCGAGACTTTTCATGAAAGCATCACCCCCAAGATAAACGATTATGCTGGGTTCAATTTATTACTGTGTGATGGTAAACGCTTGTTTTGGTTTAGTTCGACGAATCCTTCTGGTCGTTTTTTAAACCCTGGAATATACGGGCTGAGCAATGACGCCTTAGACACACCTTGGCCAAAACTCAACGAGGCTAAACAACAGCTACATGATCAACTTCCCAAGGTGCAGAACACTCTCACGGCACACAGCGTTCTGTGTTCTACTGAACCTGCTCCGAAAGAACAACTGCCTAACACAGGCGTACCAATAGAATGGGAAGCTAAGCTTTCTTCGCAATGTATTTTAGGCGAAGAGTATGGCACCCGTTGCCGAAGCCATATCGTGCAAGATGCCACAGGGCTAACCCGAGTGTGCGAACAGCAAATTGATCTCAATGGGAATATCACACATACGAATCAATGGGCGTTTTAGATCACGAAAGGCGCCGGTGCTGGTTTACAGGAACGGCGCTGCGAAACTCCGACACTTCTGAGAAATCAACCTCAACAATCAAAGCGTCAACATCTTCAACCAGTGTGTCTACCGTTCCATTAGGGTGAACCAATTGGCTGTGCCCCCATGTTTGTCGTTTTTCATCGTGTTGCCCAGTTTGATTGACACCGGCCACAAAATATCCGTTTTCAATCGCACGCGCTTTAATCAACGCGTCCCAGTGCATTTTGCCGGTTTTATAGGTAAATGCTGAGGGTAAAAGAACCAATTCAGCCCCTTGATCATTTAAAGACCTAAACACTTCTGGAAAACGAAGATCGTAACAAACAGCCAAACCTAAACGCCCCCAAGGTGAATCAAAAACTACCGGTTCACGGCCATAAGAATAGCTATCAGATTCTTTGTAACTTCCTTGTGTATCCCCTACCGTTGCATCAAACAAATGTATTTTATCGTAGAAGGTTATGAGCTCGCCTTGATCATCAACGACATGGCAACGCGCTTTTGGTCTTTCTCCATCTTGGGCATCTACCGGCACGGTTCCGGCAACGATCCACACACCATGTTCTTTCGCCAGTGAACGAATTATTCTCCCGACTGGTCCGTTAAAGTGTGTCTCGAGCGCAGCAAGCTCTGTCGTATCCGATACGCCAAACTGAGCAAACATTTCAGGTAAAACCAATAAGTTACAACGATGACTGGAAGCCTGCTGTGCAAACTCTTGAACAGCTGCAAGGTTTGCGTGAATATCTTTTACACTGGTCATCTGTGCTAAAAGCATCTTCATAGTTATCTCCTATGGATTCGCGGTTGAAGGAACCACACTCTTTAGACGATCCGTAACCGTCTGGTCTTCATTGCCTAACTGACTGTCGAATACGCGATAAAACTTAATAATTGGCTCTTCAAATGACCCTGTAATGTGCATACGAGCGGAACTGATTTTTTTTAGCTCGTTGTTAAATACTCGCTCAGTTACATAAATTGCCGCCGCTGCTTGAGGGGAAACACCTGCTAATAATGCCACCAGCGGAAAAGTGCTCGACAACGGTACCGTTAACACCATATCGATATCAATAACATTGGCGAGCAAGTCCGCATCTCCACTGAATTGAAAATTGGTGGAAGCGCCATCAATTACTAAACCTTCGCCAACTCGAGCAAACCCTCGGTCAAACAGCAATTCGCCTTCAATGGTATCGAAGGTAATGCCGCTCGAAAGAAGATCTGAGAAATCTAAAGCAATACGCTGCAAAACACGGGTGAAATTTAACAACCCAATTAATTTTATTCCCTCATACTCTTCGACTTTTAAAATAGCCCCTTTGGTAAGGGCTAAATTTATTTTCCCTTGCACTCGTTTGAAATCGAAAAACGCAGGCGAACCTAACCAATTCAGAGATACATTAAACAGCCCATCTCTACTGGTCAGCACGGGGGCATACTCCCACTCATTTAAAACGGTTAATACATCACCCGTTATAATGTTGCCACTAAAGTCAGTAAAGTGCTCTTCGTCTTCGTGTCGCCAAACCATATCACCTGTGAGCGTAGCACCCGGCATATTCCCGACTATCGAGTTTACCGAAAGGGAATGACCCGTAGAAGTTAAGGTAGCGCGCCAGTCTCCCATGTCTTGTTCGTTCCAAACTAAGTTTTTAATTTGAATTTCCATATTTGGAACGTCAGATGGTAGATATTCAGTTAATGGGTCTTGCTCTTCAAGCCAAGGAAGTTCAGGTTCTTCCGTTTCTATGGACAACCACTCAATATCAGCGAACATTGAATCGTCACTGTGGGGAACAAGCACGTTCCCGACACCTTCATCTGCTTCGAACTCAATAAGCCAAGCATCGTTATTTCGCAATAGCTGAACAGCCGCCTGAGACCAATCGCGACCTAAATAAGAGCCTAAATTTACATTCACATTAATTTCTTTCAATTTTGATTCAAAACTAGGTCCTTGAGCCGATTCAGTTGCTTTTACTGAATAAATTGACCTCATGTTTTGAATCGTTTGCCACCAAGCTTGTCCGTCAATATAGTGAGCTTGAACATCAATAAACACCCCTTCTTCTGGGTGCACTTTTAAAGCTTGACCTACGGAGAAACTGGCTCGCGTAATTTCGTTATCAGAACTTAATTCTAGAAGCCCTTGGAGTCTATCTTCAATATCAACATGTACTGATTTTTCATTTTCGTTATTGATATTAATATCAAAAACGACCGGCCAAGCGTCGTCGCTTTGCTTATTCAACGGAATGGGGAGGTTAAATTCCGGCCCTATAAAATCACTATTAACGGTTATTCTTACAAAATCGTCATAAATCTTTATATCCGTTTGGTGAGCAACCGATTCACTAAACCCTTTGAGGTAAGGATCATTAAAGTACTCCCCCCAAAATGCTAAAGGGGTTTCTCCACTCGCTTCAATCGAAACTAACTGACGGTTGTCTGATAAATCTCGACTTAATGATAGCTTTTGTATAACACCAGCATGTAAAGCCTCAATATTTTTGGCCTCAAATCCAAGCTTATTATTGAACTGTAGCAACCCGTTAATTTCTGATAGCTCTAACCCTAAATCCACCAGCTTAAGTTCAGCTGATAGAACATCGGACAGCGAAGTGACATTCAACTCATTGGGCTTATTTAAATTTACCTCGAGAGACACTTCACTGTGAACATTCCCGGTGGCCTGCCAATCATTAATGACGGCTGGTGCAACCGGTTGAAGCGCACCGGTTTTAAACAGCCGTAGGTATTCAAAGGCGTCGCCCTCAACACCAAAATCAGCTTGAAGGTCACCTTTGGAGAAGTCTAATGACAAATCACCGCGTGAAATATTTAGGGCTTCGTACTGCGCTGAATTTATCTCAAGATTCAGTGATTCTTGATTAATACTGAGCTGACTCTGATGCACTGTCAGTGGCGACCAACCCTCTAAGAACGAGAGCGTTGCAGAATTAACAGAGGCCACTAAATCAAAGTGTGATTTACGAGATTCTTTTTCGCCTCGGCTAAAATAGCCGAATTCAGCTTCTGTTGCACTTCCACTTAAAAAACTGTCTAAAACATAACGACTAGCACTGTCAGGTATGAGTTTACTGCTGGCAACATACTTCACCCACTCGTTATTGATCTCTGGCGCACCCAAAACTAGTCCTAAGCTGTTTTCATAACCTTCATTTTTCATAGCCTGGTTTTTTAACGAAGCAAACCACTGCACATTTAAAGGTAATTTTGAATCGTTTAAGTGCTGAATGTTTGCACTGTGCTCCCCTTCTAGCAAAACACCTACCCCTTCCACGATGCGCCAATCAACGATCGATTTTTCTATCGAAGCTAATAGTGAATCATCATTGAATACTGGATATCGGAATCGAGACTCCGAAGGGTTTAGCATTATTTGACCTTGGAGGTTATCTACCGTAACAGTGCCTGATAAATTATCTAACCCTGGGACACCCATATAAGCATTGACTCGGGTATTACTAAAGGTGCTGGATATTTTTAAACGTTGAGCTTCACCAAACTGGTAGTGAGCCATGCCTTTATGAATATCGCCTTGCAGCCCTAAATTGCCCCAAAAATCGGACGTATCATTCATTGCAAGCCATGCGCCGACCAACGAAGCCGAGAGTTGACTCCAAGTTACTCGGTACTCTTCTGGTAAAATGTCTAGCGTCAGTTCAGTACCATTGATGGCCAAATCATTCACGGAATAGGTATCGACGATGGATTTAGCAAAAAAGCCGTTCCTGGTTTTCTCTAAAACCGTTGTCGATTTAACATCGGTCAGTTTTAGTGGTTTCGCTTTGCCTTCCACGGTGAGTACTTCAATCATCGAGCGCGCCGTCAGTGATCGCCATTGGGTGCCATTAAAATTTAACCAATACTCTCCTGACGCTTTTGCTTCACTGACCATCGACGCTGATTTATTCAGCCAAGGGGCGAAATCAATTGCGCCATGTTTGACATAAATGCTATTTAAATTGGGATTATTTTGATGAAATTCGGCTTGTAGCTCAACAGGAACCGTTAATTGTGAATATTCAATTTGAGCGTCGGCCGTTAAGGAGTTATGCCCCTCGTAACCGGAGAGTTCACCTTTGTTTAAGGTTAAATTGAATGAAGGTAACTCTAAAGGAGAGATTTTTAACGATGAGGCTATAAATTGAATATTTTGCTGTCTTTGCAGCAACTTCAGTAACTTATCGAAACTAAACGCTGGCCGCTCGGCTTGCTGAGACCCTTTCAACCCAATTAATTGCCACCCTTGCTCCGATTGTTTTAAGTGACCATGAAATTCACTTAGTTCAAATTTTAAGAACGAGAGACCACCGTGACTTAACGATTCAAAGACGCCAGGGGCCAGCACCATTTCTTTAATATCCAGAGATTCGCCGATGCTGATGTTCGTTAAGGTTACGATAGGACCAAACCGAGCCCACTCACCTTTAATGGAACCTATTTCAACTCGCTCTTGAAATTGCCCCGATAACCATTGTTCTATCGAAGTTTCATATCGTTCAATATAAGGAAAAAACTGACGACCTAATGCCAAGTAAACAGCAAATAGCAAAACCCAGAAAACAAAAACTTTTAAGACGGCACTTTTAAGAGCTCGCCAAATAGAGCCAATGTTCATTGCACGACTCTACGACTTTTCTGTGAGACTTTGCACATGTCATTCCTGAATCTACTGCAAAATAACATCAAACTGCTCTTGGCTATACATCGGCTCTACTTGGAATCGAATCGGCTTATTAATAAACTCTTCTAGATCGGCCACATTGGAAGACTCTTCGTCTAGTAGCGTATCAATGACCTGTTGCGAAGCTAACACCAAATACTGTGCCGTATTGTAAGCGCGCTCTTCTCTTAATATTTCTCTAAACACTTCATAACACACGGTTTGTGCGGTTTTTAAGCGACCTCGCCCAGCACAAACATTGCAGTGCTCGGTTAACACGTGCTCTAGGCTTTCACGTGTCCGCTTACGCGTCATTTCTACTAACCCTAATTCAGAGACGCTGGTCACTTTGCTTTTAGCGTGATCTTTCTCTAGGTGTTTCTCAAGCATCCGGTGAACTTGACGCTTATGCTCTTCATCATCCATATCGATAAAATCAAGAATTATGATGCCACCTAAGTTTCTTAATCTAAGTTGACGTGCAATGGCTGTAACCGCTTCAAGGTTTGTTTTATAGATGGTTTCTTCTAAGTTACGGTGCCCCACAAACGCACCTGTATTGACATCGATGGTTGTCATGGCCTCTGTTTGATCAATGATTAAGTAGCCACCCGATTTTAATTCCACTTTGCGCCCTAACGCTTTAGAAATTTCATCTTCAACAGAAAACAGATCAAAAATGGGTCGTTCACCAGGGTAATACTCAAAGACACTTTCCACTTCGGGTGTGTACTTAGTGACAAATTCGTGCACTTTAGAAAAAGTTTCTTTGGAATCAATGCGAATTTTTTCCACATCGGTTTTCACCATATCGCGTGCAACTCGCAAATAGAGCGCTAAGTCTTCATAAATGATGGTAGCGGGCTTATTTTCTTTCATGCGTTGCTCTAGCACTCGAAACAAACGCTTTAAATAATTCATGTCGCTCTGAATCTCGGCCTCACCGACACCTTCAGCGGCCGTTCTTAAAATGAACCCGCCTTTTTTGATCTCTTCAGCTTCTTTAACGCTGGCGACTAAGGCTCGCAAGCGTTCGCGCTCTTCTTCACTGTCTATACGTTGGGAAATACCAATGTGATCTGAATCGGGCATAAAAACTAAGTAGCGAGAAGGCACCGACAGTGCTGTCGTTAGTCGCGCACCTTTTGTGCCCATCGGATCTTTAATGACTTGGACGACCAAAGCTTGACCTTCGCGTACTAAAGTCTGGATAGGCTTATGTGGCTCATTGTCGGTACGATTAAGATCAATATCAGATGCGTGTATAAAAGCAGCACGCTCGAGACCAATATCAACAAAGGCCGCCTGCATACCTGGCAGCACTCGAACAACTTTGCCTTTATAGATATTGCCTACAAGCCCACGGGTTTGGCTACGCTCAATGTAGAGCTCTTGTACGGCACCGTTTTCGACTAATGCCACACGCGTTTCCATCGGTGTAACATTGACCAGAATCTCGGAAGACATAAATACGCCTAAAAATAAGTTAAGTTTTGTTATTATAGAGGTTTAAGCGCCCAGTTGTAGCCTAATTACAGGTCATTTGCGTTTAAGGATTCATTCCAAAGCGATATGTTATGAGCCAGCAGCATACTGGCCGTTTCAGCCAACGGTAAGCCAACCACAGCAGAGTAACTGCCACGAATTTCACGTACGAACAGTGATCCAAGCCCCTGAATACCATAACCACCAGCTTTGTCGCAGGGCTCACCGGTTTTCCAGTACTTTTCTAGGAGCGAGGTCGACAATGAATGAAACACTACATCTGTCACAACAACCTGCTTGCTTATTTTTTTATCACTGATAACAGCGACTGACGTCATCACTTGATGGGTTTGACCCGAAAGCCGAGCCATCATGCCCATAAATTCATCTTGATCTTGAGGCTTTCCTAATATGTGATCTTGAAAAATCACCGAGGTATCAGAACCAAGGACGGTATTTTTTGACGCACCCAATCGATTAAAAATAACCATCGCTTTTTCTTGGGCTAGACGCAGAACATAATCCGAAGGCGCTTCACCTTTTAAAACCGTTTCATCAATATCGGCACTGGCAACGTTAAAGTTTACCCCTAAGGTAGCCAGCAATTCCTTGCGGCGTGGCGATTGAGACGCTAAAACTAAAGACACGACAACCCTTATTGTACTCGAAAATACTGCATTAAATTACGGCCAATGCCATAAACCCATGGCCAAACTATCGCAGAAACCAGCGCTGGCCATATTTGCATTTCGCCTGTTATGCCACCAACAAACCAATCTTTTAACCACTGCACCAACACATGACTGATGCCCAGAATCAAGAAAACAACCATAGCTTGCTGACCCAACGGATACATACGCAACCGAAAGTTCAGTAATAACACTAAATAGGCCACACTAGAAAATACTAACCCATAAGTACCCAGTTGTGTGCCGATGAGCGTGTCATACAGAATACCCACAACAAACGCCATGGTAATGCCAAATCGTTCTGGCAATACCAGGCACCAAAAGATCAGAAAGAGGCCCACAAAATCGGGGCGAGCAAGTTGAAACTGCCCAGGAATTGGTACCGCCGCTAATGAAAAGGCAATAAAGAAACTGACGGCTATTAGCCATAACCCATGAGGCGGCTTTTGCTTCATTGTGCGACCTCTTTTTGGAATACCATCAATAAATTTTTACTTTTGTTTAATTGAGCTAATGGTTTCGCTCTGATACGAGCAAATGGTTCGCCAGGATCGTGCTCCTTAGCTACCACCATCGCCACGGGATACCCTTCCGGGTATCGGCCAGCTAAACCGGAGGTCACCAACACATCGCCAACGACAATATCGGCCGTGTCGGGCACGTACTCTAACTCTAAATTATTTAAATCACCGGTACCGATGACGACAGAGCGCATGCCGTTGCGGTTTACGTATACCGGCACGGCAATGTTGGCGTCCGCGACCAGTACGACTCTTGATGTCATGGAATTAACTTGAGTAATCATGCCAAACAGCCCTTCGGCATCTAGAATTGCCTGCCCAACATAGGCACCATCACTTGCGCCACGATTAATAATAACCTGAATCGAGTATGGGTCAGGGTCAACACTGATCATTTCAGTGGTCATAAAGCTTGACTCAATTCGTGCACTGGCGTCTAACAACCGTCTTAGGCGATCATTTTCGGCTTCTAAAACCGCGAGTTTTTGCATTTTCTGCTGCAAAACACTGATTTGATTATTGAGCGTACGATTTTCTTCGATCAATTGATCGCGCTCGGCAAAAGTCGTTGAAGACCAATGTATAACTTCGCTGGGGAAAGTGACCAAAGATTGAACCGGTGAAACCAAATAGGAGATGGCCTGCCGCAGCATATCTACCTGGGCAAAGCGAGAATCTAAAACCAGTAGCGAAAGAGAGATAGCGGCCACGAGAGCAAAACGATAGCCATGTTGAGGACCAGCCGTAAACAGCGCTTTAATGGGTCTCTCCTCTTTTAGGTTATGCCATAATTATTGAATCAATTAACACAACAAAGCACTTCCTAAAGAAGTGCTTTGCTTTGATGAATACGCTCACTTAAATTATAGCGGCGTTTATTCTGAGCTCAAGAAGTCAAACGTTTGCTCATCCATCATTTCTAATGCTCGACCACCACCACGGGCAACGCAGGTTAACGGATCATCAGAGATCAACACAGGTAAGCCTGTTTCTTCACTCAGCAAGCGATCGATATCTCTTAACATAGCGCCACCACCGGTTAACACTAAGCCGCTTTCGGCAATATCGGCCGCCAGCTCTGGTGGTGTTTGTTCAAGGGCGCTTTTAACGGCCTGAACAATGGCTGAAAGGCTTTCTTGTAACGCTTCCAATACTTCATTGCTGTTCAACGTGAAGCTGCGAGGAATCCCTTCGGCTAGGTTGCGACCGCGAACGTCGATTTCTCTGATCTCAGCCCCAGGATAAGCACAGCCAATCTCAATTTTAACGCGCTCAGCGGTTGCTTCACCAATTAAAGAGCCATAGTTACGTCGAATATAAGAAACGATTGCTTCATCGAAACGATCACCGCCAACTCGGACGGACTCACTAAACACAATGCCGTTTAATGAGATGATGGCGATTTCAGTGGTACCACCACCAATATCAACAACCATAGAACCACGCGCTTCTTCAACAGGTAAGCCAGCTCCAATAGCCGCGGCCATCGGTTCTTCAATTAAATACACTTCACGGGCACCGGCACCATAAGCCGACTCGCGAATAGCTTTTCGTTCAACTTGGGTCGATTTACAAGGAACACAGACCAATACTCTTGGGCTTGGCGCAAACCAGCTGTTTTCATGAACCTTGGCTATAAAGTGCTGAAGCATTTTTTCAGTAACGTGAAAGTCGGCAATTACGCCATCTTTCATTGGGCGAATCGCCTGAATACTGCCTGGAGTACGCCCCAACATACGCTTAGCTTCTTGACCAACGGCGGCAACCGTCTTTTGATTGCCAGTCATGCGTACGGCAACCACCGACGGTTCGTTCAGAACGATGTCGCGATCACGCACATATATAAGTGTATTGGCTGTCCCTAAATCTATGGACAAATCGCTGGAAAATAAACCTCTAATTTTTTTAAACATGTTTAATATCGCTTTAAATGTACGTAAGAGCTAACGGTAACAGCGTTGCAATGTAACAACCGTAGGGTTTTTGAGCAAGCCGTAAATGTGATAACGTATACCCTGCACGGTTTTTTTACAGTAATTGTTCGTGTTTTAATCAAAGCGCTATTTCAATTTCAATCAAAACCCATATATTCAGACCATAATACCCTTTTGTAGATCCCTGTTGAGGAGTTAACAATGAGCATAGATAGCTCAAAAGTTGAATCTGTCGCGATACTTGCGCGACTTAAAGTGAGTGAAAGCGAACTACCCGAATACGTAAATAGCCTGTCGAGCATTTTAGATTTAGTCGATACCATGCAGGCGGTCGATACTGAAAATGTTGAACCTTTAGCGAACCCGCTTGATGCAGCAGCACGATTGCGCGCCGATGAAGTCACCGAGACCAATCAACGCGAAGCATTGCAAGCTAACGCGCCCAAAGCTGAGCACGGTTTATTTCTTGTCCCTAAAGTTATTGAATAAAATTAAGGTTCATCATGCTGCATAAAACACTCAAAGAACTCTCAGATGACCTACATGCCGGTAAATACAGCAGTGTAGAGCTGACACAACACTATTTAGATGCCATTAAAGCAAAAGATGGCGAGCTCAATGCTTATGTTACCGTCACGGATTCAGAAGCGCTGGCGCAAGCCGCGCAAGCAGACGAACAATTTAAAGCTGGAACAGCCGGTCCGTTAACGGGTATTCCAATTGCACATAAAGATTTATTTTGCACCGAGGGCGTAAAAACAGCCTGTGGTTCAAAAATGCTCGACAATTTTATCGCCCCTTATGAATCTACTGCTACGGGCAACCTAAAAGCCGCAGGCATGGTCATGCTGGGTAAAACCAACATGGACGAGTTTGCCATGGGTTCATCGACCGAAAGCAGCTACTATGGCGCTACGAAAAACCCCTGGAATCTTGATTGTGTGCCTGGTGGTTCATCCGGTGGCTCTGCAGTGGTGGTCGCCGCAGGAACAGCGCCAGCATCACTGGGAACCGATACCGGTGGCTCAATTCGCCAACCGGCCGCATTTTGCGGTATTACGGGCTTAAAACCGACCTATGGCCGCGTATCGCGCTGGGGTATGGTTGCCTATGGCTCATCTTTAGACCAAGCCGGTCCAATGACGCAAACCGCAGAAGACGCGGCAATGATCATGAATGCGTTGGCCAGCTTCGACACGAAAGATTCAACGTCGATGGATGAACCCGTAGAAGATTACACGGCGAGTCTAAACCAATCACTAGACGGCTTAAAAATTGGTTTGCCGAAAGAATTTTTTGGTGAAGCCCTAGATGAAGGCATTCGCGCGACTATTATGGAGGCCGTTAAGCAATTTGAAGCCATGGGAGCAACCGTAAAGGAGATCTCATTACCAAGAACCGAATTGTCGATTCCGGCTTATTATATTATTGCGCCGGCTGAAGCTTCGACCAACTTGTCTCGTTACGATGGTGTTCGCTATGGCCACCGCTGTGAAGACCCGAAAGATCTAAACGACCTGTATATGCGTTCTCGCTCTGAAGGCTTTGGCGATGAAGTGAAGCGCCGAATCATGGTAGGTACCTACGCATTGTCAGCTGGTTACTACGATGCTTATTATCGAAAGGCTCAACAATTGCGACGCTTAATCAAAAATGATTTTGTTGCCGCATTGAATGATGTGGATGTCATTATGGGGCCTACTACGCCGTCTCCAGCGTGGAAAATTGGCGCAAAAAATCAAGACCCAGTATCGATGTACCTCGAAGATATCTATACCCTGTCAGTTAACCTAGCTGGCTTACCAGGCATGTCCGTGCCTTGCGGTTTTGTCGACGGAATGCCCGTTGGCCTACAAGTGATTGGCAATTATTTTCAAGAAGCCAAATTATTAAACATTGGCCATCAGTTCCAGCAGGCAACTGATTGGCACACCCGCAAACCACAGGCTTAAGGAGTATTAAAATGCAATGGGAAACGGTTATCGGGTTAGAAATTCACGTTCAGCTTTCTACCCAATCGAAAATATTTTCTGGTTCTAGCACGCAGTTTGGTGCCGAGCCGAATACCCAAGCCAGCGCAATAGATTTAGCATTGCCAGGCGTATTACCCGTATTTAACGAAGGCGCACTGAAAAAAGCGGTCGCGTTTGGCTTAGCCATTGATGCAGAGATTGGAAAGAAATCGGTTTTTGATCGTAAAAACTATTTTTACCCAGATTTGCCCAAAGGTTATCAGGTGACCCAAATGGATCACCCCATTGTTGGGGTGGGTCATGTCGACATTACCACTGAAGAAGGTGAGCAATTTCGAATTGGTGTAACGCGCGCGCACTTAGAGGAAGACGCTGGTAAGTCTTTACACGAAGACTTTGCCGGCCATTCGGGTATCGATTTAAACCGAGCCGGAACACCACTGCTAGAAATAGTGTCAGAACCGGATATTCGCAACGCGAAACAAGCGATCGCCTATCTTAAGAAAATACACAGTATTATCACCTATATTGGAATTTCTGATGGCGATATGTCTCAAGGCTCAATGCGTTGTGACGTGAACATTTCTTTGCGACCTAAGGGTCAGAAAGAATTTGGCACGCGAACTGAGCTGAAAAACTTAAACTCATTTAAGTTTATTGAAAAAGCCATCCACAGCGAAGTTGAGCGCCAGATGGACATCTTAGAGGATGGAGGCAAAATCACTCAAGAGACTCGCTTGTACGATGCAGACAAAAACGAGACGCGACCAATGCGTAGCAAAGAGTTTGCAAACGACTATCGCTATTTTCCTGAGCCAGACTTACTCCCGGTCATAATCGATGATGCTTACATTTCAGAGGTAAAAGCAGAGCTGCCAGAGCTACCAGACGCGAAAATAGCGCGCTTCAAAGCTGACTTAGGGCTGACTGAATACGATGCCACAGTACTGTCTGCCAATCGCGTCATGGCCGATTACTTCGAACAGGCCTCACAAGTCTCTGGCGATGCCAAACTTGCGGCAAACTGGTGTATGGGAGAACTGTCAAAATTCTTGAATCAATCCGATTTAAGTATAGAGCAGTGCCCGATCAGTGCGGAAGATCTAGGTCTATTGTTAGCTCGCATCAAAGACAATACGATTTCTGGAAAAATCGCAAAGACCGTATTCCAAGCCATGACTCAAGGTGAAGGAACGGCGGATGACATCATTGAAGCTAAGGGGTTAAAGCAGGTTACCGATACTGGTGCTATTGAAGCCATGGTCGATGAAGTGATCGCTGCCAACCAAGGTCAATTTGAAGAAATGAAAGCCGGCAAAGATAAATTGATGGGCTTTTTCGTTGGTCAGGTAATGAAGGTATCGAAGGGTCAGGCGAACCCTGGTCAAGTAAACCAAATCATAAAAGCCAAACTAAACGCTTAAATCTTGAAAACCAGTGCAGCAAAGGGGCATCTCCTTTGCTGCATTTTTATACAGACATCACTTTTATGATCAACTTCCAACCACTTGAACAGCGTTTAACTTTTCTCGAAATGTCTTAAGTTTTGAACTTAATCACAGCCTCAAAAATATTTTAAATTTGCAATTCGCTCGAAACCCTCAAGTTATGCACCCTGCACTAAAGTCAACCATTCAAAACACAATTTATGGGTATTTTATCCCTTCACACTACTACAGGTAGTGGTTTAGAATGCTTCGCAACACAAGTACAATTCTCATCCACCTTTGAGCATTAGAGGCGCTTAGCATGACGGATAACACACAACTGGATCGTGACAACTGCATAAAAATAGACCACCAACCCGCATCAATTGATATTTGGGATGCTAAATACCGCCTGAAAAACGCTCAAGGCGAAGCAGTTGATCAAGACATGAAAGGCACCTTTGTACGCGTTGCTGAGGCACTTTCTTCCGTCGAAAAAGGTAAAAAGAAGCAACAAGAATGGCGTGAAAAGTTTACTTGGGCACTTGAGAACGGCGCAATTCCAGCCGGTCGAATTACCTCTAATGCGGGTGCCTTAGCTCATAAACCAGCCACATCGACCATTAACTGCACCGTTTCGGGCACTATTGAAGACTCTATGGATGGTATCTTAGAGAAAGTTCATGAGGCTGGCCTTACGTTAAAAGCAGGTTGTGGTATTGGATACGAATTCTCAACGCTACGCCCTCGAAATGCTTTTGTCAGCGGTGCAGGCGCTTATACATCGGGTCCTTTATCCTTTATGGATATTTACGATCGCATGTGTTTTACCGTTTCTAGCGCAGGTGGCCGTCGTGGTGCCCAAATGGCAACATTTGATGTCAGCCACCCAGACGTTATCGATTTCATCAAAGCTAAACGTGAAGACGGCCGTTTGCGCCAATTTAACTTATCATTATTAGTAACGTCTGAATTTATCGAATCGGTCGTCAACGATGCCGATTGGCCACTGGTGTTCCCAGTTAGCGAAGCAGAAGTTAAACGCGACTCCTTAGATGTGAATGACCCTGCCCAAATCATTTGGAAAGACTGGCATGTCAAAGATGGATACATGCAGAATGAGCAAGGTGAAACCGCTTGCCGTGTTTACCGCGTCATCAAAGCACGCAATTTGTGGAACATCATCATGACCTCCACTTATGATTTTGCTGAGCCTGGCTTTATCTTGATCGATAAAGTTAATGAGATGAACAACAACTGGTTCTGCGAAACAATCCGAGCAACAAACCCATGCGGAGAGCAACCGTTGCCGCCGTATGGAAGCTGCTTACTCGGCTCGATCAACTTAACTCACTTTGTCGAAAACCCATTTACCGATAAAGCCCGTTTTAATTGGGATAAATATCGTAAAGTTGTCAGTATCTTCACCCGCATGCTCGATAACGTTGTTGAGATCAATGGCCTACCACTTGAAGGTCAACGACGCGAAATTGAACGCAAACGCCGTCATGGTATGGGTTATCTAGGTCTGGGCAGTACCATTGCCATGTTGCAAATGAAATATGGCGATGAAAAGTCGGTTGAATTCACAGAAGAAGTGACCAAAGAAATGGCGCTTTCTGGCTGGCAGACGTCATTAGAACTTTCTAAAGAGAAAGGCGCAGCACCAATCATGGATGAAGAGTTCGAGATCACTCATGAAATGACTCGCCAACGCCCTGAATTACTACAAGATGGCTACCAGGTTGGCGACAAATTGCCAGGACGAATCTTGCACGCTAAATACAGCCGCTATATGCAAAAACTAGCGTCTGTAGCGCCCGAGTTGGTGTCTGAGCTAGCGCAAACAGGCGCTCGTTTCACCCACCACTCATCAATTGCACCGACAGGTACAATTTCGTTGTCTATTGCTAACAACGCCAGTAATGGTATTGAGCCTAGCTTTGCACACCATTACAGCCGAAACATTATTCGAGAAGGCAAAAAGTCGAAAGAAAAAGTCGATGTTTTCTCGTTTGAACTGCTGGCTTATCGCGAGCTGATCAACCAAAAAGCAATGCCTTTTAGCACAGACCCAGAAGAGCAATTACCAGAATATTTCGTGTCTTCTGAGACCATTTCGCCGAAGCAACATGTAGACATTCAAGCCGCTTCTCAGTTGTGGATTGATTCATCTATTTCTAAAACAGCGAACATTCCAACGGACTACCCGTTCGATGACTTTAAAGACATTTACTTATATGCCTACGAGAAAGGTCTAAAAGGTTGTACTACCTTTAGGTTTAACCCAGAAGCATTCCAAGGCGTATTAGTTAAAGAAGAAGATTTAGAAAATACAACTTACCGTTTCCAACTTGAAGATGGCAGCAATATTGAGCTGAAAGGTAATGAAAAGGTAGAGTACGACGGTGAAGAACATACAGCCGCCAACCTATTCGATGCACTCAAAGAAGGCTACTACGGGAAGTTTTAAGGATGACTGAAATGAAAAAGATTAATCAAAAAATTGTCGGCTTTGATGTTGTAACACCCGAGAAAAAAGCCGCTCAGTTAGCTAACGATGCCGCTCAAGCGGAAAAAAATGCACAAGCTCAAATTGAGCAAATGCATGAGTCAGTCGAGCGTGCCGAAATGCTCATTGGTTCTACTTATAAAATTAAAACGCCGATGTCTGAACATGCTATGTACGTCACCATTAACGACATGGTGTTAAACGAAGGTACGGAGCACGAAGTAAGACGCCCGTTCGAGATTTTTATAAACTCGAAAAACATGGAGCACTACCAGTGGGTTGTTGCACTGACGTTACTTATCTCGGCGGTTTTCCGTAAAGGTGGAGACATAACCTTTATTGTCGATGAGCTTAGCGCTGTATTTGATCCACAAGGCGGTTATTTCAAACGCGGTGGTAAATTTATGCCGAGTCTTGTTGCTGAAATTGGCGATGTCGTTGAAAAGCACTTAAAAATGATCGGTATGATTAAAGAAGAAGGCTTAGATGAGCATCAGCAAAAACTGATCGAAGAAAAGCGAAAGCAATATGAAGCAGCTACAGCGGCACCAAAATCTGGCGATGCCGCCGATTCTGGCGACTTTCCAGCCGATGCCCACGTATGTAAAAAGTGTAACACCAAAGCAGCCATCATTATGGACGGTTGTCTAACTTGCCTAAACTGCGGCGATTCAAAGTGTCAATAACGGCATAAACATTGTAACGTTAAGGCGGTTAAAGTAAGAAAACACAAAAATTAAAAAAAGACCCAGAACCCTTGAAAATCAAACGTTTCAGGGGTTTTTTTATGTCTCGAAAATACCGCCTTTGCAGCTTGGCTCAAACAACGAGGTAACCTGCGTGGAACAGGCGCAATGGAGCCTGAAACAACAAACAAAACTCTGGACTAAGCAAGCTTGCTTTTTAAGTGGTTTGCGGAACAATATTCAACTTTCGAAGGTCGCTCAAGTGAACATGAAGTTGAGCTTCAAATGTACAAGAAAGCCATCAGCGAACGATTTTCGGATAAGCATGTACGTGTCCGCAGGAAGAAAGTTGCAGATAATTTAACTGAAAATGAAATTACAACGATTGAACATTTTTTAAGACCAAATCTACGCCTAGAAAAACAGCCAAAACTTTGTCCTGCCCAAGCTATCAGAAACTACCCTTTTTGGAGGCTTGTCATTGATTTCGTACTTCGAGAAGGTGAGATCCTAGCGCTCCGTTTAGAAGACCGTCCACATCGCGATCAAATCCAAATTAAAATCGTTAGAATTGAAGAGCGCGGTGCAATGAAGAGTCAAAATGAGTTATTCAACGTAAACGAACAATGAAAGCCATACAATGAAACCGTACCGAAATCGTCTGGTTTTTAGCCTGAAAAATCTAAATACAGGCAATCTCAACAAAGCCTGGCTTCATTCTTTACCGCAATCAACGCCGTCAGTACCAGCTTGTATTAGGTGAGTAGCAACACTATATCGCAACTCATGGCTAATGATTGCTACCAAAACTAAAGAATTGACTTTAAATTGCTAATCTGATTTTCCTGATACTACGCCAGAATTAAAGAGATTAGGCACTTTTTAGCGACCTAATAGCAAGAAGTTTTGGTTGTACTTATTCTTGTTGTAACTTTAGTTTTCCCACAATCATTAGAATAGTAGTACTTCTTTGTCGTTTTATAAATTGTCCGATAACCAAGCGTCTGATCGCTTTTCAAGCATAAATCCTTCGACTTGCTGATTGTTTCAGTCGACCTATCCAGATGCCACTTACTGCACCCTTCATCATTGCCAGCCATTGATAGGTTTGCTGTTCCAAAAAGTGTAATAGAAAACAACAGGCATTTTACAATATCGAGTATTTTAGTTCGTTTCATTTTTAGCTTCCTTTCCTAGTTATAGTCTTAGCTTAGAATGATTTGCATGATCCGGTTGAAGTCTTGGTTACTGTAGTTACTTTATTTTTACCACAATCATTTTTGTAAATGTACCTAGTAGTAGTAGTAGTTACTTTTACCTTCTTCCCTACAAGGCCATTCCGGCGGGCACAAAGAGACTCTTTCTCGGAGACAGTTACCTTCTTGTCATACAAGTTCCAGCTACCGCAACCTTCATCTTCAGCAGATAAAGCAAAACTACCTAGCGCAGCAACAAACAGTAAAAGTGACAAAGATCTAGTTGGTCTAGTGAAAGCAATTATAATGTTCATATACCTTCCTTGTTGTATCGATAGATTTATTTAGTGTAAGTTCAAATTCCTTTCGGAGATTACAGACGATACCTTTACACTTCACAATCATCTACGAACAGTGTTCATTATTGTGGTAGAAGTCACATATTATATTTTTATGAATAAGACGAAACCTCGGAATTGTGGTCTAATTAGAATGATGGTATTTAGATAAAAGCGATCCACATTGGGTGAGTTATTAATTATTAAGGGAAGAGCAAATTGAAACAGAGCGCTGTATCAAACTACGTTGCTAGCATAATTCTACTAGTGCTTGTTGTGCTTCAAACAATTAGTTTAATTGGTGTAAAGCATGACCAGAAACTTCATCAAGAGCAAGTGCAACAGGCACTATCCGAAATTAGAGTCTCACTAGACAATATAGAAAAGCGTATTAAAAACGCATCCTTGCAAGTTGACACGACTCAATTAATAGCCCCTATCGAGAGCAAAATAAATACAAGGATATCCGAGGCAAACGCTTCAAGTCTAAGCAATAAATCCCTAACTTCAATTTTCAACCCGGACTTTGACACACTATCCGAGAGAGAAATACTTGAGTGGTATACCGCATTCTCAAAGAGTTATGAGGATCAAATGAGCTTCTCAGACAACGATAGAGAAATGATTCCGCTCGTCCAATTATCTGAAGAAAATCCAGAGTTATTACTAGAGCTATTTCTTCAAAACCCTGCAGATACATATGTTGAAATGGCTCTGTACAATGCCATCACATCAGAAAACTATTATTTAATTGAAGATTACATTTCTACAAACCCCATGCTCATGCAGATAGCTATTAATGCTGGTATGCATCATGAGAAGCCTTCCACTTTTGATTCTTTGCTTGACCAACAGCTAAAGTCTGATCAAGAACTTATAAGCGATGCTTTGATCGAGGTATCTGCCAGTTCCCTAAAAGGAACGGAAGCCGAGGACAAGCTTAGAAAGTATGCTGTAGAAGGACAAAATAGATATTTAACGTTTATGTCTTTAGAAAGAGCAGGCTATGATAACATTGAAGCACTTGCGAATGACATTTGGAAAAGTACAAGTAGCAATCCACTTGTAGTCGGCGAGTGGGATGAGATTATGATCTCATATTCTGCTGCTAGATATGGAAATAGAGACGCACTCAATAAATTTGTCTACTTCTATAAAACAAGTTCTGAAATGGTTGAGTTTGAACGTTTATTTAACAGCCTGTTTAAATCAGTTGTAACAGTTGACGATTACGAGCAAAACAGGAGCTTGTTTTCTTATGATAAAGAAATTAAAAAATGGTCATCAACTTAGCAAAGGTCCAAGTGCCAGGATAGTTGTTACAGTTCTATTACGATGAAACGCCTACTTTGCCTTGATAGCTTAATTTAGGAGCGATTGTTTCTGATGCCTTATTCTCTCGTCCATTTTATGTCCGCTATCGAACAGTGAGCACCTTACTCAATAAAGGCGGTTACTTCCGATCCTACCGCTCGTAATAAACAAGAAATGGTTCACTATCGGATAATGTGAAAATAGATAAATTACCATAAGGCTTATCAGCACGACCGCAGCCTGATTTTAAATTCCAGTCCGTCACATTGCCGCAGTCTTCCGATCAAACCATTGAGCTCAAAACACAACTACCCAACGGCCAACCGATTTGGCTCTCAATCTCTCCAGCACAACTGACCCCAATAAGCTCACTAAAGACCAACTCGTTGAGCTGGTATCGTCACTCGAGCGCAAAAGTCAGAAAAATAAAGACCAGCCCAATACAATGGGCTGGCTTTTTTTTACGATTTTAAACTGTCTTTTAATGACCGAATGTCATTGCCGGTAGGCGATTCATGAATACGCAAGTCAAAGGCTGGCAGTGCAGCAAATATATGGTCAAATATATCGGCCTGAATATTCTCATATTCACCCCAACTGGTTGTATTGGTGAACGCATATATTTGAATCGGCAACCCTTCTGACGTCGGTGCCAGTTGCCGAACCATCAAAGTCATATCTTTATGAATGCATGGGTGATTTTGCAAATAGTTCACCAAATATTGGCGAAAGGTTCCAATATTGGTTAGCCTGCGACCATTCACAAGAACGGCCATATCGACATTCTTTTCCTTGTTTTCGGCTTCAATTTGTTCTAACCGTTCGCTTAAATAGCGCCCAACCAATTCTGATTTATTCAAATCAGCCAAAAGTGCTTCATCTAAGAATCGAATGCTGCTGGTTTCAATCAACACGCTGCGGCTAATTCTGCGCCCGCCCGACTCCGTCATGCCGCGCCAATTCTTAAAGGAATCCGAAATAAGCGCATAAGCCGGAATGGTCGTAATGGTTTTATCCCAGTTACGAACTTTGACAGTGGTCAGCGCTATATCAATAACATCGCCATCGGCACCATACTTAGGCATTTCTAACCAATCGCCAACGGCCAACATGTCGTTTGCCGAAAGCTGAATACCCGCCACTAAGCCCAAAATAGGGTCTTTAAACACCAACATCATCACGGCTGACAACGCGCCCAAACCACTGAGCAGCAATAGCGGAGATTTGCCGATAAGCAGCGCTATAGCGACTAACCCTATAAACAGCGACGCCAGTAATTTGATCGTTTGAAGAATGCCTTTTATAGGAAAATGATTCCCACCTGAGGCGCGGCGATTCCAAACGCCATGAAAAACGTCTAAAACAGAAAATAAGGTTAATAATAGAAACAGCAGAATCCATTGATCACTGGCAAATTTAATGACTTTAAAGATGGTCGAACCCTCGTCTAACCACCAAACTGATTGCAACTGAACAACCGCACCTTGTATCACAAAAGACGCACGACGAAACAAATTATGGCTAAACAACGAAAACTGCCAATTACCCTTTAGTTTCGACGTCCAGAGTGAGATCCAGTTGGCTACATAATGTCGAACAAACAGATGTAAGACTATGTGTAGAAAAACAGCAAAAACGCCAATCCAGGCAACCACAAGCCATTCAAACCAGGCTTCAGCTCCGCCGGGTAAAAATTCTAACCATGGCTCAACTATGACCTTAAACTCATCCCTTAAATTACTCATATAACTGGGTTCCTCCTATCAACATCGATGATTTTCTAAAACCAACACTCTAACATAAGTTCCCTCTATAGCTCGAACGCACTATTCACGCCATTTACCGTAATCTTTACTGAGCAAACACTCAAGTTTTGGCTATAATTGTCGATATCCCTTCTAAATATCCATTCTAAGGCAGTCTGATGTTAAAAATTTCTTTGGTTCAACGCGTCGCACTGGGGTTTTCACTCACATGCTTGCTGATATTTGCGATGGCGGGCTTTTCACTAACATCGAATAATAAGCTCACGAGCCAATTAGAATACACAGCAACAACATTAGGTCAGCTTTTGGATAACGCCAATACGCTACTTTTAAACGTCCAGGACGCTAACCGAGCCGTGATGCAACATGCCAATGCGGAGGATACTGAAAAATTAGCTCAGCTGAGACAAAACTTTGAATTAGCGACGTCAAAATACGAACAAAACTTAGCGCTTGTGCGCACTAAGCTCAGTGCTCTGCCCGACTATGATAGCGGTGCGAATAATGTTGACGAGTTGTCTCAACAAATTTTTGAACTTTCTCGACAACACTTAGACTTGCAAGATACCAAGGTTGAAGCACGCGTTAACGCGATAAAAGAGCTAGAATATTTCAATGGCGAATGGTTGTTTTTTGATCAAGACTTAAACTCGATCATCAACACTGCAAAGCGGCAAAATGCGGAAAGCGCCGTTTGGGATTTAGAGTTCATTCAACGCCAAGCAATCAGCGCTCAATCTTTCATTCAGCAAGCCCTGACCATTTTAGACCCAGAGCGGCTGGTGAAAGTTGAATCAGAGTTAATGAATTACTTAAGTGGAATTAACGAAAAAGTTAATAATATCTCCTCTAGCTTACCCTCTCAAGCGGGTGACGTTGAGCAAATTGTATCCTTATTGAATCGCGCAATTGCTGAGCCTGAGGGTTTGTTTCAACGCCATAAATTATTTGTTCAACTCACCAGCGACAGCCAAAATGAATTGCAAACCCTAGCCGATTTAGTCAATCTCGCAACTCAAAATATGTCAGCCTTCGTCGGTCAGGTTCGCAACACAACCGATACCGCTGTTTCAGAGGCAAAAGATGTCGCTAAACAAGCCAACCTGTTGGGTATTTCTCTATTTCTAATCACTTTAACAGTTTCTATTTTAATTGGCGTTAACGTATTTCGTTCTATTCATTACCCTTTAGCAGGCATCATGGAAGCCTTAGATAAAATTGCCAGTGGAAATTTATCGGATCGTATAAAAACCAATTACGGTGCGGAAATGGGTCTTATTTCTGATCACATCAATTTAATTTCCGACCAGCTCAGTTTGCTTATTTCTAAGGTGCAGGAATCAGCCGTCACTATCAAAGAAGTTTCTCAAAAAAGTTACGACATGAGTCAGCAAACCAATCTTGATGTCAGTGCACAAAAAGAACAAACAGATTCAGTGGCCGCCGCTGTGACTGAGATGGAAGCCGCTGTATTAGAAGTTGCTTCCAACGCCGAACAAACCAGTGCCGAAGTGACCAGCGTGACCAATTACGCGCAGCAAAACATTGCAACGATCAGTGAAAATGTTGAGTTCGTTGAGCATTTAAAGGCGTCTTTAGATGAGGCTTCGCAAGTCATTAATTCGCTTTCAAATGATAGCCAGAAAATAGGTGAAATTTTGAATGTTATTCAAAGTATTGCCGAGCAAACGAACCTATTAGCCTTAAATGCCGCTATCGAGGCAGCACGTGCGGGTGAACAAGGGCGAGGCTTTGCCGTGGTAGCCGATGAAGTTAGATCGCTTGCAAACCGCTCACAATCTTCAGCAGACGAGATTCGAGAAATGATTACCGCCTTGCAAACTAACTCTTCTAAAGCGGTTAAAATTGTAGAAGAAAACGTAAGCAGTGCCGATGTTTCGGTAGAAAAAACTCAAGCCACCTTCCGCTCGTTGAATAAAATGGTCGATAGCTTGGAGCTAGTGAATGACATGAGCCGAACGATAGCCACAGCATCGGAAGAGCAAAGTGCTGTTGCAAAAGAAGTAAGCCAAAACATCATTCAAATATCGGATATGTCAGAAAATATTGCCGAAAGCGCACAACAAGGTGCTGAAAACTCGAACAAATTAAACGAGCTATCAACCACACAAAGTGAATTGGTCAATCAGTTTAAAATTTAGGCTTGACCGCCCTGCCCAGATAACACAGCTTGGTCAATACCGAGCTGCTTTAAGGCTTGAGAGTATTTTTCTGAGTTGGGTGAGAAAATAATATCGATGTCCGCTTTGACCGTCAGCCAAGCATTTGTTTTAAGTTCTTCTTCAATCTGTCCTTTCGTCCAGCCGGAATAACCTAAGCAAAATAGATACTCCTCTGGACCGTTTTTACTCGCGATATCAACAAGAATATCTCGGCTGGTTGTTAAGCTCAGCTCATCGTTGGTGATCGCGCTAGACCAAGACCGCTCTCGCCGCCGATGCAAAATAAAACCCTGCTCTGGCGTTACCGGACCGCCATGATAAACAGGCAATTCTCCAACGTCAGGTTCATAGGTTTCAATCTGGGCGGCTTTAAAAACCTCTTGCAATTCCACCTCTAACGGACGATTAATAATGACACCTAAAGCTCCGTCATCATCATGCACCAACAAGTAAGTAACTGTACCTGAGAATACAGGATCACCCATATCTGGCATGGCAATTAAAAAGTGTCCGGTTAAATCAAGCGTCCTCTCTGTGGATTCAATATTCATGCTCTAGCCTTAGCGAAGGCAAATAAGGAGACTGTTTCGTTTCCAGATTCTGGGTGCCTAGGGATCATTTGGCTACAGACCAATGACATAAATGCAAAACCAGCGCCGATATAAAAAACAAGCTCGGGAGATTTTAACCAGACCAACCCAAGAATCGCTGGTAACACAACGGCGGCTATGTGGTTTATGGTAAAAGAAACTCCCGCAGTAGAAGCCATATCAGCAGGATCTGCGACTTTTTGGAAATAGGTTTTAATGGCAATAGCAAACGCGAAAAACAAATGATCAATAACATAGAGTGCCGCGCCAATCCAAGCATTCTGAACCAGGGCGTAACTCACAAAGACAAAAATAAGCCCCACGTATTCAATCGTTAACGCTCGCTTTTCTCCAACACGACCGATCCATGCGCCAATTTTTTTAGCGAATAACATATTAAAAAAGTGGTTAATAAGCAGCAATAATGCAACTTGACCGGCACTGTAGCCAAATTTTTGAACCATCATAAAAGCGGCAAAAACAACAAAAATTTGCCGGCGGGCACCGCTTAAAAAAGTGAGTAAATAGAACAACCAATAACGCTGCTTAAACACTAGCTTTTTCTGCTGCGGCGTTTTGGCTTCAAACAAGGGGTATTTAAATATCATATAAATTACCAGCCCGAGCGTAAGCCCGCCAAAGATCGCATACACCCATTTATAATCGATATGAAAATAGTCTATTGTTAGCCAGACACCACCAAACGTAAATACAGCCGCAAACGCTTTTACAGAAAGTGCTTTCCCCATAAATTCAGCGGCTCGTTCTTTTGGAAGCCATTGCAGCGTTAGCGATTGATTAATGGTCTCAAAATAATGAAACCCAATAGACATAATAATAGTCGTTATGTACAAGCCCATGGCACTTGGAAAGAAGCCTGTTAAAAATACGCCAAAGCCTAACGTGAACAGTGAAATGACCGCAAACCGCTGCTCTTTTAAAAACAATAAAACAAACACCGCGGTGAACGCTAAAAACCCAGGCACTTCTCTTAGGCTTTGTAAAATTCCTATCTCTCTTCCAGTAAATGAAGCCGCTTCAATTGTGAAGTTGTTCAACAACGCCATCCACGAAGAAAAAGCGATCGGCATTGCAAAGGCAATTAATAGCAGAAAATGTTCACGTTGTTTTTGATCTTGGGTCATGAATTACGCCTTAACGGAATGGCACACAGGACAAGCAGTGTTCTTAGCATAGTTGAATTTTTGAAACTCTAGGGATTTTGCATCCCAAGTCAGTAACTGGCCAAACAAAGGAGCGCCGAAGCCAACGATAATCTTTAGCACTTCTAAAGCCGCCAGTGACCCCATTGTGCCTACTACAGGCCCTAAAACTCCCGCCGTTGCGCAGCTGACTTGGTCATCTTGGCCGTCGGGGTACACACAAGCAAAGCAAGCACTGCTTTCTTGTCTAAAGTCGAAGCTCGTTAATTGGCCGCTAAGGCCAATCGCCGCAGCAGAAACTAGTGGGGTATTGAGCCGATAGCAGGTTTCATTCAGTAAATAACGACTACTGAAATTATCCGAACCAACAACCACGACATCAGCATTCGCAACCAGCCGCTTGGCATTCACTGATGTCACGTTTTCGGATATAACTTCGACTGAAACATCACTGTTTAGCTGATGAACCCATTGTGCAGCGCTGTTAACTTTCAACTGCCCAACGGTATCTTGAGTGTGAATGATTTGCCGCTGCAGGTTTGTTTCATCAACGTAATCGGCATCGGCCAGTGTTAAAGCCCCGATACCTGCCGCCGCTAGGTACTGGACAATTGGGCTACCAAGCCCACCCACGCCCACCACAAGCACGTTTGCTGCGAGCAGCGCTTCTTGGCCTTTAATATCGACATCTGCTAGGAGAATATTTCGGGCGTATCGTAATAGTTGGGAATCTGTTAATGCCATAACGCTCTCTGAATAAGGGCAGATACATCCTCTACCTGCACGTTAGGTTCCAAAAAAAAAAACCCCAAACTTAACCGTTTGGGGTCTTTCAGTTTAACACTATTTTCCGTGCTTATTCAGCCGCAGGAGCTGCTTCCGCTAACAGTGTTTGCAATTCACCTTTTTCGAACATTTCATTCACAATGTCACAACCGCCAATTAACTCACCTTTTACCCATAATTGAGGAAAAGTTGGCCAATTAGCGTATTTTGGAAGCTCGGCACGAATGTCAGGATTCTGCAGAATATCGACATAGGCAAAGCGTTGGCCGCAACTCATAACCGATTGCACTGTACGTGCCGAGAAACCACACATTGGCTGGTTAGGGTTGCCCTTCATGTAAAGTAAAATGTCGTTAGACGCTATTTGTTCTTTAATGTTTTCAATGGTATCAGTCATAAACCCTACTAATTTAGTCAATTATTTTCACTATTGTACTTATTCCCACAAACACAACAAGCACTCAGGCCAATAACAGTTGAATGTTCTGATCAAATCGGACGTTGCATGGAATAACCTATTGTATCGCTAAAATCGCAATTGCCGTTATATGGCATTGCGTGCTAGCCTTTCTCGCTTTCGTAAAAATAGTTGTACTATTTAAATTGGAGCAACCCGATGTCTGTTAGACACTTCCTAACGTTAAATGATCTTTCTAAAGCTGAAGCATTGAGCATTATTGAGCGTGCCGGTGAACTGAAAGCACTTCACAAATCTAAAACTCTGTTCGAACCTCTAAAAAACAGAGTTTTAGGCATGATCTTTGAAAAATCATCCACACGGACGCGGGTTTCTTTTGAAGCTGGAATGACGCAACTCGGCGGCAGCGCGATCTTTTTATCCTCGCGCGATACCCAATTGGGTCGAGGCGAACCCATAGAGGACAGCGCACGTGTCCTATCTCAAATGGTCGATGCGGTAATGATTCGAACCTTTGAACATGAAAAAATTGAAACCTTTGCACAATACAGCACGGTTCCTGTTATCAACGCGCTGACCGATGATTACCACCCATGCCAATTGTTAGCTGACATGCAAGCCTACATTGAAGCCAGAGGCAGCATTGAAGGCAAAACTGTCACCTGGATCGGCGATGGGAACAATATGTGTAGTAGCTACATTAACGCAGCCATGCTATTCGATTTCAAATTAAATATCGCCTGCCCAGAAGGTTATGAGCCTAATGCGAAATTAGTCGAGAAAGCGGGCGATAGAGTGACCATTACTCGTTCAATTGAAGAAGCGAGTCGCGGCGCGCACCTTATTACCACGGATGTATGGGCCAGCATGGGGCAAGAGGAAGAAACTAAGGCTCGTCTTGCTGCCTTTGCAGATTACCAAGTTTCACCCAAACTCATGGATTTAGCCGACAAAGACGCCGTATTCTTGCATTGCTTGCCAGCACACCGAGGCGAAGAAGTCAGCGAAGATATGCTTGATGACCCTCGATCGGTTGTTTTTGAACAAGCCGGAAACCGACTACACGCACAAAAGGCCTTATTAGAATTCTTAATTCTAAACTAAGGCCACTTAAAGATGAGCAGGCCACCTAAAACGGCGGACCCTGCTCATCTCTTAACTTTGATTGTGCAAATTAAAGCAATATGTCACTCTACTCTAAAAACAATAAACCATTTCTTATGACAATAATTTATCACTGGCTGTTTCTTGCAACATCTCTCATCTATTTAGCGTTACTACCCTTTGACCCGCTGCCCGTTACTTGGCTTCTAAAAATGCTGCCAATTGCCGTGCTATTTTTCGCTGTGTTCAAGGGCTTTCCTTTTTCCGGTCGAATCTTGGTGTTGCTGGCATTATTTTTTAGCGCTTGTGGTGATGTATTACTGCAATTCGATTTCTTTGTTCCTGGAGTCG
Organism: Reinekea marina; assembly: GCF_030409715.1. Classification (NCBI taxonomy): domain Bacteria; kingdom Pseudomonadati; phylum Pseudomonadota; class Gammaproteobacteria; order Oceanospirillales; family Saccharospirillaceae; genus Reinekea; species Reinekea marina. Next base: position 2,740,647 of record NZ_JAUFQI010000001.1, read on the forward strand.
CTGCATTTTTAGTGGCGCAATTAAATTACGGCGTTTTCTTCGCTAGGCATTGGTCTTCTGCTCACACGCGCTGGCCGATTTCTACAATGGCCATAGGATACATGCTGGTGATGGCATTTTTACTCACGCCACACTTGGGAGATTTAATTGCGCCAGTATTTGCCTATTTAGTTGTTATTGGTTTCATGGGGATTTTGGCCACGCATTCTACGCTACCCATAAAGTGGGCCGTACTGGGCGCATTTGTTTTTATTCTTTCTGACTCATTCATAGCGATTGATCGATTCTTAAGGCCTTTACCTTTTAGCAGCTACCTAATTATGATCACCTACTACGCCGCACAATGGATGATCATTCAAGGGGCCTTAAACAAATACAAACAATATAAATCTTAATGCCTTGGACCAATCGACAAGGCCATCACCATACTAATTTCACATAAAGGTCTTTTAGATTCATCGGCAAGATCATTAAAATAATGCTGTACGGTGGCTAAATCTCGCAGACTTGTTGGCTTTTTAGTCACCACGTTAGCGTTTATGAGCGCTCGCGTTACATCTTCGCTCAGCACAAAGGTGTCTTTACCTGCCATACGAAGAAAGCGTGCTCCACCATCACCTCCTAAATGAGCGCCATGCTTTTTTACATACTGCCACAACCCTACTATATCGCGTGTAGGCCATTGCGATAAAAAGTGACCGAATGACCCGTGCTCTTGAGCGGCATCTAACACCATCGTTGCATTGATGGGGATGGTTTTCATTTTTCGCCAATGCCGAATAAGTTCTCTGTTTTGCATATGTTGATCAAACAATTCATCACTGATTAATTGGCACGCTTGAGGGTTAAAATGCCAAAATGCTTTTTCAAATGCAGCCCAACGTGAGTCGACAACAGAATGTTTCATCCCCGCTCGAAATACACGTCTGGTGAGTAAACTTAAATATTCTGCATCGGTTCGTTCTATGAGCACGGCATTGTTTACTGGCGTTGGTAAAAGAGATTCAATAATCTGTGCCGTGCCATGATGGCGAATAGCCTGCTGCCAGTAGTCTTCAAACGTCAACGTGCTACTCTCCTTCGCTGTCTTTTTCTAAATGCATCGATGCTGAATTAATACAGTAACGCAAACCTTCTGGCCCTGGTCCATCTGGAAATACGTGCCCTAGGTGAGCATCACAAGCCGCACACACTACCTCGGTTCGAACCATGCCATGACTCGTGTCGGTAATTTCTTTTATTGCACTTTTATCGAGCGTTTCATAGAAACTAGGCCAACCACAACCCGCATCGAATTTTGCCGTAGATTTAAACAGTGGTGTTTGGCAGCAAACACACCGATAAATTCCATCACTGGTTTCGTCCCAATAGATACCACTGAAAGGCCGTTCAGTATGCGCTTTTCTTGTCACCAAATATTGCTCTTCTGATAACTCTTGTTGCCACTGTTCATCACTTTTGACTATTTTATCACTCATGCCAATCTCCCATAGATTTCAGTCTGAGAATCTTTATACTCTAAATTGTACGATTTGGATGCATTTGATATTTAAACCATTGCCCCTGAGCGCATAACATAACCCATTTTAGGATTTTAAGACCCATGAAGGAAATACTTAAATCGAACAAGCTGGCGAATATATTTTACGAGATCCGCGGTCCGGTTCTTGATGAAGCCGCACGCATGGAAGATGAAGGTCACCGAATCCTAAAATTAAACATTGGTAATCCAAAGCCTTTTGGGTTTGATGCTCCGGACGAAATTATTACCGACGTCATCAAAAACTTACCTCACTCAGAAGGTTACTCTGAATCAAAGGGAATATATTCAGCCCGTAAAGCGGTTATGCAATATTACCAACAACAACGCGTTCATAATGTTGATGTTGACGATGTGTATTTAGGCAATGGAGCAAGTGAACTCATACACTTGGCATGTACAGGTATTGTCAACAATGGTGATGAAGTACTTATTCCCGCGCCCGATTACCCTTTGTGGACAGGAGCCGTCACTTTATCTGGAGGTAAAGCTGTTCATTACATATGCGACGAACAGTCTGATTGGTTCCCCGATATAAACGATATTAAGAGTAAAATCACCGAGCGAACTCGTGCCATTGTGGTTATCAACCCGAATAACCCTACCGGTGCTGTTTATTCTAAAGCTCTGCTATTGGAAATAGTTGAACTTGCGCGTGAACACAATCTCATTATTTTAGCCGATGAAATTTACGACAAAATACTTTTCGACGGTGCACAACATCACTGTTTAGCGGCGCTTTCACACGACGTTCTAACGCTAACCTTTAATGGCTTATCAAAAGCTTACCGGCTATGCGGTTGGCGATCGGGCTGGATGCTCATATCCGGGCCTAAGCATTTAGCAAAGGATTTAATCCAAGGCTTTAATATGCTGTCTAGCATGCGATTATGCCCCAATGTTCCGGCACAATACGCCATTCAAACCTCACTTGGAGGTTATCAAACCATTAATGATTTAGTTGCTCCCGGTGGTCGCTTTTACGAACAGCGTAACCAGGCTGTAGATGCAATAAGCAGCATACCTGGTTTGTCTGTTGTGAAGCCAAAAGGCGCACTGTACCTTTTTGTGAAAATGGATAAAAAGAAGTTCTCGCTATCCGATGATGAAACCATGGCGCTCGATTTACTTAAGCAAGAAAAAATATTAGTCGTTCATGGGCGTGGTTTTAACTATCCAGACATTGACCATTTTAGAATGGTATTTTTACCGCCAAAAGAAGTGTTAACGGAAGCAGCGGAACGCATGGATCGATTTTTCAGAAACTATAAGCAAGATTGATATGTTAGATATTCATATTACTGAATTTTACAATGACAGCGCGCGAATTTTGCTGAGCTTGTATCGATCATTTCCGCGCCAAATTTCGATGTACGTTGAAGATATCAGTGGTTTAGATACCCCAGATGAATATGGCATGCACAGCGAACGTCATTTAGCCTGCTTCAATACTTTTTTATGGCTAAAAGAAGAAGGCTTAATTCGCTTTTCGGATATTGAACGGCAAATTGGATTTGATCAATGCGTTTTAACGCTCGAGGGTTTTCGCTGGCTCGCCAGCTTTGATCATGAAGGTGGTCCAAAGTTTGTCGATGAACTTGAACTCGCCGTCAAACAAAGTGATTCGATTCTCGTGGAGCAATTGATGAAGTCAGTTTTTCAAGCGCAGTCTAATATTAAAAACGCTCAATAACCTCTACTTAAAATGGGTAAAGCCAAACATTTTTAAGCGTTTTTTAAGCACTTCTGGAGCGTGAGCAATAGTCGTAGAAGCTATTTCCCGGCGTGTTGGGTATTCTTTTCGGAGAGCATCAAAAGTACGTGCATCTAACTGATTGTTACCGGCGCTAAATCGCATAACCGCGGTATCTCTTGCAGGGTCATAGAGAGCTAATACTATTTCACTAGCCCACTGCTCAACATCTGATTTTTCAAATAAACGCGCATCAACCGTAACACCATTTGGCAGCGGCACAGATTTAATAGCGGTTAAGCCAAACTCCTTTGCAAACGCACGTGCTAACATTTCAGTTCCTTTAAACTTCCCTTCCAAGCTATAGCCAGCGACATGTGGAGAAGCCAGATGCACCGCATCTAACAAAGGAACGCTGACACTGGGTTCATTTGGCCAAACATCCAAGACGATATTTAATCCATTCTTAACTCTTGCTTCGAGCAGTGCTGACTCTTCAATGACAGGTCCTCGTCCAGCATTGATTAACCAACTGTTTTTTGGCATTAACGACAAACGATCAGCGTTTAACATTTGATGAGTAAGATAGTCGCCACTGCGAGTATGAGGAGCATGTACACAAACGATATCGCTTTGCACTAAGAGTGACTCTAAATCGATATGCTCAGGAAGTTCGCCATTTGCGTTTTTGACCGGATCACACACCAGCACTTTCGTTCCAAATTGCTTAAAGCGGTTTGCAACCTTACTACCTACATGCCCGATGCCTACAACACCGACTACTTTTTGTGACCAATTTAGCTCGTGGTCAAGACGCAAGCGACAAAGTACCGACAAAAGCCAATCGACGACAGATTGAGCATTACAGCCAGGGGCGTGATAAAAAGGGATAGATTGGTGCTTTAGAAATGATTGATCGATGTGATCTGTGCCAATGGTGGCGCTGCCGACAAACTTAACCGGCGTTCCGCTCAGTAGATTCTTGTTGACTTGGGTAATAGACCGCACCAATAAGACATCGGCGTCTTTAAGTGCGTTAGCCGTTAACGTTCGCCCGGCTACTCGCCTTATACTTTGTGCATAAGGCGAGAACCAAGGCTCTACGTTAGGCATATTTTCATCTGCAACTATATTAAATTGCAATGTAAGTGCCCTTAAGCGTTTTTGCTGCTGCTTTCTTCAGCGTTGTTAGCGGCTTCTGCGCTTTCAAGAGCTAATTCGGCTTGCTCAGCTTCAACGGCATCGCCTTCGATTTCATCTTCAACGACAGTCACTTCGACCTCTATCTCGGGGCCTTCTTCGGTTTCTGCAATTTCAATCGAAGATATTTCGCCGACAACTTCATCGGCAGCCGCATTGTTCTGTTCAGCGCTGTTATCTTCAGTAGTTACCGTTTCGGCTACTTCGCCAGCACTCTCTGCCTCTACGGCGGCTGTGGCTTCTGCTTCTTCAGCATCTAACTTACGCTGAGCAATAGCATCAATAAAGGCTTCGTCACTTACCCAAGCGGCAGGGACTTGCTCTACGTTAATTTTTGCTTTGATGTATTCTTCGATTGCCGGAATCTGGAATGAATCGTCTTCACAGGCAAAGCTAATTGAAACGCCTTTTTTGCCCGCGCGGCCAGTTCGGCCAATACGGTGCACATAATCTTCAGCATCTTCAGGCAAGGTGTAGTTTACAACATGCGAAACACCATCGATATGAATGCCACGGCCAGCGACATCGGTTGCGACCAACACGCTGAATTTACCCTCTTTAAAACCGTCTAATGTACGTACACGCTTATTTTGAGGTACTTCACCGGAAAGCACTTGGCAATTAATACCATCGGCTTTCAATTTTTCAGCTAGATCACGAACAATGTCGCGGCGATTAGCAAACACCATCACTCTATCCGCTTCTTCTTCACTGACGATACGCTTAAGCACTTGATATTTTTCATCTGCAGAGACAAGGTAAACATGTTGCTCTACATCATCTGATGTTTTTATCTTTGGCTCAACTTCAACGCGGACAGGATCGTTCGTCCAACGATCGACCAAATTCAGGATATCAGGCGAAAAGGTAGCCGAGAACATGAGTGTTTGGCGGTTCTCATTGCGAGGTGCTGCGCGAACGATGGTCTTAATATCAGGGATAAAGCCCATATCAAGCATGCGATCAGCTTCATCAATCACGAGTAATTCGATTTGATCTAAGAAAACCGATTTACGATTCATTAAGTCAATTAACCGACCTGGTGTTGCGACTAAGATATCGCAACGTTGCTCTGCCAGTTGCTTTTGCTGTTTCTCTAAATCCATTCCACCGACGGCCGAAACAACTTTCAAGCGGCTGAACTTAGTCAGAGCGGTAGCATCTTCTGCAATCTGTAACGCCAACTCACGGGTTGGGGCCAAAATTAAAGCGCGCGGCTCACCGGAATACTGCTCTTCTAAACGGTGCTCAAGTAAGTCGGTAATCACGGTAATTAAGAACGCCGCCGTTTTGCCTGTACCTGTTTGTGCTTTTCCGATTAAATCATAACCCGCCAAAGAGTATGGCAATGTCATGGCTTGAATTGGGCTTGCGTATTCGTAGCCAACTTCTTGAATGGCACGCATAAGAGCAATCGGTAAAAATAGATCGTGGAAGCGTACTTTGCCCTCAACTTCTTCAACTTTAAACTGAGAGATATGCCAACGCGGCCGACGATAACGTTTATTTTGTGTAGTCACTAATATTTCACTTCTGGTTAAGTTGGTCGAGAACTCTGGGATTCTAAGACCTTGGTTACATTTACTGGCGTTTAGTTGCCATTTATTTTCAAACTTGGTTTCGAACATCAAGTTTTAGGTGAGTGTCCGGATTTGAACGTCGGAGCACTCGCTTAGAGGGCTGAAAAGTCTTGGATTCGGCCCTATTTTCTCATTTTTCAGAGAACGGCAATTGTAGCCTATTTTTTAACTAGTCTCGACAGGGTTTTGCATTTACTATTCCTTTTTTAATGACCATCTCAGTAAACCTGACCCAACGAGACGAAAATCGACCATGTTAAGCCTTTATACCACCAGTGCTATCCGTTTTGTGTTCCTGTTAGCGCCATTTTTCGTAGTGTCTATGTTTTTAGTAATGACGCATGGTGAAACCCTTGAAACCAAACGTCGAACAGCGATCAGAGCCTGTTTTGCGGCGACGGCGATGGGGGCAGTGCTATTTTTTGCAGGACCGCTAATCTTTAGCTTAATCGGCATTACATTGGATTCATTTCGGATTGGCGCCGGTGCCTTACTGTTTTTAACCGCTGTAAGCTTGGTTAATAATGGGACGCGCTTACACGCTAAAGGTTTACCCAATGAGCAACGAGATGACATTGCTGTAGTGCCGTTAGCGATGCCTATCATTGTTGGACCTGCCACCATTGGTACTATTTTAGTACTCGGTGCAGAATTACCGACACGTTTAGAAACTTTTATTGGCTTTTTAGGGATGGCAACCGCCATGCTTGCGCTGGCTATTATGCTGATTTTATCGAATTGGCTAGAAGATTTACTCGGCACTACTGGTTTGAACATTTTATCGAAGATAAGCGGCCTCATTTTGGCCGCAATGGCTTCAGACATTGTGTTTACTGGAATCTCTAATTATCTTGCTTAAGCTTTCGCAACAAAACGGATGTATCACAGCGATTCATGCCTTGTGCTTGGAGTTCTTGATAAAAGCCTCGCACTTGGCTGGCAACGGGTAGCGTTAAATGGTTTCGTTTCGCTTCATCTAGGCAATACCCTAAGTCTTTAATCATCCAGTCAATGGCAAAGCCAAAATCATATTCGTCTTTTGCCATTGTATGTGCGCGATTCTCCAGTTGCCAACTCTGCGCGGCTCCGCCGGCTAAAACTTGCTGCACTTTCTCGACATCCAGACCGGTTTTTTGAGCCAGTGCGATTCCTTCGGCCAAGCCTTGCAGGATTCCGGCGATACACACCTGATTCACCATTTTACAGCGTTGCCCACTGCCGGCCTTTCCAAGCAGCTGCCAGCCTTTCCCATAGGCTTGAAAAACCGACTGTGCGCGTTCGTAGCTGCTTTGTTCGCCACCACACATAATCGACAGCTGACCATTTTCAGCTCCTGCTTGCCCTCCTGATACAGGACCATCAACAAATTCGCTCTGCGCCGCCTTTACGGCAATGTCGAGCTCTTCAGCAAGCCCTGCCGATGTAGTCGTATGGTCTACCACCAACGCGCCTGGAGCTAACCCAGCTAAAATACCTTGATCACCAAAAAATACGGACCTGACGTCTTCATCATTCCCTACACAAACTAAGACAATGTCTGCATTCGCAGCCGCTTCCTTTGGTGTATCAGCACTTGCGCCACCAAATTCTGCAACCCACTGCTGAGCTTTAGCGGCGGTTCGGTTATATACCGTTGTTGAAAATCCTGCTTTTTGCAGATGGCCTGCCATTGGGTAGCCCATAACCCCCATACCGATAAATGCTGCATTTTTCGACATTTGAATTTCTCTTTGTAAGTGACGGAATCATTCAAGCTATGGTGCCAGAGATTTTTACTGGGTGGAAATCTTTAGTGATTCTTACGTTAGCTCACTTTAGGTGGCACGATTTAAGCTTTAGGGTTCCGGTAAAAATTTAAGCCGTTAACAACAACTCGCTGCGCTCAAACTGTCATTCATTTTAAATTTTCCTCTCACCCTTGCGGGTATCAGATAGTTGGTTTTGAGTAGCTTTGCTACCTTAACTAAAGTTTCTTTTTCAAGCGTTTGTTAAATCTTCTCGCTTAAGAGGCCAGCGATATATGATAATTAATGTTAGAGCAAATACTACGGCAGGTATTATCGAAATACTTAACCGCAATGCATACAATGCTTCTTCAGATTGCGGTGGAAAACTGCCATCTGTTGAGCTTTGGTAACCTGACAACTGTAACATCCATCCGATAATAAACGGCCCTAGTGCAATGCCAACTTTTTGCAATGCTGTCCACCAACCGTTGAACAATCCTTCCAACGATTTATCGGTGTATGTTTTAGCGTGGGTTATTGCATCGGCCATCATAGACCACGGGAAAATCATATAGGCTGAATACCCAAAGCCAATTATCATCATGACTATAAAACCCAAATTCACAGTAGCAGCACTCATGAAATACATTGAACCGGCGCCCAATGTAAACACAATGCCGCCCCATACAAATGCAAAAGGTTTGCTTGTTTTTTTTGCTACCTTTAGCCAAAAAGGCAAAGACAGAACCGTAGACAACACAAACACCGGATACAGTTGCGTTAACAACGCATTCGCATCTTGCGCCTCAAAAATGTAGGCACATGCTAATAGCAAACCAGCCGTCACTTGCGCCATCATGCCAGCTTGCACTAAATAGGTGAGCGCTAATTTAACAAAGGGTTTATTTTGTTTGACTAATGCCCACTGCTCTTTAAAGGAAAGCTTCTCTGGGGTTGCTTGTTTTAATGGAACGTTTCTTAAGAAAAATACCGTGATCAACGTCGGCAAAGTAATTAAAGGGATAAAGACCAACCCCATGATACGATGCCCTTCTAAACCCCCGCCAAAAATAGAAACAAGTAACGGGGCACCCGCTCCTCCTATCAATAAACCCACCGAACCAAACGTCATACGCCAAGCAGTTAAGCTGGATCGCTCATCATAATCATTTGTTAGCTCAGGCGTCATGGCACCATAAGGAACACCCACCATGGTAAAAGCCGTGTAGGTGATCATTAAAGCTATCACAAAGTAAACGCCTTGAACGGTCGCTGGGCTATTCGAAAAAGGTGCTAAAAACATACCCGCAAAACCCAAACCCATCAGCACTGAACCAATCGCCATCCAAGGTAATCGACGTCCGTATTTAGATTGCGTTTGATCACTGAGCCGGCCAATAATTGGATCAGAAATGACATCCCATACTTTGGCAGCTAGTAATAATGTACCTGCAATGCCGGCATCTACACCTAATACAGTTGTGAGGTAGGTAAACGTAATTAAAATAGAGGCAATCACCAAGATATTGACGCCTAAATCTGACGCCCCGTAGGCTATTCGGATACTCGTGGTTAAGCGTGTCGACATAATCAATCTCATTATTTTTTTTTAATAAAGTATGACCTAGCCATTTTCCAGTCAATTGAAATCGTTTTCAGGGCGTTATTAAAGACCAAATCAAATCGATTTCTAAGTTTTAGCAGAGACTGTTAAATTTATGGAACAAACGGAGATGGGTTTTTGGCTGCGGGCTGCGAGTTGTAATGTACGACTTAAATTTATATCGGTACCCATAATCTATCGTCGTGGCACGCTAAACAAGCAACCAAGAAAAAGGCGACTCAGTTGAACCGCCTTAAACTTAACTTGCTTTTAAGATCATCAAATTGATCGTTAAGTTTTTTCAACAAAGTTTTTGATGTCTTCTAAATCTGCTGCGCACATTTTCTGCATAGAGTTTTTCATGAAAAACCCCATCACTTTAGACATAAACCGACCAAAGGCTGTAGTTGCTGAGCCCGAAAACTCCATTGAAAGCAAAGTTTTACCATTTTGCTCTTTTACCGCCATTTTGGTTTTATAAATGGCACCGTGATTTTCAGCGCGAGTCCAGTAATGGTCTAAAGGCACGCAATCGGTGATCCACATTGTTTCCATGGCTTCCTTACCAAATATTTTGCGAGTTTCTTTCCACTTAAACCCAACTAATGAATCTTCAGGTTTATTTACCACTTCTATTTTTAAAATGCCGCTAATCATGTGATCAGAGTGCTCAATATCTGTAATTGCGGCCCAAACTTTATCAATCGGGCTATTAATCTCTTGTTCGACATAAGTTTTCATAGCGTCTCCAGCGACAGGCTTATAGTTATTATGGGTAAATAACAATGTAAAGGGTTGAGGTAAAGGCTGCAAGTTTTTCGAATCAGCCTGAACGCTGAAATATTTAAGCAATAGCTTCTGGCATTTCCGCCACTAAGAAATCAATGAACGCCTTTGTCTTTGCTGGCATATACTCTTTTTCTGGGTAAATAGCGTAGATCGGTAGCCCGCCTATTGGCTTGTAATCCGTCAAAACTGGCTGCAGCAGTCCTCTGGAAACCGTATCGCCGAGTAAACTTTTATCAATAAGCAAAACGCCCATATGCTGTGTCGCAGCCGAAACTAAAGCACTGGCATCATTTAAAGAAAACGAGCCATCAACATCGACCGTCTCCTCATTACCATCACGTACAAATGTCCAAGTATTCATTTTCGTCTTGGCATTTTGATAGTAAATGCAATTATGGTTTAAAAGATCGAGTGGTTTTTCCAACGAAGGGGCTTGCTCTAAGTAGCGAGGGCTAGCGCATAGAGTCCAAGTTAAATCCCCCAATTTTCTAGCAATCAAACTAGAGTCAGGTAAAAAACCGATTCGGATAGAAACATCTATGTTTTCACTCAGCATATCAACGAAACGATCTTCGAGTTGAAGGTTTATTTTTATTCTCGGATACCGGTGCAAAAACTTAGCCACCAGCGGAATCAAATGCTTGCGGCCTTGTGCGCTTGAACAAGATATTTTCAGCGGACCTGCTATTTCTAACTGATAATCTTCACTAATATGATCAATGGCCTGCATCGCCTGCTCTACTTTTAGGGCCTCTTTAAGGACCTGATGGCCAACCTCAGTCAACATGATTTTTCGGGTCGTTCTTTTCAACAAACGCGCACCAACTCTCTGCTCTAAAGCGGCTAGCTGCTTACTGACAGTAGAACGACTCAGACCGAGTAACTGAGCGGCAGACGATAAGCTACCCTGCTTATTAATAATCGAAAAAAGCACCAATCCGTCTAATTTATCGCCTTTCATAGCCACGTACTCAATCTTTGTTTCGAAATTGGAAACAATATAGTCGCAATTCACTCTCTAATCAAAGTACCAAACACCGCGTACACTGCGCGCACCTTAAATAATAGAACCCTAAGAGACCTATATGACTTTATTAATGAAAGCAGCGCAAATCAATCGCTATGGTGATCAACGCGCCATTGAAATAAATACTATTGCCGTACCAAGTCCGAACGCCGATGAAGTGCTGGTCAAAGTAAAATCTGCTGCCGTAAATCCTGTTGATTGGAAGATCCGCGAAGGGTACTTACAAGACATGCTGAATCATAACTTGCCTCTGACTTTAGGCTGGGACGTCGCCGGTGAAATCGAAAGCATTGGTGAAAACGTAAAAGAGTTAAAAGTAGGCGATGCGGTATATAGCCGTCCAGAAATCACAAAGAACGGCAGCTTCGCCGAGTACATGACCATCAGCGCCAACGAAGTTGCTTTGAAGCCGGCGTCTTTATCTTGGCAAGAGGCTGCTGGTGTACCGCTGGCTGGGCTAACGGCTTGGCAATCGTTATATGAACTCACACAACTCCAAGCTGGTGATCGCGTTTTAATACATGCAGGCTCTGGCGCGGTTGGGCAATTTGCCATTCAGTTGGCAAAGCTTCGTGACGCCTATGTGTATACAACAACCTCGGCACGAAACACCGAACTGGTGTTGAGTCTCGGAGCAGATCAAGCCATTGATTATCATCATGAAGATTTTTCAGAACTACGAGATTTAGACATTGTGTTTGACACTGTGGGCGGAGAAACGCTAGACAAAAGCTGGGAAACATTAAAAAAAGGTGGACGTCTTGTCTCAATTATAAGCCCACCCAGTGAAGAAAAAGCCGGTCAGCACCAAGTAAGTGCCTACTTCTGTTTTGTACAGCCCAACAGCCAGCAGCTAGCTGAACTCTCAAAATTGGCCGACGCTGGCAAACTATTAGTTAACATAGACAGTGAGTTCACATTAGAGCAAACCCACTTAGCGCATGAACGCAGTGAAACCGGTCGAGCTCAAGGAAAAATCATCGTCAACGTTTCAAAATAAGCGGTAAAGCAAAGCAAACTACGGTGCTTTCGAGCACCGTAGTTTTAAATGAAACCTCTTTACAAAACTGTCGCCAGTGCATTCGCCAACCCTAAATACTTGCAAACCAAACAACCCTCACGTAATCTAACAAAAGTTAATATAGGTAACTTTTGTTATGAATGACATAGAATTCAAGATCATAAAAGCTATAAAAAGCGCGCCAATGGCGACACAGCAAGAGCTAGCGGACACATTGAATATGTCTCGGGAGTCCGTTGCGGGCTATATCATGAGGCTGACTCGTCGCGGGGCTATATTGGGCAAAGGCTATATTTTACCAACTCAAAACAATATTTTAGTCATTGGTGGTGCCAACGTAGATTTAACCGGCAACAGCACACAAAGTTTTAGGCCTGGCGATTCAAACCCCGGGCAAGTTGGTCAAAGCGCTGGTGGAGTTGGCCGCAACATCGCCGAAAATTTAGCTCGTCTAGGCAACGAAGTCTCCATTATTAGCATCATTGGAAACGACTATCGCGGACGATACCTATTAGAGCATGCACGAGAAATTGGCCTAGGTACCGAAGATGTCATTCAGCACCCAGATTTTGCAACAAGTACCTATTTGGCGATGAACAATGAAAAAGGCGAGCTGATCGGTTCAATCGCAGACATGACCATTATTGATCAACTAACACCCTCGATGTTAGAAGATAAACTCAGCCGAATACAAGCGGCCACAACCATTGTCGTAGAGGCCAATTTACCTAAAGCAACCTTGTCTTGGTTAAGCGAGCAAAGAATCAATGCACCGATAGTTGCCGACGCCGTATCAGCAACAAAAGCGCCGCGCTTAATTCCACTTTTACCCCGAATCGACGTTTTAAAAGTAAACAAAGCTGAAGCTCTGGCCATTTTAGAACGTGAAGAAAACGATGCGACTCCCGCAGAAACTTTGCTCGAAGAGTTGCTACAAAAAGGTGTAAAGACAGTACTGTTGAGTTTATCAGAGCAAGGGGTTTTGTACGGTGAAGGTGATCAAAAAATTCACCAAACCGTCCCTCAATGTCAGATGATAAGCGATACCGGCGCAGGTGATTCACTACTGGCTGGCTATGTGCACAGCCAACGCTTAAGTGAAGAAAAACAACAGCGACTTCGATTTGCTATCGCATGCGCCGCCGCCACACTGGAGTCAAAAGATGCGGTTTCAAAAACAATGACTCAAACCAATGTATTAAAACGCTTTGGCGATTTTATCAACCTAAACACAGAAACGGTACAATCCGAATTGGAGAAATAATATGAATCAGTATTTAGATATCCACCCCGATGTCGCAAAAGCACTGGCAAACAATCAACCCGTCGTCGCACTAGAAAGCACAATTATTTCTCATGGCATGCCATGGCCAGAAAATTCAGAAACCGCAAAACTTGTTGAGCAAACGGTACGTGATAATGGTGCAACACCTGCAACCATCGCCATTATTAATGGTCGTTTAAAAGTGGGCTTAAGCAACGATGAAATTGATGAACTTGCCAAAGCAGGTTTAAGCGTAACCAAATGTTCCCGCAGAGATTTACCATTCGTAGTCGCAAAAAAACAGATGGGTGCAACCACCGTTGCAGCCACCATGATAATTGCCGACATGGCAGGCATTAAAGTGTTTGCCACCGGTGGCATTGGCGGTGTACACCGAGGCGCTCAAGAAACGTTTGATATTTCAGCCGACTTACAAGAGCTAGGAAAAACAAACGTAGCGGTTGTTTGTGCTGGTGCAAAATCAATTTTAGATTTGGGCTTAACACGAGAATATTTAGAAACGCTCGGCGTACCTGTATTGGGCTATAAAACCAATAGCTTGCCAGCCTTTTACACTCGAGAAAGTGAACATACGGTTGATTATCGCCAAGACAGCTCAGAAGAAATTGCCCAGTTCTTAAGTGCTAAATGGAACATGGGTTTAGAAGGCGGCGTAGTCATTGCTAACCCCATTCCTGAAGAATACGCCATGGACAGCGATAAAATCAAAAACGCCGTAGAGCAAGCCGTTAAAGAATCTGTAGAACAAAACATTGTCGGTAAAGAATCAACGCCCTTCTTACTAGCAAGAGTTGCCGAGCTAACGGGAGGCGACAGCCTAGCCAGCAACATTCAATTGGTACTCAACAACGCACGTTTAGGTTCAGCGGTTGCCGCAGACTACTGCAAAGCTTAATAGAAACTGCGGCGTGAAAAAACGCCGCTATTCTTCACTGATAAACTCAAATCTCGCAACTTGCTTGCCCTCAACTATTTTCGGTTCTAAAAACAAATTAATTGGTCGAACCCAAAGATCAAATTCACCATAAAGTGTTCGATACACCACCAGCACCTCCTCTGTTTCGGAATGTTTTGCAACACCAATAACTTCATATTCGTTACCTTTAAAGTGACGGTAGCGGCCTAGTTTTAGTTTGCCATTGTTGTCTAGCATTGAGGATCCTATGTTGTATCAATTTTTTATATAGAGTAGCGGTTTTTGTTTTGGGCTGCGAGTTTCAAGCTGCAAGCTGCAAGTTATTAGCTTCAAGTAAGGTCAAAACATTTAAAACCCTCGCGACTTCGCTTTGGTGATGTGTTTTAGGCTGCGGGCTGCGAGCTGCGGGTAAGTTCAAAACACTTAAGCTTTCGCGGCTTTGATTAGATGATTAGTTTTAGGCTGCGGGCTGCGGGCTGCGGGTAAGGTCAAAATATTTATGCATTCGTGGCTTTGCTTGCTCCTACAAGGTCTGGTGCTGTGGTTAGCCTTAGTGGCTGGCTTTGCTGGAGCGGGCATCTGAGCCATGGATGGCGAAGTTTAGCGGTGCATGGATAATGGTATGGACCCACCCCACTTCCCTATCGGCCTCATAATGGGCCAAAATGGAAGTTGAACACAAACCATTTAACAGAAGCGGAGTGGGTCGATATGAAGATTACAACGATTGGGTTAGATATTGCAAAGTCTGTTTTTCATCTGTTTGCTACCAACCGGATGGGCAAGCTGGTTAAGAAAAAGCAGCTGCGTCGAAAAGAGGTTTTGGCTTACATGGCAAACTTAGATCCGTGTTTAATTGTGATGGAAGCCTGCGGCGGCGCCAACTACTGGGCGTGGGCGTTTATTGCGCAAGGTCATCAGGTCAAACTTATCGCGCCGCAGTACGTCAAGCCGTTTTTAAAAGGTAATAAAAACGACTACAACGATGCTGAGGCAATCGCTGAAGCCGCGCAGCGGCCAACGATGCGCTTTGTGCCTATCAAGAGTATTGAGCAACAAGATGTACAGAATTATCACTGCCGCCGTGAACGTCTTAAAAAGGCCCGTACCGGATTGGTCAATCAGGTACGAGGGTTACTGGCGGAGTATGGGATTGTGATTAACCAAGGGATTGCCTCTGTACGCCGAACATTGCCGGAAGTATTAGAAGATGCAGAAAATGGTTTAACGGTTATGGCACGAGAGCTCTTTGCCGACTTGCTCGACGAGCTGTACGAACTGGATCAACGACTGCACATCTGCGAGCAAAGGATAAAAGCAGTGAACAAAGAGAACGAGACCTGTAAACGCCTAGAAGGCGTGTTGGGCATCGGCGCAATAACCGCCAGTGCATTGTATGCGGCTGCAGGCGATGGCAAAAACTTTGTGAATGGTCGTCATTTTTCTGCGTGGATTGGCCTCGTACCTGGGCAACACGCCAGTGGCGGCAAGGCAGGTTTACTTGGGATCAGTAAACGGGGTAACGGCTACTTACGCACTCTATTGATACACGGTGCTCGCGCAGTACTCATGCATTCGGCCGGCAAGATCGATCGCTTCAGTTGTTGGGCACAAGCACTGTTGGCGCGCCGCGGGCATAATAAAGCCTGTGTCGCTGTAGCTAATAAACTAGCACGTATTGCTTGGGTAGTTATGGCCCGAGAAGAGAGTTACCGCTTAGCGGTATAGAAGCAAACGCCAGCCAAAGGCTGGCAATATAATAAGAGAAAGTAATTACCTTTCACTTCAGTTGCAAAAGACAGATTGATCGGATGGTGAGATAGGTCAGACCGGCTCATCCGAACCCTTACACGCGCATTGGCCTTCGAGGCCGTATGGATGATGAGGGGGTTGAGCGCAGATAACCATCGGGGCCAGGAGGTCAAAAACACCTTCAGTCAAAGGCCGGATATATGAGAGCAATGATTTTCTCTCACATGATGATCAAATATGTCTTGCAAACGGGGTGGGTCCATATATGCACGAAAAGCGACCCGCGGAAGTGAAGCGAGCCACCTAGGCGAGTTTTTTGCTGAGGTGTTTTAGGATGCGAGTTTTAGCTGCAAGCTGCAAGTTAGTAGCTTCAAGTAAAGTCAAAATATTTATGCATTCGTGGCTTTGCTTGCTCCTACAAGGTCTGGTGCTGTGGTTAGCCTTGGTGGCTTGCTTTGCTGGAGCGGGCATCTGAGCCATGGATGGCGAAGTTTAGCGGTGCATGGATGCACGAAAAGCGACCCGCGGAAGTGAAGCGAGCCACCAAGGCGGGTTTCGCTGATGTGTTTTAGGTTGCGGGTAAAAACAAAAGCTTTGCGTTTTTGATTTGCTTCGAGCGAAGCTAGGGAGATTGGAAAGCGGCTTGAAGGCGTTGCTTTATGCTTGAAGCTCTTTTCGGTAAGCCGTGTTGTTCGTAGTATCGCATTTGCATGGTTACGCTTTTTTGAAAACGGCTAATGTCGGTGGCTTCACCCGTTAAATTATCGGCACTGACGTTAAATGTTCGTTGGCAGGCTTGGGTGAAATGCCATTCAATGGCTTGCGGTTTTACTTCGACTTGTTCAAACAATTTTTGTTGTTCAGCAGTTCGGCCATCGGGTTCATACCAATAGCCATAATCGGGTAATAACCTTCGATTTTCGCCGGCAACGCACCAGTGCGCCAGCTCATGTAAAGCACTGCTAAAATATCCATGAGCAAACTGGATTTGATGATAGCTACCTTTGAGTGACGCAGGCTTATAGAAAGGCTCTTCCGGTGCAGCAACAAGCGTTGTTTGCCAATTTGATTCTAGCCAAGGATTCAAACACGCAAGCAATTGTTCAACGCCTGATTCCCATTTTTCAGTGGGTAAAGTATGCAACTCAACACTACTCATTTACGGATAAGCGTCGAATTATAGTGAGCAAGCGTCACTTTGCAATGCACTCGTTCACGGCATGAAGTAAGATATGCTTTTTGACAACATTAAACGCTGCAGGTCACCCCATTGAACCATGAAATCATAGACGAAACGCATCAACCAAAAGCCGATAAAAAACAACCACTCATCGGCCGGGTTAAACAAGAGTGGAGTGTTCTTGCGAAGTTGGGCGCGCCTATTCTTGTAGCGCAACTGGCGCAAATGGCCAACGGCGTCATTGATGTAATTATGGCCGGTCGCGCCAGCGCAGATGACCTTACCGGAGTCGCAATTGGGAACAGTCTTTGGACTCCCTTATTTTTATTTATGCTGGGTGTTTTGGGAGCCTCACAACCTATCATATCTAGCTTAAGAGGCGAAGGTAGCCATCATAAAATTGTACCTGTTACCTGGTCCGCAATATACATTGGTATATGCGCGGCATTAATTAGCATTTTAGCCCTCACCAATATTGGTCCTGTGTTGGCACTTCTTAATATGGAAGCAAAACCTGAATACATTACAGTAGGTTACTTGCAAGCGTTTGTGTGGGGCATACCAGCCTTATTCTTATTGCTCGCACTTAGAGGCTTAACAGATGGGCTTGGGCACACTAAAACCTTCATGGCTTTTTCCATTCTCACAGCCTGTATCAATGCCCCACTAAACTATGCTTTTATTTACGGAAAATTTGGAGCGCCAGAGCTTGGTGGTATCGGTTGTGGCTGGGCCACGGCGATCTCAATGTGGGTGACTGTCATTTTATATTTGGTCTATTTAAATTTCGCCAAGGCATTTCAAAACTTCCATCTTTGGCGCCACCGTATTCAGCCAAACTTAACAGAAATTAAAGCCTTTTTATCATTAGGCATACCCATCGGATTCACCATTTTTGTAGAATCAACTATGTTCGCCGTTATAGCGTTACTACTGGCTTCGTTTGGATCGCACATAGTCGCTGGGCATCAAATTGCGATAAACGTGGTCAGTGTTATGTTTATGGTGCCTTTGAGTTTAGGGATGGCACTTACCTTAAGAATTTCATTTTTAATGGGAGCAAAAGATAAAGACAGCGCAAATTTAGTCGCGAAAAGCTCCTTAATTCTTGTACTTATTATTGCCTTTTTTTACGCCGGAATTTTGGTTCCTTTTGCGGAAACGCTGGCTGGGTTTTACTCGACCGAGCAAGATGTCATTGACGTCGCCGTGGTTCTGCTAGGCTATGGCGCAATGTTTCAGATAGCCGATGTGATACAGGTAAATAGCATTTCTGCTTTACGAGGTTTTAAGGACACTAAAATTCCGATGTTGATTATGGTGTCCTCTTTCTGGGGGATCGGAATACCACTGGGATATATTTTGGCAAAAACAGATTGGCTTTTTCCAGCCATGGGTGCCGCAGGGTTTTGGATTGGCTTAATTGCAGGCCTGACGAATGCCGCCTTTTGGCTGACTTTAAGGCTATTTCGATTCAGCCGAGTTCAGCGTTGACCTTTTTTCAGCCAAAAAAGATACACCTCATCTTCAACGCTGCTGCTTAACAATTCATGCGGTAAGAACTCACAAAAACTTGGAATATCGCGCATCGTGGCCGGATCGGTCGCGATGACTTTAACCACCTCGCCCACTGCCATCTTTCGAATTTGTCGATGCAACATCATAACTGGTTCAGGGCATTTTAAACCCTTTGTATCGAGTTCAATATCGGCGACTAAATCACTCATCCGTTTTGATTCCCTAAATCTAGAAACACTGTAATTTCTTCACGGTCATGGTAAAGGTGCTTAGCTTTCATAACCGCTTTTGGGTATTGACCAGTCTTCGCAATATCGAGTTGAGCTTTAATATCTTGCCACTCTTGAAAGCGTTTCTTCATCGGTAATTTTAAATTAAAAATTGCATACTTTGCTTGGCGGTTGTGTAGCCATTCGTACATCAATTGTGCCACCCTACCCGGCTTTTCAATCATATCGCACACCAACCAATCGACCATGAGTGGCGGCTTCCAAGTGAACCCATCCGCCGCAACATGCTCTACTAAACCGGAGTCCATTAATTGCTTATTCATAGGGCCGTTATCAATGGCGTAAGTATATAAACCTTGATTGACTAATTGCCAAGTCCAACCGCCTGGTGAAGCTCCTAGGTCAACACCGGTTCTGCAATGTGACAATTGCTCTCGCCAATCGTCTCCTAAGAAAAAGCCAAACGCTTCTTCTAATTTTAACGTTGAACGGCTTGGTGCGGCGGCAGGGAACCGTAAGCGCGCTATCCCCATCGGCCATTTTGCACGCAGCCGCGGCTTATCCGCGCCCACCAATACCTGTGTAGAGTCTTTAAAAAATAGTCGCAACATCGGTTTCGACGGATCTTCTTTTTTACTCAACCAACCCAATTTGCGCAATGCTTGGCGCACTGGGTGAACAAACTTACCTGCAAACTTTGCGGTGGCACGATAATCATCACCCTCGGCATGCTCTGTTGAAACATCCCCAAAACTTTTAACGCCTTTTTCTTTCATAAGCTGATCAACACTGGCAATTATGGGGCTTATGCGGTCTTGTGGGTCTAAATCTGACAGGCGACTACTTATTGGCCACACATCGCGACTAAAGACCAAATTATCACAGTGAGAATACAATGAATGCGCTTGCTCACACTCAAACACAACAAAACCAGAATTCATTTCTATGCTGGCCCAGCCATAGGCTTCTTTTGAGCCTGCTAACTCTGTGATTTCTGCCATGCATTCTTTTTCGAATCCGGGGCGGCAAAACAGCATTAATGCACTCATTTAGATTTCTCCATAACATAATGCGCGAATGCTAATGCCCGCTGTTCACTCCATAACGGCTGATTTAGCCTCCAGCGTGCAAAGCCAACATGCCCACCATTTGAAGGCGTCTCCAAATACAATTTGGTACAGCGTTCAGATAAACCACTGTCGTGGCAGCTTGAGGCTAAGAAAGGGTCGTCCATTGCGTTTACAATGAGCGTGGGTCTTTTTAAACTGCACAAAGCCTTACGACTTGAACACTGCTGCCAGTAATCTTGCGCACTACTGAAACCGTGTAATGGCGCAGTATAGCGTTCGTCAAACTGATGAAAGCTAGTAATGGTTTCGTAGTCTTTGGCGCTGACAACATCTGGGAATAACTCAGCCTTTTGCTCAACTTTCACTTTTAGATCACGTAAAAAGCGCTTCATGTATATCGATTGAGCTGGCTTAGCCAACTCATCAGCGCAGGCACCTAAATCAAGCGGAACGCTGAAAGCTGCACCCCCAACTACTTGAGCAGGCAGATCATTTTCGGCAAGGGTGAGAACGGTTTGATTCCCTCCCATGCTAAACCCCAACAAAAACACCTTCTCGGCTTGCTCAGCGTTCAGTACATGGTGAACAACGGATTTTAAATCTTCAATTGCGCCACTGTGGTAAAATCGAGGCAACCGGTTAATTTCGCCCCCGCAGCCACGAAAGTTCCAAGCCATGACATTCCAGCCTGCCGCGTAAAACTCGCGTGCCATACCCTGAATATAATGACGACGACTGTCTCCTTCTAAACCATGACTGATGACAACCCAAGGCGCCTCTTTATGCTGTTTGAGCTGATCGAGCAATAGAAAATCACCATCGGGCAGCTCTAATTTACTGCGCTGAAATGGCACTTCAACTTGACGAAATACAGAGGGGATTATCGATTGCAAATGACCATTGGCTAAGCCAAAGCCAGGAGCATAGGTGGGGTAATCAAACAGCGCTTCGGTCACAGAATCAGCCTTGCTAAAAATTAGCGGCATTCTAACTACTTATGACCTAACAATCACTAGCCGAGCAGCTTTAAGTCGTGGCTTTTAGTAAACCGTAACCGATAAGCACTAATATCAGTACCAGCAAAGAGCTGGTTCTGATCTGTTGGCAACGCTTACACGGCTTTTTAGCCATTACGCGAGCGCCTTTTTCGGCATATACCGAACGCTTAGAGCGTCAAAAAAAGACTCTTTTAACTGAGATATTTCTTTTTTCACGTCATCGATCAAGTGAATTTCCTCCCCAGTTAATTGCTGCTTTTCAGCGTAGACTTGTCGCCTAAGGTTGACGATTTTAGCGCCATAAATTCGTAATGAGCGCTCAAGGCGCTTCTCTCCCAGCAACAATAACGTGCTTTCTGCTTCTGTTAGAGCTTGAAACACGTCAACCAATTCATTGCCAACTCGCGCCAATTCATCACGTCGGCTCTTTGGCCAATGTACGCCATACCGCGTAAACTCGGTCGCCAGTGCCAAATATTGCTGATAAACATAATGTACTTTACCAACATTCGCCGCGACCGATTCAAACAACTCTCGACGACGACGCAAGTTTTCGGCGGCGGCACCATCTAATGATTGATGTCGACGCAAGTACCATAAAAAGAACAATCCCGAAATCAACATGCCTGTCGCAATTTTGACAGCTGCATCGATCATTTCCATCGTCAACATACTCTACCTCCAGAAATTTGACGCCAAATAGGGTTATTAAGGATATAGAGCAAAAACAATGCCTACTTCAAGCCCTACCCTTCTTCCTTACAAGGCATAAGTTAGAAAATTGTTCACTCACTACTCAAAAAAACACAAAACATAAAAAAACCTAAAAAAAACAAGCAATTAGGCTTGACTCTTGGCCAGCGATCTCTAGAATACGGCTCCGTTGTTCCCCGATAGCTCAGTTGGTAGAGCAGTAGACTGTTAATCTATTGGTCGCTGGTTCGAGTCCAGCTCGGGGAGCCACTTCAATTACGAAGTATGGCTCTAGTAGCGGTATTTCAACGATTAATCCTCGATAGCTCAGTTGGTAGAGCAGTAGACTGTTAATCTATTGGTCGCTGGTTCGAGTCCAGCTCGAGGAGCCAAATAAGAGAAGCGCATCGAAAGATGCGCTTTTTTTTTTGCTTTTGAAAACAGTCTTATAGAATTAATCGTCAAACCACCTTCGTCTTCGATCTTCTGCAACAAACGTCCATGCGACAAAGCGACTGATTTTTTGACCTTGGGCCATCTTGACGACTTTAACTTCAATGGCACCCGTTTTTTTCAGTGCTAGTTTAATGGGGTTAAGATTTTCTTTCTTCGAAATCAAAGAACTAAACCAAGCCACTTGCTCGGCAAATTCCTTACTTTCGCGAATCATGGTTTTAATAAAGGCCAATTCGCCGCCATCACACCACAATTCATTATGCTGGCCACCAAAGTTTAAGGTTGGCTTAGTGTCTTTTTTATTAGTGGTCTTTGCTTGTTTAGATAGGTTTAAATTCTTTCGATGGGAACCAGCGTTTGCGACTTTGGCGGACGCATGAAATGGCGGGTTACATAGAGTTAGGCTTATTCGCTCGTTCCGTACTATTACGCCTTTAAAAATAGATTTTGGTTCGGTTTGTTTTACTAAGTTTATTGCGTTACGCAAACTTTCATTGCGCTCAATATTTTCTTTAGCAGCAACATAAGAGGCTTCGTTAACTTCGCTGGCTGTGAAGTGCCAACCATAGCTTGATGAGCCAATGATTGGATACACTAAGTTAGCTCCTGTTCCAATATCGACTACTTTAACTTGAGTACCTTTTGGAACTTTACGATTGTTCATGTCGGCCAGTAAATCGGCGGCATAGTGAATATAATCCGCCCTACCCGGAATGGGTGGGCACAAAAAGCCTTTTGGTAATTGCCAATTTTTAACGCTATAAAAGTAACTTAACAAGGCCTTGTTCAGCGCCACTACAGCCCGTTGGCTTGAGAAATCTATAGTTTTTTGGCCCGACGGATTTTTAATCACAAACTCAGACAATTCAGGGGTCGTCTTCAACAATACATCGAAATTATAACGACCTTGATGAGGATTGCGCGGGTGCAGTTTCGCGACAGCAGGCGCATTCCGTGAATTTGGTTTGGGCATAAGGGCTCAACTAAAGTGGGTTAAGCAATAAAGTATGCGATGACACCCGCAGCGAAACAATAGTAAAGCATTGGAATCAGAGTAAATCGTATAATCTGCCCTTCTTTTCCGACTAAATTTACAACCGAAGCGGCTGCGACCACATTAACCACGCAAATCATGTTCCCTGCATTAGCGCCAATCAGCTGCATGGCTAATATAACCTTTGTATCTAGCCCAAGCTCCAAGGCGGTAGATTGCTGTAATTCAGCAAACATCATGTTGGAAAAGGTCGCGCTGCCTGCAATAAAAGAGCCTAGCACACCCACCAAGGGTGCCATGATAGGCCAAACACCAGAAAATGTATGTGCTGCTGATTCTGCCAAAGCAATCGGCATGCTGAGCAATTGTGCGGAATTCACACCAGAATTTAAGAATATTCGCACCATAGGTACAGAGGCAGCGAGCGCAAGCACGGTGGGCAAAAGTGAGATTACAGACCCTCCCCAAACCTCCTTGACTTGAGTCTTGCTTAAACCCAGTAACGCAATACTACCTAAAGCCACAACCACAAAAAGCGTACCTGGCAGATAGAGTGTATGTATGCTGGTGCTAATAGAAGTGCCTAACAAGTTTTCAAACTCTAGGGCGGTGCTTACGAGCCAAGCTTTAAAAGGCAAAAAACTGAGCCGTGTTAACACCAACAATGAGACTACCAATAAGTAAGGCAGCCACGCTCGCCAAAGAGAATGTGATTTTTCTACATCGTATTGCGTTTCACGTTGCGTGTTTTCTTCAGCACCGAACCCCCAGCTCTGTTTAGGCATTAAATAACCCTGTTTTGCAGCAAACGTCGTAACAACTAATCCAATTAAGGCACCAAATATCGATGGGAACTCAGGCCCAAGAAACAACGCGACGACCCAAGCCGGCACGGTAAAACTTAGGCCCGCAAACCAAGCAAATGGCAATGCCGGCAAGCTTTCTTTAAACGACTTATTAGGACCAAAAAATCGGGTTAATAAAACAACCATGAGCACTGGCATAAACGAAGCAACCGCAATATCTATCGCTATAGCTTGTACTGATATCGATTGTAATACTTGCGCGTCTATCCCCTGTATGCCTTGACCTAATCCCACCAACACTGGTGTGCCTACCGCGCCAAATGAAACGGCAGAACTGTCTGCGATCAATGCTAACACTACCGATGCCATAGCTGGAAAGCCAAGCGCGACCAATAACGGTGCGACAATGGCCGCCGGAGTCCCAAACCCGGAAGCTCCTTCTAAAAACGAGACGAAAAGCCAACCAATTATGACCAGCTGAATTCGCCTATCGCTGGTTATGCCCATGAAACCTTCACGAATAACTAAGAGCGCTCCGCTGATTTTCAAAGTATTCAGTAAGACAATCGCGCCGAAGACAATCCAAACAATAGTGAAAGCAATAATCCACCCTTCTAGTACAGAAGCTGTTAACTGCATGGTCGGCATTTTCCAGACAACGGCGGCCATAACAGCCGTCATCAAAAAGCTCAACAACATAGCTTTCGTTGCTGGCAGTCTAAAAAGAACAAGGAGGATGAGTACCGATAATACCGGCATGAGAGCCGTTAAAGTTTGAAGAGTTGTCATAGCAGGCTTATTGGATGAATTTCGCCTTATTATAAAGAGCAATCATCACAATTTTTTGACTAAGGTCATATTACTATAGAGGTATGCATTTCGAATGGGTAAAAAAAGGCTTAAATGCAGAATCCTGCACTTAAGCCCCTTGTTTTTAGCGTCTAAATTTTAAAGAATATCTAAAAGTTCGACTTCAAAAATAAGTGTTGAGCCAGCTGGAATAGTTGGGCTCGGTGAACTATCACCATAAGCAAGGTCAGATGGAATCGTGAAGCGATACTTATCACCAACGGCCATCAACTGAACGCCTTCTGTCCAACCTTTAATAACGCCACCTAGATTAAATTCGATAGGCTCGCCACGGTCGACTGAACTATCAAATACTGTACCGTTCACTAAAGTACCGTGATAATGAACTTTAATATTGTCTTCAGCTGTAGGACGAACATCGCTGCCTGAAGCGGTAATTACTTCGTATTGCAAGCCGCTGTCAGTGACGTTTACACCCTCTTTTTTAGCGTTAGTGGCTAAAAACTCTTCACCTTCCGCTTTAGCCGCTTCAGCTAGTTTTGCGCTTTCAGCTGCTGCAGCCGCTTGTTGCTTCGCTTGCAACGCCTGAATGGCGGCGGTGATTTCTTCTTCACTGATCGCTTGATCGGCTTTAGCAAAAGCATCTTCGATGCCTTTTACCATTGCATCAACATCTAGCTCTAGGCCTTGTGTTTGCTGAAGCATATTATTTGCAAAGCCGTACCCTATACCATAAGAAGCTTTTGATTCATCAGTGTCGAAATCGACTGCAAAGGCTGCACCTGCGGCAACAACAGCCGCCACACTGGCCCCCGCAATAACTAGCTTAATTTTTGTTAACTGCATTCAATGTTCCTTTAATTCTTTCAAAAATGTCGGTTCCCGATTTTAGGGGTAACCATAAAAAACAGCCAGTAGGTTTACTATCTACTGACTGCTAACGCATCTAATTAAGAGTATTGGGTTTAGCCAGCTTATTGCAAGGCTAATGCCTCTGTTCGATCTAAATCATTCACAATATGCCATTCGCCGCCACCGGTCTCTACCTTTGTTTGCCAAAGTTCCAATCGGTCCATATACACTTGAGGGTCTATGTTATCTTCCCGTAGCTTGGTTACGTTGAGGGCGAAAACATTAAAGCCTTCTAACTGATAATCAAAGTCGCGTTTATACCCTTCCGGTAGCTCCTCTTTTAAGTCGGAGTATATAAGGACATACTTTTGCCCGGCTTCGGTTTCATTTAAAAATTCAACCGCCTGCAATAACCCACCCGATATATCCGTATATTGAGCGCTGTTTACTGAGGCTACGAAATCGCTTACAGCTTTAGCAAACTCTCGCTTTTGTGCATTCATCTGACTAGGACGCCCATCGAAAGTGACTTTCGCAATGATATCCTTTTCACTGAAGCTGCCGCTGTCAATCCGGGCTACAGCAAACGAGTCTCCTGCGGACAATGTTCCTAGGTAATAATTTATGATTTGCTGCGCTTTCACCAGTTCTTCGGTATAAGTGCCTGATGTATCTAACAGCAAGTAAACGCCACGGTAGGGGTTTTCTGTGCCACTGGAACAACTGAGCATCGAGGCTGCAAACAGCAGTGTGCAAAGGTACTTCATTTTGCTTCCTCCAGCCCACTTGCTTTTGTGGAATTATTGAGAGGCGCACGATGCACCAGCTTATATTCAACCCACAACGGCACACTGACCACAATGTCGTATATAGCCAGCAGTATATCGACCGTGTATTTAACAATGGTGCCTAGTAATCGCATTAACACAATGATGAAGTGTAAAAATTGAATTAATAAGGTGCCTAAAATTACCCGACTGCTTTCAACAAACGACTCGAAAGGCACCGCAGCAAACATAAGCACAAAAGGTAATACAAAGCCCAACAACATTTGCGCTGTTTGCGGAATAAACTGACTGATGTTACTCGATACTTCCGCCGAGACTGCTTCCCCGCCCACCAACAAGGTTTTTAGCGCCGCATTGTCAGATGCTATTTGATCGCGCATAAACGCCAAACCCGATTCGATGGATGCAAAAACAAAGATAAAACCTAAGAATGTCCAGATGAGTATGGATCGCTTTCGATCATCTAAAGTACCAAAAGCCGGAAACAACCGTGTAATGTGCAACACTTCCATGAGTAACATACCAATGACCATTTCAAGCACCACAATCATCATGCCGGAGATTTCAGCGATGGTGAACGTACCTATGCGAGCACCACCACCCACCATTTCTGACATGGGTAATGCAATGAGATGAAAGTTTAAAAATGCACCGCCGATTAAGCAGGCCATAATGAAGGTCGATTTAACAAAATCATTCATGGCCGAGACACGCAACATACGCTCGGCTTTATCTGTACCGGCATGTATTTCACGGTACTGCACCATGTTTTTATCGATTTCTTCTGCTTGAATAATCAAGTTCTTCATGGTGCCACCCACGCGCTCAACCGCATTATTCAGTTTGCGCCAATTCGGCATCATTGAGTGCAGTAGCTTATGACGAGTAGAAACGCTGACACGGTAAGATTCTAAGGTTTTCTTTTGTTGCGACTCTAAGCTGGCATAGAGGTCTTCCAATACCTTAACAATGACTGGATTTCCTTTTTGCGCTTCTTTTAAGTTGACGATCGCTTCGATCGCCTCGATCCAATCGGGGGAAGGCGGCGATGTTTCAGCCGATTTATGGTAATCCTCTTCTAGTTGTGTCACTAGGTGGGAAATGGTCTGCTGTAGCTCAGGATAGTTCGATAAATCGTTCGACACGATCTCGTTGACTCGATGAAAATCACGATTTAAACGCCGCTCCATCTGGCCTTTACCCATTTCGAGCAAAACCTCTTTGTTGCGACTGCGCAGATTTTCAATGACACGCCCTAGTGCTTTGGCATTTAAACGTAAAACCGACGCTATTAGGCGGGAAACGCGATACAACGCTTCGTGAACCGCTGTTCGTGCGAAATAGAGAACCGCTATGGTGAGAACACCAATTGCGATAGCAGACAACAAAGGCTGTCCTTCAATTATGACCCAATTCATATTTACTCCAGATGTTTCGTCTAATTAGTATTTACTGTTTTCGGGGTAACTTGATGACGATGTTCCAGTATTGCAGGCAATTTACTCACTAACTGTTATCTTGGTCAAAGAATCAACAAAAAAAAGATTGGCGTTGTAAAATTGAGAACTAGGCAAGCATTTTGCTTAACGACTCTTTATGGAAAAACTACTGATAAAGATAGCCGTTAAATGCGCGTTTGTTTTGCTGGTGGCCGCATGCGCCAGTGATGACGAGGGCTCTGGCACGAACAGCGACACTGAAGACGCCATTGAATACCAACGCATTAGCGGTACGTCGGCACTGGGGCGACCAGGGCGCTGGGCAACAAATTGCCTAGGAACGGCCTGTGCAGGCTCAAACTCGGAAGGTTTCTACCTGTTATCCGCAGAAGTTGATGCCGCCTCATTGATGTTCAGCGATATCCCTGAAGCCGATGGTACGACCATTCGCTTGCATGGTTTATATCGTCACGATGCTGAACGTTCATCGAGCATGGTCAACTTTAACCCTAGTACTCAAGCAATTTTAGATGCCTACAGCCAATACAGCTCTGCGACCTCTATAGACGAATGCGCACTGGAAGCCACCTGCTCTCAACAGCTGCTGACTGGCTTCACGACCGATGTAGAAGAGACAATGATCAGCCAACTATCAACGCTAATGGGCGCTATATGGCCAGAAAACTACAATCCGTTTAGTGATGTGTATATTGCGGACCCAAACCCGGCAAGCCCAACATACACCGCGTTAGATCAGATGCATGATATGTTTGATTTCGTGGTAGCAGATGGTAATTGGCAAGTATTAGATAATAACGGTGATTTAATCAGTAGTGTCCCTCTAGATTTATTAATGATTAATAACCCGAACGCGATAACGCCGTTAACCGATGAACAGCTCACCAGGGCAGCGGCGTTAGATGTTCCGCCCCCACCTTCTGGTAACCCGATCACATTAATATACCAAACCTCGCCTTCACTAGCCGCAGAGCTACAGCCGCCCGCCAGTTTTGCAGTAGATGCTTCTCGAAGCCGATCACTGAACCCGGGTGACCTACTCTTTAGCCATGAGCTTACTGACCCTGAAGGCTTTAGAGTGCTGTTCGAAGGAGCCGGTGTGAGCACCACCTTAGAAAAACCAGGCAATCACGTTTGGTTAATCAGGGCGACCGATTCAGCCCAAGCAACGCTAGTACAAGGGTTTGTTATTCGCGTGGCCGCCGATGAAAATGCAGATCCCATTTTTGGCGGTGACGGCAGCTGCTACACCCCTAGTCCGTTATCGGCGAACCAATTGAATTATTGCATAGAAACTCAAAATGGCGGCCGCTTAGGGGCTTGTGAACCGATCAATTCTGGATCGATTGTGACGCAGTTTTCACCCGCGCCCTGCGCAAGTGAGGTCCAAAATGATGGCGCATTATTTGGCGTGTGTACCATAGAAGCTTCTGAGCTTAGATATTTTTTGTACGATAACCTGAACCGACCAAATAATGCCGACAGTTTTCAAGACAAACAGCAAGATACCGCTGATCTGTGCCGGTTATTTTTTCAGGGAGATTGGTCTGATAACCCATAACCACCGATACAATTTAGTGTTAACTATACCCTCTACCCCTTAACGCTTATACTATGCTTAGGTACTTATGGAAATTAGAGTTCACTCATGAAGCGAGCGAGAGCCCCGGAACAGAAAGCACAAAGACGCGCCACCATTTTACACGCAGCCGAGGTGTGCTATCACTTGAATGCGCCAAATCTTCCTTCAGTAGCGGATGTGGCCGCACAAGCCGGTGTTTCCAAGGGAACGGTCTACCTATATTTCCACACTAAAGAAGAAATATTTTTAGCCTTATATAGCTTTCACCTCAACGCTATATTTAAAGACATACAGCAAGTGGATGTCAGTGAAAATCCAACACTGGCATTAACAGATGCCTTACTGCAATACGTCACTCTTCACCCGATTTTTATGCCTCTCGCTGGCATGCTGCATTCGGTTTTAGAGTCTAATTTATCGCTCGATGTTTTGTTAAATTTCAAACTCCAGCTGAGCCAAGGTTTAACACATACTGCCACAAAACTGGACCATAAACTTAACAGTGACGCAGGCTTTAGCGAACGCGCCCTTTTGCACAGTTACGCCGCCTTAACTGGGCTTTGGCAATTACTGCAATGGCCAAGTGCTCTCGCACATGAACAAGGCAACCCACAATTTGGAGCACTGCATAAGAGCTTTGAAGAAGAGCTCCGTTTATTGTTGCGGAATATTTGGCGAATAGACTAGCCACTGATTAATACAGTGGCCCAAACCCTAATTACTTTGAAGAAGCGTTAATGCTCAACGCCATTGCTTCTGCAATTTTTATCCCATCGATCGCAGCCGACATAATGCCACCCGCGTAGCCAGCACCCTCACCGGCAGGGAATAAACCCTGTGTATTCAAGCTCTGATATTGGTCATTGCGCTTTATACAGATAGGTGCCGATGTGCGGGTTTCAACGCCGGTTAACAACGCATCATCCAGTGCAAAACCTTTAATCTTCTTATTAAAGGCAGGGATCGCCTCTCGAATCGCCTCAATACAAAAATCAGGAAGGGCATCGGCTAGGTTGGTCAATTTAATGCCAGGTTTAAAAGAAGGCTCAACTTGACCTAATTCTGTAGAAGGCTTGTTTTTCAAAAAATCACCGACACGCTGAGCCGGGGCATCGTAGTTTTCACCGCCCATCACATAGGCGTGGCTTTCTAGTTTACGTTGAAACTCAATACCCGCTAATGGGCCGCCTGGATAATCGTTTGGATCGATACCCACCACAACCGCACTGTTTGCGTTTCGCTCATTACGAGAATACTGGCTCATGCCGTTAGTGACCACTCGCTTTTCTTCAGAAGTAGCGGCAACAACGGTGCCACCGGGGCACATACAAAAGCTGTATACCGAACGGCCATTTTTGCAATGATGCACTAACTTATAATCGGCAGCGCCTAATATTTTATTACCGGCATTAGGTCCAAATCGCGCTTTGTCGATCATGGATTGCTCATGCTCAATTCGGAAACCAACGGAAAATGGCTTAGCCTCAATGTATACGCCTTTATTAAAAAGCATTTCAAACGTATCACGAGCACTGTGCCCAATAGCCAAGGCAATATGTTTTGAGTGTAATTGCTCACCCGTAGACAAAGTTAAGCCCGTTATTTGACCATCTTCTAAATGCACATCGTCTACTTTTGAGCTAAATCGTATTTCACCACCCAGTTCAACAATTTTGGCACGCATCTGCTCAACCATGGATACGAGTCGGAAGGTACCAATATGTGGCTTACTGACGTACATAATTTCTTCTGGCGCGCCAGCGGCCACAAACTCACTCAGAACTTTGCGACCATATTGTTTTGGATCTTTGACTTGGCTGTACAATTTGCCATCAGAAAAGGTTCCCGCCCCACCTTCACCAAATTGCACATTAGATTCTGTGTTGAGCTCTTTTTTTCGCCAAAATCCAAACGTATCTTTGGTCCGTTCTCGAACTTCCTTGCCCCGCTCTAACACAATTGGTTTATAACCCATTTGCGCCAAGGTCAGTGCGGCCAATAACCCGCAAGGACCAAAACCTATGACTATCGGTCTTTCAGTTAAGGTTTTAGGAGCCTCCGCGACAAAGTGATAGCGTAAATCTGGAGTGGCTTTCACTTGGTTGTGATCGGCGAACTTCTCTAACAACCGATCATTCAACTGGGTATCAACATCAAGCGTATATATAAGCCAAATGTTCGTTTTTTTACGCGCATCATAACCACGACGGAACACATGAATATCCTTTAAATCGGCTTTTTCAATTCCCAACGTATCGAGCACCGCTTTTTCTATGGCAGCCTCTGGGTGATCGAGTGGCAGTTTAATGTTGGATAAACGAATCATGTTTTACATCCTGAAGAGGTTTTCAAAAGAATAGAAGATCTATGAATAGGGTCAAAAAATACAGTAAAGATGGTTAAGCTAAATGTGGTTTCACAAAAAAAGCGATTCAATCGAATCGCTTTTTAAAGTAAAACTAAAGCGGCTTAGAAGTGTGCAGTTGCACCTAAGAAGAAACCACTTACACCAACATCCGATGCGAAATCAGACGTATCGGCACCCAAAGTAGAATCTCCAATCACCATACTAAAGTTACGGTAACCGCCTTCTAGGCCAACTTTAACTAGCATGTTCGTTGGTAATGGAGCATACCAAGTGCCCTTAATATTCCAATCAGAGATTTTAGTATCACCTAATGGTAAGGTGCTTAGCTCGCCTGAAACCTTAACACCAGCGCCAGGAATGGTGCCCGCAGCACTTACATAGCCCATTGGAACGATTAAAGGGGTAGAACCAATTTGGAATGGTGCTTCTACTGTCTCACGTTCCCCACTTACATCACCCGTAGCACTGAAGCCGCCCAACATTGAGCGTACGTTCAGACCAAAATCGATATCGACTACAGGTAAAGGCAAGCCAATAGTTAATGCCATATCTAGGTGTGATAGGTCTAAAGTAGAGGCAATATCACCATCCATTGTATATTGCTGACCGTATACTTCTTGGTTTAATGTGAAGTTGTTAGTACCTTCAAGAACTAGGCTTTCATACTTCAATTTCACATCCGGCAAGAGTGGTAACGAAATTGATGCCCAACCATACAAACCATTATTAGCTTCCATGTTTAGGCCATAGCTGTCAGACGTGACATCTTTGCTAGTCAGGTTGAAGGTTTCATTCATCAAGTGACTACCTTCACCTAATGAATTAATGTTGTAACCTACACCACCATCGATGTTAATTAACACCTTAGCAGAGGCCATTGGTACCGTAGCGGCAATAGCAGCGGCTAGAATCAGTTTTTTCATGTTGTTTTCCTCAAATAGTGACATTGTTTAGTATGACTTTAGAAGTGAATCGCTGAGCTTGCAATAGCTCTGCTATTCTTAATTACAATTCCAAGCCAATTCGGCGCGCTACTTCAATGTAACTTTCTACCACTCCGCCTAACCCTTGGCGGAATCTATCTTTATCTAATTTTTCTAACGTTTTCGCATCCCAAAGCCGGCAACCGTCTGGAGAGAATTCATCCCCTAACACTACGCGCCCTTCAAAAATACCAAACTCTAGCTTGTAGTCGACTAAAATCATGCCGCCAGCGGCGAACAAGTCTTTCAGTACAGAGTTGACTTGGAAGGTTAACTCTTTCATGCGTGCAATTTGGTCTTTAGTAGCCCAACCAAATGTTTCGATATGGTAATCGTTAATCATTGGGTCGTGTAATGCATCGTTTTTTAAGAAGAACTCAAAAATAGGAGGGTTCACCTCTAATCCTTCTTCTACACCTAAACGTCTGACTAAGCTGCCTGCGGCTCGGTTACGAACAACACACTCTACTGGCATCATCTTTAGGTTACGGACTAATGATTCGTGGTCTGAGAGCAACTTCACAAAATGCGTTTCTATACCCGCATCTTGAAGCTTTTGCATTACATAGGCATTAAATAGATTGTTCACTCGACCCTTGTCGTCTAACTGCTCCATTTTTTCACCGTCAAAGGCTGAGGTGTCATTTCGGAACTCAAGTACCATCAGATTTTCATCTGCAGTGGTATGAACGGTCTTTGCTTTGCCTGCGTATAGAACGCCTGTTTTTTCCATCAAAAAAGCCTCGTCAGAGATTATAGATGTTGCAGTAAGTGTATTTACCACCAAAATTAACGGTTAAGTTACGTCTATCCATTCACAGCCTTGGACTTGCGAGAGCATTAGAATTTCCGCTTTCGTACCTTCCAGAGCCGACTCAACAGCCTGTATTGCGAGCTGCTCATCATTATTTTGCTCACTTATGTGCGAAATGAGCACATGAGACAATGCACGTTTATCAATACAATTTAAAAGTTCGACCGCCTGCTGATTACTTAAATGCCCATAATCACCCCCTACACGCTTTTTTAAGCTATAGGGATAAGGACCATCTAACAACATTTGCGGATCATGATTGCATTCTAACATTAACAGGTTGCAGTGTTGATAGGCTTGTTTCACGTGTTCGGTTATAGAGCCAAGGTCGGTGAGCACCCCTGCGCATAGTTTTGCCGCTCTAAATACAAATTGAGTGGGCTCTGAAGCATCATGGGGCACCGTTACTGGTTCAATTTCGATATCGCCAATCTGGAACCGTTGTAAGGGGTTTATGGTCTGGAAAGTTGGCACTTCGCGTTTAAAAAAACGACGGGTACCCGCGCTGGTCCAGAGCGGAATGGCGTATTTATTCGCCAACATTGGCGCACCTTTTAGATGATCACCATGTTCATGCGTGACCAAAATAGCCGACAATTCATTCGCGGATACACCTTTGACGGCGAGGCGCTGCTCAATATCTTTTAGCCCAAACCCGCAATCGACCAATAAAGTGGTTGATTGCGCCTGAATCAGCGTGGCATTACCTTTGCTGCCACTGCCAAGTGAGGCAACTCTCATCATCGTATTATTCAGACCAGTGCATTAACAGCTTTTCAAACAATTCGTCGGCCTGTTTGCTATCGGGTAACTCATCATTAGCCGATTCCAAGCTTAAAATTGTATTTTGGCCGCTGGGAATGAGTACCAGTAGCAATGGATTCGTCTTTTTACCGAACAAACGAGCTAATAAACCTCGCTTTCCTACGTTGCTAGCCAGCTCAAATCGGTACTCACTTCGATTTCTATCGGTGGTTTCAATCGCCAATTCTATTAACGCTTGATCAACAAGCTCCCAGCTCGATGCGGTATTACGGTTGATTTTTAAGCTGGTTTGACCAAAGCTATCGGTTATCTTTTCAACACTGAGCGGTGCTGTCGTAGCATTAGAATCCGAACTGATATCAAGTGTTAAACGTGGAACGTCAATATCGTCGACATTGACTTGAGCTGGGGCGTCCGCAGGTAAAGGTAAATGGTCTTCACCAGAGACAACGCTTGCATCATAGCTGACCATTGATGGCGTGGAGCTACAACCCAATACAAAAAATGATACAAATATGGAACTGAGTAGAGTGCGTTTCATGTGTTTAAAGCACCCCAGATTCCATCAAAGCTTGCGTCACGGTTTCATGGTGCTCTTCGCCCAAGGTTACCAACGGCAGTCTTAAACCATCGGGAATTAACCCCATTAAATTAAGAGCCCATTTTACAGGTACCGGGTTTGCGTCTACAAACAGCTTCTCATGCAATGGCATCAAGCTGTCATTTAAACGCTCGGCCAGTGCGGTATCTCCAGCCAGTGCGGCTTTACACATGCTGGCCATGGCCTTTGGAGAAACATTCGCTGTCACCGATATATCGCCATGCCAACCCGCTAAAAGGAAAGATAATGCCGTTGCGTCATCACCACTGTAAAGGGCGAAATCATCGGGCAGTTCGGCTTTGTAAAAGTGGGCGCGTTCAATTTTCCCGGTGGCTTCTTTTAAACCGACAATATTTTTGATCTTTGCTAATCGAAGGGTTGTTTCTGGCAGTAAATCAACGGCTGTGCGACCTGGCACATTATACAGCCATTGAGGAATATCAACGGCTTCAGCGATTGCTTTGTAATGCTGGTATAAGCCTTCTTGTGAAGGCTTATTGTAATAAGGGGTCACGATTAGGGCAGCATCGGCGCCGGCGTCTTTTGCAGCTTGCGTTAAGTGGATCGCTTCACGCGTTGAATTGCCGCCAGTACCGGCGATTACTGGGATACGGGAGTTAACCTTTTCGACCGTGAAGCGTATTGCGGCTTCATGCTCGTTCATATCTAAAGTAGAAGATTCACCAGTGGTGCCGACTATGACGATAGCGGCCGTGTCATTTTCGATATGGAATTCAATCAACTCTTCTAAACTTTGCCAAGCAATACTGCCGTCAGTATTCATGGGTGTCACAATCGCGACTAAACTGCCCGTTATCATACTTTCACTACCCTTATCCGGAATTAGGCTAATGGTACTGAGGCGTAGAGGCCAGCACAAGCGCCAAAACTGGCAAAAACAAAATATTGAGCCATACTGATTAAACCTTGAACAATTTTCCCATTCACTGATCCAAAAAGGAGGACGGTATGGTTCAAGAAGGACAACCAGTACCTGATTTCATCGTACCCGCTACGAGCAATAAGAACATTCAACTAAAAGCACTTAGAGGCTACAAAGTACTGCTTTATTTTTATCCAAAAGATAATACGCCAGGATGCACCATCGAAAACCAAGATTTTGCCGCGAACTACCCTCGCTTCAAGGCTAAAAACATACTTGTTTTTGGTGTTAGCCGTGATTCTCTCGAAAAACATGAAGCGTTCAAAGATCAACAATCGCTTCCCTTTGAGCTTATCTCGGATCACGATGGCAAGCTATGCGAACTATTTAACGTATTGCGAGAAAAAGAACTGTTCGGTACAAAAATAATGAGCGTAAGCCGGAGTACCTTTTTAATTAATGAAGAAGGCGTTCTCGAACAGGCATGGCGCGATGTAGAAGTGCGAGAACACGTGCATAAAGTTTTGGAGTCTATAGAGTCCGGCACTAAAAGCCGAACTGGCACTCACTAAGGCTTTACAATTTCTTCATTCTGATGCTTTGGCCAGGCGTTGAAAATGGCTTTGACCAACGTCGCCAAAGGAATGGCGAAAAAGACACCCCAAAAGCCCCAGATGCCACCAAATATAATCACCGCGACGATGATCGACACTGGATGCAGATTAACAGCCTCAGAGAATAAAAGCGGCACAAGCACGTTGCCATCGAGCATTTGGATGATAAGGTAGGCAATTAATACGCTGTATAGATCTGAATTAAACCCCCATTGCATCACACCGGCGGCAAAAACAGGGATCGTTACAAAAATAGCGCCAATATAGGGCACTAATACGGACAGCCCGATCAACACACCCAGCAAAGCGGCATATTCTAACCCGAGCAACTGCAAGGTAATAAACGAGACTCCGCCGACAATTAGAATCTCAACCGCCTTACCGCGAATGTAATTGGCAATTTGCCCGTTCATTTCCAAAGCAATTTGATTCATTAATCGTCGTTGTTCTGGCAGCACACTTTTAAAGCTGCCCCATAATTGCTGCCGATCTTTTAAAATAAAGAAAACCATCAACGGCACTACAATGGCGTAGACCATAAAAGACACTAAACTTGGAATCGTGTTGAGTGAGAAGCTTAAAACATCGGGTAACCAGGCCGAAAACTGCTGACCAATTTTTCTTAAATCAAAGCTGGTAACCCACTGCCCGACAATTTCTTCAGAAAACATATCCGGGAACTTTTCAGGCAAATTGCCGAGCTCTATCTGAATCATAGCCATCATTCGAGGCAAATCGGCGACCAAACTACTGACTTGGCGTACTAACGATGGAATCAGAATGAGCAGTGATATGGTCACAATGCCAAAGAAGCTCATGAACACCAGTGTAACAGCCAACGAATGCGGTATTTTAAAGCTCTCGATCTTATCGATTAAAGGAGACAGTAGGTAAGAAATAATAACGGCGGCAAACAAAGGCGTTAATACCTTACCGAACAAGTAAACTAAGGAGAAAAATATTACAAACAAGAAAAATAAGATAACCGCTTCTTCATCAGAGAAGTAACGATGAAAAAAGTCATTAATTACACGGTAAAGCTTCAATTCATTAACCCTTTTCAATTAAAAAATAGTATTGCTGATCTCGTTGATCACATTGGAGCAAGGTATGCGAGGTTAAATCTATGAACGCGGGAATGTCTCTCATGGCTCCTGCGTCTGTTGCTAGCACTTCTAGCCTTTCACCTTGCTGCATGCCGGCTAAGCACTGTTTAACTTTCAACAGTGGCAATGGACAGCGCAAACCGCTGGCATCCAAGTGTTGTTTTGGGGGTGCTTTACAACTCAATTACAAGCCTCAAATGTCTATTGTTATTGGATTCGTTATCATTGTCTCATAGCTCATCATACAACAATTAACTTTTACGCTGTATATTCACAGCCAAGGTGATTCAATGCCATTGCGCCTGCTACTTATTTTCTTTGTTACATTTTACTTTGGCTTCGTACGTGCCGACTATGGTGACCGACCGGTAGACTGGACGGCGAAAGATACTGCAATTTTTCAAGATTATGCCATACGAGCCCTAAACGCTAAGAGTAGCATTAAAAATAATTATTGGGCGCATTATTGGTTGTCTGAGAAGCTGAATCAATTCCAGCTCTCAGAAATGCGTTTAACGAATACTCCAACGCCTTTACTCATAGACCAAAACAGTATAAATGCCTTTGCACTGCCCGGTAATTTAATTGGCATACATACAGGCCTATGGCGGTTTGCTCAATCCGAAGACGAACTATTGTCCGTCCTCGCACACGAAATGGGCCATATATCTTTAGACCATTTTACGCGTTTAAGCGCAGATCGCGCACAAAAAGGCTGGTTAATTGCTTCCGGCATCGTGTTATCGTTTTTGTTGGCGAATGAGAACCCAGAGGCCGCCAATGCAGCGCTTTTAAGCTCATTTGCCGCCGCTAGTCAGCAAAACTTGAGTTTTAGCCAAGCCATGGAGCTAGAGGCCGATCAGTTCGGCCAAGATTTGTTGAAGCATCTGGGCTATGAACCCCACGCTGGGCGCCACTTCTTCACTCGGCTCGATCAACAAACTTTTGCTAACACTCAAACTGAGTTTCTAAGATCTCACCCACTGGGTTCAACTCGCGCTTCTAAGTTGAGCAGCGCTGAAAAACAATCTCCTAGCTCTGAACAGCCTAAAGTCTTTGATTTTATTAATCTACTGGTACTTCAACACGATCAAAACGGTACTTTTGAATTCCTTAAGAGAACGTTAGCCGAGCGTTCACTAACGCCTGTAATGGGCGATGATCCTCATTTAGAATATGCACTTGCACTCTTTGCGTTAACACAAGATCAAAAGCAGGCTCCTTTTTTAGAGCGCCTCAGTCAAGTCACAAATCGTTTTCCTAATTATTTCCCCGCGTGGCATAAACGGCTAGAAGTTGCCTTGGAAATAAATTCAAAAGACAAATGCGAAGTTTGGCAAAACTTACCTGCAGGATTTGCTCAATCCAATTTAAGTTTAGATGCGCTAGAAACTATTGCTCAAGGCGCACAGCATTGCCAACCGATAGCTTCGGTAGAATGGCAAGCTCGATATTTTTGGCGTTCAGGACAAGAAGAAAAGGCGATGAGCTTGTTGAGAAATTCAATTATAAGAGAGCAAAATACGAATCAGCTGGCTCGATTAAAAAACCAGCTGAACACATTCAATGAACGTTATGAGCGCTTACGCTGACTGGCAAAATCGAGCATTCGATTCAACGGAATCACCGCCTTCTCTATTAACGTATCATCGACAAACACTTCATTCTTAGGCGCAATGAGTTCTTGCTTGATACGCTCTAAGTCATTCATGGCCATCCAAGGGCAGTGGGCACAACTGCGACATTGAGCACCTGAACCACCCGTTGGCGCTTCAATAAATGATTTCTGTGGCGACCGCTGCTGCATTTTATAAAAGATACCGCGATCAGTAGCGACTATAAACTGAGGGTTTGGCATTGTTGCTGAGGCTTCAAGTAGCTGCGTAGTAGAACCTACGACATCCGCAATCTCTATGACAGAATCGGGGGATTCAGGGTGCACGAGTACGGCCGCATCGGGATACATCGCTTTCATATCCATTAAGCCTTTCGCTTTAAATTCTTCATGCACAATACAGCTACCATTCCAAAGCAGCATATCTGCGCCGGTTTGTTTCTGAACATAACCGCCCAGGTGCTGATCTGGAGCCCAAAGTATCTTTTCACCTTGGCGATCTAAGTGATCGACAATATCCAATGCAACGCTCGAAGTAACGACCCAATCAGCACGCGCCTTAACGGCCGCAGAGGTATTGGCATACACCACCACAGTTCGGTCTGGGTGGGCATCACAAAACGCCTCAAACTCATCGATAGGGCAGCCTAGGTCAAGTGAGCAGGTGGCCTCTAACGTTGGCATGAGTATGCGTTTGTTAGGGCTCAGTATTTTTGAAGTTTCACCCATGAACTTGACGCCAGCGACGATGACCGTGTCTGCCTCTACGTCCCGACCATATCGCGCCATTTCAAGTGAGTCACCGATAAAGCCACCTGATTTCTCGGCCAATGCCTGAACCAAAGGATCCGTATAGTAGTGCGCTACGAGCACGGCATTTTGCTCTTTTAAACGCTCTATGATTTCGTCGTTTAACTGTTGAACTTCTTGCTGGCTAAGTTGCGACGTGCGCTGAGCAACGGGAACATCAAAATTAACGATGAGATCGGACAACTGGTTTTGAGTTTTCATAGGGCTCGAATTAAATCAGGTAGGTGGAAAGGATATTCTAACAGGCACAAAAAAGGAGAGCTAGGCTCTCCTTCTTTTAAAAGTTGGTGGGTCGTGTGCGACTCGAACGCACGACCAATTGGTTAAAAGCCAACTGCTCTACCAACTGAGCTAACGACCCTAATCTTGTCGGTATTTTACAAAGCGAAATCCACAATTTCAAGTAAAATCAACCACTTACATTCAATTTCTTAAGTGGTGGGTCGTGTGCGACTCGAACGCACGACCAATTGGTTAAAAGCCAACTGCTCTACCAACTGAGCTAACGACCCCCGAAAGAGGCGCATATAATATTGAAATTTTCTGCTAACGCAAGCCTTAAATTAAAAAAAAGTCACCCAAGTTATTGTTTTTTAACGACATTAAAACAAAAACAGGGCTGCAGGCCGCGTTCTATAAGGCTTAAGCCTTCACATAACGAGTTTGATCGGGCACACCTGCATCGCTAAAACCTTTAATTCTTAAGCGGCAAGAGTCGCATTGACCACAGGCTTCACCCTCATCATTGGCTTGATAGCAACTAACTGTCAACGAATAATCGACACCCAGCTTATGCCCAAGTTCAATGGTTTGCGCTTTGCTTAGGTCAATTAAGGGCGTCACAATCTTAATGGGGTGCCCTTCAACACCTCGCTTTGTGGCTAAATTAGCCAGCGTTTCAAACGCTGCGATGTATTCTGGACGACAATCTGGGTAGCCAGAGTAATCTACTGCGCTAACACCAATGCAAATTGCGTCTGCATTGATCACCTCGGCCCACCCTAAAGCCACCGACAAAAACACTGTATTACGGGCCGGCACGTAGGTAGAAGGGATTCCTTCAGACTCTTCAGTTGGCACATCTATTGAATCATCCGTTAACGCCGACCCGCCAATGCTGCGCAGGTTCATCGGTACAATTTTATGCTCTATCACCGAAAACTGCCGTGCGACTCGTCTAGCCGCCTCTAATTCAGAATCATGGCGCTGGCCATAATCAAAACTTAACGCATAAACGTCATAGCCATCGGCTTGCGCCTTTGCAATAACTGTTGTTGAATCGAGTCCACCACTTAAAAGTACGACGGCTTTCGGCTTCATAGGAAGATGTCCTTTTGAATGTTTTTTACAATGTTAAGTAAATTTTTGCGAATTAGATACGACAGGAGAACCATTGAGAAAAACCACGCAAGTCTTATCGCTGACTAAAAATACCTTCGCTTGGTGTCGGTATTTTTTAACGCCTAAGGCTAACGTGGATTAGATTATTGTGCGTCTAACCGTGCTTTTGCTAACTTCGCACTTTGAGTGTCTGCATACTCTTTGATGACTCGATTAAAATAATCAGCGGCTTTTGCGGCATTTCCAGATTGCTGTGCAATAACACCCAATTTGTAGAGTGAGTCGGGCGTTTTATCGTGGTCACTGTAGTCTTTTACAATACGCTCAAAAGCCTTTTGTGCACTGGCTGTGTCTCGCTGCACAAGGTAGATTTCGCCAATCCAATACCATGAATTAGGCGTTAACGGGTGCTGCGGGTATTGTTTAGTAAACACAGAGAGCTGAGCAATGGCTTTATCAAAATCACGCTCTCGCATGAGATCTTTAGCCTGATTATATTGCGCTAAAATCTCTTCATCAGAGAGTGCTGCGTCATCTGGAGCATTGTTCGTGGCGGCAACAGGGCTTGCCTGTACTGTAGAGCGCTGCTCTTGCAATGACAGAATGCGGCGATCTAGGTCTACATAGCGCTCTTTTTGCTCTTGCTGCAACACCTGCACTTGATAATGTAACTCTTCGATCAACCCTCGCTGCTCAGCAACCATCGACTGAAGATCTTGCACCTGAAACAACAACGATTCTATAACCGCGTTATCAGCAGCTGCAACCGTAGTTTGCCGGTTTAACGGCACCGCGTCCTGGCTTTGAGCCACGTGATCGGCTTGAGACTGAACAATAGGGACATCTGCCCATAGTTGTGCGCTCATAAACGCAAAAGTGCCGCCCACTAGGGCAGCACTTATTCTTTTATACATCAACTGCATAATCGCTCAGCTTATTTGTAAACGATCTGAACTCGACGGTTTTCAGAGTAAGCAGCTTCAGTTTTACCTAAAGATAAAGGCTTCTCTTCACCGTAGCTCACTACGTCGATTTGAGCTGCAGAAACACCTTTCAACTGAAGGTATGTTGCAACTTGCTTAGAACGACGCTCACCTAAACCTAGGTTGTATTCACGAGTACCACGCTCATCAGCATGACCTTCTAAAACAACGTTTTGGTTAGGGTTGTTCATTAAGAACATAGCGTGTGCATCTAGCATA
Source organism: Reinekea marina (assembly GCF_030409715.1). NCBI lineage: Bacteria > Pseudomonadati > Pseudomonadota > Gammaproteobacteria > Oceanospirillales > Saccharospirillaceae > Reinekea > Reinekea marina. The sequence goes on from NZ_JAUFQI010000001.1 coordinate 2,783,316, forward strand.
GCCATGAAGTCTTTACGGATAGAAGACTGATCGAAGTCGAAGAACACTAACGTTTGGTCAAGCAATGCTTGATCGATATCGCTAGCCATGTCATCTACTTCAACCATTGCGTCAGATTCTACTTGTTCAACTTCTAGAACAATTTCATCATCAACAACTAGTTCAACAGTCGGTTCTTCAGTCGCTGTTCCTGTAGATTCTGTTGAGTTAGACGTATCTTCATCTTGGGTCTTACCGCCACAAGCGACAAGTACTAATGCTGAAGAGAATACCGCAGCTGTTAAAAGTTTGGATTTAGCCATGTTACTATCCCATTTCCTGTTTTATTGTTTGTCCGTTCACTTTATTCTAAGTTCGGTCGACTTGTCTATCTTGAACTGCTTTTAAATTTAGTTCAAGTACGGAGACCAAGAGGGCTCCAACACATCGCCAAAATCAGATTTCATTTGGTTGGTGACCTGCCCATCTAAAGAGACCCAAGCTAAAACACCTTGCGAATCTCTTTGTGTAGCATACACCAACATCGTACCGTTTGGAGCGATCGATGGCGACTCATCTAAGTTTGTCTGCGTGAGAATTCGAACATCTCTTGTCGCCAAGTCCATCGCGGCGATATGGAAACGTCCTTCTAGCTGATGAACAAAGACTAAATACTTACCATCGGTGCTATATCGAGCACGTAAATTCTGTGATCCTTCGAATGTTAATCGCTCTGAACGCTTGCTGGCAAGGTCATATCTGTAAATTTGTGGCCTACCTCCCTTTTCTGAGGTAAAAACAAATGATTTTGCGTCTGGAGCAAAGCTTGGCTCAGTGTCAATGTAGGTATTTCGCGTAATTCGATTCGATTTTCCGGTCTGAAAATCGTACAAATATATCTCAGGGCTGTTCTTGTTACTCGACACATAGGCTAAATAACGGCCATCGGGTGAAAATGAAGGCGCACTGGTATACCCACGTGCATCCGAAATGGATCGCACTTGGCCACTGGCTAACTCTTGTATGAATATTTTCCAACGATCTCCAACTTTATTGGCAAACGCGATTTTTTTACCATCGTGAGCCCAAGAAACAGAAATAATGGGCTCACGAGATTTATAGATAGTTCTGGCACGTTGGCCATCGGCATCGGCAATTTGTAATCGATAATCGAATTGATTTCCACCCAGCGATTTTCGCGTTACAAAGGCAATTTTAGTTGAGAAAATCCCTTTTACACCGGTTATACGCTCGTAAAATAAATCGGATATAGAGTGAGAGAACTCACGAAGCTGATACACCCCAATATTCTGCGTCACTCGCACCATTCGGGTTTTCTTTACAACATCGTAGAGTGCAACCTGCACCTTTACTTGATTGTCCGGCAATGGCGTTAGGTTACCGATCACCAGATACTCCTGCCCTAATAGCTGCCAATCTCGAAAGTAGATACCTTCCTCGGTAGAAGGCTGGCTTAACATTTCACTCGGGGCCAGCGGTTCAAACCGTCCTGTTCGCACTAAGTTGTTAGTCAGGGTGTTTTCAATGCGCTCTGGTAGCACCGACGTACCAGACCAATAAAACGGCACCACCGCTATGCGGGTTTTTGTATCGTAGCCCTTAGTTACCACAATTTCGAGATCGGCCTGTGCAGGCAGCATTAAGAGCAGCAAACTCAGTAAGCTAAGGCTGGTGAATATTCGTCTTAAAATCATGGCTGCATTAAATCCTCTGGAATAAAGGTAATGGATAAACTTCGAAAGCCACCGGCTTCGAATACTTCTGGGTCTTCGGGTACTTCAAAGCGCCGAACTCGTTCAATGGCTCGCAATACGGATTGATCATAAGTAGCCATACCACTGCTTTCAATGAGCTGGACCGATGACAATTCACCGGTAGGTAGCAGCTTAACAGACACCTTGGCTTCTAATCCGGTTAAGTCTTTTAAGCGTAACTCGGCAGGTCGTGACCATCGCGACGAAATTTGCTGAGTTATTGCGGCCCTGTAGTTATTAATCTCTGCACCAATTTGCTCAGCTCGGGCTTTGTCGGCCTCTAACTGCGCGAGCTTATTATCAATTTCAGCGTCTTCGGCATCGAGGTCTGCCAAAAAATCATCAAATAAAGCCGCTTCTTCAGCTGCGGCCTTGGCAGCAGCTTCTGCGGCCGCTTTTTCTAGCTCCGCCTGTGTTGGGCCGGCAGGTTTCGGTTCTTTTTCAACGGGTGGTGCCGTGGGTGTCGATGCCAGTTCCTTAGGTACGGTTTCTTTAGGCTTTGGCTGCTCTACTGGCTTAGGTTTAGGCTTTGGCGCGGGCTGGGTCTTTTCCACCGGCTTAGGCGTCGGCGTTGGCTTAGGCTTGACCACCGGCTTCGGTGCAGGTTTTGGCGCTTCTATGGTGACTACTTCAGCACGAATGGAATTAGGTATCTCAAAGGCTTTCGGTTCAGAGGTTGAAAACGACCAAGAATTAAACACGGCCACAGCCACAACCAAATGAACAACGACGGAGAATGCGACAGGAACCCCAAAAATTTTCAGCGATTCCGGCAACGAATTACTCATTAGGTGCCTCTGTGATTAGGCCAACGGAATCCATTCCAGCCGCCTGCAAGCTCGACATAATAGACATAACACGTCCATAAGGCACATCGGCATCTGCACGCAACAACACCTGTAAATTAGGCTGCTGCTTTTTAATTCCGGCGACGTAATTAGCCACACCTACATCATCTACCTTAGCGGGCTCTTCTTCGCCTCGTTCAATTAAGGCCTGACCTTCTTTGGTTAACGCTACGATAAGATGCTGCTCTTTCTCATCAATTGTTAATGGCGCAGAAGATACTTTAGGCACGTCAACTTCGACCCCTTGGATTAACATCGGTGCGGTGACCATAAAAATAATCAACAACACCAACATTACATCGATATAGGGCACAACGTTCATTTCGGCGACAGGTTTACGGCGCTTACGAAGCAACATCTTTAGGCACCTTGTTTTTTGTTTTGATTTGCCAAAATATGCGTTTGCCGATGCAATATAGACGCAAACTCTTCAGCAAAGACTTCTAAGTTTCCGAGCATTTTATCGGATCGAGCTGAAAAATTGTTGTAGGCAATAACCGCCGGAATAGCCGCAAACAAACCCATGGCCGTTGCGATCAATGCTTCGGCGATACCAGGAGCGACTGTCGCCAAAGACACCTGTGCGACAGAGGCTAAGCCAAGGAAGGAGTTCATGATGCCCCAAACCGTACCAAACAGACCAATGTAAGGACTGGTTGAACCCACGGTGGCTAAAAAGTTGAGGTGAGCATCTAGCCGTTCGGCTTCTTTACTCAGTGCCACCCGCATTGCTCTCTGACAGGCTGCCATGATGGCATCAGAATCGGTCACGTTTTGCGCCCTTAAGCGCGAAAACTCTTTAAAACCGGCTCGGAATAAAACTTCACCACCATTCACTTCATCAGGGTTAGCATTAACCTGGCGATAGAGATGCGCCAAATCTATCCCCGACCAAAAGCGTTCTTCGAACTCAGAAAATTTAGCGGACGCGGTATTCATCACTTTACGACGCTCATAAATGAACACCCAAGTAGCAATAGATAAACCCACTAAAACAAGCATGACTAGCTTAACTAAGAGTGACGCATTAGAAATTAAATGCCAGTACGACAAGGAATCGCCCACGAGAATGTCCTTTCAATAAATAGTGCCCTTAGGCTAAAGAACTTCTCGACCTAATTCCAGCCAATTAAAGCTTTGTAATGAATAATTTTCTAAGCCTTTGCAAAGCAAAAAAAAATGGCTCAGTTAGTTTCTTTATGTGGTGGCTTTAAATCAAAATGCAAATAGGCCAAATCGGTGACAATACGCCCTCTAGGCGTTCGCATTAAAAAGCCCTGTTGAATTAAATAAGGCTCTACAACATCTTCTATCGTATCTCGCTCTTCACTCAGTGCTGTGGCAATGTTTTCGACCCCGGCAGGGCCGCCATTAAATTTTTCAATTAATGCCAACAACACTCGACGGTCTAATTGATCGAAACCAGCGCGGTCTACATTCAGTAAATTCAAAGCGCCATCAGCAATGGCTTCTGTCACAAAGCCATCGTGACGAACCTCGGCAAAATCTCTTACTCGCCGTAACAAACGGTTCGCAATTCGAGGCGTACCTCGCGAACGGCGCGCGACTTCTCTGGCACCAGGCTCGTCTATTTCAATGTTCATTTTCCCCGCAGAGCGCATCACAATCGTGGTTAAATCAGCCACACTGTAAAACTCGAGTCGCTCTACAATACCGAATCGATCGCGTAGCGGTGAAGTTAACAACCCTGCACGCGTGGTAGCGCCGACTAAAGTAAAAGGCGGCAAATCTAATTTTATGCTGCGCGCAGCGGGTCCTTCACCAATCATGATGTCAAGCTGATAATCTTCCATTGCAGGGTATAGTATTTCTTCGATATGCGCCGATAACCGGTGAATTTCATCGATAAAGAGCACATCGCCTTCTTCAAGGTTGGTCAGCATGGCCGCTAAATCACCTGCCTTTTCAAGCACGGGACCTGACGTTGTCTTGATATTTACACCCATTTCATTTGCGATGATGTTGGCTAAGGTGGTTTTACCTAAGCCTGGCGGCCCAAATATCAAGCTGTGATCCAACGGCTCTTCTCGCTTTTTAGCCGCGCCAAGGAAAATCTCCATTTTTTCGCGCACAACCGCTTGGCCAATGTAGTCAGCCAACGTATCGGGGCGAATAGCGCGATCCTGGCTAACTTCTCTAGGACTTTCCTCTACCGCACTGACAAAGCGATCGGTTTCTATCATGTGTTTTTTCCTACCCGTGTCCGTCTAAGGCTTTTTTAAAAGTTTACCGTTAAATAGCTTTCAATGCAGCGCGAATAATTTCTTCTGAGCTCATGCCGTCTAAGGCTACTTTTTCAACGGCTTTAGTGGCCTGCGCTGGCTTATAGCCTAATGCCAATAAGGCACTTTCGGCATCAGCTAATGCATCGTGACGCTCTACACGTGCCACTTGAGCCTCTAATGGCGTCATAAGTGCTTCGCCTGCTGAGCCCAATGCGGCTAGTTTATCTTTCATTTCAACAATTAATCGCTCGGCTGTCTTTTTGCCAACACCCGGGATTTTAACCAGACCACCGGGGTCTTGATCTTGAATGCACTGGATAAAGCGCGGTGTTTCCATGCCACTTAAAATAGCTAAAGCTAGTTTTGGCCCCACACCACTGATTTTTATGAGCGTACGAAAAAGCGTGCGCTCTTGTTGCGTGTTGAAGCCGTACAAAACATGAGCGTCTTCGCGCACGGCAAGGTGGGTATGTAGGACGACGCTTTCGCCCACGTGTGGCAGTGCAAACGCTGTTGAAAGCGGTGCTTTTATGTCATACCCGACGCCGTGTACATCGACCAAAAGGTCAGGCGCTTTGTTTTCAATGAGAATGCCAGAGATTCGACCTATCATAGTTCCCTCGGATGATTTTCTTTTCGATACGATGCTGTGTTTAAGAATGCGGGTAATGACAAGCGCCATTTAATGGCCGCAAAGCGAATAATGATGACGATGTTTAGCCCAATTAATGCCGCTAAGCTCATCGACATCCCTAATTTTTGAGCATAATACACCCAAATTGCGCCTGTTAAGGATGCTGTAGCATACACATCCCGGCGAAAGATAAGCGGAATTTCATTGGCCATAATATCGCGAATAATGCCGCCGAAAATCCCCGACAACATACCCATCATGATGACAATAAGCCCTGGCAGCTCCATCGCTATCGCAGCTTGTGTGCCACTCACGGTAAATGCTGCGAGACCAATGGCATCAGCATAGAGCATCATCTGAAAGGGAACTCGGATAAATTTAGCCAAAACAAACATAGCAAAACCAGAAACTAAGGCGGTATAAGCCAGGGTTAAATCACCGATCCAAGCCAAGGGCGATACATCGAGCAACAAATCTCGAAGTGTGCCCCCGCCAAGTGCGGACACAAAAGACAGCACCAGAACGCCGAACAAATCAAAACGATTTCGCGCGGCTTCTATGGCCCCAGCCATAGCAAATACGGCCACTCCAAATAGATCAATCCAATATAGTACGGTCATTAGACCACTCTTCCTCTGCGCGAGTGGCTGGCACCCGCTATGTTGACTAATCCTGCATGGTTATAGACATGACACAGGGCTATGGCTAACGCATCAGCCGCATCTTCCTGTGGTACACCAGGCAGCTTTAAAATAGATTGCACCATATAGCCCACCTGTTCTTTATTGGCATTGCCGTTTCCGGCAACGGACTGCTTTACTTTACGGGCGGCATATTCGTAGACTTCTAATTTGGCTTGAGTGGCGGCAATTATTGCAGCCCCTCTTGCCTGACCTAATTTGATAGCCGCATCGGGACCTTTGCCCAAAAACACCTGCTCAATGGCAAAACTCTGAGGGCAATGCTCTTCAATTATTTGCGTGATGCTTTCAAATATTAAATTCAAACGTGCCGCTAAATCGGGTTCTTTGTGCAGCCTAATAACACCACTAGTGACATAGGTCGCCTTTTGGCCTACCTGGTTAATAATTCCAAACCCAGTTTTACGTGACCCGGGGTCTATGCCTAAAATGAGTGCCATATATGTTTATTCGCTTTCAACAAACGAAGCGTTGGTATAGACCGCTTGCACATCATCAAGATCTTCAAGCATGTCGATCAGCTTTTGAACTTGCTCGGCTTGCTCTCCCTTCACCTCGGCTTCTGTGCTCGGTAACATGGTCACTTCTCCCTCGGGCTCGTAACCTGCGGCAATAAGTGCCTGCTTAACCACAAGAAACTCTGTTTGCCCTGTACGAACTTCAAAGCTGCCATCGTCATTGCTTATGACATCTTCAGCCCCGGCTTCTAAAGCGACCTCCATGATGGCGTCTTCGTCGCCCTTTTCAATGAAGAGCTGGCCGGCGGTTTCAAACAAAAATGCGACAGACCCATCAGTGCCTAAATTGCCATTACTCTTTGTAAACGCGTGCCTAACATCTCCGACGGTTCTATTTTTATTATCTGATAAACACTTAACATATACAGCGACTCCGCCAACGCCATAACCTTCATAGGTCATCACTTCATAAGCGTCGCCTTCCATATTGCCCGCGCCCCGAGCAATTGCTTTCTCAATCGTGTCACGCTTCATATTTGCAGTTAATGCTTTATCAATGACGCTGCGCAACGTTGGGTTGTCTTCAGGATTAGGCCCACCTTGCCGAGCGGCGACCACCAGCTCACGAATCAGTTTGGTGAATATTTTACCGCGTTTGGCATCTTGTGCCGCTTTACGATGACGTATGTTTGCCCATTTACTGTGACCGGCCACGATGTTTTCCTCGTTTTTTTTGCCTATTTTTGGGGTGCTTGGTTTAAAGTGGTGGTAAGCCTTTAAAAAGGACGCTGTGAACCCCTCCTTGGGCGCTCAAAGATGACATCCATGTCATCTCATGCCTTTATATAGCCTCACCACCACGTATTCATCTAGTCGAGTGCTCAACTTTTATTAAGAGGTATAAAGTTGCGCTTAAAACTATACTGTCTTAAATAACAACGCCCGATGCAAGTCGGGCGTTGAGTTTAGCTATTGAGTTAGCAATGTTACTTGCTTAGCTTTCCGCGGCGGGCTTACGGACTCGAATACTGAGTTCTTTTAATTGCTCCGCTTCAACTTGGCCTGGAGCCTGTGTCATAACACAAGCCGCTGACTGTGTTTTCGGGAAGGCAATCACTTCACGGATTGATTCTGAGTTTGTCATCAACATAACCAGTCGATCTAAACCGAATGCTAAACCACCGTGTGGAGGTGCACCAAACTGTAGGGCATCTAATAAGAAGCCAAATTTCTCTTGTTGCTCTTCTTTACTGATTTTCAGTACATCGAACACGGTATTTTGCATGTCTTGGTCGTGAATACGAATAGACCCACCGCCCAATTCAACACCGTTCAATACCATGTCGTATGCTCGAGACAACGCTGTATCTGGGTTTGCAACGAGCTCTTCAGGAGAACAAGATGGCATGGTGAATGGGTGATGCAATGCCGTTAGGTTGCCTTGGCTGTTTTCTTCGAACATTGGGAAGTCGACCACCCATAAAGGCGCCCACTCTTTGGTGTAAAGATTCATGTCTTCGCCAATCTTACAACGCAATGCACCGAGCGCATCGTTTACGATGTTAGCTTTATCGGCACCGAAGAAAATTAAATCACCGTCCTGGGCATCTAAGCGCTCAAGCAAGGCTTTGCGAACGTCTACCGGTAAGAATTTAACGATAGGAGATTGCAAACCTTCTTCTAAATCGGCTTTATTATTTACTTTAATGTACGCTAAGCCCTTTGCACCGTAGATGCTAACAAACTTGGTGTAATCGTCTATTTGCTTACGCGTTAGACTGTTTCCACCTGGTACTTTTAATGCAGCGACTCGACCTTTAGGGTCGGTAGCTGGACCTGAGAATACTTTGAATTCAACGCCGGCCATTAAATCGTTTACAGAGACCAACTCTAATGGGATACGAAGGTCTGGTTTGTCGCTGCCGTATTTTTCCATGGCTTCAGAGAAAGGCATTTGCTCAAAATCGCCAAATTCAACATCAAGAACGTTTTTGAATAATTCACGCACCATGGTTTCAGTAATGCCCATGATACCTTCTTCATCCATAAACGATGTTTCGATATCGATCTGAGTGAATTCTGGCTGACGATCGGCACGTAGGTCTTCATCGCGGAAACATTTGGCGATTTGATAGTAACGGTCAAAGCCTGACACCATTAAAAGCTGTTTAAATAGCTGAGGTGATTGCGGCAACGCAAAGAAAGAACCAGGGTGAGTACGTGAAGGAACCAAGTAGTCACGAGCACCTTCTGGTGTAGCGCGGTTTAAGATCGGCGTTTCGATATCGATAAAGCCTTGATCTTCTAAGCTGCGACGAATAGCCGAGGTAATTTTACTGCGCAAAATAAGCTTTTGCTGCATCTCTGGGCGGCGTAAATCTATATAGCGATACTTTAAGCGGGTATCTTCGCCCACACCAGAATACTCATCTAGAGGAAACGGCGGTGTTGCTGCTTTATTAAGCACCTTAATTTCGCGACCTAGCATTTCTACTTCGCCAGTTCGCATGTTTTTGTTAATTGTCCCTTCTGGGCGCGCTCGAACGAGACCGGTGATTTCAACGACATATTCACTGCGGACTTTATCAGCCGTATTAAAACTGGCTTCAGCATCTGGATCAAAAACAACCTGCATCAACCCTTCACGGTCTCGCACGTCTAAAAATATCACACCACCGTGATCACGGCGACGATGGACCCAACCAGAAATGGTTACAGTTTGATCAATATATGAGCTATCTAAAGCTCCACAGTACTGGCTACGCATGGATTATCCCGATTCAGTTTCTATTCGCAAAGGTCGGCTATTATACGGGAAAAAATAAAAGAATTAACCCGATTAATGAATGATGTAAGATATAACTGTTTGATTTTATTAAATATGGCTCATTTTTTATGAATCTAAGTCTAAAAATAGCTCTTGCTGGCCTTTTGTGGGTAGTAATGTCTCCAGCATTTACTATGGCTGACAGCAATGAAGGTGTTGCGAATGCTCTTAAATCGGCATTAGAGCAAAGTACTTCCTTTGAAGACCCTTATATGGGGCAAGTTTGGCTTGCCACCATGTCTCAAAAGCTAGAGCGATGGGTAGAAGACCCTGAAGAACGCATTACGCTGCTCACGAAAATTCATGCCGAAGCCACTCGAGCCAACTTGGAACCCGGCCTAGTTTTAGCGTTAATCCAGGTAGAAAGCGCTTTCAATGGTTATGCGATTTCTTCAGCAGGGGCACGTGGCATGATGCAAATTATGCCTTTTTGGAAAAAAGAAATTGGCCGAGAAGATGATAACTTGCTAAATGTCGATACTAATTTAAGGTATGGCACCACTATTTTGGCGCACTATATAGAAATTGAAAAAGGCCGTGTTATTCCGGCATTGGCCCGCTATAACGGCAGTAAAGGGCAAACTTGGTACCCAAGGCGGGTTCTCAACTACTGGTATAAATATTGGCGATTCGATGATTAACCAATCATGAACCCTGGTTTTTCCTCGGCCTTACAGGGTTCTACATCGACCCCAGCAACCACTGAAAAGCGTGGACCTTGGTTTAAAGCTTCTATCATTTTTGACAAAGCTTGCTCCTGACCCGTCACCAACACCTCTACTCGACCATCGGGTAAGTTTACAGCATAACCTGTCAGCCCAAATTGCTTGGCCATCTTCTTACAAAACAAGCGATACCCTACCCCTTGAACTTTACCATAAACCGAAGCTTTCAATGTTTGTTGCATTTATTCAATCCCTTAAATTAGCGACATGAGCATACCAGCAGACTTAAGAATCGCCAAAATCTTCAGCTATAAATCGGCCACACCCCACACTTTGAATAAAAACAGTGATCCAAACGTGACTCAGTTCACAGTACAGACATCACATGCTTCACACTTTTGAAAACCGACTACTTTAATAATGAACAAAGGGCGAAGTATTTCAACATGGAGGGGAAGGCTCATGAGTATTGCATCTCTCAGACTGACGCTACCTGAACAAAATTTACATTTTAGTCGCGAAACGGCCGCTATGTATCGTGATGTTTTGGTCAATCAGGTTTTAAATTCTGGTGATTTTGAGCAACAGCTTGAAAAAATTACGATCAGCTTGAGCAACCTTAATCGGATGTCTCTGGATGGAGATACTCGCCTTTCATTAACAGAGAGCTTGATTAACCAATATTTGACGTTTATGAAACACGTCCGTACGGGTGATTTATCTCTAAAGGAACAATCAGCCTCTGGTCTTACAGAACTGAATCGCGAGTTTGCATTTGCTACTAAACTTTTACTGCGAGACGCGGTATCTCACTCCAAAGAAGAACTGGCAAACTTTGTTTATTGGGTGGTAAGCGCCATCAGCGAACAACTGCAAGACTATAGCGTTACCAGAAGAAACCAGCCAGAAGGTTTGTGGGCAGAGCTTAATCGAATTTATCAATTTGCGGAGTCTCGCTATTTAACAGATTTTCACAACAACAAGCCCGACAAACGAGATATTGAAAGCCGCTACAAACAAGCCTTACTCTTTCAAGCCGCTCAACCGCATCATTTAAACGACAAAGAGCAAATTCTGCTCAATGCTTATTTGACGAAATGGGCCTTTAGATCACACTTGCGCCACCAAGAGTCACGCGAGTTCAATTCGCGCTATTTTTATGTGGATCTCGACTCTCCAAAAGGCGCGGTTTCCTCGCGCAGCATTGAAGGCGTTGCTAACGGTGAGAGCATCAGAGCGCTCAACCCACTTCCCATCATTGAGCAGGTAAGATTGCATATGAGCCAGCTGCGTAAATCAATGTCGGCCGATAAAATCGGTTTTCAACCCAACACTGATAATATCGATGCCTTTATGACGCTCAAAAAAGTGCTGTTATCGTGGAAACAAGAGTCGACACGCCGTTTTGAACGAGCCTCTTGTGCGGTCAACGCTCGAACGGCGGTTGGACTGAACAACATCCACCATTATTTACGCTCTCCAAGATCTTACTCGGAGAGCCTAATTAACAGCTCAACCGTGAATATGAGCAAAACTGGAGCGTGTGTGAAACTAGAATCTGCAAACTCTGGTTTGGAGTTATCCGTTGGCGATGTGGTCATGCATAAACACGCCAATGAGAGCAATGGTCGATTAGCGGTTGTTCGGTGGCTGCAACGTGCAGGCATGTCTATATTATTCGGCGTTGAATACATTGTCGGTAATTTGCAGCCGGTAACAATTCGAGTGCAAGATAAAATTGCTGAAGCATTACTCATTTCTACATCTGATAACGATTCGTTAATAACCCACAAAGGATACTGCGCCAGTAATACGCCGGTGCGTCTAAAAAGTGTCCGCCACAATTTATCACTCGATGCTCGAGTTCAAGCGCTCATTCAGCGAGGTCAACACGTTGATCAAATTCGCCTGAAACGGAGCCAAATGGCCTAACCTTTTATTAGTATCCTAAATATTCAAAATAGCGTCTTTCCATTGTAAACCGATTGGAAAGGCGTGTTGTATCTACTACAATTAGCGCTAGAACGCCTATTCTTATGTTGTAAATGCTTATTCTAGAAAAGATTGACCTAAGTCATTTGCAATAACCTTACACTATAAGCATACTGGCGCCGTTTTTTTTACCCTTCCCTTTTCAAACGATCGGAAACGTATCAATGAGCAATGTATTAAACTCGTCCCAAGTACAGGAAACTTACAACTATAAAGTAGTTCGTCAGTTTTCTATTATGACGGTCATCTGGGGTGTCATCGGCATGTTAGTCGGTGTCATAATTGCTGCCCAAATGGCTTTTCCTGAATTAAATTTTGGACCCTATTTTCACTTTGGGCGACTCCGACCATTACACACGAACGCTGTTATCTTTGCCTTTGGCGGCTGTGCTTTAATGGCCACTTCATATTACGTTGTTCAACGTACCTCTCAAGCACGTTTAGCTTTTGGACCTTTAGCCAGCTTTACCTTTTGGGGTTGGCAAGCCGTTATCGTAAGCGCTGTCGTTACACTGCCTTTAGGATTAACTTCTTCTAAAGAATACGCCGAGCTAATTTGGCCTATCGACATTTTAATTGCGCTTGTGTGGGTGTCTTATCTCATTGTCTTTGCGGGCACCGTTATGCGTCGCAAAATGCCTCATATTTATGTTGGTAACTGGTTTTACCTTGGCTTTATTATCACAGTTGCTGTGCTACACATTGTTAACAGTGCCGCGTTACCGGTTAGCGCGACTCAAGCTTATTCTGCCTACGCCGGCACCATGGATGCAATGGTACAGTGGTGGTACGGCCACAATGCCGTTGGTTTCTTTTTAACCGCAGGCTTCTTAGGCATGATGTACTACTATGTCCCTAAGCAAGCTGAAAGACCTATCTATTCTTACCGTTTATCGATAGTTCACTTCTGGGCATTGATCGCTGTTTATATGTGGGCTGGCGGACATCACCTACATTACACCTCTTTACCAGACTGGGCACAGAACTTAGGCATGGTTATGTCTCTTATCCTATTAGCGCCAAGCTGGGGCGGTATGATTAACGGTATGATGACTCTATCTGGGGCTTGGCATAAATTGCGCACCGACCCTATTTTACGTTTCTTAGTTGTTTCACTTTCTTTTTACGGTATGTCTACGTTTGAAGGCCCAATGATGGCCATTAAAACGGTGAATGCGTTGTCTCACTATACCGATTGGACCATTGGCCACGTGCATGCTGGCGCGCTTGGTTGGGTTGCCATGATCACCATTGGTGCTATGTACCACACCATTCCAAAACTTTGGGGCAAAGACCAAATGTTCAGCGTGGCATTGATTAACGTGCATTTCTGGTTAGCCACCATAGGAACCGTATTGTATATCGCTTCTATGTGGGTAAACGGTATTTTGCAAGGCTTAATGTGGCGTGCGATCAACAATGACGGAACCTTGGCTTACAGCTTTGTTCAAGGCGTTGAAGCCAGCTGGCCAGGGTATGTTGTGCGCTTAATCGGCGGCATCTTATTCTTATCTGGCATGATCTTAATGCTTTACAACGTCTGGAAAACTGTGAAAGACGGTGTGGAAGAAAAATCACTTAATTCAGCAGTACAAGCGGCCTAGGGAGATATAGAACATGAAACATGAACAGGTCGAAAAAAACGTTGGGTTAATGGCCTTTTTTATCGCCATTGCCATCAGCTTTGGTGGATTAGTTGAAATTGTTCCGTTGTTTTTCTTAGAAGACACAACGAAACCAGTCCCTGGTTTAAAGCCATTAACGGCAGTACAGCTTGAAGGGCGTGACATTTATATACGTGAAGGTTGCAGTAACTGCCACTCACAAATGATTCGTCCTTTGCGTGCTGAAGTTGAACGTTACGGACCTTACAGCCAAGCAGGTGAATCAGTTTATAACCACCCATTTTTATGGGGTTCTAAGCGTACCGGACCAGATTTAGCACGAGTCGGCGGTCGTTGGTCTGATGAATGGCACCGTTACCACCTTTTCAACCCTCGGTCTGTAGTACCAGAGTCAAACATGCCGGCTTTCCCTTGGCTGTTTGAAAACGAAGTAGATGGCTCTAAGACTGCTCAGAAAATGAAAACGCTACAACGTTTGGGCGTGCCTTATACAGAAGATGATATTGCTAAGGCAGAGCAAGAAGCTGACGGCGTTAAAGAAGTAGAAGCGTTAATAGCTTACCTACAAAATCTTGGCACTGTCATGGCAGGTCAATAAAAATGGACCTTAATGACTTAAGAGCCCTAGCAACAGTTTTCACCACTGTTGCTTTTATAATTGTTTTCGTTTGGGCGTACAGCAGTAAAAACAAAGCTCGCTTTGACGAAGCGGCAAATTTGCCATTTGCTGATGACCCAGAACAACAGCCCACAAAGGGAGAGAAAGAATGAGTTCTTTTTGGAATGCCTATATTTTCGTACTCACCGGAATATTTTTATTAGGTATTATCGGCCTAATTTACTTCACTCGACGTATGCCGGGCGATGATAAAATAGGCGAAACAACTGGCCATAAATTTGATGACATTGAGGAATACAACAACCCAATGCCAAAATGGTGGTTGAATTTATTTTACATCACCATCGTATTTGCTGTCGGATACATGATCTATTACCCGGTGGGCAATTGGGAAGGTATTAGTAAGTGGACATCTGCTAATCAACTCGAAGCAGAAACCGCGGCGTACAATGAAAAGTATGGTGATATTTACCTACGCTTTTTAGATACACCTGTTGAAGAATTGCAAAACAATGCTCAAGCAAAACGCATTGGCCAGCGCCTATTTGTTAACAATTGCTCTCTATGCCACGGTCAAAACGCGCAGGGCTATTATGGTTTCCCTAACCTAACCGACAATGATTGGTTGTATGGCAGTGATGCCGATCAAATTAAACATTCCATTAATTTCGGTCGCATGGGTCAAATGCCAGCGTGGAAAGATACACTAGGTACACAGGGTGTCTCTGCCGTGACAGAATATGTACTCAGCATTTCAGGTAATGAGTATATTGAGTCTCAAGCTAAGAAAGGCGAAGTCATTTACCAGCAAATGTGTGTGGCCTGCCACGGTGCCCAAGGGCAAGGTAATATAGCGTTAGGTGCACCTAACCTTACCAACAATATTTGGTTATACGACCTACCTGAGCAAGAACTGCGACGCGACATAATGACTACCGTTATGAATGGCCGTGCCGGCAACATGCCAGCTTGGAAAGATATTTTAGGGGAAGAAAAAGTCCATCTAGTATCTGGATACGTATATAGCCTACGTAATTAAACCGTAAGGGAGGCAACGCCTCCCTGATTTTCCTGTTAAAGGCGAATACAATCCGCAAATAAGTCTTCACGCACGTTTATGACTGGAATCAATTTCTTATGTCTAAGACCTCAAAAAGCTCCGCCTCCTCTCCTGAAATCATTTCAACTGACCTTTATCAAGCAAGAGAAAAAATTTACATCCGTCGCGTTAATGGGTTATTTCGAAATTTACGCGTCATTGGTGGGCTATTTTTATTTGCGCTGTATTTTGGTGTGCTCTGGTTAGATTGGGATGGCAGGCAGGCGGTACTTTTCGATCTACCGGCTCGGCAATTTCACATATTTGGTATAACTTTCTGGCCTCAAGATTTTGCACTGCTGGCTTGGGCACTCATCATAGCGGCTTTCGCACTCTTTTTTATTACGGTCTATGCAGGCCGAGTATGGTGCGGTTATACCTGCCCGCAAAGCGTTTGGACGTGGATCTTCATGTTCATAGAAGAAAAAACTGAGGGCAAGCGCAACGCCCGTATTAAGATGGATCAAACTGGATTCACGCTTGAAAAACTGCTTAGGAAAACAGCTAAGCATATTTTATGGACTTTAGTGGCTTTAGTAACGGCCATTACCTTTGTTGGGTATTTTGCGCCCATTAAGGAACTTATCCCTGATTTAGCAACATTCCAAGCTCACGGTTGGAGTGTGTTCTGGATAGCATTTTTTACCTTAGCGACTTACGGCAACGCCGGTTGGTTAAGAGAGCAAGTGTGCATTTACATGTGCCCTTACGCTCGCTTTCAGTCGGTCATGTTCGATGAAGACACCCTAATTGTGAGCTACGATGCCGCAAGAGGTGAAAGCCGAGGTACAAGAAAACGTGGTGTAGAGCCAGACACTTTAGGTCTTGGTGACTGCATTGACTGTGAATTATGCGTTCAGGTTTGTCCTACGGGTATCGATATTCGAGACGGCTTGCAATACGAATGCATTTCCTGCGCGGCATGTATTGACGCTTGCGACAGTGTGATGGAAAAAATGGATTATGATAAAGGTCTAATCCGCTATACAACAGAAAACGAATTAGAAGGTAAGAAATCGCATTTATTAAGACCGAGATTGGTAGGCTATGCCGTGGCGCTGTTGATCATGATTATTGCGTTTACTTGGGTGATTCTCAGTCGCGTTCCTTTAGAGTTGCATATTTCCCGTGATCGCAATGCATTACACCAAATGACCAGTGACGGGTTAATAGAAAATAACTACATGTTAAAAGTCATCAACATGACAAATGAACCACAAACGTTTCAACTTTTTGTCGAGGGAATGGAAGGTTTAGAATTACGCAGCGATACCACCTTTACTGTTCGCGCGAGCGAATCAGAAGATATATCCGCTACGTTAGTATTACCACCAGCCTTAAACAAGCTGCCGACGAATGAAATTTATTTCAGTATTCAAAGTATTGATGATGAATCTTTAAAGACCCGAGAAGAGAGCCGATTCTTTGGACCGGCCAATTTTTAATTTTGGAGTAAGCACTTGATAAACGACACTACCCCTTGGTACAAACAATTTTGGCCTTGGTTCATTTTATCGCCGTTACTAATTGTCATCTGCGCGGGATTTTGGATGCTTTACATGGCCATAACGACCAACGATGGTGTCATCGTTGATAATTTTTATAAAGATGGCCTTGGCATTGAAGTCCGAACGGAACAAGATATGGTGGCCAGAAACCTTGGGTTAAATGCCAATCTAAAATGGACAGGGCGAACCTTAAGTGTTGAACTGAAAGGTTTAACCACCGGCTATCCTGATCAGCTTTCACTGTTAATCGTTTTTCCAACTAAAAGCTCACGCGATATTCAAGTCTTGTTAAATCACCAAGGTGCAGGTGTGTATAAAGGCGCATTAACGGAAGAAGTAACTGGCACTCGTCAATTACAATTAGAGCCTGTTTCTGGTTCCGTAAAAAACAGCTGGCGCCTACACGCAAAAGCTCAACTGCCCCCTCTTTCCAGTTATGTGGCACTTACCCCGAAAGCCCAATGACCTCTTCTCACTGTTTTCACTGCGGGTTGCCTAACCCTAAGCAACCCCATCTACTGACAATAGAAGGCGATCAACTCGCCTTTTGTTGTATTGGCTGCCAAGGCGCGGCGAAAACCATTATCGAATCAGGTTTGGGAGATTACTATAAGTTTCATCAGCCCGACCAAAGCCCAGTCTTCATTGAATTATCGGACCGGCAACAGCAAGCCTTCCAAATTTTAGAGCGAAATGACGTTCAGGCTCAATTTGTACATCAGATATCACCTAACGAACACCACGCTATTTTACTGATTGAAGGCATTAGCTGCTCGGCTTGTGCTTGGTTGATTGACAAACGTCTAACTCAACTAAACGGCGTAACTAAAGCGCACGTTAATTCAGCCACACATCGGCTGTTGCTGGAGTGGGACCCTAACCAAATCGGGTTGTCCGAAATTGCTAAAACTCTCTTCTTTATTGGCTATCAAATCACGCCTTTCTTACCGAGTGAAGAAGATACTGTTATTAAACGCACGCAACGCCAATACATCTTAAGGTTAGGTATTGCCGGGATAGGCATGATGCAGGCCATGATGAATGCTGTTGCGCTTTATTCAGGGCAAATCACCCAACAACATGAACAGTGGCTGTGGTGGGCGAGTTTATTTTTGACGGTGCCTGTGATGCTGATATCGGCAAGGCCATTCTTCACATCCGCTTGGCAAGCGTTACGAGCAAAACAAATGTCCATGGATGTGAGCGTTTCTCTGGCCATTTTAAGTGCTTTTTTTGCGAGTTTATACGCAACAGTTATAGGGCATGGAGAGGTTTATTACGAATCGGTCAATATGTTTACCTTCTTCTTGGTGTTGAGTCGATTCTTAGAGTTTAGGGCTCGTACGCAATCGAATCGTAATCACCACAATCAAGTCACACTCCCGACTCTGTGTAAAAAAATACTGAGCGAAGGCGAGCTTCAAACTTGTTCGGTAACCGATTTAAACGTTAATGATTTGATTGAACTCCAAGCCGGTGAAGCCTGCCCTGTTGATGGTCAATTAGTGAGCGGCACTTCTGAGTTTGATGAATCTACTTTTACCGGTGAGTTTACTGGTGTCCGAAAAAGCGTTGGGGATTCAGTACTGGCAGGTTCCGTCAACTTGGCACAGCCCATTACCTTAAAAGTAACGGCTCTAGGTGCCAACAGCAGTTACAACCTAATTCAAAGGCTCATTGAGCAAGCAAGCCAAAGCAAACCTCGATTAGCGTTAATGGCTGATCGCGGCGCACAGCAATTTGTGTGGTCGACGTTAATCATTACCTTATTCATTGGATTGTTCTGGCTTTATTATGACCCTGACCGTGCATTCTGGGTTGTGATCAGTGTTTTGGTTGTAACCTGCCCATGTGCATTGAGCCTTGCTACCCCCACGGCGTTATCACAGTCATTAAATCAGCTAAAAAACATTGGTTTCTTGCTTACCAAAGGCTACACCATCGAGCGCTTAGCCTCTATTAGGACCATTGCATTTGATAAAACAGGCACCTTAACTGAAGGACATTTTGTAGTTGATCACTTAGAACGCTACCCTAAATTAGATTCGTTGGACTGGACGAATGATGAGGTGCTCGCCCTTTGTCATTTACTCGAAAAGCAAAGCGATCACCCCATCACAAAAGCGTTTCCAAAACAAGCTAGCAGCAGCCCGATAGGCATAAACAACATAATTTACAATGCGGGTCTTGGCGTTTCTGCTGTCGCCTCTATTGGTGAAATTAAATTAGGAAACGCACAGTTTACCCATCAGTCTGAGCAGCCAAACAGCGATACCATTTTATTCTTAACGTTGAATTCAGAACGGCTAGCGGCTATTCGGCTGAAAGATAGGGCTCGTGCCTCATGCTCAGCGTTATTTTCGGAACTTACAAAATTAAATATTCAGACCAACATAATTTCCGGCGATCCAAACCCAAAAGCGGCGAATGCCTTTCAAGAATTGGGGTTTAAGGGTCACTACTTTTTCGGAGCGAAACCCGATGACAAGCTCACTATTTTAAAAAAAGCCGATAAAGACAGCGCTTTCGTTGGTGATGGGATCAATGATGGACCCGTCTTGGCCGGAGCACACCTTTCGATTGCCGTAAATAACGCAACAGACTTAAGCAAAACACAAGCCGATGCGATCTTACTCAATGATAACCTTTTGACGATTACGCAGGCCATCATCATTGCGAAGAAAACGCATCGCATTATTAAACAGAATTTAGCTTGGGCATTAGTCTATAATGTGGTGGCGCTGCCAGTGGCCGCTATGGGATTAATCACTCCGTGGCAAGCCGCCATTGGAATGTCGCTAAGCTCACTCATTGTCGTCGGCAATGCTGTTCGACTAAGGAAGTAAATTGGATATCCTGCTGATTCTAATCCCTGTTACGCTCTTTTTATTAACCATTGGCGGCGTTTTATTTTGGTGGACTGTTAAAACCGGTCAGTACGATGATTTAGACAGCCCAGCTCAACGGATTTTATTCGACGACGATCATCATATGGTTCCTACCAAAACTAAATCTTCTAAAAAGCAATGATCAGCACCCTTCTTTCAGCCTTTATCATTGGGTTAGTTTCGGCGGGTCATTGTTTTGGCATGTGCGGGGGCCTGGTTGTAGCTGCTGGTTTTAACAGCCAAGCACCTTCTTACATTTGGTATTATAATTTAGGCCGAATCTTAACCTATGCACTGCTCGGTGGCTTCTTTGGCCTAACCTTCGCGGCCTTACCTGCCGCGACCATACCTTGGCTTAAACTTATGTCCATCACGTTACTGGTGCTGACGGCATTGTATTTCATGGGCATAACATCGGCCGTCACTCAATTAGAGCGATTAGGGCTTCCTATCTGGAAAAAGTTACAACCGCTGACCAAGCAATTTTTACCGGTATCGTCCTCGGCTTCCGCCTTACGACTCGGGTTTCTTTGGGGATTTATTCCCTGTGGGTTAGTGTATACCGCACTGGCCTTTGCCATAAGCCTAGGTAGCTTAACTCAGTCCATTATAGCCATGCTTGCCTTTGGCCTGGGTACTTTACCAGCGATGGTATTCTCTGGGTTAGCGGCGAATCGAATTCGGCCCATTCTAAATAGGCACTCGGTAAGAGTCGCGCTTGGTAGTGTGTTGTTGTTCACTGCGTTATTATTAGCCTCAACGCTTATTCAACACTAGGGTTTATCCATGCATTATATTTTCGGGTACGGCTCACTTATTTGCCAAGACAGCCGCAGTCGCACCGGAACAAGCTCAAAAGCTTACGCCATCGAAGTCAAAGGCATTAGCCGTAATTGGTCTGTTCATACGCCTGATTGGCCAGCCACGGCGGTCAGTGTGACGCAAAAACAATCCAGCCACTGTACTGGGGTTTATTTTGAAGTCGATGAAGCCAATTTAAAGCAGTTTGACCGCAGAGAACAAGGTTATAACCGTGTCCAAATACCTTGGGAGTCGGTTGCGCCAAGCTGTACACAGCCTTTACCTGAATCTGGTAACTTATGGGTATATGTTGGCAAAAACAACAATGTCACGCCTTTGCCCGAACGCCCTATCATGCAAAGCTACCTTGATGTGATCTTAAATGGCTGTTTAGACTTTAGCGAGCATTTTGCCGCTCGGTTCTTGCAGCTTACTGGGCATTGGCAGCATCTCATTGACGACCGCAGCAACCCGCAGTATGTGCGACCACTAAACTCAACCCACCGCCTTGAGTTGATAGACAAGCTAATTGCTGAGAATCAGCCAGAGTTGTGGACTGAACGTAAGCCACTTGAACCTAAATAAAACTGAGGCTAACGCTGTTTTGGGCATTTACTGAAAGCTTCTCTCGTGTTACAACACGCGGCCAATTTATACCTAGACTGACATACCATGAAAGATACACTGATCGGCAAAGATAAACTCGAATACAACAAGCTGCATAAGAGACTTCGTCGTGATGTCGGTAAGGCCATTGCCGATTATAAAATGATCGAAGATGGCGATAAAATCATGGTTTGTTTATCGGGCGGTAAAGACTCATTTACCATGTTAGATATTCTGCTAAATTTGCAAAAAAGTGCGCCTGTGTCCTTTGAGCTGGTCGCCGTGAATTTAGACCAAAAGCAACCTGACTTTCCTGAAGACATTTTACCAAATTACTTACAAAAGCTAGGCGTGCCGTACCATATCTTAGAACGGGATACCTATTCGATTGTTCAAGAAACGGTCCCTGAAGGTAAAACCACCTGTGGGATATGCTCTAGGCTAAGAAGAAGTACCCTATACGCTTTTGCAGATGAAATTGGTGCCACAAAAGTGGCTTTAGGGCATCATCGTGACGATATTGTCGAAACACTGTTCCTTAATATGTTTTATGGTGGCAAATTAAAAGCGATGCCGCCGAAATTGCTCAGCGACAGTGGCACTAACGTGCTCATCCGACCGATGGCTTATTGTAAAGAAGCCGACATCGCTCGCTTCGCTCAATATCAGCAATACCCTATCATTCCTTGTAACCTGTGTGGTTCTCAAGAAAACTTGCAGCGCCAGAACATTAAAGCCATGTGTCAGGAATGGGAGAAGAGCTTCCCTGGCCGCGTAGACAGCATATTCCGCAGCATGGCGAATGTGTCACTTTCACAGTTGGCAGACCGAGAAGCATTTGATTTCGAATCGCTACAGATTTCCGGCATTCGTGCTGTTAATATTGACGAAAATAGCCAATACGCACCTATGGCATCTACTACAGTGAATACTTGGGTACCAGAAGCTCTAAACACGAATACTGCAGACTAAACGCTTTAAGTTTTGGGTTCAATTGACTATTATCCAGTTACTTATAGAGTTGGAGCCTGTTCATGTCTTTGTCAACGGCCTGCAAAAATTGCAGCTTACATCCCCTGTGTTTACCACTGGCTTTAAACGTTGAAGACATGGATACGCTTGATGGCATCATAAACCGTGGTCGCCCTATTAAAAAAGGCGAACACTTGTATTATCAGGGCGATGAATTTAAAGCCATATACGCCGTTAGAACCGGAACCCTTAAAACCTATTCGCTAACTAATGATGGCGAAGAGCAGATTACCGGGTTTCATCTGGCCAGTGAGTTGGTGGGTTTAGAGAGCTACGATTCTACGACATACCCTTCGTCTGCCAAGGCACTAGAAACCACCAATGTCTGTGAAATTCCAATCGAAAAGCTCGATGACTTGGCCGGTAAAATGCCAGAGCTTCGTCGCCAGTTAATGCGCCTGATGGGCAAAGAACTCAGAGATGAGCAAAAGATGATGCTGCTGTTAAGCAAGAAAAGCGCAGAAGAGCGTATCGCCTCCTTTTTGATTAATTTAGCCGCTAGATTTAAACGACGCGGCTTTTCTGGAACGTCCTTCCGCCTGACGATGTCCCGCGCTGACATTGCGAATTATTTAGGATTAGCGGTAGAAACCGTCAGCCGTGTGTTTACTCGTTTACAAAAGCAAGGTTTATTAGACAATTCTGGCAGCGCGAAAGATATCATCATCACAAACTTCGATGAATTAACTAAAATGGCATCGTTGGCTGAATGTGAACGATTGGAGCTGGGTACCGCTTAGAACACTGCTTAGTTATCACTCATTAGATCGGTTAATCGATGCATTGACTGATCTATATCAACACACTTAACTCACCTTTTAATACACTGGTTTCAACACATGTAAACCATTTAGAGGTGAGTTATGTATTTAGACATAATTGTATTATCTGGCATTGGTGTCGTTGGCTTAATGGTCGCTTTTTTAGTAGGTTTTTTCTATATATTGCGCAAAGAAGGCCATCGTAACGACCCCGAATGCTAGCCTAATCGCTCTTTTTTATAAGCTTGAATCAACCAACCCGCTATCGTCATTCCCGGTGAATGCTTTGGCAAATTGTTTAATTCAAAGAATTGAGCATCGGCAATTTCTCCCGGTGCAGGGGTAATGTCACCGCCATCGTATTCGGCCATGAACCCTAACATTAACTGATTAGGGAAGGGCCAAGTTTGACTGTTCATGTAGCGAATATTTTTTAACTGAACGCCAACTTCTTCAAACACTTCTCTTGCAACGGCTTGTTCGGCTGATTCGCCCGTTTCGATAAAGCCCGCCAACGTGCTGTACCAACCACTCTTTTTGTGTCGCTCACCTTGCGCCAACAACACCTTATCTCCATGAGTAACTAATACAATGATGCAAGGCGAAATTCTGGGATAAAATCGCAAGCGACAAGGCTGACAGGTTAAAGCAAATTCAGTGGCAATTTGTTGAGTCGGCTGCCCACATTGCCCACAATACTGATGCTGGCTTTGCCAATCCAGCAACCCTTTAGCTCTTGATGCGAGAGAGAATAGCGTTTCACTTTTAGAAGCAACATCCCTAAGCCCCAACAGCTCAGTATTACCTGGACTGGTGACGTTGGCGCAATAATAAGGCTTTCCATCTAACAACCCTACAAACAGTTCAGAACTCGTTTTAAAGGGGTGGTTGTGAGCTGGCCAAACGACATTATTCTGATCAGCCAACAATTGCCCTTCGAACCAAAGTAACATTCGCCCTTGCTCGTCAATAGGACCTTTTCGAAACGGCAACTCGATCGTATGTTGACCAAACTCGTATAACATTCAATACCCTTTGCTTAAACAATTTTTTCGGCGCGAACCACTTCTTCTTCATGGTGAAACTCAAAACCAAATCGATTCGCTAAACCCAACATGGCCGTGTTTTCTGGAAGTATATCCGCCACTATTTTACTGGCTTTTATTTGTTGAGCATAACTGACCGTTTTTTGCATAAGCCGGCTGGCTAGCCCTGTTCCTTGAGCGAGAGGCGCGACCATAATGGCAAACTCTAACTCATTGTTATTAATATCAAACCAAAGCCGTTGCTCCCCAAGCATGGTATCGTGATCGACTGCGATAAACACCATTTCACGTCGATAATCTATTTGGCTCATCGTCGCCAACTCTAAATGCTCAAAATTCATTCGGCTATAAAAAAAACGCAACCTGAGCGATTCAGCATCAAATGCGGCCATAAAGTTCTTAAGCATCGGCTCGTCTTCGCCTTTAATTGGACGAATAACTACCGTGCGCGCATCTTTCAATTTCACCGTTTCTTCATACTCGACGGGATACGGATTCAAAGCGGGTCTTATTTTTTCACCCTGATCGACAGCCACTCCTAACACTAAGGGCGCTTGATCATTTTGCAATAACAAGTTTACTTCTACACCCTTTAAACGGGGCAAATCAATAACCATTTGCGATAACGTAATGAGCGCTTTAATCAGCTTTGTTACATCCCCTTCAACATCTTCACTGCGCTCTAACAATACTTGGTAGCTTTGCGATTTTAAAATGAGATGTTTGGCTAAAGTAGAATTGAGAGGCGCTAGAGACACTTGACGATCGGCCAGCATGTTGGCATGCGAGCCACCCCCTCCGAAAAACACTAAAGGCCCATAGGTTTCGTCTCTGGTGATGCCTATACTATATTGTAGAGCGTCTACTTTTCTTCTCATGGGCTGAATGGAATAACCCAAGACTTTCGAGTGCGGCAATCGTTTTTGTTTTTCTTGTGCTAACTCTTTTTGCGCAGTCATCAGCGCTTCTCGATTCGGAATATCTGTTTTTGCGCCTCGCCATCGTGCGGCTGGAACGTGTTGGTATGCAAACGGATAACTGTAGGTTTCATGTATTATTCTCAGCGCTGCTGGAAAATAACGCTGATGGGCCTGATTAACCAAATGCTTAAAATCAACATCGAATAAGCTATCGACCAAGTTGAATCCATATAAGCGCAGCAACTGCCGCGACTCTGGCCAAGTGAGGTAATCTCTATTCGCTTTTCTAGCTTTATACAAAAGCGCTTTCGCTTGCTTTACATTCGCCACAAAACCGAGATCATCTGATGAAGGGGTTTCTCTTAATTGTTCTTGGGCCGATTGATATTTTGCCAGCGTAAGATAAGCGTCAACGGCGTCTGTGGGCGTATCAAAGCTCAATAAGCCAGCGCCATCAAATGACTGTCGAGCATCTCGTGTCGAAAGTCCTCCTAAAAAACAGGTGAGAATTAAACGACGACTGCGTTTAAGATACGGCAATAAGGTTTGAGAAAAATCGACACTGCGGGTCGCGCGATTCGGACTGTGAATAACTAGAATGACCCCTACTTCTTTGATTTGCTCGAGCTGTTTTAAGGCCTCTAGATAATCATTACCCTGTGCTTGCGTTGGCAACACTATTGGATTGCCGGACACTTCCTTTTGATACCAAGCCATTTTAGAAAGCGTGGTATTGAGCTTAAACTGCGCAAGTTCACCCCCTTGGCTTTCCAAAAACTGTCGTGCCATCAATGCCGTGCCTAGACCATTACTGACTATCGTGAGGTTTCGGCGGTATATTGGTTTGGCTCGACTTAAAAACTCTAATCCAGAAAATAGTTCGTTGAGGGTATCTACTTTTAGAACACCCGCTCTAGAAAAGTATTCATCATCTACTTTAGTAATATCGATAATGCCAGCCGGTGCATCGTTGTTGGGTCGTGTACGTATTGCCAACACTTTTTTGGAGCGTGATGCTGCGCGTAAAGCAATGAGTAAACGATTTGAATCTCTTATTTGCTCTAAATGGACCAAAATTGCCTTAACCCGCCTGTCTGAGGCTAAGTAGTCCACAAAATCAGAAATGCGCAAATCTGCGCTAGCTCCGACCGTTAAAAAATGCGAGAAACCTATGCCTCGTGCACCGGCCCAATCTAATAATGCAGAGCCCAGGGCAGCTGAGTGCCCAACATAAGCTGCATGCCCTGGCAGAGCGTCTATGTGGGTGTAGCTAGCATTCAAATGATGATCAGGAACTAAGATACCTAGGCAGTTTGGTCCTAACACGCGGATGCCAAGTTCTTTTGCCAAATGTCTAATTTTTCGGTTTTGTGTGTCCGATTGGCTAAGTTGCCGAGCCATTCCGCCTGTGAGAATCATTGCCGAGCGAAGCTTTTTCCTGCCCATTTGCCGCAATACACTGGTGATGGCGTCTCCAGGTACACATATGATGACTAGATCGACTGAGGTTTGTAACTCTCTTAAATAACGAACGCATGGAATACCATGTACCTGTTTATAGCCTTTTAAATTGACCCCTGTTATTGGAAAATCATATCCAGAATCTTGCAGATTCTTAATAACGATACCGCCCAAGCTATCTTCTCGCTCAGACGCGCCGATGACCGCAATGGATTTCGGATAAAAAAAGGATGTTAAATTAGGCATATTCAACCAAAGTCGTGATGCAGATGCCCTACTCTAGACGTATAATGCCCTTAAAAACAATGGCCTATATCAAAAATGATACCGACAGCGCTCATTTACCATCCTGATTGTGAATTACACGACATGGGTGAAGACCACCCTGAATCGCCCTTGCGAACGAAAGCAATCATGCAGCGCCTGCAGGATAAAGGGCTTTTCGAGCAGCTCAAAGTACACCAAGCTAAAATGGGCACCAGTGACCATGTACTCAAAATTCATCACGCCACCTATGTTGAACAACTTGAGCGCATAAATCCAAGCCATGGTCTCATTCAGGCCGACCCCGATACTCTTATGGGACCGCACAGTTACGATGCGAGCTATTTAGCCGTGGGGGCAGGTGTTCAGGCGGTCGATGGTGTTTTATCTGGGCAGTATAAGCGGGCATTTTGTAATATTCGTCCACCTGGCCATCACGCTGAACCGGCCGCCACCATGGGGTTTTGCTTTTTCAACAACATTGCTGTCGCTGTCGCACATGCACTTGAGCAAGAAGGTATAAATAAAGTCGCCATTTTAGATTTTGATGTTCATCAGTGTAACGGCACCATTGAAGCATTCGCTGACAAACCCGAAGTTATGGTCTGCACCAGCTTTCAACACCCTTTTTACCCAAATAGCCATTGGGCAAGTGAACACCCCCATATGATATTAACGCCTCTCGTTGCTTTTTCTGATATTCGAGATATGAAACATGCATGGGAAGCACAATGGTTGCCAGAGTTAGAACGACATCAACCCGATATGATTTTTATTTCAGCTGGCTTTGATGCGCATACTTTAGACACGATGGGACAATTAAACTGGCAAAACGAAGACTACTATTGGCTAACCAAACAAATTACAGAATTTGCGGCCACACACTGTGACGACCGCATTATTTCGATGCTGGAAGGGGGTTATCACCTGCCTAGCTTGGCTGAATCGGCATCACTGCATATTCAAGCCTTACTTGAGGATTAATGCTCTAGCAGATCCCGATATAAAATTTCATTATCGGGCTCCTCTAAACTAATTCTACCTAAAGATCCATTTCGCAAATCTTTCAGTACAATTTCACTCACTTTATGCCAATCTACACTGCCGCCCTTCACACACGCTCGATGCTTTGCGATCGCTTCCATACATTCCATTGCCGTTTCAGCAATCGTATCTAACTTATAGCGTTGCTTTAACGCTTCAGGGTAACGTTGAGCTAAATAATCGATCGCAAACAGAGCAATATCTTCATATTCAACCGCCGTGTCTCTAATGGCCCCAGAAGCTGCTAAACGGTACCCGCCTAACTCACTCTCTGGCGATGGCCACATAATTCCGGGCGTATCCATTAACGTAAAGTCATTGGCAATCTGAATGCGTTGCTGAGCTCTCGTGACAGCGGGTTCATCACCCACTCGGGCTACTTTTTTGCCCGCCAACCCATTAATCAGGGTAGATTTCCCAACGTTCGGGATGCCAACCACGACACTGCGCACAGGCTTTCCGATTCCGCCTCTAAAAGGGGCTAGTTTTCGACATAAATTAGGAATACGAGCCAACTGTTTTTTATCTTGCATCACTATGGGCAGTACGATGATGTTTTTTTCTTGCTCATAAAACCGCTGCCATTTTTCGGTAACGGTCGGATCGGCTAAATCACTTTTGCTGAGTAGGCGCAAAACTGGTTTATCTCGACGTACTTTAGTAAGTACCGGATTCATACTAGAAAGAGGGATTCGTGCGTCTAACACTTCAATAACAACGTCTATTTTAGGAATAATCTCACTAATTTGACGCTTTGCTTTGGCCATATGGCCGGGGAACCAGTTTATTTTTGCCATGATCTTTTTGTGTAACTAAAAAGGGTAGTGTAACACAGTTATTTTCGGTTCCCTTGTAATCCGCCGGTATGCAAAACGGCTATTTGCTGACTTAGCAATGATTTGTCTTGATCTAACTTTGTTTGAACTGCGTGAAACACTTTTGAATTATAAACCGTATCGAGTTTTATTCGGTTATCTTTATAAAAAGTTTTAGAAAACTCGGCTTGTTCCAAACTCGGTTTGCCAAATTTTTTCCCAGCAAAACCTGACCAAAGTTCATATTGGTCTTGAGACACTCCTGCTTGAATCATTTTTTGTTTTAGAGCGGAATAATTATCTGGATCTTGGAAAACGGGGATTCCGACGACCTTCACGTGCTTTGGTGCAGCCAATGCTAACCCGGCCAACGTGGTACCTGAGCCAACAGCCGTAACAACTAAATCAGTGTCTGATGGGATTCCACTCCACCATTGCTGACTGCCTTTAATAGAGGACTCGCTCCAACCGCCCTCAAGAACGACTTCACTGTTGGGGTACTTTTCTTGCCATTTAAGCCAAAACTCGGGTTCGTAGCGTTTTTGGAACTCAACTTTATTGACCCAATGCAACACCATGCCCCAGCGTTGACAATCTTTTAACGTGGGGGTGAGTTCTTGATCGGGATAACCTTGGACAATGCCAACAGAAGGAAGACCATATTCTTTAGCGACAAAAGCCAAAGCATGTAGGTGATTTGAGTAGCGCCCGCCAACCGATAGAATCGAATGAATATTTTGACTTTCGATTCGTTCAATTAAAGGCGCTAACTTAAATAGTTTATTACCGGAAACAATGGGATGCAGTAAATCGCCTCTCACTATTTTCACATTTCGATAACCAAACCATGAGCTTGATAAAAGCGGCGCTACGGCAATTTTCTTCATGAATTCCTAACTGGTTTTACGGAACATCGCTACATTGCCATTATCGACACGATGTTTGGTGCATCGGTCATTAACGCCAGCCTGAAAATCAGAAGGTGCATCAATACGTTTTACTGGGACATGGCATTCACCACACTCAGGATTGTCGTAATGTAGCAACCAGCTCTTATATTGACCCAAGGTTACACTGCATTTTTGGGCCGCAAACACGAGCGGTTTTTCTAAATAATCTTCCAATTGCCTCGCGGGTAAACTGATATGCCCTGCTCCAGCGTGGTATGCAACAAAGACTAACTCCAAGCTTTCCATTTTATCGAATAGATCAGTCGAAGATGCTTCTGCGGCTTCGACCTCTGAAAGCTCTTGCTTAATGCCTTCATATTTAGTGGTGAGGGCTGCCAATGCACGATTCGCTTCTTGCAACTTGAATTCGGCCGACTTCGAATTCTCTTGAAGCTTCTTGTTTTCGGATTCTGATTTCTTTAATTGCTGAACATGTTCCAAGCCTTCCGACTGGCTTGATTCTAGCTGAGCCGTAAGCTTTTCTACATTGGCTTCCAGTTGCGTAACCTTAGCGGCAAGCGCAGCTGCTTCGGATTGTTTATCGGATAACAATGAACGTAAATTTTCAATTTCTTCAGAACTGCTTTCAGACACTTGCTGATTTTGCTGTTCAAAGCTTGCAATTTTAGCCTGAAGCTCTGAAACCATTGCTTTTTGTGAGGTGACATCGTCTTTCAGATCGTCTATTTCCACACTTTTTAGAGTGAGCTGCTCTTTTAACTCAACAACCTTTTCAGATTCTTCGTTCTCATTTGAACGTTGATTACGCAAAAGCCCCAAATATTCATCTTTCAGTTCGTCGTATTGAGCCTTTTGAGTTTCTGCTTGGTCGGCGAGCTGAATATGATCGCGCTCTAAACGAGTATTGCGAGATTGAATTTTCTCGAGCAATACTTTGTTGTGATTAGCTTGTTGCTCTAATTCTTGTGCTTGGTGGCGATACGTTTGTGTTTCATTACGCATAGCTCGTTTAACTTGATCAATTTCGTCTTTATATTTTTCTTCTAAGCCATGCAAAGTTTGCTTTTGGCGTTGAACCAATTGATCGACTTGTTTTTGAAATTCTTTGGCTTGAGCTTCTAGGCGAGCATTAATGTCTTCTTCAGACGTAGCCGTTAGCGTTGGCACTTCTACTGTTTCGGATATTACCGGAACTTCCGGTGCCGGTGGCGGCGATAAAGTAGGGATTTCATCAAAGCCAAGGTCATCAACAATTAGGCCCAACTTATTGCGTTTCACAGCGTCTTTTAATAAAACAAAATGATTAACACCGTCTTGACTTGGCTCCCACAACTCTCGTTGATACCAAGAAACTGAACATTGGCTTCGGCAAGCTAAACGAATAGGTCCCGCACCTAAGTCTGGTCCTGGCCCGGCATTATCTGCAAGGTGTCTTAAAGGTATGTTCCAATCTTCATCAGCAAAGCCGCGCTCGTTAAATTCAATGGTGAAGGTAACGATGCTATGAACCTGCAAAGAATGATTAATTTTCAAGTAGGCGGCATTGACGGTTTTATTCGCTAACTCAGAAACACCCACAACCCCATCGAGCACGGCTTCAAATTCTGAATAACGCATTTCTTTGATAACGGCCTTTTTGCCAAAAAAGCAGATCGCTTCAAAAAGTTCTTTGTTCTTCCTAGACGACATATTTAGCCTCAAAACACTCTTATCGTACAGCGGGTCATAGGGTAGATTTAGTCTATGAATAGTAGAATAAAATCCATTTTCTAACTGTGACTTCCACAACACTTCCTACTTTCTTTTGTAGTTTTTATCGAAAGTGTGATCTTGTCGGCGCCAAAAATGCGAAATTAGGCGAATTTACCGCATTTAGGCAATCAATTGGACAAACTACTTTAGTTGAGTGGCATTTCGGGCGCAAGCTTTGATTTAGGGTCTAGAAGAAGAAGCGTTGAAAATCATTGATTTTGAATAGAGATAATAGATAAAGAAAAGCACATGCAATATGCCGCAAAGGAGGGGCTTAGACCAAAAAAATACTTCGAACGGCGGTCACGCCAAAGAGGTTGTTTAAATATTCGAACGGAGGTTTCCCTTTATACTTAGGAAAAGTGGCGGAACGGACGAGACTCGAACTCGCGACCCCCGGCGTGACAGGCCGGTATTCTAACCAACTGAACTACCGCTCCAGGTAGTAATTTAAAGCCTTTCGGCTTGTTAAGTCGTCAAACTTAACGTTCCTTTTATACTTAGGAGAAGTGGCGGAACGGACGAGACTCGAACTCGCGACCCCCGGCGTGACAGGCCGGTATTCTAACCAACTGAACTACCGCTCCGCATTATGGTGGGTGTGAACGGGTTCGAACCGCTGACCCTCGCCTTGTAAGGGCGATGCTCTCCCAACTGAGCTACACACCCATAATGCTAAATTTAAAGCCTTTCGGCTTGCTAAGTCGTCAAACTTAACGTTCCTTTTATACTTAGGAAAAGTGGCGGAACGGACGAGACTCGAACTCGCGACCCCCGGCGTGACAGGCCGGTATTCTAACCAACTGAACTACCGCTCCGCATTATGGTGGGTGTGAACGGGTTCGAACCGCTGACCCTCGCCTTGTAAGGGCGATGCTCTCCCAACTGAGCTACACACCCATAATGCTAAATTTAAAGCCTTTCGGCTTGCGACCCTAAGCTCTGCTTTGGTCGCAGTGTTAAGTCGTCAAACTTAACGCTCCTTTTATACTTAGGAGAAGTGGCGGAACGGACGAGACCGATGGTCCGGCATCCCGGCTTGCGATCCGAAGCTCTGCTTTGGTCGCGATGCTAAGTCGTCAAACTTAACGCTCCTTTTATACTTAGGAGAAGTGGCGGAACGGACGAGACTCGAACTCGCGACCCCCGGCGTGACAGGCCGGTATTCTAACCAACTGAACTACCGCTCCGCATTATGGTGGGTGTGAACGGGTTCGAACCGCTGACCCTCGCCTTGTAAGGGCGATGCTCTCCCAACTGAGCTACACACCCATAATGCTCTTTTGAAGGGCAAAGATTCATTCTCTCGCTTCTTCAAAAGTGACGCGCATTTTAGCGATTTCTTCAATGAAGTCAAACATTTAGCGAACTTTTTAAAGAATTAAATTAATTGACTAAAAACAATACCATTCCAGGCCAATAGGTAATCAACAAAACAACCGCCATTAATACAACCATAAAAGGCAGGGTTGCTGCATAAAGTTCGGTAATAGATTTCTTAAATCGATAGCTGGCAATAAATAAATTCATTCCCACCGGCGGCGTAAAATAGCCAATCTGCATATTAGCAACGAAGATAATACCTAGATGAATCGGATCTATGCCGTAATCCATGGCAACAGGCAAGATTAACGGAACAATAATGATTAAGGCCGCAAAAATATCCAAAATGGCGCCCAGTGCTAATAAGCCTACGTTGAGACACAATAAAAAAGCCCAACGGCTGTCGATATTATTTCGGATAAACTCGAACACTATGGAAGGAACTTCAAGGTCGACCAATAAATTGGTAAACGCTAAGGCAACCCCTAATATTAACAAGATGCCGCCGACCATCTTCATCGCATTGGCCGCAATACTTGGCAATGACTTTAGCGATACTTCTTTGTAAACAAATACTTCAATAATCAGCACATATAAGGCCGTAATGGCGGCGATATCTGACACCACTAACCACCCACTGAGAAGGCCACCCAGCACAATGACAGGAATTGCTAGCTCCCATTTTGCGCGATTAAGCTGCCGTAACAGTTCGCTAAATTGAAAGGGTATTAGTGGAACCGCTTGGTGTCGCTGACTCCATACGCCATACCCCCACAACGCAAAAATCATAATTACGGCCGGTATTAAACCAGCAATAAATAGATCTTGAATATCAACATTTGCAATATTCATTTGCTGAGCAACGATGCCATATAAAATCAAAGGAATGGCAGGAGGTAACAGCAAGCCAAGGCTGCCTGATGTAGTAATAAGTCCTAGTGAAAATCGCTCAGAGTAACCGGCTTGTTTAAGTGCCGGCAGTAACAATGCACCCAGAGCAATAATGGTCACGCCACTGCCACCCGTTAGCATTGTGAAAAAAGCACAGGCTAACAATGAGATCAGTATCATTCCACCAGGTAGCCAGCCAAAAGCCGCGGCTGAAAGTGCAACCAGCCTATCGGCCGCTTTACTTTCGCTGAGTAAATACCCTGCGAATGCAAACAATGGCAACGCCATCAGCAGGGTATTTTCGGTTAGCCTATATAACTCAATAGGCAACACCATGAGGTCAATTTCAGCTACCCAAAAACCAGCCGCTGCGCCTCCTAAAATTACCGCAAACAAGGGCGCGCCAACAAGGGCCGCAAGCAATACAATCAGCGTCAGTATAGAAGTCAAGATTGAGGCTCCTTTACTGTGCTGAATAAGCCTATCGTAAATCTCAGTGCCATTATTGAAAAGCCGACTGGCATAATGAGCTCAAATGGCCAAGCAGGCAGCTCAGAAAAAGTTTGAGTCTCATAAACGTATTCATCGTAAACAAAGCGGGCACTGTGATATGCCATTAACGCTGAAACCAACGAGGCAAACAATAAGGCTAACTTGGTTATCGCCCAAAGCTTCGCGCCTGTCCAATAATGCTTTAAAGCATCTATGGCTATATGCTCACCTTCTTTTGTTGCCACCATAGCCCCTAATACGGCCAGCCAGAGCACAAGCAGTCGATTAAATGGATCTATCCAAAATAGACTGGTACCAAATACATTGCGTAAGACAATTTGCAATACAGCCAGCAAAATCATACACAGCAAAATGGCCACCAACAGCCCTTTCTCAAAACTGGCCCAACGCTCAATCCAAACTCGCATACTTACCCTTTTGATCGAATCTCATTCAAAATTGCCATTATGCGATCGTAAAATTCTTGGCTGATTTCGCCCGATTCAATTAATTTCGCAGTTGCCTTCGCCGATTCTTGTTCTAACGCAGCTCGATCTTCCGCACCCGGTTCTAAAATGGTAATCCCTAGGCTTTCTAAGGCTTTGAACGCTTTTTTGTTGTCTTCTCTAGCAATGTTATCGAGTACCTTGCTGGATTGGGTAAGTTCTTCTTCTAGAATCGCCATATCGGCGTCACTGATACCTCGAAGAGCTTTGGTCGAAATACCGACAACACCGTAGGTGTACATAAACGGAGCGTTAGTTAGATATTTTGTTTTACTGTACCACTGTAACGTAATTGCCCCTACCGGAGGCGCAACAAAGGCATTAATGGCCCCAGTTTGTAAGGCTGTTAGCACATCCCCAATATTCAGTGCAATCGGGTTTATGCCAAATGATTTAGCAATTTTTTCAGTAAATGGATCATTGGCTGGCAACCAGATCTTCTGTTGTTTTAACGCATCAATAGACGTGGCAGGTTCTGTTGTCATGCCAAACGCAAAACCGCCTTCGACAACACCAAAGGTTTTCCAACCATTCTCTGTAAAGCCCTGGTTAATCTCTTCATCAATGAGCGCGCGAACCGCATCAACTTCACTGAAATCTCTAAAAAGTAACGGCGCATTTAACACTTGGGAATCTTTATACACATCAGCTAAGCCTCCACTATGAATAAAGGCACCGTGCAATTGACCTATTCGCACTTTCCGTTTCACTGCAACCGCGTCACCCATAACCCCACCTGGGTAAAACTTTAATTTGATTCGGCCTTCCGTTCGCTCTTCAATTCTTTTGCCTGAAGCTCTTAATTCATTTAATACTGAGTTGCCATCTGGATACTCAGTGGCAATTTTGAGTTGCTTTGCTTGCACGCCCGATACGAAAACGACGGTAAGCAATACAATTAACGCAGTCCTAAACATGGTGAATCCTTTAAAAATAATCATAAGATGAAGCTAGCAAAAGTTTCGCCTGTTGTTGGGCATACACATTCTGCAGCGTGTACCCCTCAACATACGGATCCAGGCTTAACACCTGCTGAAGCAATTGATCGTGTAATTCTTGGTCAAACATGAGTCGGGCGTAATTGGCCGCATAGTACACATAGATGATTAAGTTTTCTTCTTTTCCTGCCTTTAACGCTCTCTCATAATAGTCTTGAGCAACATCGGGCTTCCCCCCTAGGCTTGGCGGTAATATGCTATTCATAACGCCTAAATACAGTAGGCCCATGCCTTTTTCATAGCTTTCATCAATACTCACCAACTGCTTCAAGACGGCCTCTGCCTGACCAAGTTGGGCTACAGCCAGCCAATCGTCTGAGTTCGCTTGTATAAATGAAGCCCACGCGGTCCCTAGTGCGTATAAATACGGTACGTCGTCTTTATCAGACCACTGCTCTATTTTGCCCACAAAATCATCACGATGCGTGTCTTTTAAGTCACAGGCATTCTCATCGTGTAAGCAAAATGCTTCAAACGCATAATTTAACGCTTTTGTGGACATATTTTTTTTACGGATAGATTGTTCGGCCGGTATAAAGACTCCGGCATATGAGCCGTTCAAACTAGCGGCGGTAAGATGCATAGCCTCGCTATTTGGGTAAGTGCTCACTAACGCGTCGACCATGAGAAGATAGGCTGGTAACCCATCATTTACAGTTTCTAAGTCATCACTATTTAAAATGGCGCCCGAAAGATTTGCGGGCAGTTGAGTAGTAGCACAGCCGCTAATAATAGCGGCGCATACAAAAACAGATAACCGAAGCATAGGCCTCTCTTAACATTAACATTAATAATGACAGTATAACGAACTTCGATGACATTTCGATTAACTAATGGATTTTCGTATCTCGCGTTTTTCAGAAACGGGGTACAGGGCGTAATGCCGCCAGAATTCAGATAAAGTAAAGTTTTGTAAGACTTGCTGGCTGTAGGCTTCTTTTCGCGCTTTTAGAGGATCGTAACCTTTGTAATGGATAATTTTCAAACAATCAGGACATACTTGTTTTGGCATATTGACGGTGATGTTAGTCGCCACAAAAAGAGAGTCATCTATAGGGAATTGCTCACAATGGGCAACATGAAAGACGCTTTTGTCTCTTACAATACAGCGAGTATTTTTGTATACCAATGTAAAGTCGAGCAAATGCGATACCCCACTGCGAGGAAGTTCAGCGCCTTGTCTTTGCAGTAACGAACGCTCATCCCCCGTTAAGTGGTGCTTGGGGTCAAATAGCTCAAAGGCCCCTAGCTCGGAGGCGTTCATTTTTTCGCGAAGTTTATTAAATGGCTCAAACTCCGTGAAATCAGGTAAATGAATTGCCATTATTTTTGACTCTCTAAAATAGCCGCAATGCGACTTTCAGCATCGGTCCGTAACCGAAACTCAACACGACGTGAGCCTTCTCTATTTTCCTCTCCTGCGGCTGTGTAAATTGGTTTAGAGGAGGAAAGCCCATTGGCTGTCATATGGGCTTTAAGCCATTGCTTTTCATTTTGCACTGCAGGGATTTCCAATAAAAAGCTTAAAGTGGATCGAGTGCGCGCTTGCGATAATCCCATATTCAAAATATAGGCTTCATCTTCAGCCCGACCTAACCAACCACTAGAAGTGTGACCTTCTATTCGAACTTCTGCGATGTCATCGCGGTATTTTTCAGATGCAATAATGGCTAGGTATCGCGGGAAAAAATCTTCCAAAATGGCTTTAAACTCAGTTTTGAGTTCATTCTCTCCTTTATCAAAGATTAGCTCAGGACGCCCAAAACGAATACTCAAGTCTTCATTTATTTCCGCACCCCAGGCGTCTAGATCTGGCTGAAACTCAGTTAACAGGTCTTCATACAATTGAGTTCTTAATCGATCATATAAAACGGCAACATCACGAATTTTGTTCCGCTCAATTTCAGCGTTCACCATAAACACAATGGCGATCAACAAGAACACCATCATTAAACCTGCCATCAGGTCGCTGACTGATACCCAATGCTCTTCTTGCTCGATATGCTCTTCGGTATTGACCATATTATTTCTCTGCAGCTGAAACGAGATCGCGGAGTTTATCGGTTAACGGGATGTAATCATTAACGAATTTTTCTGATAACGAAGAAAGTTGGTAACCAAAACTCGTCAACGCTTTATTGAGCTCAGCCTCCATAGAAGATTCAAGGCGTTCAAATTGTTGGTTATTTTTTTCAAGCAATGATTCTAATTGCTTTCCTACCGCCTCTTGTGAACGAGTCGTTCCCTCGATCAGCAATTTACTTACCTCTTCAGAGGTGTCTTTTATGCCACTTGCGGTTTGCTCTAATATTGACCTCATTTGCTCAGTTTGGCCTTTCACTAGCTCTTGTAACCCTGTCGTGAGCGCTAAAATTCTATTTTCTATTTGAGGCAACCCTTCTTGCGCATCAACAATGAGCGTCGTAAACGTGGTTAAATATTCGCGCAGGTTTTCGCTTTGGCTCTGCAATGCATTGAGTAGCGTTTCCATATCTTCGGCGACTGTTGTAAAGGAGCTGGTTTGAGAGATTAGTTTTTCAAAAGACTCTGCTGCAATTTTTGAAGAATTCGCTGATCGCTCATTGGCTGACATTAAGTCCTCGAGTTGGCCTTTGTAGTTCGATTGCCACTCCAACATTTGTCCGACCGACTCATTTAAACGCTTGAAGTTGTCGCCATACTGATCTTCAATTCGCGTATTAAATTCGCGCATAACATGGGTTATGGCTTGTTCTAATGCTACTTTATTGGCTTCGGTCATTTGAGTTTGATAGCCATTTAGCGTGTTCAGTAAGGCTTCGTGATGAGCCTTGGCTGTATTCGCTTGCTGTTCTCGCCAAGCCAACCAGTTATCTTTATCGTCTTGACTCACGGCGTTGGCAATTTTTTCTAAGTGCCAAGCAAGATCATCCATTGTGGCCGTTTGCTTTGCCTCTCTATGCGCACGAACTCGCATACTGGCAACGGCATAGCGAAACTTAATCGACAAGGCACCCAATAAACCTGCGATCGATGTCCAAAAGGCTGTTTTCAATCCTTCTAAAAGGGTCGGAACACTATTTTCAACCGACTGAGTATCAAAATCATTTAACCCCAAAGCCACGCCGAGAAACGTTCCAAAAATTCCGATACTGGTTAAAATTGACGGTGAGTAATTAGCGGTATGCGCGGAATAGACAGGCCCGTGAAAATAAACCAGCAATGCTGCAATGATCGCTATAAACGCCCACGTGAGCGGGGGGAAAGACTGTAGCAGTTCCATGTTATAACCTAAGTAATATCAACTCAGTTTAGTATGCCATTGCGCAGCACTTAGGACAAAGTTTTAGACAGCGATGAAGTTTTAGACAAAAAAAACCGAAGCGCTGAGGCTTCGGTTTTCATTAATAGGCATAGCCTTAAAAAGGCATTAGCCAAAGTAAGAGAGCATAACACCAGCCGCAACGGCTGAGCCAACAACACCAGCAACGTTAGGACCCATAGCGTGCATTAACAAGAAGTTTTGGTTATTGGCTTGCAAACCAACTTTGTTCGATACACGTGCGGCCATTGGCACGGCCGATACACCAGCTGAACCGATCAATGGGTTAATTGGAATTTTAATGAACAGATTCATGAACTTAGCCATCAACACACCGGTAGCCGTACCGACACAGAATGCAACCAAACCAAGAGACAAAATTCCTAACGTCTCAACATTTAAGAAGTATTCTGAGCTCATTTTAGAACCCACACCTAGACCTAACATGATGGTTACGGTGTTCATTAATGCATTCTGAGCTGTATCGCTTAAACGCTCTACTACGCCGCTTTCTTTCATTAAGTTACCGAAACAAAACATGCCGAGTAAAGGCGCTGCGGAGGGTAAGAACATAGCCACCAAGAATAACACCATAAGCGGGAACACAATTTTCTCTCGCTTCGAAACTACTCGTAGCTGAGTCATGGTAATTTTGCGCTCGGCTTCGGTAGTTAATGCTT
Source organism: Reinekea marina (assembly GCF_030409715.1). Taxonomy (NCBI): domain Bacteria; kingdom Pseudomonadati; phylum Pseudomonadota; class Gammaproteobacteria; order Oceanospirillales; family Saccharospirillaceae; genus Reinekea; species Reinekea marina. The sequence goes on from NZ_JAUFQI010000001.1 coordinate 2,822,784, forward strand.
TCATGATCGGCGGCTGAATTAACGGTACCAATGCCATATAGCTGTAAGCCGCTACAGCAATAGCACCCAACAATTCAGGGGCCAACTTACTTGCAACAAAAATAGAGGTAGGCCCATCTGCCCCACCAATAATACCGATCGCGGCGGCATCTTGCAGGCTAAAGTCTACCCACCCCATGCTGGTCATCCACATTGCACCAATGACGGTACCAAAAATACCGAATTGGGCGGCGGCACCTAAAAACAATGTTTTAGGGTTAGCCAGCAATGGGCCAAAATCGGTCATTGCGCCCACACCCATGAATATGAGTAGCGGGAAAACACCGGTTGAAATACCAATATTAGAAATGTAATACAGTAACCCACCCGGATCACCCATACCTGCGCCAGGAATGTTCACAAGCACAGTACCAAAACCAATTGGCAATAATAGCAAAGGTTCAAATTGCTTATTGATGGCTAGGTAAATTAATACCAAGCCAATAATCATCATTGAGAATTGACCAAACTCTAAATTCGCCAACCCAGAATCGAGCAGTAACTGCTGAAACTTATCCATTGAGTGGCTCCTTATAGTGTGATCAATGTATCGCCAACAGCGACGGAATCACCTTCTTTGGCCGTTACCGAACTGACGGTACCTGCTTCAGGTGCACTGACTTCAGTCTCCATTTTCATAGCTTCAAGGATCATCACCACTTGACCTTCCTCAACGACATCGCCCGGCTTAACCAACACTTTGAAAATGTTCCCCGCAAGAGGCGCTGAAATTTCAGTTCCGGTGCTCGCTGGCGCAGCGGAAGTTGAAACCTCGCCACCTTCTTCAATCGACGTTTGGTAGGTTTTACCATTAATGGTCACGGCAACCGCACCTTGCGCATCTACAGCCGCCACATAGTGTTTACCATTCACTTCTACTGTATAGGTACCAGAATCTTTTGATTCCGAGCTGGCCTTTGAATCTTGGGCCGTAGGAGCAGGTTCAAATGCGTCTGGGTTACCCCGGTTTTGTAAAAACTTAAGCCCAATTTGAGGGAACAGTGCGTAAGTAAGCACATCATCCACGCTTTCTTGAGCTAATTTAAAGCCTTTTTCTTGCGCTTGAGATTCTAGTTCGCTCGTTAACGCGTCTAGTTCATTGTCGATTAAATCGGCAGGTCGACAAGTGATTGGCTCCGCACCATCTAAAACTTTCTTTTGCAGTTCAGCGTCAAAAGGAGCCGGTGCTGCACCGTATTCGCCTTTTAAGATCGCCTGTGTTTCTTTAGAAATAGACTTATATCGCTCGCCCGTTAGAACATTTAAAACGGCCTGAGTGCCGACGATTTGTGACGTTGGCGTAACCAATGGAATATGGCCTAAATCTTTACGAACCTTAGGAATTTCGGCAATAACTTCATCGAATTTATCCGCCGCGCCCTGCTCTTTTAACTGCCCTTCCATATTGGTCAACATGCCGCCAGGCACTTGAGCAATTAAGATTCGTGAATCGGTTCCGCGCAATTGACCTTCGAACTTAGCGTACTTTTTACGAACGCCACGGAAGTAATCGGCAATTTCTTCTAACAAATCAAGATCGAGCTCAGGATCACGATCGGTGCCTTTAAGCGCGGCAACGAATGATTCCGTTGGCGAATGACCGTATGTCATCGACATCGAGGAAATGGCTGAATCTATATGATCGATACCCGCTTCAATAGCCTTCAACAAAGTCATTGAAGATAACCCTGACGTTGCATGGCAATGCAGAGAAATAGGCACGTCTATGCTGGATTTTAGTTTTGTAACAAGATCATAAGCTTCGTATGGCGCTAAAATGCCAGACATATCTTTTATCGCGATTGAATCCGCGCCCATGTCTTCAATTTCTTTTGCCAACGACAGCCATTTTTCTGTGGTATGAACTGGGCTCGTGGTATATGAGATTGTACCTTGTGCATGCGCGCCGTTATCTCTAACAGCCTGCATCGCACGTTGTAAGTTTCGAGGATCGTTCATTGCATCAAACACTCGAAAAACGTCGACTCCGTTCTTCACAGCTCGCTCAACAAACTTGTCTACAACATCATCGCCGTAGTGGCGGTAGCCTAATAGGTTTTGCCCGCGCAATAACATTTGTTGCTTGGTATTGGGCATGGCTTTTTTAAGCTCACGTATTCTATCCCAAGGATCTTCGCCTAAGAAACGTATACATGAATCAAAAGTCGCTCCGCCCCAAGACTCTAGAGACCAAAAACCGACTTGGTCTAATTTATCGCATATCGGCAGCATATCGTCGATACGCAGTCGCGTTGCAAACAAAGACTGGTGCGCATCTCGCAGCACTACGTCTGTGATTTTAATAGGATTTTTTTTATCAGTCATGGCCTCTCGCCTTTCAAATTCTAAAAGTTAGTGGACTTAAATTGCATTGAATGCGCGTTCAGCGCTGATGCACAAGTTTTACGGCCGCTGCAACGGCAGCAACCTCAGCCATTTCTTCATCGCTGTTTCGACTTTGCGGACGAGCCACAACTTCTACTTCAGGCAATCGCATTAGGATCTGCGACATTATTGTGATGCCGAGCACCAATAATGCGAGGAATACAAAGACAGACCCCATCCCCATAACCATGAGGCTGACGCCATCCCACATAATATCGGACATAAGGTCGATTCCTGTGTGATCTTATTTAACAGTAATATGGTTAGTGCTTTTAGTTTTGCTAGGTCTATTCCTGACCTTTCTGAGCTACGTAGAGTACTCAAACAGTGGGTCAGGCGCAATAACTAGGGAGCAACCATTGTTGCAATGCTATATTTCAGACATCTTTAGCATGTTCAATAATCAAACAATCTTATCCAGATGATCAAGATAAGTTATTCTCTGGAAATCGGATTTAATTCTCGAAAAGCAGTCTGCCTTGCACTACTATGCTGCCCTTATTTTATGCGGTATAGATACATTTAATGAAAGTTTTACTTGCCCCGATGGAAGGCTTGGCCGATGCCTATTTAAGAGAAATTTTAAGTAATGCTGCTGGTTACGATTTGATCACTTCTGAATTTGTGAGAATTGTCGACCAACTCCTACCAAAACGTACATTTTTTGATCAAGTACCAGAGTTGAAGAATAACAGCCAAACCTCCAATGGCACTCCAGTACGGGTCCAATTGCTTGGTAACCACCCTGAGATGATGGCCAGTAATGCATTAAGAGCAACAGAGCTGGGCTCGTTTGGCATTGACTTAAACTTTGGCTGCCCCAGCAAAACTGTCAATAAAAGCAAAGGCGGCGCAGTCATGCTGACTGATCCTGAATCGATTTACCAAACAGTATCCGCGGTACACTCTGCCCTACCTCCCACACAACCGTTATCCGCAAAAATGCGGCTTGGGTACGAAGACAGCACGTTAATGATGGAGTGTGCGCAAGCTATTGCTGATGGTGGCGCGCAAGCAATTACGATTCACGCTCGCACTAAAAGCCAAGGATACACGCCGCCAGCCTATTGGCATTTGGTCAAACACATCAGCGATAAACTAGACATCGAAAAGACGATAAATGGCGATATTTGGACATTAGCCGATGCGCACCAAGCATTAAAAGACTCTGGTTGCGACAATGTCATGATTGGACGCGGTGCAATTAAAAACCCTAAGCTCGCTGACTGCATAAAAAAGAATCAAGATAAGACGGCTCAATGGTCTCAAACGGCGCCATTAGTTAAACATTTTTGGATGAGTATTACGCAGGAGATGTCGAACCGATACTGTGCGGGTCGTTTAAAGCAGTGGCTAAATTATCTAAAAGATCAATACCCTGAAGCAGAAGCACTCTTCGTAAGTGTTAGGCGATTAACAGACATCAACGACATTCAACCCTACATCGAGGCGCTTTAGCGCTTCAAGCGGTGTACTAAAGGTATTAAAGAAAACGAATAAGAAAATAAATCAGGAAAGATTTGAAAGTAGAAATGGCGCGCCCGGCACGATTCGAACGTGCGACCGCCTGGTTCGTAGCCAGGTACTCTATCCAGCTGAGCTACGGGCGCGCAAGGCATTAACACAGTTATACTCCGGTTAATAAGGAGTTGGCGCGCCCGGCACGATTCGAACGTGCGACCGCCTGGTTCGTAGCCAGGTACTCTATCCAGCTGAGCTACGGGCGCGTACTTCTTGAGTTGCCTACCAACATTAAAGAAACTTTAATGTTGATGGCGGAGAGTGAGGGATTCGAACCCTCGATAAGATTTCTCCTATACGCCCTTAGCAGGGGCGCGCCTTCAGCCACTCGGCCAACTCTCCAAACAACGGCGCGCATATTACCATGTTTTTTCAAAAAGAAAAGGAAAAAACCTAATAAAATTAAACAATTAGCGCGTTTTCCTATAATTCAGACCCGCAATATAATATTGAGAGTTTTACTCGTCGTCTTGTTCAGGAGAGCCTATTTCGCGCTGGATACGTTGATAGATCTCTTCACGGTGCACAGCTACGTCTTTTGGCGCATTGACACCAATACGCACTTGATTCCCTTTTACACCCAATACAGTAACAGTAACTTCATCACCGATCATCAGTGTTTCGCCAACTCGACGGGTTAAAATTAACATTAAACTTCTCCTAAATTTCTGGAATATTCCTGCAATCCAGTCACCCATCCTATCGCTGGGTAAGTGCACAACAATAGTTACTAGTATTGACTAAATTCCAAAAAAACAAACTTTTTAATTAAAAAAACTAATTCAGATTAACAACTTAACCTATGATTGGCGCTAATTCTACACCTTTAGAACTAGACTTGCTCTTCTACAGCGTCTAAATCGAACGCAGTATGAAGCGCTCTAACCGCTAATTCCAAATATTTCTCTTCGATAACCACAGAAACCTTGATCTCAGAAGTCGAGATTAGCTGGATATTTATATTTTCCGAGGCTAAGGCATCGAACATTTGCGAGGCCACACCGGCATGTGAGCGCATTCCTACCCCGACAATCGAAATTTTGGCTATCTCACTGTTACCCCGTACTTCCTGTGCTCCAAGATCTTGAGAGACTGAATTTAGCACCTTAGAAACACGCTGATAATCGTTTCGATGTACGGTAAAGGTAAAATCGGTCGTTTTATCTTCGGCGATATTTTGAACGATCATGTCTACTTCGATGTTCGCCGCACTGACTGGTCCTAAAATACGACTGGCCGCGCCAGGAATATCGGGTACACCCACAAGCGTAAATTTCGCTTCGTCTCGATTAAATGCAATACCTGAAATAACCGGCTGTTCCATTTTATGTTCACCTTCAAATGTAATCAAAGTACCTTCGCCATCGACAAAACTCGATAAAACGCGCAGTGGTACGTGGTACTTACCTGCAAACTCGACTGCTCTAATTTGCAACACCTTAGAGCCCTGACTGGCCATTTCCAGCATTTCCTCAAATGTAATTTGAGATAGACGCTGAGCTTTTTCTACCACGCGAGGATCGGTGGTATAGACGCCATCGACGTCGGTGTATATCTGGCATTCATCTGCATTTAAAGCCGCCGCAACGGCAACGGCAGAGGTATCGGAACCGCCTCTACCCAACGTAGTGGTATTTCCAAGCTCATCTACGCCTTGAAAACCCGCAACGACTACGACTCGGCCTTTTTTAAGATCTTCAGAAATAGAGCTCACATCAATATCTTTAATGCGAGCTTTGGTGTGCGCACTGTCGGTCAAAATTCTGATTTGATCACCGGTGTAACTTCTCGCATCACAGCCACGCGCCTGCAATGCCATGGTCAATAAAGCAATGGTGACTTGCTCACCCGTAGAAACCAAAACATCCATTTCACGGGGGCTTGGGTCATCGCTTATCTGATGTGCCAAGCCAATTAATCGGTTTGTTTCACCGCTCATGGCTGAGACTACCACGACGATATCGTGTCCTTGATCTTTAAATTTCGTGATCTTATCGGCCACGGCTTCGATGCGCTCTGGGTTGGCGACAGATGTACCACCAAATTTCTGTACGTACAGTGCCATAATTATCCGCCCAGCTTAGTGCGCACCCAATCAACAAGGCTCGCAAGTGCTTCATCAAGTTTGGCACTGTCTCCACCGCCGGCCATGGCCATATCTGGCTTACCACCACCTTTAGCACCAATGGGCGCACCAATCGCGTTAACCACATCGCCTGCTTTAACTTGCGATATTTGATCTTTTGTCACACCCGCGGCTAATTGAACCTTATTGTCATTTACGGCCGCCAATACAATAATGGCGCTGCCTAGCTTATCTTTCATTTGGTCCATCGTGGTACGTAATGACTTAGCGTCTACTCCGTCTAGTCGTGCGGCTAAAACTTTAACGCCATTAACATCGACGGCACTTCCCGTTAAATCACCGGCTGCGGCCGAGGCCATTTTAGCTTTCAGTTGCTCAATGTTCTTTTCCAGTTCTTTTATTTGCACTAAGCTCGCTTGAGCTTTACTGGGTAGCTGCTCAGTTGAACACTTAAATGTGCCTCGCAACTGGGAAATTAAATCATCCTCGGCGTGCAATTGCGCCATAGCATAAGGGCCAACTACCGCCTCTATTCGCCGGATACCTGCAGCAATACCGGACTCTGCCGTTATGCGCAACAATCCAATATCACCGGTTCGCTCTACATGTGTTCCGCCACACAATTCTTTTGAAAAACCTTCCGTGCCCATAGAAAGAACGCGAACTTCATCATCGTACTTTTCGCCAAACAACGCCATTGCACCGGCATCACGGGCAGAATCAATATCCATCAACTCTGTCTTCACTGACGTATTGGCTTGAATTTGCTCATTAACGAGTCGCTCTACTTCTCTTAACTCACTTGGAGTGACGGCTTCTAAGTTAGAAAAATCGAAACGAAGCTTATCAAAAGCAACCATCGAGCCTCGCTGCTGAACGTGCTCCCCTAATACTTTACGCAGCGCCGCGTGCAACAAATGCGTAGCACTGTGGTGGCGAGCGGTATTTAAGCGTTCTTCGCGCTTCACGGTAGCCGTTAGCTGAGTACCTACGGTTAGCTCACCCTCTAAAACCGTTACTGTATGCAAGTGATGGCCTTGTAATTTTGTACAGTCAGAAACTTCAAGCTTAATTCCGGGCGCGGTTAGCTGCCCCATATCACCCGATTGCCCACCTGATTCAGCATAAAAAGGCGTTCTATCTAAAATAACAGTACCTGTGTCTCCCGCTTTTAACGAATCAACGGCATCTTGACCGCTTAAGAGCTTGAGAACCTGACTTTCAGCCACTAATGAATCGTAGCCTAGAAACTCTGTAGCACCGTCTAAGGCTAAATCCACGTCTCGATCCATTTTAAACTTACTGGCCGATTGCGACTGTTTACGCTGTTCAGCCATAGCGGCTTCAAAACCTTCAACATCAATAGTTAAGCCATTTTCACGAGCCACATCGGCCGTTAAGTCGGCTGGGAATCCGAAAGTATCGTATAACTTGAAAACCAATTCACCAGGGACCACATCTGAAGTAAGCGCTTTAATGCCATCATTTAAAATAGCCATGCCGTTTTCAAGGGTACGTGCGAATTGCTCTTCTTCAATTTTGAGAACTTTTTTAATGTGATCCGAAAGCTTATCAAGCTCTGGGTAGGCATCACCCATTTCAATGATGAGATCATCGATGAGTTTATAGAAAAAGGTTTGAGTACACCCTAGTTGATGCCCATGACGAATCGCACGACGTATAATACGTCTTAATACATAACCTCGGCCTTCGTTAGAAGGAACAACACCATCGACAATTAAAAAGCCTGCCGAGCGGATATGATCTGCGATAACGCGCAATGACCGGTTTTCGATATCGGTACAGCCTGTTTCTCTCATGGCCGCTTTAATTAAACTTTGGAAGATATCGATTTCGTAGTTACTGTGTACGCCTTGTAAAATAGCCGCTAACCGCTCTAGCCCCATACCTGTATCAATAGAAGGTTTAGGCAAAGGAACACGCTCCCCGCTTTCCAACGTATCGAATTGCATAAAAACTAGGTTCCAAATTTCAATATAGCGATCTAAGTCATCGTCTTTTGAACCTGGAGGTCCACCTGGAACATCTTCGCCATGGTCATAGAATATTTCGGAGCTCGGTCCACAAGGGCCAGTATCACCCATCATCCAGAAATTATCTTTATCACCTAATCGAGACAACCGATTAGGGTCAACGCCAATTTTATTTACCCAGATATCAGCCGCTTCGTCATCGTCTTTATATACAGTTACCCAAAGCTTTTCTTTTGGTAAACCAAGCTCAACCGTTAAGAATGTCCACGCAAATCGAATTGCTTCTTCTTTAAAATAATCGCCGAAACTGAAGTTACCCAACATTTCGAAAAATGTGTGGTGTCGCGCTGTATAACCTACGTTTTCCAAATCATTGTGTTTACCGCCAGCTCTAACACAGCGTTGAGAGGTAGTTGCTCGCGTGTAATCCCGCTTTTCATTGCCTAGGAAAACATCTTTAAATTGATTCATTCCCGCATTGGTGAAAAGCAAAGTAGGGTCATTGTGAGGAACTAAAGAGCCTCCTGAGACGATTTTATGCTGGTTTTTTTCAAAAAAGTTTAAAAAGCGACTGCGAATTTCGGCGGTTTTCATGAAAATGCTATCTCAATGTTAGTTTCGACTAAAAAGACCGCTAATAGTACACACATGATCAGGCTTATGAAACAGGGAATAGGCGAGGATAGCCCTAGAAATGAGCAAAAATAGAGCAAGAATTTTGATTGGATTACACAATGCAAACCAATGATGAGAATTGTATCAAGCCTAGAGTGGGTCTTGATGCTCTTTGAATTGAGAATGGAGTTCATCAAAAGCAAATTGGATCATATTACCGCTGAACCCTCGGTAGCTTAAAAACCGATAGATTTTTGCTTTATCATCATAACTGGCCCCATTAGAGTACCGTCTCGAAACAGCATCAAGCGCTAATTGGCACCAATCGATTTCAGATTGGCTAAGTAGAGCTTCGATCCGGCTGGAAATACCCTTCTGCCGTGATTCATATTGAATGCGTTTAGGGCCTCTGTACTTTGCAATTTGCCCATTGAACCACATTTGGGCGTAGCGCTCATCGCTTTGCAACCCTTGCTCTTGTAAGCGCTCTAAAACATTCTCTATTTCATCAAGGCTTTCTGGAAACCGCGACTGCAACTTAGTCAATAGCTCCGACTGAGAATGCTCTCGTCGAGCTAAAATATTGAGTGCTGTATTCCAAATACTCACAACCAGTTCACCTTAAATAGAAACGCCTTGCTTTCAACAAGGCGCTGTAGGATTGTCATCCCTGACTCAGGTATTCCAAAAACTTTATTGGGCAGTGCTTTCTTTCGCTTTACCCTTCGCTTTTGCTGCTTTCGGTGCGGCGGCACCGTCTTCAGCAGAAGCTTCATCTTTATTACTGCCTTTATTTAAAAACTGAGCACGGATAGCGGTTTCAATTTCGTTAGCAATTTCTTTATTCTCTTCTAAGAAGCGAGCCGAGTTAGCTTTACCTTGGCCAATCTTATTACCTTTATAGCTGTACCATGCGCCTGCTTTTTCAACTAGGCCAATTTTAACGCCCAAATCAATTACTTCGCCCATATGGTAAATACCCTTACCATACATAATTTGGAATTCAGCCTGTTTAAATGGCGGTGAAACCTTATTTTTAACCACCTTAACCCGAGTCTCAGACCCGATCACTTCATCACCGTCTTTCACGGTACCCGTTCGGCGAATATCTAAGCGAACAGATGAGTAGAATTTCAAGGCGTTACCACCTGTAGTGGTTTCAGGATTACCAAACATAACGCCGATTTTCATACGAATCTGGTTAATGAATATCACCAAGCAGTTAGCTGTTTTAATATTCCCGGTAATTTTGCGCAGCGCTTGTGACATTAATCGCGCTTGCAAACCAACGTGGTGATCGCCCATTTCACCTTCAATTTCAGCTTTAGGTACCAAGGCTGCAACCGAATCGACAATGATAACGTCTACAGCATTAGAACGAACCAACATATCGGTAATTTCTAGAGCTTGCTCGCCTGTATCTGGTTGAGACACTAATAAATCATCAACGTTTACGCCAAGCTTCTTAGCATAAGAAGGGTCTAACGCATGCTCTGCATCTACGAACGCACAGGTGCCACCAGCTTTTTGCGCTTCTGCAACAACTTGCAACGTAAGGGTTGTTTTACCAGAAGATTCAGGGCCGTAAATTTCAACAACACGACCTTTTGGCAGACCGCCTATGCCTAACGCAATATCAAGCCCCAAAGAACCGGTAGAAATGGCCGGCATAACGACATCTTGTTGATCGCCCATACGCATAACTGAACCTTTACCGAATTGACGTTCAATTTGCGATAAGGCGGCCGTAAGTGCTTTTTCTTTATTGGTTTCCATGGTTTTTGGTATCCTGGTCAAGTGCTGTATGAATAAACAGTATTTTTACATGTTTAGAATTTAGATGACAAGCTTTTATTTGTTTTTTATCGCAAATAAAGCGTAAGCTGCTCCAATGCGAACTCAACCGTTTGACGGCGAATGGTTTCACGATCTCCTCTAAAGTAGCGTTTAAAGCTATAAACAGCCGATTTAGACGCAAGACCAAACCACACCAGCCCAACAGGCTTTTCAACACTTCCACCTCCCGGTCCAGCAACGCCAGTCACAGAAATTGCCCAATCGGCACCTGATTCTGCTTGCCCACTGGCCGCCATAGCCTCTGCCACTTGCTTACTTACCGCGCCATGATCATCAATCAAAACCCTTGGAACGCCTAGCTTCATCTTCATTTCATTCGAATAGGTCACCCAGCCACCGTCAAACCAAACTGAGCTACCCGGAATAGAAGTACACAAAGCGGCTATACCGCCACCCGTACAGGATTCGATGGTCACTAAAGTCTCATTTCTGAGCTCCAGCAACCTAGCCACTTCACTGAGGTTCATCGCATGTACTCCGATTGTTTGTGGTGATTTTAGCGGCCTTGGTTATGGAGCTGCAAGTTATTAGCTGCAAGCTGATAGTAAGGTCAAAACCTTTAAACCGTCGCGGCTTCGCTTTGGTGGGTGGCTTTACTGGAGCGGGCATCTGAGCCAGGGATGGCGAAGTTGAGCGGCGCAAGGATGCGCGAACAGCGACCCGCGGAAGTGAAGCCAGTCACCAAGGCGGAAACTTATATCCGAGGTTTTGGCTGTAGGCTGCGGGCTGCGAGTTTAGTCAAAACATTTAAAACCGTCGCGGCTTCGCTTTGCTTTGCGCGCTTCTACTTAGGCTTGGTGGGTGGCATTTCTGGAGCGGGCATCTGAGCCAAGGATGGCGAAGTTGAGCGGTGTAGGGATGCGCGAACCGCGATCTGATGAAGTGAAGGCAGCCACCGAGGTTGGTTTGGAGAGGGTTGTCGTTGATTGTTTTTCGTTTTAGGTGGAAATTTGCTATTCTGTGCGCCGCTTTTGACTTTGTAAATTTAGGCGACTCTATTCAATATTCAGGTTTGAATTCATTTTTTTATAAGTAGTGATCATGACAAAAACAGCTCGTAACGCCCAAGCATCTGCCAGTGACGCACCAAAACATACGCCAATGATGCAACAATACTTCCGCTTAAAAAAGGATCACCCAAATGACCTCCTTTTTTATAGAATGGGCGATTTCTACGAACTGTTTTTTGACGATGCTAAAAATGCGGCTCGGTTACTCGACATTACACTGACAAAGCGCGGCCAAAGTGGTGGTCAACCTATCCCTATGGCTGGCATTCCCTATCATGCCGCTGAGAATTACATCGCCAGATTAGTGCAAGGTGGGCACACCGTTGCGGTGTGTGAGCAAGTTGGAGACCCAGCCACAGCAAAAGGTCCTGTAGAGCGCAAAGTAGTTCGCGTACTCACACCGGGCACACTCAGCGACGAAGCTTATTTGCAGGATCGGCAAGAAAACTTATTAGGCTGTGTCTTTTTAAGCGAAGCAACTTGGGGGCTAGCGACGCTTGATATGGCCGGGGGACGGTTTTCTGTACAAGAACTATCAGACAACGCCAGTTTAGAAGCCGAATTAGAACGCTTAAAAATACGTGAGTTGCTTCACCCAGAAGACTTAGACCTACCAACTACTCAGACTGAAAGCGCATTGCGCAGCCAACCCATCTGGCAGTTTGACTACGACACAAGTGTAGATGCCCTAACCACTCAATTTAAAACCAAAGACTTATCCGGCTTTGGTATTGAAAAAATGCATACCGCCATTCGTGCGGCTGGCTGCTTAATACAATACGCCAAAGAAACACAACGAGGCGACCTGCCGCATATTCGCGCCATAACCGCAGAGCGCTACGAAGAAAGCGTATTGTTAGATGGCGCGACGCGACGAAATTTAGAAATCGATATTAATGTTCGCGGCGAAGATGGCAATACCCTTTACGCCCTAATGGACAACACTTCAACTGCAATGGGAAGCCGAGCGTTAAGACGTTGGTTAAATCGCCCGTTGCGTGATCAGCAAGTGCTAAAAGAACGACAACAGGCCATTAGCTCACTGCTCGAATGTTTTCGTTACGAAACACTCGAACAACAACTCAAACCTATTGGCGATATTGAACGGGTTTTGACTCGAGTTGCACTTGGTTCCGCTCGCCCACGCGACCTAATTCGACTGCGCGAAGCACTGATAGCCGTGCCCGATCTAAAATCATTATTAGCGGAGATAGACTCCCCTCTTTTAACCAATATCAGTGGACAGTTAACGGCCGACTCAAAATGGGTAGACGAACTTCAGCGGGCCATAATCGATAATCCGCCAGTCATCATCAGAGAAGGCGGGGTTATTGCCGATGGTTATGATAACGAGCTAGATGAACTGCGTAACTTAGACGCCAATGCAGCTGAGTTTTTATCAAAACTGGAAGCCGACGAAAAAGAACGAACCGGATTAGCCTCTTTAAAAGTCGGTTATAACCGTGTTCACGGTTACTACATAGAAATCAGTAAATCGCAATCGGCTGACGCGCCCGTTGAATATGTTCGTAGGCAAACTCTGAAAAACGCAGAACGTTTCATTATTCCCGAGTTAAAAGCATTCGAAGACAAAGCTCTCAGTGCAAAAAGCCGAGCACTCAGCAAAGAAAAAGCCTTGTACGAATCTCTCGTCCAACGACTAGGGGCCGACATAGAAGCATTGCAGCAGACCTGTAATGCCATCATAGAGTTAGACGTTTTATGTTGCTTAAGCCATTGTGCTGATCAACTAAACTGGGTGGCCCCTTCTTTGGTAGAGCGCGCTGGTATTGATATTGAAGCCGGTAGACACCCTGTCATTGAATCACTTTCGACGGTACCTTTCGTGCCGAATGATACATTACTCAACGCAAGCTCTAGCTTGCAAATCATTACCGGGCCAAACATGGGCGGTAAATCAACCTATATGAGGCAAGTCGCCTTAATAACCTTACTGGCTTGTATTGGCAGTTACGTGCCTGCGCAAAAAGCAACAATTGGCGCAATAGACCGCATATTCACCCGCATGGGCTCTTCAGATGATGTGGCTGGCGGGCGCTCAACGTTCATGGTGGAAATGACCGAAACAGCCAATATTTTGCACAATGCTACACAAAATAGCTTAGTGATCATGGATGAAGTTGGTCGCGGCACCAGTACTTTTGATGGCTTATCTTTAGCTTGGTCAACAGCAACTCAATTAGTCAGCCAAGTAAAAGCCCTAACTTTGTTTGCGACGCATTATTTTGAAATGACCGCCTTAGCAGAGGCTAATCCAGAAGTCGCAAACGTGCACCTGGATGCGACCGAACATGATGATAGGCTGGTGTTTTTACATCGAGTGCAACCAGGGCCTGCTAGCCAAAGCTATGGTATTCAAGTAGCCCGATTAGCTGGCGTCCCAGAATCTGTCATCAGCCACGCTAAGCAAAAACTCGCTGAGTTAGAAGCGATCAGTTTAGGTACAGAACACGCGCCGAAAGCTTTAGAGGCTGACAGCTCACATTCGCCTAGCCAACCAGCAGCAGGTCCTATGCAAGCCGATCTCTTTGCTGTATCAGCGCACCCGTTAGTCGATGCACTGCAGTCATTGGAGCTCGACAACATGACAGCAAAACAGGCACTAGACTGGTTGTACGAAAGCAAAAAACGGCTATAGTCATTAAAAACAGCTTTTATATAACCGTTAGAAATATCTATGAGATATAATTGAATCAATATCACCTTGAGACTCTGCCGCTAGATCACTAGAATAGGCGCATTGTCCCAATTTACTTAGAGAGAAAGTTCATGGCCTTTGTTGTCTTAGAAAACTGCATCAAGTGCAAGTACACCGACTGCGTTGAAGTATGCCCTGTCGATTGCTTTTATGAAGGCCCAAACTTTTTGGTCATTCATCCAGATGAGTGTATCGATTGTGCGCTTTGTGAGCCTGAGTGCCCTGCAGAAGCCATTTTATCTGAAGATGAAATACCCGCAGATCAGATCGATTTTATTGAATTAAACGCTGAACTAGCAGAAGTTTGGCCAAATATAACCGAACAAAAAGATCCGCTCCCAGAAGCCGATGAACAAAATGGCGTTCCTGGAAAGCGCGAAGCACTCGAACGTTAGACCTAATCGTTAAACTCAAAAAAGCCGGCATTAGCCGGCTTTTTTTATACATGGGTTTGAATCAATCGTTATGCGCCAAATAACGCCACAGCTGATAACCCCTGTTTTTCCATAATATCTCGAAGTCGCTTCAAAGATTCTACCTGAATCTGACGCACTCGCTCACGAGTTAATCCAATTTCTCGGCCCACATCTTCAAGAGTGGATGTTTCATGACCTCTTAAACCAAAACGGCGCGCAACGACTTCACGTTGTTTTTCCGATAATTCGTCTAACCAGCGATCAATCGATTGCTTTAAGTCTTGCTCTTGTAAGTCATCAGATGGGTCGTTAGCGTGCTCATCTGCAACGGTGTCTAACAGACTCTTTTCTGAGCTCGGACCAACCGGAGTATCAATTGACGTTACTCGCTCATTCAGTGAAAGCATTTTTTTAACATCAGATACCGGCTTACCTAATAATTCCGCGATATCTTCAGGTGTTGGCTCATGATCCAGCTTCTGAGCCAGCTCACGTGCCGCACGCAAATATACGTTTAGTTCTTTAACCACATGGATGGGCAAACGAATGGTGCGCGTTTGATTCATAATCGCGCGTTCAATGGTTTGACGGATCCACCAGGTAGCGTAGGTTGAAAAACGGAAACCTCGCTCAGGATCAAATTTCTCAACCGCTCGGATCAAACCCAGATTACCTTCTTCGATCAAGTCTAATAATGTAAGACCTCGATTTAGGTATCGTCGGGCAATTTTTACCACAAGACGTAAGTTACTTTCGATCATACGTTTCCGGCCCGATGGCTCACCTTTGCGTACCAGTCGAGCAAAGTAGACTTCTTCTTCAGGACTCAGTAACGGCGAAAAGCCGATTTCGTTTAAATAGAGCTGCGTGGCATCCAGAGAGCGCTGCATGTTGCCATTAGCATTGAGAGCGTCTTGAAACTCTCCATCTTCTTCATTGGCATCAAATTGGGATGGCTCAGCTTCGACTGCGTAAGCCGATTCTTCTGGAGCATTAATTAGGTTAGTGAAACTCTTAATGTGTTCTTCTGCGATAGCAGTATTGGCTTCCCTGAGTTCTGTCATAGTGTTGCACCTGTGCTTTATACTTTCTATATCGGAACGCTGTCCAAAATCTTTAGCGCTTTGGCAAAAAAGACTGTGGATTAACTGGTTTCCCGTTCCGTCTTATCTCGAAGTGCAAGCCGGGCTGGTCTCCCTGCTTACCCATCTTAGCAATTTGCTGCCCGACAGAAACTTTGTCGCTTTCTTTTACCAGTATTTGTTGAGCGAATGCGTAAGCGCTTAACAAAGACCCAGAATGTTCGACAATAATCAAGTTTCCATAGCCTGGTAACCCATTACCTGCATAGACGACAACTCCACTCGCCGCTGCAGTGATAGAATCGCCAATTGAGCCCCTGATATCAATGCCCTTCTGGGTAGACGAACCAGACTTATATGTTCGCACTATATTCCCATTATGTGGCCACTTCCATTGCCCTGGTGATTCAGAGCCCAATTCATTGACTGCTTTGGTAATTTTGGCACTACTACTGTTAACTTTTGTAACTGACTTCGAGGGACTACTTGAGGCAGGCTTCGTGACCGGTTTAGCCGCAGGCTTTGCGGTGATTTGTGGTGCAGATGCTTCTTTTAATGCCAACGCCTGCCCTTCATAAATGGCATAGTTGCGATCAATATTATTGGCATTGGCGAGCTTTTTATAATCCAGTCCAAAGCGAAAAGCTATAGAGTACAAGGTATCTCCAGGCTTAACCAAATAAAATTGAGGGTTAGCATTACTGTATACCGTAGATTCAATTTCAGGCTCACCGGTGGCACTCAATACCGATTTATCATGATCTATTGAGGTAAACCGCGAATGGTTGACGCATCCGGCTATTATTACAACCAAAATACCGACAAGCAGTTTTTTTGACGCTAATACCACAGGTTTTTTATCCTCAAATAGAGACGCTGTTCTCACATTTTTTGCGGACTGAACAGCGTTAAACATAATTTCTTATAGCTAAGGGCATCTCAAACAGGGTTTCAAATGACAAATCTATCTAATTAAATCAATATAAATATTCAAAATTTTTATTTTCTTTACATAAACCTGCAGTAAGAGTTAGTTTTTTGACCATTTTGTCAACAACCAGACTAATCCACTTCCGAAAACAAATGTAATAACAGATAGCATTAAAAAGCTCGGCTGTGTGGTTTGCTCTGTAAACTGGCTCGGCAGCAACCAAAGGCGTTCGGTTTCTATTTGCCAAGGCCAAACTTTGACTAGTGCTCCCACGACAAAGCCCAACATAAAGCTCATCACAGAGTCGTGCCAGCGGCGTAACAACCATTGCAGTAGCTGCGCAAAGCTTAAAATTCCTACCAAGCAACCTACAGCAACCCAAGCAATGATACTAAACTCTTTATCGTGCACAGCATCTACGACCACACTATACAACCCAAGCAATAACAACATAAACGATCCAGAAATACCGGGTAACACCATTGCTGAAATAGCAATAGCGCCTCCGAGCATCAAAAGCAACGGCGTTGGCTCAAGGCTCGCTGGCGTTGCAAATATTAATCCCACTGCAATACCGGCACCCATTAACAGCAAGATGACATCCCTAATGGTCCAGTGTTTTCCGGAACACATAAACCATAAAGACACCACAATAACACCCATGAAAAATGCCCATACCGCGGGCGCATAGTGCTCTAACAACCAATGCATCGCCGAGAGTGTACTAAACAGGCTTACCAAGATTCCTATGCCTAGAGACAATAAGAAGGTGCCATCGATGGCTTGCCAAAGACCCTTAAAATCTTTTCGTTTAATGAATGCCCATAGAGATGGTTTAAAAGACGCAATGGCTGCAATAAACCGTTCATATATCCCTGTAATTAATGCAATGGTACCGCCCGATACGCCAGGTACACCGTCCGCAACGCCCATGGCTGCGCCTTTAAGCACCCAACTGATGATGTTTTTCATGACTCCCTTTTTACTCCTTGCAACATGGGTACAAATACCACCGGCTCAATTTTTTGAATATCAAGTTCATCTCCGTGTTTATCGATAACCGTTAAGTATTGTTCCTCTTCGCCTATCGGCATAATGAGGCGGCCACCATCAGGTATGAGCTGATCAACCAATTCTTTAGGTGGCTCAGAGGGTGCGGCTGTTCCGATGATGACATCGAAGGGAGCCTGGGTAGGCCAACCTAAGAACCCATCGGCCATTTTTAATTGTGTATTGTAAAGCTTTAACGCTCTAATCCGAGCTCGAGCCTTTTGCTGTAATGGTTCAATTCTTTCAACACTGAAAACCTCACTCACCACATTGGCCAGCACGCAGGTTTGAAAACCAGAACCAGTTCCAATTTCTAAAACTGTCTCATGATGTGGTGCTTGTAAAACTAATTCTGTCATTCGGGCAACAATGTAAGGTTGCGATAAGGTTTGTGCATAACCAATAGGGACAGATATGTCTTCGTACGCTTTGTGCCCTAACGCCTCATCAACAAACAGGTGTCGAGGCACTTTATTAAAGCAATCTAATACTCTTGGGTCTCTTATACCCTGCTCAAAAAGCCGTTCTATCAACCGCGCTCTAGTCCGCGCCGATGTCATACCTATGCCATTCAATTGCTCTTTCATCACTCGTTCCAATCCGAACTCAACAGACCAAGCTGCCAATCAAATAGCTCAGTCATTACCGCAGTTGCGTAGCATCCTGCAGGTAAGAAAAAAGAAAAAACCGGATCGCCGTTTTCAAAGTGCAAGGCGGGTGACTCAGGGAACACTCTTAATTTTCGAAAGTGCCGTGCCACCCGTTTGTTTATCAACGCGGTGGTTAGCTCCTGAAAAGGTTCAAGTGTATTCTGCTCTCGTGCGTCTAAAGCAGCAAATTCATCTCGGCTTTCACCAGGCAAGCTAGCACTGGGCGAAATCTCACCGTTTTTACAGCGCTCTATTTCAGCAGGTTCTATTATTTCACAGTAAAAGCCTGCCTTGCCTGCGTTAAATTGCGCAAAGTCACCTGGAATAAGCGTACTCCAACTCCCTTCGGCAATGCGCTGAGCCAAAAGGTTATTAAATAAATAAGAGCGAACGGCCGACAAGCAAATAGATTGCAAATGTTTAGGCAGCTTTTTTTCTCCGAGCAACCATTGCGAACCATCTTCTACATTTCTACCTTGCCGACCAAATCGTTGCGGACCAAAATAGTTAGGGATGCCATGCTCACAAACCTGAGACCAGTTTTTCTCGATAATGTCCTTAGATTGTTCAACATTTCGAACCCTTATGGTGAAATTGTTCCCAATAAGTTGCCCTGTACGAAGCTTTTTACTATGCCGCGTGGCGTTGATGATCTTGACGCCATCTATTTCAAGCAGGCTGGTATCTGGGGATTGCAAACCAGGCAGGTGAACAGAAAAAGTTTGAATAGTAATGGCTTGACGGTCTTTTAACCCAGCATAACTAACGTGCCTGGGTTGAACATTCGCCCACTTTGCAATTTGCTTGGCGACCCACGCGGTGTTTTGATTTGTTTTTTCGATTGTAAGCCAAAGGTGCTCACCTTCACCACTGGGGCTTTCAGGAAGTTTTTCAATTACTTTAAAGTCTTCAGGGTATTGTTTTAATACCCCTTTAACGCGTTCAAATGAATAGGCGTGTGGCCAATCTAAAGAAAATTTCATGGCTCAGCCTTCATAAGTAAGCACACGGCATCCACGGCGATGCCTTCTTTTCGTCCAACAAAGCCTAACTTTTCAGTCGTAGTTGCTTTGACATTTACGCAACTGGCTTCAACGCGCAAATCAGCCGCAATGGTATTGGCCATTGCCTGTTTGTAATCTTTTAGGCGAGGCGCTTGGGCCGCTATTGTTATGTCTACATTCCCCACTCGATAGCCCTGTTCTTGAACCAAATCGACGACATGCCTTAATAAGACACGTGAATCGGCACCCGCATACTGAGCATCGGTGTCTGGGAAGTGTTCACCTATATCACCGGCGGCAATAGCACCTAACAAGGCGTCACACAAAGCATGCAACACCACATCTCCGTCGGAATGTGCTAATAATTGTTTTTCGCTAGGAACGTCTATGCCACCCAGCTTAATAGGTGCAGCATTGGAGTGTTCATCAAATCGGTGGACATCGTAACCATGACCAATTTTAAACATGTTTAATTCGCTCTTGATTTGAAAGGTAAAATTGCACGAGGGCGGCATCTTCTGATCGGGTCAATTTAATATTATCCCCGTGACCTTCAATTAATTGCACCGGCAATTCCGCTAGTTCTATGGCACTGGCTTCATCGGTAATGTGCGCATTTTGCGCAATCGCCTGCTCTAGCGCACTTGAAAGCTCGCCTAGACGAAAGCATTGAGGCGTCAACGCGGCCCACAATTGGCTTCTATCTTCTGTTGTGACGATGCTGCGTTGTAACCTCTTCACCGTGTCGGTTATTGGTTTAGCTAATACTCCGCCTTGGTTTTCAGTTTTGCAGCTTTGTAGCAGCTTTTGAATATCATCGCGGCGCACACACGGCCGAGCAATATCATGTACCATGACCCAATCATCCGCTTTGCCGTGCTTTCGTAAATATATCAGAGCATTCATCACTGAATGAAAGCGTTCATGCCCGCCCAATACGGTTTGATAAGCATGGTCGAATTTACTTAATATTTGGGTGCAGGTTTCATCTTCTTTCGCTTTGACGACTATTTTTAACCCATCAACGGGTGCATCCTGCCAAGCAAGAAGAGTCCACTCCATCACGGTTTTCCCTGCAATGCTGACGTATTGCTTCGGAATATCTGCACCGAATCGAGACCCTACACCGGCCGCAGGGAAGACGACATGAACTGTCATTTAAAGGTTCTCGGCTCGTTAATCATAATAAAAGTTTCACCTGGCTTAATAAGTCCAAGATTTTGACGAGCTAATTCCTCAATCGCACCAGAACCACTTTTTAAGTCGGCTACTTTGGCTTCTAAATGGGCATTCTTTTTCTGGATAACAGCGCGATCAAATTCGGCTTGCGCGATGCTTTTTTCGATACGTTTTAAATCGGTGTACCCATTTTCAGCAAACCAGAATCGGTATTGCAAGACAATGAGTAAGACAAAAAGGGCGACTTGAATCAGGCGCATAGGCAGCTCTTAAAATTAGACAGCCTATTCTTACGCATAAAAAAAAGGGAGCCAAGCCCCCTTTTCATGTTTTCAGCGATTCTACGCCAATAATTGCTAAATTATTGCCTTACGCTTGGCCCTTTACTTCTTTTAAGCCATTGTATGGCGCTTTATCACCCAACTCTTCTTCAATACGAATCAATTGATTGTACTTAGCGACACGATCAGAACGGCTCATCGAACCTGTTTTAATTTGGCCTGCCGCTGTACCCACAGCCAAGTCGGCAATGGTGGCATCTTCTGTTTCACCAGAACGGTGAGAAATAACAGCGGTATAACCTGCATCTTTGGCCATTTTAATCGCTGCTAGCGTTTCAGTAAGTGATCCAATTTGGTTAAATTTGATCAAAATTGAGTTTGCAACGCCCATCTCAATCCCTTTTTTCAGGATTTTGGTGTTAGTTACAAAAAGGTCGTCACCTACCAATTGAAGCTTATCGCCTAAAAGTTCAGTTTGGTGTTTAAAGCCATCCCAATCTGATTCATCTAGACCGTCTTCGATGGATACAATTGGGTACTGGTTGGCTAAATCTTGCAAATAAAAGTTGAACTCTTCTGAAGAGAAAACTTTACCTTCGCCCTTCATGTTGTAGTTGCCAGCTTCTTTATCGTAGAACTCAGAAGCGGCGCAATCCATCGCTAACGTTACGTCTTTGCCTAGCTCGTAACCGGCCGATTCAACAGCTTCTTTAATAGCGGCTAACGCGGCCGCGTTGCTTTCAAGGTTGGGTGCAAAACCGCCTTCGTCACCAACAGCGGTGCTCAAACCCTTGCCTTTTAATACTTTGGCAAGGCTGTGGAATACTTCAGCACCCACACGAAGCGCTTCAGTTAAGCTTTTTGCGCCAATCGGTTGAATCATAAACTCTTGAATATCAACATTGTTGTCTGCGTGCTCACCACCGTTGATGATGTTCATCATCGGCAATGGCATAGAGTAAACACCAGGAGTGCCATTTAAATCGGCAATGTGTGCGTAAAGCTCAACACCTTTAGACATTGCAGCCGCTTTAGCGTTTGCAAGTGATACGGCTAAGATAGCGTTGGCACCAAAGTTAGACTTATTCTCTGTTCCGTCTAAGTCGATCATCAACTGATCTACTTCGGCTTGTTGAACAGCGTCTTTACCAACTAAAGCATCGCGAATAGGACCACTAATAGCAGCAACGGCTTTTAAAACACCTTTGCCAAGAAAGCGGCTTTTGTCACCATCACGCAATTCTAATGCTTCACGTGAACCAGTAGAAGCACCAGATGGCGCAGCAGCGCGGCCTTTGATTCCGCCTTCTAATGTTACGTCTGCTTCAACAGTCGGGTTACCGCGACTATCAATAATTTCGCGTGCTTTAATGTCTACAATCTTTGCCATGCTGTCACTCTCCTGAGTTTTGACTCAACGTGCGTTAAATGCCACTGCTTGAGGTAAGTAATTATTCTTCAAAGCCACTAAAATGTAGTTTTGTTACAAAAATTATCGAAATGCATTATATGCATCTGATTTTAAAATGCGAGTGTTCTATTTGATGAGGTAAAAAACGACACTTAAAGTAAGCCGAAACCCCAGTAAATACGCAGGCTGCGTAGACTGAACACCCAAACAGCCCAAAACATACATTCTAATTACTTTTTAGCGTGATCATTCACCGCTGAAATAAAACCACTAAATAGACCATGACCTCGACGCGGTGTCGACGTAAATTCAGGGTGGAACTGACAAGCAACAAACCATGGGTGATCTGGATTTTCGACGATTTCAACTAAAGCACCATCAACTGAGCGACCGGCAATACGCAATCCGGCTTTTTCTAAGTCAGTAATATAGTGATTGTTTACTTCATAACGGTGTCGGTGGCGTTCTACTATTTTAGACTCGCCATAACACTCAAGTGAAAGTGAGTCTTCGGCTAATTGGCATTCTTGCCCGCCTAATCGCATAGTGCCACCTAAATCGGTACTTTCTGTACGCTCAACTTTCATGCCATCGGATTCAATCCATTCTGTAATCAAACCGATGACTGGGTGTCGAGATTGACGGTCGAATTCTGTTGAATGTGCGCCGTCTAAACCACAAACATTTCTTGCATACTCAATAACAGCGACCTGCATGCCTAAACAAATACCTAAATACGGTACTTTGTTTTCACGTGCGAATTGCGCGGTTAATATTTTTCCTTCTACACCACGGTGTCCAAAGCCACCAGGAACCAGAATACCCGACACGCCTTTTAATACATCTGTACCATTTTTCTCAATATCTTCTGAATCTATGTATTGAATCTTCACTTTAGTACGAGAACGAATACCGGCATGGTCTATGGCTTCAATGAGAGACTTATAAGCATCCAAAAGCTCCATGTATTTGCCAACCATGGCAATGGTGACTTCTTTTTCTGGGTTTAGCTTACGATCAGTTACATCATCCCAGTCGGTTAAGTCCGCCTCATCACATTCTAGGCCAAACCGCTCAACGACAATAGCGTCTAAGCCTGCTTGTGAAAGTTTGCCAGGTATTCGATAAATGGTATCGGCATCTTCTAGTGGAATCACGGCACGCTCTTCAACGTTGGTGAACAAGGCGATTTTACGAAGTTCATTTTTGCCAATTGGCATTTCTGACCGGCAAAGCAGAATGTCTGGCTGTAAACCAATGGTGCGAAGTTCTTTAACAGAGTGCTGCGTTGGCTTGGTTTTTACTTCACCCGCCGTTTTTAAATAAGGGACTAACGTTAAGTGAACCGATAGCGCTCGTCGGCTGCCTAATTCAACTTTCATTTGACGAATGGCTTCTAAGAAAGGCAATGATTCAATATCGCCCACGGTGCCACCTACCTCTACCAGCGCAACATCTGCATCGCCTGCACCATCAATAACTCGACGTTTAATTTCATCGGTAATGTGAGGAATAACCTGTACAGTGCCGCCCAAGTAATCACCACGGCGCTCTTTTTTAAGAACATCTTGATAAATTCGACCCGTGGTGAAGTTGTTTCGATGGGTCATGGTGGTATTAACAAAACGCTCGTAGTGCCCTAAATCGAGATCGGTTTCAGCACCGTCTTCTGTTACAAACACCTCACCATGTTGGAAAGGGCTCATCGTACCAGGGTCAACATTGATGTAGGGATCGAGCTTTAGCAGCGTTACCTTTAGACCTCTCGCTTCTAAAATTGCAGCCAGAGATGCCGAAGCAATGCCTTTACCGAGTGAAGAAACAACGCCGCCGGTGACGAAGATATAACGAGTCATAGAGGATCCCATCTTTTAAAAATACGAAACTCTCCCAAAGCATTGGTTGCTTGGAATGAGTAACAAATTAAGGTGATTGTGCTGTACAAGATGGGAGATCAGCATAGCAAATTATCTTGATTGTCTCAATCAAGAATTCTGCCAAATGACCTCTAATGCTAAATTTTCTTCTTCGGCCGTATGGTCTGCCGATATGAATAAATCAGCAACTGCGACTAAGGTGTCTCCGCTATACAACAAAGGCAAGCGATCACGTTGCCAAGGCTTAACCCGGTACTCCTGCAGCAAGCGCTTCAGGTCTCTGCGTTTTGAGCGACCCAACGGCCTAATTTGCTCCCCACCTTGCCGAGTTCGCCAATGCAGGTTCGGCAAGTTTGCCTTTAACCCTGCCTGCCCTTTTTCTGAATATTTAACCTCGATATATCCAACGCCAGGCCAGTAGGATTTATTTCCTATTTGAAGGGGTGGCGGAGCGTCGATGGCGCTTTGCTCAGGCACCCAATACAATGCAGGACCATGGCGGCGAACATAGCCGTTGCCCATACGCACCTTTGGGTCTGCATCTGGTTTTGCCTCTACAACATCACTCAATACATGCTGCAACCTTACTTTAGACGGCACCTGCACGCCTAATTCGGTTAACCAGCGATGCAGCAGAGAAAGCTTGTCGGCTTCTGACCATGAGTCTAACTGTACCCACTTCAAACCACCGTCGTGACTCAAGCGTGCTTCTAAATTATCGCCATGGTGCGCATTAGATTGAAGTTCTGAATCTACTTGCTGAATAATACCGTTTACTCGCTCACGGTAACTTGGCCATCGGCTTTCAAACAAGGGCAGCACTTCATTACGTAGATAGTTTCTATCGTATTGACTGTCGACATTAGATTCGTCTTCTATCCATCGTAAGCCACAAGCATTAGCGGCTTGTTCAAGCTGCAAGCGACTGAACTTTAACCACGGACGGCACAGCTGATAATGATCACGTGGCTGTATTGCTGACATCGACTTTAAGCCATGTAAGCCTGTACCACGCATCATTCGTAAGAAAAAGGTTTCAACCTGATCATCAAGGTGGTGCGCTAACAGCAGCCAATGTTTGGGTGTAACATGCTGTGAAAACACGCTATATCGGTACGTTCTTGCGGCGGCTTCCACTCCTTGTCCCGTCGACTCCACTTGCCCTTTTTCGACAATCAATTTACACCCAAGTTCTGCGACTTGCTGCTCGCAAAAAGATTGCCATTGATCGGCGTTGGCGGACAAACCGTGATGAACATGAATCGACACAACATTTGATGCACCAACAACATCGCAGGCACATTTCAGCAAAAGCGTGGAATCGAGACCACCACTAAAACCGACAAACACCGGACGTATGTCATGGCCAATTAATTGGTCACGCAGAGATTGGGTTAAATTCTGATAAATAGAAGGGGTAGTTGTCACGAGGTACTCTTACAATGTCCACAAGTACCGAAGTTTCTCACGATCGCCGCGATGCCACAATTCGCTGCCAATCGGAATATCCACCAGATCAACAAAAACTGCGCCGAGCTTTTCAATGGTTTTAATGGAAGCATGGTTTCCAGGGTTGCATGTAATCCACAATTCATCAAAGCCCTGATCTTTCGCGACGAGCTTGATGAGCTGGCACGCCTGCGCGGCAAACCCATGGCCACGATAAGGTTTATCAATTCCGTACCCAATTTGGCCGCCAAATTTTACAAGGCTGGGCGTCGTTTTTAAGCGGATATCAATTTGGCCAATTGAGGTACCGTCGTGCAGCACAATATCAAATAAATACGCAGGCACACCATCGAGACCTTCGTGTGCCCCCAATATACGGTTAAGCACCAAAGCAATCTCATCACCTACGATGGGAGTCATCATATTTGATTGGTCATAGAGTATGTTTTGTAGAGATACATTAGCCATTTAGCCAGCCAAAAATAGTAAAGCGTTAATGGCTAATGTAGATTCTTTATTGAAGAATGCAAGAACAGACTTATTCTTGGAACCCGAAAGATTGCAAACGAGCGTAACGCTCTTCCAACAAGCTTTCTATTGGCTTAGTTTTAAGCTCAGACAACTGGGTAATTAATGCCGTTTGAATCGTCTTCGCCATTTCATCGACATTACGGTGAGCACCACCTAATGGTTCTTCGAGTACTTTTTCGACCAACCCAAGCTCAAACAAGCGAGAGGCCGTAATGCCCATCATTTCAGCTGCATCAGAGGCGCGCTCAGCGGTTTTCCATAAAATAGAAGCACAGCCTTCGGGTGTTATGACCGAATATGTACTGTATTGCAGCATATTCAAATGATCGCACACGCCGAGTGCCAAAGCACCGCCTGAACCACCTTCACCAATTACGGTAGCAATTACAGGTACTTTTAGTGAAGACATCTTTAATAGATTGTAAGCAATTGCTTCAGACTGACCGCGTTCTTCAGCACCAATGCCTGGGTAGGCTCCCGGAGTATCGATTAGTGTCAGTACAGGGATATTGAATCGCTCGGCGGTTTGCATTAACCGCAACGCTTTACGATAACCTTCCGGTTTAGGCATACCAAAGTTTCGAAGCACTTTTTCTTTTACTTCACGACCCTTTTGGTGACCAATAACCATGACAGACTGGCCATCTAAACGAGCCAAACCGCCTACAATAGCCGCATCATCCGCGTAGTGGCGATCACCGTGCATCTCATCAAAATCGGTAAATACGCGTTCAATATAATCTAATGTATAAGGGCGCTTAGGGTGGCGAGCCACCTGAGATACTTGCCAGGAAGTCAATTTCCCAAAGATCTGTTCAGTTAATTTAATAGACTGAGCGTTTAATTTTTCAATCTCACCAGAGATATTTAGATCATTCCGGTTACCAACGAGACGTAGTTCGTCAATTTTGGATATCAGATCAGCAATGGGCTGTTCAAAGTCTAAATAATCGGGATTCATGACAATTCCTGTATTTTATGGCCACATTCAACGATGAATTAAGCACAATTTCTATAATATGAGTAATAAAACACAGGGTAAAGATTCCGCTCAAGACAAACAAGGCCGCTAATAAAATTGAGCTATGACGAAAAGTAAATAATAAAGGAAAAAGAGGGGTACGCCGTGACTATTAACGCACGGCGTATTTTATAAAGTGAGGCTAGGTGAACTCTCTTAAGAATCGCTCCAGTTTATTCACCATGTTTTTCGAGCCTACAAAGAACGGAACTCGCTGGTGCAACTCACTGGGCTCTAATTCTAGAGTTCGGCTTTCTACACCACTAATAGCCACACCACCTGCTTGCTCAGCTAAAAAGGCCATCGGGTTGCACTCATACAACAACCTCAACTTGCCCGTTGGGTGTAATGATGAAGCGGGGTATAAAAATATTCCGCCTTTTATCAAATTCCTGTGGAAATCCGACACCAATGAACCAATGTATCGGCTGGTATATGGGCGATTCGTTTTTGCATCTTCCATCTGGCAGTATTTAATGTATTGCTTAACGCCATCATGAAAGTGCACGTAGTTGCCTTCGTTCACCGAATAAATGGTACCGTTTTCTGGATAACACATATTCTCGTGTGATAAACAAAAAATACCTAAGCTTGGGTCGTATGTGAAACCATGTACGCCATTACCCGTACTGTAAACCAACATAGTCGAAGACCCATAAATCACGTAACCCGCAGCCACTTGCTGGTCACCAGGCTGCAGAAAGTCAGCCTCGGTCACTGGTTCACCCATTGGTGATAAACGGCGGTAAACCGAGAAAATGGTGCCCACCGAAACATTCACATCGATATTTGAAGAGCCATCTAACGGATCTATTAAAACAACATATTTTCCAAATTTACTGCGATCGTCATCAAAATGTACGTAGCAATCTTCTTCTTCAGAGGCTAATCCACATACGACACCACGCGCCGCTAAAGCGGCCTTAAACTTATCGTTAGCGATAACATCTAACTTTTGTTGTTGCTCGCCTTGAATGTTCTCATTACCCACCGCACCGGTAATATCAGCCAAACCTGCTTTATTTATTTCACGGTGAACAATTTTGGCCGCAAGCCGTATTGAAGAAAATATAGAGGACAGCTCGCCCGTCGCATCCGGGTAATCTGCTTGTTTCTCGATGATGAATTCACCCAGCGTTTTGGTAATTTCCATGTGATAAGCCTTACATTGCCTTTAAATAATTACTCAAATTGTCATTTTTTTATGGCTGCGCATTCATTTCCATCTTTTGAGTTTTTTGCCCATCAGGTCAAGATGCTGTTTTATCGTTATAATGCGCTTAGCTTACCGAGTTTTATCTGTCACGTCCCGCTTTCATTTGTCATTTATTTTTTGACAAAACCATAATTAGTCTGCTGATTGCTCAACGACAACTTTATTTCTGCCCTCTTCCTTTGCCTTATATAATGCTCGGTCAGCACGTTCGATTAACTGCTCTAGAGAATCTTGCTCACGTACACTCGAAACACCAAAAGAGGCCTCTAACT
This sequence comes from Reinekea marina, assembly GCF_030409715.1. Taxonomy (NCBI): domain Bacteria; kingdom Pseudomonadati; phylum Pseudomonadota; class Gammaproteobacteria; order Oceanospirillales; family Saccharospirillaceae; genus Reinekea; species Reinekea marina. Next base: position 2,851,380 of record NZ_JAUFQI010000001.1, read on the forward strand.
GTTCAACCGCAGTGAATTTAAACCCGCTTACCTTTTCTTTTATACCGTTCGCTAAAATTAGAGCCTTATTGATATCGCATTCTTTGCAAATAATGATAAATTCTTCGCCGCCCCATCGGCCCACGACATCTGATTCCCGGGTGTTATTCAACAAAACTTGAGCAAACTCCTGCAGTACATTGTCTCCTTGTTGATGGCCAAAATTATCGTTTACTCGCTTAAAATGGTCTATATCTGTCATGACCACGCTAAATAAATTGCCGTAACGCTGGAACCTTGCCAACTCCTTTTCAATGGCTTCGTCTAAAAATAATCGGTTATGAAGATTTGTTAGCCGATCGGTTGTTGAAAGTTTTTCTAGCTCTTCGGTATAGCCTTTGATTTCAGATTCATAACTAAAAATGAGTCGGTTGATATTACGCTCAAACAAATAGATTAAAATTGCCGTACACAGCATGGTAAAGGTGATTAATAAAATAGAATAAAAACGCTGGGCATCAAAACTCTCGTTTAAGTTGGCTCGCTCTTGATCAACATATTGCTCAAAGTCATCTAAATATATTCCGGTTGCAATGACCCAGTTGAAAGGTTTAATCAGTTTTGCATACGATAGCTTTCGCTCTACTTTCCCCGACGTTTTCTTTTTAAAATAGTAACTATAAAATATTTCGCCATTCGCAAGTACGCCATCTAATTCAACCTGATAAGGTTTGCCGCCCTTAATATCCTCTGCATTGGTAGATAACAACGCACCTTCTGTTTCGGGCATACCCGGATGTATTAACCGAATTGCAAAATCGTCTCCACCCTGTTCATTTATGATTTTATTAACCCAAACATACTGTTCATCATCGGGTAACGTTAAACCGTGTAAGTAGTTGCGAAAATTCGACTCCAAAAGTGTCTGCTTTTCAATTTCAGTTAAGGTTTTGGAATCTTGAGAATGAGAAATATCGTGCTGAAGACTATCGATGATGTATAGGGTGTGGTCTATCGTGCTTTTAATAAACTGCTTTTTTTCGGCTAATATGCGATTGGATAACTGCTCGATATAAGCGTTATGATCTTTTTTAATTCGCCCAGATATTGTCAATGTGAACACCAGCATAAACAAAAAAACCGGTACCACCGTTCCTATATAAAAATAGGCCCTTATGCGATTTTTATTTATCTGAACCTTACGACGCGCGCCAACTGTAACTTCATTCATAAAACATCCGCGGTCTTTCATTTATAATTATTGTGAGCAATACCAAAGTACAGCAAAAGGGGTCATTCCATAAGAAAAAACTCACTCAATGGTTAAAATATAGACTAATGTACTAGGCAACACGGTTGATATTTTGAATAAAACAGTTCGAATACCTGTCAAAATCACTTGTACTCATGATTGCTGACCTCATATAGAGTGCTGAATTCAATTGGTTTGACAACGTTATGATTCCATTTTCTATTCTCGATTTAGCCACCATTGCCGAAGGTCAGACGGTTCAAAATGCTTTGGCCACTACTCGGCAATTGGCACAAGAAGCTGAGGCGTTGAATTACAAGCGCTATTGGCTAGCCGAGCATCATGGTATGCGTGGTGTAGCGAGTTCGGCGACGTCTGTTTTGTTATCTCACATTGGCGCGGCCACTAAGCACATTCGAATTGGCGCAGGCGGTGTTATGCTGCCGAACCATGCCCCCCTAGTCATTGCCGAACAATTTGGGACCTTAGCGGAGCTTTACCCTGGTCGAGTAGATTTAGGCCTAGGGCGCGCACCCGGCACCGATATGCAAACGGCACGCGCCTTACGCCGCAATCTAGATAGCGAGGTAGACAGCTACCCAAGCGATATTAAAGAACTTCAAGCCTATTTTAGCGATGCCAACCAACCCGTTTTAGCCATTCCAGGGCAAGGCACCGAAGTACCGCTTTGGTTGTTAGGATCAAGTTTATACAGCGCTGAATTGGCGGCGCATTATGGCTTGCCTTACTCATTTGCTTCGCACTTTGCACCCGATCAGCTTATGCAGGCGCTGCAGATTTATCGTGAAACCTTTCGCCCAAGTAAGTCTCATGCAAAACCGCATTCAATGGCGGGCATCATGGTTGTGTTAGCCGATACCCAAGCCGAAGCGGATTATTTGTTCACCTCGGTGCAACAAAAGTTTAAGCAAATGCGCAGTGGCGGCAATACGCCGTTTCCTGCCCCAGTAGATACTATGGATGGTCGTTGGAGTCTGGCCGATAAGCAAATGGTTGATCATGTTTTAAGTTATGCACTGGTAGGAACAAAAGAGTCAGTTAAAGACAAACTGACTCGATTCTTAAAAATGACTCAAGTAGATGAGCTGATTGTGTCTATACCTATTCACAATGCCCAAGCCCGCAGCCACAGCCTAACGCTGCTGGCAGAGCTTAGAGACAGCTTTTAGTAATCAACGCCTTGACGTGCTTTTACACCGGCGTTATAGGCGTGCTTGATGTCTTTCACTTCCGAAACGGTGTCGGCTAAGTCTTTTAAGCCTTTACCGCCGCCACGGCCGGTCACCACCACACTCATGTGTTCGGGTCTATTTTTCAACGCATCTAAAATGACGTTTTCGTCTAGATACTTATAACCAATCATGTACGTGATTTCATCGAGTAAAACAAGATCATAAGAAGGGTCGGCTAAGGCTTTTGCGGCTTCTTGCCATGTGGTTTCGGCCGCCGCTATATCGGCGCTGCGGTCTTGGGTATCCCAGGTAAAGCCCGTGCCCATTTGGTAAAAGGTTACTTCATCGGCCAGTTTTTCTTTTAGGTATAGCTCTTCACCAGACAGTTGCTGGCCTTTAATAAACTGAATAACAGCGACTTTTTGGCCGTAGCCTAAAGCACGCAGCACCATACCAAAACCCGAACTACTTTTGCCTTTACCGTTGCCGGTTAGCAGTATCATTACACCGCGTTCTTCGTCGGCTTGAGCAATAGAAGAATCGACACTCTCCTTTTGCTTTTTCATGGCTTCTTTATGTTTTTGGTTTTTTTTATCTAAATCATTGGTGTTTGTCATAAAGCTACTCAACTGATGTTTTCTGACATCATACGTGAGTTTTCAACGGCTGTTGAGTAGCCTGCAGGTAAAAAAACTTGCCTTAACTTTCAACAAAGGCGCGTTCAATAACGTAGTGGCCTACATTACCGTGGCGAGCTTCTTTAAAGCCCCGAGCATCTAATATTTTACAGGTATCTTTAAGCATGCTCGGTGAGCCACAAATCATGAAACGGTCGGTTTCGGTATTCATAGGCGGTAAATTTAAATCGCTGAATAGCTTTCCTGATTCCATCAGCTCGGTAATGCGGCCCATGTTTTCATAGGACTCACGCGTTACCGTTGGGTAATACATCAGCTGGTTTTGAATTAACTCGCCAAAATATTCATTGCTGGGCAAATCTTCTTTGATCAAATCTTTATAGGCCAACTCATCGACCGTGCGAACACCGTGGGTGAGTATCACTTTATCGAACTGTTCATAGGTTTCTGGATCTTTAATTACACTCATAAAGGGTGCTAAGCCCGTGCCAGTACTGATTAAGTACAGGTTTTTACCCGGCAAAAGGTTATCTACAATGAGAGTACCTGTTGGCTTTGACCCAACGACCACTTCATCACCCACTTCGATTTTCTGTAATTTAGAGGTTAACGGGCCATCGGGCACTTTAATGCTGAAAAACTCTAACTCTTCTTCATAGTTAGCACTGGCAATGCTGTAGGCACGCATAAGTGGGCGGCCATCGTCTTGCTCTAAGCCGATCATCACAAAATGACCGTTTTTAAAGCGGAACCCAGCATCACGCGTGGTTTTAAAGCTAAAAAGTGTATCATTCCAATGGTGAACATCGGTGACGGTTTCTTTTCGTAATGCGGCCATTCACAACCCCTTAACGGTTTATGTTGAATTTTGAAGTGAGCTAAAGTTTACTCAGCTACAAATATCCTGTAAAACAGGATTATTGAATATCAATAATCGGAAATACCGATAATGAAATACAGCCTAAGACAATTAGAGATTTTCCTCGCCACGGCCCACCACGAGAATTTAACGCTGGCCGCTAAAGAGCTGGCTATGTCTCAATCGGCCGCCAGTGAATCACTCAAAACGCTAGAACAGCAGTTTGATATTCAGCTGTTTGATCGCGCCGGAAAATCGCTCAAATTAAACGAACTTGGCCAAGCACTGCGTGTAAAAGCCGAGGCGCTAATTAACCAAGCTAAAGCCTTAGAAAACGACTTTCGATTGCACACCGATATTGGCGACATCAAAGTTGGGGCGTCGCTCTCAATTGGTAATTATCTTGCTGTGAATATTGTGGCGCAGTTTATGGGCGAAAACCCACAGGCCACCGTCTCTCTAGAAGTTGAAAACATGACCGCCATTGTGCACAAGGTGAAAAACTTTACGCTCGATATTGGTTTAATTGAGGGTGAAATCAATGATGCCGATATTGATACTCAATTTTGGCGTAAAGATGAGCTCGTGGCCTTTTGCAGCCCAAACCACCCACTTGCTCAACGCGGCACTCTCACCGAGGCCGATTTACTGAACGCCCAATGGATACTGCGAGAACCAGGTTCCGGTACCCGCCAAACCTTCGATTGGGCCATGAGGGGCATTTTGCCTGAGCTTTCCATTGCGATAGAACTGCAACACACCGAAGCCATTAAACGCGCCGTTGAAGCCAATTTAGGCGTAGGCTGTTTATCAAAAATAACGCTCGAAGATGCTTTTAAGCGCGGCACATTGGTGCCCCTAGCCGTACCCAGCCGTAACTTCGAACGCAACTTATATTTTATTTTGCACAAAGATAAGTACATAAGTGCGGGCATCGAGAAGTGGCTTGCCTTGTGCCAATCACCTGAGTATGTAAACCCCTAGCAACTTAGTTTATTAACTGCCGCGTTAAGGCCGCAACAATAATACCCAAACTAATAGCAATGAGTGGTTTCTTGACTACACCCATCGTAACCGCCGTGGTGAGCAATGCTAGCTTAGCGCCCACATCGCCTTCTATCGCCAAGGGAGTTAACAACGCTATCAAAACTGAACCCGACATGGCGTTAATAAATTGCTTTACTCGATAGCTAATGGGCACAAAACCCATAATGAACACACCGCCCCAACGAGTAACAAGCGTCACTAAAGTCATGATGGCAATCACAATAAATGCACCTAGCCCAGCCGTTTCAATCATCATGCTTTTTTACCCAACCAAAACGCACCTATAAAGCCACCCACTAACGCACCCACAATGACATGACTATTCGGTGGTAAATACCAATAAGCCAACAACGAACTCAATGCGGCGGCACTCCATATTACGATAATTTTAACGTCTACTTTTCCGCCTGCGACCATCGATAATAAAAAGCACGCCATCACCATATCTAACCCTAAACTTACTGGGTCTTTTATCGCACTGCCAAAATATAACCCCAACCAAGTGCCTAACAACCAACACAACCACAACGCAATACCGCCACCGATTAAAATACCCAAGCCCTGCTTGCCATTGTTGATGGCTTGTAAACTCATGGCCCAGTTAGCATCGGTCACCAACATCATCGCGCCATAGCGTTTGGTAACAGAGAGGTGTGCAATATGCTGATGCAAAGATGCCCCCATTAATAAATGGCGTGCATTAATGGCAAATACCGTAATCATCACTGGGATAATTGCGATTTCAGCGCCCCATAAATCTAAGGTAGCGAATTGAGAAGCACCCGCAAACACAAAGGCACTCATGGCAAGAATGGCACTGTTCGTTAACCCGTGTTGCGTGGCTGCCAACCCGAAAGCCAACCCAAAGGCGATGACAAATATGGATATTGGTAGCAGTTGTACAAAGCCTTGGTAGATTAGGCGGCTAGTGATGTGTTGTTGTGCTTGAGACATGGATAAAAAGCTCTACTTAAATAGGAGATGACATTTAAATACTGACGAGCTTCAATGCTACGCCACATACAAACGAACTGCATCAGCTTTTTGTCATAGCTTGCCAAATATTGGTAAAATCTGCGAAGGTTTTAAGTTGATAATCTACGAACTCTAGCTTGTGCTTAGATGGTTTGCCTAGAATTGACTTGCCCATTAACAAATTTTCAATAGATTGATACTGCACACAACTTTAAGCTTGCTGACTTGTCTTGGACATTGTCGTCTAAATCAAAAAGTGCGTGCATTTAGTTTACTTGTGAAATTTTGACGTGCAGTTTTGAGAACTTTCGAGCATATTTAGTCACTTCGATCTGTATTGATAGTGACAATGACTAATTTTTTCAAAGCTTCCAAATTAGTGGGTTCGTTGAATGCTGTTTCAAATAAATTGTAAGCCTCACAGTCCTTTTCTTTAAGCCAACTAAAACTAAGTTTAGAGCCTAAAAACCAGTGATCTCGAAGTTCAAAATACACTTCTAACAACTGACACAGCAACAAAGTTCGCCGATAGCTTGCTTCAAATGATTGTCCTGATGCTCTTTGGACCATATTTAAAGACCATTCAACAAGGTGCTTTCTCGCATCAGGCTTAAGCGGCTCTGGACCAGCACTATAAAAGTCTGTCACTTCCTTCAAAAAATTTTCACCTTGACCTGACTTATCTATCAGTAGTTCACCACCTACAAAACGCAAAAACTCTTTTTTCTTTGGTACCGCTTCTTTTAAAGCATAGATCCAGCAATCAAGTTTTCTTCCATTAAATAGCCTTACATCTTTAGAGACATCAGTTGCCCTGCAAAAACAAGCTATATCAATATCACTATCGCCTGAATAATCCCCGCGAGCAACTGACCCATAAAGAATGATAAACTCAGGGTCGTATTTCATTTGAAGATCTAAAACAATTTCACTTACTAGCTCTTTCACAGCTTTCCTTTACAAATTAATGGTAATTTGTTGTGTGATATTTTACAGCATACAATCCATCTTAATTTTTAACTAAGAGATTTTGCTATTAGATTTCTCCAAATTCGAATAGGCATTTATGATTTCTGTCTGCACTTTACTTTCCACCTTGGTTCGAGGTGGTACTTTTTTACATTGCACAATTGCAATTATTGCCCCTAAAAGCGGCAAGCAAAAAATGACCACATACCAAAATAAGCGCTTATAAAAACAATCCGAATAAGCTTTCTGGGCAACAAAAAAAGCATAAACTACAAGTGCCAGTGAAATGACTGAGAATAAAATATAATTCATATCTTCCTTATTTTAAAACATTAACATTCCTAGTCTACATCATAGGGCTTGTTATGAGGTAACTCTAATGACTTATTGACGATCAATTCTTGCCATTCATCAATAGTAACGCCTAATTTTATCGAGTCGTACTAGACGCCAATAAAGTATCCAACCTTTCTAAGTGCTCCTTCTATTTTAAAGCTGATACTTTTCGCAATGCTGATCAATCTAGGATTACCAGACCAAGTTGTCATACCTACTTTTTCAAGCTCTAAATTTTCAAAGATGGTGGTAACCCATGCGACTTAAGTCGGGCAAAAAATACCGAAGGCAGTATGGCTAAAAATCTTTTAATTTTAGGTTAAAAGGTCTATAAATAGACTGGTAGTTTTAAAATTGTGAATGGGTCACTCAATTTAAATTATATGATGCATATTTTAATTGAATAATTTCCGACTGATATACAATGACACCTAGACATTAAATTGACTAGATTTCCCACTCCGATTTATAAGTTCGCCCTTCGAGCAAAGCACAAAGCTCATGCATGACTTGCATTGACTTTACCAAGCGGGGTTTCCGTTCCTCAGAAAGCATTCCATTAACCCAATGTCGATCATGCACATATACATTGTAAGGGTTAATAATGCATTTAAAGTCTAACATGAGCGAGTTGGCTAGTGGGGTGTGCGCCATATAGCTATGTGGAAGACCTGCTGAATTTACAAAGGTGATTACCTTATCGAAAAGCGCACCAACATGCTGTTCGTCTGTTGAGCCAACGTATTCGATGTATTTTTTTAACTCTGAACAAGTACCCCAATTATAGGTTGGGCTACACAACACTATGCCTACAGCATCTTTAGTAATTGCGTGTAAATACTTATATTGAGAAGACTCATATATTGTATTGTTGTCGAAATTTGGGATATTGAGTTCGTCTAGATCTACAAATTTCGTATCTATCGCCAGTGTTTCTAATGTTGCCTGACATTGCTTGGCCAGTATGCGGCTTCTACTATTTGGGTCTTGACTAGAGCTAACGATCAAAATATACACTTATTAAATTTCCTGCTTCATCTTAGCGCTTCATACAGTTTCGAAATTTGGTATTTACAAAAGCTACATCATTAGTATGGCATGTTTTTATGTAATTTGAGCGAATCACAAAGTTGTACGTAATCTGTCCAAAAAGATAGTTGCATCTTAAACGGAAAATAAGGAGGCCCTCTCGTTTCACGCGACCATTTGCACTAGAAGTAGCCGTGGTAACGTAATGACTATTATTTTAGAAAAAAGAAAAATTAACATACTGGTATATAGCCAAAAAATAACAGGCTCTTCCTTCCTATTAAGTATATGTACTCCTCCTAATAGCTTAATGCTTCCTTTTTCAATTCTAAGTAGGCAATAAAACAGCATGTAAATAGCGCCAATCAGTAGAAAATAATTAGCTGCAAGCGCATTACGATCTGAAATTTCAATTGTACCACCAAGAAGAAATCCAATTGGTGTCAGTGCCATGCAAATCAAAGCTACTTTTCTGTGCATTTTCTCAAAAATCATAATTCATCTACATTGTATTTCGTCATTGCCTGGCGCGAGCGCTATCTTGTTCACGAAAGTTGTTTATTTACACAGAGTACTCTCATTGACTCTTGTTAGCCGTTTATTTAACCGCTGCTAAAAAAGATGGTTCATATATCTCGTGCATTGAAGAACATAGCCAGTTTGTTCTAGTGCTAGAATGCTGAAAAATTCACTTTAACTTGACATTAACCTTTTATCATGTAGAGAACTATTGAAATAGTGAGGCATAAAAACAGTAATGACATATATACAAAATGAACAAAGTAAATCAGGTTCTTATTTTCTGATTTTTTACTCAGAACATTTAAAATAGGCCCAATTGGAACAAATCGCCCATATGCCTCCAATTTGTAAAACTGCAATTCAAAAATTAAAGGAATTGCTGATATCCCTATCAGTTGAAACAAAGTGCGATCCGAGAAAAATATAAATAAGAATCCTATATACAGAATTATAAATGCTATTCGAAACAAATATCGCGAGTAGAATATTTTTGCATATCGTACGGTATAAGAAATGTTCCCCTCGTTCAATGCACATCTCCAGCTTGGTCAATAAACGCTTCTGTGAACGAACCACCCATAATATATTTAACCACTACAATTATCGGATATTTTTTCCATTTTGAACGGCAACACATTGATTGTTTGAAAACCATCGTAGATAAATAAGCTCCCTATAACTACTTCATACTGACTGCTGTAGGTGTAAGCTATCTTTAAAGACTTCAAGTTATTCTTTGTGAAATCTATAACCTTTAAATCTTCGATTATTACAACATCTTTATCTGATGCTTCAAACATAAATTTCTGGCCTGAAAATTTAGTATATTCAAGAATGATTAAATTTTTTATTAAACACACTGATATATCAACAGAACTTGTGTTTTGAATAGACTTATAAAGCCCTTTAGGTAAATCTTCATTTGAGTAACCAAGCGGAGCAGCAAGCACAAATATTAAAGTTATAATTTTATTCACTAAGTGATTCCAAATAGTCGTTGTAAAGGGGTCACCAATTACCCGCCAGGGTTAACTGCCAAATCTATTCCATATCCACTGTAAGAAAAGTCCAAATTACTGATGTCCGGGTACATACAGCCTTTTTAGTTCTTCACTATATTGGGAATCAAAATATCCATTGCCTGCATTGATAGTTTGGTATGGCATTCTTGTTTGTTCAATTAGTAAATCACAAAGCTGTGCGTAATTAGACCAAAAAGACACCATACATTCTTTTCCGTTCCATTGCTGCTCAAAGCAATAGGGCGTTTTTTCTAGATATTCAGCAACTTTTAAAGACCATTTTTCTCCGCGATGCTCCATAACCCATTCAATGTGAGACTCCACGTTACTTGGACGCAAGTAAATCAACTTAGGATTTACATCGGCTAGTATACGTTGGCATTCACTGTAATAGTCAGCCACTAATTTTTGGTTCCTACCCTCTAGCATGAAACGAACCGTGCTTTGAAATAGGCTCCCCTCAAAGATAAAAAGATGATCACTACCCTTATTATCAGAAACAAATTTCGCCCACTGCTTTAAGCAAAGTTCAGGGAAAGTCTTTTTGTATTTATCATGCTTAATAAAGGCAGGGTGAATTGGGTGATCTGCTGACTCTTCTAGGTACCAGCTTGACCCAACTCCATCAACTTGAGCCCCATCATATAGTTGCTTTGCCAGTGTGCTTTTTCCACTACCTGGCAATCCTTCGATTAGCAATAGATCCATACAATCCCTTAAGGTGTAACGCTCGCAGAACACGTGGAATGAGGTGAATGCTTAGCTGTAACCTAAAAGGCGGAGCTTCAGCGAACTCCAACTCAATGAAATGGAGCGGTTATGATGTGTTTGTTAAGCATTGATCACCTTGCTACTTTGCTTAAATATTGAGACAAACCAAAATATTGCCATAACTCCAGATGAAATAATGCCGTTTATTAAAGCATCTTTTAATAGAAGCATGTAGCCAGCGGCAGTAATTGAGCCATACTCTACAACAAGGGTTTGTGAATAATAGCTAGATGTGTAGCCACTTAATAACCAAAGCGATAAGGCTATATCCAACGTTACAGCTACTACAAACATTACAGCACAATATGACCACATATTTGTGGCATTTAGTTTCTTCAGAACCAAGTGAGATATGCCTGCAAAGGCTAAAAATACTACGTATGCAAAAAAGGTGTTTATAACCACCCATTTTTGCAACTCAGAATGTTCTAAAGCAGGCACAGTCCAAACAACAATGTATAACCATGGCGCAATGAGAACACCTATGACTTTTCGAATGACTGAGTTGTCTATTTTCATTATTTCCTAACAGCTTATTATTTACCTACAAACTATTTTTACGGTGACCGTATGTTTAAATTCAGAATAACTTAAAAACACCGATTAATTAGTTTTAACATAAGGCCTCCACCTTAACCTGTCAAATTAATCATCTCGTAAAAACACGCTTTCAAAATAAAAATTTTATGGGATATATAAGCGTGTTCGAGTTTTTGTTATTTACGTTAACTTACGATCATAAGCAAAAGATATGTATGCCCACAAAAAAACCCGCCGAAGCGGGTTTGTTTTCTAACTCTAAAACTCAACAGCTATTAAAGCTTGTCAGAGTTTCCAGCTAGGTATTCTGCAACGCCGTCTGGTGTGTTAACCATGCCTGCGTCACCTTTGTTCCAGCCTGCTGGGCAAACGTGTCCGTTTTCTTCGAAGAACTGAAGGGCTTCTACAACACGTACTAGCTCGTCGATGTTACGACCAATTGGCTCATCGTTCATGTGCTGTGCGCGTACAACGCCGCTCTTGTCGATAACGAAAGAAGCGCGGAAAGAAACGCCTGCTGGGTAATAGCTGTCGCCACCGATAGATTCAACACCGAAAGACTTACAGATGTCGTGGTTCATGTCGCCAACCATGGTGTATTGAACTTGACCAATACCACCTTCGTTTACTGGCGTGTTGCGCCATGCGTTATGCGTGAAGTGTGAATCTACAGAAACGGCCATCACTTCAACACCTAGCTCTTTCAGTTTCGCCATGCGGTGATCAAGTGCGATCAACTCAGATGGGCATACAAACGTGAAGTCTAGTGGGTAGAAAAATACCAAGGCATATTTACCTTTGATAGTTTCAGCAAGGTTGAAGGAATCAACAATTTCGCCATTGCCCAGTACCGCTGGTGCTGTGAAATCGGGTGCTTTACGACCTAATAATACGCTCATATTTATTCTCCATTTAAAGTATTGATGGTTACTTTATTATAAAAGTGCTGCTTAACTCCCAACAGCACTTCTGTCTTAATTCGAGGGCAGCTACTTTAACTGATTCCATGTGAAAATGCTTGTCAATACAAGCTATAACTATCATAGCAACTGGCTATCAGTGGCATAGTTTCTATTAACATTGCCAACTTAACTAAAGTTGCCTTAATACGGTCATCGGCGCTACTTTGACTACCTTTCGGGTAGACAAGCTGCCCACTAATCCAATTAAGATGCCGCCGCATACTGGCCCCAATACCCAAAGACCGTAACTTGGCTGGTATTCAATGTTAAGCAGCTCTGTTTGTAAGAAATACAGAGTTGTTTCAGCGCCTAGTACGGCTAATACTACGGCCAAGGTGCCCAATGCTATGAACTCAATAGCTAAAGAGCCCCTTATTAACTGAGCTTTTGCTCCTAATGTACGCAAAATGGCACTCTCTTTTAATCGGCTGTCTAGCGTAGCTTGCACACTGGCGATTAATACGATCAACCCCGCTATCAACACTAGCGATAAAATAAACTCAATCGCCAGGGTCACTTGCGACACGATGCCTTGAATCTGCTCAATGATGGCATCCACTTCAATGACTGTTATGGTGGGGTAGGCTTGTAAAATTTCAACCAGCAATGGCTTTTGAGATTCATCCAAGTAAAAGCTGGTTAAATTAGCCGCGCCTGCGCCACCTAAAATAGGCGCGCTAAAAATGATATAAAAGTTTGGCGATAAGCTATCCCATTGAACTGTTCTTAGGTTATCAACTTCAACTTTTACCTCTTGGCCACCAAAAGAAAAGGTCAGCTCATCACCTATTTGAATATTCAATGCTTTTGCGTAATCTTGCTCAACCGACACTAGATTTTTAGTAGCATCTTCGGCATCGAACCATTCGCCTTCTACAACTTCGTTGTCTTCTGCCAGCGTGTTTGACCAAGTATTATTGAGTTCTCGCCTGAAATCATCGCCATCGGGCTTTAAGCGCTCTACTCTGTCGGCAATAGACTCTTCATTGACATAAGTTAAGCGCCCGCGAATCATTGGGTAAAAAGGCGTAGATTGAATGTCATTGCGCTCAAAGATCGACTCTAAACCGGCACGGTCCTCTTCAAAGATATTAAAAGCAAAGTGGTTCGGCGTGCCTTCTGGCAGCTGGTCTTGCCATTGCGATAACAAGCTTGTTCGTAATAACGTTAAAATAAACAGCAACATGAGCGACATCGAAAATATCACAATTTGAAAGCTATTTTGACTACTGTGTCGCTGCAAACTGGCCAGGCCTAAACGCCACGTAGTACCAAGGCGAGAGGCCAATTTTTTGGCCAAGTAAATCATTGCTCGAGCCAACAAACTTACGCCCACCACCGCTACGGCACCGGCTATGACGATTGCGATCGTAATTGCAAAACTTTTTGAATAAAAATACACCAAACCAATTACCGCTAAACCACCTAGGATCATCGTTTTTGCTTGGCTTAATGTGCCGCCGGCCATGTCCGATCGTAGCACTCGCGAAGGTGGTGTATTACGCAACATCCACATCGGAGGAAAAGCAAACGCAATTAAGCACACAAAGCCAGTCAGTACGCCAATGAGCAACGGCCTTGCGGTTGCTGGTTCAAGTTCTCTAGGAAATAATCCGCTAAACACCTCTAAGAAAGACCAATGCAGAAACCAACCTAATGCCAAGCCCAGCGTTACAACGATAGCGCCCAAAATCATTAAGTTGCCAGCGTATAACCACGAAATATTTACGGGTGTTAAACCTAAGGTTTTTAACAAGGCTACATGACTAAGTTGGCGGTTTGCGTAGCGTTTAGAAGCGAGTGCTAACGCCACCCCCCCTAATACAACACCAAGAGCACCCGCTAACAATAGAAAGCTTTCAGCTCTTTCTAAGGTTTCGGTCACGCTTTCATTGGCATCTGTAACATCACGCCATCTGTGGTGTTCTACCTCTATTTGAGACCATTCTTCTTGAAAAGCCTCAATGTTGTCTCCTGCCAACAACAAACGATATTGAACACGACTGCCCACTTGCACAGCACCTGTGGCGTCAATATCTTCGGCGTTTATCATTACTCGAGGCGAAAACCCTAAGCCGCCACTTTGGCTATCGGGTTCTTTTACGAGCACTTTGGTTACAGTTAAATCGGTATCGCCGACGCCGATTACATCACCAATAGAAACCCCCAATGCTGCAACAACGCGAGAATTAAGCCAAGCTTCGCCAGGTTTTGGTCCTTGCGTTACAACCGAAACCTCACCGTAGGGCTCGTTAGACACTTCCAGAACACCCTTAAGTGGGTACTCAGAGGATACCGCTTTGATAGAGGCTAATTGCAACTTGCCATCATTCCCAAAAGCAATTGCCTGAAACCCTATGACATTGGCCGTTTCTAATCCATACGATTGAGCTTGGGCTTGCCACTGCGCCTCTATTGGTTGGCTACCAGAAATTTGAGCATCGGCTGCCAACAAAGAACTGGCTTCGTCTAAAATAGAATTACGAATTCGGTCAGAAAATAGACCAATGCCTGTTACCGTGGTCACCGCCACCAGTAAAGCCGCAATGAGTACATTGAGCTCTCCACCACGCCAATCTCGCCACAGCAGTTTAACGGTCAATGCACTGAGCGTTTTCCGTGTGTTTGAACTCATGCTGTTACCTCAACCAATTCTCCAGCCGTCATTTCAAACTGTCTATCACACCTTGCCGCGAGATGAGGGTCATGAGTGACTAATACCAAGGTGGTTTTTTGTTCTTTGTTTAGGCTAAACAATAAATCGGCAATTTTATCTCCCGTGGTGGTATCCAAATTCCCGGTGGGTTCATCGGCAAACAAAATCGCCGATTCACTTGCAAATGCACGGGCTACCGCCACTCGTTGCTGCTCACCGCCACTGAGTTGTTGCGGATAGTGGCTTATTCGATCTGATAACCCCACGCGCTCTAACCAAGATTGAGCCTGCTTATCTGGATTGGCTAGTCCTTTAACTTCTAAAGGCAACATGACATTTTCTAAGGCCGTTAAACTAGGTAACAACTGAAAGTTTTGAAACACAAAACTCACCTTTTCACCACGTAACAGCGCACGGCCTTCTTCGTCCATTTGAGTAATATCTTGACCAGCAACGTGAATGTGCCCACTACTGGGAGTATCTAACCCCGCCAACATTCCGAGCAATGTAGATTTACCAGACCCTGAGACACCTACAATGGCGATACTCTCTCCAGAATAAATTGCCATATTTATACCTTTGAGAATGACTAATGCCCCTTCCCGATTCGGTACTTCCTGTTTAAGATCTTGTGTCTGAATTATTACATCGGTCTGAGTTGTCATGAAAATAGCCATCCAAAATATATTTGCACATAAGAATAAGGGAATTGTTGCCCTAGTTTGTTCATTTTTACTGCTTTTATTCAGTCCCATTAGTCACGCTAAGACCATTTTAGTTCATGGTGATAGCTTATCGGCTGGTTACGGTATGCTTCCAGAGCAAACTTGGGTAACCCTAATGGCCAAGCAACTTGGCGAAGGCGTTACTGTAGTAAACAGCAGCATCAGCGGTGAAACCTCTAAAGGTGGGTTAGACCGATTGCCTGCACTATTATCCGAAACCCAACCAGACATCGTCATGATTGAACTGGGCGCTAATGATGGTTTACGTGGCTACCCTATCAATCAGACCACTGAAAACTTAAGAAAAATGATCTCTCTAGCGCAAAATCAAGGTGCCGAGGTTGTCTTGTTGGGCATTCGCTTACCGCCAAATTTCGGCAAACGTTATACCGAACCCTTTTTTAATCAATATGCCGTGCTTGCTAATGAGTATGAAACTGGCTACCTACCCTTTTTGCTGGAAGGTGTTGCAGGCTACGATGAATACATGCAAGCCGATGGTTTACACCCTACTGCCCAAGCGCAACCGCTCATTCTTAATAACGTCTTACCCTTTATTACCGATTAGGGGCTAAGAATAAGCGAAGAATTCGATTACAATCAGCGTCATTAACCATCCACTTTTTATGCTAGGAGTATTTATGGCGGCAGTTCTTTGTTTCGGTGAAGCTTTGATAGATTTTTTGAATACTGGCTCGCAAGCCGAAGGGCCGCTTGCCATTCCTGAGTTTCGTCAATTTCCAGGGGGAGCACCGGCTAATGTTGCGGTGGCTATTGCTAAACTCGGCGGTGATGCTCGGTTCGCCGGACAAGTAGGCAATGATAGCTTCGGTCAGTTTCTTAAAAATGCCCTCGATACCTATGAAGTAGATACTGCACACCTGATGACGCATGCTTCGGCTAAAACCGCACTTGCCTTTGTCATGCTAGATGAAACCGGAGAGCGTTCATTTGAGTTTTACCGTGATAAAAGTGCCGACTTATTAGTCACTCCCCAAGATATAAAAGACATTTGGTTTCGAGACGCAAACATATTCCATTTTTGCTCAAACACCTTAACCGATGAAAACATAGCCGCTACCACTTTGTTCGCGTTAGAGCGCGCCCGTAAGCAAGGCTGTTTAGTCAGTTTCGATGTAAACCTTCGCCATAACTTGTGGCCTAACAATGTCATTGATAAAGAGCGTATTAGAGCCTGTTTCGAACACGTTGACATCGTAAAGGTATCAAAGGAAGAACTCGATTTTCTGGAGCCCGAAGGTGAAGCAGCCTTTGTGAAAACAGTTATTGGTCTGGGAGCTAAAGTTATTTTACTCACAGACGCTGGCAACCCGATAAAGATTTTAGCCAAGGGCATCTACTCTGAAATTTCACCGCCCGATACAGAAGTAAAAGATACAACTGCAGCGGGCGATGCCTTTACCGGCGGTTTCTTATTTGCCCTCTCAGAACAAAGTGATATACGCAAAGCCATTGCAAGCCAATCTACATTAGAGGCTATGACTGTTTTCGCAAGCAAATGTGGAGCCTTTACGGTGGCCCGTCAAGGTGCGTTCACGGCCTTGCCAACGCTAGATGATTTGGAGAGCTAAGTTGTGAGCAACACTCATTCAACTCTGCCAAATTTTAGATCGGTTGACTTTTTAGAGTCTCACATCAAATCGATTATCGAATTTTACAATCACGCTAAAGATGAATCCGGCGGTTTTTTTCACAACTATTTAGATAACGGTGAAGTCTATGATCGAGGCACGAAGCATCTTGTGAGCTCGTGCCGAATGATTTTTAATTTTGAACAATCCCATCGCCTATTCGGCGATGAAAACCATAAATTAATGGCACAACATGGCTTGGCGTTTTTAAGATCTCAGCACTGGCAAAATTCACGGCAAGGCTATGTCTGGACATTTGAAAATTACCAAGTAAATGATGAAACCAACCAATGCTATGGTTTGGCGTTTGTCATGCTGGCTTTTGCTACAGTTTTAAAGCAAGGCGATGAAAGTGCACGAGCCGATATTTATCACACTTGGTCTTTGCTCGAAAAGCATTTTTGGCAGGCCGAGCAAGGCTTATACGCCGATGAAGTATCTGCAGATTGGTCACAAACCTCTGACTATCGCGGCCAGAATGCCAATATGCACATGTGCGAAGCCTTAATTTTTGCCTATGAAGCCACACACGATGATCAATTTTTAGATAGGGCCTACGCTTTATCTAGAACCATTGCCGTTGAACAAGCGGATAAATCAGGTGGTTTAATATGGGAGCATTTTAAGTTCGATCTCAACATCGATTGGGATTACAACAAGGATGACCCTAAAAACCTTTACCGCCCGTGGGGGTTTCAACCCGGACACCAAACTGAGTGGACTAAATTACTGCTCATGTTGCATAAACATAAGCCTGAAAACTGGATGGTTGAACGCGCACAACAGCTTTTTGATAAAGCGTTTGAAATTGCGTGGGATACCGAGCACGGCGGCTTGTTTTATGGTTTTGATCCTGACGGGAATATTTGTGACGAAGACAAATATTTTTGGGTTCAAGCCGAAAGTTTTGCGGCCGCCGCGTTGTTAGCTCAAGCTACCGGTGATGAAAAATACTGGAAACACTATGATCAACTTTGGCAGTACAGCTGGCGTCATTTCATTGATCACAAGCATGGAGCTTGGTTTCGAATATTAAATGCCGACAACTCAAAAGTAACCGATAAAAAAAGTGAAGCGGGCGCTAAGTGTGATTACCATACTCTCGGCGCATGCACGTTAGTTGTTGATTCTCTTAAGGCGAAATAAAACAGAGGAATGCTAAGGTGACATCCACTTTAGCATTTCTTCTCTGGCACTATTTGCACCCTCTATGTCCCCTTGCGCAGAGCGACACTGTGCAATCACTTCCCACAACGATGCTTTAAATTTTGGCGATTTATCGGTATAGGTAAGGCCTTTCATGGCAATTTGTTCAGCTTCGGTAAAGCGCTGCTGCCCCATCCGCACGGTGGCCAACTGGTGATAAATATCCACCTTTTGCACATCAATGCGCAAAGCACGCTGCAATACGGTTTCGGCTTCTTGCCATTTACCTTCACTTTGCAATTGCAACGCTAATTGTTGCAATCGAATGACAACCTGCACCGGGCTTGGTGGCGGTTCTGCAGGTTCGATTTGTGTCTGCACAGCATCAGCGCCAGGATCTTGCTGGGGTTTCGGAGATGATGCTGGCTTGCTGGTTTGAGCGGGCTCTTTTTTTGCAATGTTTTCATCACTCGAAGCTGATGCTTCAGAAGATTCCGTTGCACTATTGGTCACTTCGGCATCAAGTTCTGACATTTGTGGTTGATTACTCTCTCGCGTGCTCTGTGTATTTTGATCGACGCCAGAAAGTGTGGCACAACCAGTAAGCCAAATCGTTGTTGCGGTTATGGTCGCCCAAATAGTTTTTGTAGCCATGTAGAATCATCCGTATCGGGTTTGGGTTCATTACTGTGACAGGTTAGGCCGCGAGCCGGTTCATTGCCAGCAATAAAGGGAATTGTCCGCACATCGTCACACCAACTGGGTACTTGTCGGCCGGCCTTATTCACGTCTATTTCAACTATATTAGCCGGCAATGTTCGGCGCTCTTGAATGGGTCGCAATACTTGCATCACTTTTGCCCAAATAGGCAAGGCGCCAGAAGACCCCGTGAGCGGTGTGGGTTTGTTATCATCATTGCCCACCCAAATCACAAGCTGTCTGTCGCCTGTTAGGCCGGCAAACCATGCATCGCGATTATCATCGGTTGTGCCTGTTTTACCTGCTATCCACCAATTTTTAGGCAAACGCCATTGAAGGCTTCTAGCAGTACCTGTGACGGTTACTTCATGCATTGCGCGTTGCAAAATATGAATATGTTCAGGCTCAAACTGTTTCTTCACCGATAAATCAAAGCGCTGAATCAACCCTTGTTCAGGGTGCGAAACGGCACGAATAAAGTTAAGTGGCGTGTAAAAACCATTCCCAGCGATGGTTTGATACATTTGAGCCACCTGCATTGGCGACATGCCGTGAGCTCCCAACATCACAGCGGGTACTTTGGCGACCTGATTGCCAATACCCAACCGATCTATGACATCAAATACGTTTGCTAGACCTACTTCCATGCCTAAACGTGCGGTTGCTTGATTATAAGAATTCGCCATCGCATCAATCAACATCGGGTTTCCGTGGCTGGTTTTGTCATAGTTTTTCGGTTGCCAAGTGGTGCCATCACCTGCACCTACGGTCACATCAGCGTCACTGATTAAGTCGGATAAATTATAGCCATGTTCAATGGCCGCTAAATAAACGGCGGGCTTCATTAACGAGCCAATTGAACGTTGTGCATCGAGTGCGCGATTAAAGCCTGACGCTCGTGCATCCCGATCGCCTACTACCGCCAGTACGTCCCCGGTCGATGGGCGAGTCATCACAGCGGCCGATTGTAAAAACTTCGGCTCTAAGCGATGGTCTCGCTCTATATCGGCCAAACCAACAGCTACTTGCTGCTCAATTGTGGTTTGAGCCACCGGGCTCAACGTTGTAAAAATAGACAGCCCTTCGGCCATTAAGTCGTCTTTTCGGTAGTCTTTTTGCAATTGACGACGCAGACCATCCATAAAGGCAGGAAAGCTCGCTTGGCCAGGCTTATCCGCCACATCTAATGGTGCCTTTAAGGCCGCTTGATATTGGGCATCGTTAATTAAGCCGCTGTCGAGCCAGACTTCTAATACGGTATTTCGTCGCTTAGTGGCACGCTCTGGATTCCGACGCGGATTATAATAAGAAGGACCTTTTATCAAACCAATAAGCAACGCTTGCTGATGAATATCGAGATCTTGCAAAGTGGTGGCAAAGAAGAACTGCGCCGCCAAACCAAAACCATGAATAGATCGAGACCCTTGCTGCGCTACGTACACTTCATTCATGTAGGTTTCTAAAATTTCATTCTTAGAGAAATGAAACTCTAAAATAAGTGACATCAACGCTTCATTTATCTTTCGGCTGATTTTTTTCTCTGAGGTTAAGTACAGGTTTTTAACCAACTGTTGCGTCAGCGTGCTGCCCCCTTGAGAGACACGCCCCGAAATAATGTTAGCAATGAGGGCTCGAGCAATGCCTCGAATCGACACTCCATGATGCTCAAAGAACCGGTCATCTTCGACTAACAACAAACCCAGCACTAAAGTTTCTGGCATTTCCTCTAACCGATACAACACTCGATCTTCTGCTACCCCTGGGTATACCTGGCCCATATATAATGGGTCTAATCGGCTGAGTAAAACCGACTGTCCAGCCGAATCGGTGACTTGTGCAATACCATTTGCATCAAACTGAATATTGAGCCATCTGCCCGATTCTTCACCGTCCCAAAAACGAAACCCTCTGGTATGCACTCTTACCTGATTGCCGTGCTCTACATATCGCCCTTCTTGGGAAACAGAGGCTGAACTACGGTAGCCCAATTGATTAAGTAATTGGATAAATTCAGATTGTCGAACAGGCGCACCGGCATAGATTTCTTGAGCTTCGCTATAAACCCGAGCGGGGATTTGAAATCGACGGCCTTCAAAGCGCTCTTTGACAACGGCATTTAAGTAGATCATCCAAAAAAACACCAAACATGCCGCCACTATGCCTATTTTAAGGCTAATGCTTACAAAGGAATGCCAGAGATGACGCCGCTGATTCGACTTTTTCTTTGGTTTTGATGAGGTTTTTTTCGGTTTTTGGGGAATTTTTTTAGCCATAGGTTGCGTAGTATAAAGACAGTGTGCGTCGTTGTCTTTGACCCATTTATCATTCGAGTGTCTTTTTTACCCATACTCTTTATTGTTAAAGGGTCTTAGCGTGCTGCAGGTTTAATATTGATCAAAAAATCACTGGAAATCGTGAACTTGCCCCACTTTAGGGTTTCCCTTTCACTATAATAGAAGGTTAAACTACAATCACTGACTAACAATTAGATACAAAGGGACCTTTCCATGATTCGACTGTTCAGCCTGATATTATTGGCTTGCCTACCGTTTATGACCTTTGCAGCCGGAAAAATTTACACCTGGCAAGATGAAAATGGCAATACGGTTTATGGCGATCGCCCACCAGCCGAGGCCGAAGTCACCGAAATTGCTATTCAAGGCAAGAAAAAGGCCGCTGTTGAAGTTGAATCCGATGCATTAACTGGAGAATGGTTTGGCGCCGGCGATAAAGGCGGTGAAGTTAAAATGAGTATGCGCAGTGCAGGTAATATCGTTTTCACGCAAACTCGTTCAGATCAGTCGGTATACAACTATCAAGGTGTATGGACACTCGAAGACACGACCCTAACTGTAATCACTGAATTTACACAAGAAATATCATCGGCCGGGAAAATATCCCGTTCAGTTGAACCTGTTCAGTTAATTTACACTATTGTTGATTTCGACGGAGCCAACATGGAGTTTATCGCCGGGCAAGAACGCTTTACCGTCGGTAAATTATAATTCTATAAAAAGGAGCAGCCTCAAAACAACGAGAGCTGCTCATCGAGTAACGCCTTAAAAGACTCCCCTAAAAAATGAAGAATAGCGTCAGCAATAGGCTCTATTTGTTTTTCAATGTAATGATCATAATCTAACGCGGCAGTAACATACGGCTTGGGCTGCCAGCCATTCACAGTTTTAACGTAATCGATGGTGCGGCCTCGCCACTTTGGGTTCAATTGTTGTTTTAAGGCCGCAGCTTGTACATGAGGAGGGCGCTGTTTTTGATACTCCTCAACTGAGCGACGTAGTCGCCTTCTATACACTAATTGATCGTCGAGCTGGCCAGATTTTAATGCAGACACCGTTTCGACCACCCATTGACGATGATCTTCCTTCGCAAAGACTCGCCGATAAAGCTCAATTTGAAAGTTCTTTGCCATTTTTGTCCAATCACTGCGGACCGCTTCCAAGCCTTTGAAAACGAGTTTTTCTTCACCATTGGATACCTTAATTCCCGCGTAGCGTTTTTTAGACCCCGTTTCAGTCCCCCTGATCGTCGGCATAATGAACTCACGGTAGTGCGTTTCAAATTCCATTTCTAAATGGCACGGCAAGTTAAATTCATCTTCTAAGCGCTGTTGCCACCAAAGGTTAAGCTGTTGCGCAAGCGACACTCCCAATTGCTCTGGTTTATCGGTTTGGCTTGCATGAACAAAAATTGAATCGGTATCGCCGTAAATAACTTTGTAACCTTGCTGCTCAATAAACTGCCTACTTTCTTGAAGAATTTGGTGCCCCCTCATGGTAATTGAACTTGCTAAACGGGGATCAAAAAAGCGACACAGTTGGCTGCCTAACACACCATAAAAAGAGTTCATGATAATTTTAATGGCTTGCGACATGGGTTGGTTATTGTCTTGCTTTGCAACGTCTCGCGCCTGCCAAAGCTGATCGATGAGTGCAGGTAAAATATGGTTTTCTCGATGGAACTTTGCTGAAATAAAGCCTTCAACGGTCTCCGATTCTGATGAGCTTAAGCCTATTTGTAACCCCAAAGGGTCTATCAAAAACGTACGAATAATGGATGGGTACAAGCTTTTAAAATCTAGGACCAGTACGTTTTGGTACAAGCCCGGCTGACTGTCCATTACAAAACCACCGGGGCTATCCAGTTGTAACGTTTGGTCGCCGATACTGGGCGCAATGTAACCTTGTCTATGCAAGCGTGGCATGTAAACGGTGTTAAATGCTGCTGAAGACCCACCGGCTCTATCCATTGAGAGTCCGGTTAAGTGTGCTCGTTCAATCAAAAAATGCCACAGCCCTGCTTTATGGAATAATTCAATAACTAAGACTGCGTCTTCAAGATTGTATCGAGCAAAGGCCTCCGTATCTTCGCGATACATACGCTCGATCTCATCGACTTTATCGTCGGTGTGGGCTATTTGCTTGCCTCGGTTTAATAACGATTGAGACACAGTTTCTAATGAATAGCTCTCAAACGCCCAAGCGGCTGATCGAAAAGCACCGGGGCCATCAACAATCTGCCGACCTTCAACATCGATGTAATGCCGATTCGGGTTATCTGAGCGAGTTCGCCATCGGGGGGCACTTTTATCTCGACCAATCTGAAACTCTATGCCTTGCTGATCACAATGTTGCTGCAAAATTCGAAGATCAAAATCAACAACATTCCACCCGACAATACAATCTGGGTCCCACAACTGAATCATTTCAATGCAGCGGAGTAAGCACTCGCTAACGCTCTGACACCAAGAAACATTTAAGTCTTGATTTCCAATCTTTTTAGGCTCGCCAACGATGAATACAGCCTGCTGGTTATCTGTGGTGGCCAAGGCAATACTGTATAAATTAGGTGTCTGACCTGGTGTGTACCACGAAGTTTCAATATCGATGGATAACACCTTAAGGCTTGGGCTAGCATGAGCAGGTTTAGCCTTCGAATCTTGAAAACGAACCCCACCAAATAAAAACCGCTCCATTAAAAAACGATCCGCCGGATTAACATCGTCTTCCCAAACTAACAACCCAATGTCTCGCCCTTGCCTCACCCAACGCCGCTGCTGCGAAAAGCTTTTGCTGTATACGGCAATGGCGAGCAAGCCACTAAAGGTTTTAAAGCTTTGCTGGCCCACGCGAACTTTTTGTCCCCATTTGGCCCAAACTGTTTGCCATTTTTTTAGCTGATGTTGCGCAATAAAACAGGTAGATTCTTGCTGTTCGAGTTGCCAGCATCGCACGCCATTACCCGACACAAGCCAGTAACGCAGCTCTATACCATGTTCGTTTTCCGACCAATGGCGACTTAAAATAAATTCTGCTTGGGAATTGCTCACTGTGAAAAAGCCAAAAGGTTGATTTAGGTTCCTGAAATTGAGATTCAGTCTATACGCAACTTCCATGAGCTTGCTATACTGGCCGAAAAATAAGTACAGGAATAGACTATGTTATTGCTCGGCGAACGCCCCGCATACGTTGACCAACTCACGGATCGATTAAAGAAATTAGCTCACAAACTATTTGAAGAGTTACCCGATGTACCGGCTATTTCTTTAAATGCATCAACCGATCTTTACGAGTTAGAGTCGACCGAAAGTCTGTTCATTGTACAGCATGGTAACTTATCTGGGTATCACAACGACCAGCTGTGCATGTACTTCGAAAAAGGCGACATAATTGGTTTAACCGAATGCTACCAATTACCATCATTACGCATCGCGGTAGAAGACAATACGCAAGTAAAACCATATTCGGCCGATACTTTGTTGAAATTCGTCAACGAAACCAAAGAAAGACAAGCCATTTGGAACAGTTATCTTTTAACGCTGGTTTCGCTGTACCAAGATGCCTATGGTCGCAATCACACAACCAAAGTCGAGCCGAGCACGGGTTTCTTAAATTTTGAGCCGGGCCAAACTATTATTAAACAAGGCGATGAAGCGCATGAAGTCTTTACCATTTTACAAGGTAAAGCCGATGTCTTTGTTGATGAGGTTAAAGTAGGCGAAGTACTCACCGATGAAATTTTTGGCGCTATGGCCGTATTTACGGGCGAGACCCGTTCGGCAACGGTAAAGGCCGCAGAGCCATGCGCTATACTGGCTGTGCCGCAAGAAGAGTTTGTCACTCTGATTAAATCGCACCCACAAACCACCATGACGTTAATCGAGAATATGGCGCGACAAATCAAAGCCTTGAACAGTAAAATCCAATAGGAGCACCCTTTGCTAAAGCAGCGCTATATTGACTCTAATGCCGCACCCTTTAGTAAAGTAGTGCCAACTCAAGTGGCTTCCCCCTATTGGGTTGCATTTAATGAAGCTTTAGCTGAGCAAATAAACCTACCCCATAGGGCTTCTCCTGAACTCTTAGCTGTATTTTCAGGCCAAGCCATCTTTAAAGACACCCACCCCATTGCACAGAAGTATGCGGGTCATCAATTTGGTGGTTGGAACCCCGATTTAGGCGACGGTCGAGGCTTATTGCTGGGTGAATGGCAAGATAACCGTCAGCAACTGTGGGAGTTTCACCTAAAAGGCGCAGGTAAAACCCCTTATAGCCGCTTTGGCGATGGCCGGGCTGTATTACGATCTTCCATTCGCGAATACTTAGGCAGCGAAGCGTTAAACGCCATAGGCATTCCAACGACACGCGCATTAGCACTGATAGGCTCTAACGAGCAAGTGGTTCGAGAAACCACTGAACCTGGAGCTACTTTATTAAGGGTCACTCAAAGCCACGTTAGGTTTGGTCACTTCGAATGGTTAGCGTATCAACGCGATGAGAAGGCTTTAAAGCACCTAGCCGATTTTGTCATTGAACATCATTACCCAGAAGCTGCGCTGCAAGAATTACCGTATGCATCCTTGTTTGAACTCATCGTAAAACGCACCGCCAAAATGATGGCCTATTGGATGGCATACGGGTTTGTTCATGGGGTCATGAACACAGACAATATGAGTATTTTAGGCGAAACCTTTGATTATGGTCCTTTTGCGTTTTTAGACACGACAAAAATGAACGCTGTTTTTAATCACACCGATCAAACTGGGCGTTATGCGTTTAACCAACAGCCATCAATTGCCATGTGGAACTTACAAAAGCTAGCTCAAGCACTCAGTTTAATTGTCCCTGAAGAGGCGTTAAAAAGAGCACTGGCACTGTTTGCACCCCGCTGTGATGAACAGTATTACCAGCTCTTAAATCGTCGTTTAGGCGGCAACTTACAGCAGCCCATTCCGCCTGCGCTTTGCGCTCAGTGGATAGAGCTACTAGCCAATAACCACTTAGACTTTCACTGGTATTTCCGCCAATTGAGTAAACTCGAATTAAACCAATGGGAAACACTGGTCGATGAGTTTACTGACCGTGATGCATTTTTAGCTTGGAATAAAAGTGTTCAGCCCTATTTAGAGCAAGATTCCGCTAATCGTTTAACGCAAATGCAACAATCAAACCCTGCGACCGTTGCCCGAACCGAGCTGCTTCAACTAGTTATCGATGCAGCCTATCAAGGCGATTTTAAACCATTCGAATCTTTCTATGCTGCATTGATGTCGCCATTTGAAGAACGGCCTCAATGGTCTCAATGGCAGCAAAAGCCCCAAAACATCGATCAACACATAAGTTTGAGCTGCAGTAGCTAATCTTATGTACACATTTTAAAAATTCAGTTGACCTTAAAGTTGCTCGAAGCTTCATAATTTGCCTGACTCCTAATTATGAATGTCGAGGTCTGTATGTCTGACAATCAAAATAATCGATTTATCATCCCTATTACAGGGCTGACTTGCGCCAGTTGTGTTTCGAGGCTAGAGCGCAGTTTAACTAAGCGCGATGCGGTTGAGTCGGTCAGCGTAAATCTAGCGCTCGCCAATGCGGATATTCGCTTAAAAGATAAAGCGGATGCGGTAAACCTACCCGAGTGGGTGAAAGCTTCAGGGTTCGACACCGAAACAATGTCGGCCACCTTTTCAGTTCAAAACGTAACCTGCGCTAGTTGTACGGCACGTATTGAAAAAGTCTTACTAAAACTTCCTGGCGTGCAAAGCGCAAATGCAAATTTAGCCACCTCGACATTAAAGGTCACTTGGGTGAATGGTCTCATTCAAAAAAGCGACATTGTGGCTAAATTAGCTCAGATTAATTACCCGGTAGTCGACGATAATCAAGAGCAATCAGCCGCCGAATCTTCCCGTGCGAAACCTTTAGCACGTGAAGCGGTTATGGGTGCGGCATTATCATTGCCTATGGTCATTGCAATGATCGGTGAGCTTGCCGGGCTAGGCTGGATGCTGCCCGCTCTAGTGCAATTTTTACTGACGCTCCCAGTTCAATTTATTATTGGACGACGTTTCTATGTTGGTGCTTATCACTCGCTAAAAAATGGCAGTGCTAACATGGACGTATTGGTCGCATTAGGTACAACCACCGCGTTTTTCTACAGTCTCTACTTGTGGCTATTTACGCCCTCTATGCATCTTTACTTTGAAGCCGCAGCGGTTGTCATTACTTTAGTCGTGGTCGGCAAGTGGCTGGAAGAGCGCGCTAAATATATTACCGGCAATGCCATACGAAAGTTGATGCAATTGCAGCCCTCCAATGCCAGCAAATGGGAAGAAGGCGAGTTAGTAAAAACCCCCATTACCGATTTAAAAGTAAAAGATGAAATTCAGGTGACGCCAGGAGAAACCATTCCAGCTGATGGCGTTATTGTTAAAGGCGCTACAACCATAGATGAATCTATGCTCACTGGAGAAAGCGTGCCGGTGAGTAAAATCAAAGGCGAAACCGTGTTGGCTGGTA
The DNA here is from genome assembly GCF_030409715.1 of Reinekea marina. Taxonomy (NCBI): domain Bacteria; kingdom Pseudomonadati; phylum Pseudomonadota; class Gammaproteobacteria; order Oceanospirillales; family Saccharospirillaceae; genus Reinekea; species Reinekea marina. The sequence continues at coordinate 2,879,165 of NZ_JAUFQI010000001.1, forward strand.
CGCAAAACGGTAACGGCAGTATTCGAGTGCGACTGGAAGCGACCTCTGAAAATTTTAGGCTAAAGCAAATTGTCGATCTTGTTAACGATGCTCAAATGAAGAAGCCAGAAATTCAAAAGACCGTCGATAAAATTGCGGCCGTTTTCGTACCCATTGTCATCGGCATCGCTGCTTTAACATTGCTCTCCCAATGGTGGTTTAATTCTTTTGATGTTGCCCTAATGGCTGCGGTGTCTGTGCTGGTTATTGCTTGCCCATGTGCTTTGGGTTTAGCAACTCCTACCGCAATTATGGCATCTAGTGGCGTAGGTGCCAGAGTAGGGGTATTAATTCGCGACATAGATCAACTGCAACTACTAGCAGGCACCAAAGCCATTGTATTTGATAAAACAGGAACACTCACCCAAGGGCAGCCGAAAGTAACCTACAAACATACACCACGCCATGCCGAAAGTGAGTTGAGATACGTTAAGAGTATTGCGCAAAACAGTCAGCACCCTTTAGCGCATGCCATTACAGAGCATCTGGCTGACCTTGAAAGTCATTCAAATCATTTTGAGTTTGAAAATATTTCTGGCCAAGGCGTTATCGCGCATTTCAATGACGACAGATACCTTTTTGGCAATGAGAAACTTCTGTCAGCGCACCAAGTTGTTATCAAAGAAGAAGACCGACCCTCTAAAGACACGGCTGCCAGTGTTGTTTGGGTCAGTAAAAACCAACAACTCATTGCGCGCTTTGATATTGAAGACAGCCCTAGAGATGATGCAAAACAAACGATTGATCAACTGCATCAACGTGGCATTAAAACTTGGATGCTGTCGGGCGATAACAATGCCGCGGCAACATCAATTGCGACACAGTTAGGTATTGATAACGCCATCGGTGAGCTCATGCCAGAACACAAAGCACAGGCGATCAATCAGCTCATTAAGTCGCATGGCAAAGTGGTTATGGTTGGTGATGGTATAAACGACGCTCCTGCTTTAGCTGCGGCCAGCGCGAGTATTGCAATGGGCACCGGTACCGATGTCGCCATGGATACCGCTGGCATTACACTTATGCAACCTAAACTGGGCTTAATTGTTGCGGCCATAGATATTGCCGTTAAAACTCAACATAAAATCAAGCAGAACTTATTTTGGGCATTTATTTATAACTGCATCGGCATTCCTTTAGCGGCTTTTGGCTTACTAAGCCCAATCGTCGCAGGCGCTGCGATGGCGTTTTCAAGCGTCAGCGTTGTATTAAGCTCGATTTTACTTTTAAGCTGGACACCTAAATCCATTACTCAACAGGAACCACAAAAATGATTTCAATAAAGATAGAAGGCGCTACATGCCAAGGCTGCGTTAACGCAATAGAAAAGGCATTAGGTAATACCCAGGGTGTGAATTCAGCGAGTTTCGATTTAAGCACACAATGGGCGCGTATCGACGCTTCAACCGATATAGATGCATTAACCAGCGCAATTGAAGATGCTGGGTTCGATGTTTTAGAAAGTAAAGAGGATTAGTAAAATGATCGGCAAACTTAAGCAAGCCTCGATACTTTTTTTAGCTACGGTGGTGCTTGTTGCGTGCAACAAAGAAACACCTACAGCCCCAAGTGTTGTTAGTGTAGACCTAACGCCAAAGCCAGTGACCCAGCGCTGGTATACCGAACAACAACTGCGTGAAGGTAACAAGCTGTTTGCAGAAAACTGCGCAAGTTGTCATGGCGTAAAAGCAGAGTCTATTCCAAATTGGAAAGAAGTTGATGATAATGGTAATTATCCACCGCCACCTTTAGATGGCAGTGCCCACGCTTGGCACCACCCATTAGCCGTGTTAGATCAGGTTATCGCAAAAGGCGGCGCTCCTGTTGGCGGTGTTATGCCGGCATGGGAATCGGTGTTGTCTTTTGAGCAAAGGCTCAGTGTTATCGCCAGCTTCCAACATTATTGGTCAGATGATATTTACCGTATGTGGTTAGGACGCGAACAATCGAATCGTGAAAATTAACGTTTACCAAGGGTTTGTATGGACTACAAAATATTTTTGACAATCTTTGCATCGGTTTTCATTGCCGAACTGGGAGATAAAACCCAACTAGCCACCATGCTATTTGCGGCCGATAAAGCGGTTAGTAAAACTACGGTGTTTTTAGCGGCCAGTGCCGCATTGATAGTTGCCAGCGCCATCGGGGTGCTAGCAGGCTCGGTTTTATCTGAGTACATCAATGAAAAGGTATTACACTATATTGCCGGCATAGGCTTTATTGCTATTGGCGCGTTCACTCTCTACAACGCTTAGTTTATAGGCATAAAAAAGGCAGCGAACCCAAGGGTCGCTGCCTTCATTTAACGTTACAGAATCACTTCAGATTAAAATAAATCCGCTTCCAATGACATTAACGTGTCACTGCCGGCATTTACCTTTGCTGCATAAGCATGTGCTTCAGGTAGAATTCGAGCAAAGAAGAACTGCCCTGCGGCAATTTTACTGGTATAGAAGTCACCTTCTTTACCTTGCGCAGTGACCATCATCTTAGCCCACATAAAGGCATAAGCGGTTAAGCCAAATAGGTCTAAATAATCACAGCTTGCTGAACCAATGGCAAAGGCATCATCTTTTGCAGAATTCAAAACAACTTGAGTCGATTCATCTAATAAATCTAAGGCGGTTTGCAATGATGCAATCATATCACCGGCTTCTTTATTTTCTGCAATGAATACTTCTACTTCAGATTTGAAAATGCCGAAAGCTGCGCCATCATTCGCCACAACTTTACGACCCATCAAATCGAGTGCTTGAATACCGTTAGTACCTTCGTAAATTTGAGCGATACGAGCATCACGTACAAACTGCTCCATACCCCATTCACGAATGTAACCATGACCACCAAAAACTTGCTGACCGAGTACAGTTGCGTCGAAACCACGGTCGGTGAAGTATGCTTTGGCGACAGGCGTCAACAGTGCCACCAAGGCATCTGCTTTTTTCTGCGTGCTTTCGTCTTCATGGCCTTTTGCCATATCCAACCACATGCCCACATAGGCGGCAAAAGCGCGCGCACCTTCATTGTAAACACGTTGAGTTAATAGCATTCGACGAACATCTGGGTGAACAATGATTGGGTCTGCTACTTGATCTTTATTGACAGCGCCGCCTGGTGATCGGGACTGAATACGGTCTTGTGCATAAGCACGTGCCGACTGGTAAGACGCTTCGCCTAAACCAATACCTTGCAAGCCAATCGACAAACGCTCGTAGTTCATCATGGTGAACATGGCCGCTAAACCTTTGTTTTCTTCACCAATCAAATAACCTTCAGCACCATCAAAGTTCATCACGCAAGTCGCAGAGGCTTTGATACCCATCTTATGTTCAATGCTGCCACAAGAAACTGAGTTTCGATCGGCGAGTGAACCATCTTCGTTTACCAATACTTTAGGGACTAAGAATAATGAAATACCACGTGGACCCGCAGGGGCATCTGGAAGTTTCGCTAATACAAGGTGAACGATGTTTTCGGTTAAATCGTGTTCACCGCCGGTAATAAATATTTTAGTACCCGTAATTGCGTACTTACCATCACCTTTTGGTTCGGCTTTGGTTTTTAGAATACCTAAATCTGTTCCGCAATGAGGCTCTGTTAAACACATAGAACCCGCCCAGCGGCCTTCATACATTGGCGGTAAGTAAGTTTCTTTCAGAGCTTGGCTACCGTGCGTCAAAATACTTAAACAAGCACCTGTCGTTAGAGCCGGATATAGCGCAAAAGAAGTGTTCGAAGCATAAAGCATTTCTTCAAACATAACCGTTAGCATTTTTGGCATGCCTTGGCCGCCAAATTCAATGTCACCGCCTAAGCCAACCCAACCACTTTCTGCGTAGGTTTGATAGGCTTCTTTAAAACCTTTTGGCGTTGTTACATTGCCATTTTCAAACTGGCATTCTTCTTCATCACCGCTTCGGTTGATAGGCAACAATTCGTTTTCACAAATACGTGCGCCTTCTTCAAAGATAGCGCTGGCTAACTCTAAGTTAACCTCGGACGTAGCTGGCATAGATGCCCAGATGCTATCTGCATCAAACACTTCGTTCAGAATAAATTCGATATCGCGTAACGGCGCTTTATATTCAGCCATAATGCCACCTGTCGTTGTTGTTATACTAAAAAGAGAAAGGCCCTGAGAATCAGAGCCTTTTATTTAAGAAATTAAAAAGCGAAGTGATCTTCGTCTAATGCCATGGTGCTTTCTACGCCATTCATCATCATCAAACGATGAGACTCTGTACGTGGCAAAATACGATCAAAGTAGAATTTAGCGGTAGCGATTTTCGCTTTATAGAAATCCGCTTCATCCGTACCTGCATCCAGCTTTTCTTGTGCTGTTTTCGCCATCATCAACCAGAAGTAACCCATTGAAATATAACCAGAGTACATCAAGTAATCGACAGCAGCGCCACCAACTTCTTCACGGTTCTGCATAGCTTTCATGCCAACTTGCATAGTCACATCGCCCCACTCTTTATTCAGTGTCGCTAGCTTCTCAACCAAGCCTTTCAACTCAGTGTTTTCAGCTTCTGCTTTACAGAATTTGTGAACAATTTTAGTGAAACCTTTAAGCGCCTCGCCTTGTGACATTAAGATTTTACGGCCTAGAAGGTCAAGTGCTTGAATGCCTGTAGTACCTTCGTACAACTGAGAAATACGGTTATCACGTACAATTTGCTCCATGCCCCATTCTTGAATGAAACCATGACCGCCGTAAATTTGTACACCGTGGTTCGCAGCTTCTGTACCCACTTCGGTTAGGAATGCTTTAGCAATTGGCGTTAAGAAAGAAAGCATATCGTTAGCGGCTTTCACTTCAGCTTCGTCTTTCGACAGCTTAACGGTGTCAACTAAGAAAGTGGCATACGTCATCATTGCACGACCGCCTTCCGCGAATGACTTTTGCGTCATCAACATGCGTCGAACATCTGGGTGAACAATAATAGGGTCGGCTGCTTTTTCGGGCGCTTTAGGGCCAGTCAAAGAACGCATAGCCAAACGCTCACGTGCATACTCAAGTGCGCCTTGGAAAGATAATTCTGCAGAAGCCACACCTTGCTCGGCCGTACCTAAACGTGCAAAGTTCATGAAGGTGAACATGCAGCGTAAGCCTTCATTTTCTGGACCAATTAAGAATCCAGTGGCTTTATCGAAGTTCATTACGCAGGTTGAGTTACCGTGAATACCCATTTTGTGCTCAATAGAACCACACTGAACTTCATTGCGGGTACCATCAGGTAAGAACTTAGGTACGATGAACAATGATATACCTTTTGTACCTTCTGGCGCGCCAGGCAAACGTGCTAATGCAATATGCACGATGTTTTCGGCCATGTCGTGTTCGCCAGAAGAAATAAAGATTTTAGTACCCGAAATAGCGTATGAACCATCGCTGTTTGGCTCAGCTTTTGATTTTAATAAACCTAAGTCAGATCCACAATGCGGTTCGGTTAAGCACATAGTGCCTGTCCACTCACCTGAAACTAACTTAGTTAAATAGGTTTCTTTTTGCTCATCGGTACCGTGCATTCCTAACGTATTCATTGCACCGTGTGACAAGCCAGGGTACATACCCCAAGCCCAGTTTGCTTCGGCTACCATAGCCGAAACCATGCTGCCCATAGAATCAGGTAAGCCTTGACCACCGTACTCTTCAGGTAATGCTAGAGATGGCCAGCCATTTTCTACCCACTGCTGGTAAGCTTCTTTAAAGCCAGTCGGTGTTTTAACTTCACCGTCTACCCACGTACACCCTTCTTGATCGCCGACTTTGTTTAAAGGCGCTAGCACTTCTTCACAAAATTTTGCGGCTTCTGACATGATCGCATCGACCATATCTGGAGTTGCATCTTCATTTCCCAACTTTGCATAGTGTTGTTCAGAATTAAACACTTCATGCATAACGAATTGCATATCACGAATGGGAGCTTTATATGTTGGCATGTTGATTCCTCTCGAGGATGGCTTTTTATAGTCATCAATATATTTTTGGTTGAGTTCTGAGTGCGCATCGCACATCGAGAATATTCAAACGATCGTTTGAAACATATGTTCGGAGCCTTAAAATGTCAAGTTATCTCAAGAGCATTCCCTCAGATCATGTCTCTTTGTGCGTTTGTGTGTCGTTTTTTATGTCGGCTATTGAAATCTAGTCATAAATAAACAATCCACCAGTCGAATTAGCCATTTATTAACAAATAAATACAGGGTAACCTTCGCTATTAACTATCCTTATTTCATCGCCAGTACAGTGAATGACCATGACTGATATGTTTGTTGCCGAAGAAACACCAAAATTCCAATCAAATTGGGACTTGAGCCGATCCGGAGATTTATTAGTCCGCCTTTCAAAAGAGCATAATCTGACCGACCTTATGCACCTTATTTTAACGGAAGCTAGGCTGCTCACTGGCGCTGAAGGCGGTACTTTTTATCGAATCAGCGGTGAAGATGAGCAGGCACTGCTGAACTTTGAAGTGATACAAAACGCGGCGCTAGGCATTGATGTTATAGATGCCAGCAAGACTGAGAAATGGGTGCCTATCCCTCTTTACCGCGAAGGGCAACCAAATAAAGCCAACGTAGCCACATTTGTAGCCTTAACGAAAGAACCCGTCATCATTGACGACGCTTACGAGACCAGTAGCTTCGATTTTTCTGGCACTCGAGTGTTCGATGAGTCCCATCGATACCGTTCAAAATCGATCATGGCCATTCCACTCCTAAATCACGATAATAACGTAATCGGCGTACTGCAATTACTCAATGCTCGTAACCCTGCAGGCCACCTAGAAAGCTTCAGCACAGAAAGCCGAGACACCGTCGCGGCTATGGCTAAGTTTGCCGCCATTACGCTAGACAATCACCTTCTGGTGGATAGCCATAAAAACCTGCTCGATGCTTTCATTAAAGCCTTGGCACAAATTATTGATGTGCGTTCGCCACATACTTCAGCGCACTGCCAACGCATTCCAGTATTAACAGAGCTTATCGCCAAAGCAGCATGCGACGATAAAGACGGATATTTTAAAGATTTTGATCTAGATGAAGACGGTTGGTATGAACTTTCTGTGGCCGCTTGGATGCACGATTGTGGAAAATTAGCGACGTCAGAAAACGTACTGAATAAAGGAACAAAGTTAGAGCGATTACACGATGGTATGGAATCGGTAAGAACCCGTTTTGCGGCACTATGCCACTTTAGCTCTAACGAACAAGAAAAAGCACAGCACCGAGATGATCTACTTTTCTTAGAGAAAGTAAATAAAGGTGGCGAGTTTATGTCTGAGGAAGACAAAGCTCGCGTTAGCGCCATTGGCCAGCAAACTTGGCCCGATGCCTTTGGCGAACAGCAGCCATTATTAACAGAACAAGAAATCTACAACTTGTGTGTGACACGCGGCACCATTAACGATGAAGAGCGGGCACACATTAACCGACATATAGATATAACCATTGAAGTGCTAGAAAGCCTGCCGTTTCCGCCAAAATTAAAGCGTGTTCCTGAATATGCCGGCGGTCACCACGAAAGAATGGACGGTAAAGGATACCCACGTGGCTTAACCCGTGAGCAAATGTCTATTCCTGCTCGCATTATGGGCATTGCCGACATATTCGAAGCTTTAACCGCAAAAGAAAGACCTTATAAGCCCCCAATGCCGTTAAGCCAAGCCTTCTCAATTTTGAAAAAAATGGTCAAAGACCAACACGTTGACCCAGATGTGTTCGAGCTGTTTCTAAAAAGTGGCGTTTGGAAGAGCTATGCACAAGAACATATGTTGCCAGCTCAAATTGATGTAAACGACCCATCAGAATTCCTAAAGTAGCAATATAATCACTCAAAGTAGAGCTAGACTCTACTTTAACTATTTTTCTTGCCGCCCTTGTCTATGCCTCGTACCTTTGCCTCATAAAAAGGATAACAGGAATGCAGTTATGCAAGGCGACACTCTCAACGATATAATCATTTTCACGCTATTTTTCGCGTTACTGGTTTCGTGCTCCGCTTTATTACCTAAAAATAAATGGGCGATACTTTTAAAGTTGTATTACCGACGTTTTCGAACGGTTCGTTCAATGAAACCTTCAAACATGGCAACCTTGGTGGTCGCAAATCACCCCAATGCTTTCATAGACCCCTTTGCTATTGAAGCCGCACTGAATGTGAAACTCACACGCACCGTTCGCGCTGATTGGACAAAACATTGGCTGGTTCGTTGGTTTACGCAAGCGGTGGGAGCAGTCCCTTTGGCGAGTAAAGCCAGTAACAAGGCTGCTTTTACGGCTTTGACCCAAACTTTGAACGCTGGAAAAGCGGTGATTCTATTCCCTGAAGGTGAGTCTCATAACCGCCGAACCTTAAAGCCTTTTAAAAAAGGAGCGGCCTATTTAGCTAAACAGTACATCGAAAGCACTGGACACCCTATTCGGGTAGTTAAGGTAGCTTTGTACTATGAAGATAAGTCTAAACTAAATACCAATGTTTGGGTTGATGTAGTTGGTGAATCAATTTATACCGATGCCAATTTTAATGTTTGCCAAGAAACCAAACAATGGCGTGAAGAAATCAACACAGCATTACCAAGCTTTAAAAACACTAAAGAAAAGCAATACCACAACTGGCTATTGCGCACACTTTACAGCATAAATCCTAAGGCACTCACTGGGCTAAAGGTTCCTCAAAGCGACCACTCAAAAAGCCAGATAACACTGCTACATCATTGGCTAGACAAAGCGCCTATCAATTTAAGCACGTTGAATATGACAAAACGATCAAACTGGCGTTATATAGTGGATTCCACAACACAACTTGCCATATTAGGGCTGGGCTTACCTTTGTTTTTATTAGGTTTCGTTTTAAATAGCGCGGCAATTTTCATACATTACGGACTGGTTAAGTGGCAATCTCACGCGGAAGACAAGTGGGCTAGCAACGCCTTCGTCTTAGGTTTAGTGGTTTACCCTGTTTTTTGGCTTGGTTTACTCATAGCAACAAACCCAGGAGTCTTGATCACTACCGTAATCACAGGACTGTACGCTAATTTTTATGCCCAAACGAGCACCTCTAGATTAAGGGATTTACGGACCTACTTTGGGTGCTTGTTTCAGCCCCAATCCTGTGCGGACATTCGAAATACAGCCAAAGTCAGCTTAAATTTACACTCAATTGGCACGGTGAAAACTGAGTCTTGATTCTTCTTTTTTAGACGAATGGCACTATTTACCCCGCCTCCATGTAAATTATAGCGATTAGGCTTATGCTTTTACCTTGTCATAACTAAAAGCTCTAACGTGAATGCTTGCAAGCCGCCCTTTGCGTCACCATACTGCTGATAACAATAAGGAAAAAGTTATGAGCGGTAGAGCTAATCAACCTCGCGATTTAGTATGGAGTTTAGAGTCTTTTCGATCCCCCGATAACGCAATGCGTTTCTTCACCGCATTCAAAGGGGCTTTCATGATTTACTCCTACTCAGTCGAAAAACTATATTGCGACTATACAACCCAACTAACGGGCCCTATTGGGCGTCGTCGTATGGTAGTTTTACCCGATTTCCAACAGTATTCTTCTATTTTTAATCGCATCGACAACGAATCGCTTCAGCAAACGTCGATTCACATTTACCCCACTATAAAAAATGGTGTCACCAAGTTAATCGTGTCTGGTAAGTCTAAATCCACTGGCCAACTCGAACGGTTACCCCTACGCCAGGGATTAAAAGCCATGAAGATGGGTTATTTCGACCATGGAACATTAATCCCTGCATTGATGCTTGGCGATTTGCGTGAGTTTCCAGAGAAAAAGCTTCCTTACCTCAAGCTACATCACATTGATCTGGATAAATTGACCGAATTATCAGAGTTTGAGCGCAAAGACATTCACAAAAGTGCGTGGGCGAACCTAGAAAGCCTAATGTAACCTCGATTATTAAACTTAGGGCTGTACTTTGCGCGCAAGTCTTTTCAAGGTTAAACTTAGCAGCCTATAAACTTCACCTTTTTCTGGCGCTGTATTTTTTACATGGTTAATGAAACGAAATGGTTAAAACGAATTCAGACGTTGTCGCTTCCGGCCGTATTGCCTGTGAAGTCGTTGCCTCAGGCCAATGCTGATCTGGGTGACTGGATTGAAATTATCCGAGAAGACCCTCTATTAACAATTCATCTTTTCCGCTATGCCAATAAAATGCTCGCGAGTCACGATGTTTCTGTTAAAACGCTCGATCACGCTGTCAACTTACTGGGCTCAACACGCCTCATTGCATTAACTGGGAAAGTACCCAGAATTGAAGCGACTAATACCAGCACCAAAGGGCTGCTTAACGCTATTGGTGACAGCCTATTGGCCGCATCCCTTATGCGCCAATGGTTTGAAATAAGACAAATCCCTTGGACCGAAGCCGATTATTGGGTCACACTTTTTTACGATTTAAGTATTTGGGTTGCTTGGCTGTTAGAGCCAGAAACAATGGAAGGCATTGAATACCAAGTTCAGCAAGGTGCCAATAGAACCAAATTGATCGAGAAATTTTATGGCATGCCTCTGCGTGATTGGAACGACAAACTGTGTAAATTGTTCCAATTACCCATATTGGTTGAATCAGAAGAGACATCAACTCAGACCGATCAACGCACACAAAATTTCAAACAATCGGCTTTAAAATTCTTTTTACCTTTTAGTCACGACCTCGCTTCAACCGTAAGATCCACTACTTGGACAGGTGAGCCACTGCAAACACTTTGCAGAACTGGTGAAGTATCATTAGGGCTAACCCATTTCCAACCCATGCTGAAACAATGGGTGGCAAATGCCGCTCGAGAGTACAGCCTACCTCAAGTAGCGCTGGCGGCCCGAAGACTACTGGCACACCAACCGCCCATGCAAGTTGCGGCTCGTGTTACTTCTGGGTTTAGTGAGGATGATGTAAATAAAGCACTTAAACTATCTCGAAAGCCAGAAGCTGCCCCGATTGTAACAAGCTGGCCAGAAGCTGAAGAGATTGAAACACTCAAAAGAACCCGAGAAAAAACCCCGAAACCAGCCCTTGAAAGAACCAACAGTACGAGTCCAGAATCCGATTTATCCCCACGTAAAGTCCTTGATTTAAATGCTCAGCGCGAAATACGTCGACAATTTCGAAACCAAAAATCTTGGCACTCACCTGTTGAAGTTCAAGAAAGTGCTTTGTTTGGCCTAATCAATGGGTTTGCCTTTAAGCGGGTTACTGTTTTAGAAATTACAGACGGCTTTTTGCAAGTTTTTGACAGCGAAGGTTGTCAGCAGTCACCACTGCTTCGCAATTTAAAAATGCCCATTGCTTCTTCGGAGTTACTCAAAGAATTCACCAAAAAAGTGTCAGCGTTGTGGGTCAATAGCAGCAATAAGGCCAACGCATCACGAAAGTTGCCTCCTACTCTATTGGCAGCCGCCGAAGACGAATCTTTCTTTTTGCGTTCGTTCTCTATTGGTGGTGAAGTTACAATGCTGCTCTACGCCGATTTAAAAGGCAGCCGAGAACCTTTAAACGCATACGATTATAAACTTTTTCGCGAGTATTGCGCCGATTGGAATACCGCCCTAAATAGACTGAGCCAATGAACTTAAAAAACATTTCATTTATTGCTAGCCAATACCTTTTACCCCATCACCTTTTATCCCGTGTGGTCGGGTATTTTGCTGAATCTGAATTGACCTTCATAAAAAAGCCGTTGATGCAATTTTTTCTGGATCGGTTTGGCATAGATTTAACCGAAGCAAAGCGTGAAAACATAAATGAATACAAAAACTTCAATGACTTTTTTACACGAGCCCTTAAAGATGGCATTCGGCCTATAGCTGGCTCGAATAATGAGTTTATTAGCCCTGTAGACGGTGAAATAAGCCAGTTTGGTCTTATTGAAGACCAAACATTAGTTCAAGCAAAAGGTAAAAGCTTTCGAGTTGTTGATTTACTGGGCGGCGATAGTACACAAGCCCAAAAATTCAGTGGTGGCGAGTTTGCGACTTTGTACTTATCACCGAAGGATTACCATAGAATTCACATGCCTGTGTCGGGAAAATTGGTTAAAACTACGTTTATTCCAGGCAAATTATTCAGTGTAAATCAACTAACCGCTCAGCACGTCCCTAATTTATTTGCGCGTAACGAACGACTAGTATGTGAATTCGAAACCGAACATGGCCCAGTCATTATGGTTTTAGTTGGCGCGATGATCGTAGCCAGCATAGAAACAGTTTGGTCTGGAATTGTTGCACCCTTTCAAAGGAAAATTAGCCAACACTCCTTCGAAACCAAAAAACTCGATTTTGAACGTGGCGAAGAAGTGGGTCGCTTTCGTTTAGGCAGTACCGTAATTTTACTGACACAAAAAGATGCCCTGAACTGGCATGAAGATATTGCTCCAGGAGCCACAGTTAAACTTGGGCAATTATTACAAGCTGACGCAAATTAAACGGGAACGCTCGTTACATAACTTTACACAACCAGCTTCCTTGTCAATTTAACCACTACAATAGATTAAGTCTCTGCCACTTTTTTTAACACGAGAAGTACAGAGACTTCCTTCACCTTATCATCTGATTCCATCGTTCTCATTCCACTGCCATAGAACCGTCAATTATAGCCATTTTGGTTATTTGCGAGGTACTTCACAGCTTCAAATATTTCTCAAATTAAACTCTATTTTGCGCTGGCACTATTGAGTTTTAAGGCTAGTTTAGTAGAACCCATAACCACTATGGACCTAATTGGAGCAAGCTATGGAACCACTTATGATTTTCTCAGAAACCAACATTTATATTTTGTCTAAGTTGGTAGCCTTAGTTAGACGCGATACAGGCACTCGCCATCGTCTAAACTCAAATGATGCGATTAAGCATTTGCTACACGATGCCTCTCGTACGGCCGACGAGCGAATTCAAAGCTTCTATTACCGCTTTTTAGAAAATCTCACTCCAGAACAATTGGTGAGTTTTAAAGCCGAAGGCATTCAGATTCCCGACCAATACATGCGTAAGCCTGGAATTATTCCAACTAACGTAGGTCGTCAATATGCCTACGCATCGCGATAATTCAGCGAGACCGACAAATTTGATGCCTTGAACACACAGTTGTAAATTGTATTCGAGGCACAAATACCGCTTTCGCCCTTTGCAAACGAGTCATAACCGAGTATCCTGCGGCGCTCGAATCATCACATCTATACGAATATTATGTCTGAATTGGAAGTCCAAAACGAATCTCAAGTTACACCAGTAACGGAAGAGGTCTCAGCAAAACAAAAAGCTGATGCAAAGCGACAAAAAGAATACTTAGCGAACCGTAAAGCTCTAGATGAGTTATGCGAGCTTTATCCTGAAGTATTCAACCCTAAAGAGCCTAAACCCCTCCAAATAGGTATTCATGCCGCCATTGCTGAAGACGGAAAGCTTTCAAAGACTCGTATTCGTCGTGCGCTTAACCTGTATGTTCGCATGCGCAGTTACATTGCATGTTTAAAAGAAGGGGCTGAGCGTGTGACTGTTGGCGGTACGTCAACTGGTACAGTGACCGCAGAAGAAGCGCAACACGCAGCGGGTAAATTGGCTGAAATCGACAAGAAGCGAGCGGCTCGCCGCCCAGCAAAGCCAGCAGGCCGTAAGCCTAACAAGGCTCATCCCTCTAAAGCTAAAAAAGCCGATGCGCCGAAAAAACAGCCCGCTAAAGCCAATACTTCAGCTAAAAAAGAAGAATTTGAAGGCGATAGCGAAGCTAGAATGGCCGCTAAGTTAGCCGCTTTAGTTAATAAACGTTCAAATTAAGCACGGCCAAACTCAAAAGGCAGTACCTCACTTATTGATGAGTACTGCCCCAAGATCATCAGCAACCGATCCACCCCCAACGCCACACCAGAACAGCTGGGCATGCCCTGCTCCAATGCCGCCAAAAATGCTTCGTCAATTTTAGGTGCCGCCAAGCCAAGCTGCTGTCTTTGAACAGATTCAGCTTCAAAACGCCTCTTTTGCTCGATCGAATCTGTTAATTCAAAGTACCCATTTGCCAACTCCATTCCTTGCCAATAAAGCTCAAATCGGCGCGCAATAGCCTGATCGTTAAACAGCCCATAGGCAGCGAGCGCAGCCTGGCTTTGAGGATAGCTATGAATAAAGCAAAGTCTTTCTTTAGGCAGGTTTGGCTCAACGACTAACGCCATAAGGGCATCTAAACAATCATCCCGCTGCCATTGATCTGCGTCTGATTGAAGCGAGCGTGCAGCCGCCAATTGGAGCTCTTTCAATGAACTGGAAAAAGGATTGGGTAGTTTCGCGTCTAGAAAGGCTTGTTCATAGCTAGTATGAATCACCTCAAGGTTTGTACCGGGTGTTAAGCCGTCAATGAGGTTAACCACATCGCTCATGAGTTCCCATTCATCCCAGCCTGTTCGGTACCATTCAAGCATCATAAATTCTGGATTATGACGTTGGCCCGTTTCATCTTGTCGAAAAACATGTGCAAGCTGGTAAATATCACCAGAACCGGCAGCCAGTAAACGTTTCATTGGGAATTCAGGCGATGTATGAAGTGCATAACCTTCTTGGGTTATGAATTGGCTTAGATGCACATCCGTGCCGGTCGACCGAGATAAGGCGGGCGTATCAACTTCTAATACGTTTTGATCTTTAAAATAACTACGAATATGAGAAAACACTTCGGCACGATGCCGCAGTGCATTTAGGGAGGCACTTGGTTGCCAATTCATAGAAACCTCAAACAAAAGCCCCTTCAATAGGGGCTTGATAAACAGGCTTTAGCTTTTTGCTCGGCTTAAGTATTCGGCTTTACGCGTATCTACACGAATAATTTCACCTTCACAGATAAACAATGGCACTTTAACTACAGCACCAGAAGATAATTTCGCAGGTTTTGATCCGCCTGTTGCCGTATCCCCTTTTAAACCTGGGTCCGTTTCAACCACTTCTAGTTCGATATGGTTAGGCGGTGTAACTGCAATAGGAGCGCCGTTAAACAAGCACACTGAAAACACTTCTTGCTCTTTTAACCAATCTCTCGCATCACCTAAAGCTGACTCTTCTGCGCCGATTTGCTCAAAAGTTCCATCGGTTTTCATAAAGTGCCAAAACTCGCCATCGCTATAGAGATATTCCATATCTATATCCATGACATCGGCCGCTTCAATGCTTTCACCTGACTTAAACGTACGCTCCCATGTGCGATTCGTTTTTAGGTTCTTCAATTTAACTCGGTTAAAAGCCTGGCCTTTACCTGGTTTAACAAACTCGTTGTCGACGATAGTACAAGGATCGCCATCGAGTAAAACTTTCATGCCTGAGCGAAATTCGCTGGTAGAATATGTAGCCATGTTTACAATCTTCTGCTAACTATTAAAAAGAACCCTTATGATACCTGTTTTCGAAGACACTTTGCAGCCTAATACTCTAAAAGCCACTAAAATTGAAAGTGACCATTGGCAAGTGCAATTGGCTGGTGCCTTTAAATCTGCCCCGGATTTACTGACCTATTTAAACATTGCTCCCACCGAGGCAAATCTCCTGCTTGATGATGACGCGACAGGTTTCGCATTTAAAGTGCCGCTCGCGTTTGCGCAACTCATGAAAAAAGGAGACCCAAGCGACCCTCTGCTTCTTCAAGTCATCACCCGCTCACAAGAACTCAACACAATTTCTGGTTATTCAAACGACCCTTTACAAGAAGCCGATTACAATCCAGTGCCTGGGCTGATTCACAAGTATGCCAACAGAGCATTGCTGATAGCTCACCAAAGCTGCGCCGTTCACTGTCGTTACTGCTTTCGCCGCCACTTCCCTTATAGCGAACAACAGCTTAAACCTGCTCAACTCAGCGCAGCGCTTAACTACATAAAACAAAGGCCAGAAATTAACGAGATTATATTAAGTGGAGGTGATCCGCTCAGCCTCTCTGATGCAAAACTCGAACAATTAATAAACAATCTAAATAACATTGAGACCCTAACCACGATTAGGATTCATACAAGAACCCCTGTTGTTCTTCCTGATCGAATTTGCTCGGAGTTATTGGAAACTATTGAGCGATCAAATAAAAAAATTGTTTTTGTACTACACATCAATCACCCAAACGAAATTGGGAAACGACTTGCCGATAAATTGACGCAATTAAAAAATGTCGGTGTTACGTTACTGAATCAGACGGTTTTACTTAAAGAAATCAACGATAGCGCCGATACATTGAAAAATTTAAGTCAAAAGCTTTGGGACACTGGCGTATTACCTTATTATTTACATCTTCTAGACCCAGTTCAGGGCGCCGCGCACTTTAATGTTTCTGAATCTGACGCCATTGAGATATGGCAAGCATTGCAAGCCGGTGTATCGGGCTACCTACTGCCTAGACTTGTACGTGAAATACCCAATCGACCATCAAAGACCTGGTTAAATAACAGCCAAGAGGGCTGATTTTATTGCGCTCCATCTGTTATTGGTCTTAACTGTAATATATGTAAAGTAATCGCGCTTAATTTGGCTATTTTGCATTCATTAATATTTAACTATTTCGCTGTTGCCCGTAGGTAGGTGTAGACGATAAATTAACGTATAATGAACTATACTGATCAGGGAATGAGATAAGAGAGTTACATGCAATATCGCGATCAACCTTATTTGAACACGCCAAAACAGACACAAACGACTTTATCGTTTTGTGATCCTACCGCGCGTCAATTAAAAGCGTGGGTAGAAAGCCTACCAATGGCAAACATTGGTGAAACCTCACGGCAGCTCTACCATGCGGTTATTGAGTTCAATCAATTGAAACTCTCCGACTCTGCTCGCCTTGAATTAATGGATCTTGTTCGCGGCCCTATTCATTTTGTGTGCAACCAGCTCAATAATCGTTACTTAAACCAAGGTGTTGTTCTTGATGATCAGCAACGAAAAGTGGCCAACCTCGCCCAAGCGTTGCAGACGCATTTAGCCATTGGTTATAAAATAATCATTCAGCACATGCTCGCCCAAGGCAGCATTAAACAAAAAGCGCCGTTGGCAAAAGCTATTCACCGCTCTTTAGGTGAATTGATGCCCGCTATATTGCGGTCTTACCAATTATACATCCAGACGCCTCCTGGTATCTGGCAAGAAATTCATCAGCTTTATCAAATTGCTTCTGCCTTTAATATTCAAATGGAAGTGGTGCCAGATTCATTGGCCACAAAACAGCTGACGATTCAGCAAAACTATTTACGCATTTGCCTGTTGGGTGCGTGCCAGCCAAACCAATTACTGCAACGAGAGTTGAGCGATGTATTTAGCTCGCTCACCAAGTGGGCAACGCATTTAGAAATCGAAGACGTTGCAGATGAAAAATCGGTATTAGTGATTAATCCTGAAACCGACAATGCCCCTCAATACCGGTATTTAATTAAGAAATCGAATTTATCTGATTACCTTGGTATAAACGCATTACCGCTTATTAGGTTGCTTCATGCAGATCATAAAATTTTAGCGAACCCTGAATCACGTGGAAAACTATCCATTGTTGATGAACGCTTTAATGTCAGCTTATTAGAACACTTAATTCAATCTTGGGGGGGGATGAAACAACGCTCCTTCTCACGCACACCGGCCACAGGTCAAGTATCCATGACTGTAGGGCTAACCGCCACCCACTTTCATATTGCGGGTGAGATTCCATTTTATTCTTTGCTTTATGGAACAGCGACTCATTCAGACAACCCATTCATGGGAGCTGTGCAAAACCGATTTAACGCCGACGACACTCAAGCCGTAAAATCTCAACAAGATGTATGGGAAGGGTCATTCGATTCAGGCACTCGCCCTAAAATGCTGTCTGAAGACTCTATAGAATTTAACTCTGAGCCCGACGAAAGCCACCCAAAATTTAGCGGCCAGCTAATTAATGTAAGCCCGCGAGGCTATTGCTTACAGTGGCAAGATGCCCCCGCTTCCAACCTAAAAACAGGCGAAGTGGTCTCGATTAAAGAAGACAACCTGCAACACTGGAACTTAGGTGTGGTTCGTTGGATACGTCAAGGTAAAGATTTTGGTACACAGATGGGTGTCGAGTTATTAGCGCCTAACAGCCGCCCTTGCGGAATACGTCAATTACATAAAACTGGCGCACATGGCGACTACCTTCGCGCACTGTACATTCCAGAAATAAAAGCGATCGGTCAAGACGCTTCCGTTCTAACCCCACGATTGCCTTTCAACATTGGTAATAAGGTTACGATTAACCTCGAAGGGGAAGAAGAAAAGTACCAACTCACGAAAAGAATCCTATCGACAGGTATCATTAGTCAATTCCAAGTCAGGCGCGTTGCGCAAAAAGTAGGCGAAGCCACGAGAAAACCGATGCCTTCCGATGATGGTGACAACTTTGAAAGCTTATGGCGGCAGTTATAAGCGTCTACTGATTAACATTTCTAACAATCAATTTTGCTAATATGTGGGCAGGTAGACCGTTTGTCACTATACTAAGGCCATTAATCCATATAATTATGACAAGTAGTTGATTTATGACTTCTAGTTCCAGCGGCGCAATCCGGGTATTGCTGATTCACGATACCCAAAATGAAGCAGAACCCTTAGCCAATGCGATTCGCAATTCAGGCCAAGCCGTTCGTAGCCACTTTATAGCCAGCCTTGATGAGCTGAACTCCGTTTTAGAATCCCAAACTTGGGATTTATTGCTTGCCAAGCTCAATACAGGAACCGTAGATACCTCCGCCGCCGTAGACGCAATTGTGCGTGACGGTAAAGACTTACCCATGATTGGCCTAATAAGCCAATACGATGAAGATATTATCGCCAGCGCACTCGATATGGGCATGGCCGATGTCATTATTGAATCCAGCGAGCAGCATTTAACCCAAGCCATTAAACGTGAATTTTCGGCATTAAGAGATCGCCGATTACTGCGCACCACTCGTGTCAGCTTAAAAGAAACTGAAAAACGCGTTCAATTACTACTAGAAAGCTCAGTAGATGCCATAAGCTATGTTCACGAAGGCATGCATATTCATGCAAATCCAGCCTATTTAGAGATGTTTGGCTACGATGATTTAGAAGAGCTTCAGTGCACTCCGATAATGGATCTGGTCGCCGGTAAAGAAATCAACACGCTAAAAGATGGCCTCAAACAGGTTGCTTCTAAAAATGAACACAGCTTCTCGACCGTAGGTAAGCATGCCGAAGGAGAAGAGTTTAAAATTCAAATGACCTTCTCTAGTGCCAGCTACGAGGGTGAATCTTGCACTCAAATCGTTATTCGTCGAATTGAAGCCGATAGCGAAGTACTGCAAGAAAAAATCAAAGAAATTAGCTCTCAAGATCTCGTTACTGGTTTGCACAACAAACTTTATTTTAACGAACAACTAGACAGCGCATATCAAAAGGTGATTAGTGACTCGAAACGGTACTTAATCGCCCACATCGGAATTGCGAATTTCGCTGATATTAAAGTGAAAGCTGGCGTAGCCGGCACGGATGTAATATTGAAGCAAATCGCTCAAATACTCAGTGACTCTCACCCGAAAGACGCTCAAATTGCACGTTATGCCGATGACATGTTTGGCTTACTATCTGAAAAATCTGATTTAGCCGCCGTCAAAGCTGAGATAACCAGCATGTTAAAAACGGCCAATGAAAACCTATACGATGTTGATGGTAAAACTATACCGGTAACCTTAGCGGCTGGTTTAGCCCATATAGATGAACAATGCGACAGTGGCAATAAAGCCTTGGTTCAGGCAGATCAAGCTTATAATTCAGCCATAAAATCGGGCGAGCCAGTTTGCTATTTTGATAGATCCGATATCGCCAACCTGGCCGAAAATTCCATTGTAGCCAAAGTCCAACATGCACTAGAGCACGATGGCTTACGCATTCAGTTCCAACCTATTATGAGTTTACGTGGCGATAGCCAGGAACACTATGATGTATTGGTTCGCCTTAAAGATAAAGACGGTTCAGATATAACGCCGGATGAATTCATCGATGCCATAGAAAACAGCGACATGAGCAGTAAATTGGATCGCTGGGTCGTTGAAAAGAGCTTAGAAAACTTAGCTTCGCACCGTGCCCGAGGCCACAATACGCAGTGCTTGATTCACTTAACACCTGCGTCTATTCAAGACCCTGCTTTTTTACCTTGGGTAAATAGCATCTTGAAAAAGCAAAAATTACCCGGAGATTCAGTCTGCTTCCAAGTACGAGAAGAAGCAGCATTAAGCTATTTAAAAGCCGCAAAAGCCTTCAGTAAAGGTATGTCACTGCTTAAGTGTCAACTAGCTATAAACCGTTTTGGATTGGCAGAAAACTCAAAACAGCTGATGAATCATTTAGATATTAGCTACGCTCGGGTTCATCCAAGCTTTGTTGAAGAGCTCACTGAAAAAGGCCAAGCATCGGATGAATTACAAGCCGTGCTTACCGAAATTCACAGCAATGACATTAACTCTATCGTTCCACAAATTGAACAGGCCGAAGTTTTGGCGTCTCTATGGGAACTAGGGGTTAACTACATTCAGGGCTATTACTTACAAGCACCTCTTGATGAAATGGCTTATAACTTTGATGACGAAGATGAAGAGGCGGTGTAACCACCAGCCTCTTTTTAACGTTACTGAGTTAATATTTCTTTATCGGTAAACCCAAGTAAATAAAGAACGCCATCTAGCCCTAACGTAGAGATAGCGTAATCTGCACGCTGCTTAACAATGGGCTTAGCCCTAAATGCGACACCCAAAGCTGCTTCAGCTAGCATTAGTAAATCATTTGCACCATCGCCAACAGCGACAGTTTGCTCTAATGCAATGCCTTCTTTCTTTGCGATGCTTTTGAGTAATTCCGCTTTTTTAGCGCCATCTACAATGTCGCCTTTAACGAGGCCCGTCACTTTCCCATCGCTGATATCAAGCTGATTGGCATGAACATAATCAAACCCTAGCTTTTCTTGTAAGTATTGACCAAAGTAATTAAACCCACCTGAGAGAATGGCTGTTTTAATGCCAAAAGCTTTCAGTGTTTTCATTAACCGCTCAGCCCCTTCAGTTACGGGTAAGTTCTGGGCTATTTCAGCCAACACGGATTCATCCAAGCCTTTAAGCAACGCCATACGTTGCTTAAAGCTTTCTTGGAAATCTATGTCACCTTGCATAGCCGATTCGGTGATTGCTGCGACCTGATCACCGATTCCAGCGGCCTTGGCTAGCTCGTCTATCACTTCGGCTTCAATAAGGGTTGAATCCATATCAAAACAGGCTAGCCGTTTACGGGTTCGGTGTGCCGATGCTGGTTGAATGGCAACATCGAACGGCAAATTAGCCGTGTGTTCTAAAAAAGCTTGTTTTAACTCGTTTACATTGGCTATCTTTCCGCAAAGTGCCATTTCATAGGCACAAACAGAAGGGTTATTAGGCTCTGTTAATTGAGTAGTTTTTTGAATGCTCAGCCCTTGCTGTGACACTTCATGTTCAATGTGACTCAACATTTCTGGGGAAATTTCACGTGCGAGTACTGTTAATACCCATTGCTCATTTGTTTCAACTTCGGCATCTGCGCGGTTAATGTCCAAACCAAGCGCTGAAACGGCCGCTGAAATTCTGGACCATTGCAGTTCGTCACACGAAATTAACGCGTGGAAATTAAAAATGGAATGATCTGAATATTGGTTTAAGTTCTGAAGGGTAATTGCTTCATCAGCCAATATTTGGCCAATGGCAGCGATCAGACCGGGCCGATCTGATCCGCTGATTTGCATCATGAGTAAAGTACTCAACAGGGAATCTCCCGCAGATGATTATTTTTTAACCGATTCGAGAGATTCTAATGCTGCATCGGCAACATCTTGCAATTCGATGATTAAATCTTCAGTTTCGTGCGTAGACAATGCACGCACTCGATCACGTGGGCTCATTAAAAACAGCCCTTTTTTTAAGGCCAGTAATTGTTCTTCTAGTTTCTTAACTGAGTCGCTCATGCGCCTTCCTCATTTTTTTATGAAATCGTGTGATACTTTACAGTGATTTTTTGCCTCAAGCCATTTAACATGGCGTAAACATTCACCGCACGCTTGTGTATCGCTATTGTATCGACTGAGTTTAATATATCCACTACATGAATAATCTAAAATGGCTTTTTCAACCCATAATGGCCTTTGCGCTGGCATTGTTAGTGATCATCAACCTACTTTTGGTGGTTTTTTGGTACAAGCCACTGACGCAAAGCTTATCCGCATCAAATAATCAACTCGGTGAAAGTTTAGCGAGAACGTTATCATTCGAGACTGCCTCGCTACTCCACAAGAACGATCGATTAGGCATCAGCCAAGTATTAAATCGATACGCAGATGAACCTGCCGTGTTCCTTGCCGCCATTGATTCCCAAGAAGCCGATATTCGGCTTACGTCCAGAGACAAAAACCAAACCGTTGCCATAGAAAAATACCGTTTCCCTATTCATTTTGGTGACGAATTGATGGGTCATGCCGATATAGAACTCAACATCAACGATACCGCTTCATGGCATCAGCAAGCCGTAACCAGTTGGTTGTTGTTTAATATTATAGGCATCGGCGCAATATCTGGTTTTCTATATTGGCGTTATAGGCAGGCAATCGCGGCTTGGTCTCCCTTAAAAACACAATTAGACGCTCAATTACCCCAAATTAGTCAACAGCTAACCGGGCGACCAGACCAACAAGTAAGCCAACTGATTCAATTACTGTCCGACCCAATGAGTCAGCACGGACAACTTATGAAGCACCTACAAACTGATTCGGCCTCCGATGATACTGAGCGTTTACTGGAGCAAGTGAGCCTCGTAACAGAAGAAGGCATGTATCAAGACGTCGCCTTACTCTCGATTGATTGCCAAAATTGGGATGCCTTGATTCGAATCTACAACGCACAACAATTACAACGAATCTGGCGGCAATATGAATCGCTCATGATTCGCGTAAGTGAACTATACAATGGTGTGCTTTTACCTGACGGCTTCTCTATTGTTTTTGGCTTAGGCGAATCTGAAACTTTTGCGTTTGACTCTGTATGTGCAGCCCGAGTATTGCAATTGGCCATAGAAATTATCGCTCAAGAAACAGAACAAGAACGACCATTGTTTGGCATTGCTGTAAGCGCTGGACCTGCATTTGTAAGTAAAACCTATAAACACGGCATTCCGCTTCCCCTAGTGACAGGTGACGCGGATCTTTGGTTACAGCAAGTCAAAGCTCTACAACCCATCAACCATATTTTGATGGCCGAACCTATTTTGCAAGACGACGATGTAAACCAACAAATTGAAGCAAACCTATGGCGAGACGTAACTTTGCGAAACGGCCAGAGATTGGAAATTTGGGAGTTTGAACGCTTTAAAGAAAAGGACGACCTTTTTGAAATTCAGGCCCAAACACTCATCAAAACAAATAGCTGAGGAACAATATGACGGAACTGTGCAGTATTCATGATATACAAGAAAGTAATTCGAAAGGCTTCGACAGCCCACATGGCGCAATATTTGTGGTGAAAAAAGACGATCAAATTTTTGTTTACAAAAATGAATGCCCTCACCTTGGGGTCAATTTAGAGTTTCAAGAAGACGTATTTTTAGATCAAGACGGAGCCTTAATAGAGTGCTCTACTCACGGCGCATTGTTTGAAATTGAAAGTGGAAACTGTCTAGCAGGACCTTGCCAAGGGGAGCATTTAACCGCCATTCCATTTAAGATAGAAAACGACTTAATACATGTGTGAATAAACGACCAAATAATAAACTCCCATTTATTATAGTTTGCGCGCAAAGCAATATTACTTAATAAAAGCCTTTCCGTGAATTTCATTCACTAATCATTCAATTAGGTCCTATTTTAGTCGACATCCTCTCTTCTTATTAGTTAAAGTCATTTTGAATCACTAGATTCGACATTTAATAACAACAATTAAGCAAGAGAGGAATACAATGCAGTTCAACCCTAAAGCGTTAATTTTTGCCCTCATTTTACTTTTTGTGGGCGGTTTCTTAGCTCATCAAGTACAAACGAGCGCTGGCAATGTTAAAGTTAGCCATGTTCGTTTTGCTGGAAATGATGGCGTCATCACTCATGCACGTTTATATGTGCCGAAGGGCGTTTCTAATGAAAACCCGGCACCCGGCATCATCGCAACTCACGGCTACATTAATTCTAACGAGACACAATCTGGTTTTGCCATTGAGTTCGCTCGTCGTGGTTATGTTGTTCTGGCTCCAGACCAAACTGGCCATGGGTATTCAGACCCTGCGGCATTCACGAATGGTTTTGGCGGCATTGATACCTTAGCCTACATGAAGACCTTATCTTTTGTAGACCAAGACAATATTGGCCTAGAGGGCCACTCAATGGGTGGTTGGGCGTCTCTTGTTGCGGCCGGTGTTTACCCTGATGCTTATAAATCGATTGTTATTGAAGGCTCTTCTACAGGCACCTTTGGAGCACCTGAAGGCACCGCGCAATGGCCACGCAATATTGCGGTCGTATTCTCAAAATACGATGAATTTTCAGCATTGATGTGGGGCGTTGAAGTTCCAACTGAAATAACTAAAACTGAAAAACTTAAAAAACTTTTCAACACAGAAGAAGATATTGTTCCTAGAAAAATTTATGGCGATATATCTTTAGGTACGGCGCGTGTTCTGCACCAACCCGCTGTTACTCACCCTGGTGATCACTTTTCTCATGAGGCTATTGGTTATGCTATCGACTGGTTTGATCAAACCTTAGACGGTGCAAACGCTTTACCCGCCAGTGATCAAGTGTGGATTTGGAAAGAAATAGGTACCCTTATAGCGCTTTTAGGCATGGTCGTTCTGATTGTCCCTGCGGTCACTGCACTCGCCGAGCGTTCTCCGTTTAAGTCTTTAACTAATGCTTTACCTAAAGCACATGCCTTACAAGGTGCGGGTTGGTGGGTTGGCGCCATTATATTTACTGCACTCCCTGCAATCACATTATTCCCATTTAAGGGCATCAGTGAAGGTCTCGGATGGCAAGCCTCTGCATTGTTTGCACAAAACATCACCACCCAAGTAATGGTTTGGGCGCTATTAACCGGTTTAATTTCGTTGGTGCTGTTTTCTTTGTGGCACCTATTGGTGAACAAGAAGACGGGGGCCACTGTGGCTAATTATGGCATCACGCTTGGCCAGAGTTTTAAAGTCGCTCAAGTATTCCGCTCATTTTTACTGGCATTATCGGTCATTGGGGTACTTTACAGTTCATTGCTTTTAGTCGATTTCTTTTTTGATGTCGATTACCGCATTTGGGTATTTGGCGTTAAGCTATTGAGCCCCCTGCAATTTAAAATTGCACTGTCTTATGTGGTTCCTTTTTGTTTGTTCTTCATTGTTGTAGCGGTTGTGTTACATGGCCAACTGCGCCAAAACCACTGGAGCTTTCGTAAAGAGCTCGTGGCAAACTGGTTGTTACTCAGTGTCGGTTATATGGTATTACTGACCGTTCAGTACCTACCACTTTTCTTGGGTGGTACTCTGTTTATTGCAGCAGAACCACTTTGGACAATTATTGCCTTCCAGTTTATTCCACTCATGGCAATTGCAGCCTTGGTATTCACAGTGGCCTATCGTGTTACAGGCCAAGTCTATACCGGAGCATTCATTAACGGGATGTTTATTACTTGGGTTGTTGTTGCAAGCCAAGCAACACACTTCGTTTTCTAAACCTGTATAGACTTTTTTAGCCAGATGCATTGGCAACAAACAATAACAAGCCCACTGCTGCGGTGGGCTTTTTATTATCGGATAATTCTTCTGTATACTAAGCGCTCATCTATAAGTGTGCTTTTTCATGTCGTCTCCTACAAAAACTCAGTCTAACGCGGTTATTCGTTTAGCCCATCTGCTATTTATTTTTTCTATTGTGCCATTGTTATTTACTGGACTTCGCATTGCAGTTGCCAATGAGCCAGCACTGATTAGACTGGCCATGCTTTTACCTCAGGGCGATGTACATACTTGGCATTTTCGATCAGCCTTATTGCTGGCTTTCGCTATTGGGCTTTACATCATGGGCCGAATCAAGCGCCGTCGGCTCCCTAATTTGAAGCACCCCAGCATTAGCATGATGGCTTTTAATATTACGCATTATTTGGCTTGGGCTTTACTTACGGTAAGTCTAACCACTGGTGTGCAACTTATTCTAGGTTGGCATTTTTTGCCTGTAGAGTGGACCCTTCGACTCCATTTAATCTCAGCGATTTCAATGGCTGTTTATTTCATCGTGCACAGCGCAGTTGCATTTATAGCTTTACCGTGGCGCCAAGTACTGAAAGCGTTCGTAATTTCCGGTCAACGTATTACTTGGGCATGGTTAATATTATTAGGCATGACAGTACTCGTAACCTTCAGCGCTTGGCTAATGACTCAACCGAAAACATTAAAAGTTGGCATGACGGATCAATCCATTGAACTCGATGGCGATTTACGAGAAGCGGCTTGGGCACAGGCTAATACGGTTAGAGTACAAACCTATCAAGGCTATCGCCAGCCAACACAAGGTACTTTAGTTACCATAAAGGCACTACGAGATAATAAAAATATCTACTTTTATATAAGCTGGCCAGATTCAACCCGAAGCCAAATGCATGTACCACTGATTAAAACAGAAGAAGGTTGGAAGGTAGTTCAGACCGACCTTAAGCAAGCTAATGAAAATACTTTCTACGAAGACAAGTTAGCCGTTATGTTTACCCAATCTTCAAGCCTCGCTGGCGGCGGTACGGTACAGTTGGGCGAGCAACCTCTGAAAGATCAGCCCGCGCCGCCAAGTAAGAGGGGCTTACATTACACCACCAATGGCCAAATAGCCGATGTTTGGCACTGGAAGAGCGTTCGAACCGGGCTTAGCTTGGGTCAGGCTGATGACAACTACTTTGGCCCTCCTTCACCGAGCGACTCTGAGTACAAGCGATACACCGGCGGATACCAAAAAGACCGAGATGACTGTGAACACCTAGTGCGCTGGGATGGCAGTGATTTCCAAACCAAACCAGAGTGTGGTGGCTACGTTATGAATTGGACTCTGTACGATGATGGCATCATTACTCCGCTGCGTTTACCCGCCAATAAAGCGCTGCTTAAAAGGCTTGGCCAAGCTAACTTCGATGCAAACGAATCCGACTTTGGTTCATGGTGGCTAGATTGGGAAGACACCATTGCCTACCACCCCGATGAAGACAATTATCCATTAAATACGATCATTCCATCGGTGCTGAGCCTAGGACCATTTAGCCAAGGTCGTGGTGACGTTGAAGCCGTAGGTTATTGGCGTGATGGCTTATGGCAAGTTGAGCTTAAACGCGCCCTAGATACGGGGTCTGAGTTCGACCTTGAGATTACCAACGAGTCTTATTTATGGGTCAGTACTTTTGACCATTCTCAAACCCGGCACTCCTATCATATTAAGCCAGTTCGACTCGAGCTCAATTAACTCAATCGGCATCAAAACATGATGCCTATCTAAAAAATCGAACAAGGTTTTAATTTTTTCATCTTATTCGCTTTCAAGATGGCCTAATTGGTTTAGGTTGAAGGTATCGTTGTGCGTTTTACTCAGGCGCTCAAACGATCGACGGGTGGCGATTCGGCTGTTCCTCACCTCACTATAAAAAACAGTGCTATCGCATTGAAAATAATAAAAACGGAGAACAAGATGAAAGCAACTCTCATGGCCTCATTGCTAGGCCTTTCACTAAGTACGGCCGCACTAGCCGAAGATGTGTGGATCAGCATGGGCGCCGATGGCTACCAGTCTTTAAAAGACCACTACCCGAGCATGATCCAGAAAGAAGCTAAGTTACCCACAACGTTAATGTCAGCCGAGGCTCCTGCTACCCAATTAATTCTGGTAAAAGAGAGGCATTTATCCATTATTTCAGAGCTAATGCACCACCAACATAATCGCTGTGGTGGCTTTATTGCACATGAATCGTTAACAGCTGCTCAAACAGATTTGGTGCAAAACCAAACCATGATGAGCCAAGCTCAGAGCATTGCCGTCAACTACACACTGGATAACGCCGATGTCGTCAACGCACTGCAACAAACCATGACAGAACCTGGTATTCGTAATACGGTCATCGACTTACAAGCCTTTGTTAATCGCTACTATACCTCGACACATGGTGTAGACAGTGCGAATTGGCTCCGCGATGAATGGTCTACAATCAGCAATGGTCGTACCGATATTTCAGTCAGTCTTTTTAATCACAGTTGGGCTCAGCCTTCGGTTATCATGACCATCGAAGGACGCACGAATCCGGATGAAGTCGTTGTTTTAGGAGCGCACTTAGATTCCATTATCTCTGGGGGGATGAGCAATGATACGCGCGCACCTGGTGCCGATGACGATGCCTCTGGTATTGCGACACTCACCGAGTTGATTCGAACCATTGTCACTACAGATTTCAAACCCAACCGTACCGTTAAATTAATTGGCTATGCGGCCGAAGAAGTTGGCCTAAGAGGCTCAAAAGCGATCGCAGCTGAACATCGAAGCAATGGCACAAACGTGGTCGGCGTTTTACAACTCGACATGACAAATTATCAGGGTTCTAGCCAAGATATTTATATTATTGATGATTACACCAATGCGGCTCAAAATAACTTTTTAGAGCAGCTGGTTACGGTTTACCAACCTGAATTGTCGGTTGGCCGATCTACTTGCGGCTACGCTTGCTCAGACCACGCCTCTTGGACAAACGAAGGATACCCTGCGTCCTTCCCTTTTGAGGCGACATTTAACGGTGCAAACCCTCACATTCATACTACAGGCGATACGCTTGATAAAAGTGGTAACCACGCATTCCATGCCTTGAAATTTGGTAAATTGGCAGCGGCTTTCGTCGCAGAGCTGGCTAAAGGAAACATGAGCGATACGCCTCCACCTCCCCCTGAACCTGGCACTGAAGTGACGGATAGTTTTTCTGGCCAGGTAGCTCGAAACCAAGAATTAAACTTCGGCCCTGTATTAGCTGCCGCAAACAGTACAGTAAACGTCGTAATGTCAGGCAACAATGATGCTGATTTGTACGTTCGAGTTGGAGCTGCGCCAACCACTAGTAATTACGATTGTCGCCCCTATAAAAGTGGTTCCGCTGAAACCTGCACCGTTTCAATTGGCAACAGTGATGCGAACGTTTATATCATGGCAAGAGGGTACAGCAGCAGTGCATCTAGCTTTAATATAGATGCCACCTATACACCCGCAGGATCAACTCCACCGCCGCCACCTTCAAACACACCTGTTACTGAAAACTTCACCGGTTCTGTAGGCAAAAGCCAAGAGCAGCACTACGGTCCATTTAGCATCACCTCTGCCAGTCAATTCATCGCCCAGATGACTGGGAACAATGATGCCGACCTTTATGTCCGTTTTGGCGCACAACCTACTACTAGCAGCTATGATTGCAGACCCTACAAAAACGGCAGTACTGAAAGTTGCGATCTAACTTCGGGTGCAAACGATAGCTCGGCATTTGTAATGGTGCGTGGTTACAGTTCTAGCGCTTCAAGCTACAGTTTGAGTGTTGAATACTTGCCTCAGCCTTAATTATCTACTCCGTAAGAGAAAAGACCGCACAAGCGGTCTTTTTTTGCACCCTCAATTAAACAACCTGTTTTTGAATTGGTCCCAAAACAATGTTGCTTAAAACGGATATCCTGTTCGGTATTGTTACCTTTAGAAGGGGCTCAGCTAGCTCGAACATACAAACCCTCACAAAGTAAACGACTAATGGCTTGATATTTGTACTATTCTCGATGACTACCAGCCATCAGAGAAAATAGACAACTCATGAATCTTAACAAAGATAGATTACAAGCTTTTTATCAGGTGGCTATCGATAAGAACTTCCATAAGGCTGCGGATAACCTCTTTATTACACAATCAGCGCTTTCACAAAGGGTTATGAAACTAGAACAAGAAATAGAAGCCACTTTGATAATAAGAGGCAATAACGGTATTACACTGACTTCGGCAGGCGCATTCTTATTCGATTACGTAAGAAATATTGAGAGTTTAGAGATCGAAGTCCTCAATCGAATAGCAGGTTATAGCCGTGCGAACGGGCATGGTAATTTGCGCATCGCCGCATACAGCTCTATTTTAAGGTCGGTTGTTATGCCTGCACTTGCTCCACTAATTGAAAGCTCTAACGGAGTTCATGTTGAATTTTTTAGTCGAGAATTACGTGACCTTCTGCCCATGCTCAAAAGCGGGGAAGTCGATTTTATAATTCTCGACCATTTATTAGAGCAAAACAAACTGGTTTGCAGAAAAATAGGCGAGGAATCTTTGATTCATATCAAAAGCAAGCGTAAACGTTCCAAAGAGGCTTTTTTAGACCATGACTCAGAAGATAAAACTACCTTTCAATTTTTCAAATACCAAAATCTTAAACAAGACAATATTCAACGACGCTTCTACAATGACATTTATGGCATCATTGATGGAGTCAAACTCGGTGCTGGCCAGGCAATCGTTTCCAAGCACCTAATAAGCAACTCCGATGACATTGAAGTAGTACCATATAACAATAAAGTTTCGAATACTGTTTACCTTTACTATCATGAACACAGATTTTTAACCGACTTTCACCAGCGAATCATCAAAACTATAATAGAAAGATCTAAGATTTTTTTGAACCCTGAAATTAATAAATAAAAAGCCGATAGTTAACAATCGGCTCTTCAAATACAGTAATCACTGTAATATTTACCTTCTATTGGGTAATGGAATAAGCATAGAAACCTTTGATTTATATTTTTTGTATTCTTCTCCATAAACAAAAATTAAATCTTTTTCTTCTAAGTAAATCCCTACTAACGTGTAACCTAAGGTTCCAATTGCAAAAACCAAATGCGCTGTCGACATAACAGGGGTAGCCCAAAACGCAACAGTGAAACCAAAGTATATAGGATGCCGGACAAATTTATAAAAACCAGGCGTTCTAAACTTACTACTTTCAAAAGTTTTCCCCGTTAAATTAGAATAGGCTTGGCTTAGCCCAAGTAGTTCAAAATGATTTAACAAAAACGTACTTATCAGTACAAAGGTCCAACCGATCAGTGAGATACCAATTAATACAGACCCTAATGCAGTACCTGAAACATCCCAAATTACGCCTCCCATCGGACGCCATTGCCAAAAAATTAGCGCAAGTGCAAGGCTTGAAAGGAGCACATAGGTATTTCGCTCAATTTCAGTAGGAATGATTTTTGTCCAGAACTTTTTAAAATCGCGGCGCGCCATCACACTGTGCTGTACTGCGAAGACACCCAGCAATAACATATTTATAACTAATGCTATTCCAATAGGTACTTCAGGTCCGGTATCCATTGACTTTGGTACAACAAAGTTCCCAACAAACCCAATCGCATAAAGAAATGTTAAGAAAAATATCAAATAACAAGTAATGCCATAAATAAAATATATCAGTCTCATCTTTGTATCCCTTTTAATAGTATAGAGTCAAGTAAACGTATGCAGCCCGATTTGGGTTGCAATAGCCCTCTCACCTTTACATCATTAAGTCCATTTTATTCACTTAAACAAAGCTGAAATGCAGCGCGCCTTTACCCTAGAGGATGGCATACAATCTTGTCAATTTATCAATTCTAATCAGCTAATCAGTATTACTTATCATCTAGCAAGAAACCTTATAGACGTCCAACAAATTAGCGAACGAACAGGATTAAACACAATGACCTATCTACGATATAAAATATGCAGGTAATGTTTTTTTTAAGCGTTGGAGATTGAGAGAACTAATAAAATAGATGACATAAGGTAATTATTTTATGCCATCTTTAAAAAACAATGCCAGTAGTAATAGATACGGTTTGACTTCTGGAATGAAAAATAGCTCGGCCGTTGAAAGATATGTGGTTACAGTTCTAGTACCTAAAGCTTTAGTTTGAGTGTAGAAGATATACCTCAGATTCTATACCTTAAGTATCGCCCTTATTGAACTTAGTCGGAATGTAGTTTGCAAACTCTTGTGCCGTTAACGGTTTAGCAAAGTAGTACCCTTGCAAAATTTCTGCGTTATATTCTAAACACTTTTCAACATGTGCTTGAGTTTCTACCCCTTCAACGACATTGGGCAACTCTAGTGATTGACTTAAATTAAGCATCCCTTTGAACAATCGGCTGCTGATCTCCGATTCAGGAATATCAAATAAAAATGAACGGTCTATTTTTAATACTTGAACATTAAATTGTTTTAAGTAACTTAAAGAAGAATAGCCGGTTCCAAAATCATCAATGGCAACATCGATTCCCATTTTTGCTAACTCATCTAACACCGCAATTGCCGTGTCGGTGTCTTGCACAAGCTCAGACTCAACGATCTCTAACTCAATACTAGAGGGTTGAATTTCATATTTCTCCAGTAACTCTGTTAACATCGGTAGAAACGAATCATCTTTAAAATGTCGAACAGATATATTCATAGCCATTTTAATTGGATAATCAAACGTATGATCCGCGAGCCATTGGGCGTGTTGTGCACAAGCCTTCTGTATGACTATTCGGTCTATATCAATAATCAGTCCAGTTTGTTCAGCAATATCTAAAAAGTAAGCAGGTCCCACCATCCCTTGAGTAGGGTGACCCCATCTAACTAAGGCTTCTGCACCATACAGCAATCCAGTTTTGGCATCTATTTTAGGTTGGTAATAAGGAATAAAACTCTTTTTTTGTATCGCTTCTCGGAGTTCCGATTCCACGAGGATTCGGCGAATAGCTACCGCTTGTAAACCTTCATTAAAATAATGAAACCTATTTCGGCCTTCAGCCTTTGCTTGATACATGGCTAAATCTGCACGCTTTAACACATCATTAATATCACTCGAATCGTGTGTAAAGTCGGCTATGCCAACACTGCAATTTATGGTCAGCTTTTGACCACCAACTATAAAAGGCGCACTTAACCGATCGAAGATTCGCTGAGCAATAAGGTAAGCATAGTTCTCTTCACGACACATAATCGCAAAGGCAAACTCATCACCGCCTAAACGGCAGATAAAATCATCATCTCGGCACACGGTTCCTATTCTATCAGCCACTTCAACTAAAACGGCATCACCTACTGTGTGTCCGAATGTGTCGTTGATCCACTTAAAATCATCTAAGTCCATCAACATCAAACTGACGTGAGCCGAAGATCTTCGCCAAAAAGCCATAGCTTCAGTAACACGATGCTCAAAAGCATATCGGTTAAGCAACCCAGTGAGCTGATCGTGCTCGGCTAAATCCTTTAAAGTAAGGCGGCTGTTTTCGAGCTCCATTTCATTTTTATGCCGAAGTTTGGCATGTATGATAGCGCGATATAAGTGCTTTGAATCTAAATCCTGTTTACGAATAAAATCTTGTGCACCGTGCTCTAGGCAAGTCACGGCTAAATCTTCATTGGTATTGCCAGACAATATGATAACCGCTGTTTCGCCGATAGAACCCTGCTTCATTCTGTCGAGCACTTCAATTCCTGTTGCTCCGGGAAGATTGTAGTCAAGCAGTACAACATCGAATGATTCGGAGAGTAGACTGTTTAGGCAATCCTCTCCTGAAGACACTTCCTTTATTGATATATCGCCAATGAACTGACTTACAGATCTTTTAACTCGCATTCGATCTATTTTATCGTCGTCGACTATCAGAATATTCATCCTTAATTTGGCTCCTCATGAGCAGGCAATTCAATAATTCGCCAATAGGATGTCAACATATTAATGAGGGATTCAAATCCACTATCAAGCTCGGATTTTACAATATAGCCTGCGATATTTTTCTTGTAAGCCGCAAGCAAATCGGCTTGCGATTTAGAAGTTGTTAATACAAAAATCACCGTATCTTTAATATCATCATCATCCCTTATTACATCAAGGAATTCGAATCCGTTCATCACCGGCATATTTAAATCCAACAACACAATTCTTGGTTTATCTATAGTGTTGTTTCGCAATATATCTAAACCTTCTTGACCATGCCGTGCTCGAGTTACAGGGTTAGCAATGCGCAATTGCTTAAACGCACGCCTAACAATTTCTGCGTCTATTTCGTCGTCTTCTATCAGCAATATGTTAACTTGATTATAGCTTAAATCTTTACTCATAATTGTTTCACTTAATTGTTTTTCTTGGTACTAATCTATATTTTTTGGCCAGGTAAAACTCACGCTTAATCCACCCTGACTATTTGTTGTCAAGCGCATCTCCCCTCCATAATTTGCTATGATTTTTTTAATAATGGCCAGTCCCATCCCACTGCCTTCGCACTCATCTTTAGGCTTTAAGGTAGTAAACAATTCAACGACCCTTTCCATCTGTGACTCAGGCACACCTGGACCGTCATCCTCTACAATAAATTCATATTGATTGTCATGTTCAAGAGCTTTAACCAAAATAGTGCCATTGGGCTTATCGTGGTGCTTGATGGCATTGTCAATTAAATTACGGATCACCTGTGTAAAAGGCGTATGGTGAGTTTTAAATATTGGTAAACTGCTCTCAAGTTTTAGCGTTAATCCCGAATCGTTCCCACCTACTAGATCAAATACTTCTGAGCAAAGTGTCGAAGTTTCAACTTCTCTAGAACTGCCCTCTGTTTTTCCTATCTCACTATACTCAAGCAGGTCATCCAATAATCGCTCCATACGTGTCACCCGAGTTTTCATTAGCTCGAAATTTTCTGGAATTTCTGGCGGCAGCTCGGAATCAACGTGTTTTAAATCTTCTTCAATCCAAACCGCCAATTGCTTAATACCACGTAAGGGCGATTTAAGGTCGTGGGAAGAAGCATAAGCAAAGGCTTTCAGCTCTTCATTCATGCTGGCAATACGGCCAGACTCTTCTTTTAAATGGAGTGTTTTTTCTTGTAGGTTAGCTTCAACTACTTTGCGTTGCTCAACTTCGTTTGACAATTGCTTAACCGTGGGGACATCGCGCAACGTGGGTGCTAACTTCCAGAGCATATAAGCCGTAGCAACAGAAACAACGGCCGTGACGGCTTTTACACTACCGCTCAACCAATAGGTTCCGTTCCAAACATTCCAAACAGCGATGGCATGCGTAATTCCACATAGCAAAACAAAAGCACCAAACAAGGCCATAACTTTTGAAAACA
Source organism: Reinekea marina (assembly GCF_030409715.1). Classification (NCBI taxonomy): domain Bacteria; kingdom Pseudomonadati; phylum Pseudomonadota; class Gammaproteobacteria; order Oceanospirillales; family Saccharospirillaceae; genus Reinekea; species Reinekea marina. The sequence continues at coordinate 2,914,399 of NZ_JAUFQI010000001.1, forward strand.
CGAGGTCTCGGCGCATATTTAAAATGTAAACAAGGGTAATTGGGATGCTGACGTAAGAAAAGAAAATGAACGCATCAGAGATGACGTGTAACCATAGTAATTCTGACTGCCAGAGATAACACATGCCATGGGGCATAAATTCATCTGAAAATAACTGCTTAAATAAGTCCAACGCTGGCTCCTCCTAATGGTCCACTTATTAGGTATAGATCAACATTGCTCATTCGTCACATTTGTTAGCCTAATATTCACTCTTTAACAGGTGGCAGCTTGGTTTGCGCCATAAAAAAAGGGCTGCCAATGCAGCCCTTTTAAATTAAATCAAACGATTACTGGGTAAAGCTTAAATCAACCCAAACTAAACGGTGGTCAGAACTTTGAACACCCGGGCCGACCAAACGATAATTCACATCGGCGATTCCAGGCCAATAAACACCACTTTGCTCGACTTTATTGCCCCAAGTTCCAGGAAGAACATAGTCTGCGCGCATTTTCCAGTCAGCGGTATGTGCGGCGGCGTTTTCATTGTTAGGATCGTTGTCCACACCACCTGGGCTTGTTGGACGTACATCGCTCATCACTTTCTCAGATGCCGTTAACAACCCGATTGGATTATCGGTTGCATCACCCTCTACAGGAGAAGCGTTAAGATCTCCCATTACCACAAAGTGATGACGATCGCCCTTCATGCCACCTTTGGTGCCGTTATCGTCATAGATGTAGGCGGAACGTGCTGGCTCAACGTAATCACGCCAAAAACGAGTTTCATCGTGGTTGCGTTTGCCGTTTCTGTCTTCATCGCCATCAAATACGGGTGGCGTTGGGTGACTGGCTAAAACGTGTAGCGTATGTTTACCAACTTTCACCGGAATATCCCAGTGACTTTTAGAAGATAAACGGAATACCGCTAACTCTTCTTCGGTATACCAGCTTTCACCCGTTTCAGGATTAACAGGTAATTTAGCATCGGGCATATCTTTCCATAAAAACTTTTGGAAAGTGCGAGCGTTTTCGTAGTCAATTGGGTATTGCGACAATAGCACCATGCCGTACTGGCCATAGAACATACCAAAACCATAGGCATCATCACCATACTGTCCTGATTTACCATCTTTGTTGAAATCAAATGGCGTAATGATGCCGGTATTGCTTTCTGCTAGGTAAACATAGGGGTAATCAATACCTTCCGCACCATTTAAGCCGTTGCTCAAGTAATTCTCCTGAAGCGCTTTAACGGCTGAGCCATCGGCGACATAGTCAAACTCTTGAAGCAATACGACATGGGGGCGTACACGTTGAATAATTTCAGCCACGTTTTTAATTTGCGCATCGTCACCACTTTGAGCGTCAGCCAAAATTTGGCCTTCACTGCTGCGGTTTAAATAAGCATTAAATGTGGCTACTCGTACATCACCAGCATAGGAAGGCACACCAATATCGGTTGATTGCAAGACATTAACGTAGCTTTCACGTGCTTGTTCAACACTGTTTCCGTTAGCGTCTGTCACGCTCAGCGTTACCGTATAGTTTCCAGCTTTTGAATAGGTGTGGTCAACCGCGTCACCATTGACAACCTGACCATCGCCTAAATTCCAGCTAATGGTGTATGGCGCTTCTCCACCTTTAACATTGGCTTCAAAGCTTACGGGTTGAATAGTGGTTACGGTTGTATTGGCTATCGAGAAGTTGGCTTTCAAGGTTTCTTCTCCATAGGTACTGATGAGAGTCGGGTTATCAACGCCCAATCGTCGACCTTCACCACCGCCTGTTCCATTGGTTAAATAACGGAAGGCTACGTGTGCCGCGCCCGTGAAACCAGATACATCAACCTGGTAATGGTTCCAAGCATCACTCACTTCTTGCGATTGATCGAACTCAATTTGAGTCCAATTAGCGTCTAATGGATCGCCTTCGCCGCTATAATCATTGCTGATGTAGAGTTCAAGAGCGGGTCCGCCATACTTAGTGTAAACATCAAATGCAAATTGAGCATTCTGCCAATCTAAAATATGGAACTGAGGAGATATGAGCCAATCATCACTTTTAGCATCTGCGCCAAAACCATTGGCCACCGCACCTAAGTTATCGGCTCGTTCTTCAACAACCCAATCGGCATTACTCGCACGCGAATAAGCACTAAAGGTTCCAAACGTGCTGACATCTTCAAAGCCTTCTGTCCATACAACGCGCTGCTGAAAGACACCTTTTAAATGACCTTTTACGAACGCATTAGCCACACCGTAGTATGCACCCTCGCCACCGCCGGTACCGGAAGTCGTGTATAAAAATGCTAGGGTTACATTACCGGTATAACCTTTCAGGCTGATAGGCCCCATTGTCATCCAAGTATCATCCAGTACAGGGAAATCAACGTTTAAATCAGACCATGTGGCATTTGCTGCGTCGCCGTCGTAATCCGTTGAGACCATTACTTGAAGTTCAGGTCCGCCATATTTCTGGTAAAAATCGAACTCAAGCGCGGCATTATCATCTTCGCTTAATGATACAGTTGGCATAATCAACCAATCTTCACTGGCAGCATCGCCACCGAAACCATTAGCAAAAATACCCGCTTGTTCAGCTCGAGTACCTGGCGCCCAATCTTTATCAGATGCAACACTGACTGCAGACCAATCCGCTGGAATGCCAGCATCTAAAGCATCACCTACCATGGCCGGTGCATTATAAAGACCACGGACAACAATGTTATCTAACTGCCAGTAACGGCCGTCTCCTCCACCTGTTCCAGTTGAAACATACTGGAAGGCAAAGCGTACGTTGTCGCCTTTAATAGAACTTATATCAACTTCACTGGCTTCAAATACATAGCTGCCTGTTGAGGGCTCATTCCAGCATGGTTGAACATTGTCGACCGCTTTACACTCTGCAATCGCTGTCCACTCAGCTGTCGTAGGGTCTTCATTTGCCGCTGGGTCATAATCATTTGAATACAAAACATTGATCAAAGGACCGCCGTAGTTGTAGGCACTTTCAAACGCTAATTGCGCATCGGCATAGTAGTTCAGTGCAAACGCAGGCGTAATGATCCAATCGTCACTGGCAGTATCGGCACCGTATCCATTATTTTGGGCATAAAAAGCTTCAGCTCTTTCAACGACCACCCAATCGGCATTCGATGCCTTATTAAACATGGTTAATTCACCCCAGCCACCGGACTCGAAAGTTTCTTCATACAGTTTCGGGGTTGGGTTTGAAAGCGTTGCAATGCTTAACTCGTTGCTTACATTGCCTAAGCCAGCGGCATTATAAGGACGTACTCGGTAAGTATAAGTTGCGCCTTCAACCAGCTTTTTATCTAAATAAGCCGTTTCATTCGCTTCTAAACGCCAAGTAAGAATTTCCCATTCGCCGTTTCCAACTTTACGCTCTAGCTGATATCCGACTTCATCAAAGGCTCCATCGTCGGACCAATTTAACTGAATTTCACTTACAGACAGTGCTTTAGCAGTAAGCTCAGTGGTTGCATCGGCCAAGGCTTTATCGGTAGTCGACACCACAGCAGTTAAATCCATATCAAATGATAGGTCAGAACTGCCCGCGTCTGATTGATGTACTTCTACAGCAACGACGTTTTTACCGGCTTGCAATGCATCTGCAAACAAGGCGTATTCATAAAATGTGCTTTCTGCACCGCCACCAATACCTGAACCGGCAAACGTAGTTGGCGTAATATCACCGTCAGGCATGTTTGAACGTACAACTTCCTGACCGTTTATGTATACAACCGCACCATCATCTCTTAAGAGGCGTAGGGTAAGTTTGATTACTTTAGTTGGGTCATCTAGGTTAAACGATTTACGGAAATAAGTAGTCGGGTGTTTGTTTTTCTCATCCGAGCCAAAGCTAATTTCAGTCACTTCATCGCCATCGCCATACCCTAGCTGTGCATTACCTTTTGCCCATGAAGCATCATCAAAATCGAGTGTATTCCAACCGTCTGCCGAAGAGCCATCATCCAAATAAGCCCACTCGGCCTTAGAGCCAACAAGTTGCACACTATTGATCTCAGCGCCCTTAAAGCCATCTAATGTCATTGTGATAGATGAGCCAGCCAATGGCTGCCACAGCGGTAAATTTGCCGGCACGGCAAATGGGTTCGCATCTTGGTCGGCTTGGGTTAAGGTGCCAACAGTTGAAATATCTGTTTTAACCCCGCGCAAAGTTTCATGCTCAGAACCAAATCGGACGGTGTGAATTTTCATCGCGTCTGGTGAAGCATGCACTAGCTTGAACTGCCAGAAAGAACCACTGTCTATAGTCCAAGGCTTATCATCATCGGTCGGTCGAGTAGGCGCACCCCATGAACCTTCACCTATGATCATAGTTCCATTGATATCATCACGTTTGAAGTCTTGGTAGCTGCCTTCCGCTTGGCTATAAACCACTGGGTAGGTGTACTTAGACATATGCGTGTCAGATTCAACCAGAATCTTAAAGTTAGTCTCTGTAAAAGTAGGTGCCCACGCCGCAATTCGGCCTTCACCTTCCGTCTTACCCGAAGTATGAGGGCGCATCGGGCGGTGGTAGTTGGCTAACTTCCAGTCTGCATCAGAAGCCTTAGCATCAGCAACGAACTGCTGGTTTTGAGCTTCCCACGCTGTCGCGTCTTGATCAGAGTAGGCACCATAACCAACACCTGGCTCTAATTCAGAATTGAGCGAGAAGATATCCATCATGCTGCCGCCAATGTTGGCAACATAGTAAGATGTTTCTGGCACACCAAACACATAGCTCAGCATGTCTATGACATCATTCTCATGGTTTCCGTGCGAAGCAATAATTGGGTAAACACGGCCATCTTCACTGCGCGTTAACTGCCAATCTTCTAACCATGCAACCCATTGTTCGTGGTTGCCATCGTCGGTGAAATCACCATTAAACAACACAAACAGTGGGCGGATTTGGCTAACGAGTTTATTGCCCATTTGACGGGGTTCACGATTTGTTCGCGAATCACCACCGGCAACATAAGTAAATTCAGTGGGTGAATTAGGGGCGGTTTTGAACCATGAGCTATCACCACACCCTTCGCTATCACAAATTCGGTAGCTGTAATCGGTGTTTGGCGAAAGACCAGATAATCGAGCGATATGAGTTTCAAGGGTAACATCACCATCATCGGGATGGGACATCGTTGTCACCTGTTCTACTGCTTGAGTTAACCAGTTTTCAGGCGATTGCCCTTGGCCAAACTCAACGCGAGGGTTTTCACCGCTGGTTTGTCGCCAGGCAATAGTGGCTTCAGTATCGGGCTGTTCGATCCAGACGACCCGTTCAAGGTCTGATGCTGCCATCGTAATTGAGGGCAACAGTATCGACGCCGCAAGCAAAGACGTTTTAAGTTTCACAATGCTTTCCTTTGATTTATTAGAGTTTTGAGCGATTTTGTGAGCAATGGTCGGACGCGCGCTTCTTATGCGTCTAATTATTGTAAATCGTCACGACTACCGCCAATTTACGCGCCGCGGCCACAAAAATAAATACCAAACTGCACATCAGGTCAAAAAATTAACAATCTAGCCACAAATTAAGCGGCAATATACTGCCTAGAAACCGATTATTAACTCGAATGACATTCTGACCATGTGGTAAAAAAGTCTGTCTAAACCTTAGTTGCTGCCATTATGGCATTCATGTGTCTTTGGTCTGTCCCACAACACCCTCCAAACACATTAAAATGCGGATAACTGTGCCGCAGTTGACTTAGCTGTTCGGCAAGTTCTGTAGGCGCACCATCATCAAGTTCTAGCGCACTTTCTAGTTCTTCGTGACTGCAGCGCGAAGCATTCGCTACAACGCCCCTAACACGCTTAACCCAAGGTTCGTAGTTGAAGCTTTGAAGCATGTGATCAGGATGAGCACAATTAACTAAGTAATACAAAGCGCTGGCTTGAGTGTGTTTATCTACATACTCCACGGCTTTCTGCAGAGACATGCCTGTTGGAAGGCGGCCGTCTGTTTCTACCGTGAAGGAAATGGCAACCGGCAACTCAAACGCTTTTGCCGCCAATACTATCCCTGCAGCCTCTTGTGCGTTGCCCAACGTAAACGCGCAGACAAAATCGACCTCTGTTTCTGCATAGGCGGCCATTTGAACACGGTGGTAATCGCGGGCTTCAAAAATGCTCATAGGTTTGTCTTGGATATAGCCATCCCCCCTAGGTCCGACTTGCCCACACAATACAGTAGGCCAATAATTTTCTTGCTCTCGAACAGAATGAATCAGTTTGATGGCATTTTTATTAAACTCTGCAAGCTCTTCTATGCTGTAACCTAGTTCCGTAGCTCTATCCGCATTTGCAACCCAGGTGACTGAATCTAAAATGACGCCAACATTGTGTTGTTTAGCTATTAGAATCAAAGAACGATAGTAATTTTCAAGTAACACACGATGTTGTTTATTGTTCAGTAACGGATAAGCTGCAAACCCAGGCAGTGGAATGTTTTTATTAAATATTAGATCCGTTTCCATACCGGTATAGCAGGCAAACAACTCATTACCGAGGTGTGGCAAGGCGTACCGATAAATGGCCATAGACTGTTCCTTGTATAGGTTTCGAATAGCCTACAATTACAACAAACTCTTCATTAATACTAGCTCACGAGTTATATCTGAAAACAACTCACTATTCCATTGACGATAAAGCTGATATCGCTTCATCTACGATGGTCACAACTCGATTAGGCGTATGCTTAAAGAGATGCGAACCAAGGTAGATAGGTTCTGTTACAGGTCGGTTAAGCCGATGTGCATTTATTAATGATGGGTCTCTAAATGAGTTTACGGCGTGCTGAGGTAACACAGTAAAGCCCAACCCCATTGCTACAGGCTCTAGAATTAAGTTTATTTGATTGGAAAAGCCGGCTTTTGGTATCTGCCCGATTGCTTGATATTCCTTAAAATTGCCCGCTAAAAGCTGATCAGCATGATGTGCGCCATCTGGATGATCGATAAAACCTAAATTAAGCAGTGTTTGCCAGCTGACAGATTGAATGCCAGAGGCCGTTACAAGCCGCAGTTCTTCGTGGGCAATCAGCTCAGTCTTTAACGTCGCAGAGCTAGACTGTTGAGTCATGAAACCTATATCAATTTTGTCTGCGACCAATAAGGCATCGATTTCCGGGTTGGGTGCGAATCGAAAATCAATAATCAACTTGGGGTGCTGTTGCTGTAACGCTAAAAATTGAGGATAGAGTTTTAGCCCTATACTGCCTGGCGAGGCAATTCGGACAATCCCTTCATCATAAGGGTCATGGCCAATTTTTTTCTCTAAATCTTTCATCGCCAACAATAGGGCTTTGCCTTCTGCATACAACCGTTCACCAGCTGTTGTCAGGGTAAAGCTTTTGCCCTGGCGCACTAGTAATAGCTGACCCAGCTGTTGCTCTAGTTTCTTTACGTGTTGACTCACACCAGATTGAGTCATGTGCAACTCTTGCGCCGTTCTTGTGAAGTGCCGCTGATCTACCAGTGAACAAAAGGTCGCTAACCAATTCGGGTTAATCATTACAAACCATTCTCATAAAAATAATAAATGATAATTTTTTATTAACTTACCTTTTCAGTACTCTAACCGCAACTCAAAACACACTGGAAAAAGCATATGACAACTCCTTACCCTAGAAATTTCTCACATATAGGCATCTCTGTTCCCGATCTTGAAGCAGCCGTAAAATTTTATACCGAAGTTATGGGCTGGTACTTAATCATGGAGCCAACCGATATTAACGAAGATGGCAGTCCAATCAGCGAGATGTGCACAGACGTATTTGGTCGTGGCTGGGGCAGCTTTAGAATTGCACACTTATCGACGGGCGACAGAATTGGCGTTGAGTTGTTTCAATTTGTAAATCAAGAAAACCCTGAAGATAATTTTGAATATTGGAAAACGGGCGTATTTCACTTTTGTGTTCAAGACCCTAATGTGGAAGAACTGGCGGATAAAATTGTCGCAGCAGGTGGTAAAAAACGCATGCCGAAACCGAGATACTACTACCCAGGTTCGAAACCTTATCGCATGATTTATATGGAAGACCCGTTTGGGAACATATTAGAAATTTACAGTCATAGCTACGAGCTTATCTACAGCGAAGGCGCATACTAAATTAGAAAAGGGAAAGGTTACATGCGGTAGCCTTTCTCCCTTTTGTCGGCATTGAAGTTAAAACATGATTTCACGTTTCATGATTCCTGCGAACTCACTGCCTCCTTCGAGCTCGCGAAAATCTACGTTGACTAACTCCCAGCCATCAGAACCCAGCTCGCAAAGGTACTTTTCTACGTCTTCGCGCTTACGCCCCTTAAACAAACCGCCGGTGTCTACATCTCGTGTATCTATCATCTTGTATTCAAATTTTTTCATTCGCTATGATTCCTTTAATTTTGCGATAACAAAAATTGAGTCATCTGCTTCAAATTCTTCATATATAAACGTATCAACAATATCAAACGTTGGTGAGAGCAATGCTAATAACTCACTGCCCTGATAATAAGAAAACAATAACCCATTCATTTCTTCACTTTGATCGCCTAGCCAAAATGAATGCGCTAAAACGCCTCCCGGTAGCAAGTGCTTAGCCTGTACCTCAAATGACTGCGCAAGCTGAGACTTGGTGAGATGGTGTAGAACTTTATTGGAAAAAATGCAATCGAACTTTTTTTGGATCGAAAAGCTTTGTGCATCTAGCTTTAAAAAATCAATGTCTGGGTGACGCGCTTTTAACACGTCTAGAAATGCATCAGAAAGATCCGAGCCAGTAACTAAGAAGTGCTGCTTTAAATAATCTAAATCTAAACCGCCGCCGGAACCTACCTCAAGCAAGGTAGACTGGTCTGGTAGGTGTTGGCATAACCGCTGATATAAATCAGTGCCATCAAAGTCTTGGCACATTGTTAAATACTGCTTTACATTGGCTGGATCATCGTAGAAACCCATAATGCATCCTATTAGCTCGGTTAGACTATTTATAGTTAAGTAAACTTGCTAACACAATAGGTCATTCGTCAGTACTTGAATGCTTTTCCAGCCCTATTCTATCTAATTCTTAATTATCGAACTCGAGTCGCTTTCCTAAACTAACGACGTTGTCGTCGAGAAAACCAATGGCTTTGTAAAACTCAATAACTTTGGTATTGGTATTACGTACTTGCAAATTGATTTTTGGGCAACCTTTTTCACGTAAAAGGGCTTCGATAGACTCCATTAGCACTCGCCCATACCCTAACCCTTGAGCAGAAGGGCTGACAGCTAAATAATTAATCCAGCCACGATGGCCATCGTAGCCGCCCATAACAGAGCCAACAATGCCAACTTCGGATTCGCCGACCAAAAACAAATCTCTTCCAGTTTTAAGTTTTCGAGTAATGTCTTTTGATGGATTATTTTGCGGTACCACTAACCCACAGTCGGTCCATAAGGCAATAATGTCATCATGATCAGAATCGAGATAAGGTCTTAGTTTCATAATAATCTTTTGCGTATCATTTAAATAGACCACCAAATGGCTGAAATATAAGCATGACTAGCCAATGCAAAGCCACCGTAGATCATACAACTCACTATCCCACAGATAACGAATGCCTTTCTATTCAGCTCTTCGTTTTTTAATCTGAATAAAGTAACCCCCAAGGTTGCAGCAGGGAAAACAAAAACCCATAACAGCCAGTGAAATAGCTCAGGTATCGTTGAACTTACCAACGTAAATGTATTCACTGATGCATATAGGATTGCAAAAAATAAAATCTTAGCTAGAACCTTAAGCAGCGAAAGCCTCCTAATTGAGTTGGTCACTCGAAATGCCATGCTCATCTTTCATCAAGAGTTCAGCTTGGGCGATTTTTTTATCAGCATCTAGCTTGCTCAGTGCTCCCTGCTCTACCAACCAGTTAAATTTTTTCACTTCATTTTCTAGAGTGTTTTCAGCGTTAATGTCACCATACCATTTTAATAGCTGTGCACTTCGTCGCTCAAACAATTCATTTATAAGTGCTTGGCTTTGATCATTTTGAATAATAAACACATTGCCACGTTCAGTTCGATAAACGGTATATTTAATTTTCGAATAGACAGCCCAAGCAACACAACCCACACCAATGACCAACCAAAAAATTGTTTGAGAGTAAAACAATTGTAATGCACCCACAGCGATCCATAGGTAGCCAACATTCCTTAGCCATTCGTTTTGCTCTATTTGGATTGATGACTTTAATGGTAAATCAGCGTAATTAAAATCGGTATCACCTGACCCTCTTTTTTCTTCATACGCGAAATTAAAAAGGTCGTCCTTTAATGTAAACGTATGCTTAATAGCGCCTTTCTTTTGAATGTAAGTATTTGTCATTCCCGAAACCTTTTTAGAATTCTACCTTGATTTTTAGCATCATGATTGGCCAAAAAATTAAAGTCAATTATTCAAACACACAAAAATCATAAAAAGTGCCATCGTTGAATAACGCCAACACTAATTAAACCACCTATGCTCAAACAAATAGCCGAACTGATTAACCAAAATTGCAAACTATTCTCAGGGAACGCAGGCATTAGAGCAAAAAAGAATAACCCCCTGAGAAAAAAGACAGTGGCAATGGCAATAAGGGCTAAGCGGGTAAATGGTAAGCTTGTAATAACGCCCGCACCTGACAATGCGTATAGAGACCAGATGCTTAAAATAGCCACTAAACCAGTAGTCAGTATCGTTGGGTACCAAAGCCCCTGTTCAGCCATCGTGGCCATCCCTTCGCCAGCGCCAAAAAATCGATACCAGTCACCGCCAAATACAATACAGCCAAGGTGTGCTAAGGCGGCCAAACCGCATAAGCCAGCCGCGGCCAGTAAATATATATTTGCATTCATAGTTGATGAGCCTCTCTTTTTATTCATAGCTTAACACTTTTGACTGAGTTAACAGTGCTGGCCGGCCGCCCAACCACTTGACCAAGCCCACTGAAAGTTATAACCGCCCAGCCAGCCAGTAACATCGAGCACTTCACCTATAAAAAACAACCCTGATTGGCGTTGGCTCTCCATGGTTTTTGAGGATACTTCTAGCGTATCTACCCCACCAATGGTTACTTCGGCGGTTCGGTACCCTTCGGTGCCGCCGGGCTGAAATTCCCAAGCATTTAACCATTGCGCTAAGCGATGTACTTCGGCTTTAGTGAGCTCCGCTAAGGTCTTTTGCAGCTTTAGCTCTGCAACAAAAAACTCTGCTAACCTTGCCGGCAAGTGAAGCGCTAACCAGGTTTTCAATTGTTTTTTACCGTGTTCGTGGCGATCTTTTTGCAGTTGCTCAGCAACATTGATGCTGGGTAACCAGTCAATCGTTAAAGGCTCACCCGGTTGCCAATAATTGCTAATTTGTAACATTGCAGGTCCGCTCAAACCCCGATGCGTGAGCAGAACATCATGTGAAAATGACTTTGTCGCGCTGGTCACAGTCGCCGGTAATGAAACGCCAGATAGCTCGGACCATTGAGCTTTATTTTTATTATTCCAAGTAAAAGGCACTAACGACGCTCGATAACTGAGAACCTCATGGCCAAATTGTTCCGCAATTCGAAAACCAAAATCACTTGCACCCATCGTCGGAATTGATAATCCACCACACGCAACCACAAGCGACTGACAATGCGCAGGAGTCGCATTTAAAGTTAAATTAAAGCCTGAGCCACTTGCCTGTATCTCAGCGACATCTGTATTGAGCTGCACGTTACCACCCGCTCGCTCTATCTCAGAAAGTAACAATTGTTGAATATCTTTAGCACTATGATCACAAAACAACTGGCCAAGCTCTTTCTCGTGATAATCAATGCCTGCACCTGCAACTAAACCGATAAAGTCCCATTGGGTATAGCGGCTCAGTGCACTGCGACAAAAATGGGGATTGGCCGATAGATAGTTTTCTGGCGTTATATCTAGGTTAGTGAAGTTACACCGCCCACCGCCAGACATAAGTATTTTTTTTCCGGCCTTATTGGCGTGATCGACCACTAAAACCGTTCGACCTCGTTTTGCGGCTTCGATGCCACAAAAAAGGCCGGCAGCGCCGGCCCCTATTACTATGACGTCGTATTCAATCATTTCTTGATTCGACGCCCTTTGTTTTCAACCGAACGGCGTGTACGTTGCTTTTCCATTTTTCGCTTTAGAGGATCAAACTTATTTTTAACAATAGGTTTCCAGGCCATTTTTGGTAAATCAACGGAGGCCGCTAAGCGATCAATATCTTTTTTAGTTAGCTCTTCGAAAGTTCCTGCTCGCACGGTTGACTCTAAAAATACAGATCCGTAACGAACGCGCTTAAGCCTGGCAACTTGCAAACCCTGGCTTTCCCACAATCGACGTACTTCTCGGTTACGACCTTCAAGCACTACTACGTGGAACCAATTGTTACTGCCGCTGCCATCGAAATATTGCACGTCGGTAAACTTTGCAGGACCGTCGTCAAGTTCTACGCCATTACACATATTATCAATGTGCTCTTGCGTCACATCACCATGCACGCGCACTGCGTATTCACGCTCAATTTGATGCGATGGGTGCATTAAACGGTTCGCTAATTCCCCATCGTTGGTAAATAGGAGCAAACCAGAGGTGTTTATATCTAATCGCCCAACAGCCACCCAACGTTCGCCAGGGATTTTGGGCAATCGATCAAATACTGTCTGACGCCCTTCTGGGTCTTTACGTGTAGAAATTTCGCCTTCTGGCTTGTTGTACACCAACACGCGTCTAACTTGTGTGTTCTCAACTTTAACGGCTTTTCCATCTAGACGAAGCTCGTCTTCCGGACCGCATTTATCGCCTAATTTACAGGCTTGCCCATTGACTAAAACACGCCCTTCTTCAATAGCGCGCTCCATTTCTCGGCGCGAACCCACGCCCGCTTTCGCCAATACTTTTTGAATTCTTTCTTCACTCATTTTCATCTTCCTCACGCGGATCGTCGTTCTCACGAGCGTCGAGCAGCGCTTGTTGTTGGGCTAATTTTTCTTGAATCATAGCCCATTGCTCTTCTTCGCTGAGCGGAGATTGCTCAGCATCGTTGGTTTGTTCTGGTTCTGCAGGTGCGCCTTCTTGTTGTGGTGGAATGACCATAGATTGCTCATCAGACGGTTCACCAACTTCACCATTGTTATTGCTTGCGCCAGCTTCAGACACTTCGTCCTCATCTAGGGCTAAATCGGGGTGTTCATGCTCGGCTCTCGCTTGTTCCATCGCACCTTCGAACCGTTCATTCACATCATCCATTTGCGCCAATTCGCCATCCAGATGCTCATCAATGTATTCACTGCCGGTTTTTCCGGAGGCTTGCCCATCTCGAATTTTTTCAATGAGCGCGCCAAAGGTAATTTCAGACTGATTATCCGTTTGGCTTTCCTCGGTAACCTCTGTGCCTTCCATTTCCATCTGAGGGTTAATTTCTTCTAAATCGCGTATTTCACTCAGGCTTGGCAGCTGGTCAAGTGATTTTAGACCAAAATAATCTAAAAACTGACGCGTTGTCGCATACATCGCCGGCCTACCTGGAACATCACGGTGGCCAACAACGCGCACCCACTCGCGCTCCAAGAGTGTACGAATAATATTTGAACTCACCGCAACGCCACGAACGTCTTCGATTTCACCACGGGTCATGGGTTGGCGGTAAGCAATTAACGCTATGGTTTCCATGAGCGCTCGAGAATAACGCTGGGGTTTTTCTTCCCATAAGCGCGATACCCAAGGTGCTGTGTCGGCGTCGGTTTGAAAACGATAGCCACTGGCCACTTCGACTAACTGCACACCCTTGCCTTCGTAACTGGCAATAAGTTCGGCCATGACCGAGCGAATAGTTTTGCCGTGGGGGCGCTCATGCGATTCAAATAAATCGCGCAAATGACTGACGGATAAAATGCCTCCCGATGCAAAAATAGCCGCTTCAAGGATAACCTTAAGCGCTTCATGAGAATGCCCGCCATAAGGATCGCCTTTTTCATTTTCAGACTCATCTTCAAGCACTGCTTCGGGTTCGATTTCAGAGTTTTCGGAAAAATCATGTGCCGCTGGGTCAGCAGTGGATTCAGCATCGAGTTCAGTTTCTGAAGTTTTTTCTTCAACATTCAGCGCTACTTTTTGCTCATTTAGCGATGACTCATCTGTCGCCTCATTGGCAACAGCAGCCTCTTGCTCACTCGTTTCCGGTTGAGTCAATTCTTCATTGTTAGATTGTTCAGGAAAATCAGACATAGTTATTCCGATCGGGCTTTAACGTGAATGGGGGCAAACAACTCATTTTGCACTAAATCTATCAGTTGCTCTTTCGACAATTCCATAATAGCTAAAAAGGTGACGACCACGCCTACGCGGCCTTCATCTGGGCGAAACAAAGTAATAAAGGGGACAAACGCTTTACCTTGCAGCTCTTCTAACACTTCAGCCATTCTTGCACGTGTTGAAAGGGACTCTTTTTGAATCTCGTGGCCTTCAAACATTTCGGCTCGACCCATCACCTCTTTCATTGCAAGCATAATCTCGCGCATATCAACATCGGGGTGCAATTTAGGACGTTTGAAGTCGGGACGCATTTCATCGGCGACAAAAATATCACGCCCAACTCGCGGCATTTGGTCTATTCCCTCGGCCGCTTCTTTAAATTGCTCGTACTCTTGTAATCGCCGAATCAACTCGGCACGTGGATCTTCTTCAGTATCCTCTTCCAGCTCACCGCTTCGTGGCAGTAGCATGCGACTTTTAATTTCGGCCAGCATGGCGGCCATAACCATATATTCCGATGCGAGTTCGAACTGTAAGGCGTGCATTAAGCCTATGTAGTCCATGTACTGCTTGGTTATTTCAAACACGTTTATATTTAAAATATCCAAATTCTGCTTACGAATTAAATAGAGCAATAAATCGAGCGGACCTTCAAAAGCATCTAAAAAAACTTCTAATGCATCGGGCGGAATGTATAAATCGATAGGGATTTGCGTCATCGTCTCGCCACCGACAACCGCCAATGGCAATTCACTCTGCTCAGCGACAGCACGCGCTCGTAACGCTTTCAAGGCCATCTGTTTATGCGATGGAGCTTTTTCAGGTACGGGTGCCGCAGACTCGTCAAAAAGCGGCTGGGGCCCTACAAAATCACTGGCTATTGAGACAGTTTCAGTTGACTGCGTCGAGGTATTATCGGTCGGTTCGATCGTCATAGGGTTACCCTTGAAATGGCGTCGCGTCACCGGTACCAACTCGAAGAACTTCAGGTATACCGTCTACTAAACTGACAATGGTCGATTCATCAAAACCACAAAAACCGCCATCAATTACCAAATCGAGTTCGTGCTCTAATAAATCACGAATATCATAAGGATCGGCCATCGGTTGGTCTTCATTGGGAAGAATTAACGTGGTGCTCATCATAGGCTCGCCTAGTTCGGCCAAAAGAGCTGAAGCGATGGAGTTTCCTAGAACTCTCAACCCGATTGTTCTGCGTTTTGGATGCAGTAACCGTCGAGGCACCTCACTCGTGGCTTGCAAAATAAACGTGATGGGACCGGGCGTGTTATTTTTTAGCAACTTGAAGGCTGCGTTGTCTACTTTGGCAAACACAGATAAATCGGATAAATCTCGGCACACCAACGTCATGTTATGTTTTTCATCAATTTGACGAATGCGTCGTATGGTATCGAGGCCTTCTTTATTGCCCATCAAACAACCTAAGGCATAGGCAGAATCAGTGGGGTAGGCTATTACGCCACCCTTTTTCAAAATTTCCACCGCGTGGCTAATTAAGCGCTTTTGCGGATTGTCTGGATGAATAACAAAAAATTGGCTCATGTTGGCTCCCGCCAAGGTAATTTGAGTGTCATTTTACCTTGAAGCTATTTTCGATACTAGTCAGGTACCCTGTAATTGTGAATTGGCTAACAGCCAGTCTTTAGCCAGCTTAGCAGGACGAGGCCACTGAGGAAAATACCCTAGCTTTAACCAACTGGTGTTTGGGCTATGAAAATCACTCCCTCCACTGATATACATGCCCCGTTGCTGTGCTTGTTCGATTAAAAACTTACGCATGTTAGGGTTCATGCCCACACACGACGCCTCAATGCCTTCGCCACCGGCAGCGTTAAAGTCATCGAGCATTTCTTTGCATTTTGTCCACGTTAAATTATAACGGTGCGGGTGTGCAATGACGGCTAAACCACCAAACTGTGTAATCGTTTTAACCGTTTCGTCAAGCTCTGGCCACTGGCTCTTTACATCGCCAACGGTCCCTCGGCCTAACCATTTTTTAAAGGCATGGGCGGTCGATTTAACCTGATCTGTTTCGACCAAATATTGCGCTATTTGAGGCCGCGCAGGAGGGCCTGGTTCAGCAATTTGTCGAATTCTGGCTTCATCGCATTCAAAACCAGCGCGCCTTAACACAAATAATATTCGCTCAAACCGTTTTTCTCTTCGCTCAATATAGGCTTGCTCTACGGCTAACCAACCTTCGCATTGAACATCGATACCCAGCGCGACCACATGTATGGAGCGACCTTTCCATACACACGATAGTTCTGCGCCAGGATGCAGCTTGAGCGAATTGGGTACCCAATTATTGTCTATTGCAGCTCGATATCCCGCCGCCGTGTCGTGATCGGTTAAGACTAAATGTTTAATTTCCCGCTCTACCGCCAAATTAAATAAGTCTGGGCAGCTTAACTTTCCGTCTGAAAACTGGCTGTGGCAGTGTAAATCCCAGTCTTGTTTAACATTCACGTGCATTCAATGCCCTTAATTAGTGAAACTAGTTTGCAAAATTTAACATCCTCGGTTGCAAACAACCGCCCTAGACGGGTACCTTAAGCACTTTACACCGTTTAGTTTAGGAAACTTTATCATGTGGTATGCCATTATCGCAGAAGATCACCCAAACAGCTTACAAAATCGACTTTCAGTACGTCCAGCTCATGTTGAACGCTTAAAAGCACTTCAAGCTGAAGGCCGATTATTGGTGGCAGGACCGAACCCCGCCATTGACAGCGAAGACCCAAGCGATGCGGGCTTTACTGGCTCCTTAATTATAGCCGAATTTGATGCTTTAGAAGATGCCAAGCTTTGGGCCGATGCCGACCCATATATAGAAGCTGGCGTCTACAGTAAGGTCGTGGTAAAACCTTTTAAAAAGGTTCTTCCGGCTTAACGTTTATTTTTTCATTCATTTTTTTAAATAGGACATCCATTCATGCTTTTTCGACGCGCGGCTAAGACATTTTTATTAGCAATATTTTTAACCTCTTCTATTTCAGCCTACGCTGAAACAGTCTGGCTTAGCGATAACCTATGGGTAAACGTGCGAACGGGACCATCGAATGAGTTTCGCGTTCTCAAAACCGTCCAATCGGGCACACGCATGGAAGTGTTAGAAAAACCAGAAGATGGCGACTTTTATCGTGTCCGTACTGAAAACGGACTTGAAGGCTGGATACCAAGCCGTTACCTCATAGATGAACCGACGGGTCGCCTTTTAGCCGAATCACTTGCGGCTGAAAAAGCCCAATTGCAACAACAGCTTGAGTCTATAGAGAAGAAATACAATGATCTTGCCGCCGATAAAGGCGATGTCAAAGGTGAACTGAGCAGCCTACGGGCTAGCAATGCCGAATTAACGAAAGAACTGAACCGCATCAAGGCTATTAGCGAAAACGCTATTAATTTAGACCAACAGTACCAGCTGCTGGCTGAGGAAAATGCCAAACTCAGCAACGAGCTCGATGTTGCCATTGCCGAGAACATCGCCAACAAAGAATTTAACGACAACACCATGCTCTATACAGGGGCTGCGTTGGTTATTCTCGGTTTAGTGTTAGGTATTTTATTGCCTCGTGTCACTGCACGCCGTCGCCGAGATGGCTGGTCTTAATAGACTCCCTTAATGTACACTTAGGCCATTGAATTTATTGGACTCTTCTCAATGGCCTGGTCGTCTGATCCCATTTTAAAACCCTACACGCTGGAAAACCTTGTTGATTTACTCAGCCAAGGGTTGCTAGGCACCATGTCTCGCTATAGTCACTTCCAAATCGTGGAATGGTGCTCTCGCTTTACTGAAGAGTATGATCTAAACGACGATGACAGCATTCCTTTAACGCCAGCCGACGCGTTAGACTTGGCCGACGATGTAATAGTTCAATGGGAACTCTTTATTGCCACACAATATTCACTAGATGATTTAAGCATGTTTTCCGTGAGTGATGTGGTGCTACCTAAAAGCCATTTCGAGCACTGGCTAAACAAGGCACTTTCACTTCCTCAAACGCATTAGACATGAAAAATACCGACATTTACTTTATGGCCGATGGTACGCCTAAATCGGCTGCGTTTGATGATTACTATTTTTCGAACGGCTTAGGCGTTGAGGAATCGAACTACGTATTTATTTCTCCAAATAAGTTGGTGGATCGCTTTCGAAACCTACCAGAGCTTGGCCATTTCACCATCGCAGAAACAGGGTTTGGCACTGGCCTTAATTTTTTATTGGCGTGGCAATGCTTCCTTGAGCATGCGCCTAAAACCGCTCGTCTGAGCTTCATAAGCTGTGAAAAATACCCATTATCGAGAAGTGACTTACAACTTGCACACCAAAAAGGCCCCCATAACGAATCGTTAAGCAAGCTACTTCAAGAACAGTATCCGCCTCTGGTGAAAGGCTTTCACCTACTGGAATTTGACCGAGTAAATTTAACGCTTATCCTCGACGATGCATCCTCAGCCTACCAGCAAGTGTCAGCAACCGTCGATGCATGGTTTCTAGATGGCTTTACGCCGAGTAAAAACCCCGATATGTGGCAGCCTGAACTGTTCAAGCAAATGTCACGCTTAAGCCAATCAGACACAACGGTATCTACGTTCACATCGGCTCGCGTGGTCAGAGATGCCTTACAAGGCGCTGGTTTTTCCATATCTAAGCAGCCAGGATTTGGCTTAAAACGTGAAATGGTGAAAGGCCTATTTATAGGCGTTTGCGGCCCTAACCCCATAACGGGCTGGCCGAGCTCAGAGCTTCCCTCTCCAAAACCAAACCAATTAAAACGCATTGCCATCATTGGAGCCGGAATTGCTGGCGCTACAACCGCCTTTGAGTTGAACAAACGCGGTTATCAAGTAACCGTTTTCGAGCAAGCTGATCACCTAGCCTCGGGTGGATCAGGCAACGAGCAAGGTGCGGTCTATGCTAAGTTATCGGCGAGTGCAAACCACAACACTCAATTTTATATTCAAGCATTAGTAACGGCCCAAAAAAGCTTAGCTCGCCTCCCCAAAAGCGTGCCACATCAAAGCTGTGGCTTGGTTCAATTGGTTCATGATAAGCGTGAGCTAAAACGACTCAACGATATTGCCGACTCTGACTATATTCCTGATGAATTAGCGAAGGTGAAAAATAGCCGTGAGTTATCGCTACTGTTAGGTACCGACCTAGACAACCCGGGTCTTTGGTTTCCAGAAGGCGGCTGGGTGAGCCCTAAAGACTGGGTAAAATACTTACTGACTGAAATTCCATGTAAGCTCAATCAACGCATTGTTTCGATAAAACAAACATCAACGGGTTGGACCCTATTCAATGCAAATGATGAGCAATTTGAATTTGATCAAGTGGTCCTATGCTCAGCCTATAACACGATTAACTTTACTCAAACCGAGCACTTACCGTTAAATGCCATTGCTGGCCAAGTAACACAAATAGCCGCTACGCCAACCAGCCAAGCACTTAAAGCTGTGATATGCACAGACCGATATGTCATGCCCACCTTCGATAACCGACTCACCATTGGCAGTACATTTCGGCTAAAATCAACTGAGACTCAAACTTTTGAATCTGAAAATGACGACAACATTGAAGGGTTAAGGCTGCGAGTACCGTCGTTATTGACGGGCCAACCCAAAGTTCTTCGAGCACGAGCCGGGGTACGTTGCACTACGCCCGATTATTTACCTCTGGTGGGGGCAATGAGCCCTGCAGCGCAGCTAGCCGACCAATTTACCCTCCCATTGCAACGCAATAGAGCCCATAAAGAGCGCCCTGCCGCTCATATAAAGGGGTTGTGGGTCAATGTTGGACACGGTTCAAAAGGATTGTGCTCTAGCCATTTAAGCGCAAAACTACTGGCAGCGATGATCAACGGCGAGCCTTTCCCTGTGTCTCAAACCATTGCGGACCACCTAAACCCCAACCGCTTTGTGGTTCGAAACGCCATGCGCGCGAAGCGTAAAAAAGCCCTCTAAAGTAGTACTTGTCAAAATAAACAACTAATTTTGTTCAACCTATAGACAACCGCCGTTCAATTCTGTAATTTGCGCGCCCTTAAACCATTGTTTGTTTAAATAACCACCATTTTGTTTCAATAATTAAGGAAAATTAATGAACGACTCTTACGATTTAACACTCGTATTCGCCTCATATTGTGTCGCTGTTATTGCCTCTTTTGCCGCTATCTACTTTAGCGGTCGTGTTCGTAGTCTAAAATCGGGCTTCAAATCCTTCTCTTTCTTCGCTGGCGCTTTGTGTTTAGGCGGAGGTATTTGGTCCATGCACTTCGTTGGTATGAGCGCCTATCACACCAATTTTGAAATGACGTTTGATGTCACTTGGACCGTCTTTTCTTTTGTTGTTGCGCTCATTGCATCTGGCTTAGGTTTATGGGTTATCACTTTAGAAAAAGTTTCATTATTTCAGCTCGCAGGAAGTGCACTTCTGGTTGGCATGGGCGTATTTGCTATGCATTACAGTGGCATGATTGCTATGCAGATGTCGCCAGGCATCATTTATAATATTCCTTTAGTTATTTTATCCGGCATTATAGCGGTCGCGGCTTCCTTTGCCGCCTTGTTGATTTGCCGGAATATTGAGCTAGTACCGGTTAAATACAGCTTATTAGCACGTCTTTCGGCTGCTCTCATCATGGGGATTGCCGTTTGCGGCATGCATTATACAGGTATGTCTGCGGTAACTTTTTTGGTAGGGGCCATTTGCTCTGCTGAAAACACCTTACGCGGCAACTGGATGGGCGTTCCAACGGCCGTTGCCTCTTCTGTATTTTTACTCTTGCTCGTTTACATTGCTTATCAAGATTACCGTGCCATTGAGCGCTCAAAACGCGAACAAGAAGCCAGAGATGCGGCGGTAATGAAGTCTGCATTCATAGATGCCAGCAGTGGCCTTCCTAACCGGTCATCCCTAGAGAAGCACTTAGAAAGACTGTTAGTTGAAAAAGCAGGCCAGCCTTCGAGCGCGTTTGACATTATTTATGTAGAGCTCAGCGATTATCGAACCATCGTCCGAACCAAGGGTGAAGAAACGGCTCAGAATTTTGCTAAGCAGTTTGCACGCATATTGGAACGAAGTATCCCTGAAAATACTTTTTTAGCCCGATATAACACCAATGGATTTGTGGCTGTTTTGCCAGAATCAGGCTTGGCTAGCCTGAAGCAGTCTGCCCGGATTTTGTCGGAAAAACTTCTACAAACATCCGCAGGCAAAATAGCCAACATACACGTTCGCTTTGGGCTAGGTTACAGTCAATACCCACAATCTGGCACGTTACCTAAAATGCTGATTCGACAAGCGCAAGTGATAAAGCTTCGCCAGCAACCCACTTTACAAAAAACACCAGAAGAATCGCTGGCTTAAATCAAAGGGGCGTGCTCCTTTTTTAATCTAGCGTTAGCCGTAGTGAATACTGTTGATATACCAAGTGACTTCCCCTGCTTCAGTTTTCACTACGGCGTCATCGCCAACTTCTTTTTTCAGTAAAGCTCTCGCCATTGGTGCATCGATTGAGATGTAATCTTTACGGTTAAAAATCTCTTCGTAGCCCACAATACGGAATTTCAGCTCATCTCCATTATCGTTCTCTACTTCTACCCAGGCGCCAAAATACACCTTTCCTTCTTGTTCGGGCTGAAAATCAACTATTTTTAAGTACTCCAAACACTTTCTCAGGTGCCGAACGCGACGATCAATTTCCCTTAGGCGCTTTTTATTATATTGGTAGTCAGCGTTTTCACTGCGATCGCCCAAGCTTGCAGCCCATGTTACTTTTTTTGTAATGTCAGGGCGCTCCACCTTCCACAAGGTTTCTAACTCTTGCTTTAGGTTTTCGTACCCTTCTCGGGTAATTAACGGTGTTCTCAACGTTGACTCTCACTTCAAACAAAAAAGAATTATTGAAAAAACAGCGCGACTCATTTATATTAGAAAAATCTAAATTAGAATAGGCGCACAAACATGAAATATACTGAAAAATTTCAAGCACTTGCCGACCATGCCATGTCGCAGGTGAACAGCATTGCTCCAGATATTGTCGATGAACGCATTGCTGGGGGTGCCATTGCACTCGATATTCGCGATCCAGACGAGCATTTACAAGGGCACATTCCTGGCTCGTTAAATATTAGCCGTGGCAAATTAGAAATGATTGTAGAGTCAAAAATCCCAGATTTAAACACAGAAATTATATGTTACTGCAACGCCAATAACCGAGGAGCACTCTCGGCCGCGGCATTGAAGCAAATGGGTTATTTACGCGCAACCTATATCTCAAATGGTTTAATTGCCTATAAAAAGCTTAAAGCTTGAAATTTTTAGACTAGTTGGTCAATTTTTAGCATTTTACCTTAGCGAGCCGCTGAGTTTCTGGTAGAATCGCCCGCCACGCTATACTGTGGGTACGATGCGTTAATCCCTAGTCTAATTGGAGCTTTCTGTCTGTGTTGAATCGTTTGTTTGTTGATAATCTGACTGTGTTAGATTTTAGTTATTTTCACCCACGCAGAGGCGTTGTTGGCGAAAGCTGGATTGTCGATGTCGAGCTTCTGGGCGAATTAAACGATGAAGGCATGGTGTTCGATTTTGGGCACGTTAAAAAACTGCTCAAAGCCGCACTCGATGGCGGAATGGATCACACCTTGGTCGTTCCAGAGCAACTGCCTGGCTTAAGCGTTGAACACCTTGAACTTAATGACGAGATCCGCATTGCTTATCAGGTGCAAGATGAAGTCCAGTTTGCTTACCAAGGACCAAGAGATTCCGTTTTCCTGATCGACAGCGATAAAGTCTCCATTGATAGTGCCAGACCATTACTTGAGAACCACCTCAATAGCTTAGTACCGAGCAATGTGAAACAGGTGAAACTCAATTTAAGAGCTGAAGAAATAGTCGGTGCTTTGTATCACTACTCGCACGGTCTTAAAAAACACCTAGGTGATTGCCAGCGCATTTGCCACGGACACCGATCTAAAATTATTGTCTTAAAAGACGGTCAACGTGACCTTCAAGTTGAAGCGGATATTGCCGAAAAATTTCATGACATCTACCTCATTACCGATGAAGACATATTAAGCAGCGCTCCATACGACCACCTGATGCATGTTGGCTACGAAGCTGAACAAGGCCGTTTTGATGTTTGGCTTAACCCGGCTCAGTGCTACACCATGCATACGGATACCACGGTAGAGCTTATCGCTACGCACTTATGTGACTTAATAAAAAATGAATTCCCAAACCACGAATGGACGGTTCGGGCATTTGAAGGAGTCGGTAAAGGTGCAATTGCACTTTCGGACTAAAAATACCATTCTAACTATTATACAATGGCCGACTAAACTTAATCTGTCACATGACAAACGGAACGCGCATGTCCTTGGTATTGCACAATAGCCTAACTGGCAAAAAAGAGCCCTTTACCCCTCAAGACCCAAACCACGTCACCATGTATGTGTGTGGACCGACGGTTTACAATTATATTCACATTGGTAATGGCCGTTCAGCGCTGGTGTATGACTTGTTGTATAGAACACTCTCATTGCTGTACCCAAAGGTGAGCTATGCGCGTAACTTTACCGATGTCGATGACAAAATTAATACCGCCGCCAGTGAACAAGGCGTAGATATTTCTGTCATTACCGATAAATACATTCAGGCTTATGACGACGACATGGCGAAACTTGGCAATTTAGAGCCAACCCATGCGCCAAAAGCCACAGGTCATATTGAACCCATCATTGCGACCATTGAAAAGTTAATTGAACGCGGTCATGCCTATGCATCTGATGGCCACGCATTATTCTCTGTCGATTCGATGCCCGATTACGGCAAACTGTCTAAGCGTAATACCGAAGATATGATTGCTGGCGCTCGAGTTGAAGTGGCATCTTATAAGAAAAACCCAATGGATTTCGTACTTTGGAAGCCATCGAATGAAGATCAACCCGGTTGGGAAAGCCCATGGGGACGAGGCCGACCAGGCTGGCACATCGAATGTACGGCCATGATCCAAGCCTTATTTGGCGATACCATTGACATTCATGGTGGCGGCACCGACCTATTGTTTCCCCACCATGAAAACGAATTGGCTCAAGGAGTGTGCTGCACTGATGAAAGCCATGGTTACGCGAAGTATTGGGTCCATAACGCCATGCTCGATATCGAAGGCGAGAAAATGTCAAAGTCTTTGGGCAATTTTATTGTGTTGAGAGACATGCTTGCCGAGCAACCACCTGAATTAGTTCGCTTAGCACTGCTTTCTGCACATTATCGTTCAAATATGAATTGGTCCGCTCAATTATTGCATCAAAGCAAGCTGCTTCTCGATCGTTTGTATACCATTAAACGAGATGCCGCCAATATTGAAGCTGTCGCACCGAGCAATTTGAATGATTTACCTGCCATTAGCGCATTACTAGACGACTTGAATACGCCCAAAGTGATCGCGTCGTTGCACGATTTAACCAATCGTTTTTTCAAAACTGAAGACGAACTTGAAAAGGCTGAATTGAAAGGTGAAATATTTGCCATCACAGACTTTTTAAATATTGGGCAGCTTAGCGCTACCGATTGGTTTCAAGGCGATGCCGCCGACGGCATGCCTGCTGAAGAAATTGAAGCATTAATTGCGCAACGCGTCGAAGCAAAAAAAGCAAAAGACTTTGCCCGAGCCGATGCTATACGAGATGAACTTGCCAGTGCGGGCATTCAAATTAAAGACACGCGCGAAGGCACTCAATGGGTACGAGAAGCTTAGCGCATGAAATGGCCGCTGATCGCTTTAGTTTATTTTTACCGCGGGGTGATCAGCCCAATGCTTGGACCACGCTGCCGATATTACCCAACGTGTTCTGAGTATGCATTAATTGCATTAAAAAAATACGGCGCATTGAAAGGCGGCTGGCTTGCTATAAAGCGAATTGGCCGCTGCCATCCTGGAGCCAAGGGAGGGTTTGACCCCGTGCCTGGCGTTCCACTTAATTTAGACTCTGAGGAAGATGACCATGCTCATCGATAAACACTTGTTAACGATTTTAGTTTGTCCGGTCACAAAAACACCGCTACAAATTGACAATGAAAAAGAAGAGTTAGTTTCTACGGCAGCTAAACTGGCTTACCCTGTACGTGATGGCATACCGGTGATGTTAGAAGATGAAGCACGCGCATTAAGCCAAGATGAATTTGAATTTTGGCACAGTAAAAAAGCTTAAGTTTACGACTTAGGCTAAACTTTCGAAATAGCTTAATTGGCAGGAGCGGTATTGTCTTCTGTAGCGGTAGGTGTCGTTGCGTTGGTGATTTCTTTTTTATCGGGCCATGCACGCACCAAATAGTGAATCCAAATATAAGCCGCCATCGCACTGAACATAATGAGTGTTGCATCACTAAAGCCAGCACCATCCATCAACTTATAAAATCCAAACTGCACACCATAGCCTGAAATGACGGCACAAGTTACACAAAACTTAGACGTACTTAAACCTTCGTACCAACATAAAATTGGAACAAATAAGCAAGCGACAATCCATTGTATGGCTAAAAGGTAGGGGAGAATAAGTTCTATATTGGCCATAGCCTGTATTTTAGGCTTCTCATAAGCCATAAAACAAGTCAAAAAGACCTATAAAGCGTGAACCAGCGCATAAAATTCTATTTCAACTAGGCTACCTTGAGTAATTTTCATTAAAGTCCTTTAATATTGGGGCATTCCTTACGAGATTTAAATGTGTTCACACTGACGTTCGCGCAAAAATTGGCTTTATCAATGATCAGCATGATTCTGCTCAGTGCTGGCATATTGGGTTACCCGATGGTTTATCGTCAGTTTTCTTTAATGGAAGAGCAGTTCAATGTGATGGGCACCACTTTAGTAAACCAATTGGCCACCAACGCTATTGAACTTGTGTTTGTTAAAGATGAGCTAAAGCTCGGGCAACTGGTTAAAAATATCAGTGAACAAACCGATGTCCTTTCCACAGTCATCGTCAACAAAGATCAAGAAATTGTGACGGGTTCGGGCATTCAACCACCCAATCATTGGCTCTACGATAGAATGAATACGCAAGAAAGCGGGTTCGCACTCGATGAAAATAACATTGGCTGGTTTTATCAGCCGATTGTTTTCAACGGCGTAACCGGCGGAGTGGCTTGGATTGGTTTAGATAAAAGCCAGCTAATTGAAAACCAACGCTTTATTGTCAGTTCAGGGTTAACGCTAGTGGCACTGATGGTGCTCTCCATCATGCTTTTGGCTGTTCGCATTAGCCGTAACCTAAGTAAACCCATTTTAGAAATCATCAGTGCATCCGAAGCCATTGCCTCTGGTCGGCTAAGTTTTCGTATGCGAGGTGATTATTCAGGAGAATTTACAGCCGTAAAATCGGCTTTTAACAATATGGCCGATGGCCTTGAACAAAAGTTGACGCTCGAAAAAAACATCTCTCGCTTTGTTTCATCCTCTGTCGCTGAAAACTACATGTCTCGAGAGGATGAAGATTTTACCCTACAAGGGGAGCGGGTTGAGGCCAGTATTATTTTTGTCGACTTGGTTGGCTATACAAACTTTAGTAACAACCACAGCCCTGAAGTTATTGCCGATGTGCTCAATTTTTATTTCACCGAATTTGCCAATACCTGCCACGCTCATCAAGGTAACGTAGATAAATTCATTGGAGATTGCGCCATGTTGGTATTTGGCTGCCCTTCTTATGATCCTCAACACCGTCAACACGCGCTTAACTGTGCTGTGCAAATTAGGGATGACATCGCGATTTTAAATAAACAACGGCAACAAGAAAAACTACCTTGGCTCGATATCAGGATAGGATTAGCCTCTGGTGAGGTGTTAGCCGGCTTGCTGGGCTCTCCAGAACGACTAAACTACTCTGTAGTTGGAGATGCCGCGAATTTAGCGGCGCGATTATGCGACAAAGCACCTTGCGGCCAAATATTAACTGACCGAGCTTTTATTGAGTCGGTTAGAGCAAATAAAAATGGCTTTGAAATTAGTACGCACCAAACGCAGCAAGTTCAAGTTAAAGGTTTTACGAATGCCATTGATACTTTAGTTGTCGACCAAATTGAATCAAATAATGAAAAATAACTACTTATACGTTTTATTCCTTCTGACTTTTATAAGTTTTAGCGGTTGCGCAAGCTTTTATGCCCAGCAAGCTGGTCTCGTTGGGCAAGTAGAAATATGGCGAGAGAACGATCAATACGACATTGCCCTTGAAACCATCTCTAAGCTCGAGGCAGATCACCAAAACTATCAGCAATTGAAAGCCCTAACCTCAACATTAGAAAAGGAACGTTCAGCCTTTATTAAAAAAGTACTGAACGATGCCGATGGCTTATCTGCTACGCAAGATTGGGTTGGAGCAACTAATCTCATAGACCAGGCCCTACAACGATTACCCAGTGCACCTGAATTAATTGAACAACGCCGTTATTATGATGATAAACGGTTAGCGCGAGTTGAGATGGACAAGGCTGCCATTTTGATAGCGAAAGCAAAATACTTCATTACCGCCCGGCCACACCAAGAGTCTATGCTCTACAATGCAAATTCTCGCTTTTTTGCTTCTACCACCTTCAACAACTTTAATAGCCAAGCCAAGCAAACCTCACGCGAGCTCTATGTCTTAGGTGCCCGGTATTGGCAAGATAAACAGGCGGTTCAAGCGCGAGAAGCATTAACCTTATCAATACAAACCGCGCCAAATAGCTTAAGTGAAGATCTGCTGTCAGAAGTGTTAGCGTTTGAACAACAACAGCGCCGAGATGCGAGAAACAACAACGTGAAAAAGATCGATGATCAATGGCCGGAGCTAGTGCAAAGCTACAAAAACCGAATTGAACATGATGACTACTTAGGCGCAGAACGAATCATTAACGAAATGAGCGCGCTTGGGTTTGAAGAAACTAAAGCCTACAAAGACAGGTTTGAACTGTTAAAACTACAACGCGTAAAAGCTTTAACTCAACGCGGCAACAAGCTGTACAACTCAGGGCTGATTGCCGAGGCTATAGAGAGTTGGGAGCAAGCCCAAAGGTTGGCGCCAGGTAACAATACTATCGCTCAGAACTTAGAGCGTGCGCGTACATTTTTAGGCAATTTAGAGCGCTGGTCAGATGAACCAAATAGCTCAGAAGCACCCTAATGATTAAATGAGCTTGATAAATTAACTCGAGCTCACTTTCGTTTTATTACAACGCACACAACGATATCGACTGACCAGTTTACCCTGCTTGCTATCGAACGTTGTTTCTTTTTCTACTGACCACTTATGGTGGCCATTTTTACATAAAGTGACCCCTGCCGCCTTGGCCTTAGTTTTAGCCTTCTTGAAAGCAGCCAACGACTGTACATTACCCATTTAAACTCCCAATCACCTTAAATTAGACCCTAAGCAATCGCTAAAAACAGTGGGAATCCCAACGACAGCCTATATACTTGCAGCCTAAATCGTTATTTATCACTGAGACTCATGCTAGATTTAAAATCACTCGATGTATTAAACGCTCTTAAAACAGAAATTCAAGCAAACAAAGAAACATTTACCGGAACTGTAAAAGGAACAGGTAAAAGCTTTGGTTTTGTTGTAGCTGAAGACGGCACAGAAACCTTTTTAGCGCCCGATGAAATGAGCAAAGTTTTCCCAGGTGATAAAGTCACATTTATTATTGAAGAGCAGGCCGACAATAAAACTAAGGCCATTCTTGAGTCTTTGGTGAACAGTGATTTAAAAGAATTTATGGGTACCTTTGTGGTCAGAGGTAAAGCGCAAGGTGTTGAGCCCATGCAGTCAAACTTTTCAGGGTGGCTGTTTGTACCCCCTAGCCACGTAAACGAGGCTAAGTCGAAACAAATAGTAAAAGCGCAAGTAACAAGACACCCTTGGGAAACAGGGAAGGCGCAGGCTAAAGTACTCGAAACCATTGGCGATGCTAACGATAACCGAACCTGGTATGCCATGTCGCTGTTAGAGCACGACTTGTCAATGACATTTACCGACCAAGAGACAGCTGAAGCAACAGCGTTAGCAAACGGACTCGACATAACGTCTTTAGATTACATCGATGCCACAGACATTCCCTTTGTCACCATTGATTCAAAATCGACACTCGACATGGACGATGCCCTCTTTGCACAACAAACAGATCATGGTTGGCACTTAAAAGTCGCCATCGCCGATGCAAGTGCTTACTTACCGGATTCATCCATTTTAGATGAACGCGCAAAAAAACAACTGACCAGTTGCTACCTACCCGGGGTAACTTTACCCATGGTGCCTACTGTTTTATCGAATGACGCGATGTCACTTAAAGAAGGTGAAATAAAACCAGCATTGGTTTTTTCAATGGATATTGCCAAATCCGGTGAGCCTTCAAACCTCGCAATTACACCAAGTTTGGTGAAGAACCACGCAAAACTGGCCTATGACGATGTGAGCCAATGGGTCGACACCAATAGCACCCCAGATGAATATGCATTCATGAATGAATTGAATGATTGTACTTTGGCACTGGGTAATTGGCGCCAAACACACGCGAACCCTATGGTGAATCGACCGGACTATCGTATTCGTGTAGATGACAACCTGGTCGTCACCGATATTGTTAAAGAATCTCGGAACAGCGCTCGCAGCATGGTCGAAGAGGCAATGATAGCAACGAATTATTTAACCGCGCTTTGGTTTGAAAATAGTCCTGGTTTATTTATGAGCCACGCAGGATTCAAAGGCGATAGACACACCGAGTTAAAAGGGTTGCTCCGTGATTTCTGCCCTTCGGTAGCCGATGAAGATGCAACCACTCTAGAAGGTTTTAAACGTATCATTCAACAAGCCCACCAAATTGAAGATTTTCCACTGGCGACATTGCTGACCAAACGATTCGAACGTGGTGTATGGCAGCGTACATCTAAACCGCATTACGGATTAGGTTTGCGTGCCTATAGCACGGTAACCTCTCCTATTCGGAAGTATTCAGACCTAGTAATGCATCGCCTCATTAAGCAAAAACTAAAGGGTGAAGAAGGTGATGTATCTGAAGAACTTGTGCAGCACTTTAATGAAAATGGGTACATTGCTCGAAATATATCAAATAGTATTGAAAAGCGGTTAGGCCAGCAGTGGTTAGAGCAACAACCGGAACAAACTTGGCAAGTACAAGTTAATCACTTAACCGCAAATGGCTTAATTCTACAAATTAAAGACAGTGGCATCATGGGCTTTTTAGATTTGAAGCGCAGCGATGAAAAATTCAGTTACGACCCACTCCGAATGATGCTTAAATCTGAGAACCGAAGTTATAAGTTAAATGATGAGCTATCCGTTAAAGTTACGAAAATAGACGAGCAAGGTATTGTCTTTACTTTAGTAGAGTAAGTTAAAAAAAGCCCCGCTCAATGCGGGGCAAGCCTACTCTAAGTCAACTGAACTTACTCACACTACTCTTTAACACCGCCTTGGGTTAACCCTGAAATAAACTGCTTTGATGCTAATACAAATGCAATCATTGTGGGCGCCATCATAATTAAAATACCAGCAAACATCATGTGCCATTGAATGGCATATTGTTGGTTAAATTGCTTTAGCCCTAAAGTTAATGGGTACAACTCTTCCGATTGAATAAAAATAAGAGGCAAAAAGTATTCATTCCATGCTTGCACAAACGTTAACAAAGCAATGGTAGCGAGCGCAGGTCTAATAAGCGGTAGCATAATTTTGGAATACACCGTAAAGGGCATTGCTCCATCCATAATGGCCGCTTCTTCAATTTCTTTCGATATGGTTTTAAAGAAACTCACCAATATAAATACGGCGACCGGCATCATGCTCGCACTTTGAACAAAAATAACACCCCAAAGCGAATCTAATAACCCTAACGTACGTACTGTATCGAACAAAGGCGCTAATGCTAAGCGTATAGGAATAATAACCCCAATCATAAAACATACAAAAATAAGCGTACTGCCCTTAAATGGCATTCGTGCCAACACAAAGGCCGTTGTACTAGAACAAAAAGTAACAATGACCACACTGATCAATGCGATAAAAGCTGAATTAGCAAAGTACTGCCCAAAGTTTGCATTAACCCAAGCCTTTGCAAAATTGCCCCATGTGACCGGATCAGGAAACCCAAATGGATCACGGAAAACCTGCCCTACGTTTGGTTTCAATGCATTCATAACGGCGGACAAAAAAGGGATAAGTACCACAATTGCCCAGGCAATCATTATAAACTGAACGACCAATTGTTCTTTTTTACTGAGTTTGAAAATTTTATCCATTAGAAGGCCTATTATTTATTTCGTAAGTTACGCAATGCTAAAAAAAGCGCAGCAGGCAAAATCATTAACGCAGTGACTAATCCTATCGCCGCAGCCAAGCCAAAGTTTGCATCTGAGGCTGCAACCGATGCTCCAAAAGCAGAGCGGAACAGAAAGGTACCCATAATATCTGTCGAGTAAAACGGACCGGCTTCTGGTCCCATAATCAATAAGGTGTAATCAGCGTTATTAAAAACATCGACCATCGTGATAACCGTTATGAGAATAAAGGCCGGGCCTAACACCGGAAGCACCACATTTTTAATAGACTGAAAACGGTTCGCGCCATCTAACATAGAGGCTTCTAATAAGTCGGTTCTTACCGCTAAAATACCGGATAAAATCAACATGATGGCAAAACCCATGCGGTGCCATGAATAAAACAGCGCAAGCGTAACGAGCGCCGTATCTTCTGATCCTAAAAATGGAATCGGCAAGTCTGTCACACCCGATTTAACCAACGCTGCATTCAATAGCCCTCTTGGATGAACAAATAAATCCAATAAATAAGCAACCGCTGCCCCTGCCATTGGATAAGGCAAAAAGTAGATAATTTGGTAGGTTTTACGCCCCCAGGTTTTAAAACTGAGTAGCATGGCCAAGCCAGTGCCAATTAACAAAAATGAACCAATGATTACGATAAAAAAGATGACGTTTTGAGCGAGCGCATTAAACAATTGATCTCGATAATACTCTTCACCCAATATTTTTTTAAAATTGTCTAGGCCAACAAACTTCTTTTCGCCAATGCCTGGCCAATCGACCATAGAAATGTAAAACAAGCCCATCAACGGAATAAAGTTAAAAATGCCATACAACAAAACACCCGGTGCGAGTAAAAAAGCGCGCTGAATATTCTGAATAGTTTTGAAACTGAAACGAGGTGAAGCTGTCGACTCAAGCGATGGTTGGGTGGATGCCTTACCGGAGAGCTGAGGTTTCGGGCTGCTGCTGTGTTGTTGGTTCAATTGAGTCATCTTAGGTACTTCTTTAACGCGAAAGGAAGGTATAACTAATAAAGAGTTTAGCGTAAAAAAGGGCTGCAAGATGAGCTTGCAACCCTAAACACTTTTACAATGCGCAGTTAGCAGCGCCGATGTAACCTTGGCTGTTCAGAGTTTTCTGAATTTTCTCCGCCATTTCTCTAGCGGTAGACTTTCCTGCCAGTAACTCCTGCAAGCCTGCAGCCGTTAGAGCCTGGTAAGTTGGCTCGCCGCCATTTAGTGCTGGCGTAAAAAATGGTAAACCAGGCAAAGCATTCGTACCAATTAACTTCGCGGCTTGGTTCACACGATCAACTTCAACTTTTATTTTATGAGTCGACGCGGGGATCGCTTCTACTGTATCAGCAAATAGTTGCGAGAATTCTTTGGTGGTATAGAACTCAAGCACTTTTTTGATCGCCGCTTTTTTCTCGCTATTTGGGTTATACGCAATGTGTCCATCAACGAAGCCGTAAACTTTATTGCTGGCACCTGGAATCGCCATATAACCAAGTTCAAGTGACGGGTCAATTTCGTACATAGGTGACGCAGGTGTTGCTGACCAAATACCATCGACCATCATTGCTGACGTTCCTAATGCTACACCGGTTCTCATTGCACCGTAATCATCTGCCAAAGGCGTTGGGTTTAGATACCCCTTATCTTGCCACGATTTAAAGCGCTCCATTGCATCGACATAGACATCATCCGTAAAGCAAGCCTCACCGACAACCACCTTTTGAGACCATTCATCACTGGTCATACCAGCCAAAATAGTTTCGTGCAAAACTTGATTCAAATACCAAGCATCACGACCATCCACATGCAACGGCACAATACCTTGAGATTTAAGATCAGCAAACAACGCTTCTAATTCTTCTAGGTTTTTAGGCTCTTTTTTAACTACCGCTTTGTTGTACAAAATAGACTGCATTTGCATAACAAAGGGCACTCCATATATTTTCCCATCGGCCGCGGTCGCGCCAAACAGTGCGGCATCGCCAAAGTTATCTAAGTTTATGCCTAAATCGGTCACTGGCGCAGCTACGCCTGCATCTATCCAAGGTTGAATCCATGCAGTGCCTGCTTTTGCGTGATATAGATCAGGTCGATTGGTTTGGAAATCGATACGGAGTTTAGTCTCATGCTCACCTGCACCGTTATAAACATTGGTCTTAATTTCTACACCAGGAATTAGATCGTTTTCATTGATGTAATCGAATAGAGCCTGGTCTTGTTCGCGCCATGTGTACAGCTGCAATACGGTGTCATCCGCAAATGCGAGGTTAGACGTCGCTATGGTTGCAGTGGCGACCGCAATGGCCATACCTGTTTTTAGTCGTTTCATTTTTTTGCCTCGTTTGTTGTTGTTCTGGATATTTATGAGACCAATATAATACCAATATAAATATCAGGCAACATAAAATACACTCGTAATGCCTAATAAAACCTCAAATTAAACCTAAGCTATTGATTTAAAAGGCCTTATTTTTAGTATCACCATGTATCTTTTTCGGCTCTTACCGCCAAGCCCAGTGCTGACAAAAGTGGCATCCAACGCTGTACTCGTCCATAAAAGGCACCAAACTCCCCTTTGGTATTACTATAGAAGCCCAATTCTGAGCCAGCTAAAAGACGAGGAAACATCATGTACTCTGCTTCGGTCTTGTTATGAATCAATTCACTCCATAAACACATTTGAACCCCTTTAATATTCCCTTGGTATTCGATGGGAACGCCTTTGTATGGGTCGTATTCATAAGTTGCAGCCAAGTTCACTGTGCCGGCCCAGTAGTAACCTGGGTCATCGTGCTTGGTGGTAACGGCTAAATCTAGATAACAATGCTGGGCGGGCGTCATCACAATAGAATGACCGAGCTTTGCGGCCTTTATTCCGGCATCTACACCTTGCCAAGAATAAACCCAGGTGTTGGACGAAGTTCCCTCCCCTTCCACCACTTCCTCCCAGCCGGCCATGGTTTTTCCAAAGGTCGATAAATGCTGCTCAACAACGTTAAGAAGCACACCTTGCAAGTTTTTTATCGGTTGATCGGTTTCGGCGGCCCACTGTAAAGCGGAAGGTGATCGTTGCCAAACGCCTGCCGGTATCTCATCAGACCCGATATGAAATAAGCGCCCTGGAAAGAGTTCACACCATTCCGACAGCAATGTCTTTACGATGTTCAATGTGTCGCCATAAACGGGGTTAATGACATTATCATTAAAGAATTGAACACTTTGATAAAGCGATTGATCTTCTTTTTCTTGCAGCTTGGGTAATGCTTTTAAAAGTGCACGGGCGTGCCCAGGTAAATCCATTTCAGGCACCACATTTATGCCTAACTCAGTAGCGTGATGAACAACTTGTTTTATTTGTTCTTTTGAGTAAATACCTTGATAAAGCTCACAACCGGTTCCCATCTGTGGCGGCAACGTTAAACCCGGGCCTCGTACAGAGCCTTTTTGCACTAACTCTGGAAATGCATCACTCGGCACACGCCAGCCATCATCATCGGTTAGGTGCCAATGAAATTGGTTGTAGTGGAACAACGCAAAAACGTCGAGCCACTCCTGCAATGTGGTAGCACTGAAAAAATGTCGCACTACATCAATGTGTACGCCTCTATATGAAAAGAGCGCTCCTCCTTGCATTGTTAGCGCGAACATTTCTTCATTTTTAATCAATTGAAGCAAATACTGTAAGAAAAAGGCCTGGCCTTGATAAAACCCGGCCTTTTCTCGGTAAGTTAAGTGCACACCCTCCTGAGATATATCCAGTTTAAACAAGACATCGAGCGAACCATCACATTGTGCACTGATCAACCACGCTTGATCGGTATCGCTCTCGAAGCGAAACCTTAGCTTACGGGTCATTCGCTCAAACCACCCGATTGACCATATCTCACCTTGAAAACTAATAGCTTTAGGCTTAGTCACCGTGCTTTTGTGCTCAACGACATCACATTGCGGGATAAATGCGGCTGTTTTTGATTTTTGCCAATGATTGGGTTCTGTATGACGAGTGATCTTCGCATTGGTGGTCACTTTTAAGCGGGATTCGTTATTCTCTAAGTAAACACCTTCAGGATAGTCTGTAGCTTTCGTTAAGCTTCCTTTTGCTCGAACCAATAACTTAATTTCACTCTTGGGTGTTAAAGGCTGATCAAGCAAAATTCGATGCCAGTCTCCCTGGCGTTCTATCAGCGTGCCGCCATTCAGCTGATCATCCGTAAAAGGGCTAACAAACGAAAAGCAAATATGATCATAGACCTCCTGAATACCTGGCTGCTGTGGAATGTGAATAATTAGGTCGAAATATTCGCCGTCATTTAACAGCGTAATTCCTGCATTGGTCTGCATAAAGTTGGCCCAGTGGCTGATTTTAAAAAGGTATTATATTGGTATTGTTTTCTTACTGTAAAGGTTATATTCTTAGTCCGCTTTAAAACAACCTTACTATGTAGCTCAAAACGGAAGCCATTAATGAGTTCACCTTATACACATATCATCGGCATTGATGGCGGTGGCACTCAATGCCGAACACGTATTGCAGATTTATCTGGTCAGACATTGGGAGAAGCCGTTTCCGGAAGCGCAAACATTTTTCAGAACGATTCATTGGCTTGGCATTCAGTCTCTCACAGCATCGAATTGGCATTAGAGCGAGCAAAGTTGCCTCAAGATTGCATTAAACGTTCTTATATTGTGGCTGGATTAGCGGGGGCAGAAGTTAAAAGTGCCGTAGAAAGCTTTAAAGCACACGTTCAAGGCGTAGGGCACTTGGACATTCTAACCGATGCGCAAACGGCATGCTTGGGCGCTCATCAACTCAACAACGGTGCTATTTATATTGTAGGTACTGGGACGGTAGGGCTCGCGAATCGCAATGGTAAGTGGCAAAAATTAGGGGGCTGGGGTTTTCCTTTAAATGACGAAGGGGGCGGCGCTTGGCTAGGTATGCAAGCCATTAAGCAAGCGATCAAACGGCACGACCGGCTCATTCACAGCACACCAATGACTCAAAAAGTTTGGCAACAATTTCCAGGCGGTATAGACGAGTTAGTCGCTTGGTCGCAGCACGCAAGCTCAGGTGACTATGGGAAGTTTGCGCCAATTGTTACGGAAGCATTTGCACAAGGTGATGAATTTGCCGCCTTAATCATTGAAGATCAAAAAATTATTTTAACTGAGCAAATTACCGCTTTAATCAGCGATGAATTACCGTTAAGTTTAATGGGAGGCCTCGCCAATTGGGTGAAAGCCTTACTACCAAAAACAATTCAAGAACAGATTCATGAACCAAAAGGCGATGCGTTAAACGGCGCTTTACTTTTGGCACAACAAAGGATTCAACGTGAGCATTAATGTAAAGAGCAGCCAAGAACTGCTCGATTTCATCAGACCCGACCCGACAAAACCAGGATCACTTTACACTCAATTAGCGCGTTCACTCAGCCAGGCTATTCATGAGGGCATGCTTGAAGATGGCGATTTTCTATTACCGCAAAGAGATTTGGCCGAACAATTAGGCGTGTCTCGAGTGACATTGCGAAAAGCTGTCGAAAGTTTAGTTAAAGAAGGTTTACTTGTGCAACGGCAAGGTGCTGGCACCATGGTAACCCGTGGAGTAAAGCAAAACATTCATAAGAACTTAGCCGTTCTTAACAGCTTTACCGAAGATATGCAGGCACGTGGCATGACGCCCACATCGAGCTGGGTTTCGCGTGCAACCCTTCAAGCTTCGCCAAAGGAGGCAAAGGCATTAAATTTATCGCCCGGCAGTATGGTAAGCCGCTTCACCCGTGTTCGATACGCCAGCGATACCGCCATGGCCTATGAAATTGCCAGTGTACCCGCTTACATTATCAACGACGCTAATGAAGTGGGCGAATCACTTTACGCTTACTTAGACACAAAAAAAGCACGGCCAGTAAGAGCGCTACAAACAATGACGGCTATCAATGCCGATAAAAGCGTATCGGAATCATTAAATATAGCGCCCAACGATGCGGTACTTTATATCGAACGCCAAGGCTTTGCTTTAAATGACTCACCCATAGAGTTTACACGCTCTTGGTATCGAGGCGATATTTACGATTTTGTCACTGAACTTAAATTTGATTAATGGCTTTTCAATAGGACTGAATGAATGAAGTTTGCATTAAGAGGCGCTGCTGTTTTTGATGGCTACATCACACACCAAAAATGTGCACTTCTGACACAAGGTGATTGCATTGTTTCGATCGTTCCAGAAAATAACATCCCTGAAGACTATAAGTCGATTCATTTAGACGGAGGCACAATTGCTCCTGGCTTTATTGATTTGCAGGTTAATGGTGGCGGTGGTGTGTTACTCAATAATGCACCAACGGTGGAAACATTAAATACGATGGCGGCAGGTCATGCTAAGTTTGGTGTCACTCGTATTTTACCGACGGTTATTAGTGACAAACCTAAGGTAGCGCTTAACGCGATTGAATCGGCTAAACAATGCGATAAACAACATTCAGGAATTATCGGCATTCATGTTGAAGGTCCATTTTTTAACGAAGAAAAAGCCGGAGTGCATCAATCAGAAAAGCTTAGAGTGCTTGCTGAATCGGATTGGTCGTGGATAGAGCAGCTCGCAGCGCTACCGTCCATTTTAACTCTGGCTCCTGAAAAAATAGACAACAAAGATATTCAACGAATTGATGAGTTAGGCATACGTGTTTGCGCGGGTCATACCAACGCCACCTACAGTCAAGTAGAAGAGGCCCACAAGCATGGTCTTAGCGGCTTCACACATTTGTTTAATGCTATGAGCCAGCTGCAAGGACGAGAACCCGGAGTCGTTGGAGCAGCATTATCACTTTCGCAAACATGGGCAGGGCTCATCGCCGATGGTATTCATGCACACCCGGCCTCTATGTTAGCGGCGATCAAATCAAAAGGCTATGAACATATTTTCTTAGTCAGCGACTCTATGGCGAATATAGGTACCGATAAAAAAACTTTTGAATTGTATGGCGAAATGATAGAGGAACGAGATGGCCGATTAGTAAACTCAAAAGGTAATCTCGCTGGCAGCGCTATTTCATTATTAGACGCAGTGAAGTATTGCATCAACACGTTACAACTTCCTGCTGAACAAGCACTCGCAATGGCCAGCCGAGTACCAGCCACATTCATGAAATTGAACAATCGGTATGGCACTTTTAAGCCTGGATTTACCAGCGATATTTGTTGGTTAGATAATGACTGGAACTGCGCAGGCGTTTGGCGCGCCGGCCAAAAAATATAGAGTTACCATAACTTATGAGAGTAGTTATTTTAGAAAATGCAAAAGCGGTTGCAAACTTTGGGGCAGATAAAATTGCATCGCTCATAAAAACTAAGCCTCAATGTACTTTAGGGCTGGCGACCGGCAGCACGCCCATTAAGTTGTATCAACAACTCATAGAGCAATACAAATCTCAGCAACTTTCATTTAGTGACGTATCAACATTTAACTTAGATGAGTACCTAGGTTTAGACGGTTTACACCCACAAAGTTACCGCTACTTTATGAATGAAAATTTATTTGACCACATAGATATAGATAAAAGAAATACCTATGTTCCCATTGGCAACACCAGCCACCCTGATCAAGCTTGTTTTGAGTTTGAGCAAACGTTAAAAAGCAAAGGCGGCGTTGATCTTCAGTTGCTGGGGATAGGTAGAAACGGCCACATTGGTTTTAACGAACCAAGCTCTAGTTTGACCAGTCGCACTCGTGTAAAAACGTTAACTGAAGACACCATAAACGCGAATAAACGTTTTTTTAAGAAGGAAGAGTTTCAGCCCCATTTAGCGATCACGATGGGCATCGGCACAATTTCAGAAGCAAGGGAAGTGTTACTTCTCGCAACTGGGTATGATAAAGCCGATGCCATTCAGAATGCCGTTGAAGGACCACTTGCCGCTCGATGCCCAGCTTCTATTTTACAATTACACCCAAATGTCACCTTTGTTATCGATGAAAAAGCCGCGCAGAAATTACAAGATATTGCATTTTATAAACATATTGAGCGTGAGAATATGAGATTGAAAGAAAGAACGGCGCGTTAAGCGCCGCTTGTTTCGGGTAAGGTCAAAAGATGAGCTACTCGTTTTTCGAACTCGCAGCCCATAGCGCCAAACTAGCAACTATTTTTTATACCCATCTGGGTTCTGACTTTGCCAGCGCCATGAATCTTTCATCATTTGTTCTAGCCCTCGGCTAGCTTCCCAGCCTAGTGTTTCCTTTGCAAAGCTTGCATCGGCATAACAGCAAGCAATATCGCCTGGGCGACGAGCGACAATTTTAAAAGGCACTTCTTTTTGTGACGCTTGCTCAAATGCTTTAACCATGTCGAGTACGCTGTAGCCTTGCCCAGTTCCCAAACTATAAGCGACACAACCCTCTTGCTTATCTAAATGATCCAAAGCTTTTAAGTGACCACTGGCAAGATCAACCACGTGTATATAATCGCGAACTCCGGTGCCATCTGGCGTGTTGTAATCATCACCAAAAACGGAGAGTTGCTCGCGCTTGCCAATAGCGACTTGTGCAATAAAAGGCAAAAGATTATTCGGTATACCGTTAGGGTCTTCCCCAATGCGGCCACTTTCATGTGCGCCGACGGGGTTAAAGTAACGCAATAACGCAATTTTCCACTGCGAATCTGAAGCGGCTAAATCTCGACAGATATCTTCGACCATTAACTTTGAACGGCCGTATGGGTTTGTCGCACTTAACGGGAAATCTTCTTTAATAGGCACTGTGTGTGGATCGCCGTAAACCGTGGCCGATGAACTAAACACAAATTTAAAAATGTTAAACTGCTTCATCACCTGCAGTAAATTAACTGTGCCCCATACATTGTTTTCATAATAATCTAGCGGGATCTCTGTGCTTTCGCCGACGGCTTTTAAACCAGCAAAATGAATAACCGATTCAATAGTATGCTGTTGAAATACTCGCTCCAACACGGCTTTGTCTCGAATATCACCTTCTATCAGCGTCACAGCTTTGCCTGTGATGTCTTTCACACGATTCAATGATTCGGCTGAACTGTTAGAAAAGTTATCTAATACAACCACCGATTGACCGGCCTGTAATAGCTCTAAAACGGTATGGCTGCCGATATAACCTGCGCCACCTGTCACTAACACTGCCATAAAATGCTCCTTGTTTTATGATTCCATAGCTTAACTTTGAAAACGATATCAGGCAAATTAATCACCCTCAGCTTATTCTGTAAGAGGCGCAACGCTTAGCCGCACAAAGGCACGCCACTTTTCCGACTGCCAACGAATAATCATTATAATGCCTCGTGCCCATTCGTCCATGGCCACCCCGAGCCAAACACCGAGAACGCCTAGCCCCCAGTGAATACCAAAAAGATAGCTGAACAACACGCCCACTCCCCACATACTTAGGATGCCCATTTTTACAGGAAACATAACATCGCCAGTGCCTTTTAATGCGGAAATAACAATGAGATTTAGTGCTCTGGCAGGTTCTAATGCTAAAGCTGCTATTAAAAGTACTCCAATTAACTTAACGGTTTCTGGGTCTTCAGTGAAATAACCTGCGATAGGTTCGCGCGCTGCAATGAACATAACAACCAAAAGGGTTGAGACAGTAATCCCAACTTGCCAGTACCGATGTACGTTTGCTTTAAGCTCATCAAAGCGACTCTGCCCCACAAAATAAGAAGCCATAATTTGCGCGCCGTTACCCAATGACATTGCAAACACAAATACAAATCTTGATAAGTTCTGTGCAATTGCTACGGCAGCCAGAGCCGCCGTGCCAAACCCCGCCACCATAAACATGATGGCAAGCTGCGCTAAGTTATAAGAAAGCCCTTCACCCGCATTAGGTAAGCCTAATCTTAATATTTCTTTAAAGCGCACAAAATCAAGCTTAAAGCTGCTTCGAATAGAAAACCCGATATTGTGGTGGCGAACGATCCACCAACACAGCAACGCACCAACTAACTGACTAAAAACTGTTGAAATAGCAACACCAACGACACCAAATACGGGTAACCCCATGAATCCAAATAAAGCGATATAATTTCCGATTACATTCAGCGCACCGGAAATTAATTGAATAGCCATGGGCGACTTACTAAAGCCATGCGCGCGTAAAACGGTTGAGAAGTAGATACTCAATGATAAGCCAACCGATAGACCGCCGGTAATCGTTAAGTATTGCAAAGCAAAAATATGGACCTGAGGCTCTAATCGATATAGCAGCAACAAGGGCTCTGCACCTAAGTAGAATCCTAGGCCAATGATCGCCGCCATAATTAACGCTAATAAAAAACCGACGTGTGAAAATGCTAATGCTTCTGAACGATTCTTTGCGCCAAGGTTCTGCCCTATTAAAATGGCGCAGCCAGAAGAAATGATCATATAGGCAATCACCATAAAAAAGACAAAGTGCCCAGTTAGCCCCACCGCAGCCACCGCCTCTTCTGAGAACCGCGCTAACATCACGACATCAATCGTCATCATAC
Source organism: Reinekea marina (assembly GCF_030409715.1). Taxonomy (NCBI): domain Bacteria; kingdom Pseudomonadati; phylum Pseudomonadota; class Gammaproteobacteria; order Oceanospirillales; family Saccharospirillaceae; genus Reinekea; species Reinekea marina. The sequence continues at coordinate 2,956,557 of NZ_JAUFQI010000001.1, forward strand.
TCATGCGTAACAAATGCTCGATAAAAATCGGCCAAACGATGGTGCGGATATTCATGCGGTTATCTAATGAAGATGTGGGCAAGGTAAAGCCTTTTTTTAAGCTGCAAGTTTGTAGCTTCAAGTTAGAAGCGGGTGAAAAGACGATTATAGCATGGTTGATTGTTCTGAGCTGCGGGCTTCGGGTTAGTTAAAAACATTTAAGCCTTCGCGGCTTCGCTTTGCTTTGCGCGCTCCTACTTGATTGCGGTGCTTAAGGTTAGCTTTGGTGGGTGGCTTTGCTGGAGTGGGCATCTGAGCCAAGGATGGCGAAGTTGAGCGGCGCAAGGATGCGCGAACAGCGACCCGCGGATGTAAAGCCAGCCACCAAAGCGGGTTGTGGTTTTATGTTTTAGGCTGCGGGCTTCGGGCTGCGGGTTAGGTCAAAACATTTAAACCTTCGCGGCTTCGCTTTGCTTTGCGCGCTCCTACTTGATTGCGGTGCTTAAGGTTAGCTTTGGTGGGTGGCTTTGCTGGAGCGGGCATCTGAGCCAAGGATGGCGAAGTTGAGCGGCGCAAGGATGCGCGAACAGCGACCCGCGGAAGTAAAGCCAGCCACCAAAGCGGGTTGTGGTTTTATGTTTTAGGCTGCGGGCTGCGGGCTGCAGGCTGCAGGCTGCAGGCTAGGTCAAAATATTTAACAATCGCGGCTTTGCTGGCAAAGATAGCGGCCATAAAAAAACCCGCACGAGGCGGGTTTTTAGGATCAATCGTACGATTATGCTAAAGAAGCTTTCGCTTGCTCTGCAATCGCTGCAAATACAGCTTTATCGTGTACAGCAATGTCTGCTAGTACTTTACGGTCGATCTCGATGTCTGCCTTTTTAAGACCGTTAATGAACTTGCTGTAAGACAAGCCATTTACACGAGCTTCGGCATTAATTCGAGCAATCCACAACGCGCGGAACTGACGCTTACGCTGACGACGGTCACGGTAAGCATACTGACCTGCTTTGATAACCGCTTGCTTAGCTACACGGAAAACTCGTGAACGAGCACCATAGTAACCTTTTGCTAACTTTAAAATTTTCTTGTGACGCTTACGAGCCACTACACCGCGTTTAACACGTGCCATAATTTAATTCTCCTAATAAAAAGCGGTTTAGATGTAAGGAAGCATACGCTTAATAAGCGGCTTATCTGCATCTGCAATTTGCAACATTCCACGCAATTGGCGGATACGCTTACTGCTTTTCTTAGTTAGAATATGGCTACGGTGCGACTGCTTGTGTTTAAAGCCGTTCGCAGTTTTTCTGAAACGCTTTTTAGCGCTCGAATTACTTTTCATCTTTGGCATTTTCAATCTCCAGATTTACTTCATTTACCGTTTCACATTCGTTAGCGGGTGTTTCAGTTACCCTACTTTGCCCCGAAGTTACCGGTTGCCTTTAAAACTAAAAAACGGCTGTCCGAAGACGGCCGTTTTGCTAAACCAGCGGTTGCCCACTGGGTTTACAGCTTTTTGAGCTGTAAATTACTTCTTCTTAGAAGGCGCTAAGACCATGGTTAACTGTCGACCTTCCATTTTAGGACGTAATTCAACAGTTGCATAATCTTCCAAGTCGGTTTCTACGCGCTTCAACAACTCCATTCCGAGTTCTTGATGGGCCATTTCACGGCCACGGAAGCGTAAAGTGATCTTGGTTTTATTGCCTTCTTCAAGGAAACGGATCAGGTTACGTAACTTAACGTTATAGTCACCAATGTCCGTATTCGGGCGGAATTTAATTTCCTTAACCTGTACTTGAGACTGCTTCTTCTTCGCGGCGGCTTTAGACTTTTTCTCTTCATAGAGTTTTTTGCCCAAATCCATGATTTTAGCCACGATTGGATCGGCGTTAGAGATTTGAACTAGCTCTAACCCCGCAGCTTTAGCTAGGTTTATCGCCTCATCTAAAGGTGTAATACCAAGCTGCTCTCCAGTTTCAGAAATTAAACGAACTTCCGCTGCTTCGATCTGGTCATTAATGACGTGTCGGCTATTAGCTTTAGCCGCTCTCGCGTTGCGTTTTATAACTTATTCTCCGTTCTGGTTAATAATTCTACCTTTACGAGCCACATCGGCACGTAATAGGTCGCTAAATTCATCGTAAGTCATTACACCAAGGTCTTCACCTTCGCGTGTACGAACAGCAACCTTACCGTTCTCGACTTCTTTGTCTCCAATTACAATTAAGTAAGGGACACGCTGAATTGTATGCTCGCGGATTTTAAAGCCGATCTTCTCATTTCTCAAGTCAGCTTTGGCTCTAAAACCATCTTTTTCGAGTTTTTCGGCGATTAATTGCACATTTTCTGCCTGAGCATCGGTAATATTGCAAATAACCGCCTGCGTTGGCGCTAACCAAGCGGGCATTGCACCTGCATATTGCTCGATTAAAATGCCAATGAATCGCTCGAAGCTACCTACTATAGCACGATGAAGCATCACTGGCGTCTGTCTTTCGCCATGCTCATCAACAAATTGTGCATCTAAACGGCCTGGCATTGAGAAATCGACCTGAATCGTACCGCACTGCCACAACCTACCAAGGCTATCTTTAAGTGTAAACTCAATTTTAGGGCCGTAAAAGGCACCTTCACCTGGTAAAATTGACCACTCTTTGCCAGTAGCATCAAGGGCTTCTTTTAAAGCGGCTTCTGCTTTATCCCATACAGCATCATCACCCACACGCTGTTCAGGGCGAGTAGATAGCTTGAGGATGTAATCGTCGTAGCCAAAGTCTTTATAAACTTCGTCTAGCATACCAATAAATGATGACACTTCCGATTGAATCTGATCTTCAGCACAGAAGATGTGTGCATCGTCCTGTACAAATCCACGTACACGCATAATGCCGTGCAACGCGCCAGAGGCTTCATCTCGGTGGCAAGAACCAAACTCCGCTAAACGCAACGGTAAATCACGGTAGCTCTTTAAGCCTTGGTTAAACACCTGTACGTGACAAGGACAGTTCATTGGCTTCACGGCGTTATCACGAGATTCGCTGTGCGTCGTGAACATGCTGTCTTGGAATTTATCCCAATGACCAGAACGCTCCCACAAAGATCGGTCAACGATCATTGGCGTTTTAATTTCATCGTAGCCATGCTTGCGCTGTTTCTCACGCATGTATTGCTCGATTACTTGATAAATAGTCCAGCCATTAGGGTGCCAAAATACCATGCCCGGTGCGTCTTCTTGCAAATGGAAGAGATCGAGTTTTTTACCAATTTTACGGTGGTCACGCTTTTCGGCTTCTTCTAAGAAGTTTAAATGTGCTTTTAATTGCTTTTTATCGGCCCATGCCGTGCCATAAATACGCTGTAACTGCTTATTTTGGCTATCGCCACGCCAGTAGGCACCAGATATACGCATTAGTTTAAAGAACTGACAGAACTTCATGTTTGGCACATGCGGGCCACGGCACATATCAACGTACTCTTCGTGATGATACAAACCAGGGCGATCATCTTTGCTGATATTTTGCTCTAAGATTTCTTTTTTGTAAGGCTCATCACGCTCGGTGAAAACGTCGTGCGCTTCTTGCCAGCTGACGGCTTTTTTCACAACCTGATAGTTGGTTTTAGCCAACTTCATCATGTGTTTTTCAAGCGCGTCTAAATCTTCCTCAGTGAGGCGGTGCTCCATATCGATATCGTAATAGAAGCCGTTTTCAATGGTTGGACCAATCGCCATTTTGGCATCTGGATACAACTGCTTGATAGCATGACCGATTAAATGCGCACAAGAGTGACGGATAATTTCTAAGCCATCGTCATCTTTCGGCGTGATAATTTGAATATCGGAATCTTCGGTCACTAAATCACATGCATCAACACGCTCACCATTAATACGGCCGGCTAACGTATTGCGCGCCAAACCTGGGCCAATATCTTCGGCAATTTGCATAATAGAAACGGGTTGATCGAACTCGCGCTTTGAACCATCTGGTAAAGTAATAACTGGCATTGCAGTCTCCTTCAGTGGTGACCCCTACCAAGGGCCACGTGTTGGATGTAAATTTGAATAATATTGGAATACGGTTAGCGCCTACCCTTACGAAGGGACCGCACGTTAACCATAAAGCGAAAAATTTACGCTCAAGATTGAAACTATAGCATAACAACCTGGCCGTTTGTAACCGCGAAACTCGCAAGAATGGAGCGAATAGAGGGCAATTCGGACTACTTTAATTTGATGCCAACCGCGCTAATTTGATCGTCTGTAATTTCACGTACAATTAAGGTCACACTGCCCAGCTTCACTTGATCCCCTACCACCGGTTTTCCATGAAATTGCTGTAAAATGTAACCTTTAACGGTTTGGTTCTCGATCTGTTCCTCTATGTCTAAGCCATAGACTGAAGCAATGTCTGCCAATGTAGCGGTAGGTTGCAAAGTAAATTCACCAAAGAATCGGTTTGCATCTAACTGAGCATTGTGAGCTTCCGGTGCGAATGCACGACCCAATACCGCTCTGGCATTGCCACCGGCTAAAAACAAAACTCGATCGCCTACGTTTAATCGTTGACCTTTAGATGGGTTCAGCAAGACTCCTTTGCGGATAACGCCTATCATTTGACTGCCTTCGATACTGGGTAAATGTAAAGGATCGCTTGCTTGAACTTGGCTGCCGGCAAGTACGGGGTAAACTAAGAGCTCTTTGTCAGAAACATCAGGCAACGTTAAGTGCACGTAATCAGGCTGACTGGCCGTTACGGGCACTTTAATCTTCAACCATTTAGCCACAGGAGCAATGGTCCAGCCTTGAACCACCAATGAAATTAACACCACAAAAAAGACCAACTCAAAGTACATTTGTGAAGTATTTAAACCGGCCAAATAGGGAAACAACGCTAAAATTATCGGTACCGCGCCGCGAAGACCACACCAACTAATAAACACTTGCTCACGCCAAGGGAAATGAAAGGGCAACAATGAAATGAACACGGCAATTGGACGAGCGACAAAAATAAGCACGGCAGCAATGCCTAAAGCAGGAACAACAATGGGTAATAATTCACTGGGTGTTACCAGCATGCCCAGCATTAAGAACATCCCTATTTGGCTTAGCCAAGCAACGCCATCGCTAAAACTATGAATGTCGCTACTGTAGGTCAATGGCTTATTGCCAATAATCACGCCCATGATAAAGATGGCAAGAAAACCACTGCCACCCCACATCATTGTTACACCAAACAAACTCATGGCACCGGCCAGTGCCAATAAAGGGTACGACGACGACGGCAAATGCACTCGCCGAAGCGTTTCAACCAAACAATAGCCCCCTGCAAAGCCAACGGCCATACCTAACCCCATCTGCTGAAGCAACTCACTCGCAATCGTCCAACCTTGATCGCCACTGTCGCCTAACATAAGCAATTCGACCAAAGTGATGGTTAAGAAAATAGCCATAGGATCGTTAGAGCCCGACTCAATCTCTAACGTTGCGCTGGTACGTTCTTTGAGCTCAACACCGGCATTTCGAATAAGACCAAACACCGCCGCAGCATCTGTAGAACCTACAATAGCCCCGATTAAAAACCCTTCTAAAACACTCACATTTAAAATAAAGTGCGCGGCTAATCCTGTAAAAGCGGCGGTTCCCAATACACCGACCGTAGCCAGAGATAGCGCGGGCTTTAAGCTAACGCGAAAACTGTCTTTTCTGGTACCCAATCCGCCATCAAAAATAATAATCGCTAAGGCAATATGCCCCAATAAAAAGGCGATGTTAAAATCATTAAACTCAACGCCAATAATGCCATCTTCACCAACCAACATACCCAATACCAGAAACACCAATAAAATTGGCGCACCGGTACGATGCGTAAAAAAGCTGGCGACTACACTTATGAACGCTAATGTGGCAGCGCCAAAAATATAGAGATAAGTCAGTTCAACAGTCACTATTGTTCCTTAATCAATTTAGGGCTTACCCAAATATCAGTGCATCACGACGTTACTTATTGGAAGGGCTTTCATTCGTTACCTTTAATTCTTCCGTGTCACCTACTACACGAATCGGAATAGCCCCAGTTTCTGATCCGGCGTACAAACTGACATGCGGAAAAGGAATTTCAATGCCTTGCTCGTCGAAAACATTTTTAATTTTTTCAAACAACTCATTTTTTACGGTAAGGAAGTTTTCTCGTTTTGCCCAAACAGAAAACTGAAGATCGACAGAAGAATTGCCAAAACCTAGAATAATGAACAGCGGAGCCGGCTCTTCTAAACACAAATTATTTTTTTCGGCTATGTCGAGCAATACTTCCTTAACTTTATTAACGTCTTCTCGATATGCTATGCCAATCTGTAGATCTAAGCGTCGAATTGGGAATTTCGTTAGGGTTGTAATTTCAGATTTAATCATCGTTTCATTCGGGATACGAACAAATAAATTGTCAAAAGTGCGCAATTTCACCGACAGTAGATCGATCGAAATAACCTCACCGGTCGTGCTTCCCACGCGGACGACATCTTTTATAGAAAAGGGACGCTCAATCATTAAAAACAGGCCACTGATTAAGTTAGATGCAGAGGTTTGTGAAGCAAAACCAATGGCCACCGTTAATATACCGGCCGCACCGATCACAACACTTAAATCGAAGCCCAGTTCACGCAACGCCGACATAATAAAAAGCACAATCAAAACGTAGTAAATTGACCGCCGAATGATCGTGAGATTGTGTATGGAAACTTTGTCATCAAGTAATTTAGCAACGGCTATGCTGGCAATACGAGCAACCAATAAACCAACCGCAAGTATTAAAATAGCACGCGAAGCCGACCACAACCGTGTCGAAGCCAACCATGTTAAAAATTCAATATTTTCATTCATAAGGAACTCCTTGTTCTGCACTTATGCAAATAAGCTGCTAAGTGAGCGAATGAGCCGATGTTTACTCACTTCAATTCTTGGCGCAGCCACGCGTTGAGCCTCTCCGGCTTCACTTGGCGCACTTTTATCGAGCGTCAGTACAACGGAATCTTCATCTTGCTCTCGCGTCACCGTCAGCGCTTCCGTCCACAAGTAACCCGAACGGTCGCTGAATAAGCTCAGCATGGGTACCGGTAGGTTAAATTGATCAATCACTAGCACTTCATTGCTGTCGTTCACCACATTGACCGGTGTAATCGCCCTATGTGTGCGCCGCTCTATAAGCTCTAAATTTAGTCGAGCGTCGGTATGCTTTGAATAGCACATTTCGCCCTCTATGGTCGTTGGTCCAAACCAAGAATCCGAAGGACGCCAAAACGGTTGGTCAAAAAACGGATCATGTTCCGGTGCAATGGTCACTTGAAACCACAAGGGCGTACTGACATAAAGCCGCCCAGTTTCACCTGGCATAATATTCAATGGCCGGCTAGGCCGACTGGTAATAGACCTATCTGCGAGAGCGGGTTGTATAATTATTTGGCTCTCGGTCGCCTTAAATAAATAGCGACATAAGCTTTCGTCATCGGGCAAAGTGTTTGGCGCTATCTTTCCTTGCTCCAACACAGTAACCCCCGCTTCTTCTAAAGCATCGACATTCCAGATATTCCATTCAGCCTGAAGCCGCCGAAGCACAAACTGTCGAGACCCAATAGACCAAGACGCCGCTTCATTTACTTCAAATTGAAAGGCTCCCCACCAAGGCTTTTGCACTTGCATTGTTTTTCCTTAATTGATGAAACTGACCCATAACTCCAAGATACCGAGAAAATTATCGATTGCACGAATATATTAGCCTGAATTATGAATCCACTGGGTTAAAACAGCCTCTATATTAGAATACTCGCACAGCCCTATGGATAATTTGCTTATTGAACAATTAATAGACTATATTAGAAAAACCAAAAATAAGAATAGCGAGCGAGGTTTTATGAATAGATTTTTAACATTTCTGACCTTAATAGGATTAGCGGTAAACGGTGCAATGGCGGACAATTCATTGCCAATTTCCAGTGACATTACCGAAGTCACTGTAAACACGGACGAAGGACCCTTTACCATTACCCGCCAAGCCAATGACATGCAACTCATTGGCGGCGTACTTCAACCATTGATCCCTGTAGCCGGGGTACACCCTATGGGCGAGTTGGAAGTACTTGAAGCGCTCAATGACCCAGAATTTGTGGTAGTTGACATGAGAACCATCGACTGGCGTGCAAAGAGCACCATCCCCGGCAGTATTCATATTCCTTACATAGAAATAGCAGCCCGCTTAGACGAGCTTGGCTGCACGGGTTCAGAGGGCGCATGGGATTGTACAAACGCACGTAAAGTGGTCGCGTTTTGCAACGGCCCAGCTTGTGGTCAGTCGCCTATCGCCATTCGCGCCATGGACAGAGAAGGTTACCCCACCGATAAAATTTACTACTACCGCGGCGGGATGCAAAGCTGGACAGTCATGGGGCTGAGTGTGTTGGAGGATGCGTTTTAATTTTAAGCGAAAAAACATAGTGCAAGCATAAAGGCTCACCCTTGGAGCTTGCACATTTTCTTCCGTACCCGCTCTTTCAAACTTGAATAGATTCCACCACCACTTATTGTCACTCCAATGTACCCTACCTAGAAATACAAAAACCAAAACAGAGTCAACATGCCCACGCCAAATGAACTCATTGAACGATTAACACAAATTGGACAATCTCTTAAAAACACCAATGCTGCCTATGCACTGCTAGGGCTTGGTTCTGCTGGTAGAGAACAGGACCGCTTAGATCAATATTCCGATTTAGATTTTTTTGTCATTGCGAAAGAACAGAAAAAACAATCATTTTTAAAAGACCTGAGCTGGCTTACCCAAATATCACCTGCCGGATACTACTTTCAAAACACCGTAGACGGCTTTAAGTTTTTATATAAAGACGGTATTTTTTGTGAGTTTGCTATTTTTGAAGCAGACGAATTACCCAGCATTCCATTCAGCCAAGGCAAAGTAATTTGGTCTGAGTCAGGTTTTGATACCTCACTATTACACCCAACATCGACACAAGGCGTATACCAGCGAAGTGACGATATTGAATGGATACTCGGCGAAGCCCTTACAAACCTCTATGTTGGGTTAGGCCGATACCAAAGAGGTGAAAAGTTATCGGCCTTTAAATTTGTGCAGAGCTTTGCCTTAGATCGATTGATCGATTTGTGCCACATCCAGTGGACCCCCAAACAAAACAGCCAAGATATTTTCATGCCCGATAGACGGCTTGAAAATCGATTTGAAGCAGCCGAAGCTCTCATAGATCAATGCGCGCAAGGTTATAGCAAAACAATTGAATCGGCATTGGCGCAGTTGCGGTGGTTAGAAGAGCATTTTGAAGTAAATAGCGCTATCGCTGGTGAGATTAGAAGGCTGGGAAAGAAATAACCAGATTCGCTTCGACCAGGCCGCTTCTCTTAAAACAAAATTGCAATCCTATTCCCGAATACATAGGCTAACATTTCTAAGGTAGGGACGATGTAACGATGCGTGTGGAGCGGCATTCCTAGCGGATTTGGACTGGTCCGCATCCGGCGACGACCTTATAAACAGCCGTCAGTTCTAATCTGGCCTTCTACGACATAACCAGCAGACGAAAAAAAACCGCTAACCTTTCGATTAACGGTTTCTTAAATTGGTAGCGCGGCTGGATTTGGACTGGCCCGCATCCGGCGACGACCTTATAAACAGCCGTCAGTTCTAATCTGGCCTTCTACGACAAAACCACCAGACGAAAAAAAACCGCTAACCTTTCGATAAACGGTTTCTTAAATTGGTAGCGCGGCTGGATTTGGACTGGCCCGCATCCGGCGACGACCTTATAAACAGCCGTCGGTTCTAATCTGGCCTTCTACGACAAAACCACCAGACGAAAAAAAACCGCTAATCTTTCGATTAACGGTTTCTTTAATGTGGTAGCGGGGGCCGGATTTGAACCGACGACCTTCGGGTTATGAGCCCGACGAGCTACCAGGCTGCTCCACCCCGCAACAAACTGGTCTTACTTTTTCTAAAACTTTCAACTTCAGTAACCATTCTTACTGAACGTTGTAATTGGTAGCGGGGGCCGGATTTGAACCGACGACCTTCGGGTTATGAGCCCGACGAGCTACCAGGCTGCTCCACCCCGCATCAAACTTGTCGTTTTGTTGATTGGCTAATGTTTTACCTCTCAACGGGGGCGCATAATAATGACTTATAGATCCAAGTCAACTAACTTTTTGATTTATTTAAGATTTTTCGATAAATACTGGTTCCTAGCCGCTAGCATTCTGGCTTCAAATTGCTCGTAGGTGCCCTTATCTACTGACCCAATGGTCAACCATTCAACAACACTTTGATGAACCAACGCAGGCGTTACTTGTTGGCCTAAACCATCAGACAACTTTCGAACTTGTAGATTCATTCGCATCTGAGCGTCTTCAGCTGGGCTTTCCGCGCCGACTAAAATCTCAATATCGAGTGTTTTCTCATGCATAACCGCTTGGTTAAACTCATCTACCGGATTTTGCCATTGGTTCTGTACCTCAAATAAGCCTTTGGCTGGGCTCGGTACTTTTATTGCTTGCCATTGCTCTGCTAGTGTTTCTGCACTTAGATTGTCGAAGCGAGCGGCTTTCACCCATTTAATGATGGCTTGCCAGTGGGCGTCTGCGCTGGCACGTTTTGCAGAGTTCGCTACGGCATTAAAAGCTTCGCAGGCTGCCTTAAAACGCTTATTTAAGGCTGGGTAGTGCTCTTTTGGCAATGTGCCCAACTGCTCATATTCAGATTTAAGATTCTCGAATACCGATTGATCAGCTTCGGGTGTTTCAGAATGAGTCAGCCCTTCTAAGCTGGTCAACACAGCCTCAGCTTGCTCACGGTTTGTTTCTAGTTCGGCTTTAAATTGCACGCTTTGCTCATCGCGTTTGGCAAAAAGCGCGTCACAAACTTCGCGAAACTCTTTCCACAGCTTTTGCTCGTCTTTACGTGATACAACTCCAGCTTTTTTCCACTCTTGTTGTAGCTTTTTCGCTTCGCCGGTCGCTTTTTTCACATCGTCGAGTTCGAGTAGAGATTTTGCTTTTTCAATAATGGCTTGCTTTTGCTCTTTAAAAACCGATTGTTCCTTAACCAGCTGATTAAACAACCCTTGATGCAACGTATCAAACTGCTTTTGAACGTTTTTACTGGCTGCTCGATCGACCGGCGAGTAATGGCGCCAATCGTTTCGTGCTGCTTGCAGTACACGGTCAATCTCTTTTAAATCGGGTGAGCTCCAATCGATCATGGCCGAATACTTACTCAGCTGCTCCACCACTTCTTTGCGTTTTTCTAAATTCACTTCGCGCAAGTGTCTTTGCTCGGCATAGTATTCTTTACATGGCTCATACGCCTGCTGAGCCAGCTCGTGAAAAGACTCCCATAAATCTTGCTGGCGGTTTTGCAATCCTCGGCTAAGCAGCTTCCACTCTTCTTGCATGTCTCGAATAGACTGAGCACGCTCTTCTGGTGGCACCGATTGTTGAACTAAGGCCCCCATTTTTTTTATCAATGCTTCTTTTTTAGGCAGTACAGCGTAACTTTGCCAGTCACGCAGTTTCTCTAACGCTTCGGTGGTTTCATCGAGTAACTTTTTCAACCCTGCATGATGTGAAAAATCAAAGCCCGCAATTTTCTCTTCTACGCCTTGATACAAACCTGATGCTCGACGGATCGACCCTTCTTCAATAGCCGATTGGCAACGCCGAATTTGACCTCTTATTGCGCGTACTTGATCAATTTCTTGTTGGCGGTGCTTAGCCAATGTCGCTTCGTGATCTTTCAACGCTTGTTTTATTTTTGCTAGCATGGCTGGTGTTTTATCTCCAAGCACGGGTTCAATATCTTGCACCCAGTGCTCTAGCTCACTCATGAGCCCTTTATTTGATTCTTCTTTAACGGCGGCCATTAACCCTTCATAACCATTATGTTCTGCCAGCAGGCTTTGCAATTTGGCTAACCCTACTTCGTAGGCCGTACACGCTTTATGAAAGGCTTGGTTTTCAGCCTTAGTCGGCGTGCTAACTTGCTCGGTTTCACGCCATTGATGTTGCAAGCCCGTTAAAAAATGCTGGCTTTGTGTTATGGCTTGTTCCGTGTAATCGCCATCTTCAATGCAACCGGCTAAGTCTTCGAGCAAAGTGTTTAGAATCGCTTGTCGTTGTTCCGATTGCTCACCTTCTTCGGCCTCGGGTAATCGTTCATTACCCTGTAAATGATCATTTTTTGATTCGAGCTCAGCTTGAGTGGTTTCTTCGGATATGTGTTGCTCTGGTTCAGCCTTCGTTTTTTCTTCCTCTAAACGAGCTTGAACAGCATTATGAGCTGTTTCATATTGGCTTTGCACCTGTGCAGAACAATGAGTGCCACATTGCCCCCACTGATCAACTAAACCGCGAAGTTTGGCTTCGTACATTGGGTCAAAGCTGGCTTTTGCGAGTTGCTCCAATGCGGCAATGACCGCCTGCTGCTTATCGAGCAACGCTTGCTCTGCTTTAGCCGCTTGTTGTAAGGCTTCTAACTTGTTTTTAACGATGCGATAAACGGTTTTGTCTTTCGCTTTTACTCGCTGCATCACACTGACAAGCACGCTTTCTTCATTGATATTCAACGCAGCCACTTGGCGAACTGATGCGTTAAAACCTTCACATGCGATCAACTGCAATGTGTCGCTGCCCAGCGTTTGCGGCTCTACTTTGGTAAAGTGTAGCTGCAGCATAAGAAGTTCGTTTTCCGGTAACGTAATATTTAAAGTGTTTAGCACGCTTTCATCGTTTTCGATGAGTTTAGCCAACTGCATCATTAAACTGTGTTTTCGCTTACCTTCAGCGACTTTAATATCGTCGGCCAATTGTTCAGGCGAAGTTAGCACAACCGTACCCGCTGGCTTTACAACCGGCGAGGTAGCGACTTGCTTTGCAGAGGCTTTTTTACGACCAAATAACTTTTGAAACACGAGTAAACTCCTTAAATTAACAAAACCTAACGCCTCTAGCGTTGAATTAAACCACTATTTGCGTTGGAAACTGTCACGAATGACAGGAAAACGTTAGCATACCCCCTTTCTAGCACCGTGCGGAACAGGATACAAGTAGGCATGAATCAAAAATTCTCCAGTGAACCCACATTACTTTGGTACGATTATGAAACTTGGGGTGTAGACCCTAGGCGAGACCGAATCTGTCAGTTTGCTGCGATCAGAACCGATTTAGACCTAAACCCCATTGGTGAGCCGATTAATCTATTCTGCAAGCCACCTGCAGATACCGTGATAGACCCTGAAGCCGTGTTGATCACCGGTTTATCGCCACTTGAGGTTGAACAAAACGGCCTCAACGAATGGGATTTTGCCCATGAAATATATCGCCTCATGTCAAAACCAGGCACTTGCAGCGTTGGCTACAACACCATTCGCTTTGATGATGAATGTACTCGCTATTTATTTTATCGCAATTTGTTAGACCCTTATGCGCGCGAATGGCAAAACGGTAATTCTCGCTGGGATATTCTAGATGTCGTGCGCATGTATGCCGCCCTGCGCCCTGAGGGTATTAAATGGCCACAGCATGAAAACGGCTCGCCCTCATTTAAACTGGAACATTTAACAGCGGAGAACGGCTTAGCGCACGAAAACGCGCACGATGCCGTGAGCGATGTTCAAGCCACCATTAGCTTTGCTCGACTTTTAAAAGAGGCCAACCCTAAGTTGTTTAACTTTGCGTTTAGCTTACGTTCGAAACACGAAGCACGCGCCCAGCTAGACTTAGTAAACCGTACGCCCCACCTGCACTTTACAGGGAAAATAGCGGCAACCGAATATTGCATGGGGATTGAAGTCCCCTTGTTTGTACACCCAGATCGAGCCAATGAAGTTGTGGTCATAGACGTTCGACACAACCCTGCTTGGCTACTCGATTACAGTGCTGAAGAACTTCAGCAATGGCTGTACAGTAAAACCGACGACCTTCCGGAAGGCATGAGTCGGCCGCCATTGCGCACAATTCACTTAAACAAAAGCCCCATGATTGCTCCGTTTAAATCATTAACGCCTGAGTTAGCTGAAAACCTTGATATTGATATAGACGAAGTAACAGGCTATGCCTCAACCGTTGCACAAAACCAACGTTATGTGGAGCTTGCGCAGGAAGTGATGAGCCAAACTCGACGTTACGATGACGAGGAACAAGAAAAAGACCCTGAACATTTGCTCTACGATGGTTTCATTGGCAACAAAGATCGAGCTTTATTAAATGAGATGGCATTTGGCAAACTTGCCATGGAAAACTGGATAGCAGAAGCACACCATTTTAATGACGCTCGTTTAGAGCCTTTGGTTGAAAACATATTAGGACGTCACTTTCCCACCGTTTTATTGCCAGAACAGCTAGAAAAGTGGCGAAATCAGCGTAAAAAAGCACTGACTCTCCCAAATCTTGGTCAAAAATTGACTGTTGACGCTGCATTAGACAAACTAAAGACCTTATTGGATAAACATAGCGGCCATTCCGGATTACTCGACACTCAAACCTACCTGCAACAGCTGCAAAAAAATTGGTTTGGATTAACTGAAGGGAAGGCTGAGCTAGATGAACAACTGGATTTATTTTGAGTGTTAAAACGTTAATTATAACCCTTTCTCTTTTGTTCGTGGTGGCCTTGTCACCACTGGCCAGCAGCAGCGAACCTAAAAACGGGCCCGATTCATTTTTACAAGCTATTCAAATTCAACGATCGGGTTTAAATAACATAATGGCCTATATCGATGAACGCCCAGAAATTTTTAATCGCCCTCCCAAACATACATCCATACTATCTCGTTTAGAGCGTCAACAAGTAAAAGATTTATGGATATTGTATTTGGATTATTTAGCCACGCTGAATCAATTGGCCGATCAGTCAGCAACTATAAATAAGCATTCTGGTTTAAATACAAAAGATCAGATTAAGCGTCACCAGTTGGCGTTTAATGCACACTATCGATTTGCGCTTGAGTTTATTAGCCGCGTCGATCAAGACCCTGAAATTGTAAAATGGCTAAACAAAGAGCACCCTGAAGTAAAGCTTAAAAAGAACAGTTACAAAAAGCTCAAACAGGTAATGCTCAGTGATTGGAAAACCGATAGGTTTGATGATTTAAACGCACGCTCAATTGCCAGCTTTTCCCCCGCCAACACACTTGACCAAGCGCTATGGGAAGACCGTCTGGCGATCAGTAAAATGAATCGCTTTGGGTTACTCACACAACAGAGTCTATCTTGGTTCAAAAGTACGCTTTATAAAGGTTGGTACCCTTTGCAAAAAAATGTGGCTTGGGGCATGGGTAAAGTGAAATTTTGGCGCATCGGCCGCACGCTTATTACACCAGAACAAGCACTCAGTTTCAGTCGCAGTTTTCAGCCCGGTGATTTCTTTATAACTCGTAAAGAATGGCGCATGACCAACTTAGGTATTCCCGGCTTTTGGACACATTCGGCGCTGTATATAGGTACAAAACAAGAGCGAGCGGAATTTTTTAACAGCCCTGAAATTACCGCATGGGTGTTAAGCCAAGGCATTGCCTCGGGCAATTTTGAAGACCTACTCCTGGCAACCAGCGAGATGTACCGAAATCATTCAGGCTTTGATGGGAACGGCGAGATCAGAGTCATCGAGGCGTTAAACCCCGGTGTCATTTTTAACTCGATAGAGTCTTCTCTCGATGCCGACGGTGCCGCCATTTTCAGACCAAACGTTTCAAGACTCGATATTGCTAAAGCCATTCAAGGCTCATTCACCTATACAGGAAAACCCTACGATTTCCATTTCGATTTTGACAGTGACACTGCGATGGTGTGTAGTGAACTTATTTTCAAAGCGTATCAAACCACTCCGGAACAAAACGGCATTACATTTCCCGTTAATTTAGTCGCCGGTAAAAAAATGCTGACACCGAATGAAATCGCCCTGTGGTTTGAACAAACGCGCAATACCGATCAACAGCAAATAGAATTGGTTATGTTTATAGATAGCAATGAAAAGGCCGGCGTTGCTTATGAATCTACCGAGCAAGCGTTTTTAGGATCGTACAAGCGGCCAAAATGGCATGTTTTTCAACAATCAAGCTGGACCGAAGTAAATAAAAAAATACCCACCACGGCCAGCCAATAAAAGATTCTAGTTACTTATTAAAAAATGCGGATACCGCATTTTTAAAGTCGTCGCTCTCTAAGCGCTTTCGAAACAAGGCCCCTTCTTCATCGATGGTTTGTAACGTTTTAGACATGTAGGTTTGTTTCATTAATTTTTTGGTAATACGAACAGATTCAGTGGGCAACTTTGCAATGCCTTGAGCTTGTTGTAACGCAGCACTGAAAAATGTTTCATCGCTGTACACTTCATTGATCAACCCAGCCTCTTTCGCTTCATGAGCGCCAAACATTTTCCCGGTCAGTAACCACTCACTCGCTTTAGCATGCCCAACTCGCAAAGGTAATAAGTAGGAACTGGCAAATTCAGGAACCAAGCCAAGATTTACAAAAGGCATTTGGAACTTGGCGTTTTCGCCACAAAACACTAGATCGCAATGCAGCAAGAGTGTGGTACCTATGCCCACGGCCGCGCCATTTACAGCGGCAATCACTGGTTTTGGGAAATCGGCCATGGTCATTAAAAACTGAAATACTGGCGCATCATCATCTTCAGGTGGGTGTTGCATAAAATCAGCTAAATCGTTGCCGGCGGTAAAGCAAGATTTTTGCCCGGACATTAACACCACTTGCACGGCATCGTTTTTGCGAGCATTAATAAACGCCGCCGTCAGTTCTTTGTACATCTGCTCGGTTATAGCATTCTTTTTATCGGGGCGGTTAAATTGAATCTCCATTACACCCTGAGCCGTATTGATATTGATATCGGACATATCGAATCTCTCTAAACATTTACTCCTCAATTTAAACGAGCGTTTTAATTTTGCAAGCCATGACCTTATAAATTCGTCGAATATTCACTATACAACCACCCCGAAAGCGCGCATTTTGGTGTACACTTCCCGCTAAAGCCCAATGAACTCAGGCAGGAGCGAGTAATGACCCAAATTAAACAAGAAGATCTCATTCAAAGTGTTGCCGATGCACTGCAATACATTTCTTATTACCACCCAAAAGATTTTATCGATGCCGTACACGAAGCCTATTTGCGAGAAGAGTCTCCGGCGGCTAAAGACGCTATGGCGCAAATATTGATCAACAGCCGCATGTGCGCTGAAGGTCACCGCCCTATTTGTCAGGACACCGGTATTGTGACCGTGTTTTTGAAAATAGGCATGGATGTACAATTTGGCGATGCCACCATGGGTGTTGAAGACATGGTGAACGAAGGTGTTCGTCGTGCCTATTTGCACCCTGATAACGTTTTGCGTGCGTCTATTCTAGCCGATCCTGACGGTGCGCGTGCCAACACCAAAGACAATACGCCTGCGGTAATACACACCCAAGTGGTACCGGGCAACACCATCGATGTACAGGTGGCTGCAAAAGGCGGCGGCAGTGAAGCTAAAACCAAATTTGCGATGTTAAACCCTTCCGATTCAATCGTTGATTGGGTATTAAAAGTTGTCCCAGAAATGGGCGCTGGTTGGTGTCCTCCGGGCATGTTGGGCATAGGCATTGGCGGCACGGCCGAAAAAGCCATGATCATGGCGAAAGAATCGCTCATGGATCCGATCAACATTCAAGAACTGCAAGAACGGGGCGCCTCAAACCGTTCTGAAGAACTGCGTTTAGAGTTGTTTGAAAAAGTAAATAAACTCGGCATTGGTGCACAGGGCTTAGGCGGTTTAACCACCGTACTCGATGTAAAAGTAGTCGATACCCCAACGCACGCAGCCAATAAACCTGTTGCGATCATTCCGAACTGTGCTGCCACACGTCATGCGCATTTTGTTTTAGATGGCAGTGGCGTTGCTGAACTACCAGCACCGAAAATGTCTGATTGGCCCGATATTGTTTGGGAAGCCGGCCCTTCTGCACGCAAGGTAAATTTAGATACCTTGAAAAAAGACGACATGCTTGATTGGAAGCCGGGTGAAACGTTGTTGCTTTCAGGCAAAATGTATACAGGCCGAGACGCTGCGCACAAACGCATGGTAGACATGATCAATAAGGGTGAAAAACTGCCCGTTGATTTGACCAATAAAGTCATTTATTACGTGGGCCCAGTTGATGCCGTGCGTGACGAAGCCGTTGGTCCTGCTGGCCCAACTACGGCCACTCGCATGGATAAATTTACCGACACTGTTTTAGAGCATACCGGACTGATCGGCATGGTAGGTAAAGCAGAGCGTGGCCCTATTGCCTTAGAAGCCATTAAAAAGCACAAAGCTACCTACATGATGGCAGTCGGTGGTGCGGCTTATTTAGTCTCTAAAGCCATTCGAAGTGCAAAGGTTGTCGCCTTCGAAGATTTAGGTATGGAAGCGATTTACGAGTTCGAACTGGATGAAATGCCGGTGACGCTTGCAGTGGATACAAATGGAGAATCGGTTCACCGTACTGGACCGCAAACTTGGGCGGCTAAAATTGCGGCTAAAGAGGTCTCTTAGTTTTACAACCTGAGGTGAGGCGCATAAGTTGCGCTTCACCTAAATTTTTTTAGCCGTATCGGTTAATGTAATTGAGCATCAAAGTCGGGCATCTGATCTGCATCGTCTAACAACAATACTTCCATATCGACCAACTGCTTATACAGCGCATCTACTTCCTCTAACAACATGGTTAACCATTGGTCAAACTGCGCCTGAGTCAAATGTTTAGATGGTACAGCGTGGCTTATCAACAAGCGTGGTACGTCGTTGTCGGCCATAGTCAGCATGACCTTAACCAAGGTTGAATCGTAATTCATAAAGTGTACGGCACCTTGCAGTGGCAACACGGCCGAAAAACGCAGCGCTATTTCTAATAAAAAATGGCACCGAAATTCTTCCACAAACACCCGCGCTTCTAACACACCTTCTTGGCCTTCCCAGACAGGTAAATGAATGCCTTCACAGTCTTCACAAACATATACTTCAAGCTTGTTTGCTTCTATCCATTGTTGAACTTCGGTGCGGGTAATTTCGGTCATGTTACGTTTGGGTCTCGGTTTTGAATTTTCGGCCATTGTAGACTGCCGTTATTGGCTTTGCACATCTAAAGGCGCAAATTCTTTTACAGCACGAATCGCAAAGGAACTATCAATGGTATTGACCATGCTAAGGCGTTGTAACCGCCTGACCCAACTTTCGTAGGCGGCCAAATCACTTACGACCACGTGCAATAAATAATCAAAAGAGCCAGAGACGGTATAGCAACTCATGACTTCGCTCATAGCTTCTACAGCCTTTTCAAAATTAATCACCACCGGTTCTTGGTGCTGACTAAGCCTGACATGTACAAAAACTGTGACAGATAATCCGAGCTTTTCTCGGTTTAATCGGGCATGAACACCCGTGATTAACCCTGCCTGCTCCAGTTGCCGAATACGTCGTGCACAAGGGGAGCTTGATAACCCAACCTTTTCGGCCAGTTCAGCAGCCGTGGCGCTGGCGTCTTTTTGCAGTAAATCTAAAAGTTGCCGGTCTATTCTGTCTAATTTCATGGTTAGCTCTACTAATCAATATTCAACTAAAAAAAGGTTTCTGCTGCTAACTTAGCATATTTTTATAGCAGATATTAGCAACCAAACACCAAAGCATTCGAGCATACTGGCCGCCCAACTTTTCTTGGTATTAACCATATGACTTCCCAAGCTTTTAATGTTCAGCCTATCCAAGCCAGCAACCGCGAACAACTGAGGGGGTTATTGGCGGCTTTTGGAACCGTTGCTATTTGGTCGAGTTATTTTTTATCTCTAAAACTCGGTGCGTTGTCACCGTTATCAACATTCGATTTATCCCTGCTTCGCTTTGGCATCCCGGCACTTTTGCTCATTAGAATCTTTTGGAAGGCACTACCTAGTTATAAACAAACCCCTTGGGTTTACAGGCTTGGTATTATTTTAGGTGGCGGCTTGCCTTTTTTTGTCGTCTCGGCCAGTGCGATGAAAGCTTCTGGCGTATTATTTGGCAGCACATTAATACCAGGCGTTGCGCCATTATTCGTGACTTTGTTGGCCGTGACCTTGTTTAAACAGCCTCTACCTAAGAAACGACTGGCGGGTTTAGCGGCAATTTTAGTTGGAACCATGGCATTGCTTGCCGGGGCGTGGTTTCAAGGGAGTGTTAGTATTTTTATAGGCGCAAGTTTGTTCGTTGTTTGCGCCTTTTCTTGGGCATTGTTTACATTGAGTGTTCGACAAAGCCAACTCAAACCATTGCAGGTTTCAGCTCTCGCGGCTGTCCCCAATGGTATGTTAATGCTTGCACTATTCGCCGTTTATTCACCAACGTCAATGTTGTTCCAAATACCTACGTCAGAACTGATCGCGCAGGCATTTACTCAAGGCATATTGGTGGGTATTTGTTCAGGGTTACTTTACAGTTTGGCTATCAGCAAGTTAGGGGCAGAAAAAACATCCGCCATCGGATCTCTAACCCCACTGGTGTCAACATTATTAGCCGTTATTATTTTACACGAAGCACTCGATATAATACCGGTGTTAGGGTTATGCTTAGTCGCAACGGGCGTTCTGCTCACTAGCCGTGTAAAAACTACTTAAATCGGAGACTTTCATGTTTCAGGCAATTCCAACCCCAAAGGGTGACCCTATTCTTTCATTGATCACCGAATTTCGAAATGACCCTCGAGATCAAAAAATTGATTTAGGCATTGGGGTGTATAAGGATGATCACGGCATTACTCCCGTAATGCAGGCCGTGACGTTAGCCGAGCAAGTGTTGTTAAACGCCAACGGTACAAAAAGCTACCAAGGCCTGACCGGCGATGAACAATATAACGAATCGATTACCCAATTGTTACTTTCAGGAACATCCGCTTTAGACCGGTGCGCAACATTGCAAACCCCAGGTGCGAGTGGCGCTTTACGAATGCTGGCGGACTTAATCGCTGACACGGCACCAAACAGTACGGTTTGGATCAGCAACCCATCCTATGTCAACCATCGCCCAATTATGGAAAAGGCCGGATTAACGGTGAAAGAATATAGCTATTTAGACGCTCAAACAAAAGCGGTAGACGAAGACGCTATGTTGGCTCAATTTGCTGCGCTGGGCTCGAACGATGTGGTGTTATTACACGGCTGCTGCCACAACCCAAGTGGAGCCGATATGTCATTAGAGGCTTGGCAAAAAATAGCCGAACTGGCAAACAAACAAGGGTTTCTTCCGTTTATCGACATTGCCTACCAAGGGTTAGGGGATGGCTTAGAAGAAGATACGAAAGGGTTGCACATTATCGCGAACCAAGTTGATGAATTTGTCATCTCTACTTCTTGCTCGAAAAATTTTGGCTTGTACCGCGAACGTACGGGTGCAGCCTTAATCGTAAGTAACACTTTAACAGCGGCCATGAACAGCCGAGCAAAAATGTGTGAACTTGCCCGAGGATCCTATTCAATGCCACCAGCACACGGTGCAGCCGTAGTCGATACCATTTTACGTGATGACAACCTAAACGCTATTTGGCGTAAAGAGTTAACCGCGATGAATACCCGTGTAAACGGATTACGCGCAGCGTTAGTGCAAGAGTTTCAAGCAGCCACCCAATCTAATCGATTCGATTACTTTGGTGAGCACAAAGGAATGTTTACCTTGACTTGCATCAGCAACGAACATATTGCTCAACTCAAAGAGCAATTTGGTATTTATATTGTCGGCGGAGGCCGAATCAACGTTGCAGGGCTAAACCAATCTCAAGTAAAACCGTTAGTCGAGGCATTTGTAAGCATTGGTGCTTAAAACGAACAAACCTACATTAGGGCTGCTGGCTATGGTGCCCATTGCCAGCTTGTTCTTTGTTGGCGGCCCATCGGCGGCGGCTTTACCTTGGTTCCGATACGCTTGGAATTTAGGGCACATAGGTTTCTTCTTTATAGCCACTTGGGCTTTTTGCTCAGTCGCTCCTCTCTGGAGTCGAGACAAACCTTGGCGGTATTTAGCCGCCATTGCCATAGCCAGCCTATTGATTGAATCAATTCAGTTTACTATTGGCCGAAACCTAAGCTTAATGGATATTGCTCGCAACATAACGGGTGCCGCCTTAGCGTTATCGATTACTCTCAAAGATAGAGCCCCTAAAGCCATGTTTATGGCAGGCTTGGTGTTTGTACTGATCGATTTCAGTTTGTTCACCAAAGTGGCTATTCAAGACTGGCACTACCAGCACCGTCATCCCATTATTGAAAATTTTGAAACCTCTCAATTTTTATCTTTCTGGCCAAAACACATAACTCAACAATCTAGAGAAGTGTTAGAAGGTAACTATGCAGGGTACGTAAGGTTAACGGCGGGGAAGTTTTCAGGAATTCAGGTATCACCAGTGTTACGAGATTGGTCGGCCTACCGGGCTATTCAAGTGGCCATTTTCAACAGCCAATCGTTCGAACGACCCATCACGATTCGTATGCACGATGTTTTGCACGAGCAGTCTGATCAAAAATATGCCGATCGCTTTAATCGAACCGTGATGTTGCAACCGGGGTGGAATAAGCTATCACTTGCACTGACTGACGTTGAAAAAACCACCAGTGGCCGAGTAATGGATGTATCGAACATGCATCAAATTGGTATTTTTTATTCTGGCTTAGAACAAGACGACTACCTCATTCTAGATGATATTCGCCTTATTCCTTAGCTTTCCTGTGACGGCTTTAAGTACTTTTGGTAGTACCACATCAGTAAAGGCACTTCGATGACGCCACTCACCAACAACGTGAACCAAAACCAGTTCATTTGAAGCCCAAGAAAACTAAAAAGAACGTCACTGCCCCAATATTTTTGAGCAACGGCCACAAAGATAAAGCCGGTTACACATATATCGCAGTAAGTGACTCGCTCAAAACTATGGCCCGCTATCTTAGGATAAATCAATGTGTACGCGGCCAAAAAAGTCAGTGCTACCAGCATTATTATAGAAAATTCAGAACCCATTTCACCCTCTTGCTTTGATCACTTATTGCCTATTTTTAAGCTAAGCCTGCGTCTTCACTACTAACAACCGTGACACCCTGTTCATTAACGTCATAATAAAAACAATCTCGACGATTGGTGTGACATGCAGGTCCTTCTTGATCAACCAACAGCAATAAGGCATCGCCGTCGCAATCGGCACGCATACTTTTTAACAATTGGCGATGACCAGAACTTTCGCCTTTACGCCAATAGGTTTGACGAGATCGAGACCAGTAACACACCTGCTGAG
The DNA here is from genome assembly GCF_030409715.1 of Reinekea marina. Lineage (NCBI taxonomy): Bacteria > Pseudomonadati > Pseudomonadota > Gammaproteobacteria > Oceanospirillales > Saccharospirillaceae > Reinekea > Reinekea marina. The sequence continues at coordinate 2,979,898 of NZ_JAUFQI010000001.1, forward strand.
TCGCCAGTGTTTCACGCAGTGATTTTTCATTCATCCATGCCATCATCAAGACTTCTTTCGAATCATGCTGTTGAGCAATGGCCGGTATCAAACCATCGGCATTGAATACTAAGTTCGAGATGAACTCATCTAGATTTAAGGTTGAACCCTCACTGAGTGATTCCCATTGCTTTAACATGCATTGCCCTTTTTGACGGTTTGGATTAAAGCACGAAGTATAATACCAGTGGCAAGGTAACAACAGTCGCCGCATTGGCGAATAATACGATAGCCGCAACTTTATCTGGTTCTTGATTATACTTTTCTGCGATTAAAAAGTTTAAAACTGCTGGAGGCAACGCTGCAAACAGCCAGATCATTTTTTGTTGCGTTTCAGGCAGAGGAATAAACGTTGCTAAGGGTGCGGCTACCAAAAGCCCTAATACGGGTGCAGCAACAGCGCCCAACATTCCTAACTTCCAACCCCTGATATCTAAACTTACCAACCTAACGCCTAAGGAAAACAACAATAATGGCACGGCCACATTGCCTAATAGCCGAAGGGACTCGACCACCCAAAAAGGCAATTGAACATTAAACAAAGACAAGCCTAGGCCAATGGCGGTAGCGATAATCATGGGTTGCTTTAAGAACGCAAACGATCGGTCTTTCGCACTGATGATCCAAATACCTGTTGTAAAATGCAACGTATTTTCGACTATAAAAATAATGATAATCGCGGGCAAAAATTCTTCGCCAAAAGTAAACAGCAATAAAGGTATCCCTACATTGCCGCTATTTTTAAACATCATTGGTGGCACAAATGTTTTTGCATCAATATGAAGCAGTTTCGACAAGCCAAAAGCCGCAACCCCGGGCACCATCGTAATTAAAAATGCCACCAGTATGAGCGAACCATAATCAGGTAGGTTAATTTTTTGCTCAGCAAAGACACTGATAATCAGTAACGGAACGAACACGTCTAAATTTATGGCATTTACTGTTTCCATGGCCGGCTTGCGGGCACGGCTATATAAATACCCAACCAACACTGCTATGAATATGGGTGCAACTATTTCAAAAATTCGGAACATCATAAGGTGGAAATTCTCTGATTCATTTGGCGTAAACTAGGGTACCGCACACAGCCATTTATGAAATGCGACTAAAGTACCCCACTCCCTTGTTTTAACGTGCTAAAAAGCCCTTTAATCGAGCAACGGCCTCCGTCAATCGATCAACGCCTACAGTGTAGGCAAGCCGAGCTGTGGTATTTGGGCTTGGACCTCCGAAATCGGCTCCTGGTGCTAAGGCGACGCCTGTTTCATTCAACACCTGTTCGCACCATTGCAGTGAATCCTGAGTGTAAGGAGATACATCTAAATACAAGTAAAAGGCACCATCTGGGTTTGCCAGAATATTTAAACCTATTTCGGGCAGTGCTTGTGTTAGGTAATCGCGTCTTTTTCGCAGTTCATCGCGTTTTTCAAAACTTTCGCGCTCTACGTCTTCGTCAAAACACCTTAGAGCGGCATATTGAGCAACCGATGAAGCCGAAAGATAAAGGTTTTGCGCAATACGTTCGCATGCATCAATTGCGTTCTCTGGAACCACCAGCCAGCCTAATCGCCAGCCGGTCATGCCATAAAACTTTGAAAAAGATTGCACCACCCAAGCATTGTTATCGGCTTCTAATGCCGTAGGCGCCAGGCCATCAAAGCTTAACCCGTGGTATATTTCATCGGCAATGAGTGCCAACCCATTGTTTTGGCAAAAGCTCGATAACGCCTGCCACTGCTCTAAAGTTTGTACACTGCCCAGAGGGTTACTCGGTGACGCCACCAGCAAGGCTTTCGATTTTTCTGACACCGCACTTTGTAAGGCTTGTTGTGTCAAAGCCATGTTATTGCTTTCATCCATATATACCGCTTCGCTGGTCGCATCTACCATGTGCAGCAAATTTGAATTACAGGGGTAGCCGGGTTCGGGTAACAGCACTACATCCCCAGAATCTATCAAGGCTAAAAAGGCCAACTGCAATGCAGCAGAGCCGCCTGGGGTTACTATGATGCGGGCGGGGTCGATGGTTAAACCGTGCCAGCGTAGATAGCGTTGAGCAATTTTCTGCTTTAATGGCGCTAAGCCAGTGCTTGAAATATAACCTTGGGCGTCATTTTTTAAAGATTCACTTGCTGCTTTTAAAATGGCCGGAGAAGCTGAAAAATCGGGCTCCCCAACGAACAATCGAATAACGTCTTTGCCTTGGGATTCGAGTGCCACGACTTGCTTCAACACTTGAATCACTTGAAAAGGGCTAATGTGCTGACAGCGTTTGGCAAGCTGCATAGAAAAAATCCTTTCATGTTAATATGATGTCATTTTTACCATAGTAACTAATTCTAAAGGTCAATTCATTGAGAAACTACCGAGGTCGCTTTGCTCCAACGCCTTCAGGTCCGCTTCATTTCGGGTCATTATTTGCGGCTGTTGTTAGCTATTTAGAGGCTAAACACCATCACGGCCAATGGTTAGTGCGAATTGACGATATCGACCCTCCCAGAGAACAACCCGGTGCCAGTAAAAGTATTTTAAAAACATTAGAAGCACATGGATTGTGCTGGGATGAGCCTGTAGTTTATCAAAGCAAGCAAAGTGAACTTTATGAATCTCGGTTAGCCGAGCTTTACAGCCAAGACGCACTTTTTTGGTGTCAGTGTTCACGTAAATCCTTAGCGAACCATATTATTTATCCAGGTACCTGTCGAATTCACAAGCAGCCAGTGGAACAGAGTGCCATTCGAGTTCGCGTCGAATCAGAACAGGATACGTTTCATGATTTATTTCAAGGATTGCAAACCTGTAACCCTAAATTAGACTTTGGAGATGTCATCCTAAAGCGCAAAGATGGCCTGTATGCTTATCAACTGGCGGCAGCGGCAGACGATGTCGCTTCTGGAATAACACACGTGATACGTGGCATTGATTTGTTGCCCTCGACCTGGTGGCAGAGAACCTTGATGCAACTCTGGCATGAGCCGCCCCCAAGCTATGGGCATTTTGCGGTGATTCATTCAGCGGACTCCGACCAAAAGCTCAGCAAACAAAATTTAGCCTCGGCTATTGTTAATCAGCGTGCCGAAGAAAATCTACAGGCTGTTTTTTCATTGTTAGGACTAAATATCGAGCCGGCAAACTGTGAACTAATGCTTAGGCAAGCTGTGTCGCTGTATCAAAGTCATAATTTAACTAAAAAACACATACTCAGGGTTACTAATTTGGTCTAGACTGAACATAAACAATGATAATTGGCCAATATGATAGGCATTCGTCAGAGTCTTATTCGAACCTTTATGCTTTACATCACGTTAGCGGCTTTTTGCGCGTTGCTGGCATTGATGACGGCACAGTATTATTCGCTTAAACCCATTCTAGAACGAACACGTGACAACAGCATTGAAGCGTCGCTTGAAAATATGGCACCCCTTATCGCTCGTTCACTTTGGTTTTTTGATGAAGAGGCGATCATCAGATCCGCCGAAGCCGTTTTAAGAGACCAGTTTATTATGGGAGTCAGTGTGAATGATCATAAAGAACTCTATGATTTAAGATTAGGAGACCTGTCAGAAAGTACAACCATTTACCCACAAATTGATGCACTAACTAAAATTGTCGAGAAACACCAAATTATTTATAAGGTGCCACTACTGGTAGAGCAATTTGGGAAAGAAACCATAAATGTGGGCACCTTGGTGGTTTTCTGTAAAAACGACCTTCTCAATGAAAGGATTTTTGACATTGCCAAAGTTAGCTTGCTAATCAGCGTAATTGTCATTGCTGCATTACAAATTACCGTAGGGTTGATCACTCGAAATGTCATTGCCAAACCGCTAGAGTCCATTACAACCCATGTATCTAAAAACATGCAATCTATCGATTCTGACAATATGGAAGAGCAACAAAGCTTAGAAGGCCGCAGAGATGAAATTGGCCGCCTCTACCACGAATTCAATGCTCAACACCAAGCATTACTCGAAAGGGATAGAAACTTAGTCCACTATCAGTCAAAACTCGAGCAAGTTGTTGAGCAGCGAACAAATGAGTTGAGTACCACCAATAAAGAATTGTCTCAATCACTCGAACGTTTACAAATTGCACAAAAAGAGCTCATTCAACAAGAAAAACTGGCGTCTTTAGGCGCTTTGGTCAGCGGCATTGCACACGAGGTAAACACCCCTTTAGGCGTGGCTATTACAGCAACCAGCCATTTAGCTGAAGAGATTAAACTGATCAACCAATGTTTCACACAAGACAATCTTACCAAATCAAATTTGGTAGAATTCTTAACCACTTGTTCCGAGACAGAAGCGCTTCTAACAAACAATTTAAATCGAGCCGGAAACCTCATTCAGTCCTTCAAAAAAGTGGCTGTTGATCAAGCCAGCGATGAAAAGCGCTTGTTCAGCCTGTATCAATACACCGAAGAAATCATTACTTCTTTAAGCCCAACCTTACGAAAATCGAAAGTACGCATTGAGAACAACCTACAAAAAGACATTACGCTGTACTCCTATGCTGGGGCCTTTTCTCAAGTGCTGACAAATTTAATCTCTAACTCATTGATTCATGGTTTTAGCAACGGGAAATTAGAGGGTAGCATCACGCTGACATCGGTTGATCACGAAGACTACTGCACCATCACCTATGAAGATAACGGTAAGGGTATGAGTGATGAAACACTCCGATACATATACGACCCGTTTTTTACCACCACACGAGCAGAAGGTGGCAGCGGGCTTGGCATGAATATCGTCTATAATTTAATAACCTCTAAGCTAGATGGTATGGTAGAAACTAAAAGCAGTGTGGGTGAAGGCATAAGAGTGACCATGACGTTAAAAAAACAAAAATATAAACCCGAGGGTAGTGAGCATGAGTGATAAGTTAGTATTTGCCGATGAAGCCCAAGACACCGAAGCGCCACCTAAAATCCGCAAACCTTGGAAAGTGCTCATCGTCGATGATGATGAAGAAGTGCACAGCATTACTAAACTGGCACTGCGAAACTTTACCTTCGATGATCGCCCTTTGCAGTTTATCCATGCTTATTCCGGTGAAGAAGGCATTGAGCAACTGAGCGTACATAAAGATGTGGCCGTATGCTTACTCGATGTTGTGATGGAGACTGAACACGCGGGGCTCGAAACCGCGAGCCGTATACGGAATGAGTTGAAAAATGCCTTTATTCGGATCGTGTTGAGAACGGGTCAGCCAGGGCAAGCTCCTGAAGAAACCATCATAGCGCAATATGACATCAACGATTACAAAGAAAAAACCGAGCTCACACGCGGCAAGCTTCATACATTGATGTATTCGTGTTTACGCAGCTACCGTGACATTATCTCACTCGAACGCTCTCGTCGGGGGTTAGAACGAATACTCGAGTGCTCTACTGAGTTGCAGCAAAAAACGTATTTAAAAGACTTCGCGCGCGGCATTTTAGAGCAAATTGCAGCCGTTATATCCCAAGAAGAAGACGCTATTTACGCTAAATCTCACGGGGTTGCAGCTTTTGACAATACAGGTGATTTAAAAGTGATCGCGGGTACGGGCGAATTTACAGAATGCGAAGATAAAGACGCCGTTACCATTATTCCAGAAGAGTTTTCAGATTTACTGCATAGCGATGAAATAGGCTTTAAATCGCAACTGACTAAGTCGGGATTTGTGTGCATTAACCGAACCAATGCACAACATATGGGCGTTTTGTATTTGAGAGATTTAAAGACTCGCAATGAACTCGAAACCAATTTATTACAGATGTTTTGCCGCAATGCTTTAACGGCTTTTGAAAACATATCGTTGCGAACCTTACTTGAAGACAGCCAACGAGAGATTGTATATATTTTAGGCGATGCGGTTGAACATCGCTCAAAAGAAACGGGTTTGCACTTAAAAAGAGTCGCTGAAATTGCTTACCTTTTGGCTAGAAAAGTCGGTCTGCCTAAAGAACAAGCGCAGTTTATTCGAGAAGCCGCACCGCTGCACGACTTAGGTAAGATTTCTGTTCCCGATCATATTTTAAACAAAACCGATAAGCTCGACGAACAAGAATGGGATGTAATGCGTTCACATGCCCAAGTGGGCTACGAAATGCTTAAGAACTCAGATAAACCCCTCCTCAAATTAGGAGCCGAAATAGCGCGAGACCACCATGAACGCTGGGATGGTACAGGATACCCGGCTGGCAGCGCAGGCGAAGACATCAGTATTTCTGGCCGCATAACAGCCATTGCTGATGTTTTTGATGCCCTTTGCTCTCGTCGAGTTTATAAAGAAGCTTGGGATATGCAACGCGTAGAAGAGTATTTTCAACTGCAGCGAGGGCTGCATTTTGACCCCAATTTAGTGGATATTCTATTTGATAATCTTGATGAATTTACCGCAATTCAAAGCCGCTACAAAGACATATACAACTCATCGGAAGATTAACGGATTTATGAATCTATAAATCTTCCTTTAAAAGTCTTACACTGGCCGCTGAAATTATTAAATTCGGCGTGCCAGAATGCTGCTCAAGCTCCTAATATTACCGATTTATTTATTGTTACCCTTTACCCTCTACTTATTCGACAACCTCAGTTTTTGGCTGTTGCCTTTTGCGATTTGGCTTGCGCTTATTCTAATTAATGCTGCCATTGAAAATTATAGGAATGACCCACAATGAATTTTGCATGGGGCACCCTCGTTTTAGTCGCACTTGCCTATCTAGGGGTGTTATTGCTCACGGCTTACCTAGCTGAGCGAGGAAAAATACCCAATAAATTGCTTAAGCACCCAATTGTTTATGTGCTGGCATTCGGTGTGAGTTGCAGTTCTTGGGCATACTACGGCAGTGTGGGAATGGCCGTTGAGTTAAAGCACGGCTACTTGGTGTTTTATATTGGTTTGTCCGTACTGTTACTGTTTTCGGCGATGATTATTCGGCCCTTATTTAAGCTCTCCAACGAATACCAGTTATCCTCCCTGCCCGATCTATTTGCGTTTCGTTATCGCTCTCGCTGGGTAGGCTTGATCACTTCTCTCGGTGTGCTCATGGCACTTCTTCCGTTACTCGTGTTGCAACTACAAGCCATAACCGACGTCATTGTAATACTGGACCCAGATGCCAATACCTTATTTATCGCCGGGCTCATTAGCCTTATTTTGCTTTACATCACCGTGTTATTTGGTACAAGGCAAGTCAAACCCAGCGAAAAACATCCCGGTTTAATTTTCGCTTTGGCAATTGAAGCTTTGTTTAAGTTGATTGTTTTTGTATTGATTGGTGCCATTGCGTTGATGCAACTGGGCGATACACCGGCCGAAATTCAACAATGGATTCAATTTGCCCCCGCAAATTTAAGCAGTTTCAACACACGAATTGACCCTGTTCAGTGGTTTTCGTTACTTTTAATTTTCACCACCGCACCGCTGGTTTTGCCACATCTATTTCAGATTCTGTTTAAAGAAAGTTCACAGCCCCAGCATTTGCGCATTATAACTTGGGCCGCACCGCTTTATTTATTATTAATGGCGTTGCCAGTATTGCCTATATTATGGGCTGGCTCACGTTTAGGTGTCGAAGTGAGCCCTGAATATTTCACCATTGGGTTAGGACTGGCTCTTGAAAGCCCTGCCCTCGTTTGGCTTACCTATTTAGGCGGGCTATCGGCTGCGGCCGGCATCACCATTATTGCGTCTTTATCTTTATCGAGCATGTTGCTGAACCACGTGATAATGCCGTTTTCTACGCCCAATACCGATGTCGATATATACAAGTGGCTTATTTGGATGCGAAGAATATTAATCGCATGCGTTTTCGGTGCAACCTTTGCGTTCTACATCTTTTTGAATCAGATTCAAAACCAAACCACCTTGTTAATGACCTCGTTTACGGGGCTTTCTCAAATGCTTCCAGGTTTAATTGGCTTACTCTTTTGGAGCCATGCTAATCGCAAAGGCTTTATCGCTGGCACATTGGTGGGCTTAATTACTTGGGGCACCTTGCAGTTTTGGCCAATTTTAACCGACAGTATTCAACTCACCACTCGCTTACCCATTCACTTTGCTTTCGATCGGGACGCTTGGACACACATTATTTTACTTTCAGTTAGCGCGAATGCCCTCACCTTTTTTGTGGTATCACTGCTGACCAAAACATCGGCGGTTGAAAAAAATTCCGCTGAAATCTGCGTGATCACTCGTATAGATCGCCGTCAAAGATTGCCGTTGCAGGCCAAAAATGCACGTGAGTTTACCGCAGCATTGAGTAAGCCTTTGGGGCAAGTTATGGCCGAACAAGAGGTTAATCGAGCGCTTAAGAAGTTAAAGCTCAACCTCAGTGAATACCGCCCATACGCGCTACGTCGCTTGCGTGATACCATCGAAGCAAACTTATCTGGCATGATGGGGCCTTCGGTCAGCACAGCATTAGTCAGCCGCTACCTACCCTACGAAGACGATCATCGCGGTGAAAGCGACGATATACATTTCTTGGAACAAAACCTAGATAACTACCACTACCAGTTGTCGGGAATGTCTGCAGAGCTGGATCGCTTGCGCCGACACCATCGTGAAACGCTTTACCGGCTCCCGATTGGTGTTTGTTCACTGACTCAAGATGGCGAAATTCTGCTCTGGAACGAGCTCATGGCCAGCCTAACGGGCATCAACGAAAAAGACGCAATTGGCGCGAAAATAGAATCGTTACCTGGTGAGTGGTACGACTTACTTGACCGTTTCTTAAAAGGTAATGAAACCAAGGTTGTCATCGAGCAAGAAGGGGTAGACCCACATCAAGGTACTCGTTGGTTTAGTTTACATCGAACTCGATTCGACCACCGCAGCGATGACCTAAATGAAGGTACCGTCATTTTATTAGAGGACGAAACTGAACATAAAATGCTCGAGGCTGAGTTGCTGCATTCGGAGCGGCTAGCGAGTATTGGCCGTTTAGCCGCTGGCGTGGCACATGAAATTGGCAACCCGATTACAGGCATTGACTGTTTAGCGCAAGATCTAAAATACGTTGATGACCCGGCTGAAAAGGTGGTCATTGCTGAGCAAATTCGACAGCAGGCCGATCGTGTCACAAAAATTGTACGCTCGTTGGTCAATTTTGCTCACGCTGGGCAAGATTCGAGTATGAATAGCCACAAACCCCACTCTATCCATCAAATTGTCCAAGACGCTATCGATTTGTTGTCTCTCAATAGAGACTCAAGCCAAGTGATATTTATCAACGATGTTGAAAAGCACTTAGAAGTTATGAGTGAACCGCAACGGCTAGCCCAAGTGTTTATCAACCTGTTGGGGAATGCTCGTGACGCTTCTAATGATAACGATCCTGTCAGCGTTGAATCCGAAGTCGATGGCGAATCGGTGATTATAACGGTAACGGATCAGGGCAGCGGAATCGAAAAGGCCGTTCTAGACCATATTTTTGATCCTTTTTTCACCACCAAAGAAGTGGGTAAAGGAACCGGTCTAGGGCTATTTTTAGCGTACACGATTGTAGAAGAGCATTATGGACAAATAAGTGTACAGTCGCCGGTTTTAGTCGATAAGGGTATTGGCACTCGCTTTACGATTCGGTTACCCTTACATAATTCTGTTACCTCTGGTAACAACTAACACTGTTTTCATTGGTCTGAGATGACCCTGCTTGGAGTAAAAGCATGCATTCTATTCTCATCGTAGAGGACGAGAGCATCATCCGCACGGCCCTAAAGCGTTTATTAGAGCGCAATAGTTACCGTGTCACCGAAGCTGAATCGGTCACTGAGGCCAGCCAGCACGATTTGAACCAGTTCGATTTAATCATCTCCGATTTACGCTTGCCTGGCGCACCCGGCACAGAATTAATTACCATGGCGAAACAAACGCCTGTGTTAATCATGACCAGCTACGCCAGCATGCGCTCCGCCGTAGACGCCATGAAGCTTGGCGCTGTAGATTACATTGCCAAACCCTTTGATCACGAAGACATGATACGCACGGTGCGGCGAGTAATAGAAGACACCTCAAAAAGCACCGGTTTTCAGGGTTTAGACCTTACCGAAGGCGAAGACCCTGCCGAAATTAAAGTCCCTCAGAAAGATGGCATCATTAATGTCATGGGTGATTTAGTGGGCAGTTGCGAGCCCATGCAAAAGTTTTATCGCCGCATTTTAAGAGTAGCTCCTGCAGATATTACCGTTCTAATACAGGGTGAATCGGGGACTGGTAAAGAACTGGCTGCTCGTGCGGTTCATCAACACAGTCCTCGAAAAGATGCTCCGTTGATAAACGTCAATTGTGCTGCCATTCCTGAAAGCTTGATCGAATCTGAATTATTTGGACACGAGAAAGGCTCCTTTACGGGCGCAACATCGGCTCGTCAGGGTTTAGTAGAAGCCGCGGAAGGTGGAACCCTTTTTCTTGATGAAATTGGTGAGCTTCCGATGGAAGCCCAAGCGCGATTGCTGAGAGTAATTCAAGAAAGTGAAGTTCGGCGAGTGGGTTCAGTGCATTCGCGTAAGGTAAATGTTCGGCTAGTGGCCGCTACCCACCGAAATTTAAAACAATTAGTGAAAGAAAACCGGTTCCGTGAAGATTTATATTATCGTCTTCAAGTGATTGAACTCGCATTACCACCTTTGCGAGAACGCGGCAAAGACGTCCTCGAAATCGCCAACTACCTCATTGACAAGCATGCCCGCCGACTACACATAGACAGTCCAATTAAACTGAGCAAAGCCGCAAAAGATAAAATGGTGGCTTATGACTGGCCTGGCAATGTTCGTGAACTGGAGAACTCCATTCAACGCTCGCTTATATTAGCCGATGACGGTGTTATCGACGTTGAAAACCTAGGCATCAATACCGATGATTGGAACATACCCGATACTCTCGCGACCCCGGATGCGCCAATCACCCCCGAGCCGAAAGCGGCAGAACCGCCAACAGACGCCGAAAAAACAGATGAAGAAGATTTATCTCTTGAAGACTACTTTCAACACTACGTTGTTGAACATCAAGATGAAATGTCTGAAACCGACCTCGCCCAAAAGCTTGGTATTAGCCGCAAGTGCTTATGGGAAAGAAGACAACGGTTAGGCATTCCAAGGCCCAAAAAGACAGCTAAAGGGTAATTTAGAACGGTGTCTATATGGGCACCCGCTTGCTCCGGGCTTCGGGCTGTATCAAAATATTTGCTAATTCAACTTTCGCTTTTCCGCACTGGCTAGATTCTTGTTTTTATTCGTTTTTTTACCATTCAACTTCCCTTGTAAATTCAGTAGGTAACAAACCTGTTACGTTCGTTACTTTTTTGCAACCTGAGGTAACATTTCTATTGACATACTCTGTACATATTTTGACCTTACTGTCGTAACCTCTTGTTTTATAAGGAGAATTAAAAGTTGGCACAGGCTTCGCTATAACCATGGGGCAAGCAGGTAAGCCAGAAAACAAAAATAAAAAAGGCAACCTTGATGGCAGCCCCACCTAAAAATAAAAATAAGGGGCCGCTAATAAGAATTAGGTAAACATAATAAAAATTATAAATAACAAGAATAATAAGCCAGACACCACCTGCGAAAGTGCTGTTACGGCCGGCGAGAACGCCGGCTGGCTCATCTCTTGGGTCCTTATCCCCTCTGCGCTAGATTACCTCTTAAAAATTCTATACACTGCGCGCTCCGCGGAATACCCGAATCAATATAGAATATTTATCATAAATGGTAGTTAATTGGTTAAAGCGCTGGTTAAAGAAACCAGCTACAAGTGATGCATTAGTAAGCATCAGTCGAGATGAGCACGAAGTATCGCGTCGTGGCATCAGTCACAATGCCCTAAAAGTTCTATACCGGCTTCAAAATTCTGGCCACGAGGCTTACCTCGTTGGTGGTTGCGTGCGTGACCTACAATTAGACTTATCCCCGAAAGACTTTGATGTCGCTACTGATGCCACGCCTGAGCAAGTGCGAAAACTGTTCAGTAACTCTCGTATCATTGGTCGTCGCTTCCGTATTGTCCACGTCACTTTTGGGCGTGAAATCATTGAAGTTACCACCTTTCGCGGTAAAGCTGATGAAGCCGACTCTGATCAAAAGCAATCAGCTGAAGGCATGTTACTTCGCGACAATGTCTATGGTGATTTAGAAGACGATGCTCGCCGTCGTGATTTCACTATTAATGCCATGTATTACACACCCAAAGATTTTTCTATTAAAGCCTACCCTATCGGCATGCAAGATTTAGCCAATAAGGTGATTCGCATCATTGGCGATGCCGAAACTCGCTACCGAGAAGACCCAGTGCGAATGTTACGTGCAGTGCGCTTTGCGGGTAAGTTAGGCTTTGATATTGAACCAAAAACTGCAAAACCTATATACGAAGTGGCACCGTTGCTGACGCACATTGCACCTGCGCGTTTATTTGATGAAGTTGTTAAGCTGCTCATGAGCGGAAATGGCTTAAAAACCTGGCAGCTTATGCAACAATACGGTTTATTAGAGCCTTTACTGCCTCAAACCTACGAAGTGCTTAAAGCAAGCCAAGATGATTATTACCAACGTTTTATCGACCAGGCACTGACAAATACCGATGCTCGCATCAACGCTCGCAAAGCGGTGACGCCTGCATTTTTGTATGCTGCGCTGCTATGGCCTGCGGTTCGTGAACAGGCTTTGCACAACATTACCATGGGTACTCCTGAAGTACCGGCTTGGCAAAAAGCCATGGGCCAAGTGCTATCGCGGCAAGTTAAAACAGTCGCTATTCCCAAACGTTTCTCTATTCCCATGAAAGAAATTTGGGAACTGCAATTAAGATTGCCTAAACGACGTGGGTTACGCGCCGAACAACTGTTAGCGCACCCAAGATTTAGAGCGGCTTACGATTTTTTATTACTCAGAGAAAGTGCCGGTGAGCAGCTCGAAGATTTAGGTAAATGGTGGACAGATTACCAAGAGCGTAATCCAGATCAACGCGCCAATATGCGTACGGTTTTGGGTCAACAAAATGGGCCTAAAAAGCGACGTCGCCGCAAACCAAGTAATACCAAGAAACAGGCCGATTAACCATGGCTCGTATCGCCTATATCGCCTTAGGCAGCAATCTTGAAAGCCCAGTTCAGCAATTGCACTGGGCGTTTTCACAAATCTCTCTACTGCCCAACACCAGCTTAGAAACACAATCTTCGATGTACCAATCGGCCGCAATTGGTGGGCCCGAAGGTCAGCCAGATTACATAAACGCTGCCTGCAAAATTACCACCGATTTAAACTCGTATACACTGCTTAAACATTTGCAGGCCATTGAGCACGCTGCCGGCCGAGTGAGAGATGTTCGCTGGGGCCCTAGAACACTCGATTTAGATATAATTTGGATAGAGCATGAGTGTTCAGACGACCCGATATTGACCTTGCCCCACCCTAGAGCGCATCAACGAGCATTTGTTGTTTTACCATTGCTGGAAATAGGTGCAGACATTTCATTGGCTGGACACGATTTAGCGCACTGGCAAGTTGAAACCAGCGACCAGATCATTGAAATAATCGGCTAACTTTCAAGTTTAAATCACCACTAACTTGACTTATGTTCACACAATCGTAATCTTCCACGCTTTCAACAAAAAGAAGCCTTGCCATATGCCTAAGCAACAGACTGTCTCGACCATCAAAAAGCTGGTCAGTGAAGGTGAAAAGTTTACAGTGTTAACGGCCTACGACGCGACATTCGCCCACCTTGTATCAAGCAACGGTGTCGAAGTGATTCTTGTAGGCGACTCCTTAGGCATGGTGTTTCAAGGCAAAGAATCGACGGTTCCGGTTACTGTAGATGAAATGGTGTACCACACCGCTGCGGTGATGCGTGGTAACCAAGGCGCGCTGGTCATGGCCGATCTACCGTTTAATTCGTATGGCAGTGTCGAACAAACACTCGAATCTTCTGGCAAACTGATGCGAGCCGGCGCCCATATGGTTAAATTGGAAGGTGGCGCTTGGCTATGCGATTCCGTTACTGCATTAAGCCGCGCTGGTATCCCCACCTGCTTACATCTTGGTTTAACGCCCCAATCGGTGAACAAATTTGGCGGCTATAAAGTGCAGGGCCGAGATGACACCGCAGCACAAACCATGATTTGCGATGCAAAAGCCCTAGTAGAGGCTGGCGCCGACTTTATATTACTAGAATGCGTGCCGGCAGATTTAGCGAAGCGTGTGACAGAAGCGGTAGATGCGCCTGTCATTGGCATTGGTGCCGGCAAAGATACCGACGGCCAAGTATTGGTCATTTACGACATGCTGGGTTTAAACCCACACAAAATGGCGAAGTTTGTTAAAAATTACGCGGCCATTGATACAACTTGGCAAAAAGCGATTCAAGCTTATGTGCAAGATGTAAAAGAAGGCCATTTTCCAGCCCCTGAGCACTGTTTCGAGTAAAGCATGATAGTTGTAGAGAACTTAACCGATTTACGGCGTGAATTGGATGCGATTCGCGCGCAAGGAAAAACCATTGCGTTTGTACCGACGATGGGCAATTTGCATGAAGGCCACTTAAAGCTGATCAGGCGTGCTCGCGAGTCTGCCGACTTTGTGGTGTCTTCTATTTTCATCAACCCCACGCAGTTTGGTGAAAACGAAGACATTGGCGCCTACCCGAAAACGCTTGAGGCCGATAAAAAACACCTTATTGCCGACGGTTGCGGGCTGCTGTACCTACCCAACAACGACATCATGTACCCTAAGCCCGATTTAACTCGCGTTGAAGTCAGTAAAATCACTACCTTGCATTGCGGCTCTAGCCGGCCTGGGCATTTTGTGGGTGTAGCTACGGTGGTTCTAAAGCTATTTAACCAAGTTCAGCCTAATGCTGCGGTGTTTGGGCTAAAAGACTTTCAACAATTTACCGTGATAAAAACCATGGTAGAAAACTTATTTTTGCCCATCGAAATCATTGGAGTTGATACCGGTCGCGCAGATGATGGTCTGGCACACAGTTCGCGTAACAACTATTTAACGGCCGAAGAACGAGAAATAGCCCCAGCCTTATACGACACGTTGCAACAAGCAGCCCAAGCTTGCCAGCAACGTGACAAGAGCCACGCATTAATTACCCGTGAAGCCAAAGAAGCCTTACATGAAGCAGGCTTCACACCTGACTACTTCAACATCAGTCGCCAAAGCGATTTAGAGCCCGCGACCGAAGAAGACAAACACCTTGTGATATTAGCCGCTGCGTTTTTAGGTAAAGCGCGCCTCATAGATAATATTACTGTTGAGATTTCTGCTTAATAAACCCTACGATTCACTTTATCGATTGCACAGGATCAAATTACATGCAACGAATTATGTTAAAAGCCAAATTACACCAAGCACGCGTAACTCATGCCGTGCCAGATTATGAAGGCTCATGCGCAATCAGCGGAGACCTTTTAGACCTTGCTGGCATTGCCGAATACGAGCAAATTCAAATTTATAACATTGCCAATGGCGAGCGTTTCACGACTTACGCGATTCGTGGTGAAGAAGGCGAAGGTATTATTTCGGTAAACGGCGCCGCCGCGCACAAAGCCAATGTAGGTGACAGCATCATAATTTGCGCATACGCTAATTTTGATGAAAACGAAGTTGCCGCGTTTAAACCAAGCATGGTCTATATGAATGCCGACAACACAGTCAGCCATACCGCCAATGCAATTCCAGTGCAACTGGCTTAGCGTTCAGAACACCTTGCAGCGCAGCCTAGTTTTAACGCTAGGCTGCGCTCTTCTACTTTCTACTTTTTAGTTTCTTGACGACCACTTTCTTTATTCATTCGACTCAACCTATCCATTAAATACATCCCAGTTCTAGGCGATAGTGTTTATTTGTTACGAAAAAGACATAGCAATCGAACACGCTTTGTAATTTAATTACAAACATATTATTCAATACTTTCAAGAGGCTTGTATGTCATTTAACCCCACTAAATTGCCACAATGGACTGAACTTGAACAACATAAGGAAGAACTCGCTCAAGTACACATGCGCGATATGTTCAAAGCCGACAACAAGCGAGCGAGCAAGCTTAAGATTGAAGCCGCAGGCATTACTCTTGATTACTCTAAGAACCGCATCAATGACCAAACCATTGACCATTTAATGAGCCTTGCTAAGGCCACCCAACTGCCAGAAGCCATAAAAGCTATGTTCGATGGCGAAACCATCAACAAAAGTGAAGACCGCCCAGCGCTTCATATTGCTTTACGAAACCGTAGCAACCGAGCCATTGATGTAAAAGGTGAAAACATCACCGACACCGTCAACGCTTCATTGGAAAAAATGAAATCATTTACGGCCAAAGTCGACAGTGGTGAATTTGCTGGCTTTACCGGTAAAAAACTGCGAACCATTGTCAATATAGGTATTGGCGGCAGTTACTTGGGCCCTAAAGTGGTATCGGATGCACTAAAGCCCTACTGGAAAGAAGGCTTTGATTTAAAATACATTGCGAATATCGATGGCACTGACTTCGCCGAAACAGTGAAAGGGCTAGATGCCGAAACGACCTTATTTATTGTGGCGTCTAAATCATTTGGCACTTTAGAAACACTTAAAAATGCGGAAGCAGCTCGTGAATGGTTTTTTCAGCAAGGCGGTCAGCCTGAACATGTGAAAAATCACTTCGTCGCAGTTTCTACCAACGTGCCTGCCGCAACTGGTTTTGGCATTGATGAAGCGAATATGTTCCCGCTGTGGGATTGGGTCGGAGGCCGATATTCATTATGGTCGGCAATTGGTTTGGCGCAAATGCTTGTATTAGGCAGTGATACCTTTGAAGCCTTGCTGCAAGGCGCACATAATATGGATGAGCATTTCCGTACCGCTCCGTTAGAAAGCAATATGCCTGTCATATTAGCCATGCTCGGCGTTTGGTATCAAAATTTCTTTGACGCAGAGTCTCATGCCGTATTGAGTTATGACGAATACTTACAAGACTTACCCGCTCACTTACAGCAGGTAGATATGGAATCTAATGGTAAACGTGTAACTCACGATGGTGAGCCCGTAACTTGGCAAACTGGCTCAGTAATTTGGGGCGGAACAGGTACTAACGGTCAACACGCATACCATCAGTTGATTCACCAAGGCACCCGCCTAATCCCGGCCGATTTCATTATGCCGCTGACCTCACATAATGCCGTAGCCGATCACCACCCATGGTTGTTTGCAAACTTTTTAGGCCAACAACAAGCCATGCTTGAAGGTAAAACCCTAGAGGAAGTCTTTCAGGAACTGAAAGCCAAAGGGCTTACTGATGAGCAAGCTAAAGCGCTCGCTCCGCACAAAGTGATTCCAGGTAACCGCCCTTGTAATACCATTACCTTCAAACTTGGCACCCCTGAGATTATCGGCGCATTGATCGCTATGTACGAACATAAGATTTTTGTTCAAGGCACCGTTTGGGGCGTAAACAGCTTTGACCAATGGGGCGTAGAACTCGGCAAAATTTTAGGCAACGCCGTATTTGATGCCATAGAAACGGGCAATACCGACCATTTAGACGGCTCGACCGCGGCTTTGATCAAAGCGTTTAAAGAGGTGAATTAGTTTTTGGGCTGCGGGCTGCGGGCTGCGGGCTGCGGGCTGCGGGTAAAAAGTTAACCCCAGTCCAATACTAATCAAAAAAACTCTGAGAAGAGGCGCGAATGCTTGAGCACCAAGCACTAGCACCTCTTTTTAGTTTAGGCACTTTAAATTCAGCACACGCCCACCCTTCCAAGCTCACGACCTAACACGCAGCTCGATGCCTGCAGCCTAAAACACCAAACCTATTTCAAATCGTTAACATTCTGACACTTTTGGTCACATTCTTAACAATGAAGTGACATTCCAAACTGACTTTAATCATTTCCTATTCCATTTTGTTGACTGAAAACAAACGATCGGCTGAAATAGACGCTATTCTGTTCTTTAATGATAAAAAACAGACGGTTTTGGTAAAAATATTGCGCTACATATAAATTTTTGCGATAACTGTCACGTTTTTTGCTTTAATCCTATTTAAGTACGCATTTTGCGCCTAAGGAAGTTATGTTCAAGAAGCAACAATTTGGCTTTACCTTAATAGAACTGATCATCGTCATCGTTATTTTGTCGATACTAGCCGCGGTGGCTTTACCACGCTTTATCAGTTTTGAAGAGCAAGCCGAAGATTCTGTATTAGAAAACTCATTAGGAGCTATTCGGGCTGCGGCTCGTATTGGTGAATCGGCGGCTTATTCGAAAGGGTTTTCTGGCACGGGTGATTTTACGGTCAATGGCAAAAATATTTACTTTGTGAATAGTTTCCCAGTGGCTCGACCCTCGAATTTAAACAACCGCAATGCCAGCACCTTTTTTGGCATAGAACATTTGTTAGAAATAAGCGGCGATATAAAGGTGAGCTACAATGATACCAGCCCATTGGTCGGTAGAAGCGAAGCATATAACGATGTATTGATCTTACATTTTAAAGGGAAGTGTGTGACATACCAACCACCACAAACCCAGGGTGGCTTGCCCAATTACAGCAACACTGTTGGCCAATATGACGCCATAAATAACCAATGTATTTAATTTAATAACAGCTAAAGTTAAAGTAATTTGTTAAGAGAGCTTTCACTTTGGTGAAAACCAAACTAAACTGAAATTATATTTGAAAAAAACAGGAACAAACTATGAAAAAGCAACAAGGTTTTACACTTATCGAATTGATCATGGTAATCGTGATCTTAGGCATTTTATCGGCATTTGCATTGCCTCGTTTTGCTGATTTAGGTGGCCAAGCTGAGCAAGCGTCCATCGAAGGAGTCGCCGGTGCTATAAAATCTGGTAGTGCTATTTCTCATGCTACTTGTTTAGCAGACAATAATTGCAACTCAAATACAGCAACTGGTGAAACCGTAACTCTCGAAGGTAGAACATTAAGTCTAGTTTACGGTTATCCCGATGCTTCTGATTTGGTCGACTCAGTTGCACTGGATGGATTTTCTAATGCTGTTGTCGTTACAAGAACTACAGAAGTGGTAGGTTCAACTACAGCAGTCCCAGCTGAGACTATTATCGTATCAAATGTTTCTACAGGGACTCCATGTGCTAAGTTTGTTGAAGCTTTCGATAACGACAATACTGCTACGGTTTCAATAGTTGCACCAGTTATTACAGTTGCAACCTTTACAGACAATGGAACCGCCGGAACGATTGACGCTGGCGATACTTGTAGCTAATCTTCGAAAATATTAAATGGGGGTATAATTTTACCCCCTATTTACCTATGCAGAAAAAGAATGGTTTTACACTAGTTGAACTAGTTATTGTTTTAGTCCTTCTCGGAATACTTTCTGCCGTCACCATTCCCCGTTTTTTCAACAAAACAACTTTTCAAGACTCTTTCGATCGTTCACAATTTTCCAACGCTCTAGCTTGGGTTCGCAACCGAAGCATTACTTCCCAATGTACACATGAAGTTCGCGTATCCACTTCCGGTTGGACTACTTTTAGAGACGCAAACTGCTCAACACTGACGGTTGAACCAGGCTGCACAACCGCTGTTTATAATTTTAACGTGGCCGTTGTCGATGGTTCTAACAGTGCAGTAGAAAACTCAGAACCCCATGCATTATCGGCTGCACCCAATTTAAGATTCTTTTTTACCGGTGATGGCAGGCTATATTTTTTAAACACGCTGCCCACAACAGCAGGCTGCACTACTTTGCCAGCCAACCCTATTGCCGCTAATACCAGTTACGTGCTTTCTAACGGCACTTTGAATGTCGATGGAGGGTCTGCCTTTGTTGCCGTTCAATAGCCAAGCCATTTTAAAACAAAAAGGTGTCACCTTAGTTGAGCTGATCATTGCGATGGTCATAATCTCTATTGCGGCGGTGGCTATATTACAAACAC
This sequence comes from Reinekea marina, assembly GCF_030409715.1. NCBI lineage: Bacteria > Pseudomonadati > Pseudomonadota > Gammaproteobacteria > Oceanospirillales > Saccharospirillaceae > Reinekea > Reinekea marina. The sequence continues at coordinate 2,999,832 of NZ_JAUFQI010000001.1, forward strand.
TCGGCAGCCAAACCGTTCGCAATGTAGACCCTATGATTCAAAGCCAAGCGCAAATGCTGGCGCGTCAATATTTAGAGGAAGTGAGCGGTAAATCTTTTTTCGATGGCTCGGCCGACCCGCGCTTAAATTCAGGGTTAAGTCGAACCCAAATCAATAACGGTGTGGTTGATCAAAGCCGCGCCGGTGCTCCGTCACGCGTGACATGGGACAATATTTATGAATACGATGGTTACACCCAATCGGGATTACAAGATGTCTATGGCAATGCTTTAACGGAGTTTACAAATTTTAGTGTCGATATCGAAGTCGATATAAGCAGCACTGTTAGCATCAATGGCGATTCAAACAGCGCAACGGCCAATTGCCCGCCAAAATATATGGCCATTACCGTTACCATTACTGATCCACGTGGCAACAATACGGCTTTATCTGGCTATCGCGCTCGTTATTGGCAATCACCTAGCAGTTGGGGGTGCTGATTAATGACCCTAAAAAATAACAAAGGCTTTACGCTGACAGAGCTGATCATGGTGATTGTGATCATCAGTATTATTTCAGCCGTTGTAGGGCCTCTTATTGGTAATAAATTTTCAGCGGTCAGCCAAAGCTCGCAACGTGCAACTTGGGTACAACAAGCTGAATTTGCTCTATTCCATATTCGGCAAGATTTAGGCACTTCTATACCGAACTCAGCCTGCACGACTACGAACGCCAATTGTGATTCGGGTGATACCTTGGAGTTTTTAGGCGTACAAAACCGTAATAGAGACTTCGCCGCCCGTTATCGAGACCGTCAGCGCAATCCATACGATCGGCTTCAGACGAACAATGATGATGCCTTTGATGTATTCGGACTCTTTAGCAACCTACCAAATTACGTCAGTATTGGTGTCGACTCTCCTGCTGATGCCAGAACCCATTGGCAAAGCGCCACCACCGATGCAACAAACAGTAAAATAGCCCGCATAAGCAGTTACGACAATACGTTAACCGAAGACGACAATAATGCAGCGACGAACCCGAACCCATCTATCACCAACATTGAATTAATTAATAATAATCATCGCTTCGGTGGACACTCGCCTTTTTTTAGGGCCTATTTTACCGATGGCCCTATCGGATACGAGTGCAATGGTGGAACACTTTGGCGTGTTTCCAATTACACCAGTATGGACTCATCGGTTTTATTTTCTACTCGCACCGCGGCCGCCAGTGTCGATAAAGTACGTATAACAGACTCTGTAACCGCCTGTTCTTTTCAGGTACGCGGAGGTGCACCTTTTCAGCCTCCAACTGTAGAAGTATCGATCAGTATTGGTGAAGGCTCTGAAACCGTGACATTAAATGACATTATTGTGTTAGGGAATGGATCATGAAACGGCAGTATACTTCGCAACAAGGCGTGGCATTGGTTGCCGCCATATTCTTAATTGTGGTGTTAGGCTTAGCGGTCGTTGTTATGTCGGTTCTTGCAACCCGAAACACACAACAAAATACACAAAGCCTTTTGCAAATGCGGGCAATAGCCGCAGCAAGCGCGGCCCTAGAACACGGTGCGCAGAATATTGTTGAAACCGGCACTTGCACCAGTGGTACAGGCATAACTTTAACAGCACTGCCTGGCTTTAGCGTTAATTTAACGTGCAGCCAAAGCGCACATAACCGTCCTTCGCAAAGAATCACCTTATTTCGGCTCACCGCCTCGGCAGAATACGGAAGTCCAAACAATGCCGATTATGTATGGACGGAGTTAACGTCGACAATTGAGTTGTAGTGCACAGTTGTCGACCTTTTGTGGCAAGTAGATTGCTTATTTTTAACTATACTTACCTTACATATTAATAACTAATGCGATTGTAGCGATGCCTAACATAGTAAGCAGTGTAGATATGAAACATTTATTGGAGTTTTTAAATGATCAGTAACATGCGAGCAATGAAGACTACACGCGCTATTGCCATAGGCATACTTTTATTAATGCAAGGAATGGTCTTCGCTGCTACTTACACATTACCAGATGACGCGGGTACTGGCCCATTTAACAACTGCTCACTCGCAACCAATGTTTTAACTTGTTCAACAACTGTCACCCTTGGCTTAAATGATATTGTCAATATTTCTCAAGATAACCTTGTTTGGATAATAGAGGGTGATTTGTTACTTTCTGGTAGTGGTATTTCTATAAACCTTACAGGTAGTAATAAGCTGTTTATTCGCACTTCAAACCGAGTCGTTGGTAACTTTGACAATATTGCTGCCCGAGCCAACCTATTTAGTGAAAACTTAATTAACATTCGGAACAATCTACAATGGGAAGGCAACATTCAGTCAAACGGCTCTATCACTTTTAACAATAATGCTACAGTGATAGGTAATATTACTACGAGTCAGCAATTTAATTTCGCCAGTGGTTATGTATACGGGACTTGTACCGCTACTGGTGGCAATTTCGCAGCTAACTGCCAACAAATTACCCCGACAGTTAGCCCACAATATTGTGAATCATTTGACTTAGGCATTCCTCCGAACTGGCCGGTAACAACTTCAGCAAATGGCGTTGCCGAGATCAGCCATAATACCGCCTTAGTGAATTCAAGCCCCGGTTCACTGACATTGAGAAGCGGCGACGTACGTGTCCGTTCAAATAATTTTGACTTATCACCGGCATCTTATTCATCGGTCAATATTTCGTTCTGGATTCGAAGGGGAACTAATAGCCTAGGCACAGCGAGTGAGAGGCCGGACGCCGGTGAACACTTCGATCTTTACTATTTAGACAATACATCGACCTGGATATACAGGGGTTCGCTTTTAGGTGAAGGCACAGATGGTCAAGCCTATAACATTAATATACCGTTAGGCAGTAATGTAATTCACAGCAACTTCGCTTTTGAATTACGCTTAAGAACGGCCAATGAAGTTAATGGTGATTTCTGGCACATTGATGATGTGTGCATTACCCCACAGATTATTGTACCAAGCCCCACATTAGAATATCGCTTTGACGAAACCCATTGGTTTGGTTCGCCCAACGAAGTGAAAGACAGCTCCGGCAACTCCACCCATGCCACCGCTGATGCCGCCTCAGATACGACCACATCGACCGATGCTGTCATGTGTAGCGCGGCCAATTTAAACGGTATTGATCAATACATTGAGTCCCCCGGCTTAGGCCCACTAAGAACAACCTCAACGTTAAGCTTTTGGATTAAGACCCCCAATGGTTATTCTGGAACAGCAAACCCATGGACAACGCCTGTAGTCACTGGCTATGAAGAAGCCGGAGGTGGTGACGATATTTTCTGGGGGTACTTTGATCAAAACGGAAAAATTTCGACCACCAAAGGCAATACGCAAACCAGTACATCGAATAAACGTGCGACGATCAATGACAACCGATACCATCATGTCGTTTCAAGTTGGGATTCAACCACTGGTGAAACGAATGTGTATATTGACGGTGCGCTCGATCACAGCTACACCTCTGAAACAGGCGATGTCACTTATTTGTTTAAATGGATTGGATTAGTAGAAGATTCCGGCGGTTCTTTGGTGTATTTAAACGCACTTATTGATGAGTTTGTTGTGTTTGATTCTATTTTAACACCAGAACAGGTAGCCAAGGTCAATGATCTTCAGAAGAACAATCAAAATTTAGATGGTTCTGCTCGCGTTTGTGAACCCCCGCCACAATTCAGAATCATACACAGTGGCACGGCTCAGACATGCCAAGATGAAACCATTGCTATTGAAATACGCGATAGTGCAGGCAACCTAATCACGGGTTACGATAAAACAGTCACCTTTTCCACCACAACCGCATCTACTGGACCTGAATTTTGGGGGCTAGTGACAGGCACCAACGCAAGCAGTTTTACGGACAATGGCGATGGAACCGCAACTTATAAATTCGAGCCATCGGATAATGGTCGAATTGAAATTTCTTACGCTAATTATGATTCAAACGACACAACGGTAAACTTTAATGTCACCGATGGATCACTTTCTGAATCATCAAGCTATGACCCTACAGTTACTTTTACAGCCAATGAAGTTATTCAAGGCAGCTTCAGAGACGAGTTTCAAAACAGTGCATTGGTTTATCGCGATGAGTTTGAAACTGTTTCCTATTCTAACAACGATGGTCGTGGCGGTCTTAATTGGGCAACCGATTGGATCGAATCTGATCGCGTTGGGGGTAGTCAAGCTACGGGAGGCGATGTTCGAATTAATAACGGGCATTTAGAGTTGACCGGAAACGATACTTCAGGTGGTTCCTTCATTCAAAGTTCTGCTGAACGCGAAGTTGATTTGAGTAGTTATACCAGCGCAAGCCTTCGTTATACTATTCAGAGCACCGAAGTGGAATCAAACGATACTGCAGTGGTTGAAGTTTCGGATGATGGCGGCGCTACTTGGACAATATTAGTGACCTATACAGATGACATTCCTTCTTGGAAACCGAAGTCACATGACATTTCTGCGTTCATATCATCCAACACTCGAATACGTTTCAGAATCGTAGACCAACCAGGATCAACCTGTTGCTATGGTCCTGCAAACGAAATTCTAGAAATCGAAGATGTTGAAATTATCGTTGATGATTCAGGTTCCTTTTCTGGTAACAATGGCACGTTAAATTTCACTGCACCTTGGATTGAATCAGAAGCAGAGACACAAAATTCGCCTTCGAATGGTCCTATCAGTATTTATTTAGATCGTTTGCATTTGTTTGGTAGCAGCAACGCTAATAGCCCCGTTTGGATTGAGCGAAATCTAGATTTACAAGCTTATGATAAAGCAACCCTCACATTTGATTATGCGGCTCGCGGAAATGTGGATGCGCAGGATGAAGCTAAGGTTCAAATCTTCAATGGCAGCAGCTGGGTCGACTTACAAGTTTTTTCAGGGCTAACATCTGGAACAGCCAATATAGACATTTCCAGTTTTATGTCTTCGAATACCCGCTTTCGATTTTTCATTGATTCTTCAAACGCCGGCGGTACCGAGTGCTGTTATGATGGTAATGATGAGTATTTTGTCATTGATAATGTAGATATCGAAGTAAGCACCGTGCCGCAGTGTACTCCACCCACCAGTGGGCCAGACCATTTTTCTTTCAGCCACGATGGAAATGGCATTAACTGCGCAACGGAGTCGATCACCTTAACGGCACGAAATTCTGATGGCACTGTATTTACTACTTTCGCCGGAGACGTTGATCTTAGTGTTAGCACGTCGGATGGCGATTGGTCACACTCCAGTGCAGGTAAAGTAACAAACGGCAGTGCAAATAATGGGCAGGCAACAGTAACTTTCACCACCAGCGATTCGGGGGTAGTCGTGCTGACCTATGCGAATACAGAGCCCCAAACATTGAATTTCAATGCTCTGTACAATTCAGCGGTTTCAGAACAGTCGGGCAACGCGCCAACAACACCAAGAAATGATGACCCAAGCATGACATTTGCACGCTCTGGTTTTCAGTTTCTAGATTCCACTAATTCAGTCATCAGCCGTGTGAATGTAACGGCCGGCCTTTTAGCCGACCTTAAAGTGCAGGTAGTGGAATCGGATCCGAACACAAATGTATGTGTACCGTTGTTTTCAAATGCTTCGACAAAAGACATTACCATGGGTACAACCTGCACAACGCCAAACTCATGCTACCCAGGTGAAAAAGTTGAATGGACCAATGGTTCAGTGAATGATGAGCCCCTGCCAAACCCTGAAAACTTAGAAGGCGGCTTGGCTACCCAGAGTAACCCGGTGGTGTTTTCAGCCGATTCTCTAGCGAACTTTAGACTAAAAGCAACTGACATTGGTGAGCAGAACTTATCACTGTCTTACGAATTAACAGACATAGATGGCAATCCAACCTCACAGTTTATTACGGGCAATCTACGCCTTTTAAGCAGCCCCGCAAGCTTGGCCATTGCCTCTGTCGCTAACGCAAGTGGCAATGCCCCCAATGGTACGGACCCATTTGCAAAAGCAGGTGAAAACTTCACCACCACATTGCAGGCATTAGATTCTGATGGCAACCCTGTTTCAAGCTTTGGGCGAGTAGCCGGCTTACATAATGTACTATGGGACAACACGACACTTGCTGGCCCAATAGGTGGAACGACGGGCAATATAACAGGAGACAGTGTGGGCGCTTCTTCAGGTGGCCAATGGCAAGGCATAGATACCGACGGCAATGGCTCTTTAGATGGCATTAGTTTCTTAACAGGAAATGGCATCTCTTATAGCGAAGTAGGTGATATTAATCTGATTGCCGAAATTTATGATTTTATGGGCTTTGGAACCAACCTTGTCAGTAACAGCGTTAGCACGGGCCGCTTTACGCCAGCCTATCTGCAGGTAACGGAAGTGAATCCAAATACCGCAACTTGGGGAGATGGCAGCTCTATCTATCAAGGCCAAGATACAAGCCTAACGGGCTTAACTTATGATGTGGTTGCCTATGATATAAACGGTAACGTTTTAACAAACTACGTGGGCAACTATGTTGATTTTGGCAACAAAACAGACAGCCTTGAAAAAGATTCAAGCCAGTCCTCAACCGGCGGTGACTTAACAAGTTCATTGGCATGGACAGTCAGTAATGACGGTGATTTTGATGGCACTATCCGCCTTACGGGCGATTTTACCAACGTAAACTGGGCAAGAAACGCCACCGGACCAACGGCTGATGATGTCTTGCAAACCATTGGTAACTTATTGCTTACTACCGACGCCTTAACGGATGAAGACGGAATTTGTGTTCAGTCGTCAGCTTCGGGCAGTTGCGAAACTACTACGGCCGATATCGCCGATAGATCACTCTACTTTGGTCGCCTAGTGTTACCCAGCCAGGTGAATGGCACCGATCAAGATGCTGACATTCCCGTTACATTAGAATACTTATCAAGCTATTCAGGCTCTGAGCCGATATTCAGCGTACAAACAACAGAATCGGACATCAACAACAGCCTCATAACGGGCTTAAACTATAACAGTGGTTTATGCACTATTTCTGGATGCCCTGCCAGTGGAACCAGCACTGCAGATTTAGCCGATGGCACATTCTCTGGTCCAGCGGGTACTGGCACTTCTATGGTCAACGGGCTCGGTCAGTTGAGTGTGAATAGCTCAACAAGCTTACAAGGCTTACTGGAGGCCAATGCTCAAATACCAAGTTGGCTAACCTGGTATTGGGACGGAGACGCGAACAATAATGGCGTTTTGGAAGCCAGTGAACTTTCAGCCGCATCAACCATTATTTTGTTTGGGCAATACCAAGGTCGACAGCCAATTTTATTTACTCGCCCAGGGTTTAGGTAAATGTTTTTTGCTGCGGGCTGCGGGCTGCGGGGAATTTAAAATACCTTAAACAATATGAGCCGATTACTTTATTGCAGTACTTTTGAATTATGAAATCTAGGCCATTTCATAACAAAAAATGCCATCGTTCTTATTGTTTTATTGATTTCGATCAAGATCGGTAAATTAAGATTCTCTATTATAAAGTCACTCTCTCCGGTTTGGATAACTCCAATGATACCGGTTTATCGGGGTTGTGAATTGCCTAGGGCTTCTCTACCTTTCAGCATTGTGGTTCTCCAGTCACTTTGCTGGCAGTCCAACCCCGAGATTTTTCTACAAGATTTTGACCGAGAGAATCTTTCGACAATAAAATTTGGCGTGCAATTTAAATCGCACACGCTATGCTCTTGGTTCCTATTTTCTAAATGAACTTGTCCACTTGATCAGCTTAAATCGTCAAAATTTATTCGCCACACTCTTAGGCATTGTGTTTATCGCGTTAAGCGCTGGCCTTATATCTTTTTCTTTGCAGCAGCATCAGAAAGCGAATTCATTAGTAGCCAAGCAAACGTTAGTTCAGTTTGAAAAACAATTGCTCAGTTACGCGAACCAACTGACACAAATAAGTTACCAGCGACGCTTACCCTTAGCTAATTATTTAGAATTTAGCTCCATTGCTAACTATCTGCCAAACCTAAACGCGATAACCAATGTTTGGTTAATTAACGCCGACGGTACCTATTTCGATATAAACACCGCCAACCCTCACCAAAGCTATTTAGCAACCGCCGATGATACCGACCCGACGGCTTTGCCAAAAAACATCCGGCATCTACCAGTCTGGTCAGGACACTTTTTAACGTCAACCGAGAACGCCATAAGCCTATTTTCTAACTCACAACAACCTTCATCCCTTTATTTGGCTATTCCGATTCAACAAGACCAGCACAAACGTTTGTTGGCTGTGGGTTTAAACTTAGATTATTGGTTCTCACATGCTCTGAACGATCAACAGCTTGCGCTAATCGATAGCGGATCAAACTTATGGGCGAATCATCAAAGTCTCGATTCACAGGCTATTTATCTGAATGTTTTAGACAACCCAAATCTTATCCTTGGCAGTGCTATACCATTTAACCATTGGTTAACTTTGCTTCCCATCCCACTGTTTGCTTTGCTGTTAGTAGCTGCTTACAACTTGCAGTCAAACAACATGTCTCAGCTTGGCGGCGGAAAGTTAAAATTGGTGCACGAAGCCGTCAACGCATTAGACCTACTCATCGTTGAAACCGATGTAGAGGGCACTATCGTGTGGATGAGCAAAGGAGCATCTGAAAGCCTCGAAGTATTTAATGTGCAAGTGGGCGATTCTGTTCGCAAACACCTGGTAAACCACCCTAGAATTGTTAGCTATATTCATTCATCTTTACAAGGCGACAAACTCACCTACCAGGTAACGCATCAAGAATACGAGTTTCGTGTTCGGCAACAACCTAGGTTAGATGATCACGATCAAATCATTGGGTTAAACTTTATCGTTGAAGACATTACAGAACAAGCTAAGTTAGAAAAGCATCTGCGACATCAGCAACTCCACGATAAACTGACAGGCCTTCCTAACCGACAGCTGTTTGAACAGCAACTGGACAAAGATATTCATAAGGCAAAGCGGCACCAATCCAATGTTGCCATTTTAGCGATCGAAATAAACGGGCTCGGAAATATTAACAAAACGTTCAGTCACCACTTAGGTGATTTAGCCTTGAAACATATTGCCACGGCCCTGAGGCAAGAAATACGCGATGAAGATTTAATATCTCGCTTTTCTAGCGATGAATTTTTAGTCATTTGCGAACAGTATCAAGACCCTATCGAATTACGGGCCATTGCTCAGCGAGTGATTAATCGAACGACCGCAAAATTTACAATAAATCACCACGAGCTCACTCTTTCAGCAAATATAGGCATTTCAACCTACCCCCATGATTCGAAAGACGCCGGCAGTTTAATCAGTAACGCCATAGCGGCCATGCGCCATGCACGCCAAAGCGGCAAAAACACTCTAGATTATTTCTCTACCGACAATGCAAAATCAGTCCAACGAAAATGGCAGCTGGAACAGAGCTTGGCCAACGCGGTAAAAGTTAATAACTTTGAATTGCACTATCAGCCCATTTTTGATGTCAACACGCATCAAACAAAAGGGGCTGAAGCACTTATTCGCTGGCCCGTTGGGAAAATTCCACCGGATCGGTTTATTCCCATAGCCGAACAAGCGGGGTTAATGCCATCTATAGGAATCTGGGTATTAGAAAGTGCATTGAACCAACTGAAGCTATGGCAACATCAGAGCAGCAATTTTCAGTACATTACGGTGAATGTTTCAATCGCCCAATTGAAAGACAATGGCTTTATCGATTCGGTGAGCAAACTAATAAAACAAACACCGATAAAACAGGGTTCTGTGATCTTAGAACTTACCGAGTCGATAATGGCTACAACCAGCACCGACATTATTGAAAAGTTACACACATTAAAAAGAATGGGCTTTTTGATCGCCATAGACGACTTTGGTGTGGGCTATTCTTCATTAAACTATTTAAAACATTTACCGGTAGACATTATTAAAATAGACAAATCGTTTTTAGCCGGTGTCCCCAAAGACAATGCCAACCGATTAATTTGCGATGCAATTATTAATATGGCGCGGGCTTTGAATATGAATATCGTCGCCGAAGGAATTGAAACGCCAGAGCAATTAGCCTGGCTCGTTGAAGAAGGCGTAACCACGGCACAGGGATTTTACTTCGCAAAACCCCTTCCAGTTGACGCGTTTGAATACTTTTTACCTGTGACTAGCCAATAATTATATTGAAATCATCTGTTAACCTAGAATTAAATTGACGGCCAAGGCAACCAACCAAGCGTACTGAGATCGTCGCAACAATGTCATTGAATCAGGCAATAGCCGTTCAACTGAACGTTCGCCGACAGCGGCTTTTAAACAAGTCACCAGTAAAACTCGATCATCGCGCTCAAAATCTTTAACTTCTTTCAGCCAAATAGAAAAACAATGATTGAAGTCCCCTACCAAAGCTAACGTAAATGTCATTAAACGAACCGGAATCCAATACAGTGCGTGTTTTACTCGATGAAAAAAGACATCACTTTGTTGGTCATCATTGAGCGCAGTACTGATCAACCAAACCAACAACACACCAGGAGCACCGAATGCAATAAACCAAAATACCGACACAAAGAACCGCTCTAAAAACAAATAGGCTAAACCTGCTTGTACGCCCTCTTCAATCGCTTCATCGCCTGGCTCATACATTTGTGCGGCTAACCCGAGTTCTTCAACGGCCAATTGCCACGCACCTTGATCGTCTTCGGCTTCTTGCTTTCGAGTGAACTCTTCCAATACTTCCGGCTGATCGCCCGATTTAAAGGCTAACAACAACACGCCGACAGAAATAACAAAGGTAATAATGCCACTGGGTTTCCAACCCGTTAACAAGGCAAGCACCACTGTGGGAATTAATGCAAATAAAGCCACGGTAATTTTTGCGTTCCAACCCCGCTTTTGCAGAAAATCTCTCCATTCAATTACAATACCAGTGAGCGGTTCGCCATGGCCTGAAAGGCTTATAGAAACTAGGTAAGCGACGATAATGGCAATAAAATCCATGGGTTGTCCTTAGCGAGAAAAAGGCTGTTAATGTGCCACTTATTAAAGCAGCAAACGAGCTAAATTGAAAATGCCGACGGTCATTTCTTTTTGCTATCGCGTTTAGCCGTAAAGTTACGTAAACTAGCGCCGATTTTTAGCCCAATTGAGGTTTGCCGATGTTTATTTCAGATATGCCTTACGCCAAAACACTTCGAGACCACCTACTGCGTACCGTGCGGTTTTCGCTCGAAGAAGACATTGGCACTGGCGATATCACCGCCAAACTCATACCAGAAGACCAAACAGCCTCAGCTACCGTAATTACGCGGGAGAAAGGTATTTTGTGTGGCCGAGAGTGGTTTGAAGAAGTATTTAGACAAATTGACCCGACTCTTGAGCTCACCTGGGCAAAACAAGATGGCGACACCATTGAACCCAATGACACATTAGTGACCATAAAGGGCAATACCCGCGCAATTTTGACCGCTGAACGCTGTGCGCTTAACTTTTTACAAACGCTCAGTGGAACAGCCACCTTAGCCAATCAATATGCCATGGCCGTTAACGGCAAAGACATAGTGGTACTCGATACTCGCAAAACACTGCCTTGCCTGCGCTTAGCGCAAAAATACGCCACATACGTGGGTGGCTGCCAAAATCACCGTTTAGGTTTGTACGATATGTTCTTAATTAAAGAGAACCACATAGCGGCCTGCGGCGGTATTGCCCAAGCCGTGTCCAAAGCACAAGAAGTAGCGCCCGATAAACGCATCGAAGTAGAAGTAGAAACTATAGAGCAGCTAAAAGAAGCCCTAGAACAGCCCGTAGACGTGATCATGCTTGATAATTTTGATGCCGAGTTAACAGCAAAAGCCATTGAGATGAGCAATCAGAAAGTAAAACTGGAAAGTTCAGGCAATATGGATTTAAACAAGATTGACGATATCATCAATACCCTGCCTGATTTTGTATCGGTGGGTAATTTGACGAAGCATGTAACCGCGTTGGATTTGAGTTTGCGGTTGGGGTGATGGGTTAGTCGTCGCCTAAAGCGCCTACTATTGGGTGGGTTTGGTCTTCTAGGACGCAGCCTGTAGGTAAATAGTTGTCATTCCAAGCGCCGGTTACCTCAGAGGCATTGTTATTCACAAAGCAACCCCAGCTTTCTCCCTGCTCTCTCTCAAGAATGATAATTACACCTTTCAGGTTTGTAGACGACGCATCGCCAAGCGTCATTCGAATATCACCATACCCTCCATCTATAGAGGCAAATGATAAAGTCGGAAGTGCCGTAGCTATTGAGCTTTTAACCGCTCCTATAGAAGAAGCATCTAGTACAGGACTAGTAATACCATTCATCAAAGAGGTTTCTGTTGCTGCACGAAGAGTCGCTAGTTCACTGTACGCCCTAGCTAACTGGGTGCGGGCAACATAATTTTGATATTGAGGTAGCGCGATTGCTGATAAAATCCCTACAATTGCGACTACTATCATCAATTCTATTAAAGTAAAGCCTTGTGCATTAGAAAACTTCATAATTAACCCTCAAATACATTGCATTTATTAAAGCAATAAAGAGGCCAACCCTCGTATCTAAATAAATACCTAATTTTTATTGTTGGGTAAAGTAAATTCACTGACAGTCAATTCGTGTCCTTCACGACCCAATTGCCTTAAATATACAGTGTTAATAAGCTCTAAAAGTCTAACGGCTTCCTTTGTTTCTCCTAACAATATATGTGATTGTATCATTTTTAAAAGGAGATTAACTTCTGGCATCGTTTCTAATACTTCATAAGCACCAATCAACTCTGCCCTAACCATATCTTCAATGCCAATTTGATTTGCTGAATTAAGACTTGTTACTTGGATTGCATAATCAAGATCTGCTTTTTGAACCCAAGGATTAACAATTAGAGTAAGCGCTTGTCCGCCGGAAGAGGGAGCTCGCCTAAATTCATTAAGCTTTACTACAGTCCAGCTACCAGTAATAGAAAAAATAGTAAGAAGTAGCCCAACGCTCCCTACATATAACTTGGATATAGGCATTGAACTTCTATTTGAAATAAATAGTCTGATAAATAAAAGAAACAATACCCAGTGAATAAATGAATGGTAAAAAGGGTACTCGAGCATTACATGCACAGAGATCGGTAAGAGGAGTGAAAGTTTCAAATAAAAGGTATTTCTCGGGTTATTTTTTGAAGCGGAAATAAAAACCAGTAAAATTGCTATAAGAACAATAAACAATGTAAAAATGCCACCTTCGACACCTAAAAATAACAACTCATTATGAGGGTGTTTTAAATTAGCCACTAAAGTATCAGCGCCAAAAACCTCATTTGGATCACTTACCCAGCTTAATAAAAAATTATAGCTAAATTTTCCAAAACCTACCCCTCCAAGGTTATCAAAAATAATCAAAACTGACTGCATGTAAAATGCAAGGCGCGCATTACTACTGGTGATATGCGAATCTAGACCTCTTTGACTTCGGTCAAACAATATTAGATCTAAGTACTGAAACAATACTCCTAAGACGATTCCAATTAAAAATAAACCGAGAACCACTAAAATATTCTTATTCTGTTTGTGTAACAGCATTCCGAGAGTTAAAACAACTATCCCCAGTATTACCCCTAGTGCTCCTGTTTTACTTTGAATCAAATAAATTGAGGCAGGTAAAAGTACCAAGGCTATTTTTGATAGTATAGTACTAGTACTTCTTATATCAGTGACTAACAAGTACCCCGCAATGATTGTGCCTGTCGCAAGAAAACTACTCAGGACATTAGGTTGTAAAAAAACACCGCCTATCCTAAAGCCCTTGCTTGCAAAGAGAAATTCGAATGGGATAAGTACGAAATATTGTATTAAACCATAAATAGCTTGTAATACTATCAACAACAAAATAGTAGCTAGCATACGATTTTGACCAAGCTTAGTTTCAAAATCAGGAAGTAAAAACACCCAAAACAAAGTAACTATTACAAAGAATAACCTTAAAGCTGCTGTTGAAATCTCTGAATTATTCCAAGTCGCTGGCAAGAACGCAAAAAAAGCTAATATGAATAAGGGCACAAAAAAGCTACTAGTCTTAATGTTTTTATGTACAACCATAAACATCAAACTAATACCAACGGCAACTAGAACGATTGCATTATGCGGTATACTAAATCCACTTCCGCCTACCGAAGGAATCGGAATCAAAAAACATGGCAACAAAATGTAAGCAAAGATTTTAAAAGGTGAGACTTCCGTGATTTCGTTACGCATGATTTCCATCCAAAAAAATGCCCACCTAGAAGGTGGGCATATTAAACTCTAAAATCAACTAATTAATATAACCAGCGATTAACAACCTGGAGGAACGAATGAAGCATCCCAACCAGTCGCAGAACCCTGTGAAACTCCGCAAGTCCAAATACCGTCAGCATCTCGAGAAACTGCAATTGTAGCAGTTCTAATTGCAGTGCTAGCATTACCACCGAGGGTAGCAGTGATCGAACCTACACCGTTTGTGAAGTTGACAACTGGTACACCACCATCCATTAGATCAGAACTAGTAAAACCTAAAGACGCGGCACCTGAAGGAGTACCACCGCGCATAAATGTTTCTTCGGCGGAAGTTTTCAAAGAAGAAATTTCACCTAAAACTCGGTTAACTTGTGTACGAGCAATGTAATTTTGGTACTGAGGAATAGCGATAGCTGCCAAAATACCGATGATCGCTACTACGATCATTAATTCAATAAGGGTAAAACCTTGTTGTTTCTTCATAATAAATCTCCAAAGATTTTAAGTTTGTGAAAACACTTAATTTTCACGCTTGATTCCAATATGCAGGGGGCGTGCCAACTTTTAAGTCGTGATTTTTGCAAGCATTAAGACACTTTAATCATATAAATCGGTGCCAACTTAACCCCTTATCGGCGAGAAGTGACGATTTTGGGCACTTTTTCAATCTAACACTCAAAAAAGCTGTTAACTCGGTAGTAGCCACCTCATATAGTTACGCTATACTCTATCAGTATTCAAAAGGTATAGGTTAGGCAGCATGACAATGGCACTAGGAGGCTTGGCTCGTAGGTTAGTAGCAGATGGCGCTATTAATGAAGACGATGCTATTCAAGCGACTAAAGAAGCAGTCAAAGAGAAAAAGGGTTTTGTGCCCTATATTGTTGAAAACGATTTAGTCGCTTCTCAAAAAATTGCAGAGGTAGCTTCTGACGAATTCGGCACACCTTTCTTTGATTTAAATGCATTTGACTTCGAAGTGTACCCTAAGGATTTAGTCTCTAGCTCTCTAATTAGTGCGCACCATGCCATTCCCTTAGTAAAGCGCGGCACCCGTTTATTTGTCGCGGTTTCAGACCCAACAAATTTAGTCGCCATTGATGAAATAAAATTCCACACCGGCTTAAGTGTGGATGCCGTTTTAGTTGAAGAAGATAAGCTTGCTTCTACCATTGAAAAGTTACTGGATGATTCTGATAGTAATTTTGCTGATTTCGATGAAGACGGTCTCGATGATTTAGACGTCGTAGAAACCAGTACAAAGGACGAAGACGAGGGCGTAGGCGATGGCAGCGATGACGCACCTGTCGTACGCTTTATTAACCAAATGCTGCTTTCGGCAATCAAAAAAGGCGCTTCAGACTTACACTTTGAACCTTATGAAAAAAGCTATCGGGTTCGATTTCGTATAGATGGTGTATTACAAACCGCGGCCAAACCACCTTTAGGATTAGGCCCTAAAATGGCCGCACGTTTAAAAGTTATGTCTAACCTAGATATTTCTGAGCGGCGCATTCCGCAAGATGGTCGTATTAAGCTAAAGATCTCTAAAACGAAAGCGATCGACTTTCGCGTAAACACCCTGCCAACGTTATTTGGTGAAAAAATTGTCATGCGTATTCTAGACCCAAGCTCAGCGAAGATGGGGATTGACGCTCTCGGTTATGAAGAAGTTCAGAAACAACTCTACTTAGAATGTTTAGACAAGCCACAAGGTATGATACTGGTGACCGGGCCTACAGGTTCCGGTAAAACTGTATCCCTTTACACTGGCTTAAATATTCTGAACAAAGAAGGCATTAATATTTCTACCGCCGAAGACCCTGTTGAGATTAACCTAGAAGGGATTAACCAGGTAAACGTAAATAACAAAGTTGGTCTTGATTTCAGCTCGGCGCTGCGTTCATTCTTGCGTCAAGACCCTGATATTATTATGGTAGGGGAGATTCGAGATTTAGAGACGGCGTCCATCGCAATTAAGGCCGCACAAACGGGGCACATGGTGATGTCGACTCTACACACCAACAGTGCTGCTGAAACGCTTACTCGAATGATGAACATGGGCGTGCCTTCGTTTAACTTGGCCACTACGATTAACTTAATTATTGCCCAACGTCTAGCACGCAGGCTATGCAGTAAGTGTAAAGAGAAAGCCGATATTCCTGTTGACGTACTGATGAAGGAAGGCTTTACCGAGGAACAAGCTAAAGCAGCCACCATCTATAGCCCTAAAGGCTGCGATGCTTGCACCCGAGGTTATAAAGGCCGTGTAGGTATTTATGAAGTAGTTCGCATTACCCCACCCATCTCTAAGATTATTATGGAGGAAGGGAATGCCATTGAACTCAATGCAGAATTTGATAAACAAGGCTTTAACAGCCTTAGAAAGTCAGGATTAGTTAAAGCGGCTTCGGGCGTTACAAGCTTAGAAGAAGTTAACCGCGTAACCACCGATTAAAGGTAGATTAGTATTATGGCAACGCAAACGGCCAAACTTGCAACATTTAAATACGATGGCAAAGACCGCAACGGTAAATCTAAAAGCGGTGAAATCAGCAGTACCAATGCAGCATTAGCCAAAGCCGAGCTACGTAAGCAAGGCATTACCGTTAAAAAGCTGCAAAAAAAACGAGCCGATATCCAGCTTTTTGGCGGTCAAAAAATAAAAAGTGAAGATATTTCTATTTTCACTCGCCAAATGGCCACCATGATGAAGGCGGGTGTACCCCTAATGCGTTCCTTTGAAATTGTGGCGGAAGGCTTAGAAAACAAGACCATGGCCGAGGTTGTATTAAAAATGCGCAACAACGTTGCTGGCGGTGGCGGCTTTGCTGCAGCCTTGCGTGAACAGCCAAAATACTTTGATGACCTTTATTGCTCATTAATTGATTCAGGTGAACAGGCCGGTGCACTTGAAACTATGCTTGAGCGTGTTGCTGTATATAAAGAAAAATCTGAAAGTGTTAAGAAAAAAGTAAAAGCCGCGATGAAATACCCTGCAACGGTACTAGGTATTGCGGCCATCGTAACGGTAATTCTACTGTTAAAAGTAGTCCCCACATTCGCGACAATGTTCCAAAGCTTCGGTGCTGACCTACCCGTTCCAACTCAAATTGTATTAGACATGTCTAATTGGCTTCAGCAAAACGGCCTCATGTTTGGTCTGATATTAGTGGCTATCGGTATAAGCTTTCAACAAGCCATGCAGCGCTCCACTGCCTTTAAGCATGGCTTTCAACGAATAACGGTTAAACTGCCTATTTTTGGCCCTATTTTATATCAATCGGCTATGGCGCGTTACGCTCGAACACTATCTACGACTTTTGCCGCTGGTGTACCTTTGGTCAACGCTTTGGAATCGGCCGCCGGCGCTTCTGGCAACATAGTTTATTCAGAAGCCATTATGAAAGTTAAAAATGAAGTAGAAACGGGCTCTGAATTGGCCGGCTCTATGAAAGACACTGGAGTATTCCCGGCCATGCTCATTCAGATGGTCTCCATTGGTGAGCAATCGGGTGCACTAGATGACATGCTAGGAAAAGCAGCCGCTATTTATGAAGAAGAAGTCGATGCCTTAGTTGAAGGCTTAACCTCGATGATGGAGCCTTTAATTATGGCGGTTCTAGGTGTGGTTATCGGTGGCCTGATTGTGGCGATGTACTTACCAATTTTCCAAATGGGCTCGGTTATCTAATGGCATTAATTGAATATTTAGCATCAAACTCGGTCGCGTTTATCGCGACCGTTTTTATTTTAGGCTTGCTGGTCGGCAGCTTTTTGAATGTTGTTATTTACCGTTTACCGGTAATGATGCAACACGCCTTTAAGCTTGAAATTGCCTTTTTTAATGATGATGAAAAGCAATACAATGCTTTAGAGAATGAACCCAAATTTAATTTAGCCAAACCCGACTCTAAATGCCCGAACTGTCAGCATAAAATAAAGGCATGGGAAAATATCCCCGTAATCAGCTGGCTTATTTTAAGAGCGAAATGCTCCAATTGTAAAAAGCCCATTTCAGCCCGCTACCCTACTATTGAATTAGTCAGTGGGATTCTATCAGCAACAACGGCTTGGTATTTTGGTTGGGGAATTGAAGCGTTTACGCTGATTGGCTTTTTTTGGCTGCTGATCGTTCTCACTATGATCGACTTTGATCATAAACTATTGCCCGATTCTATAACCTTACCGCTTATTTGGGTAGGGCTTCTATTAGCTCTCATCTGGCAACCGTTCACAAGCCTTGAATCGTCCGTTATTGGTGCGATTGCAGGCTACATGAGCCTTTGGCTGCTGTATTGGTCATTCAAGTTGTTAACAGGCAAAGAAGGCATGGGCTTTGGTGATTTTAAGCTCTTTTCAGCCTTTGGTGCTTGGTTTGGTTGGCAAGCTCTACCGTTAATCATTTTACTCAGCTCATTAGTTGGCGCCGTAGTTGGTATTTTAATGATTGCTATTTTAGGTCGCGATAAACAAGTGCCTATACCATTTGGCCCTTATTTGTGTGGTGCCGCCTTAGTGTATGTATTTTGGGGTGAACGAATTATGAATTGGTATTTGGGAGCCGCCTTTTGATCGTAGGGTTAACCGGTGGCATCGCCTCAGGCAAAAGCACCGCTGTAGAGCTGTTTTCCAAATTAGACACGCCATTTGTAGATGCTGATGTCGTAGCGCGCGAAGTGGTCGAGCCTGGCACACCAGCGCTTGGATCTATAGTAAACCGCTTTGGTGAGCAAATATTAACATCGGAAGGTCATCTAAACAGAGCCGCTCTAAGGGAAATAATATTCAGCGATACTAGCCACAAACACTGGTTGGAACAATTGCTGCATCCTTTGATTCGTGAGTCGATGCTCTCTCAATTAGAAGCGTTTAATGCGCCTTATGTGTTATTGGTTGCGCCACTATTGTTTGAAAACAAATTAGAAACGCTCTGCGCTAAGACAGTAACTTTAGACATTCCTGAGCATATTCAATTAGAACGTGCCTGTAACCGAGATGGATCCTCTGAGGCTACCATTCAGAGTATTATCACCAGTCAGATCCCTAGGAAAGATAGGCTTGAAAAGGCCGACTTTATTCTGGATAATTCCAGAGATGAAGCCTATCTTGCAACCCAAGTAACGGCTTTACACCACTTGCTGCTATTGCAAGCTCAGCTTTAATTCACATCTTTATCGAGCCCGATCACATGATTGAATACAACTGCCCTACCTGTCAAAAGAAAACAGTCTATTCAAAGGATAATCCTTATCGACCCTTTTGTTGTGAACGCTGCAAATTGATCGATTTAGGCGAGTGGGCGAACGAAAACCACTCAATTGCGGGCAGAAGCGTTGCCGAAGAAATGTTTTCTGAAGATTTTGAAAATATCAGTGCAACTAAGCCACTGAACTAAGCTCGTGAACAAGTATTTTTAGCTGCGATACTCGGCATTAATTTTAATGTAATCATAAGATAAATCGGTGGTCCAAACTGTTTCCGTCTCGTGACCGCGATTTAATTCGATTCGAACCGTAATTTCATCAGGTGCTACCGCAGCTGCGCCAGCCGTCTCTGTATATTCTGGGCACCGCTGGCCTTGACTGACAATTTGAACATCACCCAAAAACACATCAATTGCATCGACATCCAACCCTTCTATACCACTTTTACCAACAGCCATTAAAATTCGGCCCCAGTTTGCATCGGATGCAGACATCGCCGTCTTAAAAAGTGGACTTTCCGCCACAGCGTAGGCCACTTTGAGGGCGTTATCGGGTGTGTCGCTGCTATTTACCTGCACAGAAATAAATTTATGGGCACCTTCTCCATCTCGTATTATTTGTTGAGCTAACGACAACATGACTTCGCTGACGGTTTTCAACAAGTACTTATAAAGCGGGTTATCTTCGCTTTCAACAGGAGAGACCGGTACTTGACCCGTCGCGACACAGACACTGGCGTCGTTAGTTGACGTGTCACTATCGACGGTAATACGGTTAAAAGATTGCTCTGAAGCGATGGCTGTAATTTTTTGCAACAGAGGTTGTGAAATGGGCGCGTCGGTTGCCACAAAAGACAGCATCGTTGCCATATTTGGCTTTATCATGCCGGAGCCTTTAGCAATTCCCGTTACCGTAATCGTCTCATCTTCAAACTCAAACTGACGAGAAGCACCTTTCTCTCGAGTATCTGTAGTTAAAATACCGGTTGAAGCTTCAGTCCAGTTATCTGAGTTTAAAGTAGCTAACGCATCTGGAATACCGGCGATCAACGAGGCCATTGGTAAATATTCACCGATAACCCCCGTTGAAAATGGCAATACTTGCTCAGGATTAACACTGCGTTTACCGGCTAACCGAGAGCAAGTTTCTTGAGCATCCTCAATACCTTGCTGGCCGGTGCCGGCGTTTGCATTGCCCGTATTAACGACTAAAAAACGCGTTTCCTGGCCACTGGCCAAATGTTTTTTAGCTACTTGAACAGGCGCAGCACAAAATGCATTTTGGGTAAATACAGCTCCAATAGTAGAGCCTGGTGCTAACTGGAATATCACTAAATCGCGATGGTCCTTTTTCTTAATGCCCGCACAAGCTACGCCAATGCTGACACCTGAAATAGGAAGCAATGAATCTGTTATTCCGGCTCCAACTGCCATATTCAACCCTTTTCAATTCTCGATTAAAAACTAGCCTTTTTAAGCTAGCTTACCGTGACACTGCTTATACTTTTTACCTGAGCCGCAAGGACAAGGTTCGTTTCGACCGACCTTTTGGCTTGCTCTAATAGGTGCTGGCTTACCTGATTCGGGGCTAGCTTTTTCTTCACCTTCAGCAAGTGCTGAAGTTTGAGCGTGTTCATATTTCATACGAGCTTTAGCCGCCTCTTGACGACGACGCGCATCGGCTTCGGCTTCTTCGGGTGAACGAACCTGCACCATACTTAAGTATTTAATAGTCTGGTATTTCACTTCACTGAGCATAGCTTGGAAAAGCTCAAACGACTCGCGCTTGTATTCTTGTTTAGGGTTTTTCTGAGCATAGCCCCGTAGGTGAATACCCTGACGCAGATGATCCATATTGTACAAATGCTCTTTCCAGTGTTGATCCAGCACCTGCAACATGACTTGCTTTTCAAAGCGACGGAAAGCATCAGCACCAACCACGGCTTCTTTAGCGACAATCTCAGCTTCTAAAGTTTCTAGTATCTTAGTACGCAGACCTTCTTCAGCGAGGTGATCATCAGCATCTAACCAAGCCTGAATGGTCAGCTTAGACCCCAGCTCACGCTCAATTTCTTTTTCTAGGCCTTCAACATCCCACTGTTCTGGAATCGATTGAGGCGGAATATAAGCCTCTACTAATTGGTTCACAACATCGCCACGTATCTTTTTAATGATATCGCCAATGTCTTCAGCTTCCATGAGTTCATCGCGCTGGGAATAGACAACGGTACGTTGGTCATTTGCAACGTCATCGTATTCTAGAAGCTGCTTACGTATATCAAAGTTTCGGTTCTCAACTTTACGTTGCGCTTTTTCAATGGCGTTAGACACCATTTTTGCTTCAATTGGTTCGCCTTCGTTCATGCCTAATTTGCTAAACATGGCTTTCATGTTTGGCGGCATAAAGATTCGCATTAAGTTATCGTCTAAAGACAAGTAGAAGCGAGATGAACCTGGATCGCCTTGACGACCGGCACGGCCTCGTAATTGGTTGTCTATTCGTCGACTTTCATGTCGTTCAGTACCTAAAATTGCTAAACCGCCGGCGTCTTTTACGGCCTGCTGGCGTGCAGCCCATTCAGTTTTCGTGGCTTCTATTTCTGCTTCACTAGGGTTCTTCAAAGCCGCTATTTCAGCGTCTAAATTGCCACCCAATACAATATCAGTACCACGACCAGCCATGTTTGTGGCAATGGTTACCGCGCCCGGCATACCCGCCTGCGCAATAATTTGAGCTTCACTGTCGTGTTGCTTCGCATTTAGAACGCTATGCTTAACTTTCGCTTTCTGTAAGGCATTTGAAATACGTTCAGATGCCTCAACAGAGGCGGTGCCAACTAACACTGGGCGCTTCTGCTTAACGATTGCTTTGATTTCTTCGATAACGGCCAGGTATTTGTCGTTTTCATTTAAGAAAACTAAATCGTTTTCATCGATTCGTTGAATTCCACGGTTTGTTGGAATAACAACGACATCCAAACCATAAATTTCACGTAATTCGAAAGCTTCGGTATCGGCTGTGCCGGTCATACCCGATAACTTGCCATACAATCGGAAATAATTTTGGAAAGTTGTCGAAGCGAGTGTTTGGTTCTCTTTTTGCACATCAAGGTGCTCTTTAGCTTCAACGGCTTGATGCAAGCCTTCACTCCAACGCCGACCAGGCATTGTACGGCCAGTATGTTCATCAATAATAACCACTTGGTTATCTTGAATAATATACTCAACGTCTTTTTGGAATAGATGATGCGCGCGGATCCCAGCCATAACATGGTGGAACAATATGAGGTTTGCTGGCGCATAAAGGCTTTCGCCCTCTGGCAGCAGGCCAGCCTCAGTTAATAGCTGCTCTACGTGCTCATGGCCGCTTTCGGTTAATTCAACGCTGCGCTGTTTCTCATCAACGATAAAATCGCCCGGTTGCGCGGGTTCACCTTCTGTTTCTTCATAGCCGCGAGTTAAACTAGGAATAAGCTTGTTTATTTCAATGTAACGCTGGCTAGAATCTTCGGCCGCTCCCGATATAATCAAAGGGGTACGGGCTTCATCGATTAAAATGGAGTCAACTTCGTCTACAATCGCAAAAGCATGCCCACGCTGCGCTTTTTCTTCAATACTGAACGCCATATTATCGCGCAAGTAGTCAAAACCAAACTCGTTGTTTGTACCATAGGTGATATCGGCTTGGTAGGCTTGACGCTTGGTTATAGGGTCTTGTTGGCCTACGACGATACCAACAGATAATCCAAGTGCGTTAAAGAGCGGTTCCATCCACTTAGCATCTCGTTGAGCTAAGTAGTCGTTTACGGTGATTACGTGAACGCCTTTGCCAGGAATAGCATTTAAATAAGCCGCGAGTGTCGCAACCAGTGTTTTACCTTCACCGGTTTTCATCTCGGATACTTTGCCGTGATGCAACACCATGCCGCCAATCATCTGCACATCAAAATGGCGCAGACCTAAGGTTCTTTTACTCGCCTCTCGCACAAGGGCGAATGCCTCGCAGAGCAAATCATCTAGCGTAGTACCGTTATTAAAACGTTCTCTAAACTCAACCGTTTTGGCTTTAATTTGATCATCAGAGAGCACTTCGAACTCTGGCTCTAGCGCATTAATACGCAGCACAATTTTGTTCAGTCTTTTTACTTCGCGATCGTTCTTGCTTCCGATCACTTTACGGGCAATTGAGGTAAACATAGCAGCTAATTTCTGTATTAATTTCAGTAAGTTATTGTTGGGGGTAACTATACAGATAGCAAGGGGGGTTGTCTTTTGAATTATCAGGAAAAGTTGGCTTTTGCCAACTCCCCCTTAATTTTAGAAGCGCGCGACGCGGTCGATATACTTGGCTGGGTCTACTGACTTACCATGCAACAATACTTCGAAGTGCACGTGTGGACCAGTAGAGCGGCCTGTAGAGCCCATAAGCGCGACGACATCGGCCTTTTTAACGACATCCCCTACTTCGACCAATATTTCATTACAGTGCGCGTAGCGTGTAACGTAACCGTTACCATGGTTAATTTCGACTAAATTGCCATAACCGTAACGCTCGCCAGCCCATGTCACGACTCCGGAGGCTACAGAAACGATGTCTGAGCCATCCTTACCGGCAAAATCAACGCCATCGTGCCATGCTAAATTGCCGTTAAATGGGTCGTTGCGATACCCGTAACGTGAACTCATCCAACCCTTTTTGATTGGCCGACCGGCTACAAATGTTTCACTTTGTATTTTTCGGTCACCTAGAAGGGAGTTAAGAACGCGCAGCTGTTGCTCGCGGTTTTCAATTTGTAAACTGAGTTCATCGAGAACATCAACAAAATCTGGCGGTGTAGCTTGTACAGAACCTGATTCTGGCCCGCCTACGGCTGGCGGCAACGAGAAGTCAAACTCCCCTTCATCTAAGTTGGCAACATCTACAAGTCGCTCACCTAAAGCATCAATGCGCGTTAAACGCGCCTGCAGCTCGGCCAAGCGAATTCTAAGGGCATTTATTTGTTCTTCTGTGTAAATTTGTGTTTTTTCAAGCTGTGCTGCTTGCTGGTCGATTCGGCCTTGCCATGTCTCAACCGCGTTGGCATCGATAATTGCTTTTTCATCACTGGACAACAGTCGATAACCGCCATAACCAATGCCCGACAACGTCAAAACGAAAAACAACAGCACAGGCGCAACCATCCAAGAAGATACCATTCTTGAACGACCGTGCTTTCGACTGACTATGATGATATTCATGTGCGGAACTACCTAACTATATGGCTGGAGTATAAGCAATGGGTAACTGCTCAACCTCGTTATCTTCAAAGGTAGCATACTCCCAGCAATCTGGCCGAGATAATAACTCTCTTAGCAATAAGTTATTAAGCCCGTGACCAGACTTATAACCTACAAACTTGCCAATTAAGCTATGACCCAACAAATACAGATCACCTACCGCATCTAAAATTTTATGTTTTACAAACTCGTCTTCGTATCGCAAACCATCTTCATTAAGCACACGATAGTCATCGACAGCGATCGCGTTATTCACACTTGCGCCCAGTGCCAAATTATTGGCTCTCAAATATTCGAAATCTCGCATAAAGCCAAAAGTACGCGCACGTGCCACTTCTTTGACGAAGCCAGAGGTAGAAAATTCAAACTCTGCGTGCTGCGATCTATTTTTAAACACGGGATGATCGAAATCGATGGTAAAGTCGATATTAAAGCCGTTATAGGGCTCAAAACGTGCGATTTTGTCGCCATCTTGCACACTAACAGGCTTTAGAATGCGAACAAACTTCTTTGGTTTGTTCTGCTCTTCAATCCCTGCAGATTGAAGTAAAAATATGAATGGACCGGCACTGCCGTCCATTATAGGTATCTCTGCTGCACTGACTTCTATATAGGCATTATCAATGCCTAAGCCCGCGCATGCAGAGAGCAAATGCTCGACTGTGTCGATGCTTGAATCACCGTTAACCAAAGTCGTAGACAGGGTTGTATCGCCCACATTCAGGGCATGAGCGCGTATTTCGACTGGCTTTTCTAAGTCAGTTCGGACAAATACGATCCCTGTCTCAACCGGAGCAGGTTTTAATGTTAGATACACTTTTTGACCAGAGTGGAGACCCACTCCTGTCGCTTTAATCGTGTTCTTTAATGTTCTTTGATTAACCATTACGTGACTCGTAACCACACTTATTGATTCACTAGCCGTTCATAATAACAGAACTAGCGCATCGAGCAAAAGTAACCGGCCAGTAAAACTTAGTCTGCTTGTCGTCGCAAGAAAGCTGGAATGTCTAAATAGTCCAAGTCTTTTGCAGATTTAACAGGCTTTTCTTCGTTTTTACTGGACGCTGTAGCAGCGGCTGCATCGGCCGATCGTTTGATCGCGGGACGCTCCAACTTTTTATAGTCTACACTACCATCGGGTTTACGAGTGTTATCTACCGCAACTTTTGGCTTATTTGTTTGCACAGGTTGTGCTTCACCAATGCCTGTTGCAACGACTGTTACTCGTATTTCATCGCCTAAATCCGGATCGATCACTGTACCAACAACCACAGTGGCGTCTTCAGAGGCGAAATCTTCGATCGTATTACCGACTTCACTAAACTCGTCTAAGCCTAGATCAACTCCAGCAGAAACGTTAACTAATATTCCTTTTGCGCCATATAAATCGACATCTTCCAAAAGTGGGCTGCGAATGGCCATTTCAGCGGCACGCTGTGCTCGATCTTCACCTGAAGCTCTACCTGACCCCATCATGGCCATGCCCATTTCAGACATTACTGTTCTAACGTCGGCGAAATCTAGGTTAATTGTACCTGGGCGTACGATCAGATCGGCAACACCTTGGACGGCATTAAGTAAAACGTTATTGGCTTCAGCAAAGGCATCTACCAACGTTACTTTTTTATCTAATACAGAAGAAAGCTTTTCATTAGGGATCGTAATTAATGAATCAACGTGTTGACGTAATTCATCCAACCCTTCATTCGCAATTTTCATGCGTCGACGACCTTCAAATGGAAACGGCTTGGTAACAACAGCAACCGTCAATATCCCAAGGTCCTTGGCAATTTCTGCTACAACAGGAGCAGCACCAGTACCAGTACCACCACCCATGCCGGCAGTAATAAAGACCATGTCAGCGCCTTTCATAATTTCGGCGATTTTCTCACGATCTTCTAAAGCCGATTGACGACCAATTTCCGGGTTCGCACCCGCACCTAAGCCACGCGTAATGGTTTGGCCCAGTTGAATTTGAATCTCAGCTTCAACACTGCGTAATGCTTGTGCATCTGTGTTAGCGCAAATAAATTCAACGCCTTCAACGCGAGACTCAAGCATGTGCTTAACAGCGTTTCCGCCGCCGCCGCCGCAACCAAATACTTTAATGACCGCATTTTGGGGTTGATCATCGACCAATGTGAATAAATCTCCACTATTGGTTTCATTTTCATATTGTGACATATCCTACTCCTTACTATTGTTTTAAGTGCCGCCTGACCGACACTGCTTTTTTAACTAGAACGTGTTTGCGATCCAGTTTTTAAATGACTTCCAACCCGATTGCTGTTGGTGATGTTTATGTTTGGTTTTTTTCGGTGCGGCCTTACCCGAATGCAACTGTTGCAATGCGTATTGCAGTAGGCCAACGCCGGTTGCATGGATCGGATTATTAACGACATCCGATAACCCCGACATCCCCTGTGGAGACGCTAAACGAACAGGCACATGAAACACTTCTTCAGCCAACTCTACTGCGCCTTCCATTTTTGCAGTGCCACCCGTTAGAACGACCCCAGCTGGAATCATGTCCTCAAAACCACTGCGTCGAAGTTCTGATTTAATCAGAGAGAACAATTCTTCGTAACGCGGCTCAACCACTTCTGCAAGCGCTTGCCGAGTAAGTTCACGCGCGCTGCGATCACCCACACTTGGAACTTTTATTGTCTCGCCTTCACCGGCTAATTGAGACAAAGCGCAAGCGTACTTTATTTTAATATCTTCAGCGTGCTGCGTTGGCGTTGCGAAAGCCATCGCAATGTCATTCGTCACTTGATCACCCGCAATTGGAATAACCGACGTATGGCGAATAGAGCCTTCGGTGAAAATTGCGATATCGGTTGTTCCACCACCAATATCAACTAAGCAAACACCCAGTTCTTTTTCATCATCCGTTAAAACAGCTTGCGCCGATGCAAACTGTTCTAAAATAATTTGATCAACATCCAAACCACATCGTCGAATGCATTTATCAATGTTTTGCACTGCATTTTGAGCGGCCGTGACCATGTGAACTTTGGCCTCTAACCGAACACCCGACATACCTAACGGCTCTTTAATGCCTTCTTGGCTGTCGATAATGTACTCTTGGGGTAACACGTGCAAAATGCGTTGATCGGCTGGAATAGCAACCGCTCTAGCTGCATCGATGACGCGCTCTAAATCAGCTTCGACAACTTCTTTATCTTTAATCGCCACAATCCCATTACTGTTAAGGCTACTAATGTGACTTCCAGCGATGCCAACATAAACAGAATGAATGTCACAGCCAGACATGAGCTCAGCTTCTTCTATTGCGCGTTGAACACTTTGAATCGTAGATTCAATATTAACCACGACGCCCTTTTTTAGGCCGCGCGATGGGTTGGACCCTAGCCCGACAATCTCAAGACCACCTTCAGCTGTTACCGTACCGACAATGGCAACGACCTTAGATGTTCCGATATCTAAGCCGACCAACATTTGTCCTTTCAGCGGTGATGTCATTGTTGCACCTCAATTTCTTCAATTTCATGATACGCAATGGCAACGCCATTTGGGTATCTCGCATCTATCGATTTTATTGTTTTGATCTCGTCGTGCGCTCTAATTACATCCACTACTCGACGCGATCTTTCTAAAACATTCCGGTCACCCAATGCAATTTCTATAGCATATGTGATCTCCAATTCCCAAGCCCCTCTAGAATGTAAAGTTACCTTTTTAACTTGAGCATCAACACTGTCGATAACCCTCGAAAACTGCAGATAATGCTCCATCACTTCTAAAGCACTTTGCTCAGGACCATTTAATGTGGCCAATTCCATTTCAACAACCGGTTGTTCTAAAGCAAGCCCTTCACTGTTTAGAACTCTTTGCCCATTCCATATAGCAACAGGCTGGTACTCCGTAACATCTACAACCAAAGAATTGGGCCATTTTTTTCCAACCGCAGCACTACGAATCCACGGCAGCGATTGAATAACTTCTCTTACTTCATCTACGTCGGTAGTGAGTAAGCTCTTGCCAATAAACGGCTTGGCTACTACTTCAAAACTTTCGTTGCTTTGATAAACCAATACTGTAGACAACTCAACGTTTTCTACTGGCATTGGCGTCCAATGCATACCACCGATTTTACTGCCCGCTACAACCAAGGCACTGACCAACAAAATCAAAACCAATCCGACCCCAGCAGGCTTGAGCAGTGGCCTTAAATTCATAGTCGAACGCTTTTTAGTAGCGCCCTTACTTTTTCGTTTATTGGCCAATGATCAACCTATACCGTGTCAACAATACGTTTCATCAACTGGGCTAGGCTCCAGCCTTTTGCACGAGCCGACATCGGTACCAAGCTATGACTCGTCATACCAGGAATAGTATTTACTTCTAAAATAAACACTTCCCCTTTGCTATTCATCATGAGATCTACTCGCCCCCACCCAGAACAATTCAGTGCCTCGAACGCTTGCTTGGCAATAGACTGTACGTAAGCTTCTTTTTCATCACTGAGGCCACTGGGTATATTGTACTCAGTATCGTCGCTGATATATTTGGCTTCATAATCATAAAACTCAGTTTGAGACTTCATCGAAACGACAGGCATTAATTCATCACCTACTATTCCGACGGTATACTCAGGTCCATCAATAAAGGTTTCGACCAACACTTCTTTGTCGTATTCCATAGCAAGTTCAATAGCAGGCAAAAACTCTGATTTACTATTCACTCGGCTGATACCAATACTTGACCCTTCATTTGCTGGCTTCACAAAGACTGGGTAATGTAACTGACCTTCTAACTGCCTTGCTTGTTCGGCGGATTTTACGATATTAAAATCAGCCGTCGGCAAGCCTGCCGCACGAAATATTTGTTTACTTCGATATTTGTCCAAGGCCACGGCAGAACCAATTACGCCACTGCCTGTAAACGGGAAGCCATGCCATTGAAGTACGGCTTGGAGTGTACCGTCTTCACCCATGCCACCGTGCAACACTGGAAACACAAGATCTGGCTTCTCAGCTTGTAACCAAGGCACCAAAGATTCCGTAATTACCAAATCTAAACTGACCACGTTATAGCCGGCTTCTTTTAGACCTTGGATGACCGTTTCGCCACTCATCAGAGCCACTTCGCGTTCAGAGGACATGCCTCCATAAATCACTGCTACCTTAGTCATTTACGTTAAACCCCAATTGGCTGTTTGCTATTCTTAAAGACAATGCACCTACATCACCAGCGCCCTGAGTGAGCAACAAATCACCATCTTGTAAAACATCGGTTAGTACAGAAAAAATACTTTCTTTGTCTTCAACAAAAATTGGATCCACTCGACCACGTTGGCGAATACTTCGACATAAACTGCGACCATCGGCGCCCGGAATAGGATCTTCGCCGGCACTGTAGATATCTAATAAAATAAGAACATCAACTTGAGATAATACTTCTACAAAATCTTCATACAGATCTCGTGTTCTTGAGTATCGATGCGGTTGAAAAACAGCCACCAAACGCCGCTCAGGCCATCCGGTTTTAATGGCATCAAATGTAACCGATAATTCTCGTGGGTGATGACCATAATCATCCACTAACATGACCTGCCCTTTAGGCGTATCGAAATTTCCATTGACTTGGAATCGTCGCCCCACGCCATCGAAATTTTTCAACCCATTCACAATATCGTCGTCTTTAACGCCTTCGTCTGTAGCAACGGTAATGACGGCAAGGGCATTCAACACGTTATGATCGCCCGGCATCTTTAGTTCAATTTCCAAATCCGGTAAATTGGGTCGAGTCACCGTAAACAAAGTCACTAACCCTTGTTTACGAATATTTACCGCACGAACATCGGCACCTTCGTTCAACCCAAAAGTAAGCACAGGACGATTGATGCGGGGCATGATTGACTGAATATTGGCATCGTCAGAACACAAAACAACAAGCCCGTAAAAAGGAACGTTATGTAAAAACTCTACGTAGGCGTTCTTGAGTTTTTCGAAATCGCCTTCGTAAGTACTCATATGGTCTGCATCAATGTTTGTCACAATGGCTGTCATAGGTTGCAAGTGCAAAAAAGACGCATCGCTTTCATCGGCTTCAGCAACCAAGTAGCGGCTTGTACCTAAACGCGCGTTGGAACCGGCACTGTTTAACTTGCCACCGATGATAAAAGTTGGGTCAAAGTCTTCTCCCGTCATGACCGAAGCCATCAGCGATGTTGTTGTAGTCTTTCCGTGTGCACCGGCTATGGCAATACCGTGCCGATAACGCATAAGCTCTGCAAGCATTTCAGCTCGACGAACAACAGGTATTCTATGAGCCGTCGCCCATTTAATTTCCTCATTTTCAGGATCAATGGCCGATGAGACAACCACGACATCAGCACCAATAACATAGGCTTCTTTGTGACCAAAATTAATCACCATACCTAAAGCCGTTAAACGATCGGTTGTGACACTGGCTTTAATATCGGTTCCAGAAATTTCGTAGCCTTGGTTTAACAGCACTTCTGCAATGCCACACATGCCCACGCCACCAATACCGATAAAATGTATTCGACGGATGCGGCGCATTTCAGGTATAGGAAAGCCAGCTGCTTTTTCGTTCATTAGTGTCATGCTTGCTTCCCCTGTGTAGCTTTAACAATGTATTCAACCATAATTTCTGCGGAGTCTCTGATACCCAAATGCCAAGCTTTATCTGCCTGCGCGATTAGGCCCTCTCTATTTCGTTGCCAGTCAGTTATTTTTTCAGCCAACACCTTTGGTGTTAGTTCTGATTGCTCTATCCATTGTGCGCAATTCTCGTTACACAACCATTCTGCGTTCCTATACTGCTGTTTATCGCCATGCCAAGGGTACGGAACAAATAAAGCGGGTAAACCCACTGCAGCTATTTCCGACACAGTCGACGCGCCACTGCGTGCGACGACAACATCAGCCCAACGGTATGCTTCGGCCATGTCGTCAATAAATTCGGTTACCTTTGCGTTTCCTGATGTATATTGATCTTGGACAGACGCCTTCTTTCCTCGACCCGTTTGATGCCATACGTTTACAGGTTCTTTTAGTAAAGCCGCGGCTTTCGGCATCAATTCATTAATGGCCTGCGCACCAAGCGAACCGCCCAAGACCAATACATTCAAAGCACCTGAAGGGCTTTGCTTGCGTAACGATGGCTTAGTCATACTGGCCAATGCCTTTCGAACCGGATTTCCAACCACTGGGTATTGCCCTGCAAAAGTATTTGGAAAAGCTTGCAATACCATACTGGCGCGATGAGCTAATTTTTTATTCGTAAGGCCAGGTGTTCCATTTTGTTCATGCAAAACCAGAGGAATATTAAGCATGCTTGCCATCAACCCACCTGGTGCAGATGGATAGCCACCAAACCCAACAACGACATCTGGCTTTTGCTTTCTAAACAAGCCATAGCAAACCCACAATGATCGCAATAAATTAATCGGCGTCATGAGTTTCCTAAGCTTTCCTCCATGCCAGGCTGATACCGGTAAACCATGGAACGGATAGCCTAATTTCTCGACAATGGATTGCTCCATACCACGAATTGAGCCCAACCAATGTACATCCATACCTCGTTCTTTTAATGCATCGGCAACGGCGTTTGCAGGGAATATATGCCCCCCCGTACCACCGGCCATAATCATAACTTTCATTTACCCCCCTTAGCCGAAGCTAAAGAAAGCGTTTCACCATAAACTCGATTTACAATGGCAATTAACCCCATGCTGACAATTAAGCTGGTTCCGCCCGCGCTGATAAAAGGTAACGTTAAGCCTTTGGTTGGCAGCAAACCGGTGTTTACGCCGATATTAATAAACGCTTGTAAACTAAACAAAATGCCAATGCCGTAACATATGAAACCGCCAAATAAATTATTTTTTAGCTCTGCTAAGCGACCAATTTTAAAGATTCTATGAATCATCAGTGCATAAACGGCAAGTAACCCAAGCACTCCGAATAATCCTAATTCTTCTGCAATAATGGCCACAATAAAGTCATTATGTGCTTCGGGAAGGTAAAAAAGTTTTTGCATAGAATTACCTAAGCCCACGCCAAACCATTCACCGCGACCAAACGCAATCAGAGACTGCGTTAACTGGTAACCACTGCCATAAACATTCTCAGGTGCCCAAGGGTCTAAAAAAGCCATGAGTCGAATGACTCGATAGCTTTGAGAAAAAGCCATAATACCCACGGCCCCGCATGCTGCGACCATAGCCAAGAAGAATTGACCCGGCTTTACCCCCCCTAGAAATAACATACCTAGAATAGTGCCCATGACAACAACAACGGAACCAAAGTCTGGTTCTAATAACAGCAGCGCTAACATTAAGCTCAGTACAAATACTGGTTTTAGAAAACCAGACCAGCTACTGATGACTTCATCACGACGTCTAACTAAGTAAGCCCCAACATATAAGATCATGGCCACTTTACCCAGCTCAGAAGGCTGAAACCCGATAGGCCCTATGTCGATCCAACGACGACTGCCTTTAATTTCTTGACCAATGCCGGGCACTAATACAATCGATAATAATAAAAAAGCAAAGAGTAACAGCAGAGGGCTGGCTTTTTGCCACACTGAAACCGGTATAACAGTAACAATCGCGGCAAAGAACAATCCCATCATCAAATAAATACTGTGTCGTAAAACAAAATGATAAGGTACACCGAACATATTTTGGCTAACATCAACACCGGCTGAACCGATCATTACAACACCAAACAATAACAGAGCCGCACAACTACCAAGCAAAACTCGCTCTGGTTGCCAAAGCGGTTGAAATGATCCTGATAAGCGATCTGTCACTAAAGGGATACGAGATTGCGCCGTCATTTTGCAGTCTCCACCCAAGTAACAAATTCATTGCCACGCGCTTCAAAATTTTTGAACTGATCAAAGCTAGCGCAAGCTGGCGACAATAAGACGATTTCTCCAGATTCGGCAATAGTTTTTGCTAAGTCTAATGCTTGATTCATTGTCTCGACCAACAAACTTCCGCTAATAAGACGGCTCAATGCTTCACCATCTTCACCAAAACAGATTACTTTTTTGCAAACTGCCGCCACGGCATTTACGAGCGGACTAAAGTCTTGATTTTTTCCTTGCCCACCTAATAAAAGGACAATATTTTTCTCAGGTTTTCCTAGCCCATTAATTGCAGCAAGGGTTGATCCAACGTTGGTCGATTTAGAATCATTAAAATAGCGAACACCGTCAATGGTACCCACTTCTTCACAGCGATGTGGTAAACCAGAAAATGTTTTTAACGCAGATATCGTGGCTTGCCTATCATTATCAACAGCATCGGCCAGCGCAATAACCGCCATAGCATTGGCAATGTTATGCTCACCAGGCAAAGCCAGTTCGTTCACTGTCATTATGGATTCAAACCCTTTGCATATCACGCGCTGGTTGTTCTCTAACCGTACGCCATATTGATTTAGGTCTGGCTCATCCAATGCAAACGAAGTCACTTTTACAGAATCAGGCACTAACGGCGCGGTCATAACATCGGCCCTGTTAAACACCGCATGCTGTGTGCCGAAATAGATTCGCTGTTTGGCTTGTTGATAGTGCGCCATTGAGTCGTATCGATCTAAATGATCTTCGCTGATATTCAGCACGCAAGCTACGTCTGCGTTCAGCTTAGGTAACAACTCTAATTGAAAACTAGATAACTCGAGCACTGCAACATCGAAGGCTTCATCAACATGATCTAAAACAGCATTGCCTATATTGCCACCTATTAAGGCTTTCTTATTTCCATTCTCTAAGGCCAGCCCCATCCAGCGCGTTACTGTCGATTTTGCATTCGAACCAGTAATAGCGATCACCTGACCAGAAAATTCACTTAAAAATAGTTCAATATCGCTGGTTACTTGCGCGCCATTTTTAATGGCTGTTTGAATTTCTGGCGTAGCCAAGGCAACACCAGGACTCATTACTAGGGTATTAGCACGAGCCAGAAAAGCTTCGTCAAACCGCCCCGTTAATACCGTAACATCTGGGAAATCACGAGTAATTTCGTCTAATCCTGGTGGGTTTTGGCGACTGTCGATAACGGAGAAAGATTTTCCGCGCGCAGCTAGATAACGCACACAGGAAACCCCGGTCATGCCCAACCCTACAACACAATAATGTTTGTCTGCTGCGATTAAACTCATGTTAACGAATCTTCAACGTTGCTAAACCGACTAAAACCAAAAACACGGTGATGATCCAAAAACGGACAATCACACGAGGCTCTGGCCACCCTTTTAATTCAAAATGGTGATGCAAAGGCGCCATTCTGAATATTCGCTTTCCTGTTAACTTAAATGAAGCAACTTGCAAAATTACCGACAGCGTTTCAGCGACAAAGACACCACCCATAATAAACAGAACCAGCTCTTGTCTAACTACAACGGCAATAACACCCAAAGCAGCACCCAAGCTAAGTGAGCCAACATCACCCATAAAAACCTGCGCTGGGTATGTGTTAAACCATAAGAAACCTAAACCGGCACCGACTAGCGCAGCGCAAAACACAATCAACTCGCCCACTCCGGCTACATAAGGAATTTGCAAATAATCTGAGAACACAGAATGTCCGGTTGCGTAGGCAAACACACCAAGTGCACCGCCCACTAACACAGTGGGTAATATAGCTAAGCCATCTAGCCCATCTGTTAGATTTACCGCATTCGATGTGCCGACGATCACAAAGTATGAGAGCACTATGAAAGAAAGACCGAGCGGAATTGCAATGTCTTTAAAAAACGGAACAAACAAAGTGGTTTGATTCGGTGTTTCAGCACAACTAAATAGAAATACTGCTGCCGCCAAACCAATAGCCGATTGCCAAAAATACTTATAACGGGCTGATAAGCCCTTACTGTTTCGATGAACAACTTTTCGATAGTCATCAACCCAACCGATCCAAGCAAAACCCGCAGTCACTAAAATGGTTACCCATACATATTGATTACTTAAGTCAGCCCAGAGTAATGTTGATACTATTATAGAAATAATGATGAGCGCGCCACCCATAGTAGGGGTACCCGCTTTAGTTAAATGCGACTGAGGACCATCGCTGCGAACAGCTTGTCCAATTTGATACTTTTTCAATGTTCGAATTAATCTAGGACCTAACAACAACGAAACACCCAGTGCAGTAAGCACACTAAAAATCGCTCGTAGTGTTAAGTACTGCAATACACTAAAGCCTGCATCGAATTGAATTAAGTATGGTGTTAGCCAAACGAACATTAGTTGATCCTCTTAAGTACATCTACAACACGTTCCATACCTGCAGAACGAGATCCTTTAACCAACACCGCTGTTGAACTGTCTAATTGACTGGATAGCTGTGCAATAAGCTCCGAGTGATTCGAAAAATGCTGACCACCGAATGATTCCGAAATTAGGTGAGCGTGATGCCCTACCGTAAAAATCTGTTTAACCTTACCCCGAGCATATTGACCGATAGCTCGATGATGACTATCAGACTCGTCGCCTAATTCAGCCATGTCTCCGGCAACCAATATTGTATCTTCACCGAGATCGGCCAATACATCGATTGCGGCTTTATAAGAAACAGGGTTAGCGTTGTAGGCATCATGAATGAGTGGACCACCATAAGTAGAATCAAGCGGCTGAAGCCTTCCTGGCTCCGGTTTCATGTTGCTTAAGCCTTCCGCGATGTCTAACGATGACACTCCAGCTAACCAAGCCGTTGCGGCGGCGGCGGCGGCATTCATCGCCATGTGCAAACCATACATTGGCCAGTTCACTGAAATATCACCATCGGGCAGCCCTAGTGTAAACTCACTGCCCAGCGCATTTGATGAAAAATTTAATAAGCAAACATCGGCGTCTGTGTGGCGACCAAAGCTTACGACTTTGCGATCGCCTGCTCGTTTCAACCATTGACCAAAATGCGGATCGTCCTGATTTAAAACGCACCCACCTTCCATGTCGGTGCCTTCAATAATTTCACCCTTGGCTTTACGAACGCCTTCTAGACCGCCGAAACCTTCAGTATGAGACTCTCCCGCATTTAAAAGTAAACTAATATGCGGTTTTGAAATTTGACATAACCAGTCAATCTCACCTTGAGCATTCGCGCCCATCTCTAACAATACACGCTGGTGCTGATCTGATAATTCAAACCAAGTTTTTGGCACGCCTATATCGTTATTAAAATTCCCATGCGTTGACAATAAGCCAGGCTGCATCGATAAAATTTCTTTTAACATGGCTCGGGTCGATGTCTTACCAACACTGCCCGTAAGCGCAATCACTTGGCCTTCAAATGCATTACGAATAAGTTGAGCTAAAAAGCCAAGCGCTTTACGAGTGTCTTTTACCAGTACTACGGGCAATTCGGACTCAATTGGCTGAGAAACCACCAAGGCACTTGCACCCTTCGCAGTGGCGACATCAATGTATTGATGACCATCGAAGCTAGGTCCTTGCAATGCAAAATAAACATCGCCTTTTTTAAGTGTTCTTGTGTCTGTAGAAGCATTGCCAATGGAACTATCGTTACCTTTCAGGGTGCCACTGGCGGCTGTTGCTAAACTAGAAAGTGTCGGGTTACTCCACATCTCGTGTTTCCTCCCAGAGCTGCACTGTTTCTTGATCTGAAAACGGGTGACGTACACCTTCTATTTCTTGGTAACTTTCATGACCTTTACCAGCAATCAAAATAACGTCGTCTTTATCGCATCGATCTAGTGTTTTTAAAATGGCGTCTCTTCTATCAGATATAACGGTTACATTTTCAAGCTGGGAAAAGCCTTCGCAAACTTGATTTATAATGTTTTCTGAAGATTCAGACCGCGGGTTGTCATCGGTAACCACTATAAAATCGGCAATAGCCTCAGCAGCGGCTGCCATTTGAGCCCGTTTCCCAGTATCTCTATCTCCGCCACATCCAAAGATAACGCCTAATCTTCCAGAGACATGTTCTTTACACGCTTCCAATGCATTCGTTAATGCATCAGGCGTATGCGCATAATCAACAACCACGGTGGGTGCCTGGGGCATGCGCATCATTTCCATACGACCATGAACCGCGCGTGTATTTGAAATTACACGAGCTGCTGTGTTAATTGGAATACCTTCTGCAAGTAACACTGTAAATGCGGCTAATGCATTGCTCAGGTTAAACCGCCCAAGCAACCTTAAATTTAATTCAACCGTTCCAAGCGAGGTTTCTACCTTGGCATCTAACCCAGCCGAATGCGCTCTGATTGAAGTGGCACTTACGTCGGCCTGGCGCTCTATTCCGTAGGTCCAAACTTTCTTGGCTTGAACCTTATCGAGGTGATTTTGCGCCCACTCGTCGTCCACATTAACAATGGCATTATTTAATTCCGGCCAAGCCATCAATTTCCATTTGGCGTTTCCGTAGGCTTCCATGGTTTTATGATAATCAAGGTGATCACGGCTTAGATTTGTAAAAACAGCCGTTGAAAAACGAACGCCATTAACTCGGCCTTGGTCTAATCCGTGTGAAGATACTTCCATCGCACAATACTGAGCACCTTGAACATGCTGGCGAGCTAATTCACGATGCAGCCGCACTACATCCGGCGTTGTATTTAAAGTTTCAGAGAGCTGACCCCAAAGACCTTGACCATTAGTACCAATGATTCCACAACGCTTTCCTAAATAATCAAGCGCTTGCGCAACATATTGGCAGGTAGATGTTTTACCATTGGTTCCGGTAACGCCCACCATCAACATCTGGTTGGTCGCTTTGCCGTAAAATTCGTGAGTCAATTCACCTAATCGATCTTTTAGGTTTTCAACCACACACACAGGAACAGATTTTTGAAAATCTACTTGTTTTTCACATAAAACCGCACTGGCTCCATTCGCAATGGCCTCATCGATATACTCGTGACCATCTACTTGGAAACCTTCAAGCGCGACAAAGATTGTGTTTTTTACCACTTCACGACTGTCTATCGTCATGTGTGTTGCTTGAACGCCAGCTAATGCAGGGCACTCAGGAAGCCAAGTCAACATCGATTGCATTACTGGCCTCCTTTAGCTAATAAGGGAGATTTATCAGGCTCTATGCCTAACAAAGGTAAAGCTTGCTGCATAAAACCTTTAAAAATAGGAGCCGCCACTTCACCTCCGTAATATTTATCTTCTGGTGGTTCGTTTATCACAACTACAGTCACAATTTTTGGGTTATCTGCTGGTGCGACGCCCACAAATGAAGATAAGTATTTCGAATCTTCATACCCTGCAGCGCCAACTTTATGTGAAGTTCCGGTTTTCCCCGCTACGCTATACCAATCTAAATTCGCTCGACGAGCGGTACCGCCGGGTTCGACCACGGTTTTCATCATATCAATAACTGTTCTAGCCGTTGAGGGCGAAACCACCTGCAATGCGTAATCTGGAGTTGGAGAATCTTTAATTAATTTGGCATAAACACGCTCACCGTCATTTGCTAAGGTCGCAAACGCTTGAGCAATATGTAATGGCGTTATCGCCATACCATAGCCGTATGAAAGTGCACCTTGGGTTACCTTATCCCAATTCAAAGGGCTCGGAATCGAGCCTGTCGCTTCCCCTGGGTAACCTAAACCAATGGCATCACCTAACCCGAAATCATAAAGTGTTTGCCAGAATTGTTGCTTTGGTATGTCGGCTGACAACCTTGCAATGCCAACGTTACTGGATTTTTGAATAACTTCGGTTGCGGTTAGCGTGCCATAGTTACGAAAATCTCGAATAGAGAACCGTCCCAATTTCATGTATCCAGGGCTGGTATTTATTTTTGTGTTTTTATTCAGTAAACCCGCTTCAAGCGCAATGGCCATAGTGATTGGCTTCATCACCGACCCAGGCTCAACTAAATCAGTTACTGCACGATTGCGTAATGCAACCGGGTTTAATGAAGATCTATCATTCGGGTTGTAACCCGGCTGATTAACGAGCGCTAAAATCTCACCTGTCTCAACATCCATCACTACAACAGAACCCGACTTAGCACCAAAACTTGCGATGGCTTGCTTCAGTTCTCGGTAAGCTAAATATTGCAAACGCACATCTACCGTTAAACTTAAATTTTTACCGGGTTGAGCCGCCGTAATTTCTCCAACATCGCGTACAGATCGACCGAGCAAATCACGAACCACTTGCTTTTTACCTGACTCAGCTTGTAAGTGCGCATTAAAAGCAAGCTCAACACCTTCTTGCCCTTGATCATCAATATCGGTAAACCCAACAACATGAGAAACAACTTCCCCGGCCGGATAGTAGCGCTTGTACTCCGATTGGCCATAGACCCCAGGAATGTTCAGCTCAATAATGCGATTCGCCGCATCAGGCGTCATGTGGCGCTTAACATACATGAATGCTTTGTGCTGCGTGGCTCGAGTTTTCAGCACTTTAGCTGGGACACCCACGGCTTTTGCTAATGTCGGAATATCATCTAGATTAATTTCGCGCGGGTCAGCCCAAATAGAAATAACCGGCGTACTGACGGCCAAGGGCTCACCATTACGGTCTGTCAACATGCCTCGCGGAGCATTAATAACCTCTACTCTCTGCCAGCGCGACGAGCCTTCAGAAATGAGGAAATCTTTTTGCAAAACCTGTAAATACACGACACGCCAAACCAGCGCTACTAGCAAGGCCAGCAACACGATTTGCGCTGTCACGTATCTCCATCGGTTTTGCACCATATTAGTGGTTCCCATTTATTTCTGTTATATCCTTGATGTCATCTAGTCCAGGCAAATACATTTTAAGTTCATTGCGTGCAATTCTTTCAACTCTTGATGGTGAAGAAAAAGCACTCTCTTCTAACAACAATTTCGCCCAACGCTCTTCTAAATCTCTTTGCTCACTTCTTACTTGCTCAAGCAATGCAAACTGCAATCGGGACTTATAGGTGTTGACGATCAACCCAAAACAGGTTGCAAACACCAACAACAATTCAATCGCCAGCACGGCATATGAAATTCGCTTACTGGCCATACTAAAGTTTTACAGCCGCTCTTAAGGTTGCACTTCGAGAGCGGATGTTCTGTGCAATTTCTTCAGCCGTGGCTTTTTTTGACTTAAACAATGGCTTCATATTTATATCTATATCAGCTTCCAACACAGGTAACCCTGGCGGTAACTCAGGCCCTTTATGTTGGCGCTTTATAAATTGCTTCACCATTCGATCTTCCAAGCTATGAAAAGTAATGATCGACAAGTGGCCACCTTTTTTAAGCAACTCAACGGAATCCGCAAGCAGCGTTTCAAGCTCGGAAAGCTCGCCATTTAAATGAATTCGAATCGCTTGAAAAGACTTCGTCGCCGGATGTTTTTTATGATCCCATTTCGGATGCGCCACTTTAATTATTTCAGCCAACTGTAACGTGGTGGTTATTGGCTGTTCTTGACGCGCATTAACGATGGCCTTAGCAATACGACGGCTAAATCGCTCATCACCGTATTGAAAAAGAACATCCGCCAATTCTGTCTCACCTACGCTGGCAATCCATTGAGCTGCACTGACACCCGAAGTTGGATCCATTCGCATATCTAGCGGACCGTCTGCCCGGAAACTAAATCCACGACCGGCATCATCTAATTGAGGGGACGACACACCAAGGTCCAATAAAATGCCCGCTACGCTCCCTTCTAACCCGGCTAACGCCAACTGCTCTTTCATCTGAGCAAAGCCAAAATGCATCACTCTGACACGAGAATCTTCCGCAGCCAGCTCATTCGCCGATTGAATCGCTAAGGGGTCTTTATCAAAAACGTACAAAACCGAATCAGCATCAAGCTTTGACAGCAATAAACGGCTGTGACCGCCACGACCAAAAGTACCGTCCACATAAACACCACTGCCGCTATAAACTGCATCAACAGTTTCATGCAACATTACGGTCTCATGTGAGAATGCCGATTGCGTCATAGTGATATTTGCTCCAATTCTTCTGTCATACTGGCATCATCGCCGGCTTCATCTATGTATTGATCTCGCGTTTGTTCCCAAAGCGCTTCAGACCACAATTCGAATTTATTCCCTTGGCCAACCAATACGACTTTTTTATCGAGCTGCGCATACTCGCGTAACGCGGCTGCAACAAGCATCCGCCCTGCACTGTCTATATCTACGTCTGTCGCGTGCCCTATCAATAGCCGCTGAATTCTTCGAGCAGGCTTACTAAAACTGGATAACGCTGAAATTTTTTCTTGGATAATCTCCCATTCTTTCAATGGGTATATAAGTAGGCACTTATCTTCTGTATCAATGGTGATCACCATTTGATTACTGGCGACCGCTTCAAGCGTGGCTCGATATCGGCTCGGCACAGCGACACGCCCTTTAGCATCTAAAGCTAAAGAGTGCACACCTCTCAACATAATGTTGTCGCTGTTCGCCATAACACATCCTAAGTTTGCTACAAGGGTTAGTGGTCACTAACATCAACAGACAAACCACTTCCACCCACTTTTACCCACAATTCGACACTATAGTGCCCATGTGCGACACAAGCAAGTATTCACTTCGATCGGACGATATAAAAAACCCTTTAAAAACATAGAGTTAGGAAGTGGGTCACAAAACGGAAAATAAAGTTAGTAAGTGCTAACCTACCAAAAATAAATAAGAGTGCGTAGTTACATCGGATAGTTAATGTAATACTTTAAGTTCTAGAATTTTTTGGTCTAAAAAATAGATATTAATAACCAGGAAGTATTGAAAGTGAACAGAGGTTTCTAGCAGCCTATGACACGGCTTTACTAGGGAAAATCGAGACTTTCGGCATATTAACCATTTATTCTTAGTACTGCAAACTCTCACATACGAGCCATGATATACATCGCCCACCTAGGGGCCTTACGATTGTACCCAGTACGTATAAACGGTTGCAGCGCGACATTTCATTGGCAACAATAGTCATTTTACTTTCAAGGCAGAATAATGGAGCAAATTTTCGAACGGTTAATGTACGCCTCACGGTGGATAATGGCCCCTATTTATCTTGGTCTGAGCTTAGTATTACTAGCCTTAGGCATTAAATTTTTTGAAGAAGTTTTTCACCTATTCCCTAAGTTATTTTCACTCTCCGAAGTCGATCTCATCTTAATCGTCTTATCTCTCGTCGATATCGCATTAGTGGGCGGTTTAATTGTCATGGTCATGTTTTCTGGCTACGAAAACTTTGTATCCAAGCTCGATATTGATGAAAATGATGAAAAACTAAGCTGGCTAGGGCAACTAGATGCGAATAGCCTCAAAAATAAGGTAGCCGCCTCCATTGTTGCCATCTCTTCTATTCATTTGCTTAAAGTTTTTATGGATTTAAAAGAGAAAGACCCTGCTTTAATTAAATGGTATGTATTAATTCATTTAACCTTTGTGGCGTCGGCATTTGCAATGGGCTATTTAGACAAAATTACGAAGAACTCGCATTAAAAGTAGCGCGGAATATTTAGCAGTAAGAAGGTGCCCACTCACTTAGATGTAAGTGAGTGGGCATATAGTGAGCCAGCCGATAAGCCGGGTTCTGTCTTGGACAGTCATTCATCTAGCCGTAAAATCGCTCTTACGGTCAAGCAATCTACCCGGTTCCAGCGCGGGTCGCGCCTATTGGAACCCTATTTGATCTTGCTCCAGGTGGGGTTTACCTTGCCAATTCTGTTACCAGAATCGCGGTGCGCTCTTACCGCACCCTTTCACCCTTACCTGCAAATAAATTCGCAGGCGGTCTCCTCTCTGCTGCACTGGCCGTCGGCTTACGCCGCCCAGACGTTATCTGGCACCTTACCCTGTGGAGCCCGGACTTTCCTCCCCTTGCTTACACAAGCGGCGACTGTCTGGCTGACTCAGCGCTGCAAAATAC
The DNA here is from genome assembly GCF_030409715.1 of Reinekea marina. Lineage (NCBI taxonomy): Bacteria > Pseudomonadati > Pseudomonadota > Gammaproteobacteria > Oceanospirillales > Saccharospirillaceae > Reinekea > Reinekea marina. Next base: position 3,043,459 of record NZ_JAUFQI010000001.1, read on the forward strand.
CGACTTTCAGCGTAATAGCAAGCTTAATCGCTATTAAAACTCAAGATTAAGTTATAATAGTCACGTTTATGGCCTTCGAAGACCTTTGCCAAAATAGCCGCGGCTTTTTTGGGTGGCAAGGCTTCACTCAACTCTCTTGCTAGGGCGAGAATGGTTGGATCGCTGATAGTCTGCTCGGCATGCTCAACTTTTCCGCCGACAACGACAACAAACTCCCCCTTTTGCTGGTTAGCATCTGAACTGACCTGCTCAAGGACCTCTGCTACTGTTCCACGCAGAACGGTTTCAAACGTTTTCGTCAGCTCTCGAGCCACAGCAATGGGCCGATAGGCGCCGAACACCATCGACATATCGGCTAATGACTTTTCAATTCGATGGCTGCTTTCATAAAAAACAACACTGCATGGCTGATTGGCTAGCGCTTTTAATCGCTTAACACGAGCACCTGCTTTACTCGGCAGAAACCCTTCAAACAACCAACGATCGGTGGGCAAGCCCGCAACTGACAGCGCCGTTACAACAGCGGATACGCCTGGCACAGGGACTACCTTATAGCCGGCCGCAATAACAGCGTTAACCAACACAAAACCCGGGTCAGAAATCAGCGGTGTACCGGCATCGCTGATCAATGCTAATGATTGCCCAAGCGCTAACTTTTCGATGATCACATTGGCTTTCTGCGATTCGTTATGTTCATGCAGCGCCATCATAGGGACTTTCGAATCTAAGGCTTCTAATAGCCGACCACTGTGGCGCGTATCTTCAGCGCAAATGAGATCGACCTGGCACAACACCTCACGCGCGCGAAGCGTAATGTCATCTAAATGCCCTATGGGTGTCGATACTATGTAAATCTCACCCGGTTTAACCTGTTTTTCTTTCATATCAGGACTGCTTTTATCAATGAATCATGACTTTTAGACCAAACCTTGAGTAAAATGGCGCAAAACTTGTAGAAACGATAAAACCATCATGCGCAATCACTCTTGGTCACTGACACTTCAAATTATTTCGCTTGCCACCATTACCCTATTGGCAGGTTGTGCAACTCAGCAGGCGGTATCACCCAGCGAGTCCGATTCCGCTCAATCTGAGCTAACCGGAAATTACGCGAGAATAGATCAACAGCTATCGGCTGTCGATGCCCTAATCGAATTAGAGCAAATAGAAGAAGCCGCCCTTTTGCTCGATGGTCTAAACATAGAAGTTATGAATACCGACCAGCAAACGCGCTTTGTACGTTATAACGCCAACATCGCTCTGATAAATGGCGATGGCCAAGTTGCATTAGAGTGGCTTAGCGGTGAGTACGCTTATCTATTCGATGGTTTGCCCTTAGATGACCAAATCAAAATTGGCCTAAATCGCGCATTAGCCAATGAGTATGCTGGCAAACCGCTGGCGGCCGCTCGCGAGCGGATATTTCTAGCACCCCTGCTAGATGATGAAGTAGCGGAACGCAATCAAGACCAAATATGGTTTAACCTACAGCTTGTTCCCGTCGAGCAAATTCAAACATTAGTAAAACTTGAGTCTAGCCCTGATTTAAATGGCTGGTTAGCGTTAGCCCTAATTGGCCATACTCAAGGCGATGACCTTTACAAAATGCTGGCGGGCATTGAAAGCTGGCAAAAGCAATATCGCAGCCACCCAGCCGCTAAATCACTCCCGGCGAGCCTGCAAATATTAAAAGAAATAGCCAACTCGCAGCCAACTCATGTGGGTGTTTTATTGCCGTTAACAGGGCCACTCGCAAAAGCGGGGAGCGCGATACGCGATGGTATTATTACAGCGTGGTACCAAGCTAAATTAAGAGGCCAAGAAGTTCCTGAGTTGAGCTTTTTTGACACCTCATCGACCGATAATATTGTGAATCTTTATAAGCAAGCCATAACCAGCGGTGTGCAAACCGTGATTGGACCTCTTGCTAAATCTCGCGTTCAACAACTGAGTATGGCCGAAGAGCTCCCCATTCCTGTATTGGCATTAAATTATGCCGACAAACAAGTTCAAGCGCGCGAAAACTTTTATCAATTTGGCTTAGCCCCTGAAGATGAAGCCATTCAAATAGCGCATGATATTTGGCAAGAAGGCGTACGCCATGTATTAGTTTTAGCCCCAAATAGCGATTGGGGTAAACGAGTGAGCGACGCCTTTATAAGCACTTGGCAAAACAAAGGCGGGGTTATTGCTAATAAATCGTTGTTTAACGCCGCTCGTCCCGATTTGTATTTATCGTCTATTAAGTCGGCTTTGAACGTGAATACCAGTGAAACGCGCCACACTCAACTGCAGCGCTTAATTGATTCGCCATTGGTTTTTGAGACACGCCGTCGTCAAGACATTGATGCTGTGTTTATGTTGGCTTTTCCCGCACAGGCACGGCAACTTAAACCAATACTCAATTATCAAAGAGCATCAGATCTACCCATTGTTGCGACCTCTTCTATTTACTCCGGTGTAAAAGACAAAGCGCGCGATAAAGACATTGAAGGCGTGAGGTTTGTTGAAACCCCTTGGCGATTAGAAACAAATTATTTAAAAACACAAGTTAACCAAGCGTTCCCGCAAAGTTTAGCCAACCATTCTTCGCTCGTTGCATTGGGTCTGGATGCCTACAAAATCTACAATAGGCTGCCACAAATGGCTGTTTTCCAAGACGTTCGAATCAACGGCAGTACAGGTACCTTAGGCATGTCTGAGTTAGGTCGGATACAACGCACTTTAGACTGGGCGATCATTGATAACGGTATTGCAACGCGCGTTAAAAATACCGACTTAGCCTCGAACGATCAATGACATCTGGCCACTTACAAACAGGAAGCGCCAGTGAAGACATTGCACTGGCGCACCTAGAAGAACATGGTCTCATTCTCGTAGATAAAAACGTGCGCTTTAAAGCTGGAGAAATTGATCTAATATGTTTAGATGGCAAGGAACTTGTCTTTGTTGAAGTTCGATTTCGAAAAGACGAGCGTTTTGGACGGGCCGCTGAAACCGTGACACGCGCCAAACAGAGAAAAGTTATTAAAGCTGCTGCATTATTTTTACAAAGTAATCGGCAGTGGGAAAACCACATCATGCGCTTTGACGTTATCGGCATGAATTCACATCATGAAATAGAATGGATAAAAGGGGCCTTTTTGGCAACTGTATGACACCAAATGACATCATTGTTGAACAAATAGGCTTGTCTTTAGAAACCTTTCAGATGGCAGCAGAATCTTTGTCTGACATCTTAATTCAGGCCAGTGAAATGGCTACCGAATGCTTGATTAACGATGGCAAGCTGGTTGTGGCCGGCATGGGCACATCGGCTTCAACGGGCAGTAACTTTGTGTCGAAGTTGCAAAGCCAGTTTGAAAGAGATCGCCCCGGGCTGCCAGCCTTATCATTATCGACCGATGGAATAGTCACAAGTGCCATAGCTCATGAATTTGGGCCTGGTGAAATTTACGCGCAACAAATTCGCTCCTTGTGCCACAGTCCTGACATTTTTGTCGCCATCAGTTCTTCGGGAAAATCACCCGCTGTGATAAAAGCCATTCAAGCAGCACACGATCAAGGCATCACCGTGATTGCGCTCACTGGAGGCAGTGGTGGTGACGTCGCTACACTCCTTGATGAAAATGATATAGAGTTACGAGTAGAAAGTGATCGACTGGGCTGCATCCAACTGACTCATCATTTATTGTTAAACATGCTCGTCGAATTAATTGAGAATCAAATTTTTGGATACGAATTATGATCTACCGACTCTTGGCCGCGTTTTTACTAGTGAGTATTTTTACAAGCTGCACCACAATTAGCCGAAGTGTTGCTAATGGCCCAATTGAAGCCGATTTGGAAGGTCGAACCATGGGCGAGGTGATCGATGACAAAACAATGCGCACTCGCTTAACCGTCAACTTAGAAAAACTAGATCCTCGCTTTGAAGATGCGCACGTAAATGTTCATGTCAATGCCGGTATTGTTTTATTAGTTGGTCAAGTTCCAAGTGGTGACATGATTCAAAAAGCGACGCAACTATTACGCGCAGATAAACAAGTAAAAGCTATTCACAATCACCTCACGGCTGAGTCTAATATCAAAACAGGGCTGAGAACAAATGACAATTGGCTCGCCTTAAAAACGAAATCAAGAATGTTTACAACCGACCACTTCCCTTCTTCAAAAGTCGATATCATCGTCGAAAAAGGCGTGGTTTATTTAATGGGACGCGTAACGGAAGGTACGGCAAAGCAGGCTGTTAAAATTGCAACCGAAGTCAATGGTGTCCAAAAGGTGGTCATGGTTTTTCAGATCATTCCTTGATATATATCAGCTCAGCATCTAAATTCAAGGATAGTATAAAAAGGTAAACCAACACTCACCCCAAGTAGGAGAAGTGATTATGGTCAACCATAAACATATTATTATGTTGTACGATGAATCTGAGGATTGCGCGAACGCCGTAGACAAGGCTGCAAATTTAGCGCGGCTGTCTGGATCATCTTTAACATTATTTGCTTGCGATTACAGCGGATCACTCACCACCAGCCACCCCCATTCTGAAAACGCTCGCGATGCATTTTTGACCCGGCTGAAAGACAGCCTCGACCCCTTACGAGATATCGCGAGAAAATACGACATAGATGTCACCACAGAAGCCGTCTGGGATAAACATTCCGGTGAAGCTCTGATGACCTATCTTGAAGGCAACCCTGCCGATTTAGTCGTAAAAGCCACGCATCATCAAAACGTCATTCAACGAACTTTTTTTAGCCAAACCGATTGGGAGTTAATTCGAAACTGCCCTGTGCCGCTATTACTCACTAAGGGCACAAAATGGCAAACCCCAATGAAGATCACAGCGGCAGTAGACCCTGTAAGAACGAATGATAAACCCGATTTTCTCGATGATCACATTATTCAATGTGGTACGGCAATGCGCGATTTAACGAACGCAAATTTGCATCTTTTGCACGTATACGACCCAACACCATTGATGATTTATTTAGATCAACCAGCAATCAATTCAACAGAAGTCGGTGAAGAAATACGCATACAACATGCAAAAGCCCTTGAAGAATTAGCCGAGGGTAAAAATATCGATAAAGCGTTCGCCCATTTACAAATGGGTTCCCCTGTGCAAGTTATTCCCGATTTCTTATATGAGAACAATACCGACATGGTAATTATGGGCGCTGCTTCACGCAGTGGTATAGAGCGTTGGCTACTAGGCCACACGGCCGAAAAAGTCTTAGATAGAATTACCGTCGATATCCTTATTGCAAAATAGCCTGTTACTTAACCAATAATCGGCCAACCTGTCGATTATTGGTTACATCTATAAACACCAATTTATAAACACTCCCCTATTTTTCGAGTTTTTTCACAAATCCTCGAATTGACGAACCTTATTGCTTTTAATCGGATGATAACTGTGTGATATTCAACCAAAACAATACCAATTAAATACCAATAAGGTAAATATCATGAAACATACTCTCTCTTTGTTTATTTTCCTGCTGTCCAGTTCTCTTAGCTATGCTCAAACTTGTCCAAATAAACTCCCAGCCTCCAGCCCAAACGATGATTTCCAAATACATTCCGATGGAACAGTCACCCATTTGCGAACGGGGTTAATGTGGTCTCGCTGCAGTTTAGGTCAGACACATAAGGAGGATCTCTGTATTGGTGAGGCCAGTGAGGTTGATTGGAGCTTTGGAACTGAAGCCGCCACAGCGAGCAATTTGGCTGGCCACAACGATTGGCGCTTGCCCGACATTACAGAAATTGAGACTCTCATAGAAAGAGCTTGTTATGACCCAGCCATTAATCTAACAGTGTTTCCAAATACACCGTCGTTATTTTATTGGTCAAATACTCCCGACATATACGGCCCAGGCCCTGCGTGGCGATTATTTTTTTACTATGGAGATATTTATTACTACTCCTATAAACATAACCAAAGCGCGGTCCGCTTAGTACGCAATGTAAAATAAGCATTAGAGTTGTGAACCTTTGCTTGGTGAATAATTTCGAAAACAGCCTTTCATTGCGTTTTACGACTGCGATTTAGGGCGTTCTGGCGTACAATAGCCACATTCAGTCAACTACTAATCGTTGTTAGGACACTATGGAACAGCTTGCGCTAAAAAAACTCAGTCGCGCTGAAGGCGACATTACCATCCCAGGTTCAAAAAGTTTATCGAATCGAATTTTATTATTATCAGCATTGTGCTCTGGCACAACCTACATCAGCAACTTGCTCGATTCTGATGATATTAAGCACATGCTAACGGCGCTGAAGCAATTGGGTGTCAGCTATCAACTCAGCGATTGCAAGACCGAGTGTAAAGTTGAAGGCTTAGGAGGCGTGCTGGCACAAGGGCAAAAAGAGACGCTGTATTTAGGGAATGCAGGGACCGCAATGCGACCGCTGGCCGCGGCACTTTGCATTGGCTCTGGGGAATTCACCTTAACCGGCGAAGACCGCATGTTCGAACGCCCAATTGGCGACCTAATCACAGCGATGGCGCCTTTAGGTATCAAAGTGGATTACTTAAAAGATGAAGGCTACCCTCCCCTAAAAATCACCTCACAACCGCTAACAGGTACCGATGTAAGCATAGATGGTAGTATTTCGAGTCAATTTTTGACCGCGTTGCTGATGGTTGCTCCCCTATTAAATCAAGATTTTACAATAAATGTTGAAGGCGAGCTGGTCTCAAAGCCCTACATAGACATAACTCTTGATGTGATGAAACGATTCGGCGTTCTAATTGAGAATGACCAATACCAGTCCTTCAATATAAAAAAAGGCCAACAATACCAGTCTCCAGGTAACATCAGCGTAGAAGGCGATGCTTCAAGCGCCAGTTACTTTTTAGCCGCTGGCGCCATAGGAGGCGGTCCAGTGAAAGTACAGGGTACCGGCCTTGATTCTGTACAAGGCGATGCGAAATTCGCAGAAGTACTTGAACAGATGGGAGCCACCGTTAACTGGTCGGGGAATTGGATCGAAGTATCAAATGACAAACCGCTCAAAGCGATCGACCTCGACTTAAATCATATCCCAGATGCCGCCATGACAATTGCGACTACAGCCTTATTTGCACAGGGAACAACGACTATTCGCAATATTTATAATTGGCGGGTCAAGGAAACGGATCGTATTGCAGCCATGGCAACTGAACTGCGGAAATTGGGAGCGACGGTTGATGAAGGCGAAGATTATATTTCTGTAACTCCGCCAGAAACCATTGGTAGTGCGGCGATAGACACCTACAATGACCACCGAATTGCCATGTGCTTCTCGTTAGCCTCATTTGGAAGTGATGGTATTGTAATCAATGATCCAGGCTGCACAGCAAAAACATTCCCCGATTACTTCGAACGATTTGCAAAAATCACAAAATAATCGCTAGAAAGCTGCGCATTTGCTTATATAATGCGCGGCATTGTCAAAAATTCGATACCAAGAGAGAGAACTATGAGCTATTCACAAGTACCTGCGGGTAAAGACGTCCCTAATGATGTTTTCGTTGTCATTGAGATCCCGGCCAATCACGACCCGATCAAATATGAGATCGAGAAAGAGTACGACGCGCTTATGGTTGACCGCTTCATGGCGACGCCTATGTTTTACCCTGCTAACTACGGCTATATCCCTGAAACGTTAGCGGATGATGGCGACGCTGTCGATGTATTAGTAGTGACTCCGTATCCAGTCGCTCCGGGTTCTGTTATTCGATGCCGCCCTGTTGGCGTGTTAGAGATGACCGATGAAGCAGGAAGCGATGCAAAGGTTATTGCTGTTCCGCATGACAAACTCACTAAAATTTACAGTGATGTTCAAGAAGCTACCGATTTACCAGAATTACTTCTGAACCAAATCAAACACTTCTTTGAAAACTACAAAGATTTAGAAACAGGCAAGTGGGTAAAAGTAGATGGCTGGGCAGATGCCGCACGCGCCAAGCAGATTATTGTGGAATCATTTGAAGCCGCTAAAAAATAATCTAAAAAAAGGCACTCCATCTGAGTGCCTTTACTTTCCTATGTTTAGTCGTTTCTTGCCACAAAAGCGATGCAGCTCAACGTTTCACTAACCTTTCTCTAGTAACTCTCGTAAATCAATAATGGCCGCATTTGCACGCGAGATATAATTTGCCATGACAAGAGAATGGTTAGCTAATATGCCCAAACCGTCTCCATTCAGAATTATGGGGGACCAAATATTAGACTGAGTGCCTTCCAACTCTCGAATAATTTGCTGCAAGCTGACCAAGGCATTCTTATCTTCTAGGACCGACTCAAAATCGACTTCTATTGCCTGCAGTATATGAATCAGAGCCCAAGATGTTCCCCGTGCTTCATAAAAAACATTATCAACGAGTAATCTAGGTGTTTTAACTTGCTGTTGCTGGCCCGTAGGCGTTGATTGTTCAGACATGGCTGATTGCCCTGCTAGATCGGTATTGAACCGAGTCTGCCCAACAGAAGCACTTAACCGTTGCGATAACGAGCCTAACCTCGTTTCAACATCTCTTAACCAGCTCGATAAATTGTCAGCTCGAGCATAAAACTGCGCATTGCCCTTGTCGACATCAGCCAAGCCCACTAAGTATTTATTGATCAACTTAATCGCTTCACGATACTGGCCTTCAGTGGCTGGCAGCATCCAGCTGTCGTGGTCAAAGTGCAACAGCGGTTCCGCTTTTGCTAAAAACTCATCTTCGGTCGATTGCGATTGAGAGCGACTCATATCTTTACGTAATGATCGAGACAGGTCTCGCAACTGAATAACAACACCAAACTCCCAACTGGGCATATTGTCTAAAAATATCGATGGCGGCGTTACGTCATTCGCTAAATACCCACCTGGTTTAGTGAGTATAAAATCAGCTAAGTAACTGAGAGTATAAGTGGTGGTGTAACCGACGACCAGTTGCTGCCCTTGCTCAGAAGCATTCTGTTTTGCCAAAGACGCCATGTTATATACAGCGGGCTCTCGGCTCCAAAGAATACCTAAAAATGACCAGATAACGGCGAGTGCGACGATAAGAAAAATTGAAAGGCGGCCGATTTTCTTCTTTCCTGCCCCTGAGCTCGGTTCACTTTTGTTCGAGAATCGAAATTTCAATTCATTCCAACTCCGTAAAATTCGTGCTTTTAGCATGATCTAAACTCCTTTAATCAGTGCTCAAGGGTACTCACCCAACAGGCAGATGCCAATAGCCCAACAGTCATATTAGCAAAGCATTTTTTGTTTTATGAACATTTTTCACAACTAAAATTCGTCTTACCAGTTGTTTGTGCAACTTATCCACACTATCGTGTACCTTTAGCCGAAATTCGAAGTCATTTCGCGACATCTACTGATTCACATAAATGGAAAGATAATGGCAAACATACTGCTATTGAACGGCCCAAACTTAAATTTATTGGGCACTCGGGAGCCCGAAGTGTATGGCTCTGAAACACTAGATGACATCTGTGCCGAGTTGAAAGATCAAGCGCATGCCTTGGGGCACGGGTTAGAAACGTTTCAAAGTAACCATGAAGGTGCTTTGATCGATCGCATTCACGAGACAATGAACGACGGCACTGACTTTATTTTAATAAACCCGGGTGCGTTTACGCACACCAGTATTGCATTGAGAGACGCCCTAGCCGGCGTTGCGAAACCGTTTATAGAGCTGCACTTATCCAACGTGCATGCACGAGAATCGTTTCGCCAACATTCTTATTTAGCTGATCTTGCAGTGGGTGTCATTGCAGGCTTTGGCAAAAACAGCTACGAACTTGCGTTGCAAGCAGCGCACAAACAACTCATTAAATAATAGATATTTTGCAGGGGTAACACAGCATGGATATTCGTAAAGTTAAAAAGCTTATTGAACTATTAGAAGAGTCTAATATCGATGAAATAGAGATCGCCGAAGGCGAAGAATCTATTCGTATCAGTCGAACTTCGCGTTTAGCCGCGAGCCAACCTATGCCAATGTATGCGCAAGCGCCGGCTCAATACGCGGCTCCTGCTGCGCCAGCGCCAGCTGCACCTGCGGCTCCTGCCGAAGCCCCGGCTGCAGCGGCAGAACCTGCTGGACACAGCGTTAAATCGCCTATGGTAGGCACCTTCTACGCATCTCCATCTCCAACTAGCCCTGCATTCGTTGAAGTGGGCCAAAAGGTTAATGCTGGCGATACTATTTGTATTGTTGAAGCGATGAAAATGATGAACCAAATTGAAGCCGATAAAAGCGGTACCGTAACGGCAATTTTGGTTGAAAACGGCGAGCCAGTAGAATTCGATCAACCATTGATCACCATCAGCTAACGGGAGCCTTCTCATGCTGAAAAAAGTATTAATTGCCAACCGCGGCGAAATTGCATTGCGCATTCTACGCGCGTGCAAAGAACTCGGTATTAAAACGGTTGCTGTGCATTCCACGGCAGACCGCGAATTAAAACACGTAAAGCTTGCAGACGAAGCTATTTGTATCGGTCCTGCTTCATCAACAGACAGCTACCTCAACATTCCGGCCATCATTGCTGCGGCTGAAATAAGTGATGCCGATGCCGTACATCCAGGGTATGGGTTTATGGCTGAGCGTGCTGATTTTGCAGAGCAATTGGAAAAATCTGGCTTTGTATTCATTGGCCCAACCGCCGATCTCATCCGTTTAATGGGTGATAAAGTGTCCGCTATTGAGGCCATGATTAAAGCAGGCGTACCAACCGTACCAGGCTCAAACGGCCCAGTGCCAAGCGACCCAGCACGGTGTAAAGAAATTGCCCTACGCATTGGTTATCCGGTCATTATCAAAGCGGCATCGGGCGGCGGTGGTCGCGGCATGCGCGTTGTTCATAAAGAGGAAGACCTGCTTACCTCAATTGAAGTAACACAAACAGAAGCCGCTGCAGCCTTTGGCGATGGCACCGTTTATATGGAGAAGTTTTTAACAAACCCACGCCATGTAGAAGTGCAAGTCATTGCAGACGGCCAAGGCAATGCCATTCACTTAGGTGATCGAGATTGCTCGTTACAACGTCGCCACCAAAAGGTCATTGAAGAAGCACCGGCCCCTGGTATCGATGAATCGGCTCGCCAAGAAGTTTTTGATGCTTGTGTAAAAGCCTGTATCGATCTTAACTACCGTGGCGCTGGTACTTTTGAATTCTTGTACGAAGACGGTCGTTATTACTTCATTGAAATGAATACTCGTGTTCAGGTTGAGCACCCTGTTTCTGAAATGGTAACTGGCGTAGACATCATTAAGGAGCAATTGTTAGTTGCCTCTGGAATGCCTCTTTCGATCAAACAAGAAGATGTGGTAATTCGAGGCCACGCATTTGAGTGCCGTATTAATGCAGAAGACCCAAATACATTTATGCCAAGCCCTGGCAAAATTACGCAGTTCCATCCCCCGGGTGGGCTAGGCGTGCGCTGGGATTCGCATATTTATACAGGTTATACTGTACCGCCTTTCTACGATTCAATGATTGGCAAGCTGATTACCTTTGCACCGACCAGAGCTGAAGCGTTACTGCGAATGTCTTCTGCGTTAGATGAATTGGTTGTGAATGGTATTAAGACTAACGTCAACTTGCACAAAGACCTTGTCGAAGACGTTGAGTTCGCTAAAGGTGGCGTGAACATTCACTATTTAGAGCACAAACTCAGCGACAGCAAGAAAAACTGAGTATATAAAGATGACATGAACTGATGATTTTAATTCGTTCATGAAAACATCGCATTAAAAGCGCGCCCTAGGCGCGCTTTTTTATGAACAAGAAAAATTACTTTAAATGCATTACCCTTATAGGACATCAAATTTAAAGGTAGCTGTTATTTATGGATTTCATCTCTTACCCATTGCTGGCCGCCATAATTGGAAACTTAAGTGCACAATTCGCTAAAGCCTTAGTTCAAGGTATCACCAAACGCAGTATCGCACCCGATGTCATATTCGCTTCTGGCGGCATGCCCAGCAGTCACTCGGCTTCAGTGGCCGCCCTGGCCATGGCCGTTGGCTTGCAAGATGGTTTCGACAGCAGTTTATTTGCCATTGCGCTCACGCTCACCGGTGTGGTCGCCTACGATGCCATGGGTGTGCGCCTCGCGGCCGGCAAACACGCCGCGGCATTGAATATCCTGGTTCAAGAATTTAAAGAACTCGCAGAACTCGCCAAAGAGAACCGCCCCGACAAAGGCATGATCATGATCCGCCACTTCCATGAACGTATCGGGCACAGCGTCAGCGAAGTATTAGCCGGCCTAGCCTTCGGCGCCGCGGTTGCTTATGGGGTTTTTAAGGTTTATTTTTAGTAAAAAGCTGCAAGTTTTTAGCGGCCAGCTGCAAGTAAATTCAAAAGACAAATATATTTGAAGACCTACGTTCAAAGCCCATGTCTTTTGCTTAGTCTTCCACAAATGCCATATTTGCCATTGAAGCTGGAAATGCTACCAACTTAGCTTGCGGCTTGAAACTGGCAGCTTGTAGCTCAAAAAGTGCGGCTTTGGCCGCCCTGCAACACCAAATTGCATAAATCACACTAACAGTTTTTGACAGTTTGGTTAGAATGTAGGTACATCAAGTAAAGAGCAGGATAAAACCATGCCACAGTATCGCTCCAAAACAACGACTTCAGGCCGAAATATGGCCGGTGCACGTGCCTTGTGGCGCGCCACAGGTATGAAAGACGACGATTTTCAAAAACCGATCATTGCCGTTGTGAACAGCTTCACTCAATTTGTACCCGGCCATGTTCATTTAAAAGACATGGGCCAATTGGTGGCACGTGAAATTGAAAAAGCTGGCGGCGTTGCTAAAGAATTCAACACCATTGCAGTCGATGACGGTATAGCAATGGGACATGACGGTATGCTTTACAGCTTACCTTCTCGTGAGATTATTGCTGATTCAGTGGAGTACATGGTAAACGCACATTGCGCGGATGCCATGGTGTGTATATCTAACTGCGATAAAATTACTCCTGGCATGTTGATGGCGTCTTTACGCTTAAACATTCCAGTGATCTTTGTATCCGGTGGCCCAATGGAAGCCGGTAAAACCAAATTAGCGGAACACGCGCTAGATTTGGTCGATGCCATGGTGATTGCCGCGGATGATGAAGCCAGCGATGAAAAAGTAGCCGAATACGAGCGCAGTGCCTGCCCTACTTGTGGTTCTTGCTCTGGCATGTTCACGGCTAACTCGATGAACTGCTTAACCGAGGCGATTGGCTTGTCTCTACCAGGTAACGGCACTACGTTGGCAACCCATGCCGATAGACGCCGTTTATTTGAAGAAGCAGGCCACCGCATTGTTGCTATCACTAAAGACTACTACGAAAACGACAATGAACGCGTACTACCACGTTCAATTGCCAGTTTTAAAGCGTTTGAAAATGCCATGGCGCTTGATATTGCCATGGGCGGCTCTACCAACACCATTTTGCACTTGCTAGCGGCGGCACAAGAAGCGGAAGTAGACTTCAACTTAAAAGACATAGATCGCATGTCTCATGAAGTGCCACAACTTTGCAAAGTTGCACCAAATACACCGAAATACCACGTCGAAGATGTTCACCGCGCTGGCGGCATCTTTGGAATATTAGGTGAGTTGAATCGTGCGGGTAAGTTACACGCCGATTTGCCAACCGTTCACTCAAACACAATGGCAGAAGCTCTAGAGAAATGGGACATCATGTCAAACAACGACAGCGATGTTGCAGAGTTTTACAAGGCTGGCCCGGCGGGTATCCCAACCCAAGTAGCATTTAGTCAAGCCACTCGCTGGCCTTCATTAGATGGTGATCGCGTAAATGGCTGCATTCGTTCTATTGAGAATGCCTTTAGCTTGGAAGGTGGTTTAGCGGTTTTGTACGGCAATATTGCTCAAGATGGGTGTGTTGTGAAAACGGCGGGTGTCGATGACAGTATTCTAAAATTTAGCGGCAAAGCCCGTATTTTTGAAAGCCAAGACGCTTCCGTGGAAGCTATTTTAGCGGACAAAGTAAACGAAGGTGATGTTGTTATTATTCGTTACGAAGGACCTAAAGGTGGCCCAGGCATGCAAGAAATGCTCTACCCAACCAGCTATCTTAAATCGAAAGGGTTAGGCAAAGCGTGCGCCCTTTTAACCGACGGGCGCTTTTCCGGTGGCACCAGTGGATTATCGATTGGTCACGTTTCACCAGAAGCCGCTGCAGGCGGTAACATCGCCCTTATTGAAGAAGGTGACACGATTGAAATTGATATTCCTAACCGCCGAATAGATGTGGCCGTCAGTGAAGAAACACTCACCAAACGCCGTGCCGCTATGGAAGCAAAAGGCAAAGATGCTTGGAAACCTGTTGAAAAACGCACTCGTGTGGTTTCACGCGCATTAAAAGCTTACGCCATGCTGGCCACCAGTGCCGATAAAGGTGCGGTCAGAAATGCTGAAATGCTTGACGACTAACAAGCGTTTAGCTTAGAAAATCGTTATAATCTGGCTTTTATTCTAAACGGGGTTCGCCCCGTTTTTTATTAAGGGTTATTTTGTGTCTGTTATCACTTCTCGCCGACTCCTAATCTCGCTCGCTTCTGCGATTGCCTTGCTCGGTTTAATGAGCGTATTTAACCTATGGCGATTTGATCATGCTCAATGGTTAAAGCAGCAGCTCACTTTTATTGATCATGAGCAAACGCCTCTGACTAGCCCAAGCACCACAAATAGGTTCGGTTCTAAATTAACATGGCAAAACCTCGAGCTAACACTCTCTCAATCTCACTATTTCGAGGCTGAAGTAATTACCCTTGAGTTAAACTTGGTGTCCATTCTGTTAGGCCGCCCAACGATCGAGAGCATTAGCCTACAGACGCCTTATTTTGAGACACATCCGGAATCGATCAACGCCGCTGTCTTACGAGCCCTGCTTGACCTGAACGCCAAGAAAATTTCTATTGCAAACAGCACCGCCGTATTCGATGACACTGAAGTACATGGTCTCAATATTGAAATGGTCAAGAATGGATCCTTAGGCGATTATTCAATGCAAACATCCGGGCACATTCGCAACGCTTCACTTGATGTTGGTTTTAATTACTCAGCAATGCTATCTTTGGCTAAAGATGACACGGTCATTTTTCGGAAAAACAATTTAACCAGCCAAACGTTTTTTCAACAAGGTTCGGTTCAATGGGTTGGAAAAGTTAAACAAGCTAAGCTCAGTACAGACAACTCCCTCACTCTGGAATTTGCTTCTTGGTCTTCCCAATGGAATCAAAATCGTTTTACACATTTACCTGAGCTGTTCGATTTTTCAGGCGGTTTAGAATTTGGTTCCTGGCAAAACGGCGAAGTAAACCTTAGACTTTTAGATGCAGCAGTGGCCTTTAGAGACACTCAAAATATTGCGCGAACTTATGCATTGCAATCGACCGAGGCCAGCGCTTCTGAACAAACCATCACGGGTCAACTCAGTGTTTCCATATTAGCCGAGCAACCTCAACAGGTGGCCGACCCACTCGATTGGCAAAGCTATAATTTTGTGATGACAGGACAAATAAATGACAATAAACCACTGATCTCTTGGGAAAAACCAGAATTTAGATTAGCGACCATCAATGGCGAAGGTCAGCGGTCATCTCATAACATCACATTAAAAGAACTCTCCCTTAACGCCGAAGGTAAGCTATGGCAATTAAAAGACGGGGATTGGAATGAATATCTAGATGAACAAAATACTGCGGGTTATGGTTTTGGTCGCCTAACTTTACAATGGCCGACGTTAAAAGTGATAGAAGGCCCTACAGTGACCAACCGGTTGCAGAAGCCTTTAAATTTATTGTCGAATGATATGGAAACAATCAATGCATTGCACCGCCTCCTGGTTCAATAAACAAGTACTCGAATGGTACGACCAATACGGCCGGAAAAATTTGCCATGGCAACAAGGCAAAACAGCCTATCGTGTTTGGGTATCTGAAATTATGTTGCAACAAACGCAAGTTGCGACAGTTATCCCATATTTCGAGCGCTTCATGTCTAGCTTCCCAACGGTTGAATCTCTAGCAAGTGCCGACCAAGATGATGTACTGCATTTATGGACGGGCTTAGGTTACTACGCTCGCGCACGTAATTTACATAAGGCGGCCAAACAGGTTGTAGAACAGTTTAACGGCCAGTTCCCTGAACAAGTCGAACAACTTGAAGCTCTACCCGGTATTGGTCGCTCTACCGCAGGAGCTATTGCGAGCTCAGTGTTTAACCAACCCGCCGCGATACTAGATGGCAATGTTAAGCGCGTTCTCGCACGCTTTTTTGCTCTTGCTGAATGGCCAGGTACCACTGCATCGCAAAAACAATTATGGCAATACAGTGAAGCCCTTACACCCAACAAACGAACGGCCGACTACAACCAGGTGATGATGGATTTAGGGGCACTGGTATGTACGCGAACAAAGCCTAAGTGCGACTCTTGCCCGCTCGCTAAAAAATGCTTAGCTTATGAACGCGATCAAACGCATTGCCTGCCGGTACCAAAGCCAAAAAAAGAAAAACCAACCAAAACAACACACATGCTTATTTTGCAACTCCCCGATGGCCGAGTTAAGCTGGTACAGCGCCCGCCAACAG
The DNA here is from genome assembly GCF_030409715.1 of Reinekea marina. Classification (NCBI taxonomy): domain Bacteria; kingdom Pseudomonadati; phylum Pseudomonadota; class Gammaproteobacteria; order Oceanospirillales; family Saccharospirillaceae; genus Reinekea; species Reinekea marina. The sequence continues at coordinate 3,060,075 of NZ_JAUFQI010000001.1, forward strand.
GCATATGGGGTGGGCTGTTTAGTTTCCCTGAATTTGAAACGTTTGAAGATGTCGAATGTTATCTGCTATCAATCGAGGCTCAAGCACCTTTAAAATGGAAAAATTTCAAACACACTTTCAGTCACTATCACTTAGATATTTGGCCAATACAGGTTAAACTGAACCAACCGCCAAACAATGTAAATGATGAAAAAGCAATATGGTTTCAGCCCAGCTTACCTAATGAAGAACAAGCCATCGGAATGCCCGCACCTGCGGTTACTTTGCTGAAGAAAATTGCTCAATCGATGTAAGTTCACATTTGATAAAACTCGAGGTTCAAACATGACTCATTTAGTTGATTGCACCAAATATAAAAAACCGTTGCCAGCATTACAGCGCCCCCCTTTTCCTGGCCCAAAGGGTCAAGAGATTTTTGAAACAGTATCAGCACAAGCTTGGAGTGAATGGCAAGCGCACCAAACTCGCTTGATCAATGAAAAACAGCTCACGGTTACTGATCCTACTTCTCGAAAGTATTTAATGGAACAAATGCAACTGTTTTTAACCGGCCAAGAATACGACGCCGCAGAAGGTTATGTACCGGAAGATAAATAAAAGCAAATGAGAATGTACTTATTTCATTAAGCTGTCACGTAAACGTCACTTTTTCGTCATACAAATTTTTTAGTGTTCTCTCAAAATAAAACAACCTAGAGAGTCACTATGGAAAACGATCAGCACAAAACCGTTGCATTTGAATCTGTGTTAAATAAAGCCGTCTCGCGCCGTCGCGTTATTCAATCTGGAGGCGCTATAGGCGCTACCAGTTTTTTAGGCGGCGCTTCAACTTTAGCCATGTCGGCTACCCAAGCGACCTATTTAATGGGCTTCGACCCTATTCCGACGTCAACCGCAGACGAGATTCAACTTCCCTCGGGTTACCATTACGAAGTGTTAGTTGCCTGGGGTGACCCAATTATTAAAGGTGCCCCTAAATTTTCAGTGAGTAACAGCGCTGACGATCAAGCTGGGCAGTTTGGTGACAACACCGATGGCATGAGCATATTTCATTTACAGACGAAGCAAGGTGGCTTAGATGAAAATCGCGCCGTCATGGCGGTAAATAGTGAATATATAAATAAAGAGTTTATGCACACACACCAAGGCAAAAATATGAGCGCAGACGATGTTAAAAAAGAAATCGTTGCGCACGGTGTTAATATTTTTGAAGTTAAAAAGAATAAAAAAGGATCTTGGAAAGTTAACAAAAACTCACCTCTGAACCGCCGATTACATGGCGATGCTGATGAGTTTATTATGACAGGGCCTGTCACCGGGCACCCACTGGTGCAAACAGCGATGGATCGCAGCGGTTCAAAAATTCGCGGCACTCTAAATAACTGCGGCAACGGGCAAACCCCTTGGGGCACCTATATAACCTGCGAAGAAAACTTCAATGGGTACTTCGGCGCACCAGAAGCTACGCCCTTAAATGATGAGCAACGCGCTTATGGATTGTCTGAAACTGGTTTTGATTATAACTGGTGGCCACACGAAGATCGTTTCAATTTAGCCAAGCACCCAAACGAAGCAAACCGCTTTGGTTGGATTGTAGAAATAGACCCACTTGACCCCAGCTCTAAGGCCATGAAGCGTTCAGCATTGGGGCGATTCAAACACGAGAATGCAGCTATTACCTTAGCGCCGAACGGGCATGCGGTTGTTTATATGGGTGATGATGAGCGAGGCGAATTTATTTACAAGTTTGTCTCTAAAGAGACCTATAAAGAAAACGATCGCGCGCACAATATGCGATTGCTTGAAGAAGGCACATTGTACGCAGCAAAGTTTAACGACAATGGCTCGGGTGAATGGATTGAGCTGAGCTTTGGTAAAAATGGCCTAACACCCGCCAATGGTTTTAAAGACCAAGCTTACATCTTAGTGTACGCCCGCATTGCGGCCCGTTTTGTGGGGGCGACATCGATGGACAGGCCAGAATGGGTGGCTTGCCACCCTTCTTCGCCTATGGTTTTTTGCACGCTTACGAATAACAAATACCGAGGCGAACGTGATTCACAACCAGTCAACGCGGCAAACCCTCGTGAGAAAAACCCATTTGGACATATCATACGTTGGGTACCAGAAAACAGAGACCACAGTGCGCAACGTTTTGGCTGGGATCTATTTGCGATGGCCGGTAACCCTAATACGCAAACAGGGCTCATGGCCGGCAGTGAGAATATAAGCGCCGATAACATGTTTAACAGCCCCGATGGGCTCGCGTTTGATGCTGACGGCCGTTTATGGATACAAACCGATGGCAACTACAAAAATGAAGGCATTTTTGAAGGCCAAGGCAACAATCAAATGCTTTGCGCCGATCCGGTTACAGGGCATATACGCCGCTTTTTAGTAGGACCTAAAGAATGTGAAATTACCGGTTGTACGTTCGCGAATGATCAACGGACTTTGTTTATTGGTGTACAACACCCAGGTGTTGGCTGGCCAAATGCCGAAAAAGACGGTGTTCCACGCTCGGCCGTAGTTGCCATTCGCAAAGACGATGGCGGCATTATTGGAAGCTGAATCTAGTTAATATTGACCGATTTGAAGTGACAAGGAAGTTCACATAATAAATCTAACCACCTTTTGGCCAGCGTGATTCGCTGGCTTTTTTTTGCGACTAACTAATCTACTCCACAGCACTTTACACCAAATTATTTCGCCAAATACGCCATTTTATTCTGAAAAACTCAATTGATCGGCCTGAAAGCCTGAAATACGGCACGTTGAAAGTTGGCACAAACCTTGAAATAGCACAATTGTCACATTCAATTATCTCAAGGGAAAAATACCATGACAGCGACAACCGATACATTTGACACTCAAAAACGCGCATTTCAATCTAAACGCTCAAAAGGCTGGGGTGTTGGGCTTTACCGAAATACTGAAGACGCGAAGCTCGCAGGCGTTTGCTCTGGCGTGGCTGAGTACATAGAAATGGAAAAAGGTTTATTGCGAATATTGTTTTTAGCAAGCCTTCTGTTTAGCTCTGGCGGCTCCGGTTTTCTATACCTAATAGGCTGGTTAGCACTGGCTCCTAAACCAAAGGCCGAGCCAACGTCAACAACCACGCAAGATGAAGAGCAGTCTTCTGAACCAGCAGAGCTTTAATATTTAAAAATTCGGCAAGGTAACAGGGATGTTGCCTTGCTAATCCAATTTATACACTCTAACAATGCTATCAAGTTCGCTTACTGAGCTTTCTGTTTGATTAGACGCCGTTAAATTTGACTGCGCAATCGCAACAGTTGTATCGCCAATGGTGGCAATATCAGCCATATTCGATTCGATTTGCTGATAAAGCTGATGCTGGTATTGTGACTCTTGCTCTATAGTTTGATTCAACGCTTTAACTTGCTCTACACCTTCGTGCACCTTGCCAACCAAATCATTCATGGCCGACATATCCGTCGCCGTAACTTCAACGCCCTGTAGGGCAGACGACAAATTATTTAGCATTTGGCGAGTTCCCTGCTCTAAACTTTCAACGGTGTTCGCAATATCTTCAGTTGAGGTTTGAGTTCGGTTTGCCAGGGTCCTAACTTCATCGGCCACCACAGCAAAGCCTCGTCCTTGCTCGCCCGCACGAGCGGCTTCAATGGCCGCATTGAGCGCTAATAGATTGGTTTGATCGGCAATGCCTCTGATCTCGCTCAGCATTTTGCTGATCGACTCGCTGTCGGCTGCTAACTTGGCTGAAAAGTCAGAGGTCCCTTTCAGCTGCTCACTCAACTGTAAAACACTTTGCTGTGTTTTTGTGACTAACGAATAGCCTTCAGAGGAAAACCGATTAACTTTTTCAGCCCCTATACAGGCTTGTTTCGAATTCTCACTGATACAACCATTGTGCTCCGATGCGGCCTGAACGCCCTCTATAACCGCTTGGGTCTTCGTTTGCTGCGATTGCACACCATCATTGAGCTTAACGCTGTCTTCATGCTGGGAGTGTGCATTAGTGCTCATTAAGCCCACCGAACTGTTTACACGATGCATCAGCTGCCTCAGGTCTTCCGCCATTCCATTAAAACTAGCAATAATATCGCCAATCATGTCATCGCTTTCTAAGTGACACTGGTGCGAAATATCCTTATCGGATATTTGGCGCGCAACCACGGCAATTTGCTGCAACTTCACCAACAGTATTTTGTGCAAAATAATGTAGTTTGCGACACCCATTACCAAGCCAGCCATCACGCAGGCTACAGCAAATACTCCTAACAATCCGGGCTTAAACTCAACAAACAATGAGGCAAAAAATGGAAATATCGCGCCAATCACCAAGCCAAAAGCCAAAAACGACGTTAACGTATTCGATAACAAGCTGTGCCGATTCAATAATTTCATAGTTATCCCTACAAGAAGTAAACGCCAACCTTAGTATTGTCGCCTTAATCTTCGTTTACTTTAGACAAAGTTTTGTACAAATGCCTATTTGAAAAGGCACAAACCCTTAAAATTATCGAACATTCTAATTAACCTAGATAAAATTGATTAAAAAACAACAAAACTGATCGAAAATCACACGGAAAGTGAATTTTTATCAAAAGAATCAATAATTTAGCAAAAAAGGTGTTGACGACCTCGATGAAAATCCGTTTAATACGCCCCCGTTGACGAGATGAATATCTCAGCCAACATTGCCCAGATAGCTCAGTCGGTAGAGCAGGGGACTGAAAATCCCCGTGTCCGTGGTTCGATTCCGCGTCTGGGCACCATCAAATTTCACGAAGAAGCCTGCAGCAATGTGGGCTTTTTTGTGCCTACTCGAAACGCTCGGCGTCTTTAATCGCGCCACATCCCAATATGATCAAAAAATAATCTATTGAAATATTACACCGTTTGAACGTATTATACCTTTCGGTCAGGTTCAATTTGACTCGTAAGCAATCAATTAAAACTAAAACAAATGAGGATATTGCATGAAGTACATTTGCAAAATTGCCCTAACAGCAACTTCGCTGTTTTTATCGGCCTATGCCGCTTCGGCTGGAACCAACATTGAAACCAGTTTCGGCTTTGGTTTATCAGATGCAAAACTTGCTGAATACACCTACACAGATGGCAGCACTAAAACATTAATCGCCGGCAATGGCCTTGGGCTGGCGGTTAACCAAACCTTGACCACATTAAACTCTGTCGATGTTATTGCCGGCCTTGGGTTTCAATGGGGATCTATAGGCGATAGTTCGACCTCCACTTTATTCTACGACGGGTTTACCTATTTCCCCTTAGAGCTCAATGCCAAGTACCACATTACTAAAGAAATCGCGGTTAAAGGCGGAATTTCTTATTTGCTTTTCCCAATGTACATGTCACAAGAAGGGGACCAAAAGGCTAAATTTAAAGGAACGAGTAACTTAGGCTACAACGTTGCGTTGCACTACGATATTGGCGGTGTTTATTTCTACGGCAAGTACTCTGCAAATACCGTTGCCTATACCGAATTAAGCGATGGCGATGGTAACTCAGCCGACATAACTGGTGCTGTAGACGATGAGATCGTCAATGTTTTTCACCTAGGTGTCGGAATTAACTTCGACATGTTCTCAAAATAGGCGGCTTTTTTTAATTTAGCTTCGCCTTTCAGCAATCATTCTAATTAGCCGAACGCTTCGTTCGGCTTTATTCACCTTTAGGATGAGCCTCTTTCCCACCCTCCTATGCTAAGATGCCGCTACAATCCCTTTCAAATTGAATAGCGATATTTATGAGCTCTAATTCGAACCATTTCCCTCAATGGCTTGCCGTTACCTTGTTGATCAGTGTAGCGACCATGTTTGCTGGTAACCACGTTGCAGCTCGTTTGGCGTTTGATAATGGCGCAGGGCTGATCATTGCGCTACTGGCACGCAGTGGTTTTGCGTTAGTGATTATGGCAAGCCTAGTCATTTGGCAAGGGCAATCGCTACGCATAGCGAGAGGAAAACGACGCTTTCAATTATTGCTGGGGTTAATGATCACACTGCAGAGCTTGGCACTCTATTCATCAGTAGCGCGAATTCCCGTACCCATTGCGCTATTACTGATTAATTCTTGGCCGATAATTTACACGCTGTTAAATTGGGTGCTTTCTGGCATTAAGCCCACCGGCCGTTTTATTTTTATTATGGTAACCATTTTATTCGGATTGGTTCTCGTGCTCGATATTCCAAGCTGGTTCAACGGTGAGCAAGCTTTGGAAGGCGATTGGTTTACTGGCATTGCCTTAGGTGGGTTATCGGCCGTATTTTTAGCTATTGCGATGCGGTTAATGGATTTTCAGCTTGCGCAAATGAGTGGTTCAGTGCGTAGCGGTTTTTCTATGCTTTTTGTCGTGCTAACGCTAATGATCGTTGGCATCAGTGGCGTTGTACCAAACGGTATGACTCTGCCCATTAACGGAATCGGTTGGTTTGGTTTAGCCGCGCTTGCGGTGCTTTACGGTACCGCTTCTTCGATGTTGTTTATTTCATTGCCAAGACTAAACATGGCGCGAAACTCCCCAATTGTAAATTTTGAACCTGTCGCGGCGTTGTTTTTAAGTTGGTGGATACTGAGCCAAACGTTAAACACCATTCAACTTATTGGCGGTGCGGTCGTTATGTTTGGTATTGTGTTGCTCAGTTTTTCTAAACGTCCTAGTTAAAGGCAACATAAACAACATGAAAAAACAGGTATCCGACAAAACCCAACAAGAAGCACTTCAAGTCGCTAAAGCGACGGCTCGCTCAGGCCAAACCAAAGAGCAAACCAAGCTGATTGCCAAGGGTGTCGAAAAGGGCATTGCTGAGTATAAAAAGCAACAAAAAGCCAAAGCCCGCGAGCGTGATAGAGCCAAGAAAAAAGTCGACACCCATGCAACTGTAACCGCCAATGAAACCACAGAAAAATCTGGCGCATTAACTTGGTTGCCGTGGGCACTGTTAGCCATTAGCTGGCTTGGTTTTATTATTTATGCCGTTTTAACCGCTTAATGTTTGATCCTGCTAGCGACCCTTTTGTTGCCCCACCTTGCAACGAGGCTATCCTCACATTATTTGAAGATGACGACATTCTTGTTATCAACAAACCCAGTGGTTTGTTGAGTTTATCGGGCAAAAACCCATTAAATAAAGATTCGGTTCATTATCGGCTAAACCACAGTCGCCCGGGAATTCGGTTGCTACATCGGCTCGATCTTGGCACTTCTGGCGTCATGCTATTGGCTAAAAACAAAGCGGCCAATACCGCTCTGATGCATCAATTTCAACAACGAGCCGTGGAGAAAATCTATTTAGCTGTACTCGATGGTATCGTTGAACAATCTGAATTTAGCATAGACCTCCCCATTGCTAGGGGTGAGTTTCCTGCGCAAATCGTGTGCGAAAATTCAGGCAAACCCGCCTTAACCAAGGGGACTGTTTTAGCGATTGATACATTGCAACAAAGCACTCGAATTCGGCTCACACCACTGACGGGGCGCACTCACCAATTGCGGCTTCACTGTAAGGCATTTGGTCACCCTATTTTGGGCTGCGACATTTACAAACAAGGTCAAAGCGAAGCGAAAGCACCAAGATTACTGCTGCATGCGTATAGCCTAAGCTTTGTACACCCCGTTCACGGTGAAAATATGAAACTAATGGCCGACTGCCCGTTTTAATTGCTAAAATCAGGTTTTTGCTCATTCAAGGCACGATATGGATTTTGAAATAACAACGGTGGATGATTCTTTTGAAATAGAGCCAATCGACTTATGGCAAACGCAGTGCTTTGTAACCAGCAACCCATACCACTCCCTGCAAAAAGAGTCTTTATTGGCCAGTATCTATAACGATGCCTCTAGCACAAACGTGGCGATCAAAAGTGAAGTGGCGACCAGTGCAAAACAACACCTTAAAGAGAGCGCGCTCGATTTTTTAACCCGTGAAGATGCCGACTTGCAGGCCCTAAACAGCTTTTTATCTGAACTTATTGTTACCGTTGCGGCCGATGTTAACAACGGCTTTTGGCCAGAACAGGCTAATGCAGAAGCGACCATAACTGAAAGTTGGTACCACATTACGCAACAGGGCGGTTACCACGATGCCCACAGCCACCCTAACTGCTCGTGGTGCGGTATTTATTATGTTGAACCTGGCGATGTAGATACTGATCGAAAAAGTGGCGTGAACCGCTTTTACGACCCACGCAACAATGCCGACCACTATTTAGATGCAGGCAGCCAATACCTAAACAGCACCGGCATTTTAGATATGACGCCTTCAGAAGGCCAAATCGTGATTTTCCCTTCCTATTTAAAGCACTCGGCCTTACCTTATTTTGGCCAAAAAGACCGAGTGGTCATCGCCTTTAACGCTCGTGTTGATTTTATTTAAACGGCTAGTCTAAAAAAGTCGCAATCTCTTCTAGGGGCTTTTTCTCAATACTGGGCACTTGGCAATTATCCTCAGGGTAGCCAGCCACTAATATCATATAAGGTCGCTCATCTTTAGGGCGTTTGAGTATTTGGTTTAAAAATTTCATCGGACTTGGCGTGTGCGTCAAGGTAGCAACTCCGGCCTGATGCAGCGCATTAATTAAAAAGCCCGATGCAATGCCCACCGATTCAGAGGTGTAATAGTGCTTTAGCTTTTGGCCTTGATCATCGTAGGTGAATTTCTGCAAAAAGATCACGATGAGATGCGATGCTCGCTCCAAGAAGGGCTTATCAGCATCTGTACCTAGGTGAGACAGCGCATCTAGCCACTCTTCGGGGGCTTTATTGCTGTAAAACTCCCGCTCCTCTTCTTCTGCGGCCTCACGAATTTGCTTTTTAATATCGGGGTTTTTCACCACCACAAAGTGCCATGGCTGCATGTTAGCGCCATTGGGCGCGGTACCCGCGGCTAGTAACGCTTGTTGAATTACGGCATCGGGCACTTGTTTATCGGAAAAATCCCGGACGGATCGGCGTTTTTTGATGTCACGATAAAAGCCTTCCGCTCGTTTTATCATCTCAGCTTCAGGCAATTCGATATAATCGAGTGGCTGTGGGTTATAGTCATTATTCATTATTCTCAAACTCGCTATTAAACGGTGTTTTGGTGTTATTCCATCAGGTCTAACATAGTAGATTTACCCTATTTTTGACAACCGTTTCTGCACTGCCCTAGGTTTTGTGGCATTGCGCCCCTATAATGGGTGTTTTGAATGTTAGGTAAAACGCCGGTCCATGAAATTGTTTAAAAAACGCTATCGCAACCAGCTCGAAAAGTGGAACGCGACACCCGATAATACCGGCTCTAAACTTGGTCATTTTTACGATCGGCATTTTGTAGACCATGCCTTTATTCGGGCACTCAACCGAAATTTTCATGCCTTAGACTCGCATGTTTACCGAGGTGCTCAACCCTCGCCTCGGTTTATAAAACATTTAAAAGCATTGGGTTTTAAAACCATTATTAATTTACGAGGTGAGCACCGTTCGGCCAGCTATACGCTGGAAAAGCAAGCCTGTGAACAATACGGTGTCACCTTAATCAACACTAAATTAAATTCACGTCGCATTCCAGAACCAGCCGAACTAAAACAATGGCTGGCTTATGTTCGTGAATGTGAAAAACCCATGATGTTTCATTGTAAATCCGGTGCCGATCGTGCGGGTATTGCAGCGGCCATGTACCTATTAATAATGACCGACCAAGGCATCGATGCGGCAAAAAAACAGCTGAGCTTGCGCTATTATCATTTAAGCCACTCAAAAACCGGTATTTTGGATCACTTTATAAATGCCTATGCCGATTTCAATGCAAAAACACCCACGCCCTTTATGGAATGGTACGAACACCATTGCGACCGCGACGCAATAACTCAATCATTCAAACCCTCAACATTTTCTAATTGGATCGTCGAAAAGGTATTACACCGTGAGTAACCCCCAAGGTTCACAACTTATTAAACGGCTATGGCGCGATTACACTCGTAAGCACAGTTTAAAACTGATTATTGCCATCTTCTTTATGTTGCTCGAAGGGTACGCCATGTACATCTTCGTCAAAACGCTGCAACCGATGTTCGATGTTATTTTTATCGCTGGTGATGAAAGCCAAATTTGGCCCATTACCCTAGCCGTTTGCGGCGTGTTTGTGATTCGTGGAGTGGGTTCGTTTATTCACCGCTCATTAATGGTAAAAACTGGCGTGCTCATTGTGGGTGACTTGCAGCGCAACCTAACCAGGCATTTATTGTCTCTCGATGTTTCCTTTTTTAACAAACACTCCCCTGGCGAGCTGATTGAACGGGTTAGAGGAGATACGCAAGCGCTACAAGGCTTTGCCAGTACTACTTTGCTTACTTTAGGCCGAGATACAGCGCTTTTAGTAGCTATGTTAAGCAATGCCATCGCCGTAGATTTAATGTGGACGCTGATGATTTTTGTCGGCTTCCCATTGTTAATTTTACCCATTGGCATTTTGCAAAAACTAATACGAAAGCAAACACGAAAAGCCCGCAGCGCTTCGGCGCAACTCTCTACTCGGCTAGATGAAATTTTTCATGGCATTAAGGCCATTAAACTAAACAACTTAGCCAAACACGAAGACGGTCGTTTTTATTCAGGTGTGAATTCGTTTGTTAAAACCCAGATGAAATCAGAATACAGCCGCGCGGCTATGCCTTCCTTCATAGACATCATTGCGGGGGTTGGCTTTATTGCGGTTATTTATTACGGCGGCCAAGAGATCATTGCCGGTGAAAAAACCGCGGGGGCTTTCATGCAGTTTTTTACCGCCATTGCGTTAGTGTTAGACCCGATTCGACGGTTAACAAATATATCCGGTGCCATTCAAGGGGCCATTGCAAACCTTGAGCGCATTTATTTTTTGTTTGATCAAAAGCCCAAGCCGCGTTTAGCCGTTACAGAAAAGGCGTTAGAAAACCCTTATGGCGACATAAAGTTCAAAGACGTTGAATTTGGCTATACAGATCAACCCGTGCTCAACAAACTCAGCTTTAAAGCGCCCGGCGGTAAAACCACAGCTTTTGTGGGCCCTAGTGGCGCAGGTAAATCGACCCTCTTTAATATTCTTACGCTATTAGAGCTACCCAGTGCAGGGCAAATCACCATTGGTGATCAAGACATCTCTAAGGTAGACACTAAAGCCTTGCGCCATGAAATAGCGGTGGTCTCTCAAGAGTCGGCCTTATTTGATGAATCGCTTTACGAAAATATTAAACTCGGTGACTTAGAAGGCGATGATGAAGCGGTGGCGAATGCCGCCAAAGCCGCGTTGGTCTCAAAGTTTGCCGATAGCCTTCCCGACCAACTCGATACTCTGGCAGGGCCACGAGGTTCTAATTTATCGGGCGGTCAACGCCAACGCGTTATTATTGCCCGGGCCTTGCTAAGGGACGCACCGATTTTGTTGTTAGATGAAGCCACCTCGGCATTAGATAATCACACCGAGCAAAAAATTCAGGCTTTATTAGATGACTTTGCGAAAGATAAAACCACGCTCGTTATTGCACATCGGCTAACCACCGTCATGAATGCCGATTTAATTCACGTTATGCACAATGGGCAAATTGTTGAAAGCGGTACACATGAAGAGTTGCTCGCACTGAATAATCATTATGCGGCACTGCACACCACACTAGAGCGTTAGCTACGATTTATTAAAAATCATCTAAACACAAAAAAGCGCACGAATATGTGCGCTTTTAAAATGACATTAACACCATTACAAGATTACAATTTGAGCTTGATTTTAAAGGTTGCTACCGCTTCAATCGTAGTATTCTCCTGTGGTGGTTCACCTTGGGCTTCGACCGTAATTTTTGTCTTCTCTGCTCGTAAATATTTACCAATTTCAGAATCCGCGAAGACATCTAAATAAAGTAATCGAACATCGGTATTTGTGCCATCCTCTATTCGTGCAATTTCGATTTTCGTATCACTCTCTCCATCGCTAATATACACTTTCATAGAGCTTATAAATTCTAGAGTTTGCCCATCAGGATCCGTGACCTCTAATGTAAATCCCGTTAGGTAAGACTCCCCGATATTGTTCTTAGAAGCATTATTATTTTCAAACTCTTGTGAGCTACTTACATCAAATGAGACAAAGTTTTCGAACCCCAATGCTGTAAATGTATTGAAAAGCGAGCTCTTCTGAACCGTAGTCTCAGATTCAACATCCACGATCACTGTCGTTAATGAATCGCATGAGCTTAGAAAAAACATCAATGCAATCGCTGCAATATTTTTCATCTACTTCTACCCTCTCTTTGAAAAAATAGTTTTGTTAGTTTTGCTTTGTTTCTTTTTTAGCTAAATAATAGAGGTGAGTTGCACCATCCCAACCAATGATCACTATTGCGATCAATAACGCAACCTCTACACCCGTGTTAACACCCACCATGATATCGCTGAAGTTTTCTTTATCGACAACGTTTGCAACCGTTAACAAATTTTCGGTTTTTAGCAATATAGCGAGCACGCCAATCCACACCAAATTGAGTATTAAATTACACACTCGAAGACTCGCTCGCCACCATCCTTGAGCAAGTTTTGCGGCGGCTAATAAAATATCGAGTACCAATAACAAAACGATGGCTCCGATTAAAAACTCTGATATTGTCATTGATACATCGGTCAACCAGATACCATCGTGTCGAATCATACTTGGTAGCTCAATTGCGCCTGTGATCCATAATAACATAATGGCCGATACGTTAAGTTCGACGAGCGTCTCAACTTTTGGAATTTTCTTGTTCTGGCTTTGTTGAACCAATGTGTGAGCATTCCATTTATCGAGCCAACTGGCACGCTCCCCCATGCGCTCTAAAATGACAAAAACAACGCCAATCGCCAGTACGGCATTCATATAGGTACCCGGTATACCGAGCAAACTTTGCAATAGCGGTTGAATCACCTTATCAGAACTCCACACTCCCAGTGAAAAAAGTGAAATATGAATAACCGCGACAACTAGCGCCGCTATTTTTATGGCTTCTATAAAGCTTAAATACATGCCAGGACCAATAAGGTACATCGGTTCATCTTGCCCTAACCGAGTCGCCATGCGTATTGGGTGAGGCTGCTGTTGAATAAAGTCAACTGGCTCAACGTTAGCTTCTTGCTCTTCAAACTGTTCTGAAAGAGAATCAAATAATTCGTCTGCGGTATCAGAACGAAGCTTTGCCGGTAAATAACTGGCCACTTTATCTGCGTATGCGCGAATAATATCCATGTTGTAGCTCCTATTTTTTATCCAAAATTCGGTGAATGGTGGTGTTCATAGCCTGCCATTCATCACTTAACGCCGTTAAAACGTCTAAACCCAGCTCATTTAACCTGTAAAACCGCTTTTTGCGATTACTCTCTACCCGCCATTCACTGTCTAACAGACCTTGTTTTTGCAACCGGCGAACGAGTGGGTACAAAGTCCCTTCATCCATCGCTAGGCCCTTAACTTCAAGGCTCTTACGAAGAGAATAACCGTAATGCTCTTCTCTTAGTTGCCCAAGCACCGCCAATACAATGACCCCTCGCCTAAGCTCAAGGCGCATTTTTTCTAGCACTTCCTGAAACTCAATACTGTTTGCCATATACTGTGCACCACATAGTGTATGGCAAACAGTTTAACTAATTGGAACGGAAGTGCAAGTGTTGTACAGAAATTATTTAGGGAATTAGGTAGAGACTACAGTAGTGGGTAGTTAATGTGCGCCGTTCACATATATGATTACCAACACAGAGAGGACATCGGCACAAACGACCGATACAGAGGGAACACCTGCGAATAGCGGCTCCTGAACGATTAGCCGATCATCTGAACAGCGCTTAATTCGGCCTCTACAACCTGGTTCTTGCCTAGTTTTTTAGCCCCATACATAGCATCGTCTGTGCGAGCAATCCATTGATCAACGGTTTCTCCAAGACGATATTGGGATACCCCGAACGAGGCCGTCACAGTTAGTTTATTGCTAAAAAAGGAATCCGCGACCAGTAATTGTAATTCAGCAGCGAGTTTGTTGGCTGTTTCGGCGCTCGCATGATTTGCAAGGACTATAAATTCATCTCCTCCTAAGCGAAAAAGGTGATCGGTTGCTCTAATTCTTAGTCGAATCCTATCAGCAAATTCTCGAAGTAATTGATCACCAGCCAGATGCCCGAATTGATCATTTATATTTTTGAAATCGTCTAAATCAATAATTAAAAGAGACATTAAGTGACCATCTCGCTGCGATGCCGCCACTCCCTTTTCCAAATGATCTCTAAGCGCGATCCGATTGCCGGCCTGAGTCAACGAATCTGTTCGCGAAAGCTTCTGCATCGCATCACGCTGTCGATTTCTCTGAGTAGCAAAAATAAACGTAAACAATGCGGTAGCAAAGAGCGAAAGCCCCACCTTGGCTAACTCTAAATTGGTCAAGCTCGGGGAAAGATAGTAACTGATAGTTAACGTTGATAATAAGGTTAGAACCAATGCAGCTGCTGGTGTTGCCAAGAAAAACGCTGAAATAAAGACCGGGTAGAGAAAATACAGATCAGCCCGACTTAAGAGCATGGTGTTCGCGGTCATTCCCACCAAAGCAATCAACGCAATAAAGGTTCCAATTCCCTGCGTTTTCCCAGTCTTCCAGACGTAACGAATGCCAAAAACTGAAGTGACCACCCCAATAAAGTCGATGATTGCTACTACGTACTCTCCTGAAAATAAGCGAATAAACGTGAAGGGGACTAAACCTGTTAAACAAACTATGCATATACCAATAACGATAAGTTGTTCTGGGGAGCGTTTGAACATAAATCCGTTGTCCATAAAAAATTAGTATCGAATAGACCACTTTAACCCCTGGCTCATAAATCAACAACTACTCGTCTTTAACTAACAGATTTATTTTTACGGCCTCTATTGCTTGTAGTAAGTGTAATTAACTTAATGTTTTTTACTGTTTTTCAATCTTTTGAATCGGGCTACCTTTATATCCGCTTTTGGTATGAGAGAAAATCCTGAAACCGTATTAATGAAGCTTTTATGGGCAGCATGTGAAGTAGAAGCCACTGCCTAGAACTCACCAAACACATACAATTATTACTGACGGAATTTGAGCAAAAATTGAAAGAACCGATATGTAGAATTGAAATAATTGTCGCGTAACTAATAACCAGATTTTCTGAAATATTTTTGGCTGAGCGCTTCATCAGTATTAAATCTAACATCTGTTGCTCACGAGCCGTTAGCTTCGAACAAACGCCTTTTTAGAACGCACTCACTGTACCACTTTCTTTTTTATTTTTTACTAAGTTACGTATTGGCAGTGATTACACGGTGTCCGCCTTCAGCCAGTACTTCGCACAGTGAACGACCAATAAAGCCACTTTTACCGGTAACAAGACTGTTCATTGAACGGCTCTTATAATTTTATTTATAGGTCTGTTGCTCTATTTTAGCCAGTACCTGTTGTGCTTCGTCGGTTAACAATGAATAACTACGGATATCCCCATTTCGTTGCGCTTGGAATGCTTTTGTTACCAGCTGCTCATATTGCTTTTTGAGCTTTTTCGTCGGGTTTGCTTTAAATAATGAAAACATTGAAATCCTCGCTTTTGTCAGTCATGTCACTCAAGTTTAGATAGGACCATAAAATATACGCTATCCCTTGGGATTTAGATGACACTCAAGTTTATGTTAGGGGTATAAAGTTTGGTTACTAGACAAAGATAAATACGTGGGGTCTGGCACTTATGTCAGACTCGATGAAGGGCTTGATATTGATAAGTCAGAGTTAAAACAAGAGGATTTTGAAGTTCTCAATGGTGAAACCATCACTCTTACAGACGATGCTGCTGTATACCCTTTATCATCGAGCAGAGCGTTAGTTTATATAGAGTGGATTCCGTAGCGATGCATAAAGTAGCTTGCTTCCAACCTTTTAAACAAAAAAGCCCCGAGGAAATGAATCTCTCGGGGCTCTGAATTTGTTGGTACCAGCGGCCGGACTCGAACCGGCACGCTTTTAAGGGCGCGGGATTTTGAATCCCGTGTGTCTACCAATTTCACCACGCTGGCAACGTGGGCGGTATTTTAGGGAATTTTTCTTATGTGTCAAGCACTTAGGGAAATTAACTAAAGCGCAGGTAACGCGGCCATGAGTCGTTTGTGCCATGGCTGAGGTTTGGCGAGACCAAAACCCTGCCCGGTTTGGCAGCCTAATTGCTGTAATCGTTCACGCTGCTCGTCGGATTCAATGCCTTCGGCGAGCACTTCGATGTTTAATGCGTTTGCCATAGACAAAATGGCGTAAATAATTTGGTCTTCTTTGCGCGATTGAGTTTTTGTTTTTAAGAACTGTCGGTCTATTTTAAGTTTATCGATGGGCAACTGGTGCAAGTAAGCTAAGCAAGAATAGCCGGTACCAAAATCATCAATGGCAATCCGTATTCCCACTTCACGCCATTGGGTGAATTGCTCGATAACTCTATCGGTCAATGTCATTAATTGTGATTCAATCACTTCAAGCTCTAACTGCCAGTTAGCGGCTTTTACTTTTTCATTCAACGTTAAAATGAGTGACTGGAAAGCTTGATCGTCTATTTGTTGAACCGAAACATTCACTGCGATGACAGGAGAATAGTGCTCATTGCCATGACACCAAGACAGTACATCGCGCTCTATCAGTGCAAACATGCGAGCGGAATGTAGATTAATTAAACCGCGAGCCTCGGCTAAGGCAATAAATTTATCAGGCGCGACTTGGCCTAACTCAGGGGAGCACCAACGTGAAAGCACCTCTACCCCCTTAAACTCGCCCGTTTGCAGATTATACAAAGGTTGATACGCAGCGCTGAATTGCTCGGGTTCGTATTGCAATGAAAAACGCAACGATTCAACCATTCTTTGCTGAGCTTCGTTTTTGAGCGATAACTTTCGGTCAAACAACTGAAATTGAGCACGTCCACTTTTTTTAGCGGCAAACATTGCGCGCTCTGCGTTGATCAATAATTGCTGCTCGGTAGTTCCTTGATCTGGGTAAAAAGCGATGCCTATGGAAATACTGACTTGAAAGGTTTGTCTGCCAACCGATACCGGCCGTTCAAATGACCGCATTAAGCGGTGGCACAGATAGGGCATCTCATGGTCTTCACCGTATTCCACCATGGCAGCAAACTCATCCCCAGAAAGCCTTGCCAACACATCACTTTTGCGGAGCATATCGCGAATTTTTTCGGCACAAGCATTTAACAACTGGTCGCCTGCTTCATGGCCGTAAAGCTCATTTATGTCTTTAAAGTGGTCGATATCGAAATATAAGATGGCGAAATTAGGGTCTTGTTCGGCACTGACGATTCGTTGCCGAAGGCGCTCTAAAAAGGAATATCGATTAGGTAATGACGTTAACGGGTCTTTCTGGTGAATAAACGAGAGGTTCGGGGCGGTAACCAGCAGGCTAAATTCAAAAGTGGCGACATATCTTTGCCGGCCATCACTGTTGAGTGATGTCAGAGTTAAATACAAAGACTGGCCTGACTGGGTTTGCGATTCTACATGCGATTGCCATCGACCATCGATCAACAAGGTTTGTTGGATTTGCTGAGTATCAATATTTGCTGTGTTGGGAAGAAGTTCGAATAAGGAAGTTGGTTTTCTAGAGACGTGCTCGTTAAATTGCAGGTTGGCGTAGATCAGATTGAAGTAGTTATCAAACACCGCGACTGGCTGCGAAAGCTCATCGACTATGTCTCTGTAACTGGGTTGATATAATGCTTCACTACGGCGCACAACTACTAAACCTTTTAAATCGCTACAATACGCACCTATCAGCTAATAGTTGTGCGAATTTTGACCTATTGTTATTAATGAATTCTTTCCTTTAAATTCAACAACTTACTAATTCAACCTGATAACTTACTTTATTGTTGCTATGAATACCAGAACGCCGCAGCCGAGGCAAGCAATCTGCACAGTTGGTAACGAAAATAAACGGTTGCGCATGGAGCCTAGCGCACAATTCAGTTAGAATGAGCGCCCTTTAATTGAGCCACTTAAAATATTCATGCAAGTCTCTGATTTTGATTTTGATCTACCCGATGCCCAAATTGCTCGGCACCCCACTCCAAACCGCACCGGAAGCCGTCTTTTACATTTAGATGGACCGACCGGTGATATTCAGCATTTGAATTTTCCTGACATCGAGTCACTGGTAAATCCAGGTGATTTATTGGTGTTTAACAACACTCGGGTCATACCTGCGCGATTATTTGGTCAAAAGGTCTCAGGTGGCAAAGTTGAAGTATTGGTCGAGCGTATGACTTCGGATCATGAAGCTGTGGCACATATTCGTTGCAATAAAAGCCCAAAAGCAGGCACTGTTTTGCAAATGGAAGGCGATATTAAACTGGAAGTAACCGGCCGAGAAGAAAACCTATTTTGCATTCGATGCTCGAATAGCGAGCCATTAGTCGATCTATTAGAACTACACGGGCACATGCCACTACCGCCTTATTTAGAGCGCGAAGACGACGACACCGATAGAGAACGCTATCAGACAGTATATGCTCAGCAAAAAGGCGCCGTAGCCGCACCAACGGCAGGCTTACATTTTGATGATGAAATTTTAGCTAATCTTAAGGCAAAAGGCGTCAACACTGCTTTTGTCACACTGCATGTTGGCGCAGGCACCTTTGCCCCTGTAAAAGCCGATAAATTAGAAGACCACACCATGCATGCGGAATGGATAGACGTTCCAGAGCATGTTGTAGAAGAAATCAAGAAAACTAAAGCCAAGGGCGGTCGCGTTATCGCGGTGGGCACAACCAGCGTACGCTCTTTAGAGAGCGCTTCTCAAAACGGTGATATTGAGCCTTTTACGGGCGATACTCGTATATTTATATACCCCGGGTACGAATACAAAACTGTGGATGCCATGCTCACTAACTTTCACTTACCCAAGTCGACCCTTATTATGTTGGTCAGCGCTTTTGCTGGCACCAAACATGTGATGGATGCGTATCAAAGCGCCATTACAAATAATTATCGCTTTTTCAGTTATGGTGATGCCATGTTCGTCACTAAAAACGCGAACTGCCATGCACAAGAGGACACCCAATGAGCCGCAGCTGCTTCATGAAATTTTCACTTCACAATACCGATGGCAAAGCACGCCGCGGCACATTATCGTTTCCACGAGGTGAAGTGCAAACACCAGCCTTTATGCCAGTAGGCACTTACGGCACAGTGAAAGGCATGACACCCAAAGACATCAAGGAAATTGGTGCTGAAATTATCTTAGGTAACACCTTTCACCTTATGTTGCGCCCGGGCACTCAAGTGATCAGCGAACATGGCGATTTGCACGACTTTGCGCAGTGGGACAAGCCAATTCTGACCGATTCAGGTGGTTTCCAGGTATTTTCACTCGGTAAACTGCGCAAAATCACCGAAGACGGGGTAACTTTTCAGTCGCCCGTCAACGGCTCAAAAGTACACATGACTCCAGAAAGCAGCATGGAAGTTCAGCGCGCATTAGGTTCAGATGTCGTGATGATTTTTGATGAATGCACGCCCTACCCTGCCACGCATCAAGAAGCTAAAAAGTCGATGCAAATGAGCTTACGTTGGGCTAAGCGTTCTAAAGCCGCTCATGGTGATAGCCCTTCGGCTTTATTTGGCATTATTCAAGGCGGCATGTATGAAGACCTGCGAGAAGAAAGCCTTGAAGGCTTAAATGAAATAGATTTTGATGGCTATGCCATTGGTGGTTTAAGTGTAGGTGAACCGAAAGATGAAATGATCAAGGTTCTAGACTACCTACCAGCTAAGATGCCTGCCGATAAACCACGGTATCTGATGGGCGTCGGCAAACCAGAAGATTTGGTCGAAGGCGTTCGGCGCGGTGTGGATATGTTTGATTGCGTGATGCCAACCCGTAATGCTCGTAATGGTCACCTATTTGTAACCGATGGCGTAGTAAAGATTCGAAATGCAAAGCACCGCCACGATACAACATCGCTAGATCCAGAGTGCGATTGCTACACCTGCAAAAACTTCAGTAAAGCCTACTTATATCACCTCGATAAATGTGGTGAAATGCTCGGTGCGCAATTAAACACGATTCACAATCTTCGTTATTATCAGCGACTCATGGCCGAACTGCGATTAGCCATTGAAGAAAACCGCCTAGATGATTACGTAAATGACTTTTATGCACGTCGTGGCTTGGAAACGCCGCCATTGGCACCATAAAGTTTATAAATAACACCCTAACAACTAAAAATTGAAACTTGGAGTATCACTGATGAAAAAGATTTTAGCCGCTATTTTAGCGCTTGTACCTGTTGCCGCGATGGCACAAACCGTTCCAGCTCAACCGAGCCCGTGGCAGTTACCTATCATGTTGGGTATTTTCTTCGTTATTTTTTGGTTCATGGTTTGGCGCCCACAGTCTAAGCGTGCAAAAGAGCACAAAGAACTGTTATCGGCGATCAGCAAAGGTGACGAAGTAGTTACAACTGCTGGTATTGCGGGTAAGGTTTCTAAAGTAACCGATGATTACGTTCAGGTTGAAGTATCACCTAACGTTGTTTTATCTTTCCAAAAAGCGGCTATTTCGGCAACGTTACCGAAAGGCACTTTGAAAGCAATCTAATAAAACCAGGCTGCGATACGTAACAAAGCGTTTGTAAAAACCTGACACCTCGTCGGGTTTTTATTTTACTGACTTTGACGTTGGTAAAATAAAAACCTGAACAACGTAGCCACATTTACAGCAAGGAACGACCATGCTCAATAAATACCCATTGTGGAAATACCTGTTAATTGGCTTAGTGCTGGTGCTGGGTATTTACTACAGCCTGCCTAACCTTTACCCGAATGACCCTGCCATTCAAGTACGCGGTGCTAGCGCAGGCTTAATCGTAACCGACGTAACACTGAATAAAGCCGAGTCTGTGTTAGAAGAAGCCAATATTGAATACTTTGGTGGCGAAGTTCAGGGTCAATCTTTGTTGATTCGTGTCACCAGCAATAAAGATCAACTGTTGGCAAAAGCCGCGTTGCAAAAAGGCTTAGGGAACGATTACGTCGTCGCCCTTAATTTAGCGCCGACCACACCGAGCTGGCTCACAGCGCTAGGTGGCAAGCCGATGGCATTAGGTCTAGATCTTTCTGGTGGTGTTCACTTCTTGATGGAAGTGGATATGGAGAAGTACTTAGCATCTCGCTTAGCTAACTTTGAATCCGATATAAAACGCAACTTGCGTACCGAAAAAATTCGTTACCGTGCCGTTACTGTCAGCGGCGATCGCACCATTCAAGTGATTTTAGCGGATGAAGATCACCGAGATGCCGCAACCACATGGTTTAGCCGCAACTTAAATGAATTTACTCGTTCAAATACAACCGCACGAAACCTTCCAGCGATAGACCTTACCTTAACGGAAGAAGCCGTTACAGCGATGGAAGATTACGCGATTAAGCAGAACCAAACCACACTGAGCAACCGAGTAAATGAAATAGGCGTCAGTGAGCCATTGGTTCAACGCCAAGGTCGTAACCGCATTGTAGTTGAGCTTCCTGGTGAACAAGATACCGCTCGCGCCAAGAACATTTTAGGTAAGTCTGCAAACTTAGAATACCGAATGGAATCTCAAGACGGCAGTGGCGAGCTTTATAAATTTAAAGACAGCAATGCCACGGCAATGTTAAGCCGAGATATCATCGTAACCGGTGAAAACGTTGTAAACGCCAACGTAACCTATGACGAAAATGGCCAACCTTCTGTTTCTGTCACCCTCGACAGTGCCGGCGGTGCTCGTATGGGGCAGAACACAAAAAACAATCTTAAAAAGCGCATGGGTGTTTTGTTTATTGAGCAAAAGGCCGAACTTTTAGGGTATGAAACGGTTAACGGTACACAGGTTCCGCAATACCGTAACTACGAAACTAAAGAAATTATTTCTTTGGCGACGATTCAAGGCATCTTCTCATCACAATTCCAAGTAACAGGCTTAGACAGCTCTGAAGAAGCTTCAGAATTGGCACTTCTATTACGCGCTGGTGCGTTAGCCGCCCCAATGACCTTTGTTGAAGAACGCACTGTAGGACCAAGCTTAGGAGCTGAGAACATTCAAACTGGACTCATGTCTGTTGCCATTGGCTTCGGCTTAGTCATTTTGTTTATGCTGGGCTTCTATAAAGTATTTGGTATTTTCGCAGCGGTTGCACTCACTGCAAACCTATTCTTAATGATGGCGGTTATGTCGATGCTGGGAGCAACACTGACCTTACCAGGCATTGCAGGGATAGTATTAACCGTAGGTATGGCCGTAGATGCCAACGTACTTATTTTCTCGCGTATTAAAGAGGAACTCGCGGCTGGCAAGCCGATTCAAACGGCCATAGACGCAGGGTACGGCAGTGCATTTTCTACCATCTTAGATGCCAACTTAACCACACTCATTGTAGCGGTCATTCTCTACGCGATCGGCACAGGCCCAGTGAAAGGCTTTGCTATTACTTTATCGGTCGGTATTTTAACGTCAATGTTCACTGCCATCTTATTAACACGCGCCCTAACCAACTTGGTTTATGGTGGTCGCGTTGTTAAAAAGCTGTCTATTTAAGGAGACTCAAGATGACAGAACTCAAAGTTATTAACTTTATGGGCAAACGCATGATTGCCCTCGCCTTTTCCATTGTAATGTTATTAGTTTCGATTGGCTCTATCGCCATCAATGGATTGAACTTTGGTTTAGATTTTACCGGAGGCGTACAAATTGAGTTGGGCTTCGAAGAAGCCGCTGATTTAGACAAGATCAGAAACGTGCTCAATGCTGAAGGTTACCGAGATGTGAATGTAAAATTCTTTGGTAACAACACAGACGTGCTGATCAGCATGCAAGAAGACAGCAATCCAAAACTGGGCGAACAAGTACTGGCATTAATTCAGCAAGACCAAGGCAATGTTCAATTGCGCCGCAATGAATTTGTGGGTCCTCAAGTCGGTGAAGAGCTTGCGAACAATGGTGGCATCGGCATGATCGTCGCGCTGGGATTAGTCATGCTCTACATTGCATTTCGCTTCCAATTTAAATTTGCCATAGGCGCCGTAGCCGCGTTGATTCACGATGTCATTATTGTGATTGGCTTCTTTTCACTCACTCAAATGGCGTTTGACTTAACGGTACTGGCCGCGGTATTGGCAGTCATTGGTTACTCACTAAACGACACCATTGTGGTATCGGATCGAATTCGTGAAAATTTCCGTTCTATTCGTCGTGATGAGTCAGATTACTTAATCAACGTGTCACTTACCCAAACCTTAGGTCGAACGTTAATAACCTCTATAACTACCTTATTAGTGCTCATTGCATTGGGTGTATTTGGTGGCGAGCTCATTCATGGTTTTGCCATAGCACTCATGGTAGGTGTGGCCATTGGTACCTACTCTTCTATTTACGTGGCAGCAAATATCTTAATGCTGATGAAGCTGACCAAAGAAGACATGATGCCAAAAGAAAAAGAAGAGTTAGACACAGAAGAAGTGCCTTCTTGGCTTAAAGATGTGGAAGACGATGAGGAAGAGCCCTCCAAATCGTAATGTTAACCTGCAACAAAGATTAACAACAAAAAGGGCGGCTAAATCGCCCTTTTTTTGGGCCTGCGAAAAGACCAAGCAAGCATCGCACCCCGAAATTGAATTGTGATACACTTTTAATGATTCTGACAGGAAGATAAAGAGACCTATGAGTTCAACACGCGTTTTAACAGGCATCACCACCACCGGCACTCCGCATTTAGGCAACTACGCAGGCGCTATTCGCCCTGCCATAGAAGCCAGTAAAGCTGACAATGCGGAGTCTTTCTTATTTTTAGCCGACTACCATGCATTAATTAAATGCCACGAGCCAGAGCGCGTTCGTGAATCTGCACGATCTTGTGCCGCCACTTGGCTTGCCTGTGGTCTCGATGTAGACCGTGTCACTTTTTATCGTCAAAGCGATATCCCTGAAATAACCGAGCTCAGTTGGATACTAACTACCATTGCCGCTAAAGGGTTAATGAACAGAGCGCATGCTTATAAAGCCGCGGTTCAAGACAACTTAGAAAGCGGAGATGCCGATGCCGATAAAGGCATTGAGATGGGCTTGTTCAGCTATCCGATTTTAATGACCGCCGACATCTTAATATTTAATGGTCAGAAAATCCCGGTTGGTAAAGACCAAACCCAGCACATTGAAATGGCCCGAGATATAGCGCAGCGATTCAATTACATATACGGCGATACCTTTGCGCTGCCAGAGGCGGTTGTGGATGACAGCGCCATGATTATTCCGGGTTTAGATGGTCGTAAAATGTCAAAAAGCTACAACAACACCATCCCGTTGTTTGAAGCCGAGAAAAAATTTAAAAAGCTAATAAACAAAATCAAAACCAACAGCCTTGAACCAGGTGAACCAAAAGACCCTGAAGGTTGTTCTTTGTTTTCAATCTATTCAGCATTCACCAACGAAAGCCAGCAAGCCGATGTTCGAAAGATGTACGCCGATGGCATCGCATGGGGTGAAATGAAAAAGTTCTTGTTTGAATTTTTAAATGAAGAATTAAAAGACAAACGCGAAGAATACAATCGCCTTATGGCCGACCCAGCCGAACTCGATCGCGCATTAAAAGTTGGCGCGGAAAAAGCACGAAACGTTGCTACGCCATTTTTGCAAGAGATTCGTAGTAAGGTGGGGATTGGAGGCTTAGCGGGTTAGGTTTTTTTAAGCTGCAAGCTGCAAGCTGCAAGCTGCAAGACAAGATTAAATCGCCGTCGCTTTTGAATTTCAAGTGTTACTGGCGATTTTTTTTGGTTATTAAGTGCGGTTTTTGGTTTCGGGCTGCGGGTTAGGTCAACACATTTCGCAGCTTCGCTTCGCTTCGCGCGCTCCTACTTGGGAGCGGTGTTGGTGATTAGCTTTGGCGGTGGGTTTCACTGGAGCGGGTATCGTAAGCCATGGATGGCGAAGTTTAGCGGCGCATGGATGCGCGAACAGCGACCCGCGGAAGTGGAACGCGCTGCCAAAGCGGGTTTAACCTGTTCAAGGCTTCGGGCTGCGGGTTAGGTCAAAACATTTTAACCATTGCGTCTTCGCTTTGAGCGAGCGGATCATTTTAACTCTAAAGCCACGCTTCTAATTATCCTGCAAAAGATTCAAGGGCGTAGTCGGCAATTACTAAAAAGCTTACAATAGTAGCACCAACAACTGAGCCTAGTGTAATAAACACCTTAACTAAAATGCTTTCTGGCTTGTTAAATCGTTGCTTTTTCTTTCGGTAACTGGATCGTAAGAAACTTGATAAAATCAACCCTAGAATGGGTCCTACAACAATTGCAACAGCTCCAATTAGCATGCCCATGCTCAACTCCCTAACTTACTCAATTAAATGAATGTTCTATTCTATAGAAATAAAAATTTAACGCCCTGTATTTATGCTTTTAATTTGAAATATCGGTAATGTTGGGAACACAGTTTTAGGCTGCGGGCTGCGGGCTGCGGGTTAGGTCAGAACATTTTAAATATTTCGCGGCTTCGCTTTGCTTTGAACGCTCCTACTTTTTAAAGCGCAAAAAAAAGCAGATCGTTAGATCTGCTTCTATACGTTCAGTGAACAACGAACATATTAGATAGCTTCGATGTTCTCAGCTTGAGGGCCTTTCTGACCTTGAGTAATGGTAAACTGAACTTTTTGACCTTCGGCCAATGTTTTGAAACCAGAACCAGAGATCGCGCTGAAATGTGCGAACACATCAGGGCCATTTTCTTGTTCGATGAATCCAAAACCTTTAGTTTCGTTAAACCACTTTACAGTGCCAGTTACTGAATCAGACATGCTGTTTTCCTATTATATAAAAGTATAAAACGCCTTTGAGTAGAGTTGCCTCAACGCACAAGACGGTCGAGCCAGAAAAGTACATCTACTTATATACAACAGGACGAAAATGGAGCCATACGCCTATGTTCGAAATGCGGTAATAAGACTTACGTTCTAGCGACATTCATTATAGTGAACATATTCTGGTCGTCAACTAAACCATCTGGCCAACAAATGCGAAAATGATCTAATCTCAGTTAAAGAATGCCGATAAAAATAAAGCATTAAAATGATAGTTTCGATTTATATTTACTTTCAAAACAAGTAATTAGCAACAGACTCTATTACACTGCTTTAACCGTAAATTTAAAACAAAATCGCCATTCAACTCCATTATAAAGAAATGTTATAACATGACAAAAAAGGCCTTATTCATTGCCAAAAACTGGCCCGAGCCTAACTCGACAGCGGCCGGTCGAAGAACACTAGATGTATTGCAGATTATCGAAGAAATGGGTTTTTCAATACACATTGCTTGTACCGCAGAAGCAACACCCTTCCAAGCCGATTTTGATCAGCTGGGTTATGTCACTCATGCCATTGACGTTAACTGTTCATCATTCGATCAATGGGTCGCTAAGTTGCAACCCGCACTCGTCATCTATGATCGATTTGTCATGGAAGAACAGTTTGGTTGGCGTGTTAGAGAGCAAGTACCCAATGCCTTAACCTTGCTCGATACCAGTGACTTACATTGTTTACGCATAGCACGTGAAAAGGCTTTCAAACATAACAAAGCCATTAATTTGTTTAACGAAACGGCCGTAAGAGAAATATCAGCCATCAGTCGCTGCGACTTTACGCTGATGATTTCAAAGGCCGAAATAGACATTCTAAAAACCGAGTTCAATATACCAAGTTTTAAATGTTTATATTTACCTTTCCTTGTTTCTAAACTACCCAAACCTAGCCAAATTAGGTTTAAAGACAGACAACACCTAGTCATGATTGGCGGCTTCAAGCACGAGCCGAATAGAGACGCCACACGTTGGCTGCGAGAAGCCCTTTGGCCAGCTATTCGACCGTCATTACCGAAAGGCACTGAGATGCATGTTTTTGGCGCTTATGCCGATCATGCGATGAACCAGTTAAATGCACCAAAGGTAGGCTTTTTTGTTAAGGGCCGCACTGAGAGTTCTTTAAAAACCGTAGAACAGTACCGCTTAAATCTAGCCCCATTACGTTTTGGTGCAGGGCAAAAGGGAAAAATTTTAGAAGGCTGGCTTACCGGCACACCGACTCTGACAACCCCGATTGGGGCTGAATCAATGCTGGGCGACCAACCCAATATATACGAACTTTCAGATAAGCCTGAGCTATTTGCGAAACAGGTCGCTCATTACTACTTAAACGAAGGCCAATGGCAAGAACTTCAATCAGATGGCTATCAGCGTATTGCAAAGGATTTTTTAAAAGAAAATCAGATAGGTGCTTTCACATCAACCCTCGAGAATGCCCTCACGAACGTAGCAATCCATCGAAGCCAAGATTTTTGGCAACAACTCATGTGGCAAAACCAATTAGGTGCCATGAAATATATGAGTCGCTGGATAGAAGCCAAGAATAAACCTGATTGATTTTCGCACTGCCCAAAATGACACTAGACACTCTAGATCTGATCACAATTTAGTCACATTATTGACGAAAAGGAAAAATTTTTAGACGTATCACTCAAAAAGGCAACCTTTTTTGCATCAAAAGGTGTGAAATGCATCGCAAAACGGTAATGTCAGCTTATTGTTCTTTGATAATCACTCGCAACAAGTAAGGGTTCGCGTACATGTTCATAGATGGTTTATCCGACTGGGAGAAACGTCGTCTGGCATTAGTGCTAAAAGATCAAGGCCACACAGCCTTTATGGTCATCAAGCATGCTAAGGCCGCTGCACTGAGCGCTCAGCGAAACCGCCCTGTCAACGATGTCGACCAGAAATACCTAGCGTTGCTGGATAAAACCGTTGAAGCCCTTTATGGCTATAAACGTATGCCGAACACATTAGAGTACGCCACCCCGGAAACCGTCGCTGCGGCCGTCGGTGAAAATAATCGCCGCGGGAATTGACCCTCATAGCGCATAACGGCATCATGGCGAAAATTCAGCGCCGACCAAACAATGTCAAATAACCTAAAGACTGCACAACACTATCAGTGCCCCGTCTGTGAACAACCCCTAAACCCTAGCCTCAGACAATTCATCTGTGAAAACAATCATACTTTCGATGTACACAAAAAAGGCTATTTAAACTTACTACTCGCCCATAAAAAGAACAGTAAAGCACCGGGTGATGATGCTGATATGGTGGAAAGTCGGCGTCGCTTTTTAGCCGCCAATCACTATCAACCCTTGGCTGACTTTGTGGCAGAGCAGGCTCAGCAATTGCTGCCTGAGTCAGCAACCATCTGGGATGCTGGGTGCGGCGAAGGGTATTACACGCAAATAATTGCGCAATCTAACCCTGACTTTATGGTTTACGGGCTCGATATTTCTAAACCGGCCATTCAGGCGGCGAGTCGCTTTAAAGAGATTCACTGGAGTGTTGCATCAAGCGCACACCCACCCTATGGATCAAACAGTTTTGATGCCATTGTTAGCATCTTTTCACGTGTTGATGCGGTGCCATTTCATCGCGTATTAAAAAACAATGGCTCGGTACTTATGGTCGTACCTGACAGCGACCATTTAATGGGCTTACGTAAGATCATCTATGATAAAGTGAGGCCGTATGACACGTCTAAACATTTAGAATACTTTAACAACGGCTTCGAATTAGTCAGTGAGCAGCGTATCACCGTTCCACTTAATTTAACCACTAACGAAGCGATATTTGACTTGCTTGGAATGACACCTCATGCCCATCGATTACCGATAGACAAAAGGCGTCAGTTATCAGAAGTAGCCTCGTTGACTGACACAGCTTGTTTTAAATTGTATCACTTTAGAAAATCTCATCAGAGTCAAGACCAAATAAGCTAGGGTCGCCTGGGTCAACATCTTCTGGGCTAGGAGAAGGCGTACCATCGAAGTTTTCATTCACTTGCTTCACTAATATTTCGACGCGGCGATTTTGCAACCGTCCTTCTGGTGTATCATTTGAAGCCAACGGCTTGGTCGACCCATGCCCAACAATAGTGAAACGGTCTTCGCTCATCTCAGGCGCGATAAATAGGTACTCTGCCACAGCCAAGGCTCGGGCCGCACTGAGCAACCAGTTATTTCTAAACCGCGCCGTACTGATCGGAATGTTGTCCGTATGACCTTCTACAAATAACTTTCCAGGAGTAGTCACCAAAAGCACTCGGATTTTATCCAGAACAGGTAAGAAATCATCAGCAACATAATCCGAGCCGCCACTGAAGCTCTGTTCTTTAATTCGAATAATAATGGTTTCGTTTATGGTTTCTATTTGCAGCGCGCCTTCAGCGACTTCTTTTGCCAAGGCTTCTGCAAATTGCTCGGCCCGCTCTTGAACCTCTTCAGACGTCGCGTTTTCTGGAACGGCGATATCGCGAGACAACTTGCCTTCCTCACCCTGCGCGGTTTCTTGCATGGTCACGGTATCTTGGCAAAGAATTTCCAACGAGTCTTTAAGATCATCCACGGTATCTTGACGAACAGAATTTAACGGCGTCGGATTCGGCGTACCGGGGCTAAATTCTTTCGCGATTATGCTAGTCCCTTTTGGAATATCCATCACATTCACCTCGGCTTGCACACCAAAGGCATTGCGCAAAGAACCCGCTAAACGTTTAAACTTTAGGGCATCCATCTCAGAGAAAGACAACAGCAGCACGAAAAAGCACATTAACAGTGCCATTAAGTCTGAAAATGTACCCATCCATGCAGGGAGACCTTCAATGCATTCGGGGCAATCGTCTTCTTCTTCCATTCCTATCCCTTATTCGCCACGCAAATTAGATGGCAGATAACTTTTCAACATTGATTCAATAATACGAGGGTTTTGACCAGCTTGAATGGCCAATAAGCCATCGATCGCCATTTTTTGAATCGTTTCTTCTTGCTTAGAACGCACACCCAGTTTATCGGCAATTGGAATACAGATAACGGTGGCTAAGAACGAACCATAAAGTGTAGTTAACAAGGCAACCGCCATAGCAGGGCCAATGGTTTTTGGATCGTCCATGTTGGCCAACATCGCAACCAACCCGATCAACGTACCGATCATACCCATTGCAGGGCCTACATCGGCCATGGCACTGAAAAATTTTGCCCCGTCGGCATGCCGATCTGAGGTCATTTTCATATCTTTGTTTAATAACGTTTTTACGACTTCAGGGTCATGGCCGTCTACCAGCAACTGAATCCCTTTTGATAAAAAGTCACTGCTGGTTTCTTTGCCCTCTAAAGACAATAAACCACCTTTACGAGCGCCATCGGCAAGCTCAACGATTTCTCCAATTAAGTCTTCTGGCTTAACAATTGAAAATGAAAAGGCCTTTCCGACCACCTTCCCGACGCCTAAAAACTGCTCAAGGGTGAATTTCGACATGGCCACAAAGGTCGACCCACCAAATACAATAAGCACCGATGGAATGTTAATAAATATGCCTAGACTTCCGCCCAAAAGCATGGACATGATGATCATGGCGAGAGCCCCAATGAGCCCGACAATCATAGCTATATCCACGAAATACCTCGCTGTACTGTAAACCTCTTCAAATAAATAAAGAGGGAATAAAAAGAATTAGTTAAAGCTTAGCAGTAAAAATAAAACTCGGTAGCCAGAACCCTGAACAGAAAAGGCGAACCGCATTTCACTCATCGACCTAATAGTTTAAACTCTGGTCTTCAAAGGCTCTATCGGCCGAGATTTCTGAAAATTAACCCTAAATTTGCAAGTTTCACTTTAAAAGTGCCGATGCTAGAGGTATTTCAATGGCGAATCCAACTAAAAACTCATTCGAAGACGATTTAACGGCTTTAGAGAACATTGTTGAACAACTTGAGTCGGGCGAGCTCAGCCTAGATGACGCAATGAAGGCATTTGAATCGGGTGTCAAACTGACCAACCAATGTCAAAAAACGTTAGCCGATGCCCAGCAAAAGGTACAAGTATTAGTCGATAAAAACGGCCTAGAATCTTTGCAAGACCTTGACGATCAAGAGGCCTAATGAAACTCGACGAATATTTATCCGACACTCGTTCGCGCTTTGAAACCCACCTGCAACATTCGTTTCAACATTCGCCTTCAGAACAATTAAAAAACGCCATTCATTATTCGTTGCTCGATGGTGGCAAACGCTTGAGACCCGCATTGGTTCGTGCCGCAGCATTAGCATGCGGGCAATCGAATCAGCATTGGCTGATTCCCGCCAGCGCAATAGAAATGGTGCACGTTTACAGTTTAATTCACGACGATTTGCCTGCTATGGACAACGACGATTTGCGCCGAGGCAAACCAACCAACCATAAAGCCTTTGATGAAGCTACGGCCATTTTAGCCGGCGATGCGTTGCAAACCGAGGCGTTCTTGCAAATTGCGCAGGCAACTGAATTTAATGACCAACAAGTTCGGCGAATGCTAACAGCCTTAACAAAAGCCTCCGGTGGCCAGGGAATGGTAGGTGGCCAAATGCTGGATATACTGGCTGAGGAAACCTCCATTACGTTAGAACAACTACAGCATATACACCGCTTAAAAACCGGCGCGCTCATTCAAGCGTCATTAGCTATCGGTGCACTGTGCAAAGAAGACGTTACAGATTCAGTTTTACAACAACTGGAAGTCTACGGCGATGCCATTGGCTTGGCGTTTCAAATAACGGATGATGTTCTGGATGTTACCAGCACCACCGAAGTGCTTGGCAAACCTCAAGGCAGCGATGCCGAGGCACAAAAAAC
Organism: Reinekea marina; assembly: GCF_030409715.1. Lineage (NCBI taxonomy): Bacteria > Pseudomonadati > Pseudomonadota > Gammaproteobacteria > Oceanospirillales > Saccharospirillaceae > Reinekea > Reinekea marina. Next base: position 3,091,846 of record NZ_JAUFQI010000001.1, read on the forward strand.
AACCTATGTAACTCTATTGGGGTTAAGCGGCGCGAAACAACAAGCGCATTTTCAGCATCAACGAGCACTCAGTGCGTTAACCGACATGGGGTTAAATGAAACAAGTCTGCTGTGGCAGCTTGCTGATTATATTTTATACAGAGACCATTAGTGAAGAAATCATCCGCCCTTACCGTTCCAGAGTTTCGTGTCTATTTCATGGCCGCTATTTTTGGCACCATGGCCATTTGGATGACACGTTTTCTTTACGCATGGATGGTTTGGGAGTACACAAAGTCGGCCTTTTGGGTTGGAGTTGCCAGCGCAGGTTTATTATTACCCTCTTTAATTGTGACACCAATTTTTGGTGTTATTTCCGATCGAATTAATCTCAAAAAAGGGATTGTGAGCTGGCAGTTTGCGCAGGGAGTTATCACCGCCCTTACGGCTATTATTTTAAAGTTTCAACCGCCTTCTCTACCCTTGCTAATGACCATCATTGTCGTGTTTGGCATCGTGGCTTCCGCAGGCTCTCCACTGCGATTAACAATTTTGCCAAAGTTAGTCGGTAAAAATCGTTTGTCTAGTGCGGTAGGCTACGGCGCCATTTTATTCAACAGCTCACGAGTTATTGCACCGGCTTTTTCAGCTTGGCTGTTGTCTATATCTTCTGAGATGGCTTTACTTTGGGTATGCACAATGGCGTTTGCTTTGGCCGCGGTCATAAATTTGCGCCTGCCTTCGTTTAAACAACCCGAGAACAAACCAGAAGCCTTGCCCTGGTATCAAGAGTTTATGGTGGGCGTTAACATCAGCTGGCAATCACCTTTTATTCGTATTTTAATTTTATTGACCTTCATCAATAGCTTTACCGGTCGAACTTTGATGGAATTATTACCCGCATTTTCTGGTACTTTATCATCGGGTTCTGCTGCTGATTTAGCGACGCTGATTGCCTGTGCGGGCATCGGATCCATTATTGGTGGCATTTTCATGTCTCGACAACGCAACGAACTCGCCCGCCTCAAAAATATACTACTTTTATCTCTTGGTTTTTCGCTAGTGTTTATTATTGCGCTACTTCTAACGCGTTCGCTCGCGTTTATATCTTTCTGCGTTGGCATGATCAGCTTACTGATGACTTTATTTGGCACCGGAAGCCAAATAATTTTGCAAATACAAACCGATGAGAACACCCGTGGAAGAGTCATGAGTTTATGGTTAACGATTGCCATTGCAGGGCCTGCAATGGGTGCTTTTCTAATGGGCTGGGTCACCGAAATTTCAAATTTTACCGTCACCTTTATGTTTATGGCTGCACTCACCTTACTATGCGGCGTGCTTTTGCAGGGCCACAAGAAAAAGATGGCCCAACATCAGAATGCACCCGAAGTGCAGCAGTGACGGTTTCTATGTGTTGAGTTACTGCCTTTTTACAACAATATTCTGTACACTAGGCCCCTTCTTACCCTCTCTGGTACTAGAGAGGTGATTCAGTATTATCAGGGTATTAAATGAAGGTTTTTGACCATATTCCAAAAACGCGTCCCCGAACGCCATTACTAGATCGCGTTGACTCCCCGGCCGACCTTAAGAAGCTCCCACTGTCTCAGTTACCGCAATACGCTGATGAACTGCGTGAGTACTTACTTTTCAGTGTTGGCCAATCTGGCGGTCATTTTGGTGCGGGGCTTGGCGTTGTCGAGCTAACGGTCGCATTGCACTATGTTTACGATACTCCTGAGCAAAATTTAGTCTGGGATGTGGGTCATCAGGCTTATCCGCACAAAATTATTACTGGGCGCAGAGATAAACTGCCGACCATTCGCCAAGAGCGCGGATTACACGCATTTCCACATCGTGAAGAAAGCCCATACGACCGCTTTGGTGTAGGCCATTCGAGCACCTCTATTTCTGCCGCGTTAGGCATGGCCATTGCGAATAGATTACAAGGCAACCCCCAACAAGCCGTTGCGGTCATTGGAGATGGTGCCATTACCGCTGGCTTAGCCTTTGAGGCCTTAAATCACGCTGGGCATGATGGCGCTAATTTACTGGTCGTATTAAACGACAATGACATGTCAATCTCAGAAAACGTTGGCGCTTTAAACAAGGCCTTTTCTCGGGTTTTTTCGTCAAAAACCTATTCGCATTTGCGTGAAAACAGCAAAAAAGTGCTCAAAAATGTGCCGCCTATGCTGGAGTTTGCCCGTAAAGCCGAAGAACACATGAAAGGCATGGTAGCCCCAGGAACACTATTTGAAGAATTAGGCTTTAACTACGTCGGCCCCGTTGATGGGCACGATGTAATAGAGCTAGTGAACACGCTCAGCAACATTAAAACGTTCAACGGCCCACAGTTTTTACACATTGCCAGCCAAAAAGGTAAAGGGTTTTTGCCGGCTGAAAACGAGCCCATTAAATACCACGCTATTACTAAAATTGAATCTCAAGTCAGCAACGCACCCGAGATAAAACCAGTCGCGAAACCGAGTTACTCAAATGTTTTCGGTCAATGGTTGTGCGATATGGCCGCTAACAACGCACAGTTAACAGGTATTACACCGGCTATGCGTGAAGGTTCTGATCTCATCAAATTTTCACAGCTATACCCGCAGCGATACTTTGATGTTGCTATTGCAGAGCAGCACGCCGTTACTTTTGCGGCGGGTTTAGCCTGTGAGGGGTTTAAACCCGTGGTAGCGATTTATTCAACCTTCTTACAACGTGGCTACGATCAATTGATACACGATGTGGCCATTCAAAATTTAGACGTTTTGTTTGCTATCGATCGCGCGGGTTTTGTCGGTGAAGATGGCCCGACACATTCGGGCAGTTACGATTTTAGTTATTTACGCTGTATTCCCAACTTGATCGTGATGGCCCCTAAAGATGAACAAGAATGTCGTCAAATGTTGTCCACTGGCTTTTTATACGAAGGCCCTGCCGCCGTCAGATACCCAAGAGGCAAAGGCCCTGGCGTTGAAGTCACAGCAACACTAGAGCCATTAACCATTGGCCAATCGGAGTTGCTACGTTCCGGTAAAAAAGTTGCTATTTTGGCCTTTGGCAGTCGCGTAGAGCCTTGTAAAGCAGTCGCCGATGCGCTGGATGCCACTTTAATAAACATGCGTTTTGTAAAACCGATAGATAAAGAAGCTATTATAAAGGCGGCTCAATCTCACGATTTACTCGTTACCGTTGAAGAAAATGCCATTATGGGCGGCGCAGGGTCGGCTGTCGCTGAAGCTCTACTTGCCAGTGGTGCTCCTGCAAATATATTGCAATTAGGGCTGCCCGATGAATACACTAATCACGCCAAACCAGAGGTTATGTTGGCGCAAGTGGGGCTAGACTCGTCGGGAATTCAAGCGGCCATTGAAGCGCGACTAGGGCAATAACATGGTGATTGTGCTCGCGATTATAGCGCTTCTAGCTCTATTAATTGGCCCTAACATCTGGGTGAAGCGAGTGTTGAAAAAACACAGTCGCGAGCGCAAAGATTTACCTGGCACAGGGTCTGAGCTCGCGAATCATTTAATTAAACGCTTTGAACTGACGGACGTTTCTTTGGAAACTACCGAAAAAGGCGATCACTATGACCCCACCAGCAAAACCATTCGGCTCACAGAGTCGGTTTACCAAGGTAAAAGCCTAACGGCCATTGCAACGGCGGCGCATGAATTCGGGCATGCCTTGCAACATCATAAAGCGTATCGCCCACTATTAACTCGAACTGCAATGGCAAAACAAGCCTATTACGTACAAAATGCGGCCAGTATTGCATTGCTGATGATTCCATTTTTATCGATGATTCCGGGCTTAGCGGTCTTTGCTCGGATTGTTTTAATATTTGTCATTGGCTCTATGTTTTTTTCAGCTATCATCCATTTAGTTACGCTGCCCGTTGAATTTGATGCTTCCTTTGGGCGCGCGCTGCCAATTCTGCAACAGGGTGACTATGTTGATCAGCGTGACTACAGTACCGTTCGGAAAATACTCTTAGCGTGCGCTCTAACCTATGTCAGCCAAGCCATGATTGGCGTGCTTAATTTTGGTCGCTGGATTCGTTTACTTAAGCGCTGAAGGGCACAAAAACTAAATCTTTTTTCTCGGTGCTTCACAATCCCAACAAAAATCAAATGAGCCGGCATTGCTTTCACCACACTGCCCGCAATACCAATCGTCTTGTTCATTTGCGGCAATTTCAGCAAGAATATTTTGCGCCAACCCTAGATCTCGTTCGTCTTCTAACCAGAGTTCTGGCCAGACATCCTGAGGGGCTAACTCCCCTGAACCGCCTGAGGCAAACTCATTACGAACACTCGTCCTAATGAGCTTTAAATCTAACAGGTTTTGAATGTTGACTACTTGATATAAATTCGGATGTGTATAAATTTTTGTCATTCGAGCGCCTTGGCCGATTAATACTATTACTCATTAAGGATGATTCGAGTTAACCTGTCCACTAAATTGCTCAATCAATCGCTGAATTCCAACTTAAGGACTAACCATGGTCTCAATCGGTGAATTACATGATCAGTGGCGATCACACTGCTTAACAAAACAAGGGGCTAGCGAAGACACCCCATTTGGACCAGAGGCTTTAGTGTTTAAAGTTGAGGGGAAAATGTTTGCACTGTTAATGAAGCGAAAACAAGGTTTAGCGTTAAATCTAAAGTGCGATCCACAAGAAGCGTTAATTATCAGAGAAAGCTTTGAGGCTGTAATACCTGGTTACCATATGAACAAAAAGCATTGGAATACGGTGTATTTAGATCAAGGGTTGGACGAATCATTAATCGCAGGTTGGATCGCTGATTCGTACAACTTGGTGGTGCAATCGTTGCCTAAAAAAACTCGTATTAAGTATTTAGGCGATAATTAACGCCTTAGTTACTCGAATTTGAAGTCAAATAGTGTTTACGTGACCACATTTTCATTTTATCTAATTTTCGTAATCGAGTACCCACTGATTCTATCGTTGTTTTGACAGGAGCGTTGTTATTTACAATTTCAGCCAACGCAAATTCCATCGAACTCCAAAAACGTTTCATTTCTGGAATGTCTGGCATGGTTTCACCAGTAGCGGCCATAATATAGGTATGCGCAATGAGCACATCCGCTTTTAGTTCGGACATAAATTGCTTATTCGCGGCCGCACCGATCGGTCTATCTGCATCAATGGTTTTAACGCCATTATAGGTCACAACGTACTCTTCCAAAAATTTCTTCGCCATTTCGGTGTTTGGCGACGAACTGTTGATGGCCGCAGATAAGAATCCAACAAAAGGTCGCCCTAATCCAGCACTGTCGTCAACTCGCGGAAATTTAGCTAAACCAAAATTCATATTCGCAGCCTTCAACTCATTCCAAACCCAAGGGCCATTAATATTCATGGCAATATTTCCTTCCTTAAAGCCGGTCATCATTGCGCCCCAGTCGCTTCCATCGCCTTCTTCGATTACGCCTTCTTTAACCAACTTTTGAAGCAACGATAAACCTTTCACTGCACCGCGATTATCAACACCGACTTCGGTTAATTGATACGCCTGATTTACTTTTTTAAATGAAAAACCACCAGCCGAGGTGACTAACGGCCAAGTGAAGTAAACATTGGTGGTTGGCCACATAATAGCGCGCTTGCCTTGCTTACGAAGTTGCTTGTCTAGGGCGATGACTTCATCCCAGCTTTTTGGTGGTTCAGAAATAAGGTCTTTATTATAAATAAGAGAAATGGCTTCCATGGCAATGGGGTAACCGTATATGGCATCCCCAACCGTTACCGCATTCCAAGCAAAATCATCAATGGTATTAAACAGCTCAACAGAAGGCTGCACGGGCTCTAAATAGCCTTCATTAATCCAATTACCAAAACGATCGTGTGGCCAAATAATGATATCCGGTCCTTCAGCCGTTGCAGCTACACGGTTGTAACGGTTGGCTGGGTCGCCATGACCTTCAGGCCAATCGTCTTGCGATTCAATTTTAACATCCATACCCGTGGCTTGCTGAAACTGCTCGGCAAGCTTTGCCAGCCCGGCTATTCCCTTATCATTGTTTATCCAAACTACTAAGGTGTTGTCTTTAAAAGCTTGCGCGGCTGGAATTAGCATGGCCAACAAGAGGCCAATGGCACTCATTTTTATTGTTTTATTAGGATTCATATACTTCTCCGATCCAGATCAATAGTTCTGTAATTTAGAGGAGCGCCGCCTGATTTCTCTATGAAAACGGTTTATACTGGCCGCTCTGCAACACAAAAATGCGCAAATGCCCCATCGTTGAGAATCAAGTGTAGCAATGCCCACTGAAACGGAAAGTTGGAAAATGGAAAAGTACGAGTTAGTTATTGTAGGTGGAGGAATGGTAGGCCTGACTATGGCCCTTGCACTGCGGCCTATGCTCGAATTAAACGCTAAAATCACATTGATTGATCCCGCGCCAGAACCCTCCGATACCGATTTAGCCTCACCAAGTTTTGATGATCGAGCAACGGCTCTTTCGAAATACAGTTTTAACGCATTAGCCGCTTTAGGCATCTCTACTCTAGATCAACACAGCAGCCCTATTAAAGCCATCGAGGTCTCCGATCGAGGACATGCAGGTTACCATTTAATGGAAGCAACTGAGCAAGGCTTAGATCAATTCGGTGCGGTTATTGCGAACAAAACCTTAGGCCTTCTGCTTTGGCAAAAAGCTAAATCGCTGAATATTGAGTACCGTTTCAACCAACGGGTGTCTACCATTAAGCCCGACGCTCGTGGACACACGTTATCGCTCAGCAATGAAGATAAGATTCACAGTCAATTCGTTCTGCTGTGTGATGGCGGTCGTTCTGGACTACACCATCAACTGGGCTTACAAGAAACCATCACAAATTTTCAAGCCCACGCTCGCATTGCCATTATTAAAGCAAAAAAACCGCACGCAGGTACGGCCTATGAACGATTCACACAACAAGGGCCTATTGCTTTATTGCCTTTTGGCGATTACAGCGCCTTAGTCTGGACCATACCGAATGATCGCTACGAAAAGATATCCCAGTTCGATAAATCACAATCGCTGGCATGGCTAAATGAGCAGGTCGGTCAGCGCTTAGGGTTAATCGAAGACATAAGCGATTGGCAAGACTACCCGCTGGTTGAAAAGCAATTACCGGTCTCTATCAGTCACGGGTTTTTAGCGCTCGGAAATGCGGCAGCCACCTTGCATCCCGTTGCAGGCCAGGGGTTCAATTTGGCCATTCGTGGAATGATGCGCAGCGCCCAAACCCTGAACAACGCTTACCGGCATAATCAAGCCATGCCAAGTTTCGAACAGTGCCAGTGCTTAGCGTCTGAATTGCAGAAAGACCAAAAGACAACCGCATTATTTTCGAATCGTCTTATTTCTTTATTTGGTTCACCCCAACCCGCTATTCAAGTGGGTCGCGGCTTAGGGTTAAATAGCCTCGATCGCCACCCGCTATTGAGCCAATCGTTCGCTTTGGCAGGCATGGGATTATTACAACAGGCTCCGGGCTTAATTTGAGGTTTCGATGACGCATACAAACTCACACGACATCATCATTTCAGGCGCAGGTCTGGTTGGACTTTCACTTGCATTAGCTTGCGCGCAAAAAGGGTTCAAAATTGCTTTAATCGAGAAAAATGCGCCACAGCCTCTAACATTAGAATCAGGGCAGTTTTCGCCTCGAGTCAGTGCTATTAATCATGCCAGTGAACGATTTTTACGATCGATTGGGGTTTGGCAAACCCTGCCAAGACAGCGCATGTGTGGATACAATAAAATGCATGTATGGGATGGACTTGGCAGTGCTGCATTAAATTTTAATGCCGATGAAGTTCAAGCCAGCCACCTGGGGCATATAATCGAAAACAACCTCATAATTGATGCCTTGTGGCAAGGTATTTACCAGCACCAGTCCATTGATTTGTTTTTATCGAAGCAGGTAACTGGCCTTGAACAAAACAAGGAACGCGCGAACGTTATCCTATCTAGCCAAGAACAACTCAGCGCCTCATTAGTGGTAGGCGCTGAAGGTAAGTACTCACCTATTCGTCAATTAGCGGAAATTGAAACCTATGATTGGGATTATCAACACACCGCAATCGTGACTACGGTTACACACCAGCACTACCATGATCATTGCGCTCAACAGGTCTTTTTAGACTCCGGTCCGTTGGCATTTTTGCCCTTAAGTGATGAACTTGACGGTCAAAATAAAAGCAGCATTGTTTGGTCAGTAAAAACCCCGCAGGCTGAAACACTTTTGGCGCTATCCGATGGCGAATTTCGAAATGCACTGAATCAAGCCTTTGAACATAAACTTGGGGAAATCGACGCCATAGACACTCGTTTTTCATTTCCACTGAAAGCTCAACAGGCAAAAACGGTATTCAAAGATCGAGTCGCTATCGTTGGCGATGCGGCCCACACTATTCACCCGCTTGCAGGCTTGGGTGTAAACCTCGGCTTTTTAGACGCGGCGGCCTTAGCTCAGGAGCTCACAAGAGCAAAGCAAAAACAGATCGACCTAACACACCCCTTCGTATTGCGGCGCTATCAACGTACACGAAAATCACATAATTGGGCCGTTGCAGCTTTAATGGAAGCCTTGAAACGCGGTTTTGACACTCAGCATCCTTTTTCTGTCTTAGCTCGTAATGCGGGTATGAATTTACTCAATAAGCACTCACTAGCCAAAAGACCGTTAATCTTGGCAGCTCTGGGCGATATTGGGACCAATTAGCGGTAGAATTAACTTGGCTTTCTACCCTAAATGCCTCATTTTGCGATACCATGCGCGCCATTCCATAACGTAGACATCAATCATGTTTGAAATTGCTTTGTTTGAACCTCAAATCGCGCCTAATACGGGCAATATTATTCGATTGGTTGCCAATAACGGTTGTAAATTGCATTTGATCGAGCCACTTGGGTTTTCTCTGGATGAAAAAAAGGTTCGACGCGCTGGGCTGGATTACCATGATTTAGCCAACGTAACCATTCACCCAAATTACAACGCCTTTAAAGAGGCCATGGGCGAGAAACGGATAATTGCTTGCACCACCAAGGGCACGCGCTTTCATAGCGATGTTCAATACCGAGAAGATGACGTTTTACTTTTTGGCGCAGAAACACACGGTTTACACCCTGATGTGATGGACAGCATCGCGCCGGAACACCGAATAAAAATTCCTATGCGTGAATCAAACCGTAGCCTAAATTTATCTAACGCGGTAGCTATTATCTCGTATGAAGCATGGCGACAACTCGACTATATAGATGCTATTCAATTTTAATCGCTAAGCGGTAAATTCGTCTCAAGCTGATTGCCTTCCTCTCGTTTAATTAACCACTGTCTCTGGCTGCTAGAACAGTGGTTCGAAACCATTTGCGCTTTCCTCACTCAGAGCCTAGCCTTTGTGTTAGAACATTCTAATTTGGTATCTGCATAAAACGTCACCTTTTTATTACTTATAGTGCTAAAAGAAGAGGTTTTTGTTAAAAAACTCGTGATTTATGCCCATAAAAAGGCTTTAAACTCAGGCAGTTAACCGAATATATTGCTAAACTACATGAAATATGCGAAAAACAGTTAGCTCGCAGGGTAAACAAAAACAATGCTAAAAAGAATGGTAAACAAATCAGCCACGGCGCAATGGCTCTATTTAACCTCACAAAGTATGACGGTTTTTCGTACGCAAGCGAGTTTAGGGAAGTTGCCCAGCGTTCATATTGTCGCGCATCAAGCGGTTGAAGATCCGCTACTTCATCCGGCCGCACATGTCGATTGGGTAAAAAAACATCTCAAGGGCAACATCAATCTTTTATTAGCCGACTCCCTTTACCAGTTATTGTTATCTGATGTTCCTGAGGTTCCTGAGGATGAAATTGAATCGGCTATAGAATTTAAAGCCGCCGACTTAATTCATTACGATATCGAAGAAGCCGCCCTCGACGTCATTCAATTACCGGATGAGGCTTACCGAGGCCGCATGAAAATGGCCTTTATTATTGCCACGCAAAAAAAGCCTTTGCGAGAATGGTCCATGGCTCTCATTCAAAAAGGCATTCGCATTGATGTCATCGATGTAGAGCACACGCAATTGCGCAATTTAACAGTTCATTTACAAAATTACAGCGAAACCGGATTATTCCATTTAGAAAACGCACGTGGCCGCTTAGTTTTAAATTTTTCCGGTGAAATGGTGTTGTCTCGAACCTTTGATTCCGGCCTATCTACCTTGATCACCGAAAATACGATTCAAGAAGATGAGCTGGAGATCACTCAATCTGACGACGCTCAAGATGATATTCAACTGGAAACGCTTGTATTGGAGATGCGACGCTCATTTGATTACTACGAATCGCAATTAGGTTTGGGCTCCATTGCTGAGGTGCATTTGCTGTGTTTACCAGAGCATGCCGAACTGTCGACTAAATTAGCACATAAACTTGGCATGCGATTTTCGCCCATTACCTTGTCTGATTTTATGCAATTTACTTCAGCAGATGAGCTCATAGACCCAAACCAGATGCTAGCACTTGCGGGCACAGCATTTAGGGAGACTGTGTAATGACCAAACAAGTTAACCTTGTCTCTGCCGATTTATTGCCAGGGTACGGCCCTGTGCAATTACCGGTTTTTATTTGGGTATTTTTGGCTTCACTTATTTGCGCCGTGCTATGGGTTTTATCAGCCTACAACACGCGTGCTGAATTAACTGCTGAACAAATGATTTGGAAAAATAGCGCGAGCAATCAACAGCAAGCACTGGTTTCTTACCAATCGTTGCACCCTGAAATGTTTAATGAAGAACAGCTTGAACAACTTAACGTGTCCTTAACAGCCGACCTAAACCTAAGGCGAACCACGTTACAAGATTTAGCCGATCAACTTGAAAATTCAATTGAAGGTTTTACCTCGCCCTTGAAGCAATTATCAGACTATGACGTCAATGGCCTTTGGCTAGAGACTATTCATCTTCGTAACGGTCAACGATCTTTCAGCTTAACAGGCTATGCTCAAACGCCTGAATTAATCCCCGAATACATTGCTCAGTTAGGTAACTCTGAATTTAAGGGCATTTCTATTCAACAGCTCAGCGTACAAAAAGAAGCTAATCAGCGCGGTTTGTGGCGCTTCAGTTTGTCTAACGACAAACAAATAGATATGGCGGAGGTACGTTAATGTTTTCCAAAAATGTCTATAAACTCAGGTTAGGTCTCGACCGGCTCAACATCCGTGAACGTTACATGTTGTTAGCGATTGTATTTGCCTCAGGAACCTTATTGGCCCAGGGCTATTTAATGCTCACGGGTTTAGACAATCACGATTCCGTCATTAACGCGACTAAGCAATATAAAGAAGAAACTGAGACCTACCAGAAAGAGTTGGCCGATTTAGAATCTGCTGCAAATAATCCGCGTATTGTCGCCCTACAAAACAGTAACCAAAAGCTTGAAGAGTCGATTGAAAAGCTTGATACCCGCATCGATAAAATCGCCAGTTTACTCATTACGCCAGAACGCATGGCATCGGTTATCCGGCAAATTCTCAATAAGCAAAGTAACCTAACGTTGCAACGTTTTCATGTGCTGCCCGTGGTTAAACTTCAGGCCAGCACAGATATTGATACGATTTTTTACCAGCACACGATAGAGATTACGTTAACAGGAGAATTCGAAGCCTTTGTTAGCTATTTAGAAACCATAGAAGCGCTACCTGAAGAATTATTTTGGGATGACCTCATCATCGATACTCAATCGTTCCCGCAGCTAGAATTTAAATTGCAAGTGCATACGTTAAGTCGCCAGGAGGAATGGTTAAATGTATAAATTAATGGCCACCGTTTTTCTTCTGTGCACAGCCTTAAGCTTGCCAACGCACGCGAATCCAATGCGTCCTGATAATTACTCCGCTCCTAAACAAAATACGAGCACGGTCGTTAGAAAGGCTAAACCGGCATCGTTTTCTTTGAGCGATATCGCCATTACCGGCGATTTACGGTTCGCGACCATTAACAATAAAACGCTCACCTTAAATGACCAAATCAGTGGATTTAAAGTGACGCAGATAGAAGCCGAATTTGTTGTACTAGCTCAAGGCAGCACAACTCGAACTCTTTACTTAAAGACTCCGGGCAGTTTTAAAATTGTTCCGTCAACAGAGGATTCCCCGAGTGAATAAGATACTCTCTACCAGCATATACGCACTGACAGTGACCGTTTTCGCGGCCTGTGCAGGAAACCCTAGTCAAGAGGCTGATACGGGCTTTAGTGCTAGGGCCGCACTTGCGGCGGAACGACAAAACGCGGTGGCTCAGCCCAATGATGCAACGGGGAACGTGGCTTCACCACTGACCTTGACGGATGATTTATTAGCGGTCGACCAAGCGCCCAAAGTCACTCGCATTGATATTGAAGCCAACAATAGACCTGCAGCGGCTTTCTTTGCGGATTTAGGCAAAAGCCAAAATGTAAATCTACTGTTAGACCCGCGCATCACCGGCAACATCAGCTTGTCTTTACGAGGTGTGACTCTAAAACAAACACTTTCCGCGCTACGCGACAGTTACGGCTTTGACTTTGAACGCACAAGCTACGGTTACCGTGTTATTCCGAACCAAATATCAACGCGCGTTTATAAACTTAACTACCTAAATGTAAAACGTACGGGTGAATCGAATACAAATATTGGCAGCGGCGAAGACGACAGCAGCAATAGCGTAAAAACCACCACTGGCAACGTCTCTAACCTTAACAGCGAAGGTTCTAGCGACAGTTTTTGGGGAAGTTTGCAAGAATCTCTTCAAGGTTTTATCCAAAGCAGTGAAGATGACTCAAACGTAATCATAAACCCTCAAACAGGCTTGTTAGTTGTGCGCGCCTCCTCTGTTGAGCATAACGCCATTCAACGATTCTTGGCCGACGCTGAGTTGACCTTGCAAAAGCAGGTGATCATTGAAGCCAAAATTGTAGAAGTCACTCTCGATAACGAGTTTAAATCGGGCATCAATTGGAGTATTTTTGATAATGACTTAGCCAGTGGCAATGCGAATGGCACACTATCTTTAGATGGCGGAACCGTTCCAAGCATTAGCGAAGCAGGCGGAGTATTTAACATTAGCTTGGGTATTAATAACTTTACCTCAATGCTTCAGCTGTTAGATCACCAAGGTGATGTTCAAGTTTTGTCTAGCCCTAGAGTGTCGACCATCAATAACCAAAAGGCGGTCATCAAAGTGGGGGTCGATGATTATTTTGCGACCAGTGCTACTCAAAACGTGAGTAATTCAGATTCGAGCTCTGGCACAACGAACAGCGCACCCTTTACCCTTGAGAAAATATTCTCGGGTATTGCGCTTGATGTTACCCCTCAAATTTCAAACGATGACAGCGTGACTTTGCACGTAAGACCTTCGGTAACGGAAGTTGTAGAGCGCACTAAAGTGATTAACGTGGGCGACCAAAGTTACTCGCTGCCTTTGGCTTACTCAAATATCCGCGAATCTGACAGCATCATTCGTGCGCAAAGCGGCCAAATTGTTGTAATAGGCGGCTTATTGCAACAAAAACAAGATAATGGCAATACCGGCATTCCATTTTTAGCCAAAGTGCCAATCATTAAGTATTTGTTTAACCAAGAGCGACGTACAACGCGTAAGAGTGAGTTGGTTATTTTACTCAAGCCTACTGTTTACGATCAGTACACCAGCTTAGACGACATCGATGATGTGCTAGGAAGAATTCAATAGTATGTATCAGCGCCACTTTGGACTCACCAAACAGCCGTTCAGCTTAACGCCTGATACGGGTTTGTTTGTAAACCTGCCCAGCCATGAGCAGTGTTTTGAGCTAATGGCGCACGTGCTTGCCAGTGGCGAAGGTTTTCTAAAAGTCATTGGGGATGTCGGCACCGGCAAGACTATTTTGTGCCGAAAGTTACTGAGATTTCTAGACGCTCAAGCTTCCAGCAATCATCGTTTCCATACCGTCTATATTCCTAACCCAATGCTTTCACCCGTTGGTTTGTATCGAGCTGTCGGTCAAGAGTTAGGGTTAGACGCTTCAGAAAAGCGAAATGACGATGCTTTGCTACAACACATTAATGAACGAGTACTGTCATTAGCTACAGAAAATAAAAGTGTGGTCATCGTCGTCGATGAATCTCAATCGCTTCCCCCTGCGACACTTGAAGCATTACGGCTTATTAGCAATTTAGAAACCGAAGAACGAAAACTGGTTCAGATCATTTTATTTGGCCAAACGGAATTGGATGATCTTTTAAATCAAGATAGGTTTCGTCAACTAAAACAGCGGATCAGTTTTGGGCATTATTTAACCCCGCTCGATGCAAAAGAAACACGTCAATACATTCAATTCCGACTACAGCAATGTGGCTACAATGGCCATGAACTGTTTTCAGACGCGGCGATTAAAAAGCTACATAAAGTAGCGCAAGGCATTCCAAGGATGATTAATGTTTTGGCGCATAAATCGATGATGGCCGCTTATGCTGAGCAAAAGAAGTTTGTTGAAATTGCTCATGTTATGCTCGCCGCCGATGTAAAAGAGCAACGTAAAGTATCCACCGCGCCAATTTTAGCCGGCACGGCATTTATCGTGTTACTCGCCGCCTTAGTGTGGAGATTAGTATGAGTGCTATCCATCAAGCGCTTCAAAAGGCGGAACACAGCCCTGCTGAGCCACTGACCGATGCACACTATAACCCACTGGCATCGAACAACGCTGCGCCTAAACCGCGCGATTCTAAAACCCTTATCTATTGGGTGTTAGCGGCACTATTTTTGTTGCTGGTCCCGGTGGTGCTTTTTTGGCCGTTGTCAGAAGATGAGCAAGGAACAGAAACTCAAGGTGTCGCCTCCGAGATATCCACTCCTGAAGTAACGCCCAACGGCACTAACGATAATGTTCTGGTGTTAACCCAATTAGAAACGGCAGAGCCTACTGCTGTGCTCGAAGCGCCTGACGAATCAATAGAGAATGCCACAACCCCAGCATCAGATACTGAGGCAACAACTGCAGCGTCTAAAGAACTACCGACTACGGAGCCTAATACTTCGGCAACCTTAAACTCCGAAGCCAATACCGACGTTAAACCAATCACTCAATCAGAAATTGAAACCCAGCCCATAAAATCGGCGGTACAAACAACGCAAAACACAACAGAATTAAATACGACGCCTGCCTCTAAACCAACCCAATCCATAACGCAGGCTCAGCCGTCAGAACCAAAAGCGCAAATTACTGATGTTGTCACCGCCAGCGCTCAACATTGGCAGTCTAAAGTTGAAGCGCACATTGCAAACGGCGAAATCGAATACGCCGAAGCGGTATTAAAGCAGTGGATAGGCGCTTCTCCGAAAGACGAAGCTCCCAGAGTATGGCTGGCTCGAATATACATTTCTAATAATCTTTACCGCCCAGCAGAAGCCTTATTGAACGAGATTAGCTCAAGTGAAGCGCTTGCTTTAAAGGGCGTCATTTACGAAAAAACACAGCGCTTTGTTCTTGCTGCCGAGCAGTTTTCTGAATTGTTTAATCGTGAACCCGACAGTGGCCGATGGTTAATTATGTGGGCTGTCAATACGGAAAACAGCGGGCAAGTTTCACGCGCGGTAGGGCTATATAAAGCCTTCATTAACAATTTTAATTATGAAGATCCTCAGCTGGTGCAATTTGCTCAGCAAAGACTTCAATCATTAGGGGGATCTTAAATGAAAGCAGATGCCCTACACGCCATTTTATCTGAGCATGCAAAAGTAGATACCAATCAACTAGACATGCTGTACGCTCAGCTACCTGAAGACGCTACGGTGGCTCAGTACCGAGCGCTTATCATTAAAAGTGGCCTTCTAAAATATAACGACATTATGACGCTGTTTATCACAAAAGGCCTAGTGCCAAAAGGACAGAACTTTGTCGATCGAATCGCGACTGAACGTGAAAAAACGCGATCCCAAACACCATTAAAACACGATCCAAAACTGGCTGGTGATGACCTTACGGTAAATCTAGAAGTTGATATCACCAACGGGAAGTTACCTATTGAAATCCCAACGCCAAATTCTAGTGATCTACACTTTAATTCTAGCGATGAAAAACAAGCCGTATTACTCGCATTAGACATGGCAAAACACGGAGACCCTGCTGAGGCTGAAGTCATCCTCTTAGAAACCATTGAGAGTTTTGAAAATTCGCTCGCCGCTATGCAATGCTTGTGTTGGCTATACTTAGCAACGGGTCATGCTGATTTAATATTAGGTTGGGCCCGTCGAAATTTAGATAAGAATCAAAGCGATACACTAACGCTAGAGCTGCTTTCTATTGCAGAACAAATTTTAGGCAAGCATTTGCTAGCAACAGCAAGATATCAGCGTTTGTTACAAAAAGATAAAGTGAAATCTTCTTGGTATTTTATGCTCGCACGAGCGCAAGAAGAAAGCCAATGTACTCAAGAAGCCATTGAAAATTACAAAATATATTTAGCGATTGGTAAAGACCCCAAGCAAAGGGATTACGCTCAATCGCGTTTAGAGGAGCTAAGCCGTAAATGACCACACTAACCCCTACGGATCCCAGCCCAAGAAAACGGATTCGTCTTGGCGATTTACTCGTTGAGGCCGGTGCCATCACTAATGGTCAATTAAACTTGGCGCTGCAAGAGCAAAAGATTACGGGTAAAAAAGTTGGCCGTGTTTTAGTTGACATGGGTTTGATTCAAGAACAGCAATTGCTGCTTACTTTATCGGGTCACTTAAAAATTCCATTCATTGAGCTGCGTCAATACCAACTCAATAACGACCTCATGCAAAAGCTCGATGAAAATATTGCACGCCGCTTCCGCTGTTTATTGCTCAGTAAAAAAGACGGTAAATACCTACTTGGTATGGCTGACCCTCTCGATCTGGTCGCCATCGATGAAGTTGAGAAAGCACTAAAAGAAGACGTTGCAACGGCCATTGTACGAGAATCAGAATTATTGGCCACGCTCGATGTGGTGTACCGAAACACCAGCGAAATTGAATCTTTGGCGGGGCAATTGGAAGGTGAGCTGTCGCAAAGTGATTTTGACATTGCTGATCTTGCCGATGAAAGTGACTTACAAGACGCTCCCGTCGTTCGACTGCTGCAAAGTGTATTAGAAGATGCGATATCAGTAGAAGCGTCTGACATTCACATTGAACCCGATGAAACAGTCTTCCGAATTCGGATGCGTATTGACGGTGTATTGCAAGAGCAGGTCGTCAAGGAAAAACGCGTGGCTTCAGCTTTAGTGATGCGTTTAAAAATTATGTCTAATTTAGATATTTCTGAAAAACGCTTACCTCAAGACGGTCGATTCAATGTCGGGGTTAAAGGGCGCTCCGTAGATGTTCGTATTTCTACGATGCCGGTACAATTTGGTGAGTCGGTGGTAATGCGATTATTAGATCAGTCTGCCGGTATTCTAAACTTAACCGAACTGGGCCTACCTAAAGATATTCGTGAACGCTTTGAGGTTATGATCGAACGCCCTCATGGTCTCATATTAGTTACCGGGCCGACGGGCAGTGGTAAAACCACAACCTTATATTCAGCGCTTTCAAAGTTGAATACACCTAAACGAAAAATCATTACGGCTGAAGACCCTATTGAATATCGCCTCAGCCGAATTAACCAGGTTCAGGTAAACCCGAAAATTAACCTTACCTTCGCAAGCGTGTTACGAACGGCGTTACGACAAGATCCAGATATTATTCTGGTCGGCGAGATGCGAGACCAAGAAACAGTCTCTATTGGCGTGCGCGCTGCGATGACCGGTCATATGGTGATGAGTACTCTGCACACCAACGACGCTGTTTCCAGTGCGATTCGGTTGGCCGATATGGGTGTAGAACCATACATGGTGGCGAGCGCCTTGCGGGGCGTACTGGCTCAACGACTCATTCGAAAAGTTTGCCAAGATTGTAAAGCACCGCATGAACCAGACACGCGAGCAAAACTCTGGTTACACAATATGGCTGGCGGTCGTTTCCAGACCTCTGAGTTCTTTAAAGGTGAAGGCTGCTATCAATGTAACAATACAGGCTACAAAGGCCGTATTGGTGTATACGAATGGCTCGAGTTAGATGATGATATGCTTGTTGCGTTGCGCGATCAAAATCATAACGACTTTATTCAAGCTGCCAAACGCAACACCAGCTTTAAACCCATGGAAGAACTTGCTTTAGAGTATGCCGAACAAGGCATCACCGATTTAGAAGAAGTGTTTAGAATCTCAGTCGATCTAGATGACTTTGAAACGGCTCACGATGCTTCTATAGAAAAAGTAACCGCGGAAGAAAAAGATGCCTAGCTTTTATTATCAAGGTCGCAGTGCAAATGGAGATCCGGTCAAAGGTGTTGTCGAAGGCAACTCCAAGTCGGCGGTGTTGACCTCGTTAAAGCGACAAAGCATTATTCCAACGATCATTGAGCCGGCAAAAGGCAGTAAGAACAAAGATAAGGAAAAGAATTCCGCGGCCGATGCCATTGGTGATTTTTTTGGCAAAAAGAAAGTTGGCATCGACGAACTCATTATGTTCAGCCGACAAATGTATGCACTCACGCGATCAGGCATTCCTTTGATTCGAGCAATTAATGGTCTAGCCGATGCCTCGCGTTCTGAAGTACTTGGCGATATCTTGCGCGATATTTCGAGAACCTTAACGCAAGGCTCTACGCTATCAAACGCTTTTAGAGCACACCCAGATATTTTTGGCGACTTGTTTGTATCGATGATTGCTATGGGAGAATCTACCGGTCGATTAGACACCGCATTTTCACAACTGATCAGTCACCTTGAGTTAGAAAAGGACACTCGGAAGAAAATCAAATCGGCCACACGCTACCCTATGATTGTTACCATCGCCATGATCATCGGCTTAGTGATTATCAATGTCATGGTCGTGCCGGCTTTTAGCAGTATTTTTGAAAAACTCGGTGCCGACCTGCCCTTGCCAACCATTGTATTGATCTCAACCAGTAACTTTATGATTAATTATTGGTGGCTCATTGTCTTTGTTTCTATTGCCAGTGTCATCGCCTTTATCCGCTGGAAACGCACCCCAGAAGGCTTATTAAAATGGGATGAGTTGGTGTTAAAAATCCCAATTCTAGGTGGCGTATTTGAACGTATTGCGTTGGGTCGATTCGCACGACCCTTAGCCATGATGCTGAGCTCAGGTGTGCCATTATTGCAAGCTCTGAAAGTGTCTTCGCGCACGGTGGGTAATGAATATATTGGGCAAGGTATTGAAGGCATGCTCAATGGTATTGAGCGTGGCGAATCGTTGTTATCTACAGCCTCTTCTAGTGGGTTATTCAACTCACTGATCTTACAAATGATCGCCGTTGGTGAGGAAACCGGTAATGTCTCGGACCTATTAACGGATATTGCAGATTTTTACGATCAAGAAGTAGAATATGACCTGAAACGACTTGCAGAATCACTAGAGCCTATCTTGTTAGTATTTATGGGTTTTATGGTTTTAGTGCTCGCGCTAGGTGTCTTTTTACCCATGTGGGAGCTGGGCTCAGCGTTCGGTTAATGACGCCCTAACTTTCTACAAAGGATTCAAATGGATAAGCAAAAGAAAACGGTATCGCTCGTCCTCGGAAGTGGCGGCGCGCGCGGTATGGCACATATCGGGGTCATTCGCTGCTTAGAAGACCAGGGTTATGAAATTAAGAACATTGCAGGTGCGAGTATTGGTGCGTTAGTTGGTGGTTTTTATGCGGCCGGGAAACTCGACCAATTTCAAAGCTGGGTTACAGCGCTGGATCGTAAAAATGTCCTCGGTCTGCTCGATTTAAGCTTTACGGGTGGCGGGTTATTTAAAGGTGACAAGCTCATGGACGCTTTAGAATCTTTAGTTAAAGATCGCGTTATTGAAACCTTGCCCATCGATTTTACCGCAGTTGCTGTCGATTTAGAGCGTCAAAAAGAAGTCTGGTTTACGGACGGCAGTTTATATGAAGCCGTTCGAGCTTCTATTGCCATTCCTTCTGTATTTAAGCCTCACTTCTATCGAAATATGTATTTGGTCGATGGCGGCGTATTAAACCCTGTTCCAGTAGCGGCTTCAATGAAGTACGTCACCGACATCACCTTGGCTGTTAATTTAAACGCAAAAAGAAACCCATTAGCCCCGAAGCTTGATCCTGAGGTTATGCAATCTAAGCGCTTAACGGCAGAAAACGGCGCGGTTCAGCGCGCCGTTAAACGTTTTATTGATCGTTGGAGTAATGAAGACAAAGAAGCCACTGGGCACGAGCGTCAGTTTTCAACGGTTGAACTGATCAACCGCAGCATCGAAACCATGCAAAACACCATGGCTCACATGAAACTGGCGGCTAACCGACCTGATATTCTCATTGAGGTTCCTTACACGCTTGGTGGCTTGTTTGATTACCACTTGGCTGAGGAGATGATCGAAGAAGGTTACCAGTTGTGCTTAAAATCGCTTCTGCATTTTGATCAAGTCGATACGGAAGACCCTTCAACGAGCGATTTTCATGGGATTCAACGAGAAACTTACGAACAGCCGTAACCCCTTAACGGCTGTCCGAATCCCAATTAAAGAGCCAAGCACCTAAGCCTAAAAACACAATAACCATCACAAGCAATATTGATAGGTGGTCGCTGATTTGTAACAAAGTCGCGCCATCAATCATGACCTTCCGCATGGCCTCAACAAGGTGCGTCAACGGAAAAGCATAAGAAACCAGTTTGATAAAGTGAGGAGCGCCCTCTAAGGGAAACCAAACCTGTGATAAGCCCATCATTGGCCAAGTCGTCATGTTGATTAATGCGCCAGTAAACTCTTCGCTGCGCAATCGGCTCGCAATGAGCAATCCCAAACTGATTAAAGCAAAGGCTCCTAAGACCATGACTAATAGAACTAACCAATATTGACCCACCATTAAGGTTGATAATGTAAACCAACCACCCAACAGCAACACATTACCGACAAATAATACCGACAACAACCGAGACAGAATTTGCGCGGAAATAAACTCTAACGCACTTAAGGGTGTGGCATTTAAGCGCTTTAACACGCCATTTTTTCGATATCGCACAATGACATAGCCCACTCCGAACAATGAGCTGAACATGATGGTCATGCCAATAATTCCTGGCAGCACCCAATCGACGTACCGAATTGCGGCTCCTTTGACTAAGTTCCGCTCATAGCCGGGATCTAGCTTGGAAAGAAGCTGCTCTACCATGTAGCCTTGGCTGCTTTCATCATTGACCCAGTACGCCAGCTGATCAATATCGAGTACTAAGTCTATCTGGTGTCGCTCTAACCGTTCTAAGGCCGTTTCAATGTCTTGATATGGAATAAAGTGAATATGCTTAACCGCCATAAGTTGCGGGCGAGCCAAATAACCGTCTTTTTCTGAAATAACACCGACGCTAAAAATCGGCTGACTTTGGCCAAAAGCGTAATAAAACACAAACAACAGCAAAAAAGGGAACAGCAAATTCCACATTAACGAGCTGCGATCTCTTACAAACTCTTTATTGCGGGCATTGAATACCGCTAACATTCGTTTCATGCATTATCCCCTTAAGGCGTGGCCGGTTAATTTTAAAAACAAGTCTTCTAACGTCGGCCTTTTAACTTGCATGCCTTCTAAAGAGATATTTTGTTGTATCAGTGACTGAATAGTCTCATCCACCTGTTCAGTTTCAATTTCATATCGGCCGTTGGCAATACTATGAGCGCCCGATATATCATTTGTGTTTTCTAGCGGAATGCACACCACTGCGCCGTTAAAATGATCGGCCAACAAGGCTTCTGGGGAGCCACTTGCGATGATTTGGCCTTGATCCATAATAGCGATATCATCACAAAGTACTTGGGCTTCATCCATGTAATGGGTAGTCAACACAATGCTACGCCCTTGCGCTTTGATGGCCTCAATCAATGACCAAAAGTTGCGTCGGGCTTGAGGGTCTAAACCCGTGGTTGGCTCATCTAAAAAAACTAAATCTGGTGAGTTTACTAAAGCTAACGCTAACAATAAGCGCTGTCGTTGGCCACCGGAAAGCGTGCGCGCATCTTGTTGCAAAATATCTTCCAAGGCACACAGTTGTATTAATTCATCCAACGGCATTGGCTGCTCGTATAATGCATGGAATAACTTTACGGTTTCAATGACGGTTAGGTAGTCTTGTAATGCGGTGTTTTGAAACTGAATGCCCACTCGCTTATAGAGTGATTTATTAGCAGGTTCACCAAACAGTGAAATCTTTCCCTGAGAGGGGTTCAACACGCCTTCAAGCATTTCAATGGTCGTAGTCTTGCCTGCGCCATTTGGGCCCAGTAAGCCAAAACAATCGCCTTGAGCAACTGAAAAGCTGATACCATTGACGGCTGTTTTAGAGCCGTAATTTTTTGTTAAATTCTCGACAGAGATCACATTTGTCATTCTAAGCACTATACAAAGTATTCAAAGCGCATAGGCTAATCAAGCCTGCGGCAAACTGCCAGTACAATTCGTCACTTATACATTTTGTTCGATAAACTAATCCCTGTTATTCGTGGATTATGTTAAGCTGACCGACCGGCTTTAAACCCGTCTGTTTAAGCCCATCAGTTGATAATTTTAGTTTAAACGACCCACTTTGCGGTCTGAAGGGTGCTACGTGATTTCAGAAAAAATGCTCTTAGTCTCTCCAACGCTCGCAGCTACATTGGGCTTAGAAGAAGCTTTGCTGTTTCAACTACTGTACGAAATCAAAACACTGCAGGAACGTGAAACCATTGAGTTATCTGTTCAAAAGCAGCAAAAATTATTGCCTTTTTGGAGTGATATGCAGTTTTTGGCCGTGTGCAATCGGCTACAAGCGCAAGGCGTTATAAACATTGTCAGCCAATCGCCTTGGCAATTTATCATTGACCCTTTATTTGATGCCGATGAGGCAGCAGGTACACAAACTAAGCTACCTTCGATCAGTAAAACCGTCCCTGTGTACAATAACACGCCAAATACATACGATGCCCCAAACCAAACACCGTCTGTCGCTGCAGTTAAATCACAGGCCACTGAAAAACTGCCGGTATTTTCAATGAACGATGCTAGGCGACGCAATCAAGAAGACGACGACTTGGCCTATCTTAAACCAGCCGCAAAGCACGGCGGCCGAGCCAGCGTTCAGCGGGTAAAAATGACGGCCGACTGGGAGCCGAGTGAACAGTTTCCCAATTTATTGTCATTTCACAATATTCCGCTAGCCTTTGCGCTTTCAGAACTTGAAAAATTTAGGCAATATTACCTGGCCAGTGAACGCCAAGAGGCCAACTGGGATATTCGATTAGTTAATTGGGTGCAACGCGCTTGGCCCGAATCACAACATGCAAAAGGTCGATATGAGCAATCAATCAACACATCTGGTGAGCCTGCAAACAATCCTCGAGAAAAAAGAGCACGCGTCCGGGACGCTCTCAGAAACATCTCAGATACTGACTGGTAATCGCCCTACCGTTGATCATGACACGAAAGTATTGATCAACATGATCTTTGCTCGCTTCCACCATATTTATACCCATCGCTTTGAAAGTGCTTACGGTGATGAAACCACTTTGAATCAGGCGAAACGTGAGTGGGCGATGTCTTTAGCTGGCATGACTGAGGTTCAACTCGAATTTGCATTAGAGCGCTGTAAGCGAGAGCATGCATGGCCCCCCACCATTGCAGAGTTTTTAAAACTTCTACAGCCTACGCCGGAATCACTAGGATTACCGTCTTTGGACCAAGCTTATTTAGAGGCTAGCGTGAACGCTCATCACCCGCAAGCTCATCGTTGGTCACATGTTTGCGTTCAGCTTGCTGCACAGCAGGTCAGTTACCATGCGTTGCGATCAGAAGCGGAAAGAATCACCAAACCAGTCTTTAAAAACGCTTATGAAAAACTTTGTCAGCGTCTGTTTAATGGTGAGACCGTTGAATTGCCGCGCGCAAACACCTTGCCTGAGCCAGACTACAGTGACGAGCGAAACTTTGTAGATGCATTAACTAAAATAGGCGTAGATGCGGTTCAAGCTCAAGCATTAGCTTATTATTTAGAAAAACCGAAAGGTAGTATTGTACGCGAACGCTATCGAAAAAAGACGATTGCGCAGCTGCAAGAAATGAAGGTAAATATTAACGCCCCTGAATAAGCCCCGTTGCACTTATGTTTTAATTGCCAACGGGCTCCATAAACCGGGCACTGGCGAACCCTTCTTTATCGTCAAAACGTATTTTCATCCAAAGCCCGACAGCTTCAGCTGGGTAGGCCCATACTTTCGCATCTTTACCTAACTTTGCAACGACATCGCTTTCAACCGTTGCTTGCGCTCGAACATTGAGTACGTTGGCCGACACTAACATTAAAACTTTCTCGACGTTAACCGTTGCTGAAGGCGCGGGTGTCGACTCTTTAACTGCGGGCGAAGAAGGCTCTACAAGCGCAAGCGTTTGCTCTAAAGATTCGGAAGTTGTTACCGTTTCATTAATGTCACTTGCTTGAGGCTCTTCAGAAGAAGGCGATGAATCGGGTGCATCTGCAGGCTCGCTAGCAACGACGACTGACGGTGTTTTATTAACCACGGCCTCTGTACTTTGCGATATCGTTGGGCCTTCATGTTGCATTCGTTCGACCGAAATACGGCCAAACTGCCAAGGACCAAACACCACAAAGGCTAAAACGGATGCCCCTGCAAAAAAGCCTAAGATAAAGCCCATGAGTTTCTCTTTTGACTTTTCTGGCGTTGGACTGTGTCGATCAAATACATGACGCGCTGTGGCCGTATGTCCGTGCAACCGCCACTCAATTCTATCTAAATACCTCGGATCTACCGGGAGTAAGGGCGCTCTTGGCTTCTTGTCATCGGCTTCTATGAACTCTCGGAACACATTGCCGCCAATTTCATGCAAGCGCTGTTCATTAATGCCAATCACTTGACCTAGAATTCTCAAGGCCAACGGTACGTGGGTCGGTAACTCATGATCGACCAAGACCAACCGCCAACAGGTTTCGACCAAAAACGGGATCTGCTCTTTTGAGATGACTTTCGCCATCCAATTGAGTGCCTCAACATGGCCTTCGACATCTTGCTCTTCGAGAAATTGAAACCAACGAGCACTTAAATCTGAATCAGAATACGGTAACGCATTATTTAAGGTGCGGTCTATTTGCAACTCAACGGAAGGGTACACATAAGCCAGCCATTGCAAAGCTAAATGCACAGCAGCTTGAGTTGGATCGGTAAAACCGTCCCAAAATCGACCTTCTGGCTCGGTCACGCTCGTCAGCTGCTTTTTTTCTGCCATGTTCATAATAGTCAATTGTTGTTTAGATGCCTTGGCACCTTCTCTCCAAAATGAAACAGTGTTCCTTCACATTATAGTAGTCAAGTCTCACCATTTTGCTTGGTTTTAGGCTATTTTTATCAAATATTTTAACTATTTCATAGAAATAGGGTTAAATTTTAGGTTTAAACACAGCAATTTTGATGAATCAGGCTCATAAGAACCAAAAAAAGGAGCACGCGGCTCCTTCTAGTATGTCTGACAAGACTAAACTTTATACTTGTCTGGTAAGGCGATTTTAGCGACTCCGGAATCAACTGCTGCACGCGCAACGGCACCCGCAACGCGATTTAATAATCGTGGATCTAATGGCTTAGGAATAATGTATTCTGGGCCAAACTCAAAGGCATTGCCGCCGTAGGCATCGATCACTTCTTGTAAGATCTCTTCTTTAGCTAAATCACTGATCGCATGCGCTGCAGCCAGCTTCATTTCTTCATTAATCTTAGTAGCCCGGACATCTAATGCGCCGCGGAAAATAAACGGAAAGCCTAATACGTTATTCACCTGGTTTGGGTAATCGGAACGACCCGTTGCCATAATGACGTCATCACGTACGCTCAACGCGAGTTCAGGCTTAATCTCTGGATCTGGATTAGAGCACGCAAAAATAATCGGCTTATCGGCCATGGTTTTTAATTGTTCAGCGCTGAGCTGATCAGGACCAGAAAGCCCAAGGAACACATCTGCGCCTTCTATGGCTTCAGTTAACGTTCTTGCTCGAGTGGTATCGTTGGCAAACTCAGCTTTATACTGGTTCACACCTTCACGGCCATTAAAAATAACGCCTTTTCGATCGAGCATAACGATGTTTTCTTTCTTCATGCCCGCTGCAACCAACAACCGAGAACATGAAATGGCCGCCGCACCTGCGCCTAAACAGACCAATTTAGCCGATTCGATAGACTTACCTTGAATATCAAGAGCATTTAGCATGCCCGCAACCGTAACAATGGCGGTGCCGTGTTGATCATCGTGAAAAATTGGAATACTGCATGACTCTATTAAACGACGCTCAATTTCAAAACACTCAGGGGCTTTGATGTCTTCTAAGTTGATTCCACCAAAGGTATCAGCAATAAGTTCAACGGTGCGCACAATTTCATTAATATCAGAAGAGTTCACTTCGATATCAATAGAATCAACGTTGGCAAAACGCTTAAATAACAGGGCTTTTCCTTCCATGACTGGCTTACTGGCCAACGAACCTAAGTTACCTAACCCTAAAATCGCACTGCCGTTAGAAATAACACCGACTAGGTTTCCCTTAATGGTGTATTTATAAGCATCTTCCGGATTATCGGCAATGGCACGCACAGGCTCTGCAACACCCGGGCTATAAGCCAAGGATAAATCACGTGATGATTCAGCGGCCGTCGAAATCTCGACGCTTAACTTTCCTGGACGAGGGTCAGCATGGTAGGCCAAGGCATCTTTTTTTAGTGTATCAGTCATGGGAGATCCAATTTTTTATATGTGTGGTTGTATGATCGAGTCGTTGTTTTTATTAGCTTAGCATAACGCCGCTAGAGTTCTGGCTCAATACGTCATTGTAGACATTGCTGCATAGTTGTATTGCTTATAGTCACTATAAAGGCAACTTTAGGGAAAATCGCCATTTAGTGCATAAAAACCATTAATATAAATATAGGTCACCAAACCATAATTATTGTTCAAATAATTATTACATGATCACGGCACCTTCTTACATTGAACCCAAGGCTCTAGAAATGAATATAAACATTAGGCTTGCCAACTACGCCGATGCTAGCGACGCTAACATAATACTAGACCAACTAAACGCTTATGCCCAAGACCCAATGGGCGGTGGCTCACCACTGAAAGAAGAAGTAAGAGAAAACCTAATTTCATCGCTTCACAAAATACCCGGCGCTTTCAGTTTAATTGCATTTGTTGACAATGAGCCCGCTGGGTTTGCTAATTGTTTTCAAGGATTCTCTACCTTTAAGTGTAAGCCGCTGATCAATATCCATGACTTTGCCGTGCTAGAACGTTTTAGAGGAATGAAACTCAGTCAACGGTTGCTTGAAAAAGTAGAAGACATTGCACGAGAAAGGGGTTGCTGCAAGGTGACTTTAGAAGTGCTAGCGGGAAATACCGCCGCAAAAAAGGCGTATTTAAACTTTGGATTCTCCGATTACGAGCTAGACCCCGCCTCGGGCTCGGCGCTTTTCTGGGAAAAACCTCTTTAAAGGCTTTCACAAGGCATAAAAAAACCCAGCCTAAGCTGGGTTCCTTTAAATAGACAAGATCAGTCTTATTTACCGATTTTACGGCCACTGAAACGAGTCTTGAAGCGATCGATACGACCACCAGAGTCAACCATCTTCTGTTGACCTGTGTAGAACGGGTGACATTTAGAGCATACGTCTAAGTGCATGTCCGAACCACGAGTAGAATTAATTTCTAGCTTGTTGCCACATGAACACGTTGCAACCATTGCTTCATATTTAGGGTGTATATCTGCTTGCATTATAATAACCTCAATTGACGCCGCTACCAGATCTCTTGTCAGGCACCGCGTTTTGACGGAACATTAACTTTGAAGGCACAATAGCGTGCTAGACGCCTCCAAAAAGGGAGCGCAATCATACCAGAGTTGTTTCAATTGACAAGTAATATAAGCCAAACAATGCAACGGGTGTCCATTGCCGTACAAGGCCCGTTTAACGGGCCTCTAACCTATTTGCACAGCCACAAACTCGCTCCAGGACTTCGTTGCAAAGTCAGCCTAGGTTCTCGTACAGTGATTGGGCTTTCGGTTGCCGATGCGCCAGATGAAGCGCTGGATGCCGCAAAATTGAAAAATGTAACAGAAGTGCTCGATACTGCGCCTCTCCTTAGCGAAGAACTGCTGAATATCGCAAATTGGATGGGTCGTTATTATCTTCATGAATTCAGCAGCCCTTTCTTTTTAGCCCTGCCTAAATTACTGCGCAGTGGCAAAAAGGCTGAATTAAAAAAAACACGCTGGGCAACACTGACGCTTCAAGGCCAGCACTTAGATTGCGCACAATTAGGCGGCGCGGCCAAACAGCAAGCTCTTATGCAAGTAATGCAAAAACAACAAAGCGCGACAATGCGTCATTTAAAGTCACTTGGTTTTGATTCAGCCGTCGTCAACGCTCTGGTTAAAAAACAGCTGCTCAACGTAAGTGACGAGGCAAATGAAGAGTCCATAACACCGACCGGAGAATTGTTTGAAAGTGAACTTAGGCTCACAGAAGAGCAGCAAACCGCCCTTAGTCACATTAAACTGGATGCTTATGCGCCTTGCTTGTTAGAAGGTGTGACCGGCAGTGGAAAAACCGAAATATACCTTCAAGCCATTCGCCAATGCTTGCAGCAAGGTAAACGCGCTCTGGTTTTAGTCCCCGAAATTGGCTTAACGCCACAAACCTTAGCTCGATTTCAAAAACGATTTCAAGACGACACGGTCGCACTGCATTCAGGATTAACAGACCCAGCACGTCACCAAGCCTGGCTAAAAGCCAAATTAGGGCAAGCCGCCATTGTTATCGGAACTCGCTCCAGTATTTTAACGCCGATCCCAAACTTAGGATTGATCGTGGTCGATGAAGAACACGATGCCTCTTACAAACAACAAGATACACTGCGGTATCACGCTCGGGATATCGCACTCAAGCGCGCGCACGATCTCAATATACCGATTGTGCTCGGCTCGGCGACCCCCTCGCTTGAATCTTTGCACAATGCCAGCATGGGTCGATTTGCGCATTTAAACTTAGCCAATCGAGCCAACGGCTCTTCATTACCGCCTATCGAAACCATTGATATGCGCAAGCAACAACACCAAAATGGGCTCTCTGAAAGGCTAGCGCACCGCATCAAAAGCCATTTGGATGACGGCAACCAAATTATTTTATTTTTGAATCGCCGAGGCTACGCGCCTAATTGGTTTTGTCGTAGCTGTGGCTGGATAGCCGATTGTACTTTTTGCGATGCACACATGACCTATCACCGTGCGCAACGAACCAATATTTGCCACCATTGTGGACACCGCGAAACACCCGTTCATAAATGCCCGAATTGTCATGAAACCACTTTAGAGGCAATGGGCACAGGCACAGAACGAGCCGAGGAAACCATCTCCCAATTGTTTCCTGACACCACAATCATTCGTTTTGACCGTGATATTGCCAGCACACGAAACAAACTCGAACAGCAACTGGCACGCACTGAGTCCGCCGGTCCAGCCATTATTATTGGCACGCAAATGTTGGCAAAAGGACACCATTTTGAACGCGTCACCTTAGTAGGCATTTGGGATATAGACGGCGGATTATTCAGTGCCGATTTACGAGCCCGCGAACGAATGGGCCAATTATTGACTCAAGTTGCAGGGCGTGCCGGCCGAGGAGAGCGAAAAGGCGAAGTAGTGGTGCAAACATGGTACCCCGAACACCCGGTATTCGAACCGTTGCTTAAGCATGATTACCGTAGTTTTGCTATTGAATTATTAGAGGATAGAAAGCGCACCCAATTGCCACCCTTTGGGTACTTGGCCGTTATTCGCTGCGACAGTGCGTTCGCAAATTTAGCCGAGCAACGGTTACAAGAAATGGCGCATTATTTACTGAACACCCAAAAAGTTCGAGTATTAGGGCCGTTACCCGCACTGCTTTCAAGAAGGGCTGGAAAGCATAGATACATGCTGTTAGTTCAAAGCCAAAAACGTAGCCACCTGCACGAAGTACTGACACCTCTGCATCGGCACTACCCTCGCGATGCTAAACAAGTCAGCTGGCACATTGACATTGACCCTTCCGATTTAGCCTAAGTAAATCAGAATGGCCTCGTTAGAGCACTAGCGAGGCAGGGCCAAAACGTGGATAATAGAGAATCGTATTCACACCCTATTTTTCCGGAGTATTTAAGTCAATGAAACAGCAAATCACACAATTGCTGGAAGCCGCAGCGCAAACGTTAAAAGACGACGGCTTCATCCCTGCAGAGCATGTTATTAACGTATCTGTCGATAACACTCGGGATAAAAGCCATGGTGATTTGGCAACAAACCTTGCATTGACCTTAGCGAAACCTTGTAAAAGTAACCCGCGCGAAGTGGCTCAAAAATTAATAGATGCCCTGCCCAGCAATGACTTTGTAAGTAAAGTTGAGATCGCAGGACCCGGATTCATCAATTTTTACTTAGCCAGCGCCTCTAGCGCGGCCATCGTTGCTGACATTTTGGAACAAGCGGATAAGTTTGGTACCAACACCAGCGGCGAAAACAAAAAAGTTCAAGTTGAGTTTGTGTCTGCAAACCCAACCGGCCCATTGCATGTTGGTCATGGCCGTGGTGCTGCCGTAGGCGATTCTATTTGCCGTTTATTGGCCGCAAATGGTTGGAACCCTACTCGTGAGTTTTATTACAATGATGCCGGCGCACAAATTAATAATCTAGCACTGTCCGTTCAGTCACGAGTGAAAGGCTTAACTCCTGAAGACGAGAGCTGGCCAGAAGATGGCTACCGTGGTCATTATATTTCTGATGTCGCGCAATCTTACTTAGCCGGCGACACCATCGTAGCCGACGATCGAAGCGTTGTCGGTAAAAAAGACCCCGACGATTTAGACGCTATTCAAGATTTTGCCGTAGCCTATTTGCGTCGCGAACAAGACCTTGATTTAAAAGCATTCGATGTGAAATTCGATGTCTACTTTTTAGAATCATCACTTTATTCCGAAGGGCTAGTAGAAGACACGGTGAATCAACTCATCGCCAACAACTACACCTATGAAAAAGACGGCGCGCTTTGGTTAAAGACTACTGAGTTTGGTGACGATAAAGACCGCGTTATGCGTAAAAAAGAAGGTGGCTATACCTACTTTTTACCAGATGTGGCCTACCACAAAAATAAATTTGATCGTGGCTTTGACCGCGTCATTAATGAGCAAGGTGCCGATCATCACAGCACCGTCACTCGAGTACGCGCAGGCATCCAAGCGCTGCAAGCCGGAATCCCTGAAGGCTTCCCTGAATACGTGCTACACCAAATGGTGTTAGTAATGCGTGGCGGCGAAGAAGTAAAACTGTCTAAACGAGCCGGCAGTTATGTAACCTTGCGTGATCTCATTGACGAAGTCGGTCGCGATGCAACCCGTTACTTCCTAGTATCAAGACGTGCCGATGCACAAATTACTTTTGATATTGATTTAGCGCGTTCAAAAAATAACGACAACCCCGTGTACTACATTCAATATGCGCACGCGCGCGTATTTGGCATGTTAAACAAACTCAAAGAACAAGGCATCGACTTTGATCAAGCGCTCGGCTTAGAAGCATTAGGTACACTCGATCTAGACGCTGAACGTGAATTGATGACTCAGCTTCGAAAATACCCAGACGTAGTGAAAAACGCAGGCACCTCATTAGAGCCTGCGTCTATTGCAACCTACTTAAAAGACTTAGCGGGTTTATTCCACAGCTACTACAACAGCAACAAAATGTTGATAGACGATGCCAACGTAAGAAATGCACGCCTAGTTCTTTCTAGAGCTGTCGCGCAAGTCATAGCGAATGGTTTAGATTTATTAGGTGTTAGCGCACCTGAACAGATGTAACTGAGGTCAAATGTCTCGCGATTTTGCTCATAAGCCCAAGCAAGCTGAAACCAGCCGTATTCCAAAGTGGGTATGGCTATTTACCAGCATCGTAGCTGTTGGATTCGTTGGGTTTTTATATTTCCTAGCTAAAGTGCCACCTGCAGAAGGTGGCGCCGAAGCCGTGCGCGAACAATTTAATATAGCTCTGAAAGAATCGACCACAGAGACAGAACCGCAACCGGCACCTAAAATTGAGCAAGTTGAAGAAATAAAAGAAAAAACCGAAACGCTGAAGCAAGCCTTCGAATTTTATCAATTGCTGCAAGATGACGAAGTTCCCACCGTGGCACCGGAAGAAAAACCCGGTTCAAGTGCCACCGCAACAAACACAACACAATCCACCACCAGTGAACCACCTAAAGCCAAAAGTTGGATCATCCAAGTCGCCTCCTTTTCAAGAGTAGATGACGCCGATCGATTACGTGCCGAATTGATACTCAATGGCCTCCCCAGTTCTAGCATAAACACAGTCAACCTAGGCGACAAAGGCACCTACCACCGAGTCGTCGTCGGCCCATTCGACAACCGATCCGCCCTCAACAAAGCTCAAGACAGACTTGCCGCTTTGAATCATCAGGTGATGGTACGGGCGCAGTAAGCTGCAAGCTGCAAGCTGCAAGCTGCAAGCTGCAAGCTGCAAGCTGCAAGCTGCAAGCTGCAAGCTGCAAGCTGCAAGCAAAACAAGAATATGAGCTTTCGCTCAAAACACAATGTTTTTGTCTTTTGAATTTACTTGCAGCCTGCAGCTCAAAACTCGCAGTGCCTAAGGCACTGTTCTGCCCTATATCTCTTGAACTTACTCGCAGCTTGCAGCTCAAAACTCGCGGTGCCTAAAGCACCGTTCTGCCCTATATCTCTTGAACTTACTTGCAGCTTGCAGCTCAAAACTCGCGGTGCCTAAGGCACCGTTCTCTAAACCGCCCTTTAAAAAAATACCCTTGCCCCCAAATAGGTTTTTGAATTCATTATTTTGGAACCCGTTATGACCACGATTGTTTCTGTTCGCCGCAATGACCAAGTTGTTGTTGCTGGTGATGGTCAAGTTTCTCTTGGTAATACGGTCATGAAAGGCAATGCACGTAAGGTGCGTCGCCTTTATCACGATAAAGTGGTGGCTGGTTTTGCAGGCGGTACGGCCGATGCTTTTACGCTGTTCGAAAAATTTGAAGGCCATTTGCAGCAGCACAGCGGACATTTAACCCGCGCCGCCGTTGAACTTGCTAAAGAATGGCGAAGTGACCGAGCCTTGCGAAAACTCGAAGCTATGCTGATCGTTGCCGACAAAGAGGCCAGCCTGCTAATTTCAGGTACTGGCGATGTTGTCGAGCCAGAGCATGGCGTCGTTTCAATCGGCTCAGGTGGTAATTTCGCCATGGCTTCCGCCCGTGCACTGTATGAAAACACCGATTTATCAGCTCAAGAGATTGCTGAAAAGTCACTCGAAATCGCCGCGGATATCTGCGTGTACACCAATCATAATACTGTTGTTGAAGTGCTTTAAGCGCTTCTATTGAACATCGAGGTAAGTATGTCGATCATGACCCCGCGCGAAATCGTGCATGAACTGGATAAACACATTATTGGCCAAGACGACGCAAAGCGAGCCGTTGCCATAGCCTTACGAAACCGCTGGCGCCGAATGCAGCTTGATGAGCGTATGCGAGACGAAATTTCACCCAAGA
This sequence comes from Reinekea marina, assembly GCF_030409715.1. NCBI lineage: Bacteria > Pseudomonadati > Pseudomonadota > Gammaproteobacteria > Oceanospirillales > Saccharospirillaceae > Reinekea > Reinekea marina. The sequence continues at coordinate 3,125,577 of NZ_JAUFQI010000001.1, forward strand.
ATATTTTAATGATAGGTCCAACGGGTGTCGGAAAAACTGAAATTGCACGTCGATTAGCCAAGCTTTCTAACGCACCCTTTATTAAAGTAGAAGCCACAAAATTCACTGAAGTAGGTTACGTAGGCCGAGACGTTGAATCGATTATTCGTGACTTGGTTGAAACTGGCATCAAAATGCTGCGTGAGCACGAAATGAATGCCGCAAAACCACGTGCACAAGACGCCGCGGAAGATCGAATCTTAGATATTTTATTGCCAGCACCTCGAAACGCCCAAGGTGATGCCGAATCTACCGATACTAACTCTAGTACCCGCCAAGTGTTCCGTAAAAAATTACGCCAAGGCGATCTGGACGATAAAGAAATTGAGTTAGAGCTGGCACAAAACTCTGTCGGAGTTGAAATCATGGCGCCTCCAGGCATGGAAGACATGACCAGCCAGCTGCAAAGTATGTTTTCAAATATGGGCAATCAAAAAACCCAAAAACGAAAGTTACCCATAAAAGAAGCGTTAAAACTACTCACCGATGAAGAAGCCGCAAAATTAGTCAATGAAGATGACCTTAAGCAACGCGCGCTGACGGCCGTTGAACAAAACGGCATTGTATTTATTGATGAAATTGACAAAATCGCTAAAAACGAAAATCGTGGTGGTGGCGATGTCAGTCGAGAAGGCGTTCAACGCGATTTGCTGCCACTTATTGAAGGCTGCACCATTAATACCAAATATGGCATGGTGAAAACGGACCATATTTTATTTATTGGCAGCGGTGCATTTCACTTTTCTAAGCCCAGTGATCTCATTCCAGAACTTCAGGGTCGATTACCGATTCGAGTTAACCTGCAAGCCTTAACACCGAATGACTTCAAACGAATTTTAACCGAGCCCGATTATGCCATCACCGAACAGTACGCGGCACTATTAGGCGCAGAAGGGCTGACGGTCACCTTTACTGACGACGCCATTGAGGCCATCGCCAATACGGCTTTCGATGTAAACGAAAGCACCGAAAACATAGGCGCGCGCCGGTTACATACTATTATGGAACGCTTATTTGAAGAAGCGTCTTACAACGCCAGTGAACGAAACGGACAAACCTTAGAAGTGACCGCTCAAATGGTTAAAGACACCTTGTCTGAATTGGCTCAAAACGAAGATCTAAGCCGCTTTATTCTTTAACGCACAAAGCTTAGCTTTCAGCTACGCGCAGCTTTAACGTCTGTAAATCAAACTTACATTCGGTTAGAGCTGCGCTATTATGGCTTCAACTGTAAAGCCATAAACTCCATGCTTCGCTCAGGTAAATACAAGATAGAGACTCCCGATGAATCAGGCACCAACGAAAATTGACTACCAACAGAGTACGGCATTACTCCGCATAGAGTGGCCAGATGGCAAGCAAGCCGAGTTAAGTGCAGAGTTTTTGCGCGTTCACTCGCCTTCGGCCGAAGTGCGCGGTCATGGAATCGGTCAAGAAACGCTTCAAACCGGTAAAAAGAATGTCGAAATTAGTAAAATAGAAGCCACTGGGCGTTACGCTATCAAAATTACCTTTAGTGATGGCCACGATACTGGCTTGTACGATTGGGGTTATCTAAAAAAACTGTGTGACGAGAAAGACAAATATTGGCAAACTTATCTCGAAAAACTCAGTAAAGCGAAGGAATCGCGAGAATCCAAATTTATCGACATCACCCAGTTGAACTCCTGAGCCTAATCTGCCTTGGGGTTTTGATTCGCTTGATTTACCATTAACGCAATCTCTTTGAGTACACCTTTCATGAAATATACCGATCTACGTGATTTTATTAATGTTTTAGAGCAGCGTGGTGAATTAAAGCGCATAAAAACGTCTGTTGATCCACATCTAGAAATGACAGAACTGTGCGATCGAGTATTAAGACAAAAAGGTCCGGCCCTACTCTTCGAAAACCCAACAAACCACTCCATGCCTGTACTCGGCAACTTGTTCGGAACACCAGAACGTGTGGCATTAGGCATGGGCGCTGAATCAACTCAAGAACTGCGTGAAATCGGAAAGCTACTGGCTTATTTAAAAGAGCCCGAGCCACCAGCCGGCTTAAAAGACGCTTGGCAAAAAGTACCTTTGTTGAAAAAGGTGCTCAGCATGGCACCAAAAACGCTTAAGAAAGGACCTTGCCAAGAAAACATCATTGAAGGCCCTGATGTAGATTTAGGAGTACTTCCCGTTTGGACGTGTTGGCCAGAAGATGCTGCACCACTGGTCACATGGCCACTTGTCATAACCCAGGGCCCACAAGGCGGTCGAACGAATCTTGGCATATATCGCCAACAGGTCATTGGAAAAAACAAACTCATCATGCGCTGGTTATCGCATCGCGGTGGAGCATTAGATTATCAAGCCTGGCAACATGAGCACCCTGGCGAGCCTTTTCCTGTCGCTGTTGCTCTTGGAGCCGACCCCGCGACCATCTTAGGAGCGGTTACCCCAGTGCCTGATACCTTATCGGAATACGCTTTTGCAGGGCTTTTACGAGACAGCAAAACCGAATTAGTGAAATGCAAACTTCATGATTTAAAAGTACCGGCCAGTGCAGAAATAATTCTAGAAGGCTATATTTATCCAGGCGAGACGGCCCCTGAAGGACCTTATGGCGATCATACGGGTTACTACAATGAAGTTGATGAGTTTCCCGTCTTTACCGTAGAGTGCATCACGCACAGAGACGACCCGATATATCACAGCACCTATACCGGCAGGCCACCGGATGAACCGGCCGTTTTAGGGGTAGCATTGAATGAAGTCTTTGTGCCTATTCTTCAAAAGCAGTTTCCTGAAATTATCGATTTTTACTTACCTCCGGAAGGATGCTCGTATCGCATGGCGGTGATAAGTATTAAGAAGCAATACCCTGGGCATGCAAAACGCGTCATGTTAGGCACTTGGTCATTCTTGCGGCAATTTATGTACACAAAATTCGTCATTGTTGTTGATGAAGATGTAAACCCAAGAGACTGGAACGACGTTATTTGGGCCATTACAACCCGCATGGACCCTTCTCGAGACACTACGTTGATTGATAATACCCCTATCGATTATTTAGACTTTGCCAGCCCGGTCTCTGGACTAGGCTCTAAAATGGGCATGGATGCAACGAATAAATGGCCAGGCGAAACGGATCGAGAATGGGGGCGCCCTATTGTAAAAGACCCTGCTACCGTTGCTAGGGTTGACTCAATCATGCGCGAATTGGGTGACATTTAGAGAACTGGCTCTATTTTTTGCGCACAAGGTCAATTAATTGTGGCTATTTTTCTGCACCTGACTATAATTTCTGACCAACAGGTCAAATAGAGTTTTAGGTGTTATGGAATCAATTACATTAATCGACTGGTATGGGTATTTAGGGTCGCTTATTATTGCAGTGTCGCTCACAATGTCAGACATAAAACGTCTGCGTTGGATAAACATGCTCGGTGCAGGTATGTTTGCAAGCTATGGCTTTATCATTTCAGCTTGGCCTGTTTTTGCGCTCAATGGTTTTATTGTGCTTATTAATATTTATCACATCTACGTCTTATACCGACGCCCTGTACCACAATCTTAAGCTAAGGGCATCGCCTTCTGATTCGAACTTTGTATAATGGCAACATTGTACAATACCGACTGGAGAAGCCTGTTGCCTAATTCGACGATTGCGACCGTTCATGATCTTAAACTTATGAGCGGTAAAGTCTGGCAAGTATTACTCAAACCCCTTGAGCCTTACCCATTCGAAGCTGGGCAATTTACCGAGCTGCTGATAGAGGGTTATCAATATCTATATTTCACCATTGCTTCAGCGCCTAACAGCCCTTGTATAGAGTTGCACGTTCAAGGCGGCACAGAAACTAATGATCAACTCATTGAACATTTGCGTCAGCATGGCTCCGTAGAATTAGCACCCGCCGGCGGACGTTGTATTTTACCCTCGCTTCCAACCGAACAAAGCCCATTACTGCTTATCGCTTCTGGCACTGGTTTTAGCCAAGTGAAGTCGATTGTAGAAGACTGCATAGATCGTCACTGTAATCGTCAAATTCATATTTATTGGGCAAGTTACAAACTCAGCCAGTTGTACATGCTCGAAAAAGCCGAAGCCTGGGCCGACCAACACCCAAATATTCATTTAGCGGCGCTTATTTCTGAACACAGCCATTGGGAAGACAATCACCAGATGTTACTGCACAGTATTTTGTCTGAGCAGTCGGCCTTAAAATCGGCACAAGCTATTATCTGCGGCTCACCTAAAATGGTGTATACACTATTTGATTCTTTGATTGAAAAAGGTTGCCGAGAACAGCACATCCTCAGTGATGTGTTTGATTTCGCTCCACGGGAGTCATCATGAATACCGCCGAAGTTTTACGCGTATTCGGCTTAGAGCCTCGTGAAACACGCATTTACTTAGCGCTTTTGGAATCAGGCCCTGCTTCTATTCGTGATGTCGCTGACCGCTCAGGTATTAACCGTGGAACCACTCACGAACTGCTAAAGCGTATGCAGCATAAGGGTGTGGTCAGCTATTTTCCAAAAGGAAAGCGTCGGCACTTTCGCGCTGAGCCGCCATCACGATTAAAAGAACTGGCGTTAAACCATCAGAATCAAGTTTCTGAAGCAATGGAGCTTTTAGAAGACAAGGTCATCCCGCAACTTTCGCACTTACAACCTATTACCGGGAATGCCGATGTTCATTACTACGAAGGTGACGATGGTATTGAGTTTGTTTTAAAAGACATTCTAAGCACTGTCAGTGATCAGCCAAACAAAACTTACTGCGTTTATTCCGCAAAAGCCATACGACGCCACCTGTATCGACCGTTTCCGAACTATACGCGTGCGCGGGTAAAGTTAGGTATCAATGTGAAAGTAATTGCTATCGGAGAAGGCGGTCGGGATGCGCCGCTTGCCGATCGAAAATGGATTGATGAAAAGTCCAGTGAAAATGCGGGCTCATACATTGCCATTTACCCACCCAAAGTAGCGCTCATTAGCTTGAGCGATGGCGACCTTCCAACCGCTGTGGTTATCCAGTCGCCGACAATTGCCAATACGCATCAGGTGATTTTTAACACCCTATGGCAAACGTTATAGTAAGGTGAAGCTGTCAGGCAATAGCTCAGCTACTGTCCAAGTTTTTGACTGACCTTTGCCATTAAAAGAAGTCACCTTAGCTTGTTGAGACATGAATTCACTCATGACTTGGCGACACGCACCACAAGGTGACGCAACTTCATCGGTATCGACAAAAATCACGACCTCTGTAATGTCTCCGGGTCTTGCACCATTAACAACAGCGGTGGTTATAGCATTTCGTTCCGCACATAAGGTGACGGGGTAGGCTGCATTTTCAACATTACACCCTAAAATTGTGTCACCTTGTTTGGTCGTTATAGCCGCACCGACAGAGAATTTACTGTAAGGCGTATAGGCTCGTTCTGCCGCCTGTTTAGCCAGTGGCAAAAGTGTTTGCTCTGTGCTCATAATGATCCCTTACAGTGTGATCGCCGCATCTAGCGTTAAGATAATCATATCGTTGAATGATGATTGACGCTCTTCTGGAGTCGCGGCTTCACCACGTGGAATATGATCGCTAACGGTAAGCACAGTTAAAGCATTTGCGCCAAACTCAGCGGCCACACCATAAAGACCCGCCGCTTCCATATCTACCGCCAAAATACCCATGCCGGCTAAACGATCCATCACGTTATCAACCGGGTGATAAAACAGATCGGAAGAGAAGATGTTACCCACTCTAACAGGAATATTTGCATCACGCGCAGAATTTACGGCCGCTTCCAACAGCTCATAGCTTGCAGTTGCACTGAAATCGAACCCTAACATGCGGTTACGGTTAACGACTGAATCGGTACTGGCACCAATGGCAATAATGACGTCACGTAAATTCACATCGTCAGCCAAGGCACCACAGGTGCCGACACGGATGATGTTTTTAACACCAAACTCAGTTATAAGCTCTTTAGCGTAGATAGACATGGAAGGTATACCCATACCAGAACCCATGACAGACAAGCGCTTACCTTTGTATTCACCCGTAAAACCGAGCATGCCACGAACGCTATTAACCTCAACAACGTTGGTAAGGTAAGTTTCTGCAATATGCTTTGCACGAAGCGGATCACCCGGCATCAGAACGGTTTCAGCGAAGTCACCTTTTGCTGCGCTGATATGAGGAGTAGACATATAATTTTCCTATTTTTTGACTAATTTGACCAATCGAACAGTTTTTTCAACTATACCAATCTATTGCCGAAATACTAGTCGTTATAGGCGATAAACGCACATTAAATTCTGGGTAGAATCACGGCGGCTTCCAAACCAAAACCAATGCGGTTTCTTAATCGTAATTGGCCACCTAAACCATGAGCGATATTTCGAGCGATACTTAAACCTAAGCCCGCACCGCCCGTGTTTCGGTTCCGTGAAGCCTCTAATCTTACGTAAGGCTCAAACACCTTCTCAAGATGATCTTCAGGGATGCCTGGACCATTATCAACAATATAAATTTTCAATTCATGACGTGAATCTACCACATCGACCCGAACCTTCGAGCCATAGAAAATACCGTTATGAATCAGATTAGATAAACAGCGCTTTAACGCCAAAGGCTTGCCAAAGAATGTGCGCTTCGCCAGCCCTTTCACCTCAATTTCGGACCCCATCAACTTACATTCTTCTTTTAAAGTATTGAGCAATTGGTTCACATCAATGGGGTGTGTTGCCTCATGCAGGTCGGTGCTTTTACCGAGATCTAACGCGCCTTTTACCAATGCCTCTAGCTCATCTAAGTCGCGGATCATCTTTTCTTGGATATCCGACTCTTCCATCAATTCAGCTCTCAGCCTTAGACGAGTGATAGGTGTTTTTAAATCATGAGAAATAGCTGAAAACATTCGTTCTCGGTTCTCGATAAAACGAATGATCCGTTCTTGCATAAAATTAAACGCAGAAGCTGTTTGCCGAACCTCTTTTGAGCCTTTGAGCATAAGCGGCTTTAAATCGTATTCGATATCGGTACCAAGATGGCGCGCCGCCTTTGATAAATTGGTTAATGGCGCGGTTAGCCACTTAACCAACAGCCAACTGATGACCACCAAGACAAACAAGGTAATCACTAAAAACGATAACTGCTCATTACTCAAACCGCGCACATCCGACAAATAATAAGGATCGGGCAACAGTCCGGCTAAATATAACCATTCTCCACCGCCTAGTGGCATCTGCGCGACTAAAACCGGGGCAACATCAGGTTCGCGAATGAGCGAATTTTGCGCCCATCGCGGCGGTAAATCTATCAATTTAATATCGTTTTTATAAACGCTTAAGGTCGTCGGGTCAGCAAAGGTCACCTGCATTTCACGAAGGCGCTGCCCTAACGTACTGGTGATCGACTCATTAAAATCGGTTAGAAATTGAGAGCTAATCGAAGTTTCGGCAATAGGCGTAACGTTAATAAACTCTTCGTTAATTGACACCAAAAAGCGAGAACCGCCTATATCGCGCATTTGGTTTAAAATAATATGACGATACTCTTTAGGGTACGCTCGAATAAACTCCACCGTTCGGCCAACAGAAGCCGCCATGTCTACGGCCATATCTCGCCCTTCATCGGCTTTTTTGAGCTCTAAAACATGTATCCATAGATAATTGCTGGCAAAGAAAGCGGTCATTAAACCGGCCAGCAGTAGTACTAAGAATCGTGAATATAGTGAGGTAGAGCCAAACTTAAGCACGGTTTAGCCCGCCTCCACTGTAGCCGTTAGCACATAACCTTTACCACGCACCGTTTTGATCATTTGAGGGGATTTACCGTCATCGCGTAACCGACTGCGTAACCGACTAATTTGAACATCTATCGAACGATCAAAAGGCGAGGCATCGCGCCCTTTCAAGTGATGAGATAAATCATCTCGGCTCAGCACTTGACCCGGGTTTTTCAAAAATAAACTGAGCAAATTATAATCCGCGCCATTTAATGATTCGGCAGGATCCGACCTATAAACCAACTCACGGTTGGTTATATTCAATGTAAAATCACCAAACTTTAACAACTGGTGAGCAGGTTTTTCCTGTTGCACACTCTGATTGTCTTCGAATCTTCTTAAAATTGCTTTTATACGCGCAAGCAATTCTCTAGGATTAAAAGGCTTGCCAACATAGTCATCGGCACCGAGCTCTAACCCTATTATTCGATCGGTTTCATCGGAACCGGCCGTTAACATAATGATGGGGATATTGGATTTATTTCTCACCATTTTACACAATGAGAATCCATCGTCGCCAGGCAACATAATATCAAGAACTATCAAGTCAAAATGATCGGCATTTAAACGATCGAACATTTTCTGCCCATCACCTACAGCGTCGACAGAAAAACCATTCTTCTCTAGATATTCTTTCAGTAAATCGCATATTTCTTGATCATCATCGACAATCAAAAGCTTTTTTTGTTGTTCTTGCATTGTCTAATTCTACTTTTTAAGTGAAAACAAACGTCCACGCGGAGTAAACCCGAATTGCTCATGGTACCCTGTTTCGAAAATTAGGTTTGTAACAAAGTATTATACAAACAACCAACCCTATTTCGACTACACTCATCTTATAATAGTCAAAAGTAAACACTAGGCGATTACAGAACTTGGAACACTCTAATTTTCTTAATGATCAGTCACCTATTGGCTTTATTGGAAAAGCCGGAGCATCGGCACTGCACGTAAACGAAGTGCGGAAACGGTTTCATGAAGTCAACGAAGGTCGCTTGCAGCGTTTAAAGGAAGGATTACAACTTAAACAACAACAATGTTTCGAGTTGTTACCGTTACTGTTCCATGTCCATCAACGTGGCTTACCGGGTTATCTCGAAGCGACTGAAATGCCAAGAGGTATTGCCTTTTATCAACCACAAGATGCACTGTTGCGTTCCGCCCAATCACTGACTCGGCAAACTTTTTCATCTCAATTAGTCAGTCGCCCTGAAATTTCGGCTTTGTACTTAATGGGGTCAAGTGGCAGCATAGGCCAATCGACTAGCTCAGACTTAGACATCTGGCTCTGTTATGACAGTGAGCTTAGTCAATTCAAAATTAACCTTCTGAATCAAAAGTGCGAAGCGATCAGCCACTGGGCCAGTGGCTTTAATTTAGAAGTGCACTTTTTCTTAATGAACGCTCAAAAGTTTCAAGGCGGCGAGCAACAATCCCTTACCGGCGAAAACTGTGGTTCAACCTCTCACACATTGCTGTTGGATGAATTTTACCGCACGGCGCAACTCATTGCAGGAGGCATGTCTGCCTGGTGGTTTGTGCCAACGTCCAAAGAACTAGAGCATGAAGGGGTTATAAAAAAACTCGTCAACAATGGCCACATTAGCACGAAAGAGGTTACCGATTTTGGAGGCGTATCAAAACTAGACGCCGGTGAATTTATTGGCGCTGGGTTATGGCAAATTTATAAGGCCATCGATGCGCCTTATAAGTCTGTACTCAAATTAATTTTACTTGAAATCTATGCACGGGAATTTCCTAAGGTTATCAGCCTGGCACACTCTTTAAAAAATGCCGTTTACCGAATGAATTTATCGCTCGATAACCTTGATCCTTATGTCATGCTCTATCAACGTATTGAGGCTTATTTAGTAGACCGAGGAGAAAAGGATCGTTTAGAACTTTTACGGCGATGTTTTTATTTCAAAGTCGGCATTAACGTTTCAAAGCCCACTCGAACTCGAACATGGCGCAGAGAGCTGATGGAAGTTTTAGTACAATCATGGGGATGGACAAAACATACAGTTCAACATTTAGACAACCATCGGCAATGGTCTATTGAATCTGTCATCAATGAACGCCGTTTACTAGTCAGTGAGCTCACTCGCAGTTATCGATTCTTAACTGAGTTTGCCGCAGAGCACCATAGCGCGCATGTCATGAGTCAAAGAGACTTATTAATTCTAAGCCGAAAGTTGCACGCGGCTTTTGATCGCCGACCTGGCAAAATTGATTTTATAAAAATTGGCTTAGACATAGACTTATCCAATGAAAAAATTCGTCTACATGAACGTGAGAGCAAACAAAAAGGTTCAGCATTGTGGGCGGCCTATAATCAACCCATTGATGAAATAGATTCAGCTTCGCCATTGAAATATTCTCAAGGATTACTTGAGACGCTGTTGTGGTGTCACTTAAACGGCCTTCTCAGTGCTCATTTGCACATTCCAATACAGCCGCTAAAAGAAAAAATAAGCGACTTTGAAATTCGTATGACCATTGCATCACTGCGCCAACATTTGCCGACCCCACTGGCCAAAATAAACCCAGATCGATTCTATCACCCTGCCCATATCACCAAGGCGGTGTTGTTTGTGAATTTAGGGCGAGACCCACTGGCTTATTTATCGGCACGCGGGTTGCAAAAAATATCTGAGCGCAGCGACAGTATGGATTTTAGCTCGCTAAGAGAGAACTTAATCATCAGTATAGATATGGTGTTAGTCAATAGCTGGGGAGAGGTCGTCGTTGAACGGTACGATGATCACAACGTAACCGCGAATGCCATTCGATCTTTAATAGGCAAAATCAATAAGCAGCACGGCAACTCGCAGCCAGAACTAAATGTGGTTTGCAACAATGAAACGCGACCGCATGCCATCGCCAAGAGAATCAGTGACTTATTCGAAGACGCCATAAATGCGCTGTGCCGATCAAACAAGTCTGCATCGCCTCGATTCATTTATCATGAAAGCGAAGAATTTCTCGTCTTTCAAAAACTTAACAATGTCATTGGCTACCGCCGATTCTCAACCGAAAAAGAACTCATTCAACAGCTCGGGGAAGAACAAACCACTCACAACCCTGTCATCATAGATAGACTCTTTCAGGCGAAAACAAAATGGCTAAAGCCGCTACTAAGCGCACAAAAACCACAAGCGATGATCATTGGTTTTGAACGGCACAATAAACGCGTGGCTATTCGGCTTATAGATGAAAAAGGATCCTTGATTGTTTTTGATACCGAATTTTTCAATGTCGCTACCCTTATATCGCCCTTGGTCCGATTCTTAAAAATTACAGAACACCGACAACGCAGTATTGATATAGAGCAATTCCAAGGGCAGCGGCAAATACAATGCATTGAATTTATATCAGAAAAAGGTCAATACAAGGCGCTAAGGACCCCGGTTAAAGGGCTCATCAACAAGGGGCATTTCATCAGCATTCAGGTCAATGTAGATGTCAGCTCCAATGGCTCGGATGAGTTTGTAATCAGCTGTAATGAAAAAGAATTTAGCAGTAATATTCTGGGTGATAATCTTTATACAGCCGTGGCATCTTACATATTAGGAATACGCGCCTCAGGAAAGAAATATCCTGCTTACATTACCGACATAGCTTTATCGGAAAACTTCATTGCGAAGCTTCCATACGGCATGGCACAAACAAAGCATTACCTTGAGTCTAAACTGAGACTCGAGAAAAAAATCAACCTAGCAATGGCTTCACTTTAAATGCAGGTTAAACCTTTGCAGCTAATGATTCTAAGTAGTCAATATTTGGAATAATGGCTTTACCCAATTGGGTGATCACAGCCATCGATTCCGCTTGACCTATCGTTGTTTGCTTATCTTCGCGTATTTCATTATCAGTAAGCTTTATCATTCGAGGAATACCTTGCACCATAATAGCAAAGTAAGGTCGGCTCTGATCATCACCAATACAGTTAAAAATTGCTAATCGAGATTCAACGCTGTTGCGCCCACTCACCTGACTGTTGGCTAATTCAAAACTGATCACGGGTACATGAATACCCCGCCAATGAACATAGCCTAGGCACCAAGTAGGTAAGTTCTCACCCGCTTCTATTTCGGTAGCCGGCACAAGTTCCGCTACCGCTACGTTAGGAACAAGTAAGCTTTTGCCTTGTACAGGCACCAATAAACTCGATACCGTGTCATTATCAGATTTAGAAAGCATTCTTGTTGGTGTTTTCATGATCTTACCTTTTACTGTGATATTAGGCGGCCTGAGACTTTCTCTCAGCTAACCAAGTAATTATTTTTTCAGCCAATTCTCTTGGCGAACCGCGCCAATCTAAACAACCCGCCTCTTGAGCAGAGTCTGGCATAGAAGGCTGAATACAGCTTTGTGTAGTTTGGCCCCACACAGTCCCGCCTTGCTCTTTAACTAACGTAGAACCAAGCGTACCATCACTGCCCATTCCACTGAATATAATGGCATTTGCTTTTTGTCCGTAGTGATTGGCGACATTTTTTAACAAATGATCCAAACTGGGACCATAAGGTCCGCTCCAACCGTTTTCTTTCCAAAGTACACCGGAGTTTTCAGTGAACACAATTTCATTATCAACCGGCACCACACACACTTTACCATTTTCTAATTGCACGCCATGATCGGCCTTGACCATATTCAATTGGGTATGGCGTCCAACAGATTGAACCAGTGCATCGAGGCAACCATCATCAATATGCTGTGCATATAGAAAGGCAGCGGGTATGTCTTTGGGTAATAAATCAACAAACTCTTTAACCGCTTGAGGCCCACCTAACGAAGCACACAAAACCCAGATCGGACCTAGGTTTGGGCACGGTGCATTTTTTAATGCCTCTGGCAATTCAAAGCTTTGCTTTTCGGAATTGTCGACGAGCGCTTCTAGGTCAATTTCCGGCGCAATAAGGGCTTCTTCAACGGGCGGTGCATGGGCATTGAGCTTTTCTTTTATTCGCCTTTGCCAGCCCAAATAGTCTTCGTCATTCTTGCCTGGAATATTGCCATCACCAAACAATACCGGCATCTCAGTTAGTTCAAGAACGTCCTGAATAAAGTCATCGTTCTGATCGTTCTCTTCTAGCTCGACAACCCATAGCCGAATGGTTTCGTTCTTCAGCAGCTTTTTATTGAGTCGCTCAGGCGATGTATTTACGGCCACATCATAGCCAGCATTATTTATCACAACCTGCAGCTGATGCTGAATAAGGGGTGACACAGCGATCACCCCAACACGATTATGTTTACCCTTCATGAGACACTCACGATTCTTCGAGCAATCGCTCGATCGTTTCTAAGAGTGGTCCTTCTTGGAAAGGCTTACCAATGTATTCATTGACGCCAATAGAAATAGCGCGATCTCTATGCTTACTTCCCGTACGAGAAGTAATCATGATAATTGGAATATGTTTTAGTCGATCATCGTGGCGAACTCGCTGTGCTACTTCAAAACCATCCATGTGTGGCATTTCAATATCCAGCAAAATCAAATCTGGAATTTCATCCATCATTTGAGTAATCGCATCGCCACCATGTTTAGCCAGCATTACGTCCATACCATTGCGCTGAAGCAGGCGACTGGTCACTTTTCGAACCGTTACAGAATCATCACAAACTAATACCTTCGATGGTCCTTCTTTCTTCTTGCTTGTCGGCAATACGGGTATGGCTTCAATGGCATCCGTTGCTTTTGATTGATCTTCGACAACCAACTCAGAACGAATCAAAGCAGGTAAGTCTAAAATCACAACAACGGAGCCGTCACCTAGAATGGTTGCACCAGAAACCCCTGGTACCTTACTAAATTGCGGCCCAAGGTTTTTCACCACAATTTCTCGTGATCCCATTAGCCTATCAACATGCAGCGCCATTGAGTGTCGCTCATCACTGCCTCTAACCAGAACTAACGGGATGTTATTGTCTAAATTGTCTAAATTTGGTTGTAACCCGGTATGCAGCAACGACGCCATATACTCTAAACGATAACGTCCGCCACCATATTCAAACAAAGGCGCATCGGGCTGATAGTATTGCGCAAGCTGTTTTGGCGTGACTCGTACAATACCTTCAATTGATGTTAACGGCAGAGCGTAGAGGTCATCCATCGTATTGACCATTAGCGCTCGGTTGACCGAAACCGTAAACGGTAATCGAATTATAAACTGTGTGCCTTGGCCGAGTTCAGAATCGATCGACATTGATCCGCCGAGTTGCTTAACCTCGGAATTCACAACATCCATGCCAACACCACGACCGGAAATCTGAGTCACCTTTTCCGCCGTACTGAAACCTGCATCTAAAATAAATTGCATGATTTCTGTGTCGTTCAAGTCTGAATCTTCTGCGATTAAACCTTTTTCGAGCGCTTTTTGGCGAATACGATTTACATCGATGCCTTTACCATCATCTTGCAACTTCAAGACAATGTCACTGCCTTCACGGGCTAGATCGAGCTGAACTGTTCCTTTCGTCGGCTTACCGATATTTGAACGAGCATCTGGCATTTCAATGCCATGGTCGACTGCATTTCGTAGCATGTGCTCCAATGGCGAAATCATACGTTCTAATACAGTACGATCGACCTCCCCTTCCGCATTACCAACAACAAAATCAACCTGTTTATTCAGTTCGCCAGATACTTGCCGTACGATACGACGCAAGCGAGGCAGCAACCGGTTAAATGGTACCATTCGAGTACGCATTAAACCTTCTTGAAGCTCCGTGTTAATACGGCTTTGTTGAAGCAAAATGGTTTCAGCATCGCGCGTTTTGTCGGTCAACGTCGACTTAATATCTTGAAGGTCGTATGTTGCTTCCATAAGCGATCGTGACAACTGCTGGATCTGTGAATATCGATCCATTTCTAACGGGTCAAAATCTTCGTAGTTTGTTTCCTCAGCCCGTTCTTGGCGAAAACTGATTTGAGCTTCGGTTTCTAAGTCTAATCGTCTTACTTGATCTCTTAAGCGATCAATCGTCGAATCCATATCGCCAAGACTAAATGTAAAGTCACTGACTTCTTGTTCTAATCGTGCACGAGTAATTGAAGTTTCGCCCGCCAAGTTTACCAACCCTTCTAAAAGGTTGGCGTTTACTTTCACGGTTTCTTGCGGTTGAGCACGCTTATTCTCTTGGGGTTGCTCTATTTTACTTAACGCGCTCGGTTCGGCTTCTTTTTTCTTGAAGGCAACAACGTTATCACTGGCAGACGGCTCAGCCGGTGCCAATGGCTTTTCATCTTTGGCCTCAGTACTTTGCAATAATTGAGCGGCAGATTCTGAATCAGCTTCTAATTGGGCAATCTCATCTTCATCCATTTCCTGGACAAGCTGAATAACACTCGGCCCAAAACCGCCACCAACGCCTTCATGATTCGCCAACATAGACTGCAGACTTTCAACATAAGACACCAACGTATCTTGGCGAGACATTACATTCTTAAAAAACGCGTCATTTAAAGGCAGTTTGTCTTGCTGGGTTTTAATTACAAAGCTTTCAAAATCGTGGCTTTGATCGCCCAGTTCTTTTAATTTAGCTAATCGAGCACCACCTTTTAATGTGTGCAAAACACGCTTCAATTCATCGGCGTGCGCTTCGTTTTCGTTATCGATTTGCCATTCTTCTACGGCATTTTCCAGCTCGGTTAAAAGCTCCCCGGCCTCATCAATGAAGATTTCTAAAATATCGAAATCTAAGTCATCCGGAAGATCTAAAGCCACTGCCGGAGAATCGCCTTCTACTCTTTCCACTGAGTTAGCAGGCTCTTCCGATTCTTGGTTCGAGGCTTCTACTGTTAACTCGTGCTCAACGTGCGTAGATAGATCTTGACTCACCAGGTCTTCAAGCGTCGGTTCTTTGCTCGTTTCAGCAGGTGTACTATCTACAGCAAGCGCCGAAAGTGCGTTGAAATCAGCCGTGGGATCTTTTCGATACAACGTTATTGCGGCAATTAAATCTGGAGCTGACAAACAAGACATGCTCGACTCAATGTCACCAATCATTACAGCTAACCGGTCATGACATTGTTGTAATAAAGAGATTAGGTAATCTGAAGGTTGATACTTCCCTTGACCTAAGCCTTCATATAGAAACTCCAATTCATGCGCTAAGTCTCCTAAAGGTGTAATTTCGGCCATGCGCGCGCCACCTTTAAGAGTGTGTAAGTCTCGCTGTAGCGACTCTACTTCTAGTGTATTAGCGGTATCATTTGTCCAGTTATCTAAGCTCTGCTGAATGCTTTCTAGTATGTCGTTGGCCTCTTCTAAAAAGATTTCAACAAGCTCAGCGTCGCCTTCAATCGATTGTCGTTCAGGCTGCTCAACTTCTAGAGCCGGCGAAGAAGTAGGATTACTTTCTTGAGGTGTCGATACCGGCGCAAGGGTGCTATCGACTAGCTGATCGAGTGGGGTACTCTCCACTGATTCAGATGTTTCGCTTTCTTGTTCCTGAGCACCTTTCACTTCAAAAGGAATGGCGTAAAGCTCATAAAGTTGTTTTAGTCGCTCAGAAAACAATGCGTCTGTTCTGATAGATTGACCTGCGGCAATTCGATCCATCATTGAAATGAGAGATTCGTGGCCATCATGCGCTAAGTTAAAGAACTTTTCCTCGACCATATAAGGGTTGGAGGCCGCAGCTTGGTATAACGAATGAAGCTCATTACTTAATTGAGAAACAGGCATCAGGTCAACGGCATAAGCTGCTTGTGCGAGCGTGTCTAGTTCGCGAATCAGAACAGACATTGATTCTTCGGCATTGCCTTGGCTCGACCACGCTTCCAAGAGGTGCTCTGCATCCATAACGATATCCATACTTTCGGACAAAAATATCGTCATTAAACTCAGTTCTTCAGTATTCGAAGGCTCTGCTTCTACAAAGATTTCTTTTTTATAGGCGATTACTCGCTCAATAAAGCTCTGAGCCTCTGGAGTTGTACTGGCCGTTGAATCTGCGGTAGCAAAATCTTTTACCAAAATGCTCATCGTCGCCAATAAATCGACAAACGATTGCGAAGCCTTTTGCCCTCGCTCTTGAAGCTCTTTAACTAACGCTTCAAGAGGTTGCACAACATCAGCAATCACTTCCACACTGGCCATATGTGCAGAGCCTTTGATGGTGTGTAATGCGCGTTGCAAGGCGTCTGGTAATTTACGACCAATAGGTTCGTCTGATAAATAATTATCAACAAACTCAATGTGAGAATTTAATTCAGCTTGGAATATTTTAAGCAAATTATCATCGGTACTGGGCTCAGATACTTCCACTGAGAAGTTCAGGTTGGATGTATCAGTTTCTTCTGCTTCAAGCTCAGTTTCAATATCTATCTCAAGCGTATCGTCAACCTGGTCTAACGTTTCTACCGCTGAATCCGTTATCTCAATTTCGTCTATTTCAGAATCATTCGAAACGGTAGACCAATCTGCTGGCTCGCCTTTTGAGATACTATCCGCTATGGCAGCTAATGCATTTGCTCTCGTTGCATCAACCGGCTTCTTTTTCTCAAACTGGGCAATTAAGTTTGGTACTTCAGCCGTCACTTCTTCGACCACACGTAATAGATCATCACTGATGTCTATACTGCCATCGATAAGTCGGTTCAACATGCTTTCAATAGACCACGCGGTTTCACCAATTAAGTTGGCGTTTACCATGCGTCCACTGCCTTTTAGCGTGTGAAAAGCACGTCTAAACTCAGTCAATGCTGATTTATCTGAGGTGTCTTGCTTGAATTGAGGGAAAAACTCATTGATGGCCTCAAGAACTTCTTCGGCTTCTTCAATAAAGATTTCTAAAATTTCATCGTCGATTAAATCATCGTCGTCATCTTCACTTAGCTCTGTTACTTCAGGCTGAATGATTTCTGCATTTTCTGTACTTTCTTCACTGACTTCTAAATGATCAGTATCGCTCTCAACATCAACGACTTCATTGAGGTCAGCTTTAATAGGCTGCGGAGCTTCAGCTTCAAACAAGGCTTGATCTATAGACAGCGTTTCATCAAAGTCACTTTCTAAAACATCGGCAACGGGTAACTCATCCCAATCGTCAGTTGCTGCAACATCTTTAGCATCAAGCTCTATTACAGTGTCGTTTTGGTCAATATTCAGTTCAATTGAATCAATAGACTCTTGCTCTTCATCACTTTCGAATTCCAGAGATAAATCTGCTTCCAGATCTTCTTCTGACTGTAAGAATGATTCGTCTTCGACATTCGGAGCTTCAATGGTATCGGAATCATCGACAACAAATGCTTCTTGATTATTCGATGTTTTGTCTTGTTCCGAAATAACTTCCGGTTCGTTCGATTCAACATCAAACTGAATGTTGTAGCCCAATTTACGAACAGATTCGGCGGCACGTTCCAATAACTCTACATTGGTGCCGGAGCCATCACGGAAAATGCGCTCTAAATAATACTCTACGCCAACCAATGCATCAGCGAGGGCATCTAGCTCGTCCCATTGTGGCTGATAGCGGTCACCTATGAGCTTTTGCTCTACATAATTTTGAACACACTTTAAAATGTCGGCCGCTTCATGCAATGGCACCATACTCAAACCACCACGTATGGTTGTCAGCTGGTTAGTCGCGTCTTCTAATCTCGCATGATCGAAATGATTGCCGATAAATTCTACAACCGCGTCTTTAATTTGCTCTAAACCATTTCTTGCTTCACGCAATAAGGCATCGTGTGCGTTATTTATATCACTTTGCGTAGCACTTGCCTGAGAATCAAAACTGGATTCATCGGTAGCAATACCTTTTAAGGTCGCTTCGACATATACCAATGCGCCAGCAATATCCATCAACTGCAAATCACTGACTTCGCTGGCTTTTGAAATGGTGTCATTAATTTCTGTAATTTGTTCGCCAAGCACTCGACGAGGGTTACCTAAACCTACAACGGCCATAGTGTCACAAAGTTGCTGCATTGGGCTGACTAACTCTTTAAGCCGGCTTGGATCGGACACTTTTGTTCGAACCATTAGGTCTAATGCATCTTTTAATCGCGCGAGTTCTTCTAAAAGAGCCGTTACTACATTAGAAATAGCTTCTTTATCTGGGCCGGCTAATTTAGCGCGTTGCGATTCAACTTCTTGGTCGGTTGGAAGCGAATGAGTTAAATTATATTGACGTTGGATTTGAGCAATACGATCAACGCCCGTATCCTCAAGCTTGGCAATATAAAACAATAAATTCTTAATCAGGGTTTCTGAGGGATAAGTCTGTACAACTTTAACAGGGTCAGCGATCAGTGCTTTAAGCTCAGAGTCTAAATCGCGTAACAGTTTTGCTGTGGCCGGCGAGCGATTAATTTGCCCTACTTTTATACCGGCTATGAAAGCATCTGCAATGCGCCAAAGCGACCCAATTTTTGTGCGCTCGGTTAATTTCGCTATACGAGCAATGGCTTTCGTTAAAAAACCGACACTGTTGTCGACATCTTGATTCTTTAACCAACCGAGTAACGCCAGTTGAAACATTTGTCGCAGCTTTTTAAGCAGGGCCATCGTTTGCTGCTGCGTAAAAGCACTGTAGTCGGGCTCTCCAACCATTCGCTTTGCCGCACTTAATTCAGGTGTAAATAGTGCCGTTTCAGAAAGCAAACTTGCGCCGCGAGCGGCACGTAAGTCATTAAGCAGCGGCAATATGATGATAGGGAGGTCATGCTGACCTTTTTTCAATTGATCCAAATAATTGGGAAGCTGAATGATCGCTTGCATTAATACCGCTAGATTCTCACCACTGGCGGGCACTAATCCTTCGACAATCGAACGATTTAGTTGTTCCATTTCTTCAGCAAGCAGAGCAGCACCAAAAAACTCAACCATTTGCAACGTGCCGTAAACCTGATGAATATACGACAAGCTGAATTCTAAACGGTTAGTATCTTCAGGTGTATCAACAAAAGCCTCTAATGCATATCGAGCCTGCTTCAGAGTTTCATCGATTTCACCTTTAACCCAATCTAATGCTACAAAATCTCGGCGGTCGGTCATGCCGATTTCCCCATTATTATTTACGTTTTATGTAAGCTAGTGCACGTTCACCTGGAACACGCGTTAAATCTGGCATATTCCAATCGACAATTTCTCCAAGGCCTAACACTAATATGCCACCTGGCTTAAGGCGGCTAGCTAACTCAGAGACAATGTCTTTGCGTCGCCATTTTCTAAAATAGATGAGTACATTTTGACAATAAATTACATCTAAGTTATTCAATGGAGAGCGCGCTAACTCCAACAAATTTAATCGAACAAAGCAGGCACGGTCACGAGTGCTTTTAACGACCTGTTTACTGCCACCAACATCGGTAAAGTATCGATCCACTAATCGTTTATCGAGCGTTTCTAGACGACGAAGAGCATATTTCCCCTCTGAAGCCGCCTTTAATCCTTTTTTACTGACATCAGTACCTGTTATGCCGTAACGAATATCGCTTGAAGATTCATGCTTAGCGAGAACCTCTTCGATCAAGATGGCTAAGCTGTAAGTCTCTTCACCAGATGAACAGCCAACACTCCAAACGCTGAGCGCTGATTCGTCTCTCTTTAAACGTCGAACAAGGTAGTCTTTTACTAGGGCCAGCGCTGCTGGATCTCGGAAAAAACGAGTTTCTTGTACCGTTATCCGGTCGATCAACTGATTCCACTCAATCAGCCCCCTATCGCCTTGCATTACAAACTCGTGATAGGTGAGGTAGTCATCGAAACCCACCTCTCGCATTCGTATAGACAAACAGGTTTTCAGAAAACTACGGCGGTGATCTGGAAGCTGCAAACCAAGCCGTTCTTCTATCGTATCTTGCCAGCAAGCGAATGCGGCATCCGATAAATCTGGCGATTGGTTTACAGACACAACCATAGTTTTCTCTTGTTTTTGTAACCGCAGCCTTAAACCGCAGTTACAAATTCATCGTCTAGATCTGGAATAGAAAGTGATTCTAGATCATCGTCATTTTCAGGTAGCTTAAAGCCGGCAACCGAAGACTGAAGGTCATTGGCCAATTGAGCTAAGTTACCAATCGATTTAGCCGTTGCAGTCGTACCCGCTGATGTTTGCGAGGTAATCTCTTGAATGACGTTCATCGTATTTGAAATATGACCCGCAGATGATGCCTGCTGTCTCGCTGCGTTCGAAATGTTCTGAATCAAGTCAGCTAGGTTTTTCGATACGCTTTCAATTTCTTCCAGTGCAACACCGGCGTCTTGCGCAAGGCGAGCTCCACGTACAACCTCGGCAACCGTTTGTTCCATCGAGATTACCGCTTCGTTGGTATCGTTCTGAATCGTTTTAACGAGCGCTTCAATCTGTTTTGTTGCAGCAGATGAACGTTCTGCAAGGCGCTGTACTTCGTCGGCAACAACCGCGAAGCCTCGACCAGCATCACCCGCCATCGATGCCTGAATTGCGGCGTTAAGTGCAAGAATGTTGGTTTGGTCTGCAATGTCGTTAATCAACGATACGATGTCACCAATTTCCTGTGAAGATTCACCCAATCGTTTAATACGCTTCGATGTTTCTTGAATCTGCTCACGAATGTTATCCATGCCGTTAATGGTTGCCTGTACCACGTCAGCACCTTTTTTAGCGATCGCAACCGATCGCTCTGCCACCGCGGCTGATTCCGCGGCGTTCGCGGATACTTGGTCAATAGAGACGGCCATTTCGTTAACCGCCGCTGATGCTCCAGCAATTTCTTGGGCCTGATGCTCAGATGCTTCAGCAAGGTGCATCGCCGTTGCCTGAGTTTCTTGTGCCGCTGAGGTCACCTGAACCGCTGTTGTGTTAATCGCCGATACCAGCGAGCGCATTTGGTCGATTGCGAAGTTAATCGAGTCGGCAATAGCACCTGTAAAGTCTTCGGTTACTGTGGCCTGAGTCGTCAAGTCACCGTCGGCTAAGTCGGCAAGTTCATCAAGTAAACGTAAAATTGCGTTCTGGTTTTGCTCGTTAGTTTCAGCTGTTTGCTGTAAATCGCTCTGTGTATCACGAATAATTACGAATACCGCGCCGGCAATTAACAGCATCGCTATCAAACCCAACAATAGAACCCAATTTGAATTAAATAGACGTGTATCGGCGGCAACCTGCATTTGGCCGATTAGATCGGATGCTAACTCAAGTAGAGTTTGTGAATCAGAGAATATGTTACTAGAAGCTTCACGTACCTGGAATAGCTCTGGAGATGTCGCCATAATTTGAGAAACTGAGCCAGATACAATTTCAAAAATTTCAGCAATATCATTCAAGGAGGCGGCTGCTTCAGGGTCTTCTACCTTTTGAATGTCTAAGTTGTCGTCACCTAAACGCATACCTTGTAGTACACGTGCAAAGAGTGCTGCATCTCGTTCAAATGAGTCGGCGGCCATTACGGCACCTTCGCCACCCACAAGTACGTTGTTAATAGACCGTACGATACGTTCCGCTAACCAAGACTGTCGTTGTGCAAGAGCAACCTGACCCGCGCCAGCGCCGTTTTCCAATAAAATTTCAACAACTTCGTCGTATTCTACTTGTAATTCAGGAATACGTTCAGAAAGAGTATTGGCCGTACCATGTAACTCAAGAATAACGTCACGTGAATCAACAATAAGGTTAGAAGATTCACTCACACCAGACCAAACACTGCCTAATCGGCTGGCATCAACGCCACTTGCGTGTTCACTTAATGCCGGTACGCCACTAACGGGATTACCTTGAAGAATGTAATTCCAGCGAATTTCAAATTCGGCACGCGCTCGTTGAAGCAAAGAGAAGGCTTCTTCTTTACCTGCGGATGCTTCCGAGGCGTTTTTAGCCAGTTCCTGAGACAATACCCTGAGTTCTGCGGCATTTTCCAATAACTCTTGATCGTACCGAGTTAAGGTACCAACGTGCGCAACTACGGCAACTGCCGCGATAATTACCACCAACAAGGCGGCAAGCAAGATACTGAGTAATCGGTTGGTACCGAGAATTGTCAGCAGGTTTCCGGCTCTTTGTTTCATTTTTGAACTCCAGTCTGGCTTCTGGTTGCCATCTATTTAACGTCTTTTATATATAAGAAAAGGTGCGACCTAAACGGCAACACCTTGAAACTCTTCACTTTCAAACAATTCCCGCATATTAAATCGGCACCATATTCGCTTGTCTTTCACGAAGTGCCCACTTACAAAAGGTTTTATGCCTTCTGGAATATTCGGTGTAGATTCATCGAAATCGTCTATTGGGAAATATTGCATACCTTCTACCCCATCGATAACCAATCCATCGCTCTGCTCATTTTGCTCTATGACCAAAATACGTCGATTACGGATAGCTTGATTACTTTCATAAGATAAAAAGTCATTTAAATCTATAATTGGAATGAGTCGGCCACGAATATTAGACACACCAAGAACCCATGACTGCACATTAGGCAGGCGGGTAAAATCGGGTACTCGCAAGATCTCCTTCACCTCCGACATCGGGGCAACAAAGTGATGCTCACCAATACGAAAGCCAATCCCACTCCATGTTTGTGCAACCTCACCTTGCTCTGGTAAGCCTTTAGCGCTGTGGCGCACACGAGACTCAATTCCTCTAAGCAGCGTGATCGGGGTTACTTCGGTCATCGCAATTAACCTAAGGTTTTGCCAGCCATCACAGCTTCAATAGTTTTAAGCAGCTCTGCTTCGGCTACTGGCTTAACTAGGTAGCCTGAAGCCCCTTGTCGACGACCCCAAACTCGATCTGTTTCTTGGTCTTTTGTAGTGACTATGACAACCGGAATGTGGGCGGTGTCTGCACCTTTAGTGAGCTGACGGGTAGCTTGGAAGCCGTTTAAACCCGGCATTACAATATCCATCAACACAACATCAGGCAGCTCTTGGCGAGCCAGCGCAACACCATCAGCACCGTTATCGGCGGTCAATACTTCTATTCCATGCTTCTCTAACATACCTTGAAAGGCATAGGTCTCGGTTGGAGAATCATCAACTATTAAGACTCGTGGCATAACATACCCTTGTTTCGTTTACTAAATTCGTTTTCTACTTAACGTAGTCTCGAATTGCACCTAGCAATTCGTCTTTTCCAAAAGGCTTGGTCAAATATTGATCTGAACCAACTATTCTACCTTTTGCCTTATCAAACAGCCCGTCTTTACTGGAAAGCATAATGACCGGTGTTTCTTTAAATGCACTGTTATTTTTGATCAGTGCGCAGGTTTGATAGCCGTCTAATCTAGGCATCATGATATCTACAAAGATAATATCTGGCTTAGAATCGGCTATTTTAGCCAACGCGTCGAACCCGCCTGTTGCGGTAATGACTTCACAGCCTACCTTCTTCAGTAGCGTTTCTGCTGTGCGACGAATGGTTTTAGAGTCATCTATTACCATTACCTTCAAATTGTCAAAACTGGTATCCATAAGCCATCCCAAGGTTTAGCGCTTTACACATAATAAATTTCAAACAATGTTAGCTTATTATTCTCGAAAATAACATGACTACAGTCTAACATGCCTATTCCATAACGACGGAAAATTTAGCTAATTTTTCAAGGGCTAACTTTTATCATAGATTCTAACTTATCGCTATAACTGTCTGTTAAGAAAGTTATTTTGACTTTCAGAACTTTGCTTTACCATGTATTCAATATTCCAATTTATTAAGAGAAGACCATGACAATCAAACTTGCCATCGTAATGGATCCAATTGAAACGATAAATTACAAAAAAGACAGTTCTCTGGCTATGTTGTGGGCCGCTGCAGACAAGGGTTGGGAGCTCCATTATTTAACATTACCCGATTTATACCTCGAAAATGGCACCGCTAAGGGTCTGAGCACGCCTCTCACGGTAGATCGTGATCCAAACGCCTTCTATCAGCTAGGAGACAAAACAAGCCGAGCACTGGCCGATTTCGACGTCATCTTAATGCGTAAAGACCCACCTTTCGACAATGAATTTGTGTATGCAACCTACTTGCTCGAAATGGCCGAGCAGCAAGGGAGTTTAGTGGTTAATAAGCCGCAAAGCCTGAGAGACTGTAACGAAAAGCTATTTGCGACCCACTTTGCACAATGCACACCGCCACACTTGGTCACTCGTGATTCGACTTTGTTACGACAATTTCACCAGCAGCATCAGGATGTTATTTTTAAGCCATTAGATGGAATGGGCGGTACTGCCATTTTCCGTTTAAAGCCTAATGACCCGAATGTTGGTGTAATCATTGAGACGCTGACAAATAATGGCCAAGAACAAATTATGGCGCAGAAGTTCTTGCCCGAAATTACAGAGGGTGACAAACGCATCCTTATTGTCGATGGCAAACCAGTAGACTATTGTTTAGCCAGAATACCGGCAAAAGGCGAAACGCGTGGCAATTTGGCAGCGGGCGGTCGTGGTGTTGCTCAACCGCTCACTGAAAAAGACCGCTGGATTGCGAACCAGGTCGCACCAGAGCTTGTGAAGCGTGGGTTATTATTTGTCGGTCTAGATGTTATCGGCGAATTTTTGACGGAAGTAAACGTCACCAGCCCCACCTGCATTCGAGAAATTGACACAGCCTACAATACAAATATCTCTGCAGATTTAATGAACGCAATTGAAAAAAGACTGGTAAAGAAGTAATACATGGCCACACAAACTGCAAAAATCGGCGCGATTGATCGCTTAAGTTTCACTGTATTTCTAGCGATAGCCTTGCACGCATTGCTGATATTCGGTGTCAGTTTTAGCTCATTCACCCAAAAGCAAAGCAGCCCGACGCTCGATGTAACGCTGAGCGTGCATAAGAGCAACGAAGAAGTCAGCCTCGATGAGGCCGACTTCTTAGCCGACAATGACCAAGTGGGCAGTGGCACACTAGACGACAAACAGCTTCTTAAATCTGACCAAGAAGCCGACATAGAAGAAAACCAAATCTTCCAAACAACGCCAACCATTCAACATTTAGCCTATACCGAGTTGAGTGTGAGCCACGACCGAATTATTACCACCAGTAAATTGAGTGATTTTGCGGCTAACAGCAGCTCAAGTGATGATGGTTCTGCCGATTCAGCGAATGCAGAGCAAGAGAATATTATCTTAAACAACATAACCGATGTAGCTACGTTAAAGGCCCTACTAGACGATAGCCGGCAAAATTATGCCAAACGTCCTCGTACCAAAACCTTGACCGCAGTTTCCGCTAAACGCGCTGCAGATGCTGCCTACATTCACAATTGGCTGCAAAAGGTCGAACGCATCGGCAATCAAAATTACCCCGAAGCCGCCCGAGAAAGAAGACTGATAGGCTCGGTGGGCTTAGCGGTAGAAATAAATGAAGATGGTTCTTTAAGAAGCGTATCAGTGACTCGTCCTTCGGGAAGCAGCATTTTGGATCAGGCGGCAAAACAAATTGTCCACCTTTCAGCCCCCTTTGAACCACTTAGCGCCGAAGTGCTCGAAGACAATAATGTTTTAGTCATTATGCGTACTTGGCATTTTAGAGTAGACGGCCAAACTCGGTTTAGCGCCGATGGCTGATACCTGGTTAGGATTTGATTGGGGAACTGGCTGGATTGGCGTTGCTTGCGGGCAAACGCAAACCCACACTGCGTCTGAGCTAAAGCCATTAAGAGCCAAAAACGGCATCCCGAATTGGGATGACATTGATAAACTCGTTCAAGAATGGAAACCCAAAGGCTTTGTCGTGGGCATTCCGTTTAATATGGATGGCTCCGAATCAGAAATGACGGTCAGGGCACACAAATTTCGCAAGCGTTTACATGGCCGCTATGGTCTTCCCGCCAATGGCATAGATGAACGCTTATCCACAAAGGAAGCCATGCACCATATAAGTAGCCAGCCAATGGCGCTGTCTAAAGCTCGTAAAGCCAAGGTCGATAGCATTGCGGCTCAAATTATTTTACAAAGCTGGTTAAATGAGCAACTCTATCAACACTAATCGTCCAGACGATAATTACTACTTGGATTATTTTTTAACAATGCTTAGCACTGTTGAAAAACGCTACCAAGATCTTTTCACCCCTGAAGACCGATCCTTTTTAGCGCGAATCAACCGTTGTTCGCCCATGGTACTGCGCTTGCTGATTCGCCTTTATATGCGTAAAGGTCCGAATTTTATCGCCGATAAACTAGATTATGCCGAAGTTGAAGATACCGCGACTGCCTTGTCAGAGCTCGCCGAACAATCCTTAATTCAATTCAATCCTGAAGTCTATGCTTGGGAGTTGATCGACTTACTGCCAGTCGCCCAATCTCGATCACTTTTTATTGAAGGTACTGAGAAAATCAAAAAAGCAGACATGCTAGAGCTTTGGTTAGAAGATGAGACTTTATTAACACCGGCCGATTGGGGTTACGACGAAACAATCATCACTCCTTGTGATTATGACTGCTTAAGACGATTCCAATTGCTCTATTTTGGAAACGAACGCCAAACCCTGACAGACTTTATCCTTGAAAATCTTGGCGTAGCCCAATATGAAAAATACCCACTGGATTCTCAAAATAGATTTTTTCAATGCACTGAAGATATCGATACATACCTTGAACTCAGTAATTTAAGCAGCGAATTTTACTTAATCAATGAGGCCAAAAACTGGTCGCTTCTCAATGATTTTGCAGAACAATGTTTATCATTAACGGTTTCAGATGCATTGAAGTATCGTTGGCATAAGCTTTTGAATCGTGTCGCTTATCGCTTAGAACAACTCAACGAACTCAACTTAAGCCTTACACTATTTCAGACCAACAGCTTACCGCCTTCGCGTGAGCGACAGGTTAGAATTCTTCATAAGCTCGAAAAGTACCAAGAAGCGTTGGCTATCATGGAACAATTGCAATCAGAGCCTAAATCGGAAAGCGAGTTAACCTTTTATCAACGCTTCATAAATAAACTCAATAAACCGCTCTCCCGTCCATTGGAGAAATTTCCGAAGCCTATTTGGAATGAACGTTATTTAGAAGTGTACAAACAAGACACCAAAGTTGAAGAAATAGCCGCTAGCACGTTAGGCCATTGTCACTGGTTAGAAAACACCCTACCCATGTCTATATTTGGTTTAGCGATTTGGTCCGCGGTGTTCGCCGATGTTCCTGGGGTTTGGCACCACCCGTTTCAATCCAAACCAACGGATCTATATGAAGAAACTTTTTATGCAAAAAGAGACCATTGCTTTCAATCTATTTTTGCACAAAATAAATCTCAGCTACGTGGGTCTTTGGTATCGATGTGGCAAGAAAAGCAAGGTATCAGCAATCCTTTTGTTCACTGGAAACATTTAACACTTGAGCTCGTGTTAAGTTGCTTTGACGCACTCAGCCTCGAACAATGGCATGGCGTATTCAAACATATTCTTACGGATATAAAACACCACCGCTCTGGTTTCCCCGATTTATTTCAACGAACCTTGCATGAGTATGAGTTTATTGAAATAAAAGGTCCTGGCGATAAGCTTCAGGATAATCAAGTGGCCTGGTTAAAAGTTTTTAATGACTTAAACATCAATGCAAGCGTTTGCTATGTCAGCTACTTGTGAACGCAAAACCTATAAAATCAATGTTCGTGCATTGGCCGATTTTTGCCAAACAGAAGGCGATTTAATCAGTCAGTACCGAGCATCACCCAGCAGTCTTGAAGGTCAATTTGGGCATCGCGCTATTCAAAACAAACGCCCAAAGCCTTATCAACCCGAAGTATCTGTATCGGTGCAATGGCAAGCTCCGCATTTTGATTTACGCGTTTCTGGTAGAGTCGATGGTGTTTTTCATAGTGGTATTGAAGAAATAAAAACGACTCGAATCCCACCCAGTGAAATCCCACCTACCACCAAAGCCTTGAACCTGTCCCAAGCAAAAATTTACGCCGCAATTTTAGCCAACCAGAGTTTTGACAACAGAAAGTCTATAGACGTATGCGTTTGCTACGTGCACCCACAAACACTGCAAGAATGGCCAGAGACCCAAACGTTTCAGAAACAGGATCTCATTGATTATTTAGTTTTATGTTGCGCGCGCTATGAGGATTGGCTGGAACAAAAGCATTCTCATTTTAAAGCCTTAATCCCTTACCTCGATTCACTTGCATTTCCATATTCTGCCATGAGACAGGAACAGCGATTAATGGCTGAAAGCGCCTATAAATCGATATTAACCCAGAAGCACTTGTGTGTAGAAGCACCCACCGGCACGGGTAAAACATTAGCCTCGCTATTCCCTGCAATTAAGGCGCTGAAAACTCCAGTCATTGACAGCGTATTTTATTTGTCCATGAAAAATACGGGCCAAGTAGCGGCATGGGACAGCCTAAAGCAACTAGACCCGAGCGCTAGAATAAATGCCATTCAATTGTCGTCAAAAGACAGTGCTTGCTTATCGCCAGAGACGCCATGCGACGGAGAGTTCTGTGAATTCGCCCGTGGCTATTTTAGAAAAAGATCCCAGATCAGGCATTTATTTTTTAGCCATAAGCATTGGACAAAAGCCGCTTTGATGGAAATAGGCTTAGAGAATGAAATTTGCCCTTATTACTTGAGTCAAGATTGGGCAATTTGGTCTGATATTGTCGTCGGCGATATCAACTACATTTACGACACGACGGCTGTTCAGCCTTATTTACTCAAAGAAATAGATAACCGTGCCACCATTTTGATAGACGAAGCTCACAACTTAATTGAACGTGGCCGAATGATTTATTCGACCGAATTTTTAGGTGCATCATTACAAGCGCTGCTAAAACTATGCCCAAGTAACATTAAAAAGAACCTGGCCAAGATTCAGAGTGCGCTTAGAACCTGTTGTAAAGATAAACAACAGGAAATAACCTCTATTTCGCCGGAGTCGTTAATTGGGCAAGCGCGTCAGTTTGTCAGTGACAGTGCCGCCTTGCTCAGAGAGTCACCGTCGTTTGTTCCTCCCATAGAGTGGCAGCAATTTATTTTTATGTGTTCTCGGTTTGTACGCTTAAGTGAGTTGGCCAATGAACAAGATTTTGTATGGCGTTATAATGATGGCCAACCCGCGGATCGTAAGATTGAATTGTTATGCTTAAACCCAGCAACGTTGCTGGCGCAAAAACACAATATTGTAAACAACGTTATCGCTTTCTCAGCCACCTTAACACCGGCCAACTACTCATTGACACTCAATGGCTTAAGTGAAAGCGTGTACCAACAATTGCCTTCACCTTTTTCGCCGCAGCAACATAGAGTAAAAATTGTACGAGACGTTTCAACCAGATATACCGACCGCAATGAATTGCCGCAAACCATAAAGAACTTACTGCAGAGTTACAGCCTTAACGAGAAGAATACTTTTGTGTTCTTCTCAAGTTACCTGCAGCTTAAATCATGTACGGCGGTATTAGAGATCAACGAGAACAAATGTATTATCCAACAACGTTCGTGGACACAAGAAGATAAAAACGCCGTTATAAATCGCTTTAAAAACGAACAGGGCCTCAGTTTATTTTGTGTACTCGGCGGCGTGTATTCAGAAGGCGTCGACTTACCAAACGCTCAATTAGAGCAAGTAATTATCGTAGGACCAGGATTACCACAAGTTAATGACCTCAACAATCGCATCAAAATGGCACTCAGCCAAAGAGGAATGCCAGGTTTTGACTACACATACCTTTTTCCCGGGCTTCAAAAAGTTTTGCAAGCGGCCGGTCGTGCCGTTAGAACCGAAAATGATATCGGCGACATTGTCTTAATTGATGATCGATTCATTCAATATTGGAAGAACGGCTTACTGCCTAGTTACTGGCACATCGAAGATTGCTCTATTGCGAAATGGACGAGTCATCAATCAGATTCAGACTGATAGGGCTCTTGTTCGAAATTCAAAATAGAGTCTCGCAAATGATCATAGCTATTATGCGTAAGTTCATCGTCTTGATTCAAAATATCCTCCGCCAGCATTTCTAATTCGGTCCAATCACTTTCTGTTAATAATTCTTGAGCCAAAGGGAATAAGACGGTTTCCTCAGCATCTAAGTGCAACATTTGCCGGGTTAAGTAAATTGTCGCCGTTTGATAAAGTTGCGCAACTGGCACACGGCCATCGGTAGTCACTCGACGAAATGCCACCTTTAACTCTTCAGTTAATTGCTCTAACCCATCATGCTCACTCAATACACCAACAATGTGGCTAGGGTGTGGTGGAGCACGCTGTAACATTCGCTTAAAAATAATGTCTTCTACGGGGTGGTGCCAACGTTCAGGTACAAAGGAGATGTAATCTAGAATGTCTAATATTTGCGAAGAGTTAAATACAAAATCGAGGTTTTCAAAGCCTTTTATTTGCATTTGAAGGCAATATAGAATCCGCGCCATAACTTTATGGTCGGCATTGAGTTGTTGAAGAAGTGCAACCCCCATAAGCGCTCCGTGGTAAGAGAATTATAGAAGTGTAACGGGCTGCCTAAAAGATGCGTTGACTTAAATCAATCTGAACTGCGTACGGTTTTGTTTCGGCCACCCTCTTTAGCCTTGTACAATGCCTGATCTGCTGCTTCGATCCATTCGCTATGCTCAGTGAATTTTTCAGACCAAGCGGACACACCTAAACTGACGGTCACGCTCAGAGTTTGTACGTCAGTTTCAACCTTCGTTTGCTCAATATCGGCTCGTAACCTTTCTGCAAAATTAAAGGCGTTGTCGATATCGGAGTCGATCAACAAAATGACAAACTCTTCTCCACCATAACGACCTGATAAATCTGTTGCACGAGAGTTTTCTTTCACCGCCCTAGCAACGGAACGGATCACCTGGTCTCCTGCAGGGTGCCCCCAAGTATCATTTACTTTTTTAAAGTGGTCGATATCGAACATAATCAAGCATAATTCGCGAGGGTTTCGCTGTTGGCGCATAAACTCGTTTTCAAACAGAGTTTCCCAATATCCTCGGTTAAATAATTGGGTCAATGCATCAATTCGGCTCAGTTCGGCTAGCTGTTCGTTTGCTTTATTTAACTTTAGTTTACTGGTAGCCACATCGGTTACGTCATACACAATGACGGCTAAATTTTCGACCTTGCCCGTTGTGCTTACAACCGGAATAAAGGTGCAGTTTTGATACATGTATGGCGTTACGCCGGTAATGGGCCGGTTATTACGAAACTTGAATACAAAAGGTCGTTGCTCCCAGGTTGTAAATGCTCGGTTACGTAATTGAATGACCGTTTCTGCTTTGTGTTTAAACCAATCTTGTGAAAGCTCAGGAAACACATCAAAAAGAGATTTTCCCAGGGCATCGGCAGAGTCGATACCGGAATTGTTTTCTATAAATCCATTCCATGAGGTAATGGTGTACTGTAAATCAAGTACGAGCACGCCAACATCGACAGTCTGTAAAACTTCGACTAACCAATGAAACTCTGTTAATGGATCATTGCTGTTTGACATCAGTCCTCCAGCATATAAGACAGTTTATCGGCTAATACGCTCAAACTGTCTTCTGTAAACAATAACAATAAATCACAATCTACATTGCGACCTTCTAACTTGTAAGGTAACTCAATGGTTAATGCTCGCTTCCATTGCGAATCTTGCTCGCTGAGCATTTCAGCAATATTCATGTGCTGCCCCAGCAAGTTTGGCTGCCCTTGCGAGAAGTTCACGTCGATTTGTTCTGCAAGACCATTCAAACAGGCGCCGATTAGGATATTGGCAATATCCATCAACAGCTCTAATTCTATTTGCTCGGTAATTTCGCCTTCATAATGCGTTAACTCAGCCATGTCCGTAAAACTGGCATCGTTAAAAATCAAAAGGGCCTCGCCTGCTATTTTCGACCCCGTAAAGCCTTGGCACACCGCACTCACTGAGCCGGATTCACCTATAGAAGTTAATGCCATGCTTAATTCGGCACGTTCAAGTAGGTTCACGGTAGGAATAGGCATTAACACAAAAGTATCGAGTAACTGCGCCAGCAAGTTTGCTGCACGCCCAACGGCCACGTTACTAATTTCTTGAAAACAATCCCTTAAATCTTCATTAAGTGAATCTGCATTCATATCAAGACTCCTCGCCAGAATAAATGCCAAAGTCACTTAATACTTTATTGAGTTCATCAGCTGCTAACGGTTTTTTTATGAACGCTAAAGCGCCCATTTTCATGACACGTGCATAGGCTTCAGGCTGAATATCACCTGAAATAACAATGACGACGGCCGGCAGGTCGTTAGCTTTTATTTCTTCAAGCACGGCAAAGCCATCCATTACTGGCATGGTCAGATCTAGCAACACCACATCACCTTTGCCAGCTTTAATAGCTTCGATAGCTTGCTGGCCATCTCCAGCTTGGGAAACTTCAACATCCCAGCCTTTAGGCAACGCACGGATCACTTGTTTTCGTGCAAAATTCGAATCATCGACCACTAATAAGGGTAACGACATAGGTACTCCAAAGAATCAATATAATAACTAAAGCCCATTACGACTGTTTTTCAAGTAATTCTGGCGTTAATTATAGAATTTGTGTCAGTTAGTTAGCGTTAATGTGCTTCATCCCAGTTATTGCCAACGCCGATATCAACAATCAACGGCACATCGAGTTGCGCGCAATGCTGCATCCTGAAACGCACACCTGAGCTCAACTCGGCAAAGTCATCTTCATGCACTTCAAATACCAGTTCATCGTGCACTTGCATTATCATGCGGGCACGCAACGGCGAACCTTCGAGCCATTTTTGAACGTCAACCATGGCCATCTTAATAATATCGGCCGCTGAGCCTTGCATAGGCGCATTAATCGCAGTTCTCTCCGCACCTTTACGCACCATCTGGTTAGAAGATTGAATGCCTGGTAAATATAGGCGACGGCCATAGATCGTTTCAACGTAGCCTGTTTCGCTCGCTTCGGCTTGAGTTTCATCCATATAGCGCTTCACGCCAGGGTAGCGTTCAAAATAAGCTTCAACGTATTTTTTAGCCTCGGTTCGGCTTATCCCTAACTGATTGGCTAAGCCAAAAGCTGACATTCCGTATATAAGACCAAAGTTAATTGCCTTGGCTGAGCGTCTCTGCTCTGTTGTCACATCCTCTTCAGCAACCCCCATTACTTCGGCGGCGGTTGCACGATGAATATCCCGACCTTCTTTAAAAGCCGTGACTAAATTTTCATCTTGACTCAGGTGCGTCATAATCCGTAATTCAATCTGAGAGTAATCGGCTGCGAGCAGCTTGTACCCTTTTGGCGCGATGAAGGCTTGCCGGATCGAGCGTCCTTCTTCTGACCGAATCGGAATGTTTTGCAAATTTGGATCATGCGAACTCATTCGACCCGTTTGCGCACCGGTTTGATGGTAACTGGTGTGCAAGCGGTAATCGTTATTCTCATCTTGCTGAACCATGGTGGGCAACGGATCAGTGTATGTACCCACTAACTTCCTAAGATGCCTAGACTCTAGAATCAACCTGGGTAGTTCATGCGATTCGGCCAATTCTTTTAAAACTTCTTCATTGGTTGAAGGTGCACCGCTAGCGGTTTTTTTAACCACAGGTAGCTCTAATTTCGTGAATAATATTTCGGCCAACTGTTTTGGTGAATCAATATTGAACGCTGTACCGGCTAAATCGTGAGCTTTTTGCTCCAGCGAGGCGAGGCGAGATTTAAAATCGGCGCTCACTTGATTCATATAATCGGTATCGAGAACCACGCCATTGCGCTCAACGGCCGCTAAAATAGGCGATAAAGGTTTTTCAATGTCAAAATAAACTTGCGCTAAGCCGCGCTGTTTCAGGCCATGACCCAGCCACTGCTGTATGCGAAGCTGAAAATCAACCCGTTCACAGAACCACAAACCAATCTCATTAGGATCAATGGCCGATACCGGTAACCGCTTTTTACCAGGCTTGCCTAGATAATCATCGAGCGTTTTGAGCTCTTTTTCTAGATAGAGGCG
The DNA here is from genome assembly GCF_030409715.1 of Reinekea marina. Lineage (NCBI taxonomy): Bacteria > Pseudomonadati > Pseudomonadota > Gammaproteobacteria > Oceanospirillales > Saccharospirillaceae > Reinekea > Reinekea marina. The sequence goes on from NZ_JAUFQI010000001.1 coordinate 3,160,279, forward strand.
CGCTAAATTATCGACGGACAGCGGGCTAAAATGCGTTGCCAGCGCTTTATCGCGCTTACACGTACTGTCGTAAACAAAGGCCATGACTTCAACATCAAACAGTAGCCGTGAAGGCCGTATGCCTTTTTGATTAAACCAATGGTAATCGGATTTAAAATCACTGCCAGTTTTGGTAATGGCATGCGATTCAATAAGATCTTTAAACCATTGCACGACAGAATCGGTATCGAGCACTGTGCCAATATCGGCGGCAAATGGAAAATACCAGCTAAGCCCCGGCGCTGAAGCAATGGCTAGACCAGCCAGCTCGCGGTGATTGTAGTGCCCATCTTGCCACACCGGTACATAGCTAAGGTGCCCTGTTTTTTCTATTTCGGCCTTAATGCTGGCGAGTTCTTCAGTAGAAGCCACTAGGGTGTAATTTGTTTGCTCAGGTTCTATCGATTTAAACTCGGCACGATCTTCAATGGAGGCCGCCTTTGTATTACGAGAAGCTGAATTGGCAGCTGTTTCAGTCGTTTCGCCCGATAGCTCTCGAATCCAAGTCTTAAATTGAAAACGTTGATACAAGGCCAACAACTGTTCATTATCTGGGTCATTCGTTTTAATGTCTTGAACGCAAACATCCAACTCAACATCGAGTTTTATGGTGGCCAGTTCGTAGCTTAAGTACGCCATTTCTTTATGCGCTTCAAGCTTAGCGGCCATGGTTTTCGCGCCTCTGAAGGTTAGCTGCGCCACCTCGTCTAATCGACTATAGATGTCATTCAAACCGCCCAGCCCTTGTATTAACGCTAAAGCCGTTTTTTCGCCCACACCCGGAACGCCTGGAATGTTATCCACTTTGTCGCCCATCAGAGCGAGGTAATCGATCATTAGCTCAGGGCCAAAGCCATACTTTTCTCGTACGCCTTCAACATTTAAGTATTCATTTTTCATGGTATTGAGCAACGATACATGTGGGCTGACCAGCTGTGCCATATCTTTATCGCCGGTACTAATAACACACTCTAAACCCGCTTGAGTAGCCTGCTCCGCCAAGGTTCCAATAACATCGTCGGCCTCAACGCCTTCAATGCACAAAAGAGGCAACCCCATCGCGACCACCATGTCATGTACGGGCACGATTTGCTCACGCAATTCCTCCGGCATGGGTGGCCTGTTAGCCTTATATTCGGCATACATTTCATTTCGAAAGGTAGGGCCCTTGGCATCAAAAATGACGGCAATCGGGCTATTTGGGTACGATTCGACTAGCTTTTTTAACATCGAAGTGACGCCTTTAATAGCGCCTGTTTGGATGCCTTCTGAATTGGTCAGCGGCGGCAGAGCATGAAACGCTCTAAATAAATAAGAAGAACCATCTACCAAGACAATTGGCGCTGAAGTATTAACCATGAATGCGTGTCCAATGCTTACAAAAATTATTTTAAGGCAGTGTACCATGACTGTGTTCAAATTTTACTAGCACAATAGCCTTTGTTTTTAGGGTATCCACTGTAATCTTAGGCTCAATTATGGAATACTCAGCAGCCGATTTTTTATGAATGTAACCATCCCATGTCTGTCTACACCGAATTAAATAAACATGAGGTAAGTTCATTGCTGTCGCACTACGATCTGGGGGGATACGTTTCTCATCAAGGTATCAGCGCTGGCGTTGAAAATACAAATTATTTTGTCAGTACCGATCAGCACGAGCTGGTATTGACCATTTTTGAAAAGCACAGCTTTGAAGAGCTGCCCTTTTTTGTTGAACTCGGTGAACATTTACACAAACACCATTGCAGCGTTCCTCAGCCGTATCGCCAAGCCGATGGCCAGTTTATATTCACTATCAAAGGCAAGCCTGGCGTATTTTTTGAACGCGTGAGCGGTGGCCATGTTGAACACACACAGCCATACATTGAAGCTATTGCAACCGCGTTGGCAAAAGTTCACTTAGCGACAGCCGAATTCAACGCTCAACGCGAACACAGCCACGGCTTAGCTTGGGTAAAGCGTACGCTGGCTCAAATTCAACCCACGCTGGCTGAAAACGAGCAAATTATTGCGTCTAAAGCCATAGAACACATCAGCCAGCTACCAACATCTTTGCCTCAAGGTGTTATCCATGCCGATCTGTTTCATGACAACGCCCTTTTCGATCAACAAAAGCTCAGTGGCATCATTGATTGGTATTTTGCAGGCATCGACAGCTATGCACTCGACATCGCCATTACTTTGAATGACTGGTGTTTGAACGATGATGATGCCGTTTTTGCAGATAACCAAGTTCGATTCATGGCCGCGTATCAATCGGTTCGCCCGCTCAGCAAAGACGAGTTGCAAGCCGTGCCGATCCTGCAAGTGCAGTCGGGTTTGCGTTTTTGGTTAAGTCGACTTTTAGCCCAAAGAGAACACGGCGCATCGAGCGAAGCGATTACCGTTAAAGACCCTGAGCTAATGAAACGGCTTTTAGTTCGGCTAATGTCATCTTTAGGCACTATACTGTAGCCAAAACACGGGCAAAGTAGAGAACCGAATGACCAAACCAAATACGATAGATGCCTCGATTACTCCGATTGGCAGCTTAGAAGTATTATCTCAATTTGAAGTAAGTAAATTAAAGCAGGCTGGCGAAAATGGGCTATACGAATTGTTTCGCCGCTGCGTTCTCGCCATTTTAAATACCGGGTCCGACAGCGATAACGCAAAAACCATTTTACAAAACTACCCCGACTTTCGAATCGATATTGTTCAGCAAGATCGTGGCATTCGCCTAAATTTATACAATGCCCCTGCCGATGCATTTGTCGATGGCGCTATGATCACTTCGACCAGAGAAATGGTGTTTGCAGCACTGCGCGACATCGTGTGGACGGAAAGCGAACGCAAAAACGATTTATCTGAACAAGCCAGCGGCTCGGCCATCACCGATTATGTATTTCATTTTCTACGTAACGCCAAAATGCTGTTGCCGGGTCAGCAACCAAATTTGGTTGTATGTTGGGGAGGCCATTCGATCAATGAAGTCGAATATGAATATACCAAAGAAGTTGGCCACGAACTTGGTTTGAGAAGACTCGATATTTGCACAGGGTGTGGCCCAGGTGCAATGAAAGGCCCTATGAAAGGCGCAACTATTTCGCATGCAAAGCAACGCATTTTAAATGCTCGTTACATTGGGTTAACCGAGCCGGCCATTATTACCGCTGAAGCGCCGAACCCTATAGTTAACGATCTAGCCATATTGCCCGATATTGAAAAGCGCCTCGAAGCGTTTGTGCGCTTAGGCCACGGCATTATCATATTCCCTGGCGGTCCTGGTACAGCTGAAGAGCTGCTGTATATATTGGGTATTTTGTTGCATCCCGATAACAAGGAAATTCCCTTCCCGTTAATTTTAACGGGCCCAAAAGAAGCCGCCGACTATTTTAAACAGCTTCATGAATTTATTGCTCAAACATTGGGTTACCAAGCGCAGCAAAAATATAAAATAATTGTCGATGACCCCATTGCGGCGGCTAGAGAAATGACCACCGGCATGCAACTGGTAACAGATTACCGTCGCAAAGCAGCCGATGCTTACCACTTTAATTGGAAACTGCACATTGACCCCATTTTCCAAGAACCTTTCCATGCCACGCACGATAATATGGCCAAACTTAACCTGCATAAAAACGCACCCGTGCACTTGCTTGCAGCCGATCTAAGACGAGCGTTCAGTGGTATTGTGGCCGGTAATGTAAAAGAACAGGGCATAAATTTAATTGAAGAGAAAGGACCTTTCGAGATACACGGCGACCCCGAAATTCTGCAACCACTCGATAACTTGCTAGAAGCCTTTGTAGCGCAAAAACGTATGAAGTTACCCGGCAGTGCTTACGTGCCCTGCTACAAGGTCATTGCCTAGAAACTCACTAATTGCATGAATACCCGCCGCTTTTTGCGGTGGGGAACTGCCAGGTAAATCCGCTGGATTCTAAAAATTTTGGAATCAACTGCTTTCCGCCGCTAATCACTGGAACACTGTCGATCTTTGGCAAACCAGCCTTTAGCCGCAAATAGTTTAGAACCTCATACATAGGCATCGGTTGTTTGTCGGTAATTAAAACGCGATCAGGTAACGGCTGCTCAAAAGTTATTAAATGCATTAACGCCGCTGCGGCATCATTAATATGAATTCGGTTAGTCCAGTGATTCGTAACAGGCAGTTCTTCTCTAGGTTTGCTCGCTTGACGTTTAAGCCAATCTCGCTGTGCACTGTAAATTCCACTCAGTGTTGCAGCGCAAGTATTTGATTCTATCGCGTGAAGTTGCCGCTCCATTGCCAATAAAATGTTGGCATAAGGGTCATCAGATTGAGCCAAGCTGTCATCGTATAAATACTCACCATGGTTTTCACCAAAAACTCGGCTCGAACTGACCACAATAATTCTTTTAGGACGCTTTTTCCAAGAAGATAAAGACTGGTTCAGCTGTTCTAAAGGCGCTAAATAGGCTTTTTGATACCCTTCAAGCGATCGTGTTTGAGCCGATAACGCCACAATTAGGTAATCGGCCTGATAATCCGGCCAACGCTCTTGCGATAAATCTATGCCCACCTGCTGAACTGTTTGGTTTTGGGCGTCTACGGTGCGACGCAAAGCAATAACCTCGTGCCCTTGGTTTTGCGCCAGCGCAGCCACTCGACTGTTGAGGTCTCCTAATCCAGCCAAAAGAATTCGACTCATCACTTTTTCCATCACTATTTGGCCTTAATGTATCATTAACTGCTTGTATCATCAGGTAGATTTCGATAGTTTTTACCAACTCAACACTTTTGGCACCTTCATGACGTTAACCGAACTCAAGTACATCATTGCACTGGCGCAAGAAAAACATTTTGGTCGCGCGGCACAGCGTTGCTCCGTTGCACAACCCACCTTGAGTGTCGCCATTCGAAAAATGGAAGATAAACTTAAAGTAGCTATCTTCGAGCGCAATAAAAACGGCGTTACTGTTACGCCTATTGGGGAAAAAATAGTGGCTCAAGCGAATCGTGTGCTTGAGGAAACCGTTAAAATAGACGACATAGCAAACGCGGGGAAAGATCAGTTATTAGCGCCGATTCGTTTAGGCGTAATATTTACCATTGGTCCGTATTTGCTTCCTCATATTATTCCTCAACTTAGAACAACGACACCGAATATGCCTTTGTCGATTGAAGAAAACTTCACCGCCAATTTACGACTTCGATTGAGAGAAGGGCACTTGGATGCGTTAATCATTGCACTGCCCTTTAATGAAACCGATGTACTTACTAAACCACTTTACGATGAGCCATTTGATATTTTATTGCCTGCGCAACATCCATTAGCCGCGCAAAAAGATATTTCAGAGCAAGAACTCAGTGCTGAAAACTTACTGCTGCTGGGCCAAGGTCATTGTTTTAGAGACCAAATTTTAGACGACTGCCCATTGATTGCCGCCGCCACCCGAAACCCAGAAGGCAAAACCCAAACCATGGCCGATGGTACGTCACTTGAAACCCTAAGGCACATGGTGGCGTCTAACCTAGGAATCACAATTTTGCCTCGATCCGCCACCGGTTCTCACCTTTATAAAGAAGACTTAGTGGTCGTTCGCCCTTTCCGCGGCCAAGCCCCGACTCGAACCGTCGCGCTTGCTTGGCGAACCAGCTTTCCTCGACCGAGTGCGATCGATGCAATTGAGGGTGCCATTCGGCTATGCAAAACCCATTAAGTCTGAGTTTTTCTGTTACCAAGCTTAAAGGTGCAGGCCCTAAAATTGCTGAAAAGCTCGCGGGGCTGGGTATTGTCTGCATCCAAGACTTACTGTTTCATTTGCCCTATAAATATCAAGACCGCACGAAAATAACGCCTATTGCTTCTTTGCGGCTAGGCATGGCGGTTGTGGTCGAGGCGGAAGTAAAGGCGGCCACAGTTGCCTTTGGTAGACGCCGTGCTTTATTGGTAAAAATTCAAGATGGCAGTGGGCTACTGACATTACGCTTTTTTCATTTTTCTCGTGCTCAACAAGCGTCCCTAAAAACAGGGCATCGCATTCGATGCTACGGCGAAGTACGTATGGGTCCAACTGGCTTAGAGATGGTGCACCCAGAATACTCCGCTCGTGAAGAAGGCGACTTCCCAGCATTAGAAAACACCCTAACACCGCTATACCCATCGTCTGAAGGCTTGAATCAAATTCGACTACGCGGCCTAATTGAACAGGCACTGGCCATTTTAAAAGCCCAAGCCGGGCTCCCTGAATGGTTGCCGGCTAACTGGTTGCAAGAATGGCGCTTGCCAACTCTAACCCAAGCTTTATTCAGTTTGCACCACCCTATCAGTGAACAAGACGTAGCTATGCTCTTAGAGGGCAATCACCCAGCTCAATCGCGCTTAGCTTTAGAGGAGTTGTTAGCGCACCATTTAAGTTTGCAGCAAATACGAGCCCAAGCCAAAAGCCATGGCGCACCTGCAATAAAGGCTTCTGAATATTTAGTCCCTGATTTATTGGCGGCACTGCCATTTAAACTCACCAATGCGCAATTGAAGGTCAGTGGTGAAATCAGCGAAGATCTGGCCAAACCCTCTCCAATGATGCGACTGGTTCAAGGGGATGTTGGCTCTGGTAAAACGTTAGTCGCGTTGGTTGCTGCGCTGCAAGCCATTGAGCAAGGATTTCAAGTGGCGCTAATGGCGCCCACAGAACTGCTGGCCGAGCAGCATTTTCGCAACATGCAACAATGGTGTGAGCCTTTAGACGTGTCGATTGACCTGCTGTTAGGTAAAAGCACCAAAAAACAACGCGATGAATTATTACCTAAATTGGCAGACGGGAGCATCCAGTTAATCACCGGAACTCACGCTCTGTTTCAGAAAGGCGTTGATTTCGGCAACCTCGGGCTAATTATCATCGATGAACAACATCGTTTCGGCGTTCAGCAGCGGCTATCACTGAAAGAAAAAGCCATTAATGGCAACCCACACCAATTGGCCATGACCGCCACGCCTATCCCTAGAACGCTTGCCATGACCGCATTTGCCGATCTTGATTTGTCCGTGATCGATGAACTTCCTCCAGGGCGAACTCCAGTAGTGACGGCATCTATCAGCCAAGACAAGCGCGATGCCGTCATTGCTCGTGTTTTTCACGCCGTTCAAGAAGGCCGCCAAGTATATTGGGTGTGCACGCTGATTGAAGAATCTGAAGATTTACAAGCCGAAGCCGCGGAAGCCAGCGCCAACCGCTTAGCCGAAGCGCTGCCGCATTTAAGAATTGGTCTATTGCACGGTAAGTTAAAACCGAAAGATAAATCTCAACTCATGAATGCCTTTAAAGCTCAAGAGCTCGATATTCTTGTCGCCACCACCGTTATTGAGGTGGGTGTTGATGTGCCAAATGCCAGTGTGATGATTATTGAAAACCCCGAACGCTTAGGGCTATCTCAGCTTCACCAACTTAGAGGTCGCGTGGGGCGAGGCACAACTGAGAGCTATTGTTTATTAATGTATGGCCACCCACTCTCTGAACAAGGAAAACAACGCCTTGAAGTTATGCGCAGCACTAACGACGGTTTCGTTATAGCCGAGGAAGATTTAAAAATACGCGGACCGGGCGAAGTATTGGGAACACGACAAACAGGAGCGATTGGATTTAGAGTTGCCGACATCGACCGTGATCAACACTGGTTAGAAGTGGTGCCTGAATTAGCCAACAAGCTTATGTCTGAGTACCCTAACCATGTAGACCCAATCATAAAACGCTGGTTGTTTGACGCTGAACGCTTTGCCCAGGTGTAATTAAAAATGACGCCTCAAAATTGCTTACTTCAAGTTGTGAACTGCATCTCACTCTAAAAAGAGGTTTTAGAGCTAAGTCACTGTTTTTTCATTAACCTTTAAGGTTTAAGCTACTATACTCAAACGCAGAATTATCCAAAAAACAAAGTTGTGACTTGCTCTTAAGGAATTGACGTTGACCTCTCAAGCCGAAAATATTTTGCCTATCATTGTTCGCCAACACTTGGCAAAGCAGTCAATTCACCATGCTGTGGGCCCTAATAAACCAACGTTAGAACGCGCTGAAGTGTGTTTATTAGAAGATGAACAAGGCATAGTTCAAGTGTTTTTATCGTCTAAAGCACTTGCTGATTTTGATAAAATTAAACAAGTCACCGGGCGAGAGTTAACGCCACTGAGCAGCCAAAAAATAAATGATATAAAGCGCCGGCTAAATATTGAAACGATTCCGGCTTTCGACGATTTAATTCAAGCCACCACCATCATTGATAAAGCACTTTACGAAACCGATCGTATATTTGTGCACAGTGGAAACCCTAGTCATTTAATGGCATTGCAAAACGCCGATGCCATGAAAAGACTCGACACCACTATTATTGAATCCGTTGCCACGCAGCTTCCGCTAGAAGAAACCAACTACGAGCTCAGTCTGTTTGATCATGATCGAGACGAGATTCATACCGCCGTTAATAAATTTACCGCGCTAAGAATCAAGCAACGTTTAGAAGAAACGCTTGAAATACCGCCGCTACCCGATACCGCACAGGCCATTATTCGCCTGCGGGTAGACCCAGACGCCAATATAGAAAAGCTCAGCCAAATTGTAGAACGAGACCCGAGTTTAGCGGCGCAAGTCGTCAGCTGGGCAAGCTCTTCATACTATTCTGCGCCTGGCTCTATAAAATCGGTACAAGACGCCATTGTGCGAGTTCTTGGTTACGATTTGGTCATGAACTTAGCCTTAGGGTTATCGTTAGGTAAAACCCTCGACATGCCAATCGAAGACGACGGCAATGATGTCTCCTATTGGAATAAAGCGGTTTACATGGCCGCCTGTGTCGGTGCCTTAGTCAGCACCATTCCAAGAGAGTTTCGCCCGAGTTTCGGCTTAAGCTACTTAGCTGGGTTATTGCACAACTTTGGGTATTTGATAATGGCGCACTCATTTAGGCCACACTTTGAAGTAACAGCTAATATGATTGCGTTAAACAAACATTTAGATCATCAACATATCGAAAAACATGTTTTAGGCATTACCCGTGACCAGATAGCTTCAAACCTAATGCACAGCTGGAACATGCCGGGTGAAGTGACTATGGGCATTCGCTACCAAAGCGACCCACATTATTTAGGCACCAACAGTGATCAAGCGCATTTAATTTATTTAGCCAATCACCTTTTAGAAGAATACGGCTTAATTCCTAATAGCCACCAAGTGTTCGATTCCATGGTATTTGAACATCTGAATATCAATAAAGAAGACGTAGAACCACTAATGGAGCAAATCAAAACAAACCGCGCCGAGTTAGATATGATTGCAAATTCATTAACGGCCTAGAGTTAAGCGGGTAATTTTACCCGCAGCCCGCAGCCTAAATCTCATTGCCCACAACCCGCTTCGGAGGTGGAGTCCACACCCCCAAAGCTTAACCTCAGCACAAAGCCCAAGTAGGAAATGAGATGGACCCGTCCCACTTGTGCCATGATTAAGTTGCAAAACTCTAATCAGGTACGGCATCCAGCAGGAGGATCCATCATGCAAAATACTAACATTATCGGTCTTGATTTGGCGAAGTCTGTTTTTCAATTGTCTGTGTTAGATCATCGCGGCAATGAGATTAAAAAGAAGCAGCTCAAGCGTGCTCAAGTGTTGCCTTTTCTTGCGAAGCAGCCAACATCTGTCGTCGCTATGGAAGCTTGCAGCGGATCCCATTACTGGGCTAGGCAGTTGGCTAAGCTCGGTCACACCGTTAAAGTTATACACCCTCGTTACGTTAAACCCTTCGTTCAGGTGAACAAAAATGACACCAGGGATGCTCTTGGCATCGCTGAAGCAGCGAGTCGACCAACCATGCCGACCGTTGCTGTAAAAAATGTTGAGCAACAAGATCTTCAGGCGTTGCATCGTGTTCGGGAGCGTATAGTGAAAGAGCGTGTTGCCGTAGGCAATGAGCTCCGAGGTCTGTTGGCTGAATATGGAGTCATTCGTCCTAAGGGTGCAAAAGCTATCCGTGAGCAGGTGTTATTGGTGTTAGAGGATGGAACGAATGAGCTCAGCGTTCGAGGTCGGCGAATGATAGCCGACCTCAGGCAGCAGTGGTTGCAACGCGAACAGCAAGAGCAGCAATACGCCAAAGAAATCGCGCAGATCGCCAACTCAAATGAAACCTGTAAGCGTCTTCAAAGCATACCGGGTATCGGTCCAATCATCTCAACGCTTCTCTACAGTCACATTGGCAAGGCTGCATCGTTTGCCAGTGGTCGTCATGTCAGTGCTTCACTGGGGTTGGTTCCCAGACAGCACTCCAGCGGAGGGAAAGATGTCTTGCTTGGCATTAGTAAACAAGGCAATAAACAGATCCGTAAGATGCTGGTGCATGGCGCGAGGTCGGCTTATAAATCCTTGCAGCGGCAGGAAAAAGACAGTGCTCTAAAGCAATGGGTGATGAAGCACGAAGGGAAAAAGCATCCCAATGTCATCATCGTGGCACTCGCGAATAAGCTCGCCAGAATCAGTTGGGCACTGATGAAAAATGGTTCGGTATACCACTCTTAAGTCAAAAGAGAAAAAGAACCAGCAAGGTAAGTTAGAAGTTATAAATCAGATTAACCTAGAGGTTGCGCAGACCCTTAAGACACAAAAGATAAGATCGACTTACTGAACCCTTGAGAGCGCTTTGGCTCAAAGAAGCCGCGTAGGAGATCAGGACAGTAAGAGCACAACTCATAATGGCTCAGGACAGAAGGCGACGGCCGTCCTAAATAAGAAGCCGAATATAAGCGTGCAATCTCAATCTAATGTAAAATAAGTGGCTTGCAACAACGGACGGGTCCATATAAGCGCTCGAAGCAAAGCGAAGACGCGAAGTGATCTTACCCAATTCGCAGCCTAAATCTCGTTGCCCACATCCCGCTTAGGAGGAGGGGTCCACTTCCACGGGTCGCTGTTCGCGCATCCATGCGCCGCTAAACTTCGCCATCCATGGCTCAGATTCCCGCTTCAGTGGACCCCACCCCCAAAGCTTAACCTCAGCACAAAGCCCAGATAGGAGCGCTCGAAGCAAAGCAAAGACGCGAAGGGTTTTAGATGTTTTGACCTTACTTGCAGCTGGCAGCTTAGAACTCGCGGATGCCCAAAGGGCATCGTTCTGTTTTTAACGCCCACAAAAAAGGCCAACCCGAAGGTTGGCCCGATTCTATTTTTCAGAGGAATCTGAAATTAGAAAGAGTAACGTGCGCCTAAAGTTAACATGCTCTTAGTGTCGCCCTGCATGTCGTAGTCGCCGTAGAACTCAACACCAGAATCAGCAGTGTAAGTTACGTTTAGTTCGATCAAAGCATCGTCTGCTTCAGTTGCATCGAAGTTAGCAATTGTAACGTCAGCAGAGGCAGAGATCATGCCAGAAGCGTAAGTTGCGCCAGCACGTACTTCATCACCAGTTTCTTCAGCAGTCGTTAGAGTATAACCAGCAGAAACGCCCATTTCTTCAGAAACATCGTAAGAAGCGTCAACGTCTAGTTGCTCGTCTTGCTCAACGTCAGTGTTAACGTCAGTCCAAGCAGCAGTTACTGTAGCGCCTGCTAGAGAAGCTTCGATAGAAGCAGCATACTCAGTTACTTTATCAGTAGCGCCATAGTTGTTTACTGCAGCCATTACTGTGAAGGCATCTGTAGTGTAAGTTACACCAGCACCAACGAAAGTAGCAGGGTCAGAACCGTCTGGCGCACCGTCAGATCCAGAGAATTCACCTTCAACAGTATAGCTTAGTGCGTCAGCTGAACCAGTGTACTGAGCAGCAACACCGTATGAAGAGCCGTAACCAGTGGTGGCTGGCTGATGGTTTTGCAACTGTACAGTTACACCTTCAGCTACAACGTATTTGAAACCAGCATTTACGTCAGCAGTACCAGCTTCAGCCATCTCATGAGCGTACTCATCAGTAGACATTAGGTTACCAACTTGACCGAAAGTTAGGTTACCTTCAGTTACTGTTAGATCGCCAACTGTTACAACTAGCTCGTCGCTTGTTAGGGCATTATCATTAACAGTAGTGTCGCCGTCTGCTGCTTCAATACCGATTGAACCAGAAAAAGGACCGTTAACAACGTCAACGTCCATTGAGATTGAATACTCTTCGTCTACAAGGTTAACGTCTTTAGTTGCATCGTTGTTTAGATCAACAGTCAACGCAGTGTCCATAGACCCTGA